>NZ_JACIDH010000001.1 GCF_014196255.1 Sphingomonas pseudosanguinis
TTGCTGGCCGGCGTCGCCAGCGACGACGTCATCGTCAACATCCTGGCCCGCCGGCGCGAACCGCCGCGACCGCTGACTATTGTCACGCCAGAAGACCTGGCGCTGCGCCATCCGCCCCGCGCCGACTGCAACCGCTATGACAGCCTGCGAGGCCTCCATGCAGCGGCATGAGATGATGACGGCCATGACCGAGTTGGGGCTGAAGGGCATGGCTGGCGCTTTCGACGAGGCGGTCACTACCGGTCTCCAGCGCAAGCGCACGACCATGGAGGTCCTGACCGACCTGCTGCGTGCCGAGGCGACGCACCGCCATGCAGCCTCGGTCCGTTACCGGATGTCGGCCGCCAGGTTGCCCGCGGTGAAGGACCTCGACGCCTTCGTCTTCAGCGACACTCCCATCAACGAGGGACTGGTGCGCTCGCTGTACAGCGGCTCGTTTCTTCCGGGCCGACGCAACGTCGTGCTGGTCGGTGGAACGGGTACCGGCAAGACGCATCTCGCCACCGCCATCACTGCCAATGTGGTACGAGCCGGCGCCCGCGGACGCTACTTCAACACAGTGGACCTGGTGAACCGGCTCGAGGAGGAAACGCGCCTTGGCAAGGCCGGCACGCTGGCGGCCCAGCTCTCGCGCCTCGACCTCGTGGTGCTCGACGAGCTTGGCTACCTGCCGTTTGCACGCTCGGGCGGTCAAATGCTCTTCCACCTCGTCAGCAAGCTCTACGAGCAGACCTCCGTCATCGTCACCACGAACCTCGCCTTTGGCGAGTGGCCGACCGTCTTTGGCGACCCCAAGATGACCACCGCACTGCTCGACCGTATTACCCACCATTGCGACATCGTCGAAACCGGCAACGACAGCTGGCGCTTCAAACATCGAAGCTGACGCCCAGGACCACCGGCAGAGAACGCTTCGCGCTGGTTGCGCCTCCGGTCGGGCTACGCCCGCCCTACGCCGCAACCAGCGCGAACGGTGCACCCGTCATACCCGTCACGCTGCTCGACGAAGGGGGTCCCTTTTGGACGCCGATAGGGGGTCCTTTTTGGACGCCGATTGACACGCGAGATCGACGAGACAGGAACTGCCCCACCGATCACCGCGATGGCGAGCCTGCGACTCGTCTCATACGCCTCTCGCGTATTGGCGGTCCAAGCGCGGGTCGGATCGTCGATGTAGCTGCGATACGCCTCGCCAAGCGTGAGCGGTTTGTCGGGCTGAGCATTTGTATTGAGCGGCTGAGCGATCTCAATCGCATGCTCGACATGGTCGCCCTTCAACGATTGGATGAGCAGCGCATCGACCGGCAAGCCCGCCATCGCGCGAGCATGCTCAATTTCCATCTCAATTCGCGCTATCACGCTGGGCAATCGCCGCACAGCGATGGTGAGGCTGTCCGTCCGCAATGAACGCCAAATTTCGAGCCGATTCAGAAGCCGCTGAGCGTCAACCGGAATGGTGTGGCGATAGTAGAGTTTGCGCCCGCGTCGAGCCACGCCTTTGGGCAAATCCCGTAGCAGCTTACCGTAGCAGCCGGGGCTGTCAGAACGGACGGTTTTCCGGGATTTTCGGCCTGACGATTGGCCACGTTCCCGTAGCAGTTTGTCGTAACAAACACTCTCTGGGGACCGTCTTTCCGACGATCCCCAAGAGATTTCAACGCTGTATGAAGCGATGGTGCCCAGAAGAGGACTCGAACCTCCACGACCTTGCGATCGCCAGCACCTGAAGCTGGTGCGTCTACCAATTCCGCCATCTGGGCACGGGGTAGGCCCGCGCCTTTAGGGGAGGGTTCGAATCCTTGTCAACGGCTTTTTTGCGAGGCAAAGGGGCGCAGCACGATTTTTTTCGGGAAATAGGGACGGTCATGACGAACAAGCTGGTGACGCTGATCGGCGGCGGGGGCTTTCTGGGCCGCTATGTCGCACGCGAGTTGATGCGCGACGGAACGCGGGTGCGGGTGGCGCAGCGCGATCCGCGCCAGGCCTATTTCCTGCGCACGCAGGGCGGGTTGGGCCAGACGCAGTTCGTCGCCGCCGACATCACCCGCCCCGACACGGTCGCCCGCGCGGTCGAGGGGGCGGATGCGGTCGTCAATCTGGTCGGCGTGATGGGCGGCAAGATGCAGGCCGTCCATGTCGAAGGCGCGCGCACCGTCGCCGAGGCGGCTCGTGCGGCGGGCGTGGCGGCGCTGGCGCATGTCTCGGCGATCGGCGCCGATGCCAACGGCCAGGCGGCCTATGCGCGTTCCAAGGGCGAGGGCGAGGCGGCGGTGCGCCAGGCCTTCCCGAACGCCACCATCCTGCGCCCCTCGATCGTATTCGGGCGCGAGGATCAGTTCGTGAACCGCTTCGCGGGCATGGTGTCGGCGCCGGTCGTGCCGATCCTGCGCGCGGGCGTGAAGTTCCAGCCGGTGTTCGCCGGCGATGTCGGCGAGGCGATCGCCGCCGCGTTGCTCGATCCCGAGGCGCATGGCGGCCGCACCTATGAGCTGGGCGGCCCCGATGTCATTTCCATGGGCGAGCTGGTCCGCTGGATCGCCAAGACGCTGGGCCGCGCGCCCCATTTCCTCGAGCTGCCCGACGCCGTCGGCGCGCTGCTGGCGCGGGTGCCCGGCTCGCCGATCACCCGGGACCAGTGGCTGATGCTGCAACAGGACAATGTCGTTGCCGACGGCGCGCCGGGTCTGGCCGAGCTGGGCGTGACGGCCGAGCCGCTGGCCGCGATCGCCCCCGATTATCTGGTGCGGTTCCGCAAGGCGGGCCGTTTCGGACGACGGACCGAGACGCTGACGGCCTGAGCCGTCCCGGGCGAGCACGTCTTTGTCGTTTCGCTCGACGCCCCGTCGCCTTATGGCGGCGGGGCTTTTTCTTGGGGACGCATGTGAACGATCTGCTGGCCGCCATCATCCTGGGCATTGTCGAGGGTGTCACCGAATTCCTGCCGGTGTCCTCCACCGGGCACCTGATCCTGGCGGGCGCGCTGCTCGGCTATGACGATGCGCGGTGGCAGATGTTCAACATCGTCATCCAGCTGGGCGCGATCCTGGCGGTCGTCGTCCTCTATTGGCGGACCTTCTGGACCGTCATGGTCGGCCTCGCCAAGCGCGATCCCGGTTCGATCCGCTTCGTGCGCAACCTGCTGATCGCCTTCATTCCCGCCGCCGTCATCGGCGTGCTGGCCAAGAAGCATATCGAGGCGCTGCTGCTCCAGCCCAAGGTCGTCGCCGTCGCGCTGATCGTCGGCGGCATCGCGATCCTGGTCATCGAGCGGCTGGTGAAGCCCGGCACCACGCGCGGCATCGCCGCCGTGCCGGCCAGGACCGCGCTGGGCGTCGGCTTCCTCCAGTGTCTGGCGATGATCCCCGGCGTCAGCCGCTCGGGCGCGACGATCCTGGGCGCGCTGACCCTGGGCGTCGAGCGGCGTACGGCCGCCGAATTCAGCTTCTTCCTCGCCATCCCCACCATGCTGGGCGCCAGTGTGGTCGAGACGGCGGGACATCTGGACGCGATGCGCGCCGGCAACAGCGTCGGTCCGCTGGAGATCGGGATCGGCTTCGTCGTGTCGTTCATCGTCGCGCTGCTGGTCGTGCGCTGGTTCGTTGGCATCGTCGGCAAGCACGGCTTTGGCCCCTTTGCCTGGTATCGAATCGTCGCCGGTTCGCTCGCACTCGCCCTGCTGACGATGCATTGATGCCATATCGGACCTATTTTATTGCGGGTCTTTCGCAATAGATAGGGCTGATCGACGATATGGCGATTAAATAGGACAGCTTGGCTTTCCTATATGTCGCTTTTGGCGTGACATAGGATCGTTCGCGCAATATCCGGCTCTTCGGAGGCGCATATGGCGAACGATTCTATGCTGAAGTTTGTAGGCCGCGATCAGGCCTATCCGGCCAAGCGGGCCGCAGAGACCCGCGCGGAGGATTTCCGCGAGATCGCCGAGCGCTATGCGCCCCCGGCGGCAGAGGATCAGGCCGGGCGCTGCTCGCAATGCGGCGTGCCCTATTGCTCGGTCCATTGCCCGCTGCACAACCATATCCCCGACTGGCTGCGCCTGACCGCCGAGGGGCGCCTGCGCGAAGCCTATGAGCTGTCCAACGCCACCTCGACCATGCCCGAGATTTGCGGCCGTATCTGCCCGCAGGACCGGCTGTGCGAAGGCAATTGCGTCATCGAATTTTCGGGCCACGGCGCGGTCACGATCGGATCGGTCGAGAAGTTCATCACCGACACCGCTTGGGAAGAAGGCTGGGTCGAGCCGCTGGTCCCCGGACCGCCGCGCGGTCAGTCGGTCGCGGTGATCGGCGCGGGGCCTGCGGGCCTGACGGCGGCGGAATATCTGCGCGTCTCGGGTTACGAGGTGCATGTCTATGACCGGCACGACCGGGCTGGCGGCCTGCTGACCTATGGTATCCCCGGTTTCAAGCTGGAAAAGCCCGTCGTCATGCGCCGGGTCGAGCGGCTGAAGGCGGGCGGCATCGTCTTCCATGAGGGCTTTGCGGTCGGCCAGGACGCGACGCTGGAGGAACTGCGCCGCCGCCATGACGCGGTGCTGATTGCGACCGGCGTGTATAAGGCCCGCAATGTCGATGTGGACGGTTCGGGCGCGAACGGCGTGATCGCCGCGCTCGACTATCTGACGGCCTCCAACCGCAAGAGCTTCGGCGATACCGTCGAGGCGTTCGAGAATGGCTCGATGAATGCCGAGGGCAAGAATGTCGTCGTGATCGGTGGTGGCGACACCGCGATGGACTGCGTCCGCACCGCGATCCGTCAGGGCGCCAAGTCGGTGAAGTGCCTCTATCGCCGCGACCGCGCCAACATGCCCGGCTCGCAGCGCGAAGTGGCCAATGCGGAAGAAGAAGGCGCCGAGTTCGTCTGGCTCTCCGCGCCGCTCGGTTTCGAGGGCGGCGAGACGGTGACCGGCGTGCGCGCCGCCAAGATGCGCCTGGGGGCGCCCGACGCTTCGGGCCGCCGCGCGCCGGAGGCCGAGCCGGGTGCCGACCATCTGCTGGAGGCCGACATGGTCATCAAGGCTCTGGGCTTCGACGCGGAAGACCTGCCCAGCCTGTTCGGCACCGCCGAACTGGGCGTCAGCCGCTGGGGCACGGTGCTGGTCGATGGCCGCACGCTGATGACCAGCTTGGACGGCGTGTTCGCCGCCGGTGACATCGTGCGCGGCGCCTCGCTGGTCGTGTGGGCGATCCGTGACGGGCGCGACGTCGCCAAGGCGATGCACCAGTGGCTCAAGGCGCGGGCGAAGACCGGTGTGCGTGAAAGGCAAGCGGCGTGAGACGGAACGCTTCCCTGATCGCGTCGGTCGCGATCCTCACTCCGGGCGTGGCCTTTGCACAGGCCGCCCCGGTGGCCACGCCCGCAGCTGCCGTCGCCGAACCTGATGCGGCGCGCCTCGCCTCCGCCCGGCAATTGCTCGACCAGATCATGCCGCCCGCGACGCGCGAAGCCATGATCCAGTCGATGCTGACCCCGATGCAGGCCAATATGCGGCAAGGCATCTTGCAGTCCGAGGGCATGCAAAAGATGCTGGGCGATCCGAAGGCCAAGGCCGCATTCGATCAGTTCCTGGCCAAACAGGACGCACGGACCGGAACCATGTTGCGTGAATCGCTGCCTGGCATGGTCGATGCGATGTCGCGCGCCTATGCCCGTCGCTTCGATGTCGCCCAGCTGGACGATCTGAAGCGGTTTTTCGCGACCCCGACCGGCCAGGCCTATGTAGCCAACTCGTTCTCGATCATGGCCGACCCCGACATCGCCGCTTGGCAGCGCAAATTGATGAGCCAGGCGATGACCCACATGCAGGACGACATCGCCGCGATGGTCAAGGACATCGAAGCGACCCAGCAGGATAAGAAGTGATGACCGACCAGCGCCAATATCTCGCCGAGCATGGCATGTACCGCCCCGAGTTCGAGGGCGATGCGTGCGGCGTCGGCATGGTCGCGGCCACCGATGGCCAGCCCTCGCGCCGGGTCGTCCAGTCGGCGATCGACGCGCTGAAGGCGGTGTGGCATCGTGGCGCGGTGGACGCGGACGGCAAGACCGGCGACGGTGCGGGCCTGCACGTCGACCTGCCGCACCGCTTCTTCGACGATGCGATCGCCGCTTCGGGGCACAAGGTGCTGCCGAACCGGCTGGCGGTCGGCATGATCTTCATGCCGCGCACCGATCTGGGCGCGCAGGAAACCTGCCGCACCATCGTCGAGAGCGTCATCATCGAGGCGGGCTATACCATCTATGGCTGGCGCCAGGTGCCGGTCGACGTGTCGGTCATCGGGTTGAAGGCGCAGGCGACGCGTCCCGAGATCGAGCAGATCATGATCGCCGGGCCGATGCCCGACGAGGTCGACGCCGCCGAGTTCGAGAAGAACCTGTACCTGATCCGCCGTCGCATCGAAAAGCGGGTGATCGCGGCGCAGATCAGCGGCTTCTATATCTGTTCGCTGTCCTGCCGCTCGATCATCTACAAGGGGCTGTTCCTCGCCGAGAGCCTGTCGGTCTTCTACCCCGACCTGCAGGATCACCGGTTCGAGAGCCGCGTGGCAATCTTCCACCAGCGGTACTCTACCAACACCTTCCCGCAATGGTGGCTGGCGCAGCCCTTCCGCTGCCTGGCGCATAATGGCGAGATCAACACGATCCGTGGCAACAAGAACTGGATGCTCAGCCACGAGATCCGCATGGCCAGTATCGCGTTCGGCGACAATTCGGAGGACATCAAGCCGGTGATCCCGGCGGGTGCGTCCGATACCGCCGCACTCGACGCGGTGTTCGAGGCGATCTGCCGCTCTGGGCGCGACGCACCGACCGCCAAGCTGATGCTGGTGCCCGAGGCGTGGCAGAAGGATCTCGACGCGCCCAAGGCGCATGCCGACATGTACCAGTATCTCGCCTCCGTCATGGAGCCGTGGGACGGCCCCGCCGCGCTGGCGATGACCGATGGCCGCTGGGCGGTGGCGGGCATGGACCGCAACGCGCTGCGCCCGCTTCGCTACACGCTGACCGCCGACGGCCTGCTGATCGTCGGGTCGGAAAGCGGTATGGTCGTGGTGCCCGAAGCCACCATCACTGCCAAGGGGCGCCTGGGGCCGGGGCAGATGATCGCCGTCGATCTGGCCGAGGGCAAGCTCTACGACGACCGCGCGATCAAGGACCAGATCTCGGGCGAGCAGGACTATGCCGCGATGATCGGCGAGTTCCTGACCATGGACCAGCTGCCCCAGCCGTCCGAAGAGGAAGCGCTGGTGCGGATGCCGCGCGCCGAAATGCTGCGCCGTCAGGTCGCCGCCGGCCAGACCATGGAGGATATGGAACTGATCCTGTCGCCCATGGCCGAGGGGGGCAAGGAAGCCATCGGCTCGATGGGTGACGACACGCCGCTTGCGGTCATCTCCGACAAGCCGCGCCTGATCAGCCAGTTCTTCCGCCAGAATTTCAGCCAGGTCACCAACCCGCCGATCGATTCTTTGCGCGAACGCTATGTGATGTCGCTCAAGACCCGGTTCGGCAATCTCGCCAACATCCTCGACACCGAGGATCGGCGGGAGCGCGTGCTGGTCCTGCCGTCCCCGGTCCTGACCGGCGCCGACTGGCACCGGTTGAGGGCGCATTTCGGTCGTTCGGCGGCGGAAATCGACTGCACCTTCGAGGCCGATGGCGGCCCCGACCGTCTGCGCGCCGCGATCCAGCGCATCCGCAACCAGGCCGAACAGGCGGTGCGCGAGGGCCGGTCCGAGCTGTTCCTGACCGACGAGCATGTCTCCGAAGGCCGGGTCGCCATTGCGGGCGTGCTGGCGGCGGCGGCGGTGCACACGCATCTCGTCCGCCGGGGCCTGCGCAGCTATGCGTCGATCAACGTCCGCTCGGCCGAATGCCTCGACACGCATTATTATGCGGTGCTGATCGGCGTCGGAGCGACCACGGTGAACGCCTATCTGGCCGAGGCCGCGATCGTCGACCGGCATGGGCGTGGCCTGTTCGGCGATCTGACCATCGAACAATGCCTGACCAACCATCGCACCGCGATCGAGGACGGCCTGCTCAAGATCATGGCCAAGATGGGGATCGCGGTGATCTCCAGCTATCGTGGCGGTTATAATTTCGAGGCGGTGGGTCTGTCCCGCGCGCTGGTCAACGACCTATTCCCCGGCATGCCCGCCAAGATCTCGGGCGAGGGGTATAACTCGCTCCATTACTCGGCGATGGTCCGCCACGAAGCGGCCTGGGACCAGCATGTCGCGACGCTGCCGATCGGCGGCTTCTATCGTCAGCGCGACGGCGGTGAGACCCATGCCTATTCGGCGCAGCTCATGCACCTGTTGCAGACGGCGGTCGCGACCGACAGCTACTCGACGTACCTGCAATTCGCGCGCGGGGTCGGCGATCTGCCGCCGGTCTATTTGCGCGACCTCCTCCAGTTCAACTTCCCGAACGAGGGTGTGCCGGTCGATCAGGTCGAGGCGATCACCGAGATCCGCAAGCGGTTCGTGACGCCGGGCATGTCGCTGGGCGCGCTGTCGCCGGAAGCGCATGAGACGCTGGCGATCGCGATGAACCGGATCGGCGCGAAGGCCGTGTCGGGTGAGGGCGGCGAGGACAAGCTGCGCTATCAGCCCTATGACAATGGCGACAACGCCAACTCGACGATCAAGCAGATCGCGAGCGGCCGCTTCGGCGTGACGGCGGAATATCTGAACGCCTGCGACGAGATCGAGATCAAGGTCGCGCAGGGTGCCAAGCCCGGCGAGGGCGGGCAGCTGCCCGGCTTCAAGGTGACCGAGTTCATCGCCAAGCTGCGTCACGCGACGCCGGGCGTGACGCTGATCTCGCCGCCGCCGCACCACGACATCTACTCGATCGAAGATCTCGCGCAGCTCATCTATGACTGCAAGCAGATCAACCCCCGCGCGCGCGTCTGCGTGAAGCTGGTGTCGTCCGCTGGCATCGGCACCGTCGCGGCGGGCGTGGCGAAAGCGCATGCCGACGTCATCCTGGTGTCGGGCCATGTCGGCGGCACGGGTGCCTCGCCCCAGACCTCGATCAAATACGCCGGAACGCCGTGGGAAATGGGCCTGTCGGAGGTCAACCAGACGCTGACCCTCAACGGTCTGCGCGGTCGCATTCGCCTGCGCGCCGATGGTGGCCTGAAGACCGGGCGCGACATCGTGATCGCGGCGATCCTGGGGGCGGAGGAGTTCGGCATCGGCACGCTGAGCCTCGTGGCGATGGGCTGCATCATGGTGCGCCAGTGCCATTCGAACACCTGCCCGGTCGGTGTCTGCGTGCAGGATGAGCGGCTTCGCGCCAAGTTCACCGGCACGCCGGAAAAGGTCATCAACCTGATGACCTTCATCGCCGAGGAAGTCCGCGACATCCTGGCGCGCCTGGGCGTGCGCTCGCTGGACGAGGTGATCGGGCGGACCGAGCTGCTGCGCCAGGTCAGCCGTGGGGCCGAGCATCTCGACGATCTCGACCTCAATCCGGTGCTGGCCAAGGTCGATGCGACCGATGCCGAGCGGCGGTTCAGCCTGTCGACCTTCCGCAACGAAGTGCCCGACAGCCTGGATGCGCAGATCATCAAGGATGCCGCCGCCGTCTTCTCGCGCGGCGAGAAGATGCAGCTGACCTATTCGGTGCGCAACACCCACCGTGCGGTCGGCACGCGGCTGTCGTCCGAGATCACCCGCAAGTTCGGGATGAGCAAGCTGGCCGACGGGCATGTCACCGTCCGGCTGCGGGGCAGCGCGGGCCAGTCGCTGGGCGCGTTCCTGTGCAAGGGCATCACGCTGGAAGTGTTCGGCGATGCCAACGACTATGTCGGCAAGGGGCTGTCGGGCGGCACGATCATTGTGCGGCCTGCGGTCAGCTCGCCGCTGGCCAGCCAGAAGAACACGATCATCGGCAACACCGTCCTCTATGGTGCAACGAGCGGCAAGCTGTTTGCGGCGGGCCAGGCAGGCGAGCGTTTCGCGGTGCGCAATTCGGGCGCGACCGTGGTGGTCGAGGGCTGCGGCGCCAATGGCTGCGAGTATATGACCGGCGGCACCGCCGTCGTGCTGGGTGAGGTCGGCGCGAACTTCGGCGCGGGTATGACCGGCGGCATGGCCTTCATCTACGACCCCGAAGAGCGCTTTACCCGCCGTGCGAACCCTGAAAACATCGTGTGGCAGCGCTTGGCTTCGGCGCATTGGGAAGGCGTGCTGCGCGGCCTGATCGAGGAACATGCCGCACGCACCGACAGCAAGTGGTCGAAGGGCCTGCTGGAGGATTGGGACCGGGTGGCCGGGCATTTCTGGCAGGTCTGCCCGAAGGAAATGCTGACCCGTCTGGCGCATCCGCTCGACGACAGCGTCGCGGCGGTGGCGGCGGAGTAGGGCTGTACTTTTCCTCCCCTGCAAGGGGAGGGGGACCATCCGAAGGATGGTGGAGGGGTGTCCCCGCTGGCCGTGACACCCCTCCGTCAGCCCTCCGGGCTGCCACCTCCCCTTGCAGGGGAGGAGTGACTAAAACCTCCGTTCAGCCTGAGCGACGTCGAAGGCCACACGACTTCCTGTCCACGCGCGCGGGGCGACGGGATTCCCTTTGCCTTCGACTTCGCTCAGGCTGAACGGGGGGCGGGGGTTTGCGCATTCCTGCCATCGCCGCCATCCCCTGAACCAGATCACGGAACCGTTCCGCCGCCGTGACGGTTGGGGCGCGATGCGGAAAGGGGACGGCAGCATGACCATCGATCGGCAGAAGATCGAACGCGGGGGGTTCATCCTGTTCCTCGCGCTGATCACCATCGGCCTGACGGCGGTGATCTCCAGCTTCCTGATCGCGCTGCTCTGGGCGGCGCTGGCGGCGATCCTGTTTCGGTCGCTGTTTCAATGGCTGCTGACCAAGACCGGCGGGCGGCGCAATCTGGCCGCCGGGCTGACCATGTTGATCATCACCTTCGCGGTCGTCGTCCCAACGCTGCTGATCGGTAGCATGGTCGTCGACCAGGCCAGTGGCGTCTATCTGAAGATGCGCAGCGGCCAGATCGACTTCGCGCAATATTTCCAGCAGGTGCGCGACGCGCTTCCCACGCGCCTCCGCCAGGCGATGGACAATTCGGGCGTCGGCAGCCTGGAGGGGCTGCAACAGCGCATCTCGCGCACGCTGAGCAGCAGCGTCAGCCAGATCGCGTCCCAGGCGCTGTCGATCGGTCGCAACGCCTTCGCGTTCGCGCTGGCCTTCGGCGTCGGCCTCTATGTCGCCTTCTTCCTGATCCGCGACGGTGAGCGTTTGGGCCCCGCCTTCGTCCGCGCGCTGCCGCTGGAGCAGGGGGTGGCCGCGCGGTTGACCGAGACCTTCGTCGCGGTGGTGCGTGCCACCATCAAGGGGTCGGTGATCGTCGGGCTGGTGCAGGGTGCGCTGGGGGCGATCACCTTCTGGATCGTCGGCGTGCCCGCCGCCTTGCTTTGGGGCGTGCTGATGGCGATCGCGGCGCTGCTGCCGGCGATCGGGCCGGCGATCATCTGGGGGCCGGTCGCCATCTATCTGCTTGCCACCGGTGCGATCTGGCAGGGGGCGGTGGTCATCGCCTCGGGCGTGCTGGTCATCGGCCTGGCCGACAATATCCTGCGGCCTATCCTGGTCGGGCGCGACACCGGCCTGCCGGACTGGATCGTGCTGCTGACCACGCTGGGCGGGATCGAGTTGCTGGGGCTGAGCGGCATCGTCGTCGGCCCGGTGGTCGCGGCGCTCTTCCTGGCGGGCTGGCGCATCCTGAGCGAAGAGCGCGGCGTCGCGCTGCCCGAGACGGAAACCGCCTGACCCGCGCCGGCCCATTTCGGACCGGCGGCGCGTGCAAAGCCGGTTTGCGCCAGGCCCTCGCGCTACCTATGGTCCGCGCCCGGGGCGGGCCGGCCGGATCGGGCCGGACAATGGGGTAGGGACATGCGATTGCGACTGGGGGCCTGGGGGATGATGGCCGGGCTTGCCGGACTGTTGGCGGGGTGCGGCGATGGCGGCGCGGTGGCGCGCCGGGCGGGCTCCAGCGGTACCTCGCTCGAGCTGCCCGTGCCCGAGCCGTCGCCGAGCGCCAAGGCACCCAGCACCACCGAGACGCGATCGGACGCGATGGTGATCGGCTTTCCCGAGGGCGGGGCTTCGCTGAACCGGGAAGCGAGGGCGGTGCTCGACCGGCTGGCGGCCGAGCCGGCGGTGCGGAGCCGTCGCCTGATCTTACGCGGTCATTCGGACTGCGATGGCGACGATGCGGGCAATCGCCGCATGTCGCGCCAGCGGGCCGAGGCGGTGCGCGACTATCTGGCGGATAAAGGTATCGCGCGGGATCATATGCAGGTGATCGCGCTCGGCGAGACCCGCCCCATCGCCCCCAACGCCAAACCCGATGGCAGCGACGACCGCGCCGGCCGCGCCCGCAACCGCCGGGTGGAGATCGAGGTCACGACGTGATCCCGCCAGCGGCTTGCCACTGGTCGCCTGCCCGCGCATCCTGACGCGATGGAAAGCCAGCGTCTGGAACCGTCAGCGACGACCTTCAAGCCATGGAAGCTGGCCGTATCGGCCTTGATCGTCGCCGGTTTGACGTTCGTAACCGTCATGGGCAACGCGGATGGCGACCGATGCCGGCAATATGGCCGAGACCACGGGGTCAAGACGCGGGCATGGTCGATCAACGAATGGGGCTCATGCCAATATTTCGATGGCGGGTCGTGGCGCAGCGTGCATACCGACAAGCCGATGAAGCATCTGAACTGGAGCTCCCGCTGAGGCCAGGGCGGGATCGCCGCCCTTGGCCGTTCAATTCCGCCGGTTGCGCTCGTTGGTGCTGGTCATGTTGAGCGCGCGGCGAAACTCGCCCACGCCCTGCTGATTGACCCCGTCGAACTCGCGCCACTGGGCCTCGGTATTACAGACGCGGGTCGGCATGAAGGACCCGGTCGGCGTCAGCGAGCGACAGGTCTTCTTTAGTTTCGGCGCGGGTGCCGGCGCTGGTTCGGCCGACTGGGCCATGGCCGGTGCGGCCGTCATCAGCATCGCCGTGGCGGCGATCGCTGTCCAGATTCGATTCATCCTGTCGTCCTCCCTCTTGTGGAGCGAGGATGCGACAGGAATGCAGACTTATCAAGCGGTTGGACGGGGGCGGCCCCGATCCGTCACGCTGCCTGCAACGCCTCCACCGCCACGGCCGCGATGTCGTCGCCCAGCTCGTCCACCCGCGCCGGATCGGCGTCCCAGGCGAACATGAACCGCGCGCCGCCGCCGATGAAGGTATAGAAGCGCCAGCCCCTAGCGCGCAGCCCCTCCAGCACCGCCGGCGGCGCGCTCAGGAACACGGCATTCGCCTCGACCGGGAACATCGGCGCGATGCCGGGCAGCCCCGCGACCCGCGCCGCCAGCCTTTGCGCACAGGCATTGGCGTGCGCGGCGTTGCGCAGCCACGCGCCGCTGTCGAGCATGCCGATCCAGGGCGCGGCCAGATAGCGCATCTTGGACGCCAGCTGTCCCGCCTGTTTGCAGCGATAATCGAAATCCTCCGCCAGCGCAGGGTCGAAGAACAGGATCGCCTCGCCGACCGCCATGCCGTTCTTGGTGCCGCCGAAGCACAATACGTCGACGCCCGCGCGCCATGTCATGTCGGCGGGCGAGCAGCCCAGCGCGGCACAGGCATTGGCGAAGCGCGCGCCGTCCATGTGCAGCCGCAGGCCCAGTTCGCGGCAGGTCGCCGACAGCGCGTGGATTTCGGCCAGCGTATAGACCTGGCCCGTCTCGGTCGGCTGGGTGATCGTCACCGCGCGGGGTTTGGGGAAGTGGATGTCCGAGCGACCGGTGGCGAGCGCGCGCACCGCCTCGGGGGTCAGCTTGCCGTCCTCGGTCTGCGCGACGAGCAGCTTCGATCCGTTGGAGAAGAATTCGGGCGCGCCGCACTCATCCGTCTCGACATGTGCGGAGGCCGAACAGATGACGCTGTGATAGCTCTGGCAAAGCGCCGCCAGCGCCAGCGAGTTGGCCGCCGTGCCGTTGAAGGCGAAGAAGACCTCGCACTTGGTCTGGAACAGCGTGCGGAACGCGTCGGCGGCACGGTCCGTGAACGGGTCCTCGCCGTAAGCCGGGACATAACCGCGATTCGCCTCGGCCATCGCCGCCCACGCCTCGGGACAGATTCCGGCGTAATTGTCGCTGGCGAATTGCTGGGGAATAACCGCGTCCATCACAAATCCTTCCGTCCGTGTCGCGAGTCGGAGATGAGGAATGTGGCGGATCGTCCCGTTGTTGCCGGTTCGGCCACATCCCTCCCCATATCCGGAGAGGCACCACCTTGCCGGGGGGCAGGTTGGTGCCGGGTATTGGCCCGACTCTTGATGCTGGCGCGGCGCCTAGCCCCAAGGACGGTGCGAATCAAGCGCGTATCGATGCGGCAACGGTCATAAAAGCCGCGCAAAGCATTGCGTATCGGGTGCGAAACGTGGAAGCGTAAACGTTATGAGCATCAGGACCACGCGGCGCGGCAGCAGCGCTCCCACGATCAGCGATGTCGCGCGGGTCGCCGGCGTGTCGTTGATGACCGTCTCGCGCGTCATCAACAACGAAGCCAATGTCCGCCCCGTCACCCGCGAAAAGGTGGAAGCGGCGATCGCGCAGCTCAATTATGCGCCCAATCCGGCGGCGCGCAGCCTGGCGGGCGCGGCGCAGATCCGGGTCGGCATGCTCTACAGCAACCCCAGCCAGGGGTTCCTCAGCGAGTTCCTGCTCGGCACGCTAGACCAGGCGTCGCGGCTCGACGTGCAGATGGTGGTCGAGAAATGCGAGATCGGCGACCATGAGGTCGAGGTCGCGCGCCACCTGATCAAGGGCGGGATCGACGGCGTGATCCTGCCGCCGCCCCTGTGCGAGGCGGAGGCGGTGCTGACCCTGCTGCGCGAAGCCGGGGTGCCCGCCGTGGTGGTCGCGACCGGGCGTCCGCCCGAGGAGATGCCCGAGGCGACGATGGCGGTGCAGATCGACGACCGCGCGGCGGCCGAGGCGATGACCCGGCATGTCATGACGCTGGGCCATCGGCGCATCGGCTTCATCTGCGGCAACCCCAATCTGACCGCCAGCGCGCGGCGGTACGAAGGCTTCCGCGCCGCGCTCGACGCTCTCGGCGTGCCGTTCGACGAGGATCTGGTCGCGCCCGGCCTCTATACCTATCGCTCGGGACTGGACGCGGCCGAGCGGCTGCTCGACCTGGCCGAGCCGCCCACCGCGATCATCGCGTCGAACGACGACATGGCGGCGGCGACGGTGGCGGTGGCGCATCGCCGCGGGCTGGACGTGCCCAGCGACCTGACCGTCTGCGGCTTCGACGACACCACGCTGTCGACGACGATCTGGCCCGAGCTGACCACGATTCACCAGCCGATCGCCGACATGGCGCGCGCCGCCGTCGAGATGATGGCGACCGTCATCCGCCAGAAGAACGCCGAGGCTCCGCCGCATCGCCTGCTCGACTATAGCCTGATCCGGCGCCAGTCCGATGCCGCGCCCCGGCGTAGGCCGCGCGGGATCTAGGGTTTCGTCTATTCCTCCCCTGGAAGGGGAGGTGGCAGGCCGAAGGCCTGACGGTGGGGTGTCCCCATCGGAAAAGGCGGGCAAACCTACGACCCGTAACACCCCTCCACCACCCTTCGGGTGGTCCCCCTCCCCTTGCAGGGGAGGAATGAAGGCGATCCGGTCGGGGGCCACCGGCTCGTGTTCTGCGGCGAAGCGGGACGAACCGTGTGTACATCCGCTTGACGGCGCGATGTTTTAAGATAGCGTTACCATTATGGCTGGCCGTGAATCGCGCCGGTGACAGGACATTGCCGTGCGGATAGGCGAAGACGCCATGCACGGACGAGGAGAGGGCCCGAGTGACCGATAATGTGAGAGGATTGGACGCCGCGCGCGTCAATCATGGTTTCATCGCCGCCATCGTGGTCGTCGCGACCATTGGCGGCTTCATGTTCGGCTATGACTCGGGCGTCATCAACGGCACCCAGAAGGGGCTGGAGGCCGCGTTCGACCTCGGTCGCCTGGGCGTGGGCGTCAATGTCGGTGCGATCCTGGTCGGCTCGGCCATCGGTGCGTTCGGCGCCGGCCGGCTGGCCGATGCGATCGGCCGCCGCAACGTGATGATGCTCGCCGCCGGCCTGTTCCTGGTGAGCGCCATTCTGGCGGGGGCGGCCAATAGTTCGGCCATCTTCATCCTGGCGCGTATCATCGGCGGCCTGGGCGTCGGCGCGGCCAGCGTCATCTCGCCCGTCTATATTTCCGAAGTGACCCCGGCCTCGATTCGCGGCCGTTTGTCCAGCGTGCAGCAGGTGATGATCATCACCGGCCTGACCGGCGCGTTCGTCGCCAACTTCGCGCTGGCGCGTTATGCCGGTGGTTCGACCGCCGAGTTCTGGCTGGGCTATCCCGCCTGGCGCTGGATGTTCTGGCTGCAGGCGATCCCGGCGGCGGTCTATTTCGCGGCGCTGTCGATCATCCCGGAAAGCCCGCGCTTCCTGGTCGCCAAGGGCCGCGATGCCGAGGCGCATACCGTCCTGACCAAGCTTTTCGGCGAGGCCGAGGCGACGCGCAAGGTCGCCGACATCCGCCGCTCGCTCGCCGCCGACCAGCACAAGCCCAAGCTGTCCGACCTGATCGACAAGACCACCGGCAAGATCCGCCCGATCCTGTGGGCGGGCATCGGCCTGGCGGTGTTCCAACAGCTCGTCGGTATCAACGTCGTCTTCTATTACGGTGCGACGCTCTGGGAAGCGGTCGGCTTCTCGGAGGATTACGCGCTCCAGACCAACATCCTGTCGGGCGTGCTGTCGATCGCGGCCTGTCTGTTCACCATCGCGACCGTCGACAAGATCGGCCGCAAGCCGCTGCTGCTGATCGGCTCGGCGGGCATGGCGGTGACGCTGGCGATCGTGGCCTATGCCTTCTCGACCGCCGTCACGGGTGCCAACGGCGCGGTGTCGCTGCCCGGCAATAACGGCGTGATCGCGCTGGTCGCGGCGAACCTGTACGTTATCTTCTTCAACGCCAGCTGGGGCCCCGTGATGTGGGTCATGCTGGGCGAGATGTTCCCGAACCAGATTCGCGGATCGGGCCTCGCCGTCTCGGGCTTCGCCCAGTGGATCGCCAACGCCGCCATCTCGGTCAGCTTCCCGGCGCTTGCCGTGTCGCCGGGCCTGAGCGTGACCTATTTCGGTTACGCCTTCTTCGCGGCGGTATCGTTCTTCTTCGTCCGCGCCATGGTCAACGAGACCCGTGGTCGCGAGCTGGAGGATATGGCGGGATAATCGCCATCATGATGTGAGACGCCTGACAGGCCCGCCTTCCCCAGGGAGGCGGGCCTTTTCTTTATATTCCCCGACCCCCGTTCCGCCTGAGCGAAGTCGAAGGTCAAGGGAATGCATTGGCCCAAGGGGTTGGGCGCGGTCCGGGCGTGGCCTTCGACTTCGCTCAGGCTGAACGGAGCGGGGGGGATGGGGGAGTGGGGCGCCCCTAACCCCGCCCGGCCTGGATCAGGATCGAATCGGACGGCAGCAGCCTGTCCATGAAGGGCAGCATCGCCGCGCCGATCGCGGGGGCGTCCTGCGCCATATGCGCCGGGCGGATGTCGGGCCGGGTGGGCAGGTCGATCGCCGCCAGCGCCTGCGCGACGGCGGTCGCCAACCGCGCGTTGAGGCAGGCGGGCAGGCGCCCCCCGATCAGGATCGCATCGGGGTCGAACAGGGTGGTGACCGCGACCAGCGGCTGGACCAGCGCCGCGACCGAATCGGCGACCCACCGGTCGATGACCGCGCGCGCCGCCGGATCGTCCATCGTCGCCAGCGCCTCGGGCGAGGCGAGGCTCTGCCCCACCGCCGCCAGCCGGGTGCGCAGCGCGGCGAGCGATACGCAGTCCTGCACCACCGCGCCCGCACGCCCGGCCGTCGGGTCGGGCATCAGTCCGATCTCCCCCGACCGGCCATGCGCGCCGCGATGATAGCTGCGATCGATCACCAGTCCGCCGCCCAGGCCGGCGGTGATCAGCAGATAGAAGAAACTGGGGCAGTCGAACGCCTCGTCATATTGCGTCTCGCCCAGCGCGGCGGCGGCGGCGTCATTGTCGCGGTAGATCGGCCAGGGCAGGACCGGGCCGAGCAGCGCGTCCAGATCGATCGCGTCCCACTGGTCATAGCCTTGGGGCTGGTCGGGCAGCGAGCGGCCGACATCGTCGGGCATGGCGACGCCGACGCCCAATATGCGGTCGTGCGCGACATCGCCCTCGACCAGCGCGGCGGGCAGCGCTTCCTGCACGAAGGCCAGCACCTGCTCGGGGCCGGCAAAGGCGATCTCGCGCGTCGTACGCGCCCGCACCCGCCCGGTCAGGTCGAGAATGGCGAGCGACAGGTGGTCGCGGTCGATGGTCAGGCCGATGCCGAACGCGCCGTCGGGACACAACTCGATCTTGAGCGCCGGCTGGCCGCGCCCGCCATGCAGCCGCCCGGCATGGCGGATCAGTCCCATCTCGGTCAGCCGGCCGGTGATGTTGGCGATGGTCGGTGCGGTCAGCCCGGTCTGCTGGGCGATCGCGACGCGGGTCGACTCGCGGTGGACGCGGATGACCTGCAATACGGTGCGCAGATTATAATCGCCCGCGCGCTCCAGATTGGTGCCCGACAGCCCGCGCGACAGCCGGGCGTCGCGCGAATGTCCCTCGGCGCGGCGGCGGCCCGGTGGAATCGGGTGCGGCGATGTCATCTTTGTCTCTCCCCACCGCTTCTTCGACACGATGGGGGTATCAGGTCAAGCCGTGCCGTCACCGTCGCGCAAACGATAACGGCACGGATCGGGCGAGCGGGTGATCAGGCCGGGGTCAGCTTGATCAGGCGCCCCTGCGAATCGCCGCCATCCTCCAGGACATAGATGGCGCCGTCCGGCCCTTGCTCGACCTCGCGGATGCGCGCGCCCATGTCCCACTGGTCGCCCTTGGCGGCGCTGGTGCCGTTCAGGTCGACGCGGATCAGCGCCTTGCTCGACAGCCCGCCGATAAAGGCGGCGCCGCGCCATTGCGGGAATAGCGAGCCCGAATAGATCATCAGCCCGCCCGGCGAGATCACCGGGTTCCACCAGACCTTGGGCGCTTCATAGCCATCGCCGGCGCGGTGGTCGGGAATGTCGCGGCCGTCATAATGCGATCCGTTGGACGCGTTGGGCCAGCCATAATTGCGCCCCGGCAGGATCAGATTGACCTCGTCGCCGCCCTTGGGGCCCATTTCCTGTTCCCACAGATTGCCGCTGGCGTCGAAGGCGAGGCCGAGCAGGTTGCGATGGCCATAGGACCAGACGGCCGGATCGAACCCCTGCGCCGCCAGCGGATTGCCCGGCGCCGGCTGGCCGTCCGGGGTCAGACGCAGCACCTTGCCCAACGTCGCCTTGGGGTCCTGCGCGGGCGTGAACTTCTGTCGGTCGCCGGCGGTCAGGAACAGATACTGGCCATCGGGGGAAAAGGCGATTCGGCCCGAATAATGGCCGTCGCCCGTCACCGCCGGGGTCGCGGTCCACAGGGTCTCGATACCGGTCAGCTGCGCGGTGCCGTTCGCCTCCTGCAAACGCCCGCGCGCCAGCACGACGCGCTTGCCGCCATCGGCGGCGGCCGAATAGGTGAAATAGACGCGCCGGCTCTGTGCGAAATCGGGGGCGAGGACCACGTCCATCAGGCCGCCCTGGCCCGCCGAATCGACCGCGACGGTCGCCACCGTCTGTCGCGCCTGCCCGTCGGCGGTGACGAGCAGCATCCGCCCGTCCTTCTCGGTCACCAGCATCCGCCGGTCGGGCAGGAAGGTCATCGCCCAGGGCGCATCGAAATCGGCGATGACGGTCCGGCCGAAGGGCTGTCCGTCGACGACCGTCGCGGGCGGGGTGGCGGAGGCGGAGGGCGAGGGGCTGGGCGTGCCGGGGGTCACCGTCACCGGGGGCGTATTCCCCGTCTCGTCGGGGCCGGGGCCATTGCCCGAACAGGCGAGAAGGGCCACCGGCAGGGCGGCAAGCAACGGCATCTTCATCATCGACTCTCCCGGAGGGGCCATTTGGACCCGGATGGACCATGTCGGCCCGATGGGCCGCTAACGCTTCGAGATGGCAGCTTGTTTCGTCATGCCATTCCGGCTATAGAATGGGCCATTCTCTTACATCGTCGGGTGAAAGAGGCTGCGGGACGGGTTCCGCGGCAGCGCACCGGCACATCTGGAGCTTTCATGGCGGACATCGCCCTTCTGACGCAACTCATCGAACCCGAGGCCAAGGCGCTCGGCTTCGAGCTCGTGCGCGTGAAGATGTATGGCGGCACGTCGGACCCGACGCTTCAGGTGATGGCCGAGCGTCCCGACACCCGCCAGCTGAACATCGACGATTGCGCCGACCTGTCGCGTCGCATCTCGGACGTGATGGACGCGCTGGAAGCGGAAGGCCGCGACCCGATCGACCATGCGTACCGGCTGGAGGTCTCCTCGCCCGGTATCGACCGGCCGCTGACCCGGCTGAAGGATTTCGCCGACTGGGCGGGGCATGAGGCGCGGATTACGCTCGCTGAGAAGCTGAACGGTCGCAAGCAGTTCAAGGGCGATCTGGCTGGCATAGAGGGCGAGACGGTCGTCATCGTCGACGGGGAGGAGGTTCGCCACGAACTGCCCTTCACCGCGATCGAGGATGCCAAGCTCGTCATGACCGACCGGCTGATCGCCGCGACGGTGCCGCTGTCCGTCGAGGGCGCGGAAGAGGTTTATTATCAGGACGCGCCCGAACAGGACGGCGCCACCACGGAAGGACGGCACTGATGGCTACCGCCATTTCCGCCAACAAGGCGGAACTGATCGCGATCGCGAATGCGGTCGCCTCGGAAAAGATGATCGACAAGGGCATCGTCATCGAGGCGATGGAGGACGCGATCCAGCGCGCCGCCCGCGCCCGCTATGGTGCCGAGAACGACATCCGCGCCAAGCTTGATCCGAACTCGGGCGATCTGCGCCTGTGGCGTGTCGTCGAGGTGGTCGAGCAGGTCGACGATTATTACAAGCAGATCGACCTGAAAGGTGCTGAGAAGCTGCAAAAGGGTGCCGCGATCGGCGACTTCATCGTCGATCCGCTGCCTCCGATCGAGTTCGGCCGCATCGCGGCGCAGGCCGCCAAGCAGGTCATCTTCCAGAAGGTTCGCGACGCGGAGCGCGATCGTCAGTATGACGAGTTCAAGGACCGCCAGGGCGAGATCATCACCGGCGTCGTCAAGCGCGTCGAGTTCGGTCACATCGTCGTCGATCTGGGCCGCGCCGAGGGTGTGATCCGTCGCGACCAGCAGATCCCGCGCGAAGTCGTCCGCGTGAACGACCGCATCCGCTCGCTGATCCTGAACGTCCGCCGCGAAAATCGCGGGCCCCAGATCTTCCTCAGCCGCGCGCACCCGGACTTCATGAAGAAGCTGTTCGCGCAGGAAGTGCCCGAAATCTATGACGGCATCATCGAGATCAAGGCCGCCGCCCGCGATCCGGGCAGCCGTGCCAAGATCGGCGTGATTTCGCACGACTCGAGCATCGATCCCGTAGGCGCCTGCGTCGGCATGAAGGGCAGCCGCGTTCAGGCCGTCGTGCAGGAGATGCAGGGCGAGAAGATCGACATCATCCCCTGGTCGCCCGACACCGCGACCTTCGTGGTGAACGCGCTCCAGCCCGCCAATGTCAGCCGCGTCGTGATCGACGAGGAAGAGGACCGGATCGAGGTCGTCGTTCCCGACGATCAGCTCAGCCTCGCCATCGGCCGTCGCGGCCAGAATGTCCGCCTTGCCAGCCAGCTGACCGCCAAGGCGATCGACATCCTGACCGAGGCCGATGCCTCCGAGAAGCGCCAGAAGGAGTTCGTCGCGAATTCCGAGATGTTCCAGAACGAACTGGACGTGGACGAGACGCTGGCCCAGCTGCTGGTCGCCGAAGGCTTCGGCGCGCTGGAAGAGGTCGCCTATGTCGAGCTCGACGAGCTGGCCGCGATCGAGGGCTTCGACGAGGACCTGGCGCAGGAGCTGCAGAGCCGTGCGCAGGAAGCGCTGGACCGCCGCGAACAGGCTGCCCGCGACGAGCGTCGTGGCCTGGGCGTCGAGGACGCGCTGGCCGAGATGCCCTATCTGACCGAGGCGATGCTGGTCACGCTGGGCAAGGCGGGCATCAAGACGCTCGACGATCTCGCCGACCTGGCGACCGACGAGCTGGTCGAGAAGAAGCGCGCCGAGCCGCGTCGTCGTGGTGACGATACCCCGCGTCCCGCCCCCAAGGGCGGCATCCTGGCCGAATATGGCCTGAGCGATGAGCAGGGCAACGAGATCATCATGGCCGCTCGCGCGCACTGGTTCACCGATGAGGACGAACCCGCAGCGGACGACGCGCAGGCGGAGGGCGACGAAGCCTGATGCCGTTCGTCTCGATCCGTCTGGCGGGCACCGCCTCCAAGCAGCAAAAGGCCGAGATCGTCGCCGACGTGACTCGTTCGCTGGTGGAGCGGCTGGGCAAGAACCCGGCCGCCGTCCAGATCGTGATCGAGGAGGTCTCCACCGAAAATTACGGTGCGGGCGGTCAGTTGATTGCCGACCGTGATGCCCCTGCCCCTCAACCCCGGGGAGACGCGCATGCGGAACCGGGACAATGAGCGCGCTGGCGTAACCACCGCTCCGGCCGCCAAGGGCCGGAGCCCCCGGAACGCGGCGAAGGCGGCCCGCGAGTCGATCGACGGGCCGGTTCGCCGCTGCATCCTGTCGGGCGAGCATGACGCGCGCCCGCATCTGATCCGTCTGGCGCTCGCGCCCGACGGGCGGGTGCTGCCCGATGTCCGTGCGAAAGCGCCAGGCCGGGGCGGCTGGATCGGCGTGAACCGGGCGGAGCTTGAGGCGGCCATCGCCAAGGGCAAGTTGAAGGGAGCCTTGGCGCGCGCGTTCAAGACGGGCGAGTTCAGCATCCCGGACGACCTGCCCGACCTGATCGCGTCCGCGCTGGAGCGCAACGCGCTCGACCGGCTGGGACTCGAGTCGCGTTCGGGCATGCTGCTGACGGGATCGGACAAGATCGCGACGGCCGCACGCTCGGGGCAGTTGCATGCGCTCTATCATGCGTCCGATGCGGGCGAGGATGGCATGCGCAAGCTCGCCCAGGCGTGGCGCGTCGGATCGGACCGCGAAGGTTCCGATCTCAAGGGGTTGGCACTGCCCGCCACACGCCCCATATTGTCAATGGCGTTGGGCCGCGAAAATGTGGTACACATCGGCCTGACAGATCGTAACGCGGCAAAGCGGGTGAGCGAAGCGCTCGACCGCTGGCTGCATTTTATCGGACCCGACCCTGTGGCAACGCCTTGCGAAACGGCCTCGCAAGGCGCATCGGCGTCCGACATTACTGGTGACCGAACGGCCGTGACCGTACACGAGGATTTTGAGTGAGCGAGACCGACAACGACAAGCCGAAACTCGGGATGCGCCAGCCTTTGGGGCTGAAGCGCACGGTCGAGACCGGCAAGGTGAAGCAGAGCTTCAGCCACGGCCGCTCGAACACCGTGATCGTCGAGACGAAGCGCCGTCGCGTCCTGGGTCCCCAGGGTGGCGCGCCCGAAGCGGCTACTCCGGCGCCGACTCCGGCTCCGGCCGCCCCTGTGGCAACGGCTCCGGTCGCCCCGCCGCGTCCCGTTCCGTCGAACGAGACGGCACTGGAGCGTCAGGCCCGCCTGCTGCGTGAGGCCGAGGAACAGCGCCTCGCCATGCAGGAAGAGATGCGCCGCCGCGAGGACGCCGAGCGTCAGCAGCGCGCCGAGGACGAGCGTGCCCGCGCCGAGGAACGCGCCCGCGCCGAGGCGGAAGCCGCCGCAACACCCGAGCCGACTCCGGCCCCGGAACCGGCCCCCGAGCCTGTCGCCGAAACGCCCGCCCCGGCGGAAGCGCCGGCCGCGCCGACCATCTCGGTGCAGCCGCGCATGTTCCGCCCGGTCGAGCGCCCGGTGATCCCGGCGCCCGAGCCCAAGGCCGAGGAACCGAAGGTCGAGGTACCCGCCCCGACTCCGGCGCCTGCGCCCGCACCCGCTCCGGTTGCGGCCAAGCCTGCACCCGCTCCGGCCCCGGCGCCCGCCGTGCCGACGCCGCCCGTGCTGGGTCGCGATCCCGCCATGCCCGCGCCGCGCCGCTTCTCGCCGGTGCAGCGTCCTGAGATTCCGAAGCCCGCGCCCAAGCCCGCGCCTGCGCCCGCCGCAGCCGCTGCGCCTGCCGCCAGCGCGCCGAGCAACAACGCCGCCTCCGCCCCGTCGGGTGGCGCGCCGCGTTCGATGCCCTCGGGCCAGCCGACGCCGCGCAACGCGCCTCCGGGCCGTCCGCAGCAGCGCGACCGCAAGGGTGACGAACGTCGTGGCGGCAAGCTGACCGTCACGCGTGCGCTGAACGAGGACGGCGCCCGCGCCCGCTCGCTCGCCGCGCTGAAGCGTGCCCGCGAGAAGGAAAAGCGTGGCTTTGGCGGCCCGCGCGAGCCGCAGGTCAAGCAGGTCCGCGACGTGCAGGTGCCGGAGGCGATCACCGTCCAGGAACTGGCCAACCGTATGGCTGAAAAGGGCGCGGATTTGGTCAAGGCGCTGTTCAAGATGGGCATGCCCGTCACGATGACGCAGACCATCGACCAGGATACGGCCGAGCTGCTGGTGACCGAATTCGGCCACAACATCGTCCGCGTCTCCGACAGCGACATCGACCTGGCGCTCGACACCACCGAGGATGCGGCGGAAAGCTTGCGTCCGCGTCCGCCGGTCGTGACGATCATGGGTCACGTCGACCACGGCAAGACCTCGCTGCTCGACGCGCTGCGTGGCACCGACGTGGTGCGCGGCGAGGCCGGTGGCATCACCCAGCATATCGGCGCCTATCAGGTCACGCTGAAGGACAAGTCGAAGATCACCTTCCTCGACACGCCGGGCCACGAGGCCTTCACCCAGATGCGCGCCCGCGGTGCCGACGTCACGGATATCGTGGTGCTGGTGGTTGCGGCCGATGACGGGCTGATGCCGCAGACGATCGAGGCGATCAACCACACCAAGGCGGCGGGCAAGCCGATGATCGTGGCGATCAACAAGATCGACAAGCACGACGCCAATGCCCAGCGCGTCCGCGAACGCCTGCTCGAGCATGACGTGCAGGTCGAGGACATGGGCGGCGAAACCCAGGACGTCGAAGTGTCGGCGCTCAAGAAGATCGGTCTGGATACGCTGATCGAAAAGATCCAGCTTCAGGCCGAGCTGCTCGAACTGTCCGCCAATCCCGATCGGCCTGCCGAGGGCAGCGTGGTCGAGGCCAAGCTGGACAAGGGCCGTGGTCCGGTCGCGACCGTGCTCGTCACGCGCGGCACGCTGAAGGTCGGCGACGTGTTCGTGGTCGGCGCGGAAAGCGGCAAGGTCCGTGCGCTGGTCGACGACAAGGGCCGTCAGGTGAAGGAAGCGGGTCCGGCGATGCCGGTCGAGGTCCTCGGCCTGTCGGGCGTGCCCCAGGCGGGCGACCTGCTCCAGGTCGTCGAGAACGAGGCGCGTGCCCGCGAGGTCGCCGAATACCGCCAGAGCGTGCTGCTCCAGAAGCGCACCACCTCGGCCCCGGCCAGCCTGGAGTCGATGTTCTCGGCACTGAAGGCGAACCAGGCCAAGGAATATCCGCTGGTCGTGAAGGCGGATACGCAGGGGACGGTCGAGGCGATCGTGGCGTCGATCAACAAGATCGCGTCCGACCTGATCAAGGCGCGCATCCTGCATTCGGGCGTCGGTGGCATCACCGAGTCGGACGTGACGCTCGCCGCCGCCAGCGGTGCGCCGATCATCGGCTTCAACGTCCGTGCCAATGCCAAGGCGCGCGAGATCGCCGAGCGGAACAAGGTGGCGCTCAAATATTACGACGTCATCTACGACCTGATCGACGAGATTCGCGCGGGCATGGCCGGCGAGCTGGGCCCCGAGGCGTTCGAAACGGTCGTCGGCCGCGCCGAAATCCGCGAGGTCTTCTCGGCGGGCAAGATCGGCAAGGCCGCTGGTCTACTGGTCACCGAGGGTGTCATCCGCAAGGCGCTCAAGGCGCGCATCACGCGCAACGACGTCATCATCTACCAGGGCGAAATCAACTCGCTCCGCCGGTTCAAGGACGATGTCGCCGAGGTTCGCGCCGGTCTGGAATGTGGTGTGACGTTCACGCAGAACTTCACCGACATCAAGGCGGGCGACTATCTCGAAACCTTCGAGGTCGAACTGCGCGAGCGTTCGCTCTGATGCGGGCAGGGTGGTGGGATCGCTCCTGCCGCCCGCCTCTGCCGGACATGATCGCGGTCGCCCGTCGGGCGGCCGCGATTTCCGTTTGAAGAAGAACTGATATGGTCCAAGCCAAGAACCCCGCCGAACCCTCGGTCCGCCTGCTCCGCGTCGGCGAGCAGGTGCGTCACATCCTCTCCGACATCCTCGCACGCGGCGACGTGCATGACGAGACGCTGGCCAAGCACATGGTCAGCGTTACCGAGGTGCGCATGTCACCCGACCTGCGCCACGCGACGGTCTTCGTGAAGCCGCTGCTTGGGCGTGACGAGGAGGTGGTGATCAAGGCGCTGCGCACCAACACCGCGTATTTGCAGCGAGAGGTCGCGCACCGGGTGAAGATGAAATACGCCGCCAAGCTGAAGTTCCTGGCGGACGAGAGCTTCGATGAGGGAAGTCACATCGACTCGCTCCTGCGCTCGCCCAAAGTGTCGCAGGATCTGGAGGAAGGGGAAGCGGGAGAGGCGTGATCGCTTTCCTGCTTCAGGCATCTTCCCACCCTTCGTTCAGCCTGAGCGAAGTCGAAGGCCACGCTGTGACCGTCGTAAAATAGGGTTCACGCGAAGCCACGAAGACGCAAAGATTTTTGGTTCGCGCAGAGGCGCGGAGGGCGCAGGGAAGAAGAGCCCTTACCCAATAGTGCACCCCACCCCCGGCGAAGGCCGGGGTCCAGTATCTTCCACGTCGATGGCCCACTGCGCCAAGGCGGGGGAGGGAAATGCACCGCGCCATCGTGCATCCATCGCAACTGGACCCCGGCCTTCGCCGGGGTGGCGCTTGGGGGATTCGGGCCATGATGACATTACATGAACTCAACGCGAGCCCCTCCCCTTCAGGGGAGGGGTTGGGGTGGGGCCTCGCCACAGGCGGCATGCTTGCGGAGGTGCCCCACCCTCCGCCCCTAAAGGGGAGGGGTGAATCCATCTTGTGTGATCACGCTTTAGCAGAATCCCTCTGTGTCCTCCGCGCCTCTGCGCGAACCAAAACGCTACGCCTTCGCGTGGCCTTCGACTTCGCTCAGGCTGAACGGGGGTGGGGTTAAGTCCCCGAAGGCACCAAGTCCGCGTCGATCGCGATCGTCACCTGTCGGCCGACGATCAGCGGATAGGCCGTCATCCCGAAGTCCCGCCGGTCGATCCGTGTCGTCGCGGCGATATGCACCGGCTCGCGCCCCGTCATCGCTTCGAAGGCGCGGGAGAAGTCGACCGCCAGCGTCGCCGGACGCGTGACGCCGCGCGCGGCGATCGTGCCCGTGACGGTCGCGCTGTGCGGCCCGGTGCGGGTCATGCCGGTCGCGTGGAAGGTCACGCGCGGATAATGGTCGACATCGAAGAAGTCCGGCCCCCGCAACCGCGACCGGGTGAGTGAATCGCCCGCTTCCAGCGCCTGGGCATCGATCCGCACGTCGAGCGTCACCGCCTTCGCGTCATGGTCGGACAAGGCGACACGCCCCTCCACCTTGGGAAAGCGCGCGGTCTTGCTGCCCAGCCCGAAAAAGCCGACCTTGGCCTGGACGCGGGCATGGGCGGGATCGATGGCATAGCCGATCGCCCCCGGACTGGCCGACCCATCCGCGGCGCTGATCATGATCGCCGCGATGATCGCCGCTCGTATCCCTGTCCTCGTCACGTCGATTCGTCCTGCCGCTCGAAATGGCGGCTCCCTTCCGATAAGGGCGGGCGATGGCCAAGCTCTATTTCTATTATGCCAGCATGAATGCGGGCAAATCGACCATGCTGCTGCAGGCCGACTTCAATTATCGCGAGCGGGGGATGAACACGATGCTGTTCACCGCCGCGATCGACGACCGCTTCGCCTATGGCACCATCGCCTCGCGCATCGGCTTGTCGCAACCCGCCACGCCGTTCCATGCGACGACCGATCTGGAGGCCTGCGCGCTGGGCCAGCACGGCAAGACGCCGCTCGCCTGCATCCTCGTCGACGAAGCGCAGTTCCTGACGGCGGAGCAGGTGGATCAGCTGGCGCGGCTGGCCGACCAGCATCGGATTCCGGTGCTGTGTTACGGCCTGCGTACCGACTTCAAGGGGCAGCTCTTTCCCGGATCGGCGCGGCTGCTGGCGCTGGCCGATGCGCTCAGCGAGATCAAATCGGTGTGCGTGTGCGGCGCCAAGGCGACCATGAACCTGCGCGTTGACGCGCAAGGCCATGCCATCGCGGAGGGCGCGCAGACCGAGATCGGCGGCAATGACCGCTATGTCGCGCTGTGTCGCCGCCATTTCTGTGCAGCGCTGGCGGGAGAGCCGGTGCTTGAGGGGCGGGGCAAGCCCGACTAACGCCTTGCCGATGCATGGATGGATCATTCTCGACAAGCCGCTGGGGCTGGGTTCGACACAAGGGGTGAGCGCGGTCAAGCGCTGCTTGCGCCAGGGCGGCTATGGCAAGGGCATCAAGGTCGGCCATGGCGGCACGCTCGATCCGCTGGCGACGGGCGTGCTGCCGATCGCGGTGGGGGAGGCGACCAAGCTGGCGGGCCGGATGCTCGACAGCGACAAGGTGTATGACTTCACCATCCGTTTCGGCGAGCAGACCGCGACGCTGGACGCGGAGGGCGAAGTGGTGGCGACCAGCGATTTGCGGCCGACTCGCGCGGCGCTGGAGGCGGTGCTGCCGCGCTTCACTGGGCCGATTAACCAGGTGCCGCCCGCCTATTCCGCGCTGAAGATCGATGGCGAGCGCGCGTACGACCTCGCGCGTGCCGGCGAAGAGGTGGTGCTGGCGAGTCGCGCGGTGACGATTCACAACCTCCATTCCTCCCCATCTCCGATGGGGAGGGGGACCGCGCTCGAAGAGCGTGGTGGAGGGGCGGGGGCGCTCGCCGCCGTTCTCGGCGCTGGCGCGCCGCCCCTCCACCATCCTGCGGATGGTCCCCCTCCCCAAGCGGAGCTTGGGGAGGAATTGTTGGGGGAGGTTACCCTCACCGCCCATGTCTCGAAGGGCACGTATATCCGCTCCCTCGCTCGCGACATCGCGCTGGCGCTCGGCACGGTCGGCCATGTCACCATGCTCCGCCGCATCAAGGCGGGGCCGTTCACCCTGGCGCCTGCGATATCGCTGGACAAATTGAACAAAATGGGGCAGGCGGCCACCCTTGAACAGATACTCCTGCCGCTGAGGGCGGGGCTGGACGACATCCCGGCTCTTGCTCTCGACCCCGACCAGGCAGGGGCGCTCCGTCAGGGGCGTGTGCTGGCCGGGATTGCCGTGGACGATGGCCAATATTTCGCGATGCTGGGGGACACCCCGGTGGCGCTGGTGGAGGCGCTGGACGCACAGGTCCGGGTCGTTCGTGGTTTCAACCTCGATTAAGAAAGGATCACGATGTCGATCACCGCTGAACGCCGCCAGGAAATCATCAAGGATCATGCCCGCGCCGAGGGTGACACGGGTTCGCCCGAAGTCCAGGTCGCGATCCTGACCCAGCGTATTCAGAACCTGACCGAGCACTTCAAGACCCACGCGAAGGACAACCATTCGCGTCGCGGCCTGCTGATGCTGGTCAACAAGCGCCGCTCGCTGCTCGACTATCTGCGTCACAAGGATGGCGACCGCTATCTGGCGCTGATCGCCAAGCTCGGCCTGCGCAAGTAAGCCACGCGGCGATACGCCACGAAAAAGGGCATCCCTCACGGGGTGCCCTTTTTTTATCGGCTGGTGTATAGAGCCCCCGGCCGACCGGACGGCGCGGATGCGCCTCCCCAAAGCCCATATGTCATGAAACCCGTCGAACGCGGCGGGTAGGATCGGAGGATCGGCAATTCGGTCGACCTCCAGAGCCAATCTTGGCTCAACCCATAGGCCCCGGCGGGATAGGCCCGTCGGAGTGAAGGATATTCCATGTTCAATACCAAGAAAGTGGCCATCGAGTGGGGCGGCAAGACGCTGACCCTCGAAACCGGCAAGGTGGCCCGTCAGGCCGACGGCGCGGTGATCGCGACGCTGGGCGAGACGGTGGTGCTGTGCGCCGTGACGGCCGCGAAGAATGTGAAGGAAGGGCAGGACTTCTTCCCGCTGACCGTTCACTATCAGGAGAAGTTCTCGGCGGCGGGCCGCATCCCCGGCGGTTTCTTCAAGCGCGAGCGCGGCGCGACCGAGCGTGAGACGCTGATCAGCCGCCTGATCGATCGTCCGATCCGCCCGCTGTTCCCCGAAGGTTTCTACAACGAGATCAACTGCATCTGCCAGGTGCTCTCCTATGACGGCGAGAACGAGCCGGACATCCTGGCGCTGGTCGCCGCGTCGGCCGCGCTCACCATCTCGGGCGTGCCCTTCATGGGCCCGATCGGCGCGGCGCGCGTCGGCTATGTCGATGGCGAGTATCAGCTGAACCCGACCGACGCCGAGGCGCTGGCCGGTGACCTGGACCTGGTCGTCGCCGCGACGCATGACGCGGTGATGATGGTCGAGTCGGAAGCCAAGGAGCTGTCCGAGGAAGTGATGCTGGGCGCGGTCATGTTCGCGCACAAGGCGTCGCAGCAGATCATCGACGCGATCATCGATCTCGCCGAACAGTCCGCCAAGGACCCCTGGGAGCTGAAGGTCGGCGACGACCAGAAGGCGGTCAAGGCCGAGCTGAAGAAGCTGGTCGGCAAGGACATCACCGCCGCCTACAAGCTGACCGACAAGCAAGCGCGCCAGACCGCGCTGGGCGAGGCGCGCGCCAAGGCGAAGGCCGCCATGGCCGACCGCACGCCGCAGGAGCAGCTCGTCGCCGCCAAGCTCGTCAAGAAGCTGGAAGCCGAGATCGTCCGCACCGCGATCCTGAAGGACGGCCGCCGCATCGACGGTCGCTCGACCACCCAGATCCGTCCGATCGAGGCGGAAGTTCACTTCCTGCCGCGTTCGCACGGCTCGGCGCTGTTCACGCGCGGCGAGACCCAGACGATCGCGACCACCACGCTGGGCACCCGCGACGCCGAGCAGATGATCGACGGCCTGAACGGCCTGTCGTACCAGCACTTCATGCTGCACTATAACTTCCCGCCCTATTCGGTCGGCGAAGTGGGCCGCTTCGGCGCGCCGGGTCGTCGTGAGATCGGCCATGGCAAGCTGGCCTGGCGCGCGCTGCACCCGGTGCTGCCGACCAAGGAGGAATTCCCCTACACCATCCGCGTGACCAGCGACATCACCGAGTCGAACGGCTCGTCGTCGATGGCCACCGTCTGCGGCGGCTCGCTGTCGCTGATGGATGCAGGTGTTCCGCTGAAGCGTCCGGTCTCGGGCATCGCCATGGGCCTGATCCTGGAAGGCAAGGACTTCGCCGTCCTGTCGGACATCCTGGGTGACGAAGATCACCTGGGCGACATGGACTTCAAGGTGGCGGGCACCTCCGAGGGCATCACCTCGCTCCAGATGGACATCAAGATCGCCGGTATCACCGAGGAGATCATGAAGGTCGCGCTGGCACAGGCCAAGGAAGGCCGTGCGCACATCCTGGGTGAGATGAACAAGGCGCTGGGCGAGACCCGCACCGAGCTGTCGGCCCACGCTCCGCGCATCGAGACGATGACGATCGACAAGTCGAAGATCCGCGACGTGATCGGCACCGGCGGCAAGGTGATCCGCGAGATCGTCGCCACCACCGGCGCCAAGGTCGACATCGACGACGAGGGCGTGATCAAGATCAGCTCGTCGGACGGTTCGCAGATCGAAGCCGCGATGAACTGGATCAAGGGCATCGTCGAAGAGGCCGAGGTCGGCAAGATCTACAACGGCAAGGTCGTCAACCTGGTCGATTTCGGCGCGTTCGTGAACTTCATGGGCGGCAAGGACGGTCTGGTCCACGTCTCGGAGATCAAGAACGAGCGTGTCGAGAAGGTCTCGGACGTCCTGAGTGAAGGCCAGGACGTCAAGGTCAAGGTCCTCGAGATCGATCCGCGCGGCAAGGTCCGCCTGTCGATGCGCGTCGTCGACCAGGAAACCGGCGCCGAGCTGGAGGACAATCGTCCGGCCCGCGAACCGCGTGAACCGCGCGGCGACCGTGGCCCGCGCGGCGACCGTGAAGGCGGTCGCGGTACGCGCCGTGACGGCGGCGACCGTGGTGGCGAAGGACGTGGTGACCGGGGCGGCGAAGGCCGCAGCGGCCCGCGTCGCGACCGTGGCGACCGTCCCCGTCGTGAAGGCGGCGAGCAGGGCGGTTCGTCCGAATTCGCCGCTCCGGCCTTCCTGACCGGTGATCGCGACTGATTCCGGCGCGATTCGGAACGAAAAGAAGGAGGCCCGGAGCGATCCGGGCCTCTTTTTTTGGGCAGCGGCCCGGACATGGGCGCATGTTACAAAAATAATTTCATCACTAAATCCATGATAGTGCGGCAAATGCCGCGCCCCTGCGTCGAGGGGCGCATCCGCTCACAACGGCTCGTTAAACCTCCCCGCCTAACCGTTCGCGCGATTGACGGAATAGAGGAACGGGCGAATGCTGGCGGTTAGGAACAAGCTGGAATGGCTGGCGACGCTGTGCAATCATTCGGGGGTGGGGCTGTGGGATGCGCTGATCCACAATGGCGATGCCGCCCATGCCAAATCACGCTGGACCTGGTCGTCCGAGTTTCGGCGTCTGCTGGGCTATAGCTCCGAGGTCGATTTTCCCAATGTGATGACGTCCTGGTCGGATTTGCTGCACCCCGATGACGTCGCACCGACCTTCGCGGCCTTTGGCCAGACGCTGGAGAGCGGCATCCCCTATTGCGTGACCTATCGCCTGAAGGTGAAGAGCGGCGATTATCGCTGGTATCAGGCGACGGGCGGCGTGGTGAAGGGGCGCAACGGCAAGGTGCGGCGCGCCAGCGGCTCGCTCGTGGATATCCACACCGCCAAGACGCTGGAACTGGAGCAGCAGGAGGCCGTGTCGGTGCTGCTCGACCGGATGCGCGGGCTGGCCGCCGGACAGCTGGCGGTGCGCATCGGCGACGATTTCCCCGCACGTTTTGGGGAGCTGAAGAGCGATTTCAACGCGGCGATGGAGTCGCTGTGCACGACGATCGGCGGCGTGTCCCAGGCGTCGGGCATCATTCGCGGCGGTACCGACGAGGTTCGCACCGCGGCCGACGATCTGTCGCGCCGTACCGAGCAGCAGGCCGCCTCGCTGGAGGAAAGCGCCGCCGCCATCGGAGAGATCACCGATACGGTCCGCCGCTCGGCCGAGGATGCGAGCCGCGCCAATGATCTGGTCGCGCAGGCGCGCAAGGAAGCCATCGAGTCGGACGACGTCGTCGAACGCACGATCAGCGCGATGCGCGGGATCGAGCATACCTCGAACGAGATCGCCGATATTATCGGCGTGATCGACGGCATCGCGTTCCAGACCAATCTCCTCGCGCTCAATGCGGGCGTCGAGGCGGCACGCGCGGGCGATGCGGGCAAGGGCTTCGCGGTCGTCGCCTCCGAAGTGCGTGCATTGGCGCTCCGCTCCGCCGATGCGGCCAAGGATGTGAAGGCGCGGATCACCGCCAGCTCCGAACAGGTCGGCACCGGCAGCAGGCTGGTGGTCGAAACCGGACAGGCGCTGCAACGCATCAGCGGCCGGATCAACGAGATCAGCGGCCTGATGACCGACATGGCCAGCAACGCCCGGCAGCAGGCGGCGTCGCTGGAGCAGGTCAATATCGCGATCGGCGAGATGGACGGCGTGACGCAGCAGAACGCCGCGATGGTCGAGGAGGCGACCGCCCTCTCGCGCCAGCTGGCGGCGGAAGCCGAACAGTTGAACGGCCAGATCGCGCGGTTCGATGTCGGTGCCTATGGCGGACAGTCGGGCCACGCCGGGCGGACCATGGGGCGTCCCACGCTACGCGCGGTCGGTCTGTAACGATCGGCCAGCGCAGGGGGGCTGATCAGCGCGGCGGCGCCGTCGCCCCCTCATGCGCGCTATAGCCCAGCCGCGCATGGCCCTGCACCGGCCCGGCGACATCGGCGACGAGATAAAGCGGCCGCCGCTTCGATTCGATATAGAGCCGCCCCAGATACTCGCCGATCATGCCCAGCACGAACATCTGCACCGCGCCCAGGATGACGGTGACCAGCATGGTCGAGGTCCAGCCCTGCACTGCCGTCCCCGTCAGCCAGCCGATCGCGATATAGACCAGCAGCAGCAGCGACGCCGCCGTCAGCGCCAGGCCGATATGGCTGGCCCAGCGCAAGGGGGCTGTCGAGAAACCCGTCACCGCGTCGAAGGCCAGCGCGATCATCTTACCCAGCGGATAGTGCGTCTCGCCCGCATGGCGCTCGGCGCGGTCATAGGGGAAGGGGACCTGGCGGAAACCGACCCAGGCGACCATCCCGCGAATGAAGCGCGCCTGTTCGGGCAGCGACTGCAATGCGTCGAGCGCGCGCCGGCTCATCAGGCGGAAGTCGCCGGTGTCGAGCGGGATCGGCGTGTCGGTCAGCCGGTCGAGCATCCGGTAGAAGAGCGCCGCCGTCGCCTTCTTGAACAGCGTCTCGCCCGCCCGCTTGCGCCGCACGGCATAGACCACATCGGCCTCTTGCGCCGCCATGGTCGCGCGCATCTCGGTCAGCAGTTCGGGCGGGTCCTGCAAATCGGCGTCGATGATCAGGATCTGCTCGCCCGCGCACAGGTCGAGCCCGGCGGTCAGCGCCAGCTGATGCCCGTGATTGCGCGACAGGTTGATCGCGACCAGATGCGGATCGGCGGCGGCCAGCCGCTGCATCACCGGCCAGCTGTCGTCGCGCGAGCCGTCGTTGATCAGGACGATCTCATAATCCTCGCCCACCGCCGCGCGCGCCGCGCCCGAGATGCGCGCGTGCAGCACGTCCAGACAGGCGGCTTCGTTATAGCAGGGGACGACGACGGACAGGGCGGGGCGCTTCATGACGCCGCCGGTTTAGGGTCCGGCCCCATAAACGGCAATGGCCGTGACGGAGCCGATTTTGGTTCAGGGCAAGAAGCGAGGAGTGGAGCGATGCTTGCGCATCGAGACCGACGAGCGACGCCATCCTGGGGTAAAATCGGCCCGCCGCACAGCGGTTGCCCTGTCGCGCCCGCCGCCTGCGCCGCACGTCTTGCAGGTAGCGCCGCTACCTGCTGCACCGCGCTCCTTGCCGGACGAACACGACAGGGCAATCACGACCGTTGCCGCTTATGGGGCCGGACCCTCGCGGCGTCCGAAGCGTCCGTCACCCGTTGACGACAAGCTTGACCAAGCGGCCCGGCGTCAGCGCCTGTTCCGCATCCAACCCGTTCAGCGTGATGAAGCGTTCGCGCTTGTAATCGGGATAGGCCATGCGCGCCGCAAGGCTGTCGATCGTGTCGCCCTGACGGACGGTCACGATGCTGATCTTCTTGCCGCGAATGGCATTGGCTTCGGCGGTCGAGAGCGGCGCGACCGAGGCGAGCAGCGGCTGGAACGGCCCGATCCCCGAACCCGCCGGCGTGACCAGCGTGAAGGTATAGGTGGCCGAGGGGAAGCGGTACGCGACCACCGTCGCATCCACCGCGCGGCGATTGGCGGCGGCGCGCGTCGTCACATAGGCATAGGGGATGCCGTTGGCAGTGCCGTTCTGCAACTGGCCCGAGGGGGTGCCGGTGCCGAGCTGGCCGAAACGCTGGGTGATCGCCTGGCCCAGATCGCTGCCCTGGGCGAGGCGCATCTCGGCCTGTCCGCCCTGGCCGACGATGCTCACCGCATCGCTGCCATTGGCGATGCGATAGCCGCTGGGCGCGGTGAATTTCAGCTTCAGGCCCGGATGGCGGAAGGTCTGGCCGTCGATGATGCCTTCCTTGGGATCGTCGTCATAGGGCATGCCGTCGAGCATCCGCAGGAAGGCGGTGTCCTGCGCCGGCGTGGTCTCGGGCCGGCCGGTCGCTTGCGCCAGCGCGGCGGCGCGGCGCACGCGGTCGGCGCTGTTGGGGTGGGTCGACGCCCAGGTGGGCACGGCATTGGCATCGCGCCCCGCCGTGCGCGCCGCCAGATTGCTCGACGCCGCCAGCGAGGCGAGCATGTCGGCCGAGGCGTAAGGATCATAGCCGGCGGCGGTCATGTAGCGGATGCCCAGGCCATCGGCCTGATATTCCTGATCGCGCCCATATTTCAGCGTGTAGAGCTGCGCACCGGTGCCGACGACCTGGCTGGCGAGATTGCTGCCGGTCAGCAGCCCCGCACCCGCCGCCAGGATCGAGCCGATGGTCGAGCGGGTGTTGCGGCTCTGCGAGTGACGCGCGGCGACATGGCCGACCTCATGCCCCAGCACCGAGGCGAGCTCGGCCTCCGAGTTCATCAGCGCGAGCAGCTGGCGCGTGACATAGATATAGCCGCCGGGGATGGCGAAGGCGTTCTCGACCGGCGAATTGAGCGTGGTGACGGTGAAGTCGCCCTGCGCGTTCGACAGGCCCGACTGGACCGCGACCCGCTTGCCGACGCGCTCGACGAACGCCGCCTGCGGGCCGGTGTAGCGGCCGCCATATTGCTTGACGAGTTCGGGATTGGCCTGCGCCCCTTGCGCCTTGTCCGAGGCGGAGATTGATCGCGCCTGCTGGGCGGCGGCGGGGGTCGCGACGAGCGCGAGCATGGCGGCGGCGGTGACGAAACGCATCGATGACGGACTCCCTGTTCGCGCTTTTCAAAGCGTGTCGCGGGCATGGGTTCCAGGATTTTGTTACGGGGGCGTCATTCTGGCGTCAGGATCGTCTCCAACGGCGGGGCGTACCCCGGCGAAGGCCGGGGTCCAGTTTCTTCTCAGTCTGTGATGCGCGAAACGGTGCGGGGCAGGCATCTGCCTCGCATCGCCGCTGAGCTCTGGCGTTCGCGGGGTACAAGAACTGGTTCGCGCGGAGGCGCGGAGGACGCAGAGGTGTCTGGCCGCGCCGCACAGGTCGGCCGCCCCTCCAGCCAAACATTCCTCCCCTGTAAGGGGAGGGGGACCATGCGCAGCATGGTGGAGGGGTGTCACCCCTATCGAGAGCGGGACACCCCTCCGTCAGGGCTTACACCCTGCCACCTCCCCTTACAGGGGAGGAAAGTGCAATTTTGGCGCAGCGCGCATCCTCCGCGCAAATTAAACCCGCTCCACCATACTCACCACATCGGCCGCCCGCAGCGCCGCGATCAGGCGCATCAGGTGTTGCAGGTCGTGTACCTCGACATCGATCAGGTTCGTATGGAAGCGCGTGTCGCGCGTATCCAGCCGGACGTTGATGATGTTGGCCTTATGCTGGCCGATGATCGTCGCCAGGATGCCCAGCGCGCCGGGCTCGTTCTTGACCATGACCGAGATGCGCGCGGTCGCGCCCTCGCTGTCGTCGCCCCAGGACACGTCGACCCAGTCGGTTTCCTCGTCGGTCCGATCCGCCAGCTCGGCCAGTACCGGGCACTGGATCGCGTGCACCTCGATCCCCGCATCGGGACGGCGCAGGCCGACGATCCGGTCGCCGGGCACCGGGTGACAGCATTGCGCGAGATCGTATGCGACGCCGGGCGTCAGCCCCTTGATCGAGATCGCGCTCGACTGCGGCGGGACGGCGGCGACATCCGCGCCCGCCGAGCCGGGCATCAGCGCCTCCATCACGGCGGCGTCGGACAGGGTGCGCCTGGCGATCGCGATCATTAGATGCGCCTCGTCGGGCATCTTCAACCGCTGCAGCGCATGGGTCAGCGCATCGGGGCCGATCTGCGCGGGCAGGCGGCGGACGATATCCTCGTACAGCTTGGTGCCGAGCGTCACCTGCTCGTCGCGCTCGGCATGGCGCAGATGGCGGCGGATCGCGGCGAGCGCCTTGCCGGTGATCGCCAGATTCAGCCAATTGGCCTGCGGCGTCTGTCCCGCCGAGCGCAATATCTGCACCTGGTCACCGTTCGAGATGACGGTCGACAGTGGCACGACGCGGCCATTGAGTTTGGCACCCACCGCCTGGTCACCCAGATCGGTGTGCACCGCATAGGCGAAGTCGATCGGCGTCGCGCCCTTGGGCAGCTGGATCAGCTCGCCCTTGGGGGTGAAGGCGAAGATGCGATCCTGATACATCGCCATCTTCGTATGCTCGATCAGCTCTTCGGGGCTGTCCGAGGTGTCGAGGATTTCGACGAGATCGCGAATCCAGCTGACCTGCGCGTCGTGGCGGGTCGCCTGCTTGTAGGTCCAGTGCGCCGCCAGACCGAAATCGGCCTCGGCATGCATTTCCGGCGTGCGAATCTGAATCTCGATGCGCGCATTGTCGGCATGGATGACGGATGTGTGCAGCGAGCGATAGCCGTTGCGCTTGGGCGTCGAGATATAATCCTTGAACCGCCCCGGCACCATCGGCCAGCGGCGATGAATCAGGCCCAGCGCGCGGTAGCAATCCTCTTCCGTGGGTACGATCGCACGGAAGGCCATGACGTCGGACAGCTGCTCGAAGCTGATGTGCCGCTCGTTCATCTTGCGGAAGATCGAGAAGGCGGACTTTTCGCGCCCCGTCACCTCGGCATCGACGCCGCCGCGCGACATGAGGAGCTTCAGGCCCGAGGCGATCTTGGCGATCCGGTCGCCGCCGCCCTCCTTCATCTGAGCGAGACGCAGCGTGATCGATTCATACGCCTCGGGTTCGAGCTGCTGGAAGGAGAGCATCTGCATCTCCTTCATGAACTCGTACATGCCGATCCGCTCGGCGAGCGGGGCGTAGATGTCCATCGTCTCCTTCGCGATGCGGCGGCGCTTCTCCGGCTTCGCGATGTGATGGAGGGTGCGCATATTGTGGAGGCGATCGGCCAGCTTGACCAGCAAGACGCGGATGTCGTCCGACATGGCGAGCAGGAACTTGCGCAGATTCTCGGCCGCGCGTTCGCTCTCGGTCTGCGCCTCGATCTTGGACAGCTTGGTGACGCCGTCGACCAGCCGCGCGACATTGGGACCGAACAGCCGCTCGATCTCGTCATAGGTGGCGACGGTATCCTCGATCGTGTCGTGCAGGATGGCGGTGGCGATCGTCTCGTCATCCAGATGCAGGTCGGTGAGAATCCCGGCCACCTCGATCGGATGGCTGAAATACGGGTCGCCCGAGGCACGCTTCTGGCTGCCATGCGCCTTCATCGAGAAGACATAGGCACGGTTGAGCAGCGCCTCATCGGCCTGGGGGTCATAGTCGAGCACGCGGTCGACGAGTTCATACTGGCGGAGCACGAAATCAGATTTGCGGGGTAGGGATGGGCATTGCAACATTTTTGATGCGATCAGGGTGATCGATTCGCGGTGATGCTTCTTCTTTTTTGACGCCCCTCCCGCAGGCGGGAGGGGTTTGGGGAGGGCATGGGGTCTCACCGAGTCTGTCGCTTGTGGCGTGCCCTCCCCCATCCCCTCCCGCCTGCGGGAGGGGAGCGGCAAGACGGTAGGGATTCCTATCCCTCGCTCCGTTCCGCCTGAGCGAAGTCGAAGGCCATACGAATCCCTTACCTCACGCCCCCATCGCCTCCGCCGCGAGCGCTTCCGCCTCGATCAACAGATCGTCATCCGCACTCCCCGTCGCGACCTTTTCCCGCCCGATCAGCACCAGCACCGGCACCGCCAGCGGGCTCACCCGCTCCAGATCGACGTGCAGCATCGTGCCCCCCGCCCGGTCGAGCAGATTCGCCAGCCGCCCCACATCGGTCATCCGCGCCCGCGCATCGTCCCACGCCGCCTGGAGCAGCAGATGGCCGGGCTCGTACTTGCGCAGCACGTCGTAGATCAGGTCGGTCGAAAAGGTCACCTGCCGCCCGGTCTTGCGCTTGCCGGGATGCTGGCGGTCGACCAGCCCGCCGATCACCGCGACCTCGCGAAAGGCCCGCTTGAGCAGATGCGATTGCTGCACCCAGTCGACGAACTCGTTTTCGAGGATGTCGGGGGAGAAGAGGCTCGCCGGATCGGTTACCTTCTCCAGCCCGTAACAGGCGAGCGCATAGTCGCTGGCGACGAAACCCAGCGGCTTCAGCCCCTGCGCCTCCATCCGCCGGGTGATCAGCATCCCCAGCGACTGATGCGCGTTCCACCCCTCGAAGCTGTAGGCGACCATGTAATGCCGCCCCTCGCGCGGGAAGGTCTCGACCAGCAACTGGCCGGGGCGGGGGAGGACCGAGCGGCGGTCCTGCATCTCCAGCCAGTCGTGCACGTCCGGGGGAAAGCGGTCCCACTCTTTCCGGTCGGCGAGGAATGCGCGCACTCGGTCGGCGAGACTGGTCGACAGCGGCATCCGGCTGCCGCCATAGGTCGGGATGCGCGCGGGGCGGGAGGTGGCGCGGACGATCAGGTCCTCGCCGTCTATCGATTCCACCTCCAGGCTGAGACCGGCGAATAAGAAGGTGTCGCCGGGCGCCAGCGTCGCGGCGAAGCCTTCCTCGACGCGGCCGAGCTGGCGGCCGTTGCGGAAGCGGACCTTGAGCATCGTCGCTTCCACGATGATCCCGGCGTTGAGGCGGTGTTGGGCGACGAATTGCGGATGGGTGACGCGCCACGTCCCGTCCGGCTGCTGGACCAGCCGCTTGAACCGGTCATAGGCTTTCAGCGCATAGCCGCCGTCCGCGATGAAGCGCAGCACCCGCTCGAACGTTTCGTCGTCCAGCGCCGAATAAGGCATGGCCGAGCGGATTTCGTCGAGCAGCGCGCCCTGCTCGAACGGTGCGGCGCAGGCACAGGCCATGACATGCTGCGCCAGCACGTCGAGCGCACCGGGGCGGAACAGGTCGGGGTCCAGCTCGCCCGCCTCCACCGCATCGAGCGCGGCGCGTGCCTCCAGATATTCGAAGCGGTTGCCGGGGACCAGGATCGCGCGGCTCGACTCGTCCAGCCGGTGGTTGGCGCGGCCGATGCGTTGCAGGAGGCGCGACGAGCCCTTGGGCGCCCCCATCTGGATCACGCAATCGACATCGCCCCAGTCGACGCCGAGGTCGAGGCTGGCGGTCGCGACCAGCGCGCGAAGCTGGCCGTCCGCCATCGCCGCCTCGACCTTCGCCCTCGCCTCCAGCGAGAGTGAGCCGTGATGGACGCCGATCGGCAGGCTCTTGTCATTGGCCTTCCACAGATCCTGGAAGATCAGCTCGGCCAGGCTGCGCGTGTTGCAGAAGAGGATGGTGGTCCGGTTCGCCTCGATGACGCGCATCACTTGGCTCGCGGCGTAACGGCCCGAATGGCCCGCCCAGGGGATGCGATCCTCTGGCAGCAGGATCGAGATGTCCGGCGGCGCGCCGGGCTCGCCGGTGACGAGGCCGACCGCATCGATGTCACCATCGGGCGCGAGCCAGGCGCGATAGCCGTCCGGGTCCGCCACCGTTGCCGACAGCGCGACGCGGCGCATGGCGGGGGCGATCCGCTGGAGCCGTGCCATGCACAGGGACAGCAGGTCGCCGCGCTTGCCGGTGGCGAAGGCATGGACCTCGTCGACCACGATCGTCTTGAGGCTGGCGAACATCGTCCCGGCATCGGGATAGCTGAGCAGCAGCGACAGCGATTCGGGCGTGGTGAGGAGTATCTGCGGCGGCTTCACCCGCTGCCGCGCCTTCTTGTCCGACGAGGTGTCTCCGGTGCGTGTCTCGACCCGGATGTCGAGGCCCATCTCCTCGATCGGCGTGACGAGGTTGCGGCGGATGTCGACCGCCAAGGCTTTCAGCGGCGAGACATAGAGGGTGTGCAGCCCCTCGCTCGGGGCTTCGATCAGCTCGGTCAGCGTCGGCAAGAACCCCGCCAGTGTCTTGCCCGCACCGGTCGTCGCGACCAGCAGCGCGTGGCGTCCGGCGCGCGCTTCCTCCAACATCGCCAGCTGGTGGCTACGCGGCTGCCAGCCCTTGGCGGCGAACCAGTCGGTCAGGGCAGGGGGAAGGGAACCGGGGAGCATCCCGAAGGATATAGGTATCATGGTCAAGCTCGGCGACTGGATACAGCCCCATAAACATGGGATTCACGTGGCCCCCGCCGATGTGTGGGTCGATCCGTCCGAACCCGAACCTAAGGCGCTGGTGACCCACGGCCATGCCGACCATGCGCGCGGTGGGCACGGCACCGTCTGGGCGACGCCGGAGACGCTGGCGATCATGGAAGCGCGCTACGGCCCGCAGAACGGTGTCGGCGTTGGCTATGGCGAGACGATCCGGCTGGGCGAGGTGGATGTCAGCTTCGTACCTGCGGGCCATGTGCTGGGATCGGCGCAGATCGTGCTCGACTATCGGGATGAGCGGGTCGTGGTGTCGGGCGATTACAAACGCCGCGCCGATCCGACCTGTACGCCGTTCGAGCCGGTGAAATGCGACGTGTTCGTCACCGAGGCAACCTTCGCGCTGCCCGTCTTTCGCCATCCCGAGACGGGCGACGAGATCGACAAGCTGATCGCGCGGCTGCACGCCAATCCGACGCGCTGCGTGCTGGTGGGGGCCTATGCGCTGGGCAAGGCGCAGCGGGTGATCGCCGAACTTCGCGTGCGCGGGCATGAGGCGCCCATCTATCTCCATGGCGCTTTGGCGCGGCTCTGCGCGCTCTATCAGGAACTGGGCGTCGATCTGGGCGAGCTTCGCATGGTGGCCGACACGCCCAAGGCCGAGATGGCGGGGCATGTCGTCATGTGCCCGCCCGGAGCCCTCAACGATCGCTGGTCGCGGCGGCTGCCCGAGCCCATCACGGCGATGGCGAGCGGCTGGATGCGGGTCCGCCAGCGCGCGCGGCAGAAGAATGTCGAGCTGCCGCTGATCCTATCCGACCATGCCGATTGGGATGAGCTGACGACCACGCTGACCGAGATCGCACCGCGCGAGGTGTGGGTGACGCATGGGCGCGAGGAGGCGTTAGTGCACTGGTGCGAGACGCGGCAGATGAAGGCGCGGGCCTTGGCGCTGGTCGGGTTTGAGGATGAGGATGATTGAGTCCCTTGGCCTTCGACTTCGCTCAGGCTGAACGGGGGTTTGGGATTGGGTCCTTTACCAACGGCCGTTCAGCCTGAGCGAAGTCGAAGGCCAAGGGAATCACGCCAAGGCCAAGGGCCGAACCGGCTCCGCCACCTCCGACCCCGGCACCGCGAACACGCCCTTCTTCGCCAGCCGCTCGCCCGGCCGCACCTTGGCGGTCTCCATCGCCAGCCACGGCGCCAGCAGCAAGCCCAGCGTCACCGGCGACAGCCACGCCCCCAGCATCGGGTTCAGGAACGACACGAAGACCAACGCGGCCCCCACTCCCAGATGCCAGTAATAACGCGGCATCGCATCCGCCGCCGCCAAGCCGTCGCGCACCCGGCTTTGCGGGCTCCAGCCCGAGGGCTTGCCGCGCACGATGTTGATCAGATCGATCGTCTGAGTGAGCGCGATGACGGGCGCGGTCAGGATCGACAGCGGCACGTCGAGCGCGACCGAGGCCAGGATGCCCTTCGCCCCGCCATAGCTCGCCCGCCGTTCGGCATCCGCCATCGCCCATATGATGCTCAACACCTTCGGCCCGAACAGCAGGACCAGCGTCACGACCAGCACCTGGGTCGAGGTGACCGCGCGCACCGTTGCGGCATCGTCGGACAGGCTTTGCGCGATCGAGGTCGCGATCAGGATCAGCCAGGCGGGCGACATCAGATAGGCGGAGGCACCAATTAGCAACTGCAATCGGCTGATCCAGTGGAACCCGCTCGCCCCCAGCAGCTTCAGATGCTGGATGTTACCCTGTGCCCAGCGCCGGTCGCGCACCGCCTGGTCGATCAGGGTCGGCGGAAACTCCTCGAAACTGTCCTCGACCATCAGCATGTGCAGCCGCCAGCCGCGCCGGCGGAGCAGCGCCGCCTCGACCATGTCATGGCTCATGATCGTGCCGCCGAAGGGCGGCCGTCCGGGCAGGTCGGGCAGGCCGCAACTCTCGGCGAAGGCGCGGATGCGGATCAGCGCGTTATGCCCCCAGAAGGTCGATTCGGACCCCGACCACCAGACGAGGCCAGCGGTCGAGATCGGCCCGTAGAAGCGGCTGGCGAACTGCATCCAGCGCTGGAAGAAGGTCGTCGCGCCGATGATCATCGGCACGGTCTGCAACAGCGCGATCGACGGGCGCTGCTCCATCACCTGCGCCATGCCGACGATGGTGTCGCCGCCCATCAGGCTGTCGGCGTCGAGCATCAGCATGAAGTCGTACCCGCCGCCATGGTTGCGAATCCATTCGGCGACATTGCCGGGCTTGCGCCCGATATTCTCGGTCCGGCGACGATAATAGAGCGGCACCCGCAGGCGCGGTGCCCAGCATTGCCAGGCGGCACGCTCCTCGTCCTCGGCCGCTTCGCCCGAGTCGGACAGGACGAAAAAGGCGAAGCGGTGGGCCGCGCCGGCGCGGTCGATCATGACCGCCATGCGCGCGATCCGGTCGAAGACCGCGTCGACATCCTCATTGTGCACCGGCACCAGCACGGCGGTGCGCGCGGTCGGCGGCGCGGCGTTCTTGGGGGCGGCGGTGATGCCGGGATGCGCGCGCGAGATCAGCAGGATGAAGCCGATCGCCGCCGTCACGAAGCCGAACGAAATCCAGGCGAACAGCGGAAAGAACAGCAACAACAACAGCCCGTCGAGCAGGCTGAACCCGTCGCTGAGCAACGCCTCCTTCACCGAGGCGGAGGCGGCGGTGGCGAGCAACCCGGTCAGCAGCACCAGCAGCAGACGGCGCGTCAATATGTCGTCGGGGGACAGGTTGACGCCCGGTCGCGGTTCGGGCGCGTTGTGTGGCGGCGGCGGGCCGTCGAACCGCTGGACCGGCATCGCCAGCGGCACCGGTTCGGGCATCATGACGCGCGAGGTGTTCATGGCAGGAAGACCGGCGCCAGCACCGTCTCGGTCAGCGCCTTGGTCCCCCGCTTCAGGAACAGGCGGACATCGGCGGGACCCTGACCCTCGGGCGCGACGTCGGCGGTCACGCGCCAGCGATTGGCTTGGCCGACCACCGGATAGGCGGCCTGGGTCAGCAGCTTGCCGCGCGCGACCGAGATGTCGGTGGCAACGCCGCTCTGCCGGTCGAGGCCCGCCAGCGCCGGGCCGACGAAATCGACGACCAGCTTGCGCGCGCCGGGCGTCGGCTCCGCGCCGGGGCGGCCGGCGGCGCCGGTCCACTGGTCGACCGCATGCGCCACGGCGGACACCACCGTCGGATCGGTCGAGCCCCAGCTCAGCCGGTAATCGAACTGGCGCTTCTGTCCGGCCTTGGGCGCATCGGCGGGGTTCCAGAAGGCGACGATATTGTCGACCGTCTCCGAATTGGTGGGGAAAGCGTAGAGCATCACCTGGCCCCGGCCCCAATCGCCTTGTGGCTGGACCCACAGATTGGCGCGTCGGTCGTAAAAAGCCCCGTCATCCTGATAATGGTCGAAGTCGCGGTCGCGCTGGAGCAGGCCAAAGCCGCGTGGATTGGTGTCGGCGAAGCTGTCGAGGGTGGCGCGCGGCGGATTGACCAGCGGTCGCCACAGCCGCTCGCCCGCGCCGGTCAACAGCGCGAGGCCGTCCGAATCGTGAATCTCGGGCCGCCAGTCGCTGCCCGCCGCACGATTGCCCTCACCATACCAGAACATGCTGGTCGCGGGCGCGATGCCCAGCCGCTCGACGTCGCGGCGGAAGAACAGGACGGCGGACACGCGCTGTTCGACGCCGTTCGCGCCCTTGATCGACTCGATCCGATAGGCACCGGTGACGCTCGGCCCGTCGAGCAGGGCATGGACGGTATAGGCCTGCGCCCCCGTCCGCTCGATCCAGAAATCGGTGAAGGCGGGAAATTCCTCGCGCCCGTCGATGCCGGTGTCGATCGCGATCCCCCGCGCCGACAGACCGTATTGGTCCTGCGCGCCGGCGGTGCGGAAATAGGAGGCGCCCTGGAACGCCAGCCAGTCGCTCTTGCCGTCCGCCGTCATCGCGCGGAAGCCGGCGATGCCGAGCGGCGGGGCGTGACCGGCCTCGGCGGTGAACAGGTCGGCCGAGAAGGGGACGGTGCGTGCGGTGCCGCCCTCGACGATATGGATGCCGACCGGGTTGGGGGCATAGCGACCGAGCGGAAAGAGCCGGATACCGCCCGCCAGCGTCTTGTCGTCGCGGTAGCGGATGGTGCCGACCGCGTCATAATCGATCGCGGCGGCCGCCTCGACCTTGGCCTGCGGCGTATAGGGCTGGCGGGCCAGCTGTTCGGCCCGGCTCTGGAGCATCGCCCAGGAAAAGGGCTGCGCCTTGCCCAGCGGCGCAGCACTCTGCGCGGCGAGGCGCGTGGCCATCGCCGGCGACAGTCCCAAAATGGCGAAGGCGGCGACCAGCTCGCGGCGATTGGCCTGCATCATCGGCTCCCTGAAGCGTCATTCGTCACGTCCGATAGTTCGCTGGGCGCAACGATCCATTGGTGCAACGCAACATGCGATGATCGGTTGCCTGGGGCTGCCCACCCGACCTCCCATCCCAAAATAGCATCCTAAATACGGTATAATATATTTGACATGGACGTGATCTTAGGTCAGCCTTTGGTCCTATAAGATCAAAGAGGGGGGTCATACGTGACCGGAAATTACAAGAAGCTGGCCTGTTCGGCCGGCGCCATTGCGATTGCGCTGCTCTCGGTGTCGACGGCGCAAGCCCAGCAACAGACGACCACGTCCGATGCCGTGACGGTATCCAGCGATGGGTCGGCAGGGCAGGACGGCGAGGCGATCGTCGTCACCGGCACCCGCCTGCAACGGCCCAACCTGACCAGCAACAGCCCGCTGACCGTCGTCGATGCGACCGAAATCCGCTATCAGGGCGCGGTCCAGGTCGAGAATGTGCTCAACCGCCTGCCGCAGGTGACGCCGGACGCCAATGAGAATGGCTCGAACGGTTCGGACGGCACCGCGCGCGTCAACCTGCGCAACCTGGGCAGCAACCGCAACCTGGTGCTGATCAACGGCCAGCGCATGCTGCCGGTGCAGGCCAACGACCTGAACTTCGTGCCGACCGCGCTGATCAAGCGCGTCGACGTGGTGACCGGCGGCGCCTCGGCGGTGTACGGCTCGGACGCGATTTCGGGCGTGGTCAACTTCATCCTGCGCGACGATCTGAACGGCGTGCGCGCGGATGTGCAGTATGGCTTCGCCCAGCACCAGAACGACAACGACTTCGCGCGCGGCATCCAGCGTCAGGCCAATTACCGCTTGGCTCAGCCGATGATCCTCGACGGGCAGAAGCTGGACGTCAATCTGGCCTTCGGCACCAACTTTCCTGACGGGCGCGGCAATGTGACCGCCTATTTCGGCTATCGCGACACCAAGCCGGTGCTGCAGGGCAATCGCGACGTCTCGGCCTGCGCCTTCGATCCGGCGGGGGCGGGCAATTCGACGCTGACCTGCGGCGGATCGAGCAACAACCAGTACGGCCTGTTCGACCCGATCACCGGTCCCAGCGCCGATGCGGGCCGCTTCAACAACACGCGCGACGGCAACCGAACCTGGGTCCCCTATGATTCCAGCTTCCGCTACAATTATGCGCCGCTGAACTATTTCCAGCGCAACGACACGCGCTACACCGCCGGTGCCTTTGCCAAGTACGAGGTCACGCCCGCGATCGAGGCCTATGGCAGCGTGATGTTCATGGACGACCGCACCAATTCGCAGGTCGCCCCCTCCGCGCTGTTCCAGGGCTTCACCTACACGGTCAACTGCGACAATCCGTTCCTGAGCGCGCAGCAGGGCCAGATCCTGTGCGGCAACGCCTATGGCACCAACGCCTCGCAACAGGCCTATATCGGCTATCGCCCGGTCGCCGGGAATGCGCGGCCGCGCCGCGACGATCTGCGCCATACCGATTACCGCTTCTCGGGCGGCGTGCGCGGCCAGATCGCCGAGGGCATCCGCTATGACGCCAACGCGCTGTTCTCGACGGTGTTGTTCAACGAGACCTATTCGAACGACATCGATCCCACCCGCGCCAATCGCGCGATCCAGGTGGTCAACCGCAACGGCACGCCCACCTGCAAATCGGTGATCGACGGCACCGACCCGAACTGCATTCCGCTCGACATCTTCCGCTTCAACGGCATTTCGGATGCGGCCTTCGGCTATATCTATGCGCCGACCTCGACCCGCGGCATCGACAAGGAAACGGTGCTCAGCGGCAATATCAGCGCGGATCTGGGCACGTACGGCGTGAAGTCGCTCTGGTCGGACGACGGCATCGGCCTCGTCCTGGGCGTCGAGCATCGTTACGAGAGCCTGGAGTTCAAGGCCGACGCACTCGCCCTGCAAAAGGGGACGAAGGAAACCGAGGGCCGGTTCGACGTGAACGAGGTCTTCGCCGAAATCGAAGTGCCGCTGATCCAGAACAAGCCGTTCTTCAAGGATCTGTCGCTCAACGCCGGCTATCGCGGATCGGACTATAGCAACCTGTCCAAGATCGTCTCGACCTACAAGGCCGAGCTGTCCTGGGCGCCGAGCAGCGACATCCGCCTGCGCGGCAGCTACAACCGCGCGATCCGCGCCGCCAATGTGTCCGAGCTGTTCGGGCCGCAGGTCAACGGCAATGTCAGCGCGCAGGACCCCTGCGCCACCGCGACGCCGACCGCGACCTTCGCCCAGTGCGCGCGCACCGGCGTGACCCAGGCGCAATATGGCCGCATCACCGACTGCCCGGCGGAAACCTGCACCGCGCAGTTCGGCGGCAACCCGGCGCTGCGCCCCGAAACCGCCGACACCTATACGGCGGGCATCGTCTTCACGCCCAGCTTCCTGCGTCGCCTGACCTTCTCGGTCGACTATTACGACATCCGCGTGCGCGACTATATCGGCTCGATCTCGGTCAACCAGACGATCAGCCAGTGCATCCAGACCGGCAACCCGTTCTTCTGCCGCCTGTTCAACCGCGATCCGCGCGGCGGCATCATCTTCGGCGACCAGGGCTATATCGTCTCGACGACGCAGAATACTGGCTCGCTGCGCACCTCGGGCGTCGATTTCGGGCTCAGCTACCTCCAGCCGCTGAGCGGCGCCGGTTCGCTGGGCGTCGACTTCCAGGGCAACTGGAACCGCAAGCTGGTCAACGAGCCGGTGCCGGGCCTCGGCTCCTATGACTGCGTCGGTTTCTTCGGTCCGGTCTGCGGCCAGCCGACGCCCGAATGGCGGCATCAGGCGCGCTTCACCTGGACCGATGCGGCCAAGGTCGGCTCGCTGTCGCTCAACTGGCGCTATATCGGCGCGACGAACCTGACCAGCAATTCGTCCGACCCGAATCTGGCCGGCACGCCGTCCGCGTTCAACAGCCGGATCAAGGCGTACAACTATTTCGACCTCGCCGGCACCGCCAAGGTGCAGGACGGCATCGTCTTCCGCGCGGGCGTCAACAACCTGTTCGACAAGGACCCGCCGATCATCGCCCAGGGCCTGCTGACCTCGTTCGGCAACGGCAACACCTATCCGGGCCTGTACGATGCGGTCGGCCGGACCATCTTCATCGGCCTGACCGCCGAGTTCTGATGCCGGATGGGGGCGGCGCCCGTCGCCCCCATTCGACGAGTTGGCGTGCGCATCTAAACCCCAGACTGCCCCGTTCGGCCCGAAGGCCGGGCGGGGTTCTTTTTGCGCCTGTGCTGGCCCACCCCTCCGTTCACGCTGAGCGAAGTCGAAGCGAACGGGGCACCCTTGGCGATCGCGGGGCGTGGGCTTCGACTTCGGCGCTATGCGTCGAAGTTTATCCTGAGCGGCTGGCTTACCGGCCAGCCGAATGGCTCAGCCTGAACGGGGAGGGGGCTTACGCCTCGGCGAGCAGCTTCTGCGCTTCGGCCCCGGCCCAGTCGAAACCGCCGGTGACGCGCCAGATTTCCTTGCCGGTCGCATCATACAGGATCGTGGTCGGCAGGTTGGCACGGTAATGGGTGCTCAGCCCCAGCTTGGGGTCGAGATAGACGGGCAGCGCGTCGAGCTTGCGACCGGCCAGGAACGGCGTGACCTTGGCCGCGCCGTCCAGGTCCTGGCTGACCGCGATCACCGCGACCTTGCCCTTCAGCCGTTCGGCCTTGGCGGCCAGCGTCGGCATCTCGGCGACGCACGGCCCGCACCAGGTCGCCCAGAGATTGACCAGCACCGGCTTGCCCCGGAAATCGGCCAGCGTCGCCGGCTTGCCGTCCAGCGTGGTGAAGCCCAGCGCCGGGGCGGCCTCGCCCTTATGGGCACGGTCGACCGTGCCGGCGGGCTTGGGCGCTTCGGGCGCGGGCGCGGCGGTGACTTCGCCGCCGGTCACTTCGCCGCTCGAAACTTGCGCCACGGCGGTGTTGGCGGCTTGCTCCGGGGCGGGGCTTTGCTTATCGCACCCGGCGACCATCAGCCCCAGGAGACAGGCGATCACGGTACGCGACGACATGGGCGGCTCCAACGCAATGTGGGGCGGGCGCTTCGCAGAAGGTCCCGCCGCGGTGATGCGCGAGATAAACGCGTCCATCCCCTTCGACAAGCGACTGTGGAAACAGGACATCGCCGGGTCGAAAGCGCATTTCGCCATGCTGGGCAAACAGGGCATCGTCTCGGCCGAGGATGCCGCGACGATCGCCGCCGGGCTGGACAAGGTTGCCGAGGATTATGCCGCCAATGGCGTGGCCGAGGACTTGACCCTCGAAGACATCCATATGCAGACCGAGGCGAAGCTCAGCCAGCTGATCGGCCCTGTTGCTGGGCGCCTGCACACCGCACGGTCGCGCAACGACCAGGTGGCGACCGATTTCCGCCTGTGGGTGCGCGATGCGATCGACGAGACGCTGACCGCGCTGGGCGCGCTGCGCGAGGCGCTGCTGACCCGTGCGGAAGAGCATGCCGACAGCGTGATGCCGGGCTTTACGCATCTGCAATCCGCGCAGCCGGTGACGCTCGGCCATCACCTGATGGCCTATCACGAGATGATCGTGCGCGACGCCAGCCGCTTTGCCGATGCGCGCGCGCGGATGAACCAGTGCCCACTCGGCTCGGCGGCGCTGGCGGGGACGGGCTTCCCGGTCGACCGGCACATGACGGCCGCCGCGCTGGGTTTCGACGCGCCGACGCGCAACTCGCTCGATGCGGTCAGCGACCGCGACTTCGCGATCGACTATCTGCAGGCGGCGACCAACTGCTCGCTGCACCTGTCGCGCCTTGCGGAAGAGTTCGTGCTCTGGGCGTCGCAGCCCTTCGGCTTTGTAGCGCTGTCCGATCAATGGTCGACCGGCAGCTCGATCATGCCGCAGAAGCGCAACCCCGACGCCGCTGAGTTGGTGCGCGGCCATGCCGGGCGGATCATGGGCTGCATGACCAGCCTGATGGTCACGATGAAGGGCCTGCCGCTCGCCTATTCCAAGGACATGCAGGACGACAAGCCGCCGGTGTTCGAGGCGCACGACCTGCTGGCGCTGTCGATCGCGGCGATGACCGGCATGATCCAGAGCGCGACCTTCCGGACGGAGCGGATGCGCGGCGTCGCGGAGGCGGGTTTCTCGACCGCGACCGATCTGGCCGACTGGCTGGTGCGGGTCGGCGGCATCCCCTTCCGTGAGGCGCATCATATCACCGGCCGCGCGGTGAAGCTGGCCGAGGAGAAGGGCGTGATGCTGCACGAGCTGTCGATCGACGACCTGACCGCGATCGACGCGCGGATCGATGACGGCATCTATGACGTGCTGTCGGTCGATGCCTCGGTCGCCAGCCGGGTCAGCTTCGGCGGCACCGCGCCCGCCAATGTCCGCGCCGCCATAGCCACCGCGCGGGGCCTGCGGCCATGAAGCGCGCGTCCGTCCTGCTGATCGCGCTCGGCCTGTCGGCCTGTGGCGCGGCCAACCGGCTGCAACCGCCCAAGGGCGAGCCGCTGCCGGTCGCGCCGCGTGGTGCCAGCGCCCGTCCGACGGCGCAGCAATTGCTGACGCCCACCCCCCAACAACGCCCGCAACGCTCCGACGAACTGATGACCCAGTCGCAGGAACGGCGTTCGGACGAATTCGATTTGCCCCCCCGCTGATGGACCATTTTCACTTTTCGAACGGCGAACTCCATGTGGAGGATGTGCCCGTATCCAAGATTGCCGCGGACGTCGGTACGCCGGTCTATATCTATTCCGCGTCCACCTTCCGCCGCCATGCGCAGGTGTTTCGCGAAGGGCTGAGCGCCTTGCCGCGCGTGCATCTGGCCTATGCGATCAAGGCGAATCCGAACCTCGCCGTGCTGCGCGTGCTGGCCGATGAAGGGTACGGTGCCGACGTCGTCTCGGTCGGCGAGATGCGCCGTGCGCTGGCGGCGGGGATGAAGGCGGAGGACATCGTCTTCTCCGGCGTCGGCAAGACCCGTGCCGAGCTGGTCGCGGCGCTCGAGGCCGGGATCGGCCAGTTCAATCTGGAACTGGAAGAGGAAGGCGCGGTCCTTGCCGAGTTGGCGCATGCGCGTGGCCTGGTCGCGCCCGCCACGTTGCGGGTGAACCCGGACGTCGATGCCGGCACCCACGCCAAGATCTCGACGGGGCGGAAAGAGAACAAGTTCGGCGTGCCGATCGACCAGGCGCTCGGCATGTTCGATCGGCTGGCGGGGCTGCCCGGTATCGACCTGAAGGGCGTCGCCTGTCACATCGGCAGCCAGCTGGGCGATCTCGCGCCCTTGGAAGCCGCCTATAAGCGTGTCGGCGAACTGGTCGCCGAGCTGCGCGGGGCGGGACATCGCATCAGCCGCGTCGATCTGGGCGGTGGCCTGGGCGTGCCGTACAAGCCGGGCGACGTGATGCCCGCGCCCGCCGCCTATGGCGAGATGGTGGCGCGCGTGACCAGCGACTGGGATGTCGAGCTGATGTTCGAGCCCGGCCGGGTGATCGCGGGCAATGCCGGGGTTCTCGCGACCGAAGTCGTCTGGGTGAAGCCCGGCGTCGCCAACCCCTATGTCATCGTCGATGCGGCGATGAACGATCTCGCGCGGCCGGCGCTCTATGACGCCTATCATGATTTCGTCGCGGTGAAGCCGACCGGCGAGACGATGATGGCGAATATCGCCGGGCCGGTGTGCGAGACGGGCGACACCTTCGCCATGAACCGCGAGATCGATGTGGTGCAATCGGGCGACCTCGCCGTGTTCCGCACCGCCGGCGCGTATGGCGCGACCATGGCGTCGACCTATAACAGCCGCCCGCTGGTGCCCGAAGTGATGGTCGAGGGCGATCGCTACGCCGTCGTCGCCGACCGCATCGCCGCCGAGACGATCATCGCCGCCGAGCGCGTGCCGGAGTGGCTGAAGAAGTGATGCCCGCCGCCCCATTCCTCCCCAAGCTGTGCTTGGGGAGGGGGACCATCGCGCCAGCGATGGTGGAGGGGCAGGACGGACCGGTCATGCCCCTCCACCACGGCCTTCGGCCGCGGTCCCCCTCCCCGAGCAAGCTCAGGGAGGAATAGGTGAGTCTTAACAGCCTGCCCCTGTTCGTCCGGCTGGGTGGCCGCCCGGTCATCCTGCTGGGCGAGGGGGAGCCGGCCGAGGCCAAGCGGCGTCTGCTCGACCGCGCCGGGGCGCGGGTCGTCGGCGAGGACGCCGCCGCCACCCTCGCCATCGTCGCGATCGAGGATGAGGACGCGGCGCAAGCCGCCATTGCCCGGCTGAAGGCGCGCGGGATACTGGTCAACGCGGTCGACCGCCCGGCGGCGTGCGACTTCACCCTGCCCGCCATCGTCGAGCGCGGGCCGGTGATCGTCGCGATCGGGACGGGCGGCGTGTCGGCGGGCCTCGCGGCGGCACTTCGCCAGCGGCTGGAGACGCTGCTGCCCGCCGGCCTCGGCGCGCTGGCCGAGGGGCTGTTTGCCGCCCGTTCGACCTTGCGCGCGCGCTTTCCCGACGGGGCCGAACGGCGGCGCGCGATCGGTGCGGCGCTGTCGCCCGGCGGCGCGCTCGATCCGCTGGCGGGCGAGACCGATGTGGAGGGCTGGCTGGCCAGCGCCGACCGCCCGGCGGCACGGGTCGAGGCGTTCGTGCTGACCTCGACCGACCCCGACGACCTGACGCTGCGTCAGGCACGCGCGCTCGCCGCCGCCGACCGGGTCTATCACCGCGCCGACGTACCGCCCGCCATCCTCGACCGCGCGCGTGCCGATGCGGTGCGGATCGAAAGCGACATGCTGCCCGCCGATGCGAGCGAGGGGCAGGTTGTCGATCTGTCGATGGCGGCGCGCGCATGACCGGGTTCGCCTATCGCATCGATCAGGGCCATGCCGAGGCGATCGGCGTGCGCGACGCCGTGTCGGTCGAGGCGCGGCTGGTCTGGGTGCATCTGGAGACCAACAATGCCGATGCGCAGGCCTGGCTGCATGATTCCGCGCATCTGCCCGATTATGTCGTCGACGCGCTGACCGCCGCCGAGACGCGACCGCGTTGCGAGGCGGTGGGCGAGGGGGCGTTCCTCAACATGCGCGGGCGCAGCAGCCAGCCGCTCGACGGGTCGGACATGCTCGCCTCGGTGCGCATCTGGGCGGTCAAGGGCCGCGTCTATTCGGTGACGCGCCGCCCGCTGCTGGCGGTCGATACGGTGCGCCGGGAGGTGGAGAGCGGCACGGTCGCCGATCCGGGCGACCTGATCACCGCCTTCGCCACCGCGATCACCAGCGATCTCGACCCCGATGTCGCCAGCCTGGGCGACGACCTCGACACCTGCGAGGAGCAGCTGGACGAACACCGCGTATTCCAACTGCGCCGGACCGTCAGCCGGGTGCGCGTTGCCGCGATCGGCTATCGCCGCTTCCTCAGCCCGCAGCGTGCGGCGCTGGAAAAGCTGGCGGCGCTGCCCGGCGACTGGCTGGCCGATGACGACCGGCTGCATCTGTCCGCCGCCGCCGACCGCGCCGCGCGCATGGCCGAAGAGCTGGAGTCGATCCGCGAGCGCGCTGCGCTGATCCACGAAACGCTCACCGACATGCGCGCCGAGCAGATCGACAATCGCGCGCTGCTGATCTCGATCGTGGCGATGGTGTTCCTGCCGCTGACCTTCATTACCGGGCTGTACGGGATGAACGTCAAGAACCTGCCCTATGCCGACGAACCCTGGGCGTTCGACGCGATCCTGGGCGCCTGCGCGCTGATCGCGGCAGGGATCGTCATCTATTTCGTCCAGCGGCACTGGTTCCGGCGGTAAGCCGGGCGCGCGGTTCCTGAGCCTGGTCCAGCCTGAGCAGGAGGTCGGGGGATGGCGCCGGGCGTGCGCTTCGACTTCGCTCAGCGTGAACGGGGGTAAGGTGTTGTGGCCGGGGCTTGGTTCGACGCGCTGGCCTATCCCCCCGCGCCGTTCAGCCTGAGCGAAGTCGAAGGCCACGGGATGGCGTTTCTTGGCGCGGCGCGGGGCGTGCGCTTCGACTTCGCTCAGCGTGAACGGGGGCCGAGGTGTTGTTGAGCCAACGCTCGGTTCGACACCCCGACCTATTCCCCCGCACCGTTCAGCCTGAGCGAAGTCGAAGGCCACGGGACGGGGTTTCGTCGCGCAGCGCGGGGGCGTGCGCTTCGACTTCGCTCAGCGTGAACGGGGATGGGGTATTGTCAGCCCGAAACTCAGTTCCCGGCCTTGCCCGCGTTCATCTTGCGGACCGTTTCCCAGGCCTCGGCGATCTCGACCATGTTGGCGGCGACCGCGCGGAAGACATTGGCGTCCTGGCCCAGCGAGCCGTCGACGATCTGCTTGCGCGCCCCGGCATAGAGCTTGGCAAAGGTGATCGACATCTCGCCGCCATTGTCGAAGTCGAGGCCGGCTTCCAGCGCGAACAGGATGGCGGTGGCCCGGGTCACGCGCTCGCTCTTGCGCGCGAGCTGGCCATGTTCGGTCGCCCAGGCGGCCGAGCGCAAGGCCGCGATCAGTTCCTCGTAGAGCAGCTGCACCAACGCGGGGCCGTCGGCCATCGCGGTGCGGCCGACCACGTCGATCTGGCGATAGACGGCGGCGGGATCGGTGAGAAAGGCGGACGCATAGGTCATGTCAGCTGCTCTTCGTCCACATCTTGACCTGCTGGTCCATGAAGCTCTGCACCGATTTATACGCCGAGACGCGGTTGTTCATTGCCGAGAAGCGCGCGGTCAGCGCGTCGCTTGCCCGGTCGCGATTGTCGGACAGCCGGCTTTGCTGGTCCGACAGGTCCTTTTGCGCTTCGTTGAGATTGTTGTACGACGCGGTCAGGCCATAGACGCTGCTGGTCGCTGACAGCTGGACGCTGTTCATTCGCGCCGACAGGCCGATCAGATTGTCGCCGCTGGCCTGGAACATCTTCTCGACCGAACCCGGAAAGTCCGACAGCGTCTTGGCAAGTCGCGTCTGATCAATGCTGAGCGTGCCGTCCTTTTCGGTCTTCACGCCCAGATCGGCCAGCGTCTTGGGCCCCAGATCGACATCGTCGCCGGGCACCAGCTTGGTGGTGGTCAGCGTGCGCATCGTCTGCGCCAGCGAGCGTGCGGCGGGGTCGCTGCGCAGTTCGCCGGTGATCGGATCGATCGCCTTGTTCAGCGCGCTCATATTGTCGTTGAAGGTCGACACGAAATTGGCAACCACGGTGCTCAGCGCCGCGGTGGGCGCGGTGCCGGTCAGCGACAGCGGCTTGGTCGACACCGCCGACAGGGTCATGGTCACGCCGGGCACCAGGTCGTTGACGGTGTTGCTCGCGCGCTCGACAGTGACGCCGTCCATCGTGATGCTGGCATTGGCCGCGCTCGACGAGGTGACGGTGCCGCTCGCGCCGCTGCCGACGTTCAGCCGGGCCAGACCCGCCGTATCGCCTTCGGTCGCGGTGATGGTGAAGCTGTTGTCCTTGCCGCTGGCGCCCGTGAAGGACAGGAAGGCGTTGCCGCTGGCATCGGTGATGACCGACGCCTTGATCCCGGTATTGGCGGCGTTGATCTTGGCGGCGAGCTGATCGGGCGTCGAATCGTCCGCGCCGAACGACACCGACACCGCGTCCTTCGACCCGACCTTGATCGACAGGCTGCCCGTGCCCAGCGACGCGGTCTTGGAATAGGCGTCCTTGGTCGAGGAGACCTGCGCGCTGGCCAGCGCGTTGATGCTGATCGACTTGGACATGCCCGCCAGCTTGGCGCCGGCGGCCGTCGTCACGCTCAGCGTCGAGGGATCGGAGCTGGTCGCCTGGGTCGCGAGCGTGCCGCCGCTGGCCAGCGAGGCGAGCGCCGCGGAGAAGTCGGTGATCGCGCTCTTGATCGACGACACGACCGAAATCTGCGCGGTCAGCGTGTCCGCCTTCGCCTTCAGCGCGGCGGTCTTGGCGGCGAACTGCGCCTCGATCAGCGAGGGGACGACGGTGGAGAGGTCGATGCCCGAGCCCGTTTGGAGCGAGTTGAACAGCTGCTGCGCGGCGGTCTTGGTCGCGGCCTGCGTGCCGTTGCCCGTCTTCGAGGTCGACGTGCTGCTCGTCGGCGTCGGTGTCGGGGACGATGTGCTCGAGGAAACGGTGGTCATCGACGATACTCCGGCGCGCGCTTGTCTTGCTTAACGGCCGTACGGCGCCGGACTTTAGGGGTTCGGGCACCGGCGATCATGGCTGTGCGACGCCGTTTTCGTCGAAGCGTGCGGTCGTCGGCACCTCGACCGACGGCTGCGCGGTGCCGCCCGCGCCCGCATTGAGGCCGAAGACGAAGGCGAGGACGACGGCGATCGCCTGATACAGGTCGGCGCGCACCTCCTGGCCCTCGCGGCTGGTATAATAGAGCGCGCGGGCGAGCTGCGGATATTCCAGGATCGGCGTCGCGAACTCGCCGGCCAGTTCGCGAATGGCCAGCGCGGTCGCGCCGCGCCCCTTGGCGACGACCACCGGCACCTCGTCCCGCCCGCGATCATAGCGTAGCGCGACCGCGAAATGGGTCGGGTTGGTCAGGATGACATGCGCCTCCTGCACCGCCGCGCGCACCGCGCGGTGCGACATCTCGCGCTGCTTGGCGCGCATATGCGCCTTGGCCTCGGGATTGCCTTCGCTTTCCTTGTGCTCGTCCTTGACCTCCTGCTTGGTCATCTTCAGCTTGGACATCAGCTGGACGATCTGGATCGGCACGTCGAACCCGGCGATCAGCACCAGGCCGAAGCCCATCACCAGCAGGATGGTGATGAAGGTGCCGCCCAGATAGCCGATCGCGCCGTTCAGGTCCGACTGCGCCAGCCCCAGCGTGGCGTGCGACGACGACCACAGCAGATAGCCGCCGATCGCGCCGAGCAGCACGACCTTCAGCAGCGACTTGCCCAGCTCGGTCCAGCCCTGCATCCCGAAGATGCGCTTCAGGCCCGAGGCGGGGTTCAGCTTGGACGGTTTGGGTGCCACCGCCTTGGGGTTGAACTGCAGCGAGCCCAGCCCCGCCTGCGACGCGATGGTCGCGACGATGGTAACCGCGAACAATGAGGCGAGCGAGGGGATGACCTTCCACCCCGCCTCCAGAAGCGGGCGGAACGGCTCGAAATCCTCGACATCGGCATGGGTGAACTGGAAGCTGGTCGCCATCACCGCCTTGCACGCGCCGAGCAGGGTGGGGCCGGCGAACATCAGCCAGGCGATACCCGCCATCATCACCAGCGCCGCCGCCAGATCCTTGCTGCGCAGGATCTGCCCATCCTCGCGCGCTTTGTCGCGGCGCTTTTGGGTTGGGGCTTCTGTTTTCTCGCCGCCCTCCGACATCAGCCCATCACCAGATTTTCGGTGGCGGACAGCGCCTCGCGGATGATCACCAGCATGTAATCACCCATGGCGGGGAAGGCGACGGCGATGGTGATGACACCGATCGCCAGCGCGGCGGGCATGCCCACCGAGAAGAGGTTGAGCGAGGGCGCGGCGCGGCTCATCATCCCCATGACGAGGTTCAGGCTGAGCAGCAGGAAACCGACCGGCAGCGCGAGCAGCAGCCCGGCGAGAAAGGCATAGCTGCCGAACAGCGCGATCGCGCGGAACTGCGCCGGGGCCATCCAGGCCTGACCGGGCGGCAGCGCCTCATAGCTTTTGACGATCGTGTCGACCAGGATCAGGTGCCCGTCGACCGACAGGAACAACAGCGTCAGCATGACGGTGAAGAACTGGCCCAGCGCCTGGGTCGAGCGGCCGTTGAGCGGATCGATCGTCGTGGCGAAGCTCAGCCCCATCGACCCGCCGATCAGCTCGCTGGCGACGAGCGGCGCGGTGAAGGCGACCTGCAGGATCAGGCCGAGCGCCAGGCCGACGATCGCCTCGGCCGCGACCGACATGATGGTGGGCAGCGAGAAGATGACCGGCGGCGGCACGACCGGATGGACCGAGTTGACCAGGAAGGCGATGGCGCCCGCCAGGCTGACACGCACGGGCAGGGGGATCGCCACCGCGCCGAACACGGGCGCGGTGATGAACGCCGCCCCGATCCGGATCATGATGAACAGGATCGCCCAGGCCTGTGGCTCGATCGAAAGGCCGAAGCCGAGCATGGTTACTGCACCCGGACCGTCACTTGACCAGATCCGGAATGCGCTCGAACATGCTGACCATGAAGTCGCTGAGCAGTCCGACGATCAGGCCGCCGAAGATCAGGATCGAGACGGCGACGACGATCAGCTTCGGCACGAAGGACAGGGTCTGTTCGTTGATCGAGGTCGCGGCCTGGATCATGCCGATGACCAGGCCCGAGACCAGCACGGGCAACAGGATCGGCGTGGCGGCGAGCGCCAGCACCCACATGCTCTGATTGGCCAGCGTCAGGAAATATTGGGCGTCCATGATGCGGTCTTTGGTCCCGTGTGGGTGAGGTTTTCCCGTGGCCTTCGACTTCGCTCAGGCTGAACGGATTATGCCGCGAGAATGGTTAACGAAGACCTGCCGATGCGCCATCGAAGTGCCAGTATGGGCTGCGTCGACTTCCCGTTATTCCTCCCCTGTAAGGGGAGGGGGACCATGCGAAGCATGGTGGAGGGGTGTCACCGTCTGTGAGGAAGGTCCGTCACCACGGGCGGTGACACCCCTCCGTCAGGCCTTCGGCCTGCCACCTCCCCTTGCAGGGGAGGAAGGCTTTGCCGGCGGGACATCGGCTCACCCGCTACGTCGCGAAACTGTTCGCCAGGCTGCCCATGGTCAGCGCCCATCCGTCGACCAGCACGAACAGCAGCAGCTTGAACGGCAGGGATATGATCGAGGGCGATAGCATCATCATGCCCAGCGCCATCAGCACGGTGGCGACCACCAGGTCGATGACGATGAAGGGCAGGAAGATCAGGAAGCCGATCTGGAACGCGGTCTTCAGCTCCGAGGTGACGAAGGCGGGCAGCAGCACCGAATAGGGAATGTCGTTGGGGCTGGCATAGGGGCCGGACTTGGCCATCTGCGCGAACATCGTCACGTCCTTCACCCGCGTCTGCTTGGCCATGAAGGCGTGGAGCGGCGCGCCGGCGGCCTTGATCATCTCGGTGCCCGGCAGGCGACCCTCGGCATAGGGCTGGATGGCGTTGGCGTTCATCTGGCTGATCGTCGGCGACATGATGAAGAAGGACAGGAACATGGCCAGCCCGATCAGCACCTGGTTGGGCGGGGTCTGTTGCAGGCCCAGCGCCTGGCGCAGGATGGCCAGCACGATGACGATCCGGGTGAAGCTGGTCATCATCAGGACGATGCCCGGCAGGATCGTCAGCAGGCCCATGATGATCAGGACCTGGAGCGACAGGCTCAGCGAGCCGCTGCTGCCATTGCCGCCGCCACCCAGCTGGCCGATCGCGCGGTCGACCGCGTCGCCGACGCCGGGGGCCGGCGCGGCCGCCGGTGCGGCGGCGGGCGCGGCCTGGGCGAAGGCCGGCATCGCGATGATGAAGGCGAGGATGAGCGCCAGGATGATCCACAGCGGCTTCAGGCTGCGCTTCGGCGCGGCGTCTTGGCGTGGGCGGATCAGCGCGGGGCCGGTGCCCCGGCGGGTGACCGAGATGCTCACAGCTCACCCTGGGGCGGCTTGGGCGCGAAGCGCGACACGAAGTCGGTGCGGCGCGGCGGGACCGGCGGGACCGGAGCGGCGGGGACGGGCGCGCCGGCCTTGCCCTCGACCTTGTCGACCAGCTGGACGCCGCTGCGTCCGACCGAGACGAGCAGGTTGCGCCCCTCGAACTCGATGACCGCCAGGCGCAGGCCGGGCGAGATCATCATCGTCTCGCGCACATGGATCAGCTTGGTGGCGGGGCGACCCGGCATCCGGGTCTCCAGCCGCCGCCACAGGTACAGGCACCCGATCATCAGGCCGCAGATCAGCGGCAGCAGGATGACCAGCTTCAGGACATAGGACCAGAGCATGGTGGGATCAGCCGCGCTTGTCGGGATTGACCAGCTCGGTCATGCGCACGCCGAAGCGGTCGCCGACCGTCACCACCTCACCGCGCCCGATCAGCGTGCCGTTGACCAGCACGTCGAGCAGCTCGTTGGCCTGACGGTCCAGTTCGATCACGCTCGATTCGGACAGCGCCAGCAGCTCGCGCAGCGACAGCTGGGTCGAACCGATCTCGACGGTCAGCTTGACGTCGACGTCCTGGAGCAGCCGGAAATTGGCCGCAACCGAGGTGTCGACCGGGAATCCGCCGGCCATATCGTTCATTCTACGGGTCCTTCGTGGAAACTCTGCGCCAGGCCTTCGGCCGAACGGGCGAGCGAGGTGAGCTGGACGGCGGCGCGGCCATTGGCGGTGCCGACCGTGCCCATGCCGAGCAGATCGCCGCCGACCATCACCGGCACTTCCGGCCCGAAGCTGATCGGGATCACGTCGCCGGTCTTCAGCTCCATCAGGCGGCTGAGCGAGACGACGGGTTCGGCCAGCACCGAGCGGACCGGGAAGCGCACCGTCATCACCGCGCGGGTCAGGTCGCCGCGCCAGGTGGGATCGGCCTCGGCCTGCTTGTCGACGACCTTGCCGGTCAGCGCCGAGCCATGCGGCTTCAAGGCGGCGACCGGATAGAGGATGTCGAGCATGGTCGGGCGGCGATCCTGCCCGGCGATGCCGAAGCGGGTGACGATCATCGCGTCCTCGCCGTCGATCCGGGCGAGCATCGCGGGCGAGCTTTCGGGCGCGCCGGGCTGGAACTCGATCCGGGCCAGCGATTCCCAGGCCTGGCGCAGCGGCGTGGCCATCATGTCGCCCAGCTGGGTGATCATGGCATCGACGGCGGGCGAGAATTCGGTGGGCAGCGTATCGGGCGCGCGGCCGGCGCCGCCGAAGAACAGGTCGATCAGCGACAGCATGAAGCCGCCCTCGACCACGCACAGCGCCTGCGCATCGGCCTGGATCGCCGGGCCGCCGACCGACGCCATGGTCATCGGCAGCCAGGCGCTCAGCCCATCGCCGCGCTCGGCCCGGTAATCGGCGAAGCGCTGGACCACCAGAGGCTCGGCCCAGCAGCGCAGTTCCTCACGAAGAAGCGATTCGAACAGCCCGCGCAACGACCGCGCGAGGCGCGCGGACAGATGCTGCATCGTGTGCAGGTCGCCGAACGGATTGAGCTTGGTCGTGCCCAGCACGCCGTGATCGGCGGTCTGGGGACGATGACGCTCGCGTTCGTCGATCCGGGCTGTGGCGTTAACCATGCCTCACTGAACAACGAAATTGGTAAAGTAGACGTTAGCGATACCCCCGAATCCCTCTTTTTGACGCAGAATCTCGTTGATCGCGTTCACCAGCTTGCGTTGCAGGTCGCGCTTGCCCTCGCTGCTGAACACCTGCTCCTCATTGGCGTCGCCCAGCGTCATCAGGATCGACGAGCGCACCGCCAGGTCGTTGGTCTTCAGATTGTTGATGACCGTGTCGTCATAGGGGGTGGAAACCGCCAGGCCGACCTGGATGACATGCACCGAGTCGCGCAGGTTCGAGGTGAAGTCCTTGGGCAGCTCATAATAATTAGAGGCATAGCGTTCGCCGCCATCGCCGATGGGGGTGGGCATGCCGACATTCTTTTTGGCCTCGCCACCCTCTTCGCCGTGACCGCCGCCTTCGCCGCCGCCGCCATGGCCGCCTTCACCCTCGCCCTCGCCGCCTTCGCCGGCGCGCTTCTGTTCGGATTTGGGCACCAGCTTGGGGCCGGCATGCTCGGCTTCGGCCTCATGGCCCTTGTCATGGCCACCGCCCCCGATCAGCCCCGAATTGGCCGCGTACAGCCCGGCGCCGACGCCGCCGCCCAGCAGGACGAGCACGCCGACCACCATCGCCAGGATCTTGACCAGCTTGCCCTTTTTCTTGGGCGCCTTTTCGTCCTTCTCGTCGCTCATCTCTCAATCCTCACGCAATTCGGGTGGTGGCGCCGGCCGGCTGGTCGCCGGTTTCGGTGCCGGAGGGCGTGCCCGCGAAGGCGGGGCGCGCCGGAATGACGGGTTCGGGCTGGCGCTGCGGCGCCTGGCGCTCGCCGCCGCCCGACTGGCCGAGATCGACCGCGGTCTGGCCCAGCCGCATGCCCTTGTCCTCGGCGAGCTGCGCCAGCGTCGGCCGCGCCTCGGCGAGCAGGGTCGCGGTCTGCGCCTGTTCGGCGGTGAAGTGGATATGAGTCGCGCCGTCCTCGCGCCGAATCGCGACCGCGATGCCACCCAGCGCGTCGGGCGAAAGCTGGATACGCGAATCGGCGGTGGCGGCATCCTCGCGCATCCGGTCGATGCGTTCGATCATCGCCTGCGGCCAATGCGCCTGCGTCATGTCGAGCGGCGCGCGGTCCGGCCCGGTGGGCGCGGCGACCGGGGCCATCACCGGTGCCGCGACCAGCCCGGCGGCATCGATCGTCAAGGGGCCGGTGGTCTTGGTGCGATCCCGCAAGGGATCGCTCTCGTCCTGCTGGCCCGCGCGCATCAGCCCTGCGAACAGCTGCATCGCGGGGGCGGTCTGGCCCGGCTGGATGGTCAGCGCGGGTGCGTTGACGGGAAGCGGCGTGGCGGCCGGCGTGGCGGCGATGCTGAACCGGGCCGGCAGGTCGGCGCGGAGCACGGGCCGGGGCTGTGTCTGGTCGGGCATGGCGGTCGGAGTCGCCGGGGCCGTCATCGCCTCGGTCACCCGCGCCGGCCTATCGGCGCTGCGGTCGATTGGCGGCGCTGCCGAAACGCGGCCGACATTCTCCGCCGGGAGCGAGGCCTCCGGCAAAGGCGGCGCGCTGCCATCGTCATGCGGCGCGCCGGGCGTCGCAGGAGCGGGCGCTATCGGAGCGGGCGCTTCGAGCGGATGGGGCGTTGCCGCGTCGATCCTCGGCAGGGACACCGGCGATGCGATGTCTGCGCGGATCGGGGCTGCGCTATTATTGATAGCACCCGGGCCAGCAGATTTCGCCGCGACGCGCGTCAACGACGAGAGCGGCGTCGCGTCAACCGCCTCCATTCCGGCGGGCAGGACGATGCCGTCACCCAGTTCCGATCGTAGAGTGGTACGAACGCCCGGCATGGACGGCGCGGTTTCGATCCCGGAGTCGGGCCGTGCCTGGGCGTCCGGCGACGCGGTGGTCAGCGCGGGGCCGGTATCGGACGCGACCCCGATCTGAGGGGACGATCCGGCAACGGGTTGGGCCGAACCTGGGTCCGGACGCATGGCCGGGACGTCATCGAATGTCCCGGCGTTCATCGGCGGCAGCTCTGTCGTCGCCGCGACCAGGCTGGCGGACGACTTGACGGGATCGGTCGCGCCACGGACACCCATATCGACCGGCGGCAGGCCAGGCATCGCCGCGATCAGGCTGGGGGGCGGCTTGGTGGGATCGGTCGCGCCACGCACGCCCCTATCGACCGGCGGCAGGCCGGGCATCGCGGCGAGCAGGCTGGCGATCGGGGCGGGCGAGCCGGTGCTGGCGCGCAGCGTCGTGGTCGCCGCCAGGGGCGTGTCCACGACCGGCGGCAGCGCGAAGGGCATGAGCGGCATCGACGGCAAGAGGATGGCGTCGCTCGGCAAGTCCTTGCCGTCGTCTTCGGCGGTGCTGCCGTCCTTCCCGGCGTCGCCATCGCCCTTCGCCTTGGCCTCACCGGTTGCGGGGGCGGGCTCGCCGGCCATGCCGGGCATCAGCGCGAAGAGCATCGCGAAGGCGGAGGTCATCGCGTCCCCGCCGCCGGGCGTCGCCGGCGATCCGGGGAAACCAGCGCCGCCGGGCGCGATCATCGAGGAGAGCGAGGAGATCATGACAGGTCTGTCAGCAAGGATCGTGCCGATTACGGCGACCGCCGCTGGCCGGCATATCCTCCAGCGCGCGCATCTCGGCACGGATCGCGGCGACGCGGGCGCGGTCGATCAGCTTCTCGACCGCGGTCTGGTCGCGCTTGGCGGCCTTGGTCTGCTCGCCGGCATGCGCTGCGCGCTGTTCGGCGACCTCGACACGGCGGGTGGCGGCATCGGCCGACTCGATCAGCCGGTGGCGGAAATGCGCGCTGGCCATCAGCGACGCGGCCGAGGCCGACGGCGTCGGGGTGGGCGACACCGCCTGGATCAGCTGGCCGATCCGGTGCGACAATTGCTGCTCGGTCGCGACGCGCTCCTGCGCGCGCGCTTCCTCCGCCATCGTCAGGTTGAGTTGCAGGGTGCGGACCCGGTGGAGCCGGGTCAGCATCTTGTCGTGTCGCGATGCCATGAATGTCCCCCTGAAACGCTATCAGCCGGCGGGCTGGCCGAAGACGCCGACCAGCTCCTCGACCGCATGGTCGAGCGGTACGACCTCGTCGGCATCCTGCCGGATATATTCCATCACCGCCGGATGGCAGGCGATGGCGGCGTCGATCGCGGGATCGGCGCCCGAGCGATAGGCGCCCATCAGCACCAGATCGCGATTTTCCTCATAGGTCGCCAGATGCCGGCGCAGCGTGCGCGCCGCCTGGGCATGCGGGCGGCCGACGATGTCGGTCATCACGCGGCTGACCGAGGGACCGATGTCGATCGCCGGATAGACGCCGCGCTCGGCGAGGTGGCGGTTGAGCACGATATGCCCGTCCAGGATCGAGCGCGCCGAGTCGACGACCGGGTCGTTGCCGTCGTCGCCGTCCGCCAGCACGGTGTAGATGGCGGTGATCGATCCGGTGCCGTGCGCATCGGCGCCCGCGCGTTCGATCAGGTTGGGCAGCATCGCGATGGCGGACGGCGGATAGCCGCGCGCCGAGGCGGGCTCGCCCAGCGCCAGCCCGATCTCGCGGCCCGCATGCGCGACGCGGGTCAGCGAATCCATGATCAGCAGCACCTTCTTGCCCTCGGCGCGGAACGCCTCGGCAATGGCGGTGGCGCGCAGCGCGCCGCGAATACGCAACACCGGTGAGTGGTTGGCCGGCACCGCGACCACGACCGAGCGCGCGCGCGCCTCGCCGGCGACCTTGGTCTCCAGAAAGTCGGCGACCTCGCGGCTGCGCTCGCCGATCAGGCCGATGACGATGACATCGGCCTTGGCGGCGCGAACCATCATGCCCAGCAGCACCGACTTGCCGACGCCCGAGCCCGCCATAATGCCGACGCGCTGGCCCTGGCCGATGGTCAGCAGGCCGTTGATCGCGCGGACGCCGACGTCGAGCGGCTCGCGCACGCGGCCACGGTCCAGCGGCGACTGCATCTTGCCCGCCAGCGGCCAGCGGCCTGCACCGCGAATGGGGCCGAGACCGTCGATCGGCTTGCCCGACCCGTCGACCACGCGGCCGAGCATCGCCGCACCGACTTCCGCCTCGCCCGGAGGGCCGAGCGGGCGCACCGGGGCGCGCGGGAGCAGGGGGGCGGGGCCGCCCAGATTCATCATCAGCGTGCGGCCGTTGCGGAACCCGATCACCTCGGCCTCGACGCGCTCCTCCGCCTTGTCGCCGATCGCGCAGACGGTGCCGACCGGCAGCGAGAGGCCGACCGCCTCCATCAGCAACCCGTCATAGGAGGCGAGCCGCCCGGCGACGCTGGCGCGCGGGGCGAAATCCGCCTGGGCCAGCGTGTCCAGATAATCGGCGGTGAAACGGTTCAGCATTGCGGAACGGGAACCTTGTCGATCGCGGCGGCCAGCTGGTCCAGCCACATGGTCGGGCCGTCCTCGACGATGGTCGAGGCGCTTTCGAGGACGAAGCTGCCCCGCTCCAGCGCGGCGTCGCCGACGGGGAAGATGCTCTGCGGCAGGCGGCCTTCGAGCAGCGCGACATCGTCCGGGTGGACGCGCAGCAGGGCGGCTTCCTGCGCATCGGCCATCAGGTCGATCGCCGCCTCGATCCGGCCGGCCAGCCGGGCGCCGTCGACGCCGATCTCACCGACCAGCTTGCCGACGAGCGCGAGCACGGTCTGGCGCAGCTGTTCGGCCATCGCCTGGCGATCGAGACGCGAGGACATCGCCTGCGCGATCGAGTCGATCAGCTGGCCGTCGCGTGCCTCGGCCTCGGCACGGGCCTGGAATTGCTGTGCCGCGACCGCCAGCCCCTCGGCATAGCCCTCCGCATGGCCGGCGGCATGGGCGGCGCCGATCGGGTCGTGCATCGCCTCGGCGGGCGAGTCCTGGCACGCGCCGAACGGGTCCCAGCCCTCGGTCGGGTCCTGGTCGCGATTGGCGGGATGGAAATGGCGCGGCTGGCCGTTCGACGGCGCGTCGGTGGCCGAGGGGCCAGCACCCATCGGTCCGCGGGCGCGGAACGAGACGGGGCCGACATCGCCGCCCAGGCCCAGGCCCGGCACGCCCGACGGGGAAAAGCCGCCCGGCGGCATGAACGCGCGTTGCAGCGCGGCCGCCGCGTCGTTGCGGGCGGAAAAGCCGGCGACGAAATCAGACATAATCGTCCTCGCCTCCGCCCATCATGATCGTGCCTTCCTTGGCCAGGTTGCGCGCGACGGTGATCATCGCCTTCTGCGCCTCCAGCACCTCGGACAGCTTCATCGGCCCGCGCGACTCGATCTCGTCGCGGATACCAGCCGCCGCACGCGCCGACATGCAGCCCAGGAAGCGCTCGCGCGCCGCCTCGTCCGCGCCCTTGAGCGCACGGGTGAGGATCTCGCCATCGACGTTGCGGATGAGCGTCCCCAGATTCTTGTCGTCCATGTCGAGCAGGTTCTCGAAGATGAACAGCGCCTCCTCGATCTGCTTGGCGACGTCGCGGTCGATCTTGAACAGCTTGGGCATGACCCGCTGTTCGGTCGCCTTGCGCGCGCTCGACAGGATCTTGGCCGCCTCGCGCGAACCGCCCAGCGCCAGACCCTGGCCGCTGCTGCCGCCCTCGCTCCAGCGGGTCAGCACCGCGTTCAGCGTCTCGATCGCCTGCGGCGTCACCGGACCCAGCCGCGCGACGCGGTGGAGGATGTCGGGCTGCATGACGTCGGGCAGCAGCTCCAGGACCTTGCCGGCGACCACGGGATCGCAATTGGCGATCAGGACCGCGCCGATCTGCGGATGCTCCTTCTCGACGATCTTAGCGATGTCGGTCGGGTCGAGCCAGCCGAGCATCTCGATCTCGCACTGCGCCTTGGGCGGCACGATGCGCGACAGCACGCTGCCGGCGCGTTCGGGACCGAGCGCGCGGTTCATCAGGCTTTCGACCATCGGCTTGGGCTGGAACGCGATCGAGGCGCGGGCGCGGGCACAGCCGACGAAATCGTCGAGCACGAAGCCGACATCCTGCTCGCTGACATCGGCGATCGAATACATCGCCTTGCCCAGTTCGCGGACCTCGTCCGGCTCCAGCTTCTGGAGGATGGCCGAGGCTTCCTCCTCGCCGACCAGCATCATCAGCACGGCGGCGCGCTCAACCCCCGAATAGACGCGGCCCCCTTCGGATGCGGTGACGGTCACGACTGCGCCTCCGAGCGGATCATGTCACGGATGGCCAGCGCGGCGCGCGCCGGATTGTCGCGGGTGAAGCCGCGCACCTTGACGATGCGGTCGTCGAAATTGTTCGTCTCCTCGATCTCGTCGAGCGTGACGGCGGGCTGGACCGCGATCTGTTCAGGGACCGGCTGGCCATCGGCGGCGACGCGCGGGGCGGCCCCGTCGGCTCCCGCACCATCGGCGGCACCCATGGGCAGCGCCTTGGTCTCGGCCTCGTCCTTCTTCTTCGTCATCGCCTTGACCAGCGGACGGACGCCCAGCAGCAGGACGAGGAGCGCGATCAGGACGGCGGTGGCGTTGCGTGCCACGATCGGCAGCCAGCTATTGTCGTACCACGCGCGGCTGTCCTCGACACCCGCGTCGGCGAACTTGCGGCTGATGACGGTGACATTGTCGTTGCGCTGCTGGTCGAAACCGACCGCCGACTTCACCAGGTCGGAAATCTGGTTGATCTCCATCTGGCTGCGCTTGCCCGTGGCGGGGTCGCGCAGCAGGACGGCGACGGTCAGCCGCTTGATCGAGCCCGGCGCGGCGCGGGTGACCGAGATCTGCTTGTTCAGGTCATACGCGCGCTGGAAGGCATCGGACTGCTTTTCGGGATTGACCCCCGGGCCCCCTGCGACCGGCTTGCCATCGGCCGGCGGCGCGCCGTTCGCGCCATTGGCGGCCTGCGGCTGCTGCAGCGTGCTGGCGGGCGGCGGCGTGTTGGACAGCGCGCCCGGAATGCCGCCCGGCGTGGTCGGGTCCTTCTGGTTGCCGGTCCAGTTGCCGGTTTCGGCGCGCAGCGCACCGTCCTTGTCATAGCGTTCGCTGGTCGCGCTGGTCTCGTCGAGATTGACGTCCGCCTGCACCTCGGCGGTGAAGTTGCCCGCGCCGACCAGCGGGGTCAGCAGCTGGATCAGCTGGGTGCGGTATTTCTCTTCCAGGCGGCGCTGGAAATCGATGCGACGATCATCGCCGCTCGCGCCCTCGGCGCCCTTCTTGGACAACAGGCCGCCCATCTGGTCGACGACGGTGACGTCCTCGGGCTTCATGCCGGGCACCGACGAGGCGACGAGATTGATGATCGACTGAACCTGCGATTCCGACAGCGAGCGCCCGGCATTGAGCTTCAGCACCACCGAGGCAGACGGCGAGGACTTGTCGCGGATGAAGGGCGACGCTTCGGGCGTGGCCAGGTGCACGCGCGCCTCGGCCACCGCGTCGATCTCCTCGATCGAACGCGCCAGTTCGCTCTCGCGCGCCTGGCGAAGGCGTTCGCCCTCGACCGCGCGGCTGACGCCCATCGGCAACTGGTCGAGGATCGCATAGCCGCCGGGCGCCTGTTTCGGGAGCCCCTGGCCGGCGAGCAGCATCCGCGCCTTGGAGTAATCCTCCTCGTTCACGGTCAGCGCGCCGGTGCCGTCGTTGATCTTGCTCTTGATGTTCGCGGCCGACAGCGCGGTCGTCACCGCCTGCTTGTCCGCGTCCGAGAGATTCTCGAACAGCGTCTTTTGCGGCGGGCTCGACAAAGCCATCCAGGCGAGCGCGGCGGCGGCGATCAGGCCGATCAGCATCGCCATCGGTGCCGAGCGGCGCACGGCGGGCTGCGCCATCACCGACTTGATCTGGCGCAGCGGGTTGGCGAACTTTTCCGGCAACGGCGGCAGGGCCGGCGGCGTGTTGGATGCGGGGGTGAGGGCTGTGCTCATCTTACACCGGCATGCTCATGATGTCCTTATAGGCGGACAGGAGTTTGTTGCGGACTTGCAGCGTCGCCTCGAACCCGACCGAGGCCTGCTGGCGGGCCATCATCACCTTGGCGATGTCGACGGTCTCGCCGCGTTCGTAGGATTCGGACAGGCGGGCGGCCTGTTGCTGGCCCTCGTTCACGCCCTTCAGCGCGGACTCGAGCGTATCGGCAAAGCTGGTCGGGGGTGCGACCGGCTGGGACTGGGCGGCCTGTGCCGCCTGGTTGGCACCGGCCTGGCTTGCCGCCTTGAGCGCCTGATTGCGTTCCAGGATCTGGGCACGAAGTGCCATCACCCGGTCGACGCTCATCGCGCCGCCGACACCGCCGACGCTCATGCCATCATGGCCCGGCTAGAGGGGCGGATGATCTCCTCGCCCTGCTCGCGCGCCTTGGCGAGGCGGTAGCGCAGCGTGCGCTCCGAGATGCCGAGGCGCTTGGCGGTCTCGATCCGGTTGCCGCCGCATGCGGCCAGCATCTCGCGGATCGCGGCGAACTCGCTCATCTGCACGACCTTGCCCAGCGTGGCTTCCGCGGTCGTCACGGTCAGCGGGGTCTCGTCGGTGTCGTTGGCGACCATCGGGCGGTCGAACACGATATGCTCGGGCTCGATCGTCGCACCGCCGGCAAACAGGAGCGCGCGCTGGATCACATTCTCCAGCTCGCGGACATTGCCGGGCCAGTTGTGCATCGCCAGCTTCTCGATCGCCGCGACGCTGGGCCAGGGCATGACGGCGCGGCTGGCGGCGTGGCGCAGGATCATCGTGGCGGCGAGCGCCGGAATGTCCATGCGCCGCTCGTTCAGCGACTTGGTGGTCAGCGGGAAGACCGACAGGCGGTAGTACAAGTCGGCGCGGAACCGGCCGGCGGCGACTTCCGCCTGCAGGTCGCGGTTGGCGCAGGCGATGACGCGGACATCAACCGACTGCGGCATCGACGCGCCGAGCGGGATCACCTCGCGCTCCTGGAGGACGCGGAGCAGCTTGGCCTGGAGCTGGAGCGGCATCTCGGCGATCTCGTCGAGGAGCAGCGTGCCGCCATCGGCCGCGCGGAAGAAGCCTTCGCCCGCCTGCGCCGCGCCGGTGAACGCGCCCTTCTGGTGACCGAAGAGCAGCGCTTCGAGCATCGATTCCGGCAGGGCGGCGCAGTTGATCGCGACGAAAGGCTTGGCCGCGCGCGGCGACTGGGCGTGGATGGCGCGCGCCACCACTTCCTTGCCGGTGCCGGTCGGGCCGTTGATCAGGACGGTGATGTCGGCCTGTGCCACCCGCTCGGCCAGCGTGAAGAGCGCGAGGCTCTCCGGATCGGCGGCGGTCGGCATCTCCGGCCCGGCGACGAGCGCGCGGACGAAGCTGTTGCCGACGCCGGCTTCGCTGGCCGGATAGGTCACGGTCGCGGGGCGGCCGCCCTGTGCCGGGGTCAGCGACGGAACCGGGCCGTCATTGACGATGACGGTGCGTGCCGGATGCGCGATCACGTCGCCCTCGGTCACCAGGGCGGTGTCGCCCGGCAGGAATGCGGCACCGGGTTCGGCAATCGCCAGCCCCTGCGCACGCAGCGCGGAGATCAGCGCGTATTTCTGCTTAACCAGCGCAGCGGAGGGGTGAATCGACGGCATCGGGCTTCAGTCCTTTCGTGACTCGCTAATGCCGTCTCCTTGGTAAAGCCGCGGTTAATCCTGGCAGCTTGCCGGCAAGTTTTTTCCGGGCGCGACGCGCGCCCGTATGTGTGCGGGCAACGCGCCGCCGCGCGCGCGACCGTTCCGGCAATACCGGCAAGGCGACCGGCAAAAATTTGCAGAGGCCGGCTAAAACCTGCCGGAATGCGGCCGTTACTCCACTCGGCGGCTCGGTGGTCCAGAGGGGACACAGACGGATCGCCGAGCAGATTTGGAGACAAGACATGACCGTTATTGCCAGCAATATCAGCGCTTTGCGTGCCACCGCCGCGTCGACCTCGGCGCAGAACGCGCTCAGCACCTCGATGCAGCGCCTGTCGACCGGCAACCGCATCAACTCGGCAAAGGACGATGCCGCCGGTCTGGCCATCAGCGACTCGATGACCGCGCAGATCAAGGGCATGGCGCAGGGCATCCGCAACGCGAATGACGGTATCTCGCTGGCGCAGACGGCCGAAGGCGCGCTGAACGAAGTCACCAACATGCTGCAGCGTATGCGTGAGCTGAAGGTCCAGTCGTCGAACGGCACCTATTCGTCGGCCGACAAGGCGAACATCACCAACGAGCAGACCTCGCTGGCCTCGCAGATCAGCGCCGTCGTGAAGAACACGCAGTTCAACGGCAAGCAGCTGTTCAACGCTGCCTCGACCGTCACGATCCAGACCGGTGCGACGACCAACGATACGGTCAATATCGGCCTGCGTGACATGACGGCGACCTACGACACCTCCGGTGCGTCTCCCGCTGGTTCGAAGCTTCAGGCGGTCGTCAATTTTGCGCCGACGGGCACGGATACCGCGCTGAAGTCGGACACGCTGGCCAACTATGACGACGCGATCGCCGACGTCTCGTCGATCCGTGCGGGCCTGGGTGCGACCCAGAACCGTCTCCAGTCGGCGGTCAACTCGGCGACCTCGAACATGACCAACCTCGCCGAAGCGAAGAGCCGCATCGCAGACACCGACTTCTCGGAAGAAACGACCGCGCTCGCTAAGGCGCAGATCCTGAGCCAGGCGTCGACCGCGATGCTGAGCCAGGCCAACCAGTCGCAGCAGGGCGTGCTGAAGCTCCTCGGCTAATCGCCCTGGGCGAATGCCGACCGCGGTTTTCCCCTCGGTCGCGGAAGGTGGACCCCCCGGTGCTCTTTAAGAGGGTGCCGGGGGGCTCCGCCCGAAAAAATGCGCCCATTCGACTCTTTTCTCTAAAGCCCTGCCGAACGCGGTCGTTACCCGTCTTGGCAGCTCGACCTTCGCCTTGGGGGCGGCGGAGAGCTCCGGCTTTGGAGAACGACCATGACGGTTATCGCCAGTAATATTTCGGCGTTACGCGCATCGAGCGCCAACGGCGCCGCGACGGAAGCGCTGAACGTGTCGATGCAGCGCCTGTCCACCGGCAAGCGAATCAATTCCGCGAAGGACGACGCCGCCGGCCTCGCCATTGCCGCCTCGATGACCTCGCAGGTCCGCGGCATGAACCAGGCGATCCGCAATTCCAACGACGGCATCTCGATGGCGCAGACCGCCGAAGGCGCGCTCGACGAAGTGAGCAACATGCTCCAGCGTATGCGCGAACTGGCGGTGCAGAAGGCCAACGGCATCTATTCGTCGAACGACAAGGCGAACATCACGTCCGAGCAGAACGCGCTGGCGTCGCAGGTGTCGAACATCCTGTTCAACACCCAGTTCAACGGCCAGAAGCTGCTCGACGGTTCGGCGGGAACGGCCGGTGTCGTCGCCATTCAGGCGGGCGCGAACACCAGCGACGCCATCACCATGACCTTCAGCAATCTGACGACCGATGCCGACATCAACAGCGCCATCGCCGTGGTCGATCCGGCCACCGGCCCCAGCAGCATCGCGACCGCCGCGACGCTGGAGAAGTTCGACGCCGCCATCGGCCGGGTCGCCAATATCCGCGCCGGCCTCGGCGCCACGCAGAACCGGCTCCAGTCGGCGGTCAACAACCTGACCTCGAACGTCACCAACCTGACCGACGCGCGAAGCCGGATCGAGGACACCGATTTCTCGGCGGAAACCACCGCGCTCGCCAAGGCGCAGATTCTCAGCCAGGCCTCGACCGCGATGTTGAGCCAGGCCAACCAGTCGCAGCAGGGTGTGCTCAAGCTGCTGGGCGGCTAATTCCCGGTTCCTGAGCGCCCCGGCACCGCGCCCCCACTCGGGTGACGGGGCCGACCGGCCACGAGTCTCTCGCAGGCCGGTTCGCAGGACAAACCCCGGCGGCAGTCATGCCGCCGGGGTTTACTCGCGTTTGAATCGCGTCAGGTGCCGAGCGGCGTCCGGCCGATCGAGGCCTGGGCAAAGGCGATGATCGCGTCATTCACGTCGCCCGCCACTTCGCCCGGCACCACGGTGAACGGCAATGCCCGCAATTCCTCGCTCGCCAATTGATAGGCGTGATGCGCGGCCGGCTCCGCATCCGATGTCGGTCCCTGGGTGGCGATCAATATGTCATGCGGGGTGATACGCTGCCGATCGAGCAGATAGTCCAGTCGCTTGCGCCAGTGCGCGGCATAGTCGACCATCGCCATCGGGCTCTTCTGCGTGAAGGCGAGCGGCCGGATCGCGCGCAGCCGATCTCCCCGATGCGCCAGCGGAAAGGAGATCGACATGAGTTCGTCGTCGATCTTGACCGACTTGAAGAAGTCCAGATGCCGCCGCCGCAGCGCATGCCGAATGTCGCGGGTCAGCTCGACCTCGGGCGTGTCGGTCGAGAAATCGCGGCGGACGAAGCGGGCATATAATCCCTCGACGAAGGCGGTCAGGTTCAGGTCCGCCTGGGCGATTCGCGGTTCGCTGAACCGGATGCTCGATTCGCGTCGGGCGATAATGTCCCGGAAGGTCGCCTCGGCATCCCATTCGCCAAAGCTCGGCAGGAACTCGCTGACCCGGCCCAGCTCCAGCCGCAGCAGGTCGATCGCGCCGGCATAGGCGGCATAACCCTTGTCATCGAAGAAGTGACGGACCCGTGCGAACCGCTTGGGCGCGATGCGATAGTCGATCAGGCGGTGGGTCAGATCGAGCGCGATCACGCCGATATTGGCGAACTCCTCGGTCTCGGCGAAGGGCCGAAAGCGGATGATGGCGTATCGATAGAGCGTCTTCATGCGAGTTCTGCCCAGAATCGGGGGTCGTCGTGGCGGCGCAAGCGCGTGGCGATAGTGTCGAGGAAATCAGCCTGCCCATCCAGCCATTCCTCGGGGAGGGCGTGGAATATGTGGGGCAGCAGCCTTGCCGCGTTCGTCATGCCGGCCATCATCGCATCGCGCAGCGGATCGCGCCGCCGCATTCTATCCCAGGCGGGACGCCCGGCATGCAACGGCAATTCCCGGGCGGGATCGTAGGATGCTGCGAACGCCAGATTGTGATCGATGACGATCAGCGCGCCGTCTTCCAGACGCACGAAAAGATTGGGATTGCCGCCATGTTCCGTCAGCGTCCGGTCACCATTCGCGATCCAGTGGTCGAAGACATAGAGCCAGCATGACAAAGCGGCATTTTGCTGCGCCAGAATGACCGGCGTGACCGGCTGTATCGGTTCCTGCCATGCCGAGGCGAACACCGGGCCATCCCCGATCGCATGCGCCACATCCGGGTCGCCATGATGCCGGACCAGCGACGTCGGCATGCGCCCGATGACGAAGGGGGGTATGGGCAGTCCCAGTTCCCGGCCCAAAAAGCCGGCGACCACCTCGGCGATCAACCCCTGGCGCAACGCCTGGCGGCCCTTGACCGCGTAGAGCTGGCCATCATCGAGATGGCACAGGAAGGGCTGGGTCATGCCGCTGGCGATCGGCTGGACGATCTCCACGATATCGAGAATGTCCAGCCGCACTGTCATCGCGCCGCAGCCTATCAGCTGGCGGAGAAGGCGGCCATGGTTAAGATCGGCCCGGCATGCCGGGCCTTGCGCGACCTCAACGCTGGCTGGCCAGCGCCTTCTTCAACCGGGCATGCGCCGTGCTCTTGATCTGGCAGACGCGCGCGGCGCCGACGCCGAGCACCTGGCCGATTTCCTCCAGATTGAGTTCCTCGACATAATAGAGCTGGATCACCATCGCCTCGCGCTCGGGCAGCGCGGTGATCGCGGCGATCAGCGCGTCGCGCAGGTCGCTTTCGGCGAGCTGCTCGAAGGCGTCGGGAGTGTCGTCGGCGAACCAGGGGAGGTCGTCGGCATAGACGTCGTCGATCGGCTCCATCCGCACGGCCTCGGCCGTCTTATAGTCGGTGCGCAGCTTTTCGGTCGTGACGCCCAGCTTCTCGGCGACCGCCTCGTCGGTCGGGACCTGGCCCGCGACCTGCGACAGCGCGGTCACCGCCTCGTGATACTGGCGGCGGCGGCGCATCGCGCCGCGCGTCGTCGTCGCCTGGCGGCGCAGCTCGTCGATCATCGCGCCGCGCAGACGCGCCTTCAGATAATGGCCGAACTCGACCCCGCGCTCCTCGAACGAGGCGGCGGCCTCGACCAGCGCGACCAGGCCGACCTGGACCAGATCCTCGACCTCGATCAGGCTCGACATCGATCCATGCACATGCCACGCGATCCGGCGGACCAGCGGCAGGTGCTGGCGGATGATCGCATCCGCCTCGATCCCGCCCCGCCGGCGCGGTGCCGGGCGATAGGTGATCGGCTGGTCGGCGACCGTGGGGTTGGCGAGCGCCGGGTCGAAATTGACCGGGTTGATCGCCTGGGCGTTCAGGAACGCGCCGCTCAAGGGGTGCGCGCTCATGCCGCCAGCGCCTGCGGTGCGCCGATCACGGCGACGACCTCGACCGCCTTCTCCTCGGGCACCTCGAAGAAGGACAGGACCGGCGTGTCGGGCAGGCAGGTGCGCAGCAGCTTGCGCATCGCGATCCGTACGCCCGGCTGGACGACCAGCGCGAAGGGCTTGGCCTCGGCGAGCAGCGGCTGCGCGGCATGGGTCAGCGCCTCGGTGATGCGGCGGCCCAGATCGGGCTCGATCACATGGCGGCGGCCGGTGTCGGCGCGCATCGCCTGGGCGAGCAGCCCTTCGAGCTGACCGTCCAGCGTCATGACGCGCAGCGGCTCGCGCATGCCACACAGCTTCTGGATGATGAGCGCGCCCAGCTGCGGCCGGATCAGCTCGACGATCTCTTCGGCGTCGAGCGTCTTCTGGGCCGCCACGGCGATCGCGCTGGCGATGCGGCGGAACTCCTTCAAGGTGATATTCTCCGAAAGAAGGCCCTTGAGAACCTGGGTCAGGGTGGTGAGCGGCAAAGGATTGGGGCTGAGCGAGGCGGCGAGTTGCGCGGCGCGCTCCTTCAGCCCGTCGAGCAGCGACTGGACCTCGTCGGGGCCGAGCAGCTCGGCGCTGTTCGAGGACAGGATGTGGTTCAGGTGCGTCGCCATGACGGTGCCCGGATCGACGACCAGATAGCCCATGCCGGTGGCGGCATCCGCGTCACCCTTCAGGATCCAGGTGGCGGGCAGGCCGAAGGTCGGGTCCTTGACGGACTTGCCGTTCAGCGCGCCGAACGCCTGGCCGGTGTCGAGCGCCAGCATCTCGTCGGGCGACACCTGATCCTCCGCGGCGACGACGCCGTTGATGATGATCCGGTAGTTGAACGGCCCGAGATTGATGTCGTCGCGCACCCGCGCCTGCGGTACGACGAAGCCCAGTTCCTTGGACAGCTGGCGGCGGACGCCGGTGATGCGCGCCATCAGCGGGGCACCGCGACGCTCGTCGACCAGCGGCACCAGGCCGTAGCCGATGTCGATATGGACCTGCATCCCGTCGATCACCTCGTCCCAGCCGATGCGCGAGGGATCGGTCGGCTCGGCGGCGGGGGCCGGGGGGACGGGGACCGGGCGCTTCTCGATCTGGCGCAGCTTGTGCGCGGTGAACCCGGCGATCGCGGCGGCGGGCAGCAGGATCAGGTGCGGCATGCCGGGCAGGACGCCCAGCAGGCCCAGGATCACCGCGACCGGAATCCAGGTCTTGGACGCACCGAACTGTGAGCCGATCTGGCCCGCCAGATCCTTGTCCGACGACACGCGCGTCACGATGGCGGCGGCGGCGATCGACAGCATCAGGCTGGGCAGCTGCGCGACCAGCGCGTCACCGATGGCGAGCAGGATATAGGTCTTGGCGGCGTCGGCCACGCCCATGCCATGGCTGACCGGACCCAGGATGAGGCCGCCGATGATGTTGGCCGCCAGGATCAGCATGGCGGCGACCGCGTCGCCCTTCACGAACTTGGACGAACCGTCCATCGAGCCGTAGAAATCGGCTTCGGTCGAAACCTCGACGCGGCGCGCCTTGGCCTGGTCCGGGGTGATCAGGCCGGCGTTCAGATCGGCGTCGATCGCCATCTGCTTGCCGGGCAGCGCGTCCAGGGTGAAGCGCGCGGAGACTTCGGACACGCGGCCGGCGCCTTTGGTCACGACGATCAGGTTGATGATCATCAGGATCGCGAAGACGAAGAGACCCACGACATAGTCGCCGCCGATCAGGAAGGTGCCGAACGCCTCGATGACGTGACCCGCAGCACTTTCGCCCTCATGGCCATGGACCAGCACGATGCGGGTCGAGGCGACGTTGAGGCCCAGGCGGAACAGGGTCGCGAACAGGAGCACGGTCGGGAAGGCCGAGAAGTCGAGCGGCTTTTCGGCGTTCAGCGCGACCATCAGCACGGCCAGGCTGATCGCGATGTTGGCGACGAAGAAGATGTCGAGCAGCGCCGGCGGGATCGGCACGACCATGACGAGCACCAGCAGCAGGATCGCGGCGGGCAGGGCCATGGTGCGGCCATTGGCGAAAAGCTTGCCCATCGCTTAGCCCCCCATGCTCGCGAGCATCATATAGGCCAGCCGGGCGTGGTCGGGCTTCGGCCGCAACAGGCTGTCGCTCGTGGCATTGGCGCCCATGGCATTGGCGGTCGCGCCGCCGCGCAGGCCCAGCTGGTTCATCGTGCTGGTCGCCCAGGCGAGCGCGTCGCTGGCGCTTTCATTGTTACCGGTGACGACGGTCGCGTCGCCCTGACCCTGCAGCGCCAGCGCCTGGGCGGCGAACTGCATATTGGCGGCGCGGGTCGCGTCGCTGTCGGCCGAGCTGCCGGCCAGCTTGTTGGCGAACCGGTCATAGATATCGGCGACCGTGCGCGGCTGGCCGTTCGAGGCATAGAAGACCGAGCGGTTGGCGCGCGCGGCGGCGGGGAACAGCGCGGCGCCCGTCGTCTGCGGGCTGGAGGCCAGCTTGGACAGGAACTTGGTCGCGCCGCCCAGGCCCAGGAAATGCGCCATATACAGGTCGGTGCCGTTCGTTTCGCGGCCCAGCGTCGATTCCAGCGCGGCCTTGTTGTCCGAAGCGTGCTCGGCGGCCATCAGCGAGGCGGCGGTGGGATCGTTGCGCAGGCCCATCACGGCATTGCGGGCGCCGCCGCTGACATAATAGCGACCGCCCGACTGGCCGATCGAGTCGGCGGCCCAGCCCAGCCCATGCTCGGCGCCATGCTTCTTGAGCACGGCGAGCCAGCTCTGCTCGACGAACTGATACAGGCCCGAGGCCGACGAAGTGCCGGCGCGCGCATTGGCGTTCAGCCCGGATTCGAGCTTGGCCTGACCCAGCAGATAGCCGAAATCGACTCCCGTGCGGCTCGAGGCCAGCGCGATCGCCGACTGTATCCGGGATTGAGAGACGGGTTGGACGGTCATGCTGTTTGGTAAATGCCCTTGTTCGGGCTTCACCCAGCAAGGGCCGTGCCAATTCTCCGGCGGCAATGGCTCAGGAATCAAAAAGCCCCGGAAATCCGCGAGTCGGCGGCGTTCGGGGCTTGGGTCGGCAAGGGTCTGGGGGCAGGGTGGTCGGGGTTTCCGGCAAAGCGGCAAGCGGTTGCCGGCCGGCAACGGCAAGTCGGGGGCAAAGCCGGCGGCAATCAGGCGTAGGCGCGCATCATCGGGCGATAGCCGCCACCGCCGGCATCGCCGGTCAGCGTCTGCAGCTTGCGCCGCACATTGGCCGCCATCAGGTTGACGTAGATGCGGCAGGTCTCGTTCAGGCGATTGGCCTCGTCGGCCAGTTCGCGCAGCTCGGGGCCGGCGGGGCCGGTGCCGAGCGAGGCGACATCCTCGATCGCGGCCAGCTTCTCGGTGGTGGCACGTTCCAGCGCGGCCACGTCGTTCGACTTCAGCGCCGCGATTTCACGATGAAGGGCCTCGATGACCCGGATCAGGGCGTCACGCCGCGTCATTTACCATTCCAGTCGAGCTTCAGCGCGATCATCTGGTCGGCGATGGTCGCCGGCAGGATCGGGAAATTGCCATCGGCGATCGCTTTCTTGATCGCGGCGACGCGGTCCTGGTCGACCGGCGGCTGGGCGGCCAGCGTGCGGGCCAGATTGCCCACGCCGCTCATGTCGCCCATCGTCTTGGCGGGGGTGAAACCGGTCTGGCTGTCTGCGGCGAGCGCGCTGGGACGCGACACGCCGGCGATCCGCGCGATCCTCGTTTCCCCGGCACTGAGCCTTGTTACATCGACCATGTCCGCACCCGTTGGTTTCGCTGACATGGGGTATAACGGCCCCGGCCGGGGAATCTTTAGCGGGAATTTACAACCTGCCCCGCGAAAACCCGCATCATTCCGACCAGCCGGGCAGGGTGGCGCGACCACTGGCCAGCGCGACCGCCTGGACGGGCTGGCGCGCGGCGTCGATGCGCACGGGGAAATGCCCGCCGGGCACCGCATCCGCCATGGCAACCCCTTCTCTTGTAATGGAAAATCCGTCCGAGCCGGCTTCGATCACGACCGGATCGCCGCGCCGGATGACGGGTTCGGCCTTCACCGCGATCGCCGGCATCGCCCGCGGCGTGGCGGCCGGGCGGGGCGGGCTGAGTACGGGCACGAAGATCCGCCATTGCGGCCCGGCGCAATTAACCACGACCGCATCATGCGCCTCGGTCCGCCAGGATAGCGAGACGGTGGCGCATTGCGCGAGCTTCAACCGTGTGTCGACCGGCGCGCGCGCGCCGCCCTCCACACCGATCGGCCGGCCGGTAAAGGCGGCGACGGCTGCGTCCAATGCGCCGATATCCTGGAAATTGGCGGCGCCCGCCAGCAACAGGGACAGGATCATCAGGGTCTCCGTGACGGTTCGCCGGCAAAGACGAGCGTGACCATCGCGACGCGCTGGCCGGGCTTTGCGGCGGTGGAAAGGATCAGGCGGTCGGCGGCGGCCGGACCGATCAGCGCGGCGGTCGCGCGCGCGCGATCGGCGGCGAGGACGACCGCGCTACGGCTGGCGGGATCGACATCGGCGGCGCTGCCATCGGTGGCGCCGACGACCGACAGGCGGACGCGCGGATCGGCGAGTGCCTCCTGCGCCCAGGGGACGAACAGCGGATCGGGATCGGTCGGAATGGCCGAACCGGGGGCGAAGCGCAGCGAGGCGGCCGCGACCGGCATGGCGGGCGTCGGCTCGGGCGGCAGGCGCAGCGCCTGGTCGGCGATCGACTGGCTCGACCCGAATTGCGCGCGCAGGCCGTTGAGCAGCGCAGGGCGTCGCTCCGCCCCCGTCGCCTGGACGAGAACCAGGAAGCCGACCAGCAGCAGGGCGAGGTCGGCCAGGGTCACGAGCCAGATCGGCCGCGCGGGCGCGGCCTCCGGGAAAGGGGGATCGGTCGTCATGCGACGCTGACCAGATTGGGGCCGCCCGACTTGCCAGGGCTGAGGGGCGCGCGCGTCGGACGCGGCGCCTCGCGCGCGGCGAGCAGCGCCAGCGGGGCGACCAGGCGGGTGCGCTCGAATGCCTCGATCCGCGCGGCACGGCGCAGGCGGATGGCGATCGGCTGCGCGACCAGATTGGCGAACAGCGCACCATAGAGGGTGGCGAGCAGCGCGATCGCCATCGCGCCGCCGATCCGCTGCGGATCGTTCATCGTCGCGAACATCGCGGCCAAGCCGATCAACGTGCCGACCATGCCCATGGCGGGCGCGGCCTCGGCGGCCCCCGCCCAGACATCGGCGACCGCGACATGGCGCTCGATCCGGCCCTGACGCGCCATGGCCAGCTTGCTGGTGACCGATTCCGCGCCCTCGCCATCGACGATCGCGGCGATCGCCTCGGCCAGATCGGGATCGGTGACGACCGAGCGGTCGAGCGTCAGTACGCCGTGGCGCTTGGCGATGCGCGACAGATGCGCGATCTGCTCAATCAGCGGATCGGCCGAGAAGGGGCGTCGCAACAGCACCATCAACGCCCGCATCGCGCGGCGCGCATCGCGCCACGGCGTGCGCAGCAGGGTGGCGATCAGGGTCCCGCCCAGCACGATGGCAAGCGCGGCCGGATCAAGGAACTGGTGAAGCGGTGGCAAAGCGATCATGCGCGTGACCCTGCAAGGGGCGGGCCAAGTGCGTTTGTCGGGCCGGGCCGTCTGTTGCCGTGGCCAAATTCCTCCCCTGCAAGGGGAGGGGGACCATGCCTAGCATGGTGGAGGGGTGTCGCCGCTTGAGAGGAGAGTCCAACCTTACCAAGGGCGACACCCCTCCGTCAGGCCTTCGGCCTACCACCTCCCCTTGCAGGGGAGGAATGCGAGACGCCGTCATCCGGGCGGACTCTGCCGCTTCGTTGCCGCCGGCCGGCAAGATCCGGCAATGCCTTGCCGCTTGCCGGCTGCCGATCCCGGCTCCCCGCCCAAATTCCGCAAATTCCGCAATTGGCACGGAGGTTGCGAGACCCCGGTGACGCGATGATCCGCTCGGGGATCGGCGGGGGAAAGGAGGTTGATGATGGCCGCAGAAACATTGTTCGGAATTCACGGCGCCGCGCTCGAAGTCCGGGGGCAGCGCATGGGCGTGCTGGCGTCCAACATCGCCAACGCTTCCACGCCGGGCTTCAAGGCGCGCGACATCGACTTCAAGGCGGCGCTCGCCGCCGTCGAGGGCGGGCAGCAGGACCAGGGCATCGCCAAGGCGATGAAGTACCGCATCCCGCTCCAGACCTCGCTCGACGGCAACACCGTGGAGCTGGCCGAGGAGCAGACCGCCTTCGCCGAGAACGCCGTCCAGTATCAGACGACGCTGTCGTTCCTGAACGGGCGCATCTCCACCATCACCCGTGCGCTGAAGGGCGAATAAGCGATGCCGAACGGACCGCTTTCCATCTTCCAGGTTTCGGGGCGCGCCATGTCGGCGCAGCTCATCCGCATGAACACGACCGCGTCGAACCTGGCCAATGCCGGTGGCATCGCGGGCACCGCCGACACCGCGTACAAGACGATGAAGCCGGTGTTCCGCACCAGCTTCGACGCCGCGACCGGCCTGTCGACCGTCGATGTCGAAAAGATCGTGACTGCGGGCGAGGACCCCACCAAGCGCCACGACCCCAACAATCCGATGGCCGACAAGGACGGCAACGTCTTCGAGGCGGCGGTCGATGAAACCCGCGAGCTGGTCGACATGATGGAGACCGCGCGCACCTATCAGAACAATGTCGAAGTGATGCAGACCGCCAAGTCGCTGATCCTCGACACCCTCAAGCTGGGCCGCTGATCATGACCTCCACCGCGATGAATTCGACGCTGGACAGCCTGGGCATCGCGCGTGCCGGCTCGACCGCCAACAACGCCGCCGCCGCGACCTCGGCCAAGAAGTCGACCACGCTCGACCAGTCCGCCTTCCTCAAGCTGCTGACCGCGCAGCTGAAGAACCAGGACCCGTTCGCGCCGATGGACAATACCCAGATGGTCGCCCAGATGGCGCAGTTCTCCAGCGTCGCCGGCATCTCCGAGATGAACACGACGCTCGCCTCGATTGCGACCAAGCTGAACGCGACGACCCCGGCGGACGCGATGAACTATGTCGGCAAGACCGTGCTGACCGAGGGCACCACCGCCTATGGCCGCACCAGCGGCGGGCTGGCGGGGCAGGTCGAACTCGACAATGCCGCCACCGACGTCTCGGTCACGATTTCGGATGCGCACGGCACGGTGCTCAGGACGCTGCCGCTCGGCATGCAGAAGGCCGGCACCGCCAGCTATGACTGGGACGGCAAGACCGAGGACGGCAAGGACGCCGGCTCGGGCCCCTTCACCATCTCGGTCGGCGCGCTCGACGGCAGCAACGTCGTCAACGCCCGCTCGCTCGTCTGGGCGCCGGTCCAGTCGGTGTCGATGCCGTCGAACGGCACCCCCGTCCTCTCCGTCGCCGGCCTCGGCCAGGTCAAGCTTTCCGCCGTCCGCTCGGTCGGCTGATCCCCCTTTACGCACCAGGAAGATAGCCCATGTCCTTCTACACCTCGCTCAGCGGCCTCCAGGCCTCGCAGACCGACATGTCGGTCATCTCGCACAACCTCGCGAATGTCGGCACCAACGGCTTCAAGAAGAGCCGCGCCGAATTCGCCGACGTGATGGCGGCGAACTTCTCGACCGATCCGTTCAAGCAGGTCGGCTCGGGCACGGTGGTCAAGGCCAACCGGCAGGAGTTCAAGGAGGGCAATTACACCAGCACCTCCAACGCGCTCGACCTCGCCATCTCGGGCGACGGCTTCTTCACGGTGCAGGCGGGGGGCACGACCGGCACGCTGAACTACACCCGCAACGGCGCGTTCCAGGTCGACACCAACAACTATGTCACCGACACGCAGGGCAACCGGCTTCAGGTGTTCCCGGTCGACAAGGACGGCAACGTCACCTCGTTCGGCAATGACGGCCTGACCAGCCTGCAGCTGCCGCCGACCAGCGGCACGCCGGTCGCGACCAAGAAGGTGACGCTGGACATCAACCTGTCGAGCACCGCCACCGCGCCGACCGGGGCGTTCGATCGCACCAACATGGGCACGTACAACAATACGACCCAGACCAAGATCTTCGACACGTCGGGCAACGCCATGACGCTGACCAACTATTATGTCCGCAAGCCGCTGCCGGTCGATTCCGAGGGCAATGCGATCCAGCCGGCGGACGGCAGCAGCGAGTGGCTGGTGTACAGCTATGTCGGCGACCAGCGCCTGACGCGCGGCGGTTCGTCCGATCCGTTGCCGATGACGTTCAATGCGGGCGGCAACATGACCTTCCCGACCGGCGCCGTCACCTTCGACAACTTCACGCCGCGGACCTCGGTCATCTCGCAGCCGCTGACCATGGACTATCGCGGTTCGTCGCAGTCGGGTTCGATCTTCTCGGTCAACTCGCGCACCCAGGACGGCAAGGCGGTCGGCCTGTTGTCGGGCGTGTCGGTCGGCGAGGACGGGCTGATCACCGCGTCCTTCTCGAACGGCGAGACCGCCGCACTCGGCAAGGTGGCGGTGGCGACCTTCGTCAACATGCCGGGCCTGCGCCAGGAGGGGAACAGCTATTGGGAAGCGACCGGCATGTCGGGCGCGGCCAAGTTCGGCACCGCCAACGAGGGCGCGTACGGCGCGATCCGGTCGAGCACCATCGAGGGGTCGAACGTCGACATCACCGAAGAGCTGGTCAACCTGATCGCGGCGCAGCGCAATTTCCAGGCGAACGCCAAGGCGCTCGATACCTCGAGCCAGATCTCGCAGACCATCTTCAACATCCGCAGCTAAGCGCACGGTTCGGGTAACAGGGGGCAACGATGGACAAGCTGGTCTATACGGCGGCGACGGGGATGCGTTCGCACATGGCGGCGCAGTCGGCGATCGCCAACAACATGGCCAATGTCTCGACCATCGGGTTCCGTGCCGACCGCGTCGTGTTCGACCGCATCGACCTGAAGGGCGGCGGCGCGGCGTTCGAGGCGCGGATGCCCACCGCCGAGGAAGTGACCGACGCCGACCGCGCGCCGGGCACGGTGCAGCATACCGGCAACCCGCTGGACGTGGCGATCGCGACGTCCAGCGCCTGGCTGGCGGTGCAGTCGCCCGACGGGTCGGAGGCCTATACGCGGCGCGGCGACCTGGAGGTCACCGCCTCGGGCGTGTTGCAGACCGGCGACGGCTACCCGGTGATCGGCCAGAACGGCCCGATCACCGTGCCCCCCTATAACTCGCTGTCGGTCTCGCCCGACGGCACCGTGTCGATCATTCCGCTGGGCGCCGGCCCCGATACCCAGGCGCAGGTGATCGACCGCATGAAGCTGGCCGATGCGCGCGTGTCGCAGACGGTCAAGGGCCTCGACAACCTGCTGCGCGTCAAGGGCGGCGGCGCGCTACCCCAGGACATGGACGCCACCGTCCAGTCGGGCGCGCTCGAGGGATCGAACGTCAACATGGCGCAGACGCTGGTCGACATGATCGAGAACCAGCGCAGCTACGAGGTGCAGGCCAACCTCATGAAAGAGGCCAAGTCACTGGACGAGAGCAGCGCATCCCTGATGCGGCTGCCGAGCTGAGGATTAAGAGACCATGTCTTCCGCCGCCATGCACATCGCACGCACCGGGCTCGACGCCCAGGACATGCGCATGCGGGTCATCTCGAACAACCTGGCCAACGTCAACACAACCGGGTTCAAGCGCGATCGCGCTGCGTTCGAGACGCTGGCCTATCAGACGATCACCGCGCCGGGCGCCGCCAGCTCGACCGAGAGCAAGTACGCGACCGGCCTGAACCTGGGCACCGGCGTGCGCATCCAGGGCACCGCGCGTATCAACACGCAAGGTGCGATGCAGACGACCAACAACAGCCTCGACATGGCGCTGGACGGCGAAGGCTTTTTCCAGGTGCAGATGCCGGGCGGTACGCTGGGTTATACCCGCGCGGGCAATTTCTCGCGCTCGGCCGAGGGGCTGCTGGTCACCTCCGAGGGTTATCAGGTGATGCCGGGCATCACCGTGCCAGAGGGCGCGACCCAGATCACCATCGGCACCGACGGCACCGTGTCGGCCACCATCCAGGGCCAGACCGCGCCGGCCGAGATTGGCCAGATCCAGATCGCGACCTTCCCCAACCCGGCGGGCCTCCAGTCCAAGGGCGACAATTACCTGACCGAAACCGCCGCCTCGGGCGCGGTGAACATGGGTGTCGCCGGCCTGGAAGGGCGCGGCCAGATCCGTCAGGGCATGCTCGAAGGCTCGAACGTCAATGTCGTTGAGGAACTGGTCGACATGATCGAGACGCAGCGCGCCTATGAGGTCAACTCGAAGATGATCAAGTCGACCGACGAGATGCTCCAATACGCGAACCAGAATCTGTGAGCCGGACGATGCGCTTCTCCGCTTTGCTGCGTGGCGGTCTGGTCCTGGTGCTCGCCGCCTCGGCGACCGCGCCGGCGCAGGCCAGCCTGTTCGGCAAGAAGGCCCCGCCCGAGGATTTCTCTACCACCCGGCCGCTGCCCGTCGCGGCCCAGCCGGTCGCGCCCGCCAACGGCTCGATCTTCCAGGCGGCGGACGGCTATGCCGCGCTCTACGAAGGCTGGCGCGCGCGCCGGGTCGGCGATCCGCTGACCATCGTCCTTGTCGAGCGGACGGCGGCGTCCAAGTCGGCCAATTCCAAGCTGGGCTCGAAGGGCGATCTGGGCATCAATCCGCCGACCACAGGCCCGCTCGGCTCGCTGCTGAAGTCCACCGACATCGGCATGGGCGGCAGCCGCAACTTCAACGGCTCGGGCGCGGCCGACCAGTCCAACTCGCTGTCGGGCGAGATCAGCGTGACCGTGGCGCAGGTGTTCGCCAACGGCACCATGCTGGTCCAGGGGCAGAAGCGCGTGACGCTCAATCGCGGGGACGAGTTCATCCAGATCAAGGGGCTGGTGCGCATGGCCGACATCGGCATCGACAACCGCGTCCCCTCGACCCGCGTCGCCGATGCGCAGATCGCCTATACCGGCAAGGGCGATGTCGCCCGCGCCAGCCGCCAGGGCTGGCTGAGCCGTTTCTTCCAGGCCGTCAGCCCGTTCTGAGGCATTTGACCATGATCCTCCGCTTCCTTCTCGCCATGCTCGCCACCTTCGCGATCGCCGCGCCGGCCTCGGCCGACCGGATCAAGGATCTGGGCGGGTTCCAGGGCATCCGCTCCAACCAGCTGACTGGTTACGGCATCGTCGTCGGTCTGCCGGGCACGGGCGACGACAATCTGGAATATACCGTCCAGTCGCTGAAGGCTGTCGTGTCGCGCTTCGGGCTGCAACTGCCGCCCAACGCCAATCCGGGCATGAAGAACGCGGCGGTGGTGATGGTCACCGCCGACCTGCCGCCCTTCGCCAAGCCGGGCCAGAAGCTGGACATCACCGTCGCCTCGATGGGCAAGGCCAAGTCGCTTCGCGGCGGCAGCCTGATCCTGACCCCGCTTCAGGGTGCCGATGGCCAGATCTATGCGATGGCGCAGGGCAATCTGGCGGTCGGCGGTCTGGGCGCGGAAGGCGCGGACGGATCGAAGATCGTCGTCAACGTCCCCTCCGCCGGCCGCATCCCCGAGGGCGCGACCGTCGAACGCGCGGTCGCCACCGGTTTCGACACCGCGCCGACGCTGACCTTCAACCTGGCGCGCGCCGACTTCACCACCGCGCAGAATGTCGCGCAGGCGATCAATGCGCGCCTGGGCATGGGGATCGCGCAGGCGATGGACGCCGTGTCGGTCGCAGTCCGCGCGCCGATGGGCGCCGATGTCCGCGCCACGCTGATGTCCGAGATCGAGAATCTGAACGTCGTCTCGGCCGAGCCGCCCGCCAAGGTGATCGTCAACGCGCGCACCGGCACCGTCGTCATCAACTCGGCGGTGCGCGTCGGCCCGGCGGCCGTCACCCACGGCAAGCTGACCGTCAAGATCGACGAGAATCAGCGCGTCAGCCAACCCGCCCCGCTCAGCGGCGGCCAGACCGTCGTCACGCCCAAATCGGGTGTCGCGGTCGAGGAGGAGCGTCGTCCGATGTTCCTGCTGAACCCCGGCCCCAAGCTGGCCGATGTGGTCAAGGCGGTGAACGCCATCGGTGCCGCGCCGTCCGACCTGGTCGCCATTCTCGAAGCGCTGAAGGAAGCCGGCGCGCTCAAGGCGGAGTTGATCGTCCTGTGACCCAGAGCATCGCATCCACCCCGTCGGCGGCCTCGGCCGCCGGCATCACCGGCACGGTGTCCACCGACACCCGCCGCCTGTCGAACGGCGCCAATCTGGACAAGGCGGGCACCCAGTTCGAGGCGATCTTCACCGGCATGATGCTGAAGGCGATGCGCCAGACCAAGCTGGGCGATTCGCTGTTCGAATCGAAGGCGCTCGACACGTTCCGCGACATGCGGGATCAACAGGTTGCGCAGACCATGGCCGCCCATGCCCCGATGGGGATCGGCCAGGCGGTGACCGCATTCCTGGCCAAATCGCAACCCGCTGTTAACCAGAGTTGACGTAGTTAACGCGCATGAGCGACCTGCTCTCTATCGGCGCTTCGGGCGTCCGCGCATATCAGACCGCGCTTACCGCCGTCGGCGAAAACATCGCCAATGTCGGAACGGACGGCTATTCGCGTCGCACGGTCACCATGCGCGAGGTCGCGCCCGCCGCAGGCCTTGCCGCCAACAAGGTCTCGGCCGGCTCGGGCGTGATGGTCGAGGGCATCGCGCGGGCCACCGACGTCTATGCCAGCGCCGCCGTGCGCGCCGCCACCGCCGACCTGTCGCGCACCCAGACGGGGGCCACCTGGCTGACCCGGATCGAGGGTGCGATGACGGGCGATCAGGTCCAGACCCGGCTCACCGCCTTCTTCACCGCCGCGCGCACGCTGGCGGCCGAGCCGACCTCGGGCGCGTTGCGCTCGACGATGCTGGAAACCGCCAAGTCGACCGCGACCGCCTTCACCGCGACCGACTCGGCCTTCGAGCAGATCAACGCCGATTTCGACGGTCAGGCGCGCCAGGCCGCGCACGACCTGTCCTCACTCGCCACCTCGCTGGTGCGGGTCAATGACGGGCTGGGCCGGACCCAGCCGGGCACCGCCGCCGCCGCGCAGCTGACCGATCAGCGCGACCAGATCCTGGCGCAGATGAGCGCGCTGTCCGACATCACCAGCACGACCGACCAGTTGGGCCGCGCGACGGTGCGACTCGGCGACCGGGCCGGTCCGGTGCTGGCCTCGACCGACATGGTCGGCTCGGTCAGCTATCAGCGTCGCCCCGATCGCAGCGTCGGCTTCACCGTCTCGCTGCAGGGCGAAAGCCACGACTTCATCCCCACCGGTGGCGCGCTCGCCGGTGCGCTCGACGGCGCGGAGCGGATCAACGCCACGCGGGCGGCCTTCAACCAGGTCGCCAAGGATTTCGTGAAGACGGTCAACGACCTTCAGGTCAACGGCCAGGACCTGACCGGTGCGCAGGGCAAGCCGATGTTCACCCTGGCCGACAACAGCGCGGTGATGGGTCTGAACTTCACTGAAGGATCGATGATCGCGGCGGCGAAGGACAATCAGGGGTCGCGCAACGCCGACAATCTGTACGATCTGCAAACGCTGCGCGGCACCGGCAAGTTCGAAGGGCGGCTGACCCAGATCGTCACCGACAACGCCACCACGCTCAAGCAGCGCCAGACCGTCGCCGAGGCGCAGACCGCGATCAGCGACGGCGCCAAGGCGACGCTGTCGGGCGCCTCGGGCGTGACGCTCGATTCGGAGGCGGTCACGCTGATGCGCTTCCAGCAGGCCTATTCGGCCTCCAGCCGGGTCATCCAGATGGCGCGCGAAACCTTCCAGTCGATCCTCGAGATCCGGTAACGGTCATGCAGATTTCCACCAACGTCTTCTATGACATGGCATCGCGGCGGATGACCGCGCTGACCGGCAAGGCCAATGCGGCCATGCTGGAGATCTCGACGGGCAAGAAGCTGCAAAACCCGTCCGACAACGCCGCCGCCGCCGCGCAGGTCGCCGAGTTCGACCGCCGCGACGCCGACGATGCCGTCTACAAGACCAATCTGACGCTCGCCGGATCGCTGTTGCAGCAGGCCGACACCACGCTGGGCCAGATCGGCAACCAGGTGCAAAAGGCGCTGGAATTGGCGACGCAGGCGGCCAACGGCACGCTGTCGGTCGCCAACCGCGCCAGCGTCGGCGATCAGATCGCCTCGATCCGCGACGCGCTGGTCGGCCTCGCCAATTCCAAGGACGCACGCGGCCTGCCGCTGTTCGGCGCGGCGGCGGGCACCGACGCGGTCCGGCTGAGCGGTGGCGCGTACACCTATACCCAGGCTGATGTGTCGGAGATTCCGATCGCCGATGGCCAGTCGATCGAGGTTTCGGTCGGCGCCGAGCGGGTGTTCAAGGCCGGCGACAGCGACACGCTGAACGTACTGAACAGGCTGGTCACCGCGTTGCAGACCAACACTGGCGATGTCGCCGGGACGATCCGCGACTCGATGGACAAGCTGTCCGCCGCCAACGACAATATCGCCAGCGTCCAGGCCTCGATCGGTGCGCGCGAGGCGCGGGTCGAACTGCAACAGGGGTTGCAGGAACAGGCCGCGACCGATCGCGCCACGCTGCGCTCGACCGTCGAGGACGCCGATCCGACCGAATCGATCACCAAGCTGCAACAGACGATGACGGTGTTGCAGGCCACCCAGGCCAGCTTCACCAAATTAACGAGCCTGTCGCTCTTCGATTATCTGAAGTGATCGAAGGGGTTCGGTAACTCTATCTTGAGGTTACGGCGCTAGTCCGGAGATCGGACCGCCGACATGTCGGTTCTCTGGAGAATCATTCCACCATGTTTCCTGCCATCGGCCTGGTCATCCTGCTCGGCATGGTCTTCGGCGGCTTCGCCATTACCGGCGGCAAGCTGGGACCCGTGTTCGAGGCGATCCCGCACGAAATGCTCATCATCGGCGGCGCGGCCGTCGGTGCGCTCGTCATCGGCAATTCCGGCAAGGAGCTGAAGGCGCTGGGCGGCGCGATGGGCAAGATCTTCAAGGGGCCCAAGTACAAGAAGCAGGACTATCTCGACGTCATCTTCCTTGTCTCCAAGCTGATGAAGATGCTGCGCACCGAAGGTCCGATCGCGCTGGAGCCGCATGTCGAGGACCCCAAGTCCTCCTCGGTCTTCGCCGAATATCCGCGGCTCGTCGCCGACCATACGCTCGTCAACCTGATCGCCGACACGCTGCGCCTGGTCGTGGTGTCGTCCGGAACGCTCGACGTGCACGCGGTCGAGGAGGTCATGGACAACGCGATCAAGACCCATCACCACGAGGTCGAAGGGCCGCAGGGCACGCTGCAGAGTCTCGCCGACTCGCTGCCCGCGCTCGGCATCGTCGCGGCGGTGCTCGGCATCGTGAAGACCATGGGGTCGATCGACAAGCCACCGAGCGTGCTGGGCGGCATGATCGGCTCGGCGCTGGTCGGCACCTTCATGGGCGTGCTTCTGGCCTATGGTATCGTGAACCCGTTCGCGGGCCGCCTGAAGCAGGTGATCGATGCCGACGCCGCCATCTATCACGTCGTCAAGCAGATCATCATCGCCTCGCTCCACGGCCATCCGCAGCCGCTGGTTATCGAAGCCGCGCGCTCGGGCATCGCGCACAAGGACCAGCCCGGCTTCGCCGAGGTGTTCGACGGACTGCGGGGCCGCTAAGCCATGGCCCGCGCGCCCCACGGCAAGAACGAGCCGCCCAAGATCGTCATCGTCAAGAAGATCATCGCCGATGGTCATGGCGGGCATCATGGCGGCGCGTGGAAGGTCGCCTATGCCGATTTCGTGACGGCGATGATGGCGTTCTTCCTGCTGCTGTGGCTGCTCGGCGCAACGACCGAGAAGCAGCGCAAGGGCATCGCCGACTATTTCGCGCCGACCCTGCTCGACACCAAGTCGACGGGTATCGGCGGCGGCGTTCTGAACGGCGGACCCGGTGCGGGCCGTCAGCAGCAGGCCGCGAGCGGCCGCCTTCAGGTCATCATTCCCAAGGTGATGGAGGGCGGCGGCGACAAGGCGGGAACCGGCGACAAGGGCTCGCTGCGCAATCCCAATGCCGTGGTGCAGGACAAGAAGACGTTCGACGCGATCAAGCGCGAGCTCCTCAAAAAGATGCAGGTCACGCCCGAGCTCCGCAAGTTGGCGCAACAGGTGCGGTTCATCCCCACCGATGACGGGCTGCGCATCGATCTGGTCGACAATGCCGATTATTCGATGTTCGCGACGGGCACCACCAGCCTGGAGCCGGCCGCATCACAGCTGATCGGCACCATCGCCAAGACGGTGGCGGATGTGCCCAACACGATCATGATTCGCGGCCATACCGACAGCGTGCCCTATGGCGATCCGCGCGCGATGAACAACTGGATGCTGTCCTCGGGCCGTGCCGAGGCGACCCGGCGGCGTCTGGCGGCCGGCGGACTGCCCGAATCGCGCTTCGAGCGGATCGAGGGCGTCGCCGATCGCGAACCGATGATCGCGAGCAACCCGTCCGATCCGCGCAACCGGCGCGTGGCCATCACCCTGCTCTATCGCAAGGGCGTGTTCGGCGAGTGACCGGTCGGCCGGGTAATCCCGGACCCGGCTCCAATTCTGGATCAGTTCAGGTCCTGAACCAACAGGGCGGCGGCTTCGCGCTGCTGGCGGGCGTCGCGGATCGCCTCGGTCTTCAGGCTGCGTTCGGCCAATAGGGTCCAAGCGGCTTCGGCGCGCCGCGCGCGTTCGCGCACCAGCGCGAGCGGGCTGTCCTCGGCCTCGCGGTGGCAGCGTTCGGCGTGGGCGGCGAAGGTCTGGCTGTCACGCATCGAAACATCTCCTCAAGCAGAAACAAAAAAGGGGGCGAAAAGCTCGTTCCCTCGCATCGTCCTCAATCGGCCGGCTGAAGATTGACCGCGCTCGTCTTGCCGCGGCGGTCCTGCTCCAGTTCGTAATGCAGCCGCTGGTTCTGGTTCAGCGAGATCATGCCCGCCCGTTCGACCGCGGAGATATGGACGAAGGCGTCATTGCCGCCGCCATCGGGCGCGATGAAGCCATAGCCCTTGTCGGCGTTGAAGAATTTGACGGTGCCGGACTGGCTCATGCTGTTTTCCTTCTGAACGGACCGCCGAGACATGGTCGATCCTTATGCTTCGACAGCAGGGAAAGAAGGAAAAGGGGGCCGCAAAGCGCCAAGAACCGTCGATATGCGACTATAGCGCAACCCATGTCGGGTGCCCGGCGATAATTACAACCAGGCGGCGCATTTATTATCGTCCTGGCGCGAATCGCGGCGTGGCGCCTCGAAGACTTTGGGGCGCGTGGCGATGGTGGGAAAAATATTAGGCGGCGGGCGAATATATCCGCCAATTCCCGAGGGTTGCGGATGAAAAGGTCCATCGCCGCCAGGTGCCATGAAAAACGCCCGCCATCCTGCTCCGGGAGAAGAGCGGACGGCGGGCGATCTTCACGCCACCAAGGTGGAACCGGGGATTATTCCTCGGTCGCGGTCTCGGCGCCCTTGCGGGGCTTGCGCGGGGCGGTGGTGCCGTTGCGCTGGCCGGGCTTGCGGCCCAGGCCGATCTTCTTGGCCATCGCGCGACGGCTTTCCGAATAGCTCTCGGCAACCATCGGATAGTCCGGCTTCAGGCCGTAACGCTCGCGATATTCCTCCGGCGTCAGGCCATGGGTGGCCAGGTGACGGCGCAGCGTCTTGTACGGCTTGCCGTCGATCATCGAAATGATGTGATCCTTCGACGCCAAAGACTTACGCGCCGAAACGGCGGGGACATATTCGGTGGGCGCCTCGACATCAGTCGTCTGCGGCGCGCTGCCCAGAAGCGACGACACGGTTTCGTGCATCTTGCCGAGAAATGCGGGAACCTCCTCCGCCGAGGTGCGGGTATTGGGATTACCCAGCCACGCGATCGTCAGTTCGGTTGCCAGTTCAACGGCATTCACATCGATAGGGTCGTCGGCCATGTTACGCTCCTGTTGCAATTGATCGTGAACTAGCCGTGATTTCCGCAACGTCAACCTGCGGCGGTGTCATTTTTGCTCCTGAAACGTAATATTTCGGGCAATATTTATCTTCAGGAGCGATATGATCTTTAGGGCGTGAAATTCTTTTACACGGATCAATATAGCCCACCTCGGATCAGCATTTGCCCATGTCGGGGCATGATCGCCATCGAGGCCTTACAGGCCTTTCGAAAACGCAGACAATTGGAACGATGGCGGTGCGCACAGGTATCCCTGGCAAAGTGCATGATTGCATTTTTTGCAAGAAAAATTGATGAGCTTGCAGTTGTGTTAATCGTGCGGCTGACGCAAAGGGAACGGGCCTTTCAGGCATCCTCTCCTAAAAACTTTCACGGCTGGTCTTCGGACCAGCCTTTTTTTTGGCTATGCAGCGGGCATCGGTCGGCTTAGGCTCACTATGTCGCCGCGCACACCATAACGAATAAGCAGGAGCGGAAGCCGCCGGGAAACCGGCACCGCGCGACGATACCGGGGGTTGAGCGACCCGTCGCTCCCCCCGTCCAACCTCATCCTTGGATTTGCGACGTTCAGCTCTTGTCGGTCGGCGCCTTGCGCTGGACGAACTGTTCCAGCGCCGACAGTGCCAGCCCGGCGATCGCGGTGACATCCGGCCGGGTTGATGCGGGCGGAGTCGGTGCAGGCTGAGTTGGTATCGACGGGGGCGGTGGGGGCGCGGCCGCATCGCTCGCGTTTGGTGCCGGTGTCGGATCGGTGGCCCCGCGCGTCGTATCGCGCGTCAGGGCGGCCGCCATGGCGACGACGCCCGTGGCGATCAGTTGCCGCCCTATCGGACTGCGCGCCTGATCCAGCAGGACCTGCCCCACCCGGTGCAGCGGCGAGGGCTGTTCCCCGGCGGCCCGCGCCGCGGCGGCCTGTTCGAAGGCGGCCCGTTCGGCCTTTTTCTGTTTCTTCTTCTGCTTCTTCTTGCCCATCGCCGCGCCACTCCCGCCAAGCTGTATTTGCAATATAATACACCTGCGCGCCCATTCAACGGGCGGAGCGGATCAGCCGTTCAGCGTGCGGGCGCGGCGGCGTTGCACCGAGCTGCCGATGCCCATCGACTCGCGATATTTGGCCACCGTCCGCCGCGCGATGTCGAAGCCCTTGGCCTGGAGCAGTTCGACCAGCGTGTCGTCGGACAGGATCTTGGCGCCTTCGTTCGCGATCAGCGTCTTGATCGCGCTCTTCACCGCCTCGGCCGACACCGCATCGCCGCCATCCGCCGCCGCGATGCCGCTGGTGAAGAAGAATTTGAGTTCGAACAGCCCGCGCGCGCAGCTGAGATATTTGTTGCTGGTCACCCGGCTGACGGTCGATTCGTGCATGCCGATCGCCTCGGCGACTCGCGCCAGCGTCAGCGGCTTCAGATGCGCGACGCCGTGGAGGAAGAACGCCTCCTGCTGCTTGACGATTTCGGTCGCGACCTTGATGATCGTGCGCTGCCGCTGGTCGAGCGCCTTCATCAGCCAGTTGGCGCTGGCCAGACAATCGGCGAGCCACGCCTTGGACCCCTTGTCCTGCGGGCCGTGGCGCAGCTCCTGATAATAGCGGCGGTTGACCAGCACGCGGGGCAGGGTGGCGGTGTTGAGCTCGATGCCCCAGCCATTCTTCGTCCGGGTAACGAACAGATCGGGCACCACGCCCTGCGCGGCCTCGCCGCCATAGCGACAGCCGGGCTTGGGGTCATAGCCGCGCAACTCGCGGATCATGTCCGCCATGTCCTCGTCATCGACCCCGCACAGCCGTTTGAGCCGGACCAGGTCGCCGCGTGCGAGAAGGTCGAGATTGGCGATCAGCCTGGCCATGCACGGGTCGTAACGGTCCGCCTCGCGCGCCTGGAGCGCCAGACATTCGGCCAGATCGCGCGCGCCGACGCCGGTGGGATCGAAGCTCTGGACGACGCCCAGCACCGCCTCGACCTGCGCCACCGCGACGCCCAGACGCTGCGCGATCTCACCCAGCGGCGCGGTCAGATAGCCCGCCTCGTCCAGCTGGTCGATCAGATGGCTGGCGATGGTCCGCTCGACGCCCGACAGGGCGAGCGCCGCCTGCGCCTCCAGATGCTCGGCGAGATTGGGCGCGGCGTCGGCCAGCGAGTCCCAGTCGGGACCGTCCTCGCTCCCCAAGCCGGCGCCGCCACTCCCGCCGTTCAGCGACAGGCCGCCATCGGGGCCGGTGCCACCATCGGCGATGCTGTCCTGCTGATGGCTTTCGGTGGCGTAGTCCAGGTCGAGCGCGCGGTCCTCGGCCGGTGCGGTGCCGCTCACCAGTTCGTCGGCACCCGCCGGGGCCTCGCGCTCGGGGCGTTCGGGCGTCGCCACCTCACGCACTGCACTCGCGTCGAGCAGGGGGTTCTTCTCCACCTCCTCGGCGATGAACGCCTCGATCTCCAGATTGGACAGCGTCAGCAGCTTGATCGCCTGCTGCAACTGCGGCGTCATCACCAGCGATTGCGACTGGCGGATGTCGAGGCGCGGCGCCAGGCTCATGGCTTTTTTCCTCCCCTGCAAGGGGAGGGGGACCATGCGAAGCATGGTGGAGGGGTGTCGCCCTCTCGATGGCGGGACACCCCTCCGTCAGGCCTGCGGCCTGCCACCTCCCCTGCGAGGGAAGGAAGGAGGGAGATGCCAATCCGCCCCGCGCCGCCCGCCTCGCCGGTCATGCCCACAGGTGCGGATCGACGGGCGCTTCTCATCAGATCAGAGCGAGAAGCCTTCGCCCAGATAGAGCCGGCGGACATTGGCGTCGGCGACCAGTTCCTCCGGCGATCCGGTGAACAGCACGCGGCCGTCATAGATGATGTAGGCGCGGTCGACGATGTCGAGCGTCTCGCGGACATTGTGATCGGTGATGAGGACGCCGATGTCGCGGCTCTTCAGATCCTTCACCAGATCGCGGATGTCGGCGATCGAGATCGGATCGATGCCCGCGAACGGTTCGTCGAGCAGCATGATCGACGGGTCGGCGGCCAGCGCGCGCGCGATCTCGGCCCGGCGACGTTCACCACCTGACAGCGCCATGGCGGGCGCGGCGCGCAACCGCGTCAGCCCGAATTCCTCGAGCAGTCGGTCCAGCTTGCGCGCGCGCTCGGCGGGGTCCGGCTCGGCCAGTTCGAGCACGGTCGAGATGTTCTTCTCGATCGATAGCCCGCGAAAGATCGAGGTTTCCTGCGGCAGATACCCCAGGCCCAGGATCGCGCGGCGATACATGGGCAGGCCGGTGATGTCCTCGCCGTCCAGCATGATGCGGCCCGAATCGGGCTTCACCAGCCCCATGACGGAATAGAAGCAGGTCGTCTTGCCCGCGCCATTGGGGCCGAGCAGGCCGATCACCTCGCCGCGCCCGACCGACACCGACACGTCGGTCAGGACGACGCGCTTGTCATAGCTCTTGGCGATCGAGACGACCTGAAGCCCTTGCGACACGGGCGGCTCGGCCGCCGGGCGCGGCGCGCCGCCGGTGCGATCGCTGCCCTCGCGGGTCGGGGTTTCCATGTCCATCGGCCGGTGTCTTCCCTTTCCTGGGCGACTGTAGCGGCCCCCGCGCCGACCGCAAATGGTCATCGGCGCGGACGGCATCGCCCTGATGATGTCAGTTGCGGTCGGGGACCGAGAAGGTGCCCGTCACCCGGCCCGACGGCGCGCGTGTCGTGGTGCCCGCTGCCGCGCCGCTGCCGCCGCCCGCGACCGACGATCCGTCGATCACCGCGCGACCGGTATCCAGATTGATGGTCAGCCGCCCGCCGCTCACCGTATTGCCGCCCTGGGTCAGGGTGACGTTGCCCAGCATGGTGATGACCCGGCGGTTGAGGTCGTAGATCGCATATTGGCTGCGCGCGGTCTGGTCGGGCCGCTTGACGACCACCCCGCCCGAGGCGTCCAGCCGCGAGACCTGCGGATTGCCGCCGATCACCTGGCCGGTATAGGCCACCGTCATCCGCGCTGCGTTCAGCGTCATCTCCGCCTGGCGCACCGCGACATTGCCCGCCAGGACGGCGCGATTCGCCTTGTCCTGCAACTCGATATGGTCCGCGCCGAAATCGATCGGCGCGCGGCTGTTGTGCCGGGTCTGCGCCGGGGCGGAGGCCGCGAGGGCGATGAGGACAGGCGCCATCACGGCGGTGAGCTTGTGCATGACGCGCTATTTCGTGCTTTACGGGACGATGCGCAAGCGGGCGTTGCCATCCAGCGTGACGGTGCGATCTTCCAGATTGGCCCGCAGCTTATCGGCACGGAACGTGCCCTGCGGAACCTGTCCGGTGACCGCCCCGCCCGAGACCAGCATCCGCTGCTGCAGATCGATCGTCGCGTCGTGCGTCTTCAGATTATAGCCGCCGGCCGATTTGAAATCGAGCGGGCCGTCCAGCTTCACCTGTTCGGTGCGCATGTCATAGCGGCCCGAATTGGCGCTGACCGTGGCGGGGCCGTCCGACAGGCGGATCTGCGCGGCCAGTCGGTTGAGCTGGACCACCGGCTCGGCCGAGCTGCGCTGGATCGCCGAGCCGGCGTCGAGCGAGAAGGGCTGCCCCTTGTCGTCGACGCCGCGATACTGCGCCGCCTGGATCTTCATCCGCTCCTGCGCGACCTCGACCTTCTTCTTGTCGAGCACGAAGGACACCTCGCTCGACGAATAGATCGGCGCCATCACCAGGAACGCGGTCAGCACGCCGATCGCGCTGGGCAGCACCCAGCGGGCCATCGTCACGAATCGGTCGTGACGGCTGCCCGGCGCGGCCCAGATCTGGCGCTGGGTGCGGGCGCGGTCGGCGATTTCGGACATGGCGGCCTTTCCTGCGAAGCCCCGATTCAGGCAAAGATACCTTAGGCGTGGGCGAAGATATCGGTTTCCGGCCAGCCCGCCAGATCGAGTTCGGCGCGCGCCGGCAGGAAATCGAAACAGGCCTGCGCCAGTTCCATCCGCCCCTCGCGCACCAGGCGCTTGTCCAGCTCCACCTTCATACGGTGAAGATAGCGCACGTCCGACGCGGCATATTCGCGCTGCGCGTCCGACAGCTCGGGCGCGCCCCAGTCCGACGACTGCTGCGCCTTGGACAGCTCGATGCCCAGCAATTCGCGCACCAGTTCCTTCAGGCCATGGCGGTCGGTATAGGTGCGGATCAGCCGCGAGGCGATCTTGGTGCAGTAGACGGGGGCGGCCACCACGCCCAGATAATGGCGGATCGCGGCGATATCGAATCGCCCGAAATGATAGAGCTTCAGCCGTGCCGGATCGGCCAGCAGCGCGCGCAGATTGGGCGCGGCATAGTCGCTGTCGGGCGAAAAGCGGACGAGATGCTCGTCCGGGCCGCCATCGGACAGCTGGACGACGCACAGCCGGTCGCGCGGCGTGATCAGGCCCATGGTCTCGGTATCGACCGCGATCGCGGCGCCGGGCGCGAACAGATCGGCGGGAATGTCTTCTTCATGCAAGTGAACGGTCATGCAAATGCCCTAGCGACCGGCGGGGCAAGCCTCAACCATGATGATGGAGTCGGGGATCGGCCAAGACGCGGTGCGGCGGTGTCCGGTTCGCCACGGCGATTCGCGCGAATTTTCGGAGATGTTGTGGAGTTTCGGCCACAATTCCGACGCAATCTGCTTTGTTCGCGATAAAGCGAGAAGCGGTTCGCACGATTTCGTTCGCGATGGCTCGCCTTCTGCGTTATGGATCGGAACTAGGCGCAAAAGGTTTGGCGCCAAAAGACCCGCGCTCTTCGTCCGGCGCACGGTTCTTGAAGATGACATTTGCGGGCGAACCGGGAAGACGAACAGGGCTTATGGGTTTCGATAGAGGTAGCCGGGGCAATCGCGGCACGCGTGGTCGCGACAAGCGGGACAATTTCGGCGGCAGCGACGATTTCGGTGGCGGCGGCTTCGGCGGCGGTGACCGTTTCGGTGGCGGCGGCTTCGGCGGTGGCTTCGGTGGTGGCGATCGCTTCGGCGGCGGCGGCGATCGTGGCGGCTTCGGCGGTGGTGATCGCGGCGGCTTCGGCGGCGGTGGCGGCGGTTTCCGTGGCGGCGGTGGCGGCTTCGGCGGCGGTCGTGGCGGCGGCGGCATGCCCCCCCAGGTCGTTGGCGAGGGCACCGGCGTCGTGAAGTTCTTCAACGCGCAGAAGGGCTTCGGCTTCGTCGTGCGCGATGACGGCGGCGAAGACGTGTTCGTGCACATCTCGGCCGTCGAGCAGGCGGGCCTGACCGGTCTGGCCGAGGGTCAGCCGCTCGGCTTCACCCTGGTCGATCGTGGTGGCCGCATCTCGGCGACCGAACTGAAGATCGAGGGCGAGCCGCTTCCGGTCCAGGAACGCGCCCCCCGCGAACCGCGTGAAGGCGGCTTCGGCGGCGACCGTGATCGTGGCCCGCGCGGTGGCGCCGGCGGCGGTTTCGGTGGCGCCCCGCAGCGTCAGCTGACCGGTGAGAAGGCGACCGGCACGGTCAAGTTCTTCAACGCGATGAAGGGCTTCGGCTTCATTCAGCGCGACGATGGCCAGCCCGACGCGTTCGTCCACATCTCGGCCGTCGAGCGCGCCGGCATGGGTTCGCTGAACGAAGGCGACCGTCTGCAGTTCGAGATCGAAGTCGATCGTCGCGGCAAGTACGCAGCGGTCAACCTGCAGAACGAGGGCTGATCCCCTCGGCTGAATAAGCCTCCCTTTTCGGGCGACAGGGCCCGGCGTCGCAGCGATGCGACGCCGGGCCTTTTCGTTTTGATGGGGTCTTCGCCTTTGATCCGGTGGCGGTCGGCGCTGGAGAGTTGCGGGTGCGCGGGGCTTTCCATCGACGCAGTGCGAACGCTACATCGTCGGCCATGTCCCGCCCTTCCATCACCAATGTGCTGTTCGTGTGTAGCCAGAACCGGCTGCGCAGTCCGACCGCCGAGCAGGTCTTCGCGACGCGCCGCGACCTGGAGGTCATGTCGGCGGGTACGAATAACGATGCCGACAATCCGCTGACCGCCGAACTGGTGACCTGGGCCGATGTCATCGTGGTCATGGAGAAGACCCACCGCACCAAGGTGCAGACGCGGTTTCGATCCGCCCTGAATGGCAAGCGGATGATCTGCCTCGATATTCCGGACGACTATGCCTTTATGGACCCGGCCTTGATCACCTTGCTGACGGCGCGGTTGGCCCGCCATTTCCCATCACGGTGAGTGTGGGCGGTAACGCTCGATCGCACCATGCCCGCGATCATGCACGGCCCGTGACGGTTGCGGTTGCAGGGGGGCGAGTTAGGCACTCCGCCTGCGCAACGGCCACCGCCACCCACGCCGCACCGCGATCCAACGTAGCAACGCCAGTATCAGTAGCCCCGCCACCAACCAGGGCAAGCCCCCGATCGCCAGCGTGATCAGCGACGCGATGCTGGCCGACAGGGTCTCGCCCGCGCTGACCAGGCTCTGGAGAATGGGCGAGCGATCGCTGGGTATCGCGCTGAAATGATAGCTGATGGTCACACGCGACATGGCGACGCGCTGCGCGAGATCGGCCTGCGCGGCGCGTGCGGCGTCAAGTTCTTCCTGCGTCGTGGCATAGGCGCGTTCGGCTTGAACCAGTTCACCGACATTGCCCTTGCCCGCCCGGATGATCGTCAGCAGCCGTTCGGCCAGCGCCTGTTTCGCGCGCACACGAGCGTCGGTATCGATCACCTGGCGCGTGACGTCCTCGGCCTCCACCTGGCGGCTGGCGACGCGAGCGCCGCTTTCGGTCGCCAAGGCGTCCAGCCGCTGATTGACGTTCGGCACCATATGCGCATCGATCAGCAGCACGGCCTCGTCGTTGACGACCGAATCATCGGGTCCGGACGTGTCGAGCGACGACGACATGACCAGGCAGCGGGTCGGCCCCAGCTTGCGGCACAGCGCCAATTGCTGGCCTTGCACCTTCGCAATGGTACGCTCATCGAAATCATAGGTGACCGAATAGCTATAGGCGATGCGCGGCCCATTGGCGGAGGACGGGGAAGGCGCATAGCCCATCGGGGCCGGGACTGGCTCTTCGACATTGAAGGTGTCCATTTTTTCGACCCGGCTATGCGGCGCGCGATCGCATGAGATCAGTGCCAGTGATAGCAACATGACAAACCAATGGCGCATGACGTCGTCTCCCCTAGGTCATTGTATCATGGTCCGAACAACGGCCTGTCAATGCGATGACAGGCGCGGGCGGAATTTCACCAATCGGCGATGAACCATCGTCCCGCCGCCGCGTAGCCCGTTCCGGACTCCACACGAACGGACCGCACCATGTCTCACCCAGCTTTGCCCGCCCCCGTCCGCCTGCTCGGCCCCGCCGGTATCCTGCCGCAGGCGATCTGCGTCGCCTTCGCCCTGCTGTGGCCCGAGCAGCGGATCTTGGCGGGGATCGCCGGTGGATTGTATGCCGCGTCGATCCTGTCCTTCCTGGGTGGGCTGTGGTGGATCGAGGCGCTGATGCGCGGTGACCAGCGTGCCGTCCCTTATGTCATTGCCGTCCTGCCCAGCCTGATCGCCTGGGCGGCGCTGCTGGCGCCGCTGACGGGGCTGAGCGGCATGGCGGGGTCGTTGTTGTTGCTGGGCATCGTCATCCTGATGTCGCCGATCGCCGACAAGAGCATCGGGCGGCTGGCGAGCGACATGCCGGGCTGGTGGCGGCTGCGCTGGGGGCTGTCGATCGGGCTGGGCGGTCTGACGCTGCTGCTGGGCGCGATCCTGGCGTAATACGCAACCGGCTTGCCTCGCCGGCCATGCTCCTGTACCGATCGGTACACTGAAAGATGATCGAGAGGCATGATGCGTCCGCCATTTCCGCCCTTCAACGCCGAGAGCGCCGCGCAAAAGGTTCGCGCCGCCGAGGACGCCTGGAACAGTCGCGACCCGGAACGCGTGGTGCGGGCCTATACGCCTGACTGCGCATGGCGGAACCGGGCCCAGTTCGTCACCGGTCATGCCGAGATCGTCGCCTTCCTGCGCGCCAAATGGACGCGTGAGCTGGACTATCGGCTCATCAAGGAGTTGTGGGCGCAGGAAGGCAGCCGGATCGCGGTGCGCTTCGCCTATGAATGGCATGACGATAGCGGCCAATGGTATCGGTCCTATGGCAATGAAAACTGGGATTTCGCCGAGGACGGCCGGATGGCGCGGCGGATCGCGTCGATCAACGACCTGCCGATCGCCGAGGACGCGCGGCTGTTCCATTGGCCGCTGGGTGCGCGTCCCGCCGATCACCCGTCGCTGAGCGACCTGGGGCTGTAACGTCATGGCGCGGATCGTCGCCGAGCGGGCGGACACGCTGCCGGGCCTGATCGAGGCGTTTCGCGAGCATGGCTATGCCGGGGCCAGCCTGTCGACGATCGGCGCGGCGACGGGGCTGGGGCGGGGGAGCCTCTATCACTTCTTCCCCGGCGGAAAGCGCGAAATGGCCGAGGCCGTGTTGGCCGACATCGCCGCCTGGTTCGAGGCATCGGTCTTCACGCCGCTGGCCGACGCGGAGGACCCGCGCGCCGGTATCGAGGCGATGATGGTCGCGATCGACCGCTATTTCCAGTCGGGACGCCGGGCGTGCCTGATGGGCGCCTGGGGACTGGGGGCGACGCGCGATCCCTTCGCCGAGGCGATCACCGGCTATTTCCAGCGCTGGATCGCCGCGCTTCAGGCCGCGCTGATGCGGGGCGGAGTGGCGGCGGATCATGCGCTGACGCTGGCGCAGGATGTGGTCGGCGGTATCCAGGGCGCGATCACGCTGTCGCGCGCACTCGACGATCCGGGGCTGTTCCGCGCGACGCTGGGGCGGCTGACGGCGCGGCTCTACACCGCGCTCGCCAGCGCCGGGTGAGGCGGGGGCGGCCAGCGCCCCCGCCCGGTTCAGATCGCGGCCAGCGCCTGTTCGCAGTCGGCGATCAGGTCGTCGGCATCCTCGACGCCGATCGAGATGCGCACCAGATTGTCGGTGATGCCCAACGCCGCCTTGCGTTCGTCGGGGACCGACAGATGCGTCATCGCGGCCGGATGGCTCGCCAGCGTCTCGGTTCCGCCCAGACTGACCGCCAGTTTGGCGATGCGAAGCGCGTCGAGGAAGCGGAAGGACTCCGCCTCACCGCCCTTGAGGTACAGCGAGAAGGTCGAACCGCCGCCGGTGCAGTGGCGGCGATAAATGTCGGCCTGCCGCTCGAGGCCCGGCGTGCCTTCGAGAAAGCCGAGATAGCCGACCCGCTCGACCTTGGGGTGATCGCGTAAGTAAGCGCAGACCTTGGCGGCATTCTCGCCCGCCCGGCTCATCCGCAACTCCAGCGTCTCCAGCGAACGCAGCAGCATCCACGCCGTATTGGGGTCGCAGATGGTGCCGATGGTGTTGCGCATCGAGCGGATGGTGGCGATGTGCGCCTTTGACCCCAGCACGCCGCCCGCGACCAGATCGGAATGACCGCCGGCATATTTGGTCAGCGAATAGACGACGAGGTCGGCGCCGTGCTTGAGCGGACGCTGCCAGAGCGGACCGAGAAAGGTGTTGTCGATCGCGATCGGTGGCTTTTCGCCCGCATCGGCAAAGGCCGCGTCACGCGCCGCCGCCACGGCTTCGATGTCGACCAGCGCGTTGGTCGGGTTGGCGGGGCTTTCCAGATAGATCATCGCGACCCGCCCCAGCGCGGCGGCCTTGGCGAGCACCGCGTCGATCTCCTCGCGGGTGGCGCCGGCGGGGAAGTCGAGCCACTGGACCCCGAACCGGCCCAGGATGCGGCCGATCAGCGTCTCGGTCGCGGCATAGAGCGGGCCGGAATGGACGATGACGTCGCCCGGCTGGACCATCGACAGGAACAGCGTGGCGATCGCCGCCATGCCGCTGGAAAAGGTCAGCGCATCCTCCGCCTCGTCCCAGATGGCCAGGCGGTCCTCCAGGATTTCCTGGTTCGGCCCGTTGAAGCGCGAATAGACCAGCCCGTCCGCGCCGCCGGGGCGCTTGCCCGTCACGCCCTCGAAATGGCGCTTGCCGGCGGCGGCGTTGGGGAAGACGAAGGTCGAGGTCAGGAAGATCGGCGGCTTCAGCGATCCTTCCGACAACACCGGATCGAAGCCATAGCCCATCATCAGCGTCGATGGCTTCAGCTTGCGGTCGCCGATGGTCGTCGCATCGCTCTTGCGGTCGGCGGTGGCCCCGGCCGCAGCCTGGCCCTGCGGCGGAACGCCGGTCAGATCGGATTCGGTCGGCATGGATAATCTCCTCGGGACATTGGGGACCGCTCTGTCGGCGGCCATGTCCCGAGGATAACGCGACAAATGGCTTTGGCGAGATGCCAATCTTCTTCCCCTGAAAGGGGAGGTGGCGCGCGGAGCGCGTCGGAGGGGTGTCCAGCTATCGATAGGGTGACACCCCTCCGTCAGGCCTTCGGCCTGCCACCTCCCCTTTCAGGGGAGGAATTTATGACGGGAGGCCGATTAGCGAAATCTGGCGGCCGTAAGAGGGTTCGCCGCGATGGGTGGCGCGGCGGAAGCTGAAGAAGCGATCCTCCTGCGTATAGGTGTCCTCGCCCAGCGCGGCGACGCGGGTGATCCCGGCGGCGGCGAGGCGGTGTGCGACATAGGCCTCCAGGTCGAACTGGTAATGGTCCGCACGGGTGCCGTCGGCGAAGAAGCGCTCATTGTCGGGATCGGCCTCGGCGAAGCGGCGCAGGAAGCCGGCATCGACCTCATAGCTGGCGCGCGCGATGCACGGGCCGATCGCGGCGGCGATCCGGTCGCGCCGCGCGCCCAGTGCTTCCATGGCCAGCAAAGTGGCGTCGGTGATCCCGCCCAGCGCCCCCTTCCACCCGGCATGGGCCGCCCCCACGACGCCCGCCTGCGGATCGGCGAACAGCACCGGCGCGCAATCGGCGGTCAGGATGCCGAGCAACAGGCCCGGCCGGTTGGTCACCAGCGCGTCGCCATGCGGGCGGACATCGTCCTCAGGTGGGGTCAGGATCGTCACCGCCTCGGCCGAGTGGATTTGATAGCAGGTGATCAGCCGAGCACCGGGCAGTACCGCGTCTCGGGCGAGGCGACGATTCTCGGCGACCGCATCGGCGTCATCCTCCGAACCCAGCCCGACATTCAGCCCGCCATGAATCCCCGCCGACACGCCGCCGCGCCGCCCGAGAAAGCCGTGCGGGACATCGCCGAGCAGCGGCGTGCGAAGCGTTTCGATGGTCATAGCGACAGCCTCATGATCCGGTCCTCGTCGATGGTGGCGCCCACGGGGAAGTCGTAGCGACCGACATCGACGAAGCCGTAGCGCGCGTAAAAGGCCTTGGCCCGGTGATTGTCGACATAGACCGACAGGATCAGCTCGCTGGCGCCGCGTACCCGCGCGGCGGCGATCGCCCAGTCCATCAGCGCGGGGCCGATCCCTGCACCCAGATGGCTCGACGCGACATAGAGCTGGTAGAGTTCGATGGCATCGTCGGGCCATTCGCCGGGAAAGCCGACGGGGCCGATCTTGGCATAGCCGATGATCGCCGCGTCCGCGACCGCCAGGCGGATGGTGAAATCGGGGTGGCCGATTTGGGCAGGCAGGCCTTCGGGGCCAAAGGCTTCGTCCAGAAACGCGTTCAGGTCGGCGGGCGGATAGAGATGGCCGAACGTCTCGGTGAAGGACGCGCGCGCCATCGCGGCCAGCGCCTTGCCATCGCCGGGCGCGGCGTCACGATAGGCGATCATTCGCCATACCCCGCCGGCACCGGCCAGTCGGGCCGCGCCACCGCCAGCGCACGGAACAGCGTGCCCATGTCCTGCATCAACCGGTTGCGATCGGCGAGCAGTGCATCGGCGCGATCGGGATGCGCGCGGGCGAGGCCGGCGGTACGCTGATCGATGCCAAGCGCGCCGAGCAGATCGCGCTGCGTCACCGGGCCGAAGGCGGCGAGGCCCGAGCCTTGCGCGGCGGCGGCCAGCGTCGTGAAATCGACATGCGCGCTCAGATCCTGTTCGCCCGGCCGGTCGAAGGGATTGGCGAAAGCATGGCCGCGCACCGCCTGCAGCGTGTCGGCGATGGCGGGGCCTTCATAGCCGTAATCGATAATCAGCGCCGCGCCGCCCTGCGCGGCGATCCGGGCGGCGAGCTGGCGCATCACCGCGACGCTGGCGGGGGACACCTCGATGACAGACCCGGTCTCGGCTTCGCGCAGCGGTTCGGGAATGATCTCGGGCGGCACCGGCGGGCCGGCGATCGGCAGGAAGAGCAGGTCCTGCGCCGCGACCAGCCGCTCGTGCCAGCCCTCACCGCGGCGGACGAGCTGGCGGATGGGCAGCGCGTCGAAGAATTCGTTGGCGACGACGATCAGCGGCCGGTCGGTGGGCAGCGTCTCGACCGTGTCGTGCCAAGTGGCGTCGGCGACCCGCTCGGCCTGGGCGGTACGCAGCGTCGCGCTGGTCTCGACGAAATGGATGCTGGGCGCAAAACCCGCCTTGGCCATCGCCCGCCGGGCGTCCGCCGCCAGCGTGCCGCGCCCCGGCCCCAGTTCGACCCAGTGAACCTCGGGCCGCCCCGCGCGGTCCCACAGGTCGGCGCACCACAGGCCGATCAGCTCGCCGAACATCTGGCTGATCTCGGGGCTGGTGGTGAAGTCGCCGCCCGCGCCCAGCGGATCGCGGGTGCCGTAATAATGCGCATTGGCGGCGGCCATGAACTGCGCCACCGGGATCGGCCCGGCCAGCGCGATGGCGCGGGCGAGCCGTTCGGGCAGTGCGTCCTCGGGCTCGGGCTTGTGATCGGCGGGGGGGATCAACGGGTTGGTCATGTCCCCGCTCTGCCGATCCGCCCCGTTTGCGGCAAGCCCGTCAGACATCCTTGGGCGGATCGACATGCCTCTTGTTCTATAACGCCCCTCTCCCCTCTATGAGGGGAGAGGGGAAAACAGGGTTGCCGCGATGTCGATTCGCGTGAGCGATCAGGAAACGCTGTGAGTGCCCGCGATCGGCTCGACCCGGACGCGGCGCGCCTTGGCGGAGTTCATCAGGTAGAGGCCGCCCAGGATCATCGGCACGCACAGCCACTGGCCCATGTGCAGCCCGGTCATCTCGGCGAACTGGCGAAGCTGCTGGTCGGGCTCGCGGAAGAATTCGACGATGAAGCGCGCGATGCCATAGCCCAGCAGGAACAGGCCCGACAGCTTGCCCGGGTCGTACCGCGCCTTGGTCCGCCAGAAGGCCAAGCTCATCACCGCGAACAGGATCAGCCCTTCGAGGCCCGCCTCATAGAGCTGGCTGGGATGGCGCGCGGGGTCGGGCAGGCCGAAGGGCACGGTGCGCGGGAAGATGATCGCCCAGGGCACGTCGGTCGGCTTGCCCCACAGTTCGCCGTTCACGAAATTGGCCAAGCGGCCCAGGAACAGCCCGACCGGCGCGGTGCAGACCAGATAGTCGAGGATGCGCAAGCCCTGCAGCTTGTGCTTGCGCGCGAACAGCCAGACGCCGAGGCCCACGCCGATCGCGCCGCCGTGAAAGCTCATCCCGCCGTCCCACAGCCGCAGGATGCGCAAGGGGTGCAGGAACATCTCGGGCGCGTAGAAGATCACATAGCCGATCCGCCCACCCAGGATGATGCCCAGCGTGGCATAGAAGACCAGATCGTCGGCATGGGTCCGCGACATCGGCGCACCCGGCCGGTCGAGCATCTTGCCCAGATACCACCAGCCGAACAGGATGCCGGCGATATAGGCCAGGCTGTACCAGCGGAGCGTGAAGAAGCCGATCGAGAAGACGTCCGGGTGCAACCCCAGATCCTCGAACCGGATATGGCCGCTGGCGGCCGCGAGCATGGGCAGGATCAAGCGTGTTTCCCTTATCTCTGGCCCGCTCTCATAGAGCGGCCGAGCGACAACACCAAGACCATGGGTTCGGTGCCCTTATGGCGGGGTTTGGGTGGGGCGTGGCCTTCGACTGCGCTCAGGCTGAACGGAGGTGGGGAATGGTTCTGGACACAAGAACCCGTTCAGCCTGAACGAAGTCGAAGGCCACGCTGCGAGCGCCGCGAAGAAGGGGTTCGCGCAGAGGCGCGGAGGGCGCAGAGGTGTCCGGTCCGGCCGCAAGGCCAGTCCCTACTCCGTGAGCGACACGGTCTGCCGATTGAGACAGCGGGATGCCCGCGCCGCCGGTCCCCCTCTGCGTCCTCTGCGCCTCTGCGCGCAAAAAGCCTTCGCGTCTTCGCGTCTCCGCGCGAACAATCGAATCCTTCGCTCTGAGACAGAGAAACCCCGCCCTTGCCTGCCCGCCCTTGTCCGGTAAGGCTCGACCGCAATGGAGTTGAGCAGGCGCAACATCTTGGTCGGTGGGGGCGTGGGGGCCGGGTTGGTCGTCGCTTGGGGGCTGTGGCCGCGCGCCTATGCCCCCAATCTGGCGACCGAATCTGGCCAGCAGGCGTTCGGCGCATGGTTGAAGATCGGGCGCGACGGCATCGTCACCGTCGCGGTGCCGCAGGCTGAACATGGACAGGGGATCGTCACCACGCTGGCGCAGGTCGTCGCCGACGAATTGGGAGCCGACTGGCGCACCGTGGCGGTCGAGACGGCGCCGCTCAGCCCGCTCTACGCCAATCCGGTCGCGGTCGATACGCTGTTCGAGGGCGCGTTCGGCCGGTTGCCGGCGGCGGTGCGCGACGAATGGCTGCGGCGCGACATGGTGATGCTGACCGCCGGATCGTCCTCGCTGCGCATGTTCGAGGAACCGGCCCGCGCGGCGGCGGCGACCGCGCGCGCGCTGATGGCGCAGGCCGCCGCGCGCCGCTGGGGCGTGGACTGGACGTTGTGCGAGGCCAGGGATGGATTCATCGTCGCGGGCGATCGCCGCCTGCGCTTCGCCGAACTGGCCGAGGCGGCGGCGGGCGAGACGGTGCCGCAGCCTTTGCCGCTGGGCAGCGGCGGCGCGGGCAAGCTGGCGGGCAAGGATGTGCCCCGGCTCGATTCGCCGGCCAAGGTCGATGGCTCGGCCAATTTCACCGCCGACATCCGCCTGCCCGACATGGTGCATGTCGCGCTTCGCCATGCGCCGTTGGGGCACATGCGCGGGCTGCGGATCGACCGCGACGCCGCGATGAAGGTCACCGGTGTCGTCGATGTGATCGAGGGTGAGGACTGGGTCGCGGTCGCCGCCGCCAGCTGGTGGATCGCGCAAAAGGGGCTGGACGCGCTTCACCCCCGGGCAATCACCGTTGGCCCCCGCCCGACCAGTGCGGGGATCGCGCAGGCGCTGGAAAGGGCGCTGAGCGAGGAGGGGCGGCTGGTCACGTCGCGCGGCGATGTCGCGGGCGCGCTGGAGGGCGGGGGGCTGGTCTCCGCCAGCTACCGCGTCGGCGTCGGCGTCCACGCCGCGATCGAGCCGCGCGCGGTGGTGGCGGCGTGGCGGGACGATGGGCTGGAGCTGTGGGTGCCGACCCAGGCGCCGGTGCGCGCCCGCACGGTCGCGGCGCAGGCGGCGGGGATCGCGGCGGACCGGGTGGTCGTCCACCCCATGCCGATCGGCGGCGGCTTCGGCATCGGGCTGGAGACGGAGGCGGTCGCGCAAGCCGCCACGATCGCCGCCAGGCTGAAGCGCCCGGTCAATCTGCAATGGTCGCGCGCCGACGATCTGCGCCGCGACGCCTTCCGCGCGCCCGCACTGGCCCGGATGACCGCGCGGCTGGACAGGGGGCGGATCACGGGTTGGCGCAGCCGGATCGCGACCCCCTCGACGGGCGCAGGCCTGGCCGAGCGGCTGATGCCCGGTGGCCTGACCCGATTCGCCATGGCGGGGCAGCGGCAGGGTGACGCCTATGCGATGGGCGGCGCGGTGCCCGCCTATGCCTTGCCCGCGCTGGCGGTGCATCACCACCCGGCCGACCTGTCCTTGCCGACCGGGCATGTTCGGGGCGGTGCGCATGTCGCGAACTGCTTCTTCACCGAATCCTTCATCGACGAACTGGCGGCGCGGTCGGTGGCCGATCGGCTCAATTGGCGGCTGGGGCTGCTGCGCGATGCGCCCCGGCTGGCGCAATGCCTGTCGACCGCCGCCTCGCTGGGCGGATGGGAGGGCGGCGGCGCGGGCAGCGGGCAGGGGCTGGCCGCGCACCGGTTTCGCGACAGCCATATCGCGGTCATGGCCGAGGCGCACCGCGATGCCGCCGGTCGCCCGGTCGTCGACCGGCTGGTCGCGGCGGTCGATTGCGGGCGGATCGTCCATCCGGATATCGTGCGCCAGCAGATCGAGGGCGGGCTGGTCTTCGGTCTCGCCAATCTGCTGGGCGCCGCGACCGGCTTCGCGCGGGGGCAGCCGCAGGCCGACCGGCTGGCGGCGCTGAACCTGCCGCGCCTGGCCGACATGCCCGACATCACCGTCGAGCTGATCGTCTCCGATGAGGTACCGGGCGGTGTCTCCGAACTCGCCGTCCCGCCGGTCGCCCCCGCCATCGCCAATGCGCTTGCCACTTTGGGCGGTGCTTCACGGATACGAAGCCTGCCGATGGAGTTTCCCGCCTGATGCTGCCCCCCGATCATCCGCCCGTCCCGCGTCCGAAGATCGGCGTGCTCCTGATGAACCTCGGCACGCCCGAGGCGCCCGAGCCGCGCGCGGTGAAGCGGTATTTACGCGAATTCCTGTCGGATCGCCGGGTGATCGAGATTCCTGCGCTCCTCTGGCAGCCGATCCTGCGCGGCATCATCCTGAACACGCGGCCGAAAAAGTCGGCGCATGCCTATTCGCTGGTATGGCGCGACGACGGCTCGCCGCTGGCCGCGATCACCCGCGCGCAGGCGGTGGCGTTGAAGGACGCGTTCGGGCCGGGGGTGATGGTCGACTGGGCGATGCGCTATGGCCGCCCCGCCATCGCCGAGCAGGTGCAGGCGATGAAGGATGCCGGGTGCGAGCGCATCCTGCTGGCGCCGCTCTATCCCCAATATTGCGCGGCGACGACCGCGACCGCCAATGACAAGGCGTTCGCGCACCTCGCGACGATGCGATGGCAGCCGGCGATCCGTACCCTGCCGCCTTATTATGACGACGCGCTCTATATCGATGCGCTGAAGACGCAGGTCGAGGCGCAGCTCGCCACGCTCGATTTCGAGCCCGAGGCGATTCTGGCCAGCTTCCACGGCATGCCGCAGCGGACGCTGGAGCTGGGTGATCCCTATCACTGTCATTGCCGCAAGACCGCGCGGCTGCTGGCCGAGGCGATGAAGGACACGCTGGGCGGCCGCGAACTGCTGGTCGCGTTCCAGTCGCGCTTCGGCCGCGCCAAATGGCTGGAGCCGGCGACCGACACGGTGCTGGAGGCGCTGCCGGGGCGCGGCATCAGGAAGGTGGCGATCCTGGCCCCCGGCTTCTCCGCCGATTGCATCGAGACACTGGAGGAACTGGCGATTCGCGGGCGCGAGAGCTTCGAGGGCGCGGGCGGCACCCATTTCGCCTATCTGCCCTGCCTGAACGATACCGATGTCGGGATAACCATGCTGCGCGGTTTGATCGAACGCGAGCTTCAGGGCTGGTTGCCGTAGCGTAATATTACATTGCACCCGGTCTTCGCCATTGCGGAGAATCGTCGCCCCTTTTAAGCCACAATCTCAAATGGGAGAGGTTTGATGGCTCGGGTTGCAATCGTGACGGGTGGTACGCGCGGTATTGGCGAGGCGATCAGCCTGGCCTTGAAGGACGCCGGCGTCACCGTCGCGGCCAATTATGCCGGTAATGACGAACGTGCGCGCGAATTCTCGGAGCGCACCGGGATCAAGGCGTATAAGTGGGACGTGGCCGATTATGACGCGGTCCAGGCCGGCGTCGCGCAGGTCGCCGAGGAACTGGGGCCCGTCGACATCGTCGTCAACAATGCGGGCATCACCCGCGACGGCACGCTGCTGAAGATGACCTACCAGATGTGGAAGGAGGTCATGGACACCAACCTCGGCGGTTGCTTCAACATGGCCAAGGCGGTGTTCCCCGGCATGCGCGAACGTAAGTGGGGGCGGATCGTCAATATCGGCTCGATCAACGGCCAGGCGGGCCAATATGGTCAGGTGAACTATGCCGCCGCCAAGTCGGGCATCCATGGCTTTACCAAGGCGCTGGCGCAGGAAGGCGCGCGCGTCGGCGTGACCGTCAACGCGATCGCGCCGGGCTATATCGACACCGACATGGTCGCCGCCGTCCCCGCCGACGTGCTGGAGAAGATCGTCGCCAAGATCCCGGTCGGCCGTCTGGGCCAGGCGCATGAGATCGCGCGCGGCGTCGCCTTCCTGTGCTCGGACGAGGCGGGTTTCGTCACCGGCTCGACCCTGTCGATCAACGGCGGCCAGCATATGTATTGAGGCGGATGCCATCCCCACAAGCCGTTCGCGCCGAGCCCTTCGGCTGGCTGGCAAGCCAGCCGCTCAGGATGAACGGAGGTTTTGCAAAATCGTCTCGTGGGGAGGGATAGGACATAAGCAAGAACGCCGGCCTCCCAAGGGGGACCGGCGTTCCGTTCTCGATACGCTACGCGAGAAAACTGGGGCGGGTGGGGCAGATACAGGCTCCGCCCGCCCTAACTATTTAGCGGCAATAGCCCGGACGGCCCGACCGCTCGATCGCCCGGCCGGCCAGCGCACCGCCCGCACCGCCGATCAGCGTGCCCAGCGTGCGATCGCCATCGGTGTCGATGGTGCGACCCAGCAGACCGCCCGCGACCGCGCCGACGATGGTGCCCGTGGTGCCCGAGCGGCGGCACTTGCTCGCCTGATATTCGGCGCGGGCGCCATCGCTGTAACCCCGGTTGTACCGGTCGGCATGATAGGACCGGCGATAGCGATGCGCATCCGCGGCGGTCGCGGGCAGAACAGCGCCGCCGATCATCGCCAGCGTGGTCGCCGCCAGGGTCAGGGTCTTCATCATGGTGTCACTCCCGATACTGTGTTTCGATCGACGGTCCCGTCCGCCGTTAGCCTGCTTCTGGGCGATTCGCGTTGAGCGCTTCCTGAATGCCGCCGTTATCCGCCGTTCATGCAAATGCCGGCGGGACGGGTGGTCGGGAAATGGCGGCTGTCCTGTTGCGGCGCAGCGCGTATGAGGCGGCATGCGCTTGCTTCTGTCCTGTCTGTTGCTGCTGGCCTTCGTGCCCGGATGGTCGGGCGAACAGCGACTGGGCCTGCTGGGCCGCGTGCCGCAGATGGAGGCGCGGCCGGTCGCGCTCGATCCCCGCGATCCGGCGCGGCGGCGGCTGGGCGCGCTGACCTATTTGGGGGGCGTCAGCCTGCATAGCCGCGACCCGGCCTTTGGCGGCTTCTCTTCGCTGGTGGTGACGGGGGACCGGTTCACCCTGCTGAGCGATGGCGGCAATGTCGTGCAGTTCCGCATGGGGCGGGACTGGCGACCGCATGCGCTGCGCTTCGGCAATCTGCCGGCGGGGCCGAGCATCGGCTGGCAGAAGCAGGACCGCGACAGCGAATCGCTTGCCCGCGATCCGCGCACCGGCGCGCTGTGGGTCGGGTTCGAGCGCTATAACCAGATCTGGCGCTATGCGCCCGACTTCACGCGCGCCGAGGGCTATGTCGCGCCGCGCGCCATGGCGGGCTGGCCGCGCAATGGCGGGGCCGAGTCGCTGGCGCGGATGCCCGATGGCCGATTCGTGACCATTTCCGAGGAAGCGACCGCGACCAAGGCCGAACGGCGCGGGTTGAAGGTCGCCAAGAAGGTGACACGACAGGGGCTGATCTTCGCAGGCGACCCTTTGCGCTTTCGTCCGCGCCGCTTCCTCTATCAGGTGTCGCCCGACCATGACGTCGCCGATGCCGCCGCGCTGCCCGACGGATCGCTGATCGTCATCGAGCGGCGATTCCGCCTGCCGTTCCACTTTTCGAATCGGATCATGCTGGTGCCGGCGGATGGAATCGTACCGGGGCGATTGGCGAAGGGGCGGCTGCTGGCGGAGTTGGACGCGCCGCTGATCCACGACAATTTCGAGGGCGTGGCGGTCACGCAGGAGGACGGCGCGACCATGTTGTGGCTGGTATCGGACGACAACCAGACGGTGCTGGAGCGGAGTTACCTGCTGAAATTCCGGTTGGAGGCGCGCGTGGAGAGGTAGGGACGTGGCCTTCGGCTTCGGCGCCGTGCGCCGAAGTTTATCCTGAGCGGCTGGCTTGCCAGCCAGCCGAAGGGCTCAGGCTGAACGGTGTGAGGGGTTGTAGCCATTATTCCAACGCCCGTTCGGCCTGAGCGAAGTCGAAGGCCACGTACGTCACGCAGCCACGAAAATCCGCAAACAACGAAAACCCGCCGCTCCGGAGAACGGCGGGTTTCGAAACCTCAGGCACGCGGCGCGAAATTACGCGGCGGCGGCTTCGGTCTTGGCGCCGGCCAGCTTCTTCACGACGTCGCGCTTCAGGCGACGGGCGCGCAGCGAAAGCTGGTCGTCCGAGGTCTTGACGAGCCAGTTGTCCAGGCCGCCATTGTGCTCGACCGAGCGCAGGCCGTGGGTCGACACGCGAAGACGCACGCTCTTTTCGAGCGAATCGGAAATCAGCGTGACGTTCTGCAGGTTCGGCAGGAACGTACGCTTGGTCTTGTTGTTGGCGTGGGAAACGTTGTTACCCACCTGCCGGCCCTTGCCGGTCAGCTCGCAAATGCGCGACATGATCGTTATCCTGGTTTCAGGCAATGCCCGGAAAGGCCGCGCGGATAACCCGGACCGGCGTCCACGTCAACCGATTCCCTGTGATCGGCCATGCACGATGGGCCGTGCAACCGCCCCCGGGACGAGGCGTTGTTACGGCAACGAACCTGATGGAGCCAGACCCATGCGCGCCTTTCTCGTCCTCATCGGCATCGTCCTGCTGCTGGCCGCCGGCGCCATGGCGATGGGCTGGATCAGCATCGACCAAACCCGCCCCGCCGTCGTCCAGGCGCCGACCTTCCGCGCCGAAGGGCCCAAGGTGTCGGTCGGCACCACCCAGAAGACGGTCGAAGTGCCCACCGTCTCGGTTCAGAAGCCCACCGATAACGCGCAATAACCACGGAGCCTTCCATACCCTTGCCCGCGCGCATCACGCGGGGCAGGGGGATGTGATGTTCCCGCTGCCCGATCCGATGCGCCTCGCACTCGATGCCGCCCGCCAGGCGGGGCAGGCGGGGGAGGTGCCGGTCGGCGCGGTAGTCATGCGACAGGGCGAGGTCATCGCCACCGGGGCGAACGCGCCCCGCCGTCTGCACGACCCCACCGCCCATGCCGAAATCCAAGCGATTCGCGCTGCTGCCGCCAGGCTCGGCCGCGACCGGCTGGAGGATTGCGATCTGTGGGTGACGCTGGAGCCCTGCGCGATGTGCGCCGGGGCCATCGCGCATGCCCGAATCGCCCGACTCTATTATGCGGCCAGCGATCCCAAGGGCGGCGCGGTGGAACATGGCCCGCGCTTCTTCGCCCAGCCGACCTGCCATCACCGGCCCGACATCTATAGCGGGATGGGCGAGGGCGAGGCGGCCGGTCTGCTCCGCGATTTCTTTACGGCGCGTCGCTGAGCGATCCCGGTCGCATCGACATTCCGACCAACCCGCCCTCATTCCTCCGCTGCAAGGGCGCGCGAGGAACCTGACCTCTCCCACGGTACCCCTCCGTCAGGCCTGCGGCCTGCCACCTCCCCTTGCAGGGGATCGCTGCAAAACGCTTTACACCATCCCGGGGCAGGCCGGGGTCCAGTCGGGTAAGCGCTGATAAGCGATGAAGAGCGTTCGGCATCTGGACCCCGGCCTTCGCCGGGGCGGTGCGTGAAGAGCGGGAAACGCCAATTCCGCAACGACGCTCTGCAAGGGGAGGAATAGCGCGAATGTCAGCCAGCGCTAACGCCGCTTTCGGTCATGGAAGAAGCGGACCAGGAACATGGCGACCACGCCGCTTGCGCCACCCACAATGGCCCCGCGGAAGGACGAATGGGGTGCGATGTTCCAGGCATTCAGAATCAGAAGTGCGGAATAGGTCAGTCCACCCGTCAGCAACGCGCCGATCCACAAGACCGCGCGCGACGGTCCGTCCGGTCTTTTCGTCATTCCGATTCGCGTTCTTCGTTGGGAAGGATGCGTGCCTATTGAACACCGGCTGGCGTGACGGACGCATGACGGCGCGATGAAGGCATGAAAAAAGGCCCGGACGGCATCCCGTCCGAGCCCTTTCTTCCCATGCGATATGGCGTGTTTAGCGCAGATCGCCCTCGCGGATCGGTACGATCTTGATCTCGACGCGGCGGTTGGCGGCGCGGCCGGCATCGGTGTCGTTCGACGCGACCGGCTGCGACTTGCCGAAGCCGCGCGTGCCGATACGGGCCGGCTGCACCCCGCGCGAGGCGAGATAGTCGGCGACCGCCACCGCGCGGCGCTCGGACAGCGCCTGGTTATAGCTGTCGCTGCCGGTCGAATCGGTGTGGCCGTACACATCGATATAGGTCTGGCGATACTGCGACAGGATGTCGGCGACCTGATCCAGCGTCTGGCGGAACTGCGGCTGCACCGTCGACGAATCATAGCCGAAGGTGATGCCCGACGGCAGGTTCAGCAACAGGTCGTCGCCCTGGCGGACCACCTGCACATCGGTGCCGGCGGTGCGGGCGCGCAGGTCGCGCTCCTGCTTGTCCATATACGCGCCGATGCCGGCGCCGGCGAGGCCGCCAATGCCGGCGCCCAGGATCTTCTCGGTCCGGTCGCGCCGGCCGCCGACCAGATCGCCGAGCAGATAGCCGCCGACCGCGCCGCCCAGGCCGCCGATCGCCGCCTTGGACAGGCGCTGCTGGCCGGTTTCCGGATCGGTGGTGCAGGCCGAGGTGGCGACCAGCGCCGACAGCGCGGCCATGGTCAGGAACTTTGCGGACGTCTTCATGCGCATAACCCTTGTTAATGTGTCGCGTCTCTTCCCCCGAAACGCGAACCCGGTGGCGCTTGTTCCGCAGGCGATCTGAACGGAAGATGACGACAGGAGTTGTCGAAGACCTGTCCGGCCCGCTATGAGCACTCCACACCGATGGCCACGCTGCCCCCCTTTCCCTGGATCGACGTCCTCATCATCCTCGCGCTCGTCGCGTTGAACGGGGCCTTTGCGATGAGCGAACTGGCGATCGTGTCCGCTCGTCGCGCCCGGCTGGAGGGGATGGCCCGGGGCGGGAGCAAGGGCGCGCAGGCCGCGCTGACGCTGGCCGCCGATCCGGGCAAGTTCCTGTCGACCGTTCAGATCGGCATCACCCTGACCGGCATCATCGCCGGTGCCTATTCGGGCGCGAGTCTCGGCACGCCGACGGCGGCGCGGTTGCAGGCGCTGGGCATCGCGCCCGCGACCGCCGCGACCTTGGGCTTCGCGCTGGTCATCGGCCTCACCACCTATGCCTCGCTGATCCTGGGCGAATTGGTCCCGAAGCAATTCGCGCTGCGCAAGCCCGAGCCGATCGCCGCCTTCGTCGCGCTGCCCATGCGCTGGCTCGCGGTGGGGACCGCGCCGATCGTCTGGGTGCTCGATTCGACCAGCGGCATCATCTTCAAGCTGCTGGGCCTGAACCGCGACAATGAGGATCAGGTGACTGCCGAGGAGCTGCACCTGATCGTCGCCGAGGCGTCCAAGTCCGGCGTGATCGAGGAGCATGAGCGCTCGATCATTTCGGGCGTCGTGCGCCTCGCCGACCGACCGGTGCGCGAGGTGATGACGCCGCGTACCGAGATCGACTGGCTCGACTGCACGCTGGACGACGAGGCGATTCGCGCCAAGCTGCTCGAAAGCCCGCGTACCCGCCTGCCGGTGGGCGAAGGGTCGATCGACGCGGTGGTCGGCGTGGTCCAGGCACGCGACATCGCCATGGCGCTGTTCCGCGGCGATCCGCTCGACCTCAAGACGCTGATGCGCAAGGCGCCGGTGGTGATCGACCGGATCGACGCGATGGACGTGCTGCTGGCGCTGCGTCAGGCCGAGGTGCCGATGGCGCTGATCCATGACGAATACGGCCATTTCGAAGGAATCGTGACCCCGTCCGATCTGCTCGCGGCGATCGCGGGCGAGTTCGCCTCAGACGCCGATCCGGGCGACGCGCCCTCGGTGGTGGAGCGCGACGACGGTTCGCTGCTGGTCGCCGGCACCATGGCGGCCGACGCGCTGGCCGACCGGCTGGGCATCGACCTGCCCGATGACCGCGACTACGCGACCGTCGCCGGCCTGGCGCTGGCCGTGTTCCGCCACCTGCCGGCCGAGGGCGAGAGCTTCGTCGAACAGGGCTGGCGCTTCGAGGTGGTCGATCTGGACGGCCGGCGGATCGACAAGCTGCTGGTCAGCGAGGTTTAGGGGCTTTCGGCTTCGGCGCTGGCGGCAGCGCCACGAAGTCGATCCGCTGAAAATCCGCCTGGTTGACGACGAAGATCACCGCAGCGGTACAGCGATAAGGGATGTCGGCCTCGCTGCCGATCGCAGCCGATACCCAGCTTCGACGGGCTTCCCGTAACGTCGCCACCGCAGCGACATCGTCTTTGGGCAAAGTGAAGAGCTGACCCGCAACCGTCATCATACAGATGTCGGGCGGCGTGTGCGCCATCGTGATCGGCAGGGATGCTTCGACGTTTTTGCTGGATGGTGGCGCAGGCAAAGCCATACCGGCCATCGCCAAGATCGAAGGCACGGTGTCGGTCGACCAGAGCATCATGACGGAAAGCTATCAGTGAGTCGAACCATCGGCAATGCGGATCGAAGCAGGGCGCTATATTGACCATTGTTGGTGCATGGAAATGCTGACAGGATGTGACCATGTCGATGATCCTGCCATTTCTGGTTGCCGCCCTATCTGTTTCTGCCGTGCCCTGTGCGGATGGTGACTGGATATTCAAGGCGGGTGATACATCTCTCTTCCGGTTCGGTGTCCACGCTTCACCCCAAGGGTTGAAGGCGACATGGGATCGGCCGCAAGATTTTGACTTTGATAAGGAAAACTTCACGAACGTCACGGGGCCGGTCATCCGCCGCACCGCGATCAAGGTGCAACCGGTGGGTGACGATCTGGAACTGACGTTCGACGATCCCCGGCCGGGCGCGACTCCGGATATTTTTCGTCTACACTGTCTGGCCGATGGGCAGGTCTCGGCCATGTATCAGGGGGTTGCGTTCGAACCCTTTCTTCTCGGCCGTGCCGTGCCCGGTAAGGATACACTGGGACCCTGGACGGCGGGGGGCATCTATCGGCAGAAAATGGACTATCCCACCAACGCCGAGATGTCGGCCATCTTCAAGGCGGATCAGGACGATCGGCGACGACCGAACATCGACTGGTCGGTGGTCGGCCCGGCCGATGCAAAGCGTAAGGCGCGGACGCAGGAACTGCTCGATGCCGGCGCTCTGCACAGCGGCGATGACTTTTACCACGCCGCCTTTCTGTTCCAGCATGGCGATGGGCCGGGCGACTATCTGAAGGCGCATCTGCTGGCGATGATCGCGGCGGCGCGGGGCAAGCCGAAAGCGGTGTGGATCGCCTCGGCGACGCTCGACCGCTATCTCCAGTCGATCGGCAAGCCGCAGGTGCTGGGCACGCAATATAGCATCCCGCGCGGTGGCGCGGTGACGCAGGAGCCCTATGACAAGGCGCTGGTGTCCGACGCGCTGCGTCAAGCATTGCGCGTGCCCTCGCTGGCGGAGCAGGACAAACGCCGGCAGGCGCTGGCCGACGAGGTGGCGGCGGAGGCGAAGGCGCAGACCGCCGTCTCGCCCAAGCCATGACGCGGGCGGTAAAAATGGTCGAGTGGTGAAACGGGCTTGCCATCATGATGGCATAAGCCCGACCGGTTCGATTCAGGGGGAGGCGCACGATGTTCGATCTGCTTGCACTGGCCGCCGCCGCGCTGACGTCCTGTCCCGTCGAGCGCGCGCATTATGTCCTGCGCGATCACCCTGATGTGACCGCCGATTTCCGATCGGTCGCCAGGGACCCGGACTGGCCGAGCGGTCTGGCGCTGGGGGTGCATCACACGGCGTCGGGCAGGACCTTCTGGTGGCTTCCCTGGAATGGCGGCAGCGATGGCCTGCAAAATGTCGCATCGACCGGGGATGTGAGCGCCAAGGGCTGGCATCCGCCCGATCCGGATGGCGGTCCCCGGCCCTTTGGTAGCCAACACTATATCGGGACGGATGCCGCCTATCACATTCTGAACCGCGTACCGAACCGGGGCGAGCCGGCACCGGCGCATATGCTGTTCCCCGATTCGGCAGGGTCGCAGGATCACGTCTTCGTCGCCCGACAGTTCTTTGATCTGGCAGGCTGCCGCCCGAGAGGCGGTTAGGCCTCCAGCCGAATATCCCCCGATGCCACGACGCGCGCGATGTGCGGGAAGATATGGTCGATCGCAAAGGCATGGAGTTCGCTCGATCGCGAGGCGCAGGCGTCCTCGGCGATGACCACGTCATAGGACAGCTCCCACGCCGAACGCGCGGTCGATTCGACGCCCATATTGGTCGAGATGCCCGCGATCACCACGGTGCGCACGCCACGCCGCCGCAGTTGCAGGTCGAGATCGGTGCCGGTGAAGGCGCCCCAGTGATGCTTGCGCACCACGACATCGCCGGGCTGGCGTAGGTCGGGGACGAATTCGCTGAATTCGGGCGGGGTGCCGGCCGCCGGCAGGCTGGGCCGGTCGACATTCTGGCTGGGCATCGTCTCGGGCGTGAAGCCGACATGGACGAGGATGACGGGCGCATCGGCGTCGCGGAAACGCTGTGCCAGTGCCTTGGCCGTCTTTACCACCGTGTCGCCGGAGCGCGGGCCGCCGGCATGCGGGACGATGCCCTGTTGCAGGTCGATGAGGATCAGGGCGGTGGTGCGGGGATCGAGCATGGTCATGCCCGCTCAACGGCATCCCCGCCGCGCCGTTCCGTGATCAGAGGCGTCCGAACACCGCCTCGAAGCCCTTGCGATCGCCGGCCGCCAGCAGCCTTGCCTGCTCCAGCCAGCGGTCGCGCGCCATGCGGCCGGAAAACGGCCCGAGCTGCGCGTCGAGCGCCTGCGCCTGCGCCTCGCTCAGTCCCGCCATGTCGCCGACCGTGGTGATGCCGTGTTCGGCCAGCTTCTGGGTCAGCTTGGGACCGAGACCCTTTAGCAGGGTGATGGGCTGATCCTGGGGCCGTACCTCCTCGGCGGCGGGCTGCGGTGCGGCCTCGGCGGCGGGGCTGGCGTCCATCGGCGCGGCGGCGGCGACGGGTTCGTCGTGCAGCGGATCGCTGGTGACCGCCGGTTCTTCGGGGACGGCGGGGGCCGGCATGACCGGCGGCGCGGCCGGCACCGGCGCGGGGGCGGGTGTCGGCGCGACGGTCGGTTCGGGGGCGGGAGCGGGAGCGGGGGCAGGGGCCGGCGCCGGCGTCGGGCTCGGCTGGGCAGCCTTGGGCTGCGTCAGTTCGGCCTCGTCCAGCGGCGCGCGGTCGGGCTGGCGCAGGTTCACGCCCGCTTCCTTTGCATTCCGGTCGACCTGTCGCGCGGCATGGGTCCGGCGGCGCTTCAGGCGCATGCCGATCAGGATGACCGCGATCGCCGCGATCGCAACCAGCCCGATGAAAACGAAATGGATGGTCGTGATGGCAGCCACGCCATCGGGGATCAGGCTTTCAGCCGGTGCTGCCGTCGTATCGTTCATCGCTTTACCCTATTGTGCCATCGCCCCGATCGCGAGCCCGATCGACGGGCCCAATCGACAGGCCTAGTGCGCGGTTCCCGTAGCGTCCGCTTCGCGCGCGACCTCGCGCCAGCCGATGTCGCGGCGGCAGAAGCCATCGGGGAAGTGGATCGCATCGACCGCGCGGTACGCGGCGGCCTGCGCCTCGCCCACGGTGGCGGCGCTGGCGGTGACGGCCAGCACGCGGCCGCCGCTGGCGACCAGCTGTTCGCCCTGCATCTTGGTGCCCGCCTGGAACACCACCGCACCGGTCGCCTCGGCGGCGTCGATCGCGTCGATGGACCCACCCGCCTTGGGCGTGCCGGGATAGCCCGCCGCCGCCATGACGACGGTCAGCGCCGGATCGTCCGAGAAAGCCGGTGCGGGCAACTCGGCCAGCCGCCCTTCGGCCACCGCCAGCATCACCGCCAGCAGATCGCCCTGGAAACGCAGCATCAGCACCTGGCATTCGGGATCACCGAAGCGCGCGTTATATTCGATCAGCTTGGGGCCCTGCTCGGTCAGCATCAGCCCGGCATAGAGCACGCCCGAGAACGGCGTTCCCTCGGCGCGCAAGCGTTCGACGGTCGGCCGCACGATCCGGTCGATCGCCTGGGCTTCCAGCTCGGGCGTCAGGACACGCGCGGGGCTATAGGCGCCCATGCCGCCGGTATTGGGGCCGGTGTCGCCGTCGCCGACGCGCTTGTGATCCTGCGCCGAACCGAACGGCAGGAGGGCCTCGCCATCGGTCAGGACGAAGAGGCTCGCCTCCTCGCCCTCCAGAAATTCCTCGATCACCACCTCGGCGCCGGAGACCGAGAACAGGTCGGTGATCGCGCCTTCCGCCTCGGCCTTGGTGAAGGCGACGGTCACGCCCTTGCCCGCCGCCAGGCCATCGGCCTTGATGACGACCGGCAGGCCGAAGGTGGTCGCGAGCGCGGCTTGCGCCTCCGCCAGCGTGTTCACGCGGACATAACCGGCGGTCGGGATGTCGGCGCGGCGGCACAGGTCCTTGGTGAAGCCCTTCGACCCCTCCAACTGCGCGGCGGCCTTGCTCGGCCCGAACACTGGAATACCCTCGGCGCGCAGCGAATCGGCCAGGCCATCGACCAGCGGTGCTTCGGGGCCGACCACGACCAGGCCGATGGCGTGGTCCTTCACGAACGCCACGACGGCGGCGTGATCGGTCGCGTTCAGCGCGACACAGGTCGCATGCTGCGCGATACCGGGGTTGCCGGGCGCGGCGTAGAGCGTATCTAACCCGTTCGACTGTGCCAGCTTCCACGCCAATGCGTGTTCGCGGCCACCCGATCCCAGCAGCAGGACGTTCATGCCCGATCCTTATCCCTATGACGAAAGTGCAAGGCTGGTAGCCGAGGAGATCGCCGGCGACAACGCACTCGCATTGTCGGTGGGCGAACTCAGCCTGAAGCTGAAGCGGATGGTGGAGGGCGAATTCGGCCATGTCCGCCTGCGCGGCGAAATTTCCGGGTATAAGCGCGCGACCTCGGGCCATGTCTATATGAGCCTGAAGGACGAGAACGCCGTCATCGACGCGGTGATGTGGAAGGGGGCGGCGAACACGTTGCCCTTCCAGCCGCAGGACGGGGTGGAGGTGATCGCGACCGGCCGCCTGACCACCTTCCCCGGCCGGTCCAAATACCAGATCGTCGTCGAGCGGATGGAGCTGGCGGGTGCGGGCGCGCTGATGGCGCTGTTCGAGAAGCTGAAGGCGAAACTGGCGGACGAGGGACTGTTCGCCCGTGAGCGGAAAAAGCCGCTGCCCTTCATGCCGCCGGTGATCGGCGTCGTCACCTCGCCCACGGGGGCGGTGATCCGCGACATCCTCCACCGGCTCGAGGATCGCTGCCCGACCCATGTCATCGTCTGGCCGGTCAAGGTGCAGGGCGCCGGCTCGGCGGACGAGGTGGCCGCGGCGATCCGGGGTTTCGACGCGATTGCGCCCGGCGGCCCGGTGCCGCGTCCCGACTTGGTGATCGTCGCGCGCGGTGGCGGTTCGATCGAGGATCTCTGGTCGTTCAATGAAGAGGTGGTGGTGCGCGCGGTGGCGGACTGCGCGATCCCGATCATCTCGGCGGTCGGGCATGAGACCGACACGACGCTGTGCGACTATGCCGCCGATCTGCGTGCACCGACCCCCACGGCGGCGGCGGAGATCGCGGTGCCGGTGCTCGCCGACCTGCGCCTGACGGTAGCGAGCCATCGCCAGCGCACTGAACGCTGCGCGCGCCGCTACGTCGAGCGGGGACGCGAACGACTCGAGGCGATGGCGCGGCTCCTCCCCAAGCGCGACCAGTTGCTGGGTCCCCAGCGCCAGCGTGCGGACGAAGCGGGTGCGCGGCTCGATCGCGGTCTGGAGCGGCGGGTGACGCTGGCGCGCGGTGGCCTCGACCGGGCGGGCGCGGCGCTGCGGCCCGCCATCCTGGAGCGGCAGGTCGAGCGCGGCCGCTACCGGCTCGCCGCGACCTGGCGGCTGGTCCAGTCGCTCAACCCCGACCGCATCCTGGAGCGCGGCTATGCCCGGATCACCGCACGACCGGGCGGCGAGACGCTGTCCTCGGCAGAGGCGGCGCGGGTGGCCGATACGCTGACGCTGCGGTTCCGCGACGGCACGGTCGATGTCGCGGTAGATCAGGCCGGACTTGAGCGCCCCGCACCCAAAACCTATGACAAGCCCAAGCGGGAGCCGAAGGCCGATCCGTCCCAGCCCAGCCAGCCCACGCTCCTCTGATCCAAGGCAGACCCATGTTGATGTCGAACACCGATCGTCCCGCGCGGCTCCACTATCTGGCCAATGGCTTTCGCGTCCTGTCGCCGGGCGATCATGTCGTCTGCGGGGTGACCGGACGGCGCATCGCGCTCGAGGACCTGAAATATTGGAGCGCCGAGCGGCAGGAAGCCTATGCCGACGCCCATGCGACCGCACAGGTGCTCGGCCCCCGATGACAATTGGGCGCGGGTTCGCGCTGGCGCTGCTGGCGGCGGGGCTGGCTCCGGCATCGGTGCTGGTCGCGCAGAGCGCTGCTCCCCAGTCCGCGTTCCGCTGGACCGGAGAGCTTAGCCAGGGCGGATTGATCCGGGGGCAGGCGCCGGCCGGCACCGTCTCGCTGACCCTCGACGGACAGGATGTGCCGCTGACGCCGGAGGCCGCGTTCCTGATCGGCTTCGATCGGGATGCCGGCCCCCAGGCCGAGCTGGTCGCGACGCTCTCGGATGGCCGCCAGATGCGCCAGAGCCTGAGTGTCGCCCCGCGCGCCTGGCGGATCGAGCGGCTCGACCGCCTGCCCAAATATCCCGTCCCCGATCCCGAGTTCCAGCGGCTGCGCCCGCCCGAGCTCGAGCAGATCCGCGCCGCCCGCGCCGAGACGACCGATGCGCAGGGCTGGCGCCAGCCGCTGCAATGGCCGGTCAAGGGCCGCATCTCGGGCCTGTTCGGCGCGCAACGCCTCTATCGCGGCGAGCCGGGCAGCTATCATTCGGGCACCGACATCGCCGCCGCCACCGGCACCATCGTCCGCGCGCCGGCCGATGGCGTCGTGATCCTGGCCGCCGACCAGCCCTTCACGCTGGAGGGGCATCTGCTGATGCTCGACCATGGCCAGGGCCTCAACAGCGCTTTCCTGCACCTGTCGCGCATCGACGTCCGCCCCGGCGAGCATGTCCGCCAGGGCCAGCCGGTCGGCGCCGTCGGCGCCACCGGCCGCGCGACCGGCCCGCACCTCCACTGGAGCCTGCAATGGCGCGGCCGCAAGCTCGACCCGCTGCTGGTGACGGGGCCGATGGGGTGAGGATACGCCGTTAGCGGATGCGTTTGGCGCCGATCGAGCGGCCACCTTCGACGGACAGGCGATAGCTGCCGAACGCGCCTTCCTTGATCGTGACGGCAGCGCCGGCCTTGGGCGGAAAATTCAACGCCTCTATCGTCTGCCAGACCGATCCATTGGCCAGCTGTATGTCGAACCGGCCATAGGCCTTAGCGGGCATGGCGGTGATGACCTTGCTGTCCAGTTGGCGGACTTCGGTCGATGCATCAGCGTCGCCGCCGCCGAACATCTCGCTGGTCGGCGTGATCAGGCCAAAACGCTGCTGTTTGCGCGCGACCACGGTCTTTCGGTCGAGGATCATCAGATCGCCCGATGCCCGTGCGTTTGAGGCGCTTTCCGCCGCGCGATCAAAACAGGCCAGCCGCGTCGCCGCTTCGCGGATCGTGCGGCAGCCGATCAGGTCGTCGATCGCCCCGGAGCGATCCTTCCCGTTTTGCGCGCAAACGGCCGCGGGTATCAGTAGCGCGGCCAAGGGTAACGATTTTAATGGGTTCGGCATATTTCGATCCTTTCCTTCTGCCGTAGCGCAACATTGCCGACCTTTATGTGACCCTTTTGTCACATCATGCATAAAGATGATCATGTCGGTCAAAGGGGGCTCGCTTTACGTTTGCGTCCGGAGCGGCCCCGTTTGTAATGAAATGGCAACGCTCGGATATTTTCGAGTGGCAAACGTCAGGTCACAAGGCCGGCTAAAAGGGGTTAACTCTATGAAAACAAACGCTCGCGTGCGTCTGCTCGCCTCGACGCTGCTGATGGGGGCAGGTTTCGTCGCCACGTCCGCCCAAGCTCAGGTCATCGCGCAGGATCAGGCCGTCGAACAGACCAATGCCGATGGCTCGCCCGTCACCACCGAAACCAGCCAGGGTGATATCGTCGTCACCGGCACGCTGATCCGCAATCCGAACCTCGTTTCGTCGAGCCCGGTCGCGGTCGTGGGTCGCGAGGAACTGACGCTGCGTCAGACCAACACTGCCGAGGAAGTGCTGCGTCAGCTGCCCGGCGCGGTGCCCAGCATCGGTACCGCCGTCAACAACGGCAATGGCGGCGCGTCGTTCGTCAACCTGCGCAACCTGGGTTCGAACCGCAACCTCGTCCTGCTCGACGGCAAGCGCATCGCGACCGCAGGTCTCGACGGCCAGACCGACCTCAACAACATCCCGCTCGCGCTCCTCGAGCGTATGGACGTGCTGACCGGCGGTGCGTCCACCTCCTACGGCGCCGATGCCGTGTCGGGTGTCGTCAATTTCGTGACCCGTTCGGACTTCGCGGGCGTCGATGCGACGGCCAGCCAGCAGATCTCGCAGCGCGGCGACGGCAACTATTTCCGTGCCGACCTGACCATTGGCGCGAATTTCGACGATGGTCGTGGTAACGCGGTGTTCAGCGTCGGCTATCAGGAAGCCGATCCGATCTATCAGGGTGATCGCCCCTATGCGTCGAGCACTATCAGCTCGACCACCGGCCGCGCTGCGGGCGGCTCGCCGACCTCCGTCCCGGCCTCGTTCGCGCTCGCGGGCCAGTCGGGCCTGCTGCAGGTGAATCCGGGTAGCAATCTGCTGGTCGCGCCGTATCAGGACTTCAACTTCAGCCCGTACAACATCTTCTTCACGCCGTTTAAGCGCTACAACATGTACGGCTCGGCGCATTACGATGTGTCGGACACAGTCACCGTCTATACGCGCGGCCTGTTCTCGAAGAACCGCGTGTCGACGATCATCGCACCATCGGGCATCTTCGGCGAATCGCTGACCATCCCGGGCAGTAATCCATATCTGCCCGCCGGCATTCGCGACCAGCTCTGCTCCGCTGCGGGGATCGCGCTGGGGGCGACCTGCAACAGCAACACCGCAATCCCGATGCCGGAAGTCTATCGTCGTACGGTCGAACTCGGGCCGCGCGTCAGCGAGTATGAGACGACCCTGTTCGACTATACCGCCGGTATTCGCCTCAACCTGACCAAGTCGATGAACCTGGACGTCTATGGTTCGTATGGCGAGAGCCAGAACACCCAGACCCAGTCGGGTTACGTGCTCCGCTCGCGCGTGCAGCAGGCGCTGAATGCCACCAACACCACGACCTGCACCGTGACCACCAACGGCTGCGTCCCGCTGAACCTGTTCGGCCAGGCGGGCAGCATCTCCCCCGGGCAGGCGGCGTTCCTGAACGGCCAGAGCACGATCACCACCAAGACCCAGCTGTCGCAGGTTCACGCGCTGCTGAACGGTGACTTCGGCTTCGCTTCGCCCGCCGCGTCCACCCCGATCAGCTTCGCGGTCGGTGCGGAATATCGTGATTACGGTGCGCAGCGCATTCCGGACGCCTATGCCCTTGTCCCGGGCGAGCTCGGCGGCGCGGGCGGCGCGGTCCTGCCGGTCAACGGCGGCTTTAACGTCACCGAATTCTTCGGTGAAGTGATCGCACCGCTGGTCGAAGACAAGCCGTTCTTCCGCAATCTGACGGTCGAAGGTGGTATCCGCCAGTCGCGGTACAAGATCGACGCAGCCGGCAACCCCAGCTTCAACGCTACCACCTGGAAAGCGGGCGGCAGCTGGGAACCGATCGCGGACTTCAAGCTGCGTGGTAACTATCAGCGCGCGGTCCGTGCGCCCAACATCGGCGAACTGTTTGCGCCGGTATCGACCTATCTGGTCAACCTGACGGTAGATCCGTGCGCGGGCACCGCGCCAACCGCCAATGCGAACCTCCGCGCAATCTGCTTGGCGCAGGGCGCTCCGGCGGCGGTGATCGGTACGATCCAAAGCCCGGCGTCGGGCCAGCCCAACGCGACCGGCGGCGGCAACCCGAACATTCGTCCGGAAGTCGCCGACACTTTCACCGTCGGCGCGATCCTGACCCCGCGTACGTTGGTTGAAGGGCTGACGATCAGCGTCGATTACTTCAACATCAAGATCAACCAGGCGATCACCGCCGCTACCCCGGCAGACATTCTGGCGGCGTGCTTCGGTAACGTTACGGCGGCCTCGGCTACCTCGACGGCCTGCACCAGCATCCGTCGTTCGGCTACCACGGGCCGTCTGAGCGGTTCGTCGGCGACGGTGGGGGGCCTGCCGCAGCCGCTGACCAACCTGGGCCGTATCGCAACCGACGGTATCGATCTTGGCGTCGACTATCGCCGCGATTTGGGCTTTGCGAAGCTGAACCTGAACTTCCAGGGTACCTGGACGAACAGCAACACCTTCCAGGCCTCGCCGAGCTCGGTTGTTCGCGAATGCGTCGGCTATTACAGCGCCAACTGCCTGACCATCCAGCCGAAGTTCGCCTGGAACCAGCGCACCACGCTGACCTTCGGTGATGTCGACCTGTCGCTGCTGTGGCGCCATATCGACACCGTCCGCTATGAGCCGGGCCTGACCCCGCTCTTCTCGGGTGCGATCACGGGCAACACCCCGATCGCGGGCCAGAACTGGAACTTCAACCGGATCAAGGCCTATAACTACCTCGACCTGGGCACGCGCATCCGCGCTGCCGAGAATTTCGAGTTCACGATCCTGGTCACCAACCTGCTCGACAAGCAGCCGCCGATTGTCGGCTCGAACGCCGGTTCGACCTCGTACAACAGCGGCAACACCTATCCGTCGACCTATGACGCGGTGGGCCGTGGCTTCCGCGTGGGTGCGCGCGTCCACTTCTGATCGGACGTTCGCGACTGACGTCGCTAAGGGAAAGGGCGGTCCGGCTTGGGCCGCCCTTTTTCATGGAAGGAGGATCATGGCGCATTTCGTGCCCGCCGGGGGAGCCATGGCCGCCAATGATGGGGCGACAGATGGGCGCCGCATGCCGGCGTTCCTGCTTCTGATCATGCTGACCATCCCGGCGCTGGGGGTCTGGTTCTTTTTGGCTCGGGGTTTCCGGCCCGACTTGCGGCGAACGGCCTTATTCTATGCCTTGGCAATCCACGGCATCGGTCTGCTCGGTGCGATCGCCACCTGACGACCTGCCCCATCGGCCTGGGGTGTCGCGGCGGAACGAGAGGCCGATCGGTGGTGGAGCGTGCGACACCCTTGAAACCATCCCGTTTCACCACGCATAACCAGTGTCATGACCCAGTCGCTTTCCGCGCCCGCCATGTCGTTGCTTCAACAGGCCCAGGCTGCGGGCAATGGGCCTGCGTCACGGCGTTTGCTCGAACAGGCCCTGGGGTACGATCCGGATCATCCGATCCTGTGCAACGCCATGGGAATGAACCTGCTCGCGAATGATCCAGCAGAGGCCGCGATCTGGTTCGCACGCGCCATTCGCGGCGATGCCGACGCCCCCCCGCTATGGATGAACCTGGCGACCGCACACCGCGACGCGGGCGATACGGCCGGAGAGCAGGAAGCATTGCGGCAGGTGCTCCACCGGGATCAGCGGCACGTCATGGCGAATGTCCGTATGGCGGAATGGCATGAGCGGGCGGGGGAGGACTCGCAGGCTCAGTTCCGCTGGCACGGCGTGGCGACGGTTTTGCAATCGCTACCGGAACGCTCGGCGGGGCTGGACCAGTTGCTCACCCATGCTCAGGCGCGCGTGGCCGCGCGCGCGCAGGTGGTGAGCGACCGACTAGACGCTGCACTGATGCCACAATGGGGCGATGTGCCACCCAACCGACGTCGTCGCTTCGATCGCTGCGTCGATGCACTGCTTGGGCGGCGCAGCATCTATCACAACATCTGTCACGGCGTTCATTTTCCCTTCCTGCCCGCCGACGAGTTTTTCGACCGGGCGCTCTTTCCCTGGTTTGCCGAATTGGAGGCCGCCACGCCTCTCATTCGTGCAGAGTTGGAAGCGCTGCTCGCGCGGCCCGACAGCGGCTTTGCGCCTTATGTTGCGATGGAGGCCGGGACCCCTGAGAATAAATGGACCGCGCTCGATCATTCCGAGGCATGGAGCGCTCGTTATCTGTGGCGCTACGGCGTGCGCGACGAGGAGATGGCGGCGGCTTGTCCCGGGACGATGGCGGTGCTGGGGCAGATGCCACTTGCCGAAATACCCGGTAAGGGGCCGACGGCTTTCTTCTCCGTTCTGAAACCAGGCACGCGACTGCCTGCGCATACCGGGGTCAGCAACATCCGGGCGATCGTCCATTTGCCGTTGATCGTCCCGCAGGGATGCGGCTTCCGGGTCGGTGGCGAAACTCGCGTCTGGACCGAAGGCGAAGCCTTCGCGTTCGACGACACGATCGAACATGAAGCCTGGAATGACAGCGCGCAGCTACGGGCCGTGCTGATACTGGACGTCTGGAACCCCCATTTGACGCAGGAAGAACAGGCGATGTTGCGCGATCTGTTCGTCGCGCTTGGTCGGATCGAAGGCGGCGGCGCACTGGCGGCCATCGCCGAATAGCGCCGTCCGCTCAACGGCATGACGTAAGGTCCATATTGCTCGCCACGGGCCGGCCTCGTGGGCGTGTCATCTGATCGACATTGCGAGCGAAGCTTTTCGAGCGCGCCCCTCCGCGTGATCAACAGTCACGCGCCTTTACCGTGATTCCATCCCATTGGTTCGGCGCTAGATGTGCGCCTCCTGCGCGCTGCCATAAGGCATAAATATTGTCGCAATTTGTATCAGCTGTTACCTGACAGCAATGTTTTGCAATCGATGGCAAAGGAGTGAGAAAGGGAAGGTGCCCCATCATGTGCGACGCAACAGGTCGCCCGTCCGAGACATTTTCCCATCTTTACAACGCGTCGACATCCCCGCAAGCAAGCAACATTCGGTTACCGAACGGAAAAGTCGTTCGATGGGGCCGAGATGTCGACGCACCGAAAACGGGCGTCGGGTGACGAAAAGGGGTAATGATGATGACCAATTCGTGGATCGGTCAGCGCAAGCGGGGCTTGCTGGCGACCGTCGCGCCATTGTCGGTGCTGCTGGCGGCGCCCGCCGTCGCGCAGAGCGTGCCGGCGGCGAACCAGAATGCCGAGGACAATGCCCAGGTCGCGCAGGGCGCCGAACAGGCGGATGCGGGCACCGGCGGCGATATCGTCGTCACCGGCTCGATCATTCGCGGCGCGGATGCCGGCGTATCGCCCGTCTCGACCATCACCGCCGAGAATCTCGATGCGCGCGGCATCAACACGGTGCAGGCGGGTATCCAGGCGTTGGCGTCGAATAACGGCCCGGCGCTGACCAACTCGTTCACCGCCAACGGCGCGTTCGCGTCGGGTGCGTCGTCGGTGTCGCTGCGCGGCCTGTCGACCAATTCGACGCTGGTGCTGTTCGACGGCCTGCGCGCCGCCTACTATCCGCTGTCGGATGACGGTACGCGCAACTTCGTCGACCTGAACACCATTCCCGACGACATCGTCGACCGTGTCGAAGTGCTGCGCGACGGCGCCTCGTCGAGCTATGGCGCGGACGCGATCGCGGGCGTGGTCAACATTATCACCAAGCGCTCGGTGAAAGGCGTCATGGGCCGCGCCGAGGCCGGCATTTCCGAGCGCGGCTATAACGCCAATCAGCGCCTGTCGCTGACCGCCGGCACCGGCGACCTCGATGAGCAGGGCTATAACGCCTATATCAGCGGCTTCTATTATCGCTCGGAGGGCGTGCGCGCGCGCCAGCTGCCCGGGCCGTTCAATTCGAGCGACGAGCGCGGCATCTGCTCCAACCGCACCGGCGACACGATCTGCGGACCCAACAACATCGCCAACGGCCTGGACCTGAACGGCCAGTATACCAATGGCTTCGCGATCAACACGCCGAACTTCTATGTCCGCCCGGCCGATGCGACCAACACGACCGCGCTGGGTCGCTATCAGCTGCTGAACCCGGCGGCGGGCTGCCTTACCGGCAATCCGTACAACCCGACCGCGGCCGAGCTGGCGCTGCCCGCCAACGCGACCGCCCCCGGCACCGTCTGCCAGGTCGACACCCAGCGTCTGTACGGCAACATCACGCCCGACATCGAGCGCGTCGGCGGTTCGGCGCGCTTTACCGCCAAGATCGGTGACACGTCGGAAGCCTATCTGCAGGTCAATTTCCAGCAGGCGACGACCAGCTATACCGGCTCCCCGACGACGATCCGCGCCAATGCGCCCGCCGGTATCCTGTTCCCGCAATATTCGACGTCGCAGAACCCGACCTCGGCGATCGATCCCAATTCGGCGATCCTGGCGCTGCCGGTCTATATCTGCCCGCGCACGACCGTCGGCGCGTGCAACGAAACCAATGGCACGCTGAATCCGAACAATCCGTTCGCCGCCGCCGGTCAGGTCGCACGGCTGGTCGGCCAGCTGCCGAACAGCTTCGAATCGACCAAGACCCGCAGCCGCGTCTATCGCGCCGCCTTCGGGATCAACGGCACGATCTTCGACGATGTCGACTACCGCTTCGACGCGACCGCGATGCACACCGACCTGCGTCTGCAGCAGGACGGCTATGTCTACATCCAGCACCTGCTCGACGTCATTAAGGACGGCAGCTACAACTTCCTCAATCCGGGCCTCAACAGCCAAGCGACGCTCAACTATCTGACGCCGACCAACATCACCAACGATAGCTCGGACCTGCTCCAGGCGCAGTTCACGCTGGGCAAGGCGATCATGGCGCTGCCGGGTGGCGATCTGCGCGTCGCGGTCGGCGGATCGATCTTCTACGAGGCGATCGACGCGCCCAGCGCCAACTCGGACGAAAATGGCCCGACCCAGCGCTATTTCCGCCTGAACGCGTTCGGCACCCAGGGCAACCGCACCGTCTCGTCGGGCTTTTACGAGGTCAACGCGCCGGTCCTCGACCAGCTGACGCTGAACGCCTCGGGTCGCTATGACCATTATTCGAGCGGCCAGAGCGCCTTCTCGCCTAAGTTCGGCGCGATCTTCAAGCCGATCCGCCAGCTGACGCTGCGCGGCACCTACTCACGGGGCTTCCGCATCCCGTCGTTCGGCGAGGCCAACGCCCTGCCGACCACGGGGTATGTGACCCAGTCGCTGAGCAGCATTCCGGACTCGTTCCTGCGCCAGTACAGCATCAATCCGGGCGCCGGGCAGATCTGTACGCAGAAGACGCCGACCAACTGCGCAGGCTATATCGCCAATTATTCGATCGGTCAGACGACGCTGGCGTCGCAGAATCTGGACCCCGAAAAGTCGCGCAGCTTCACCGCCGGCATCAAGGTCGATCCGGTGCGCGGCCTGTCGTTCACGGTCGACTATTACAACATCCGCAAGACCGGGGCGATCACCACGCCCGACCTGTCGCCCGCGATCGCCGCTTATTATGCCGGCACCGCGATCCCCGACGGCTTCACGGTCATCCCGGATGCGGTCGACGTCAACAACCCGACCGCCACGCCGAAAATCGCTTTCGTCCGGTCGCAGCTGATCAATGCCCAGACGATCAAGTCCGAGGGTATCGATTTCGGCATCAACGGCTTTTACGACTTCGGCACGTTCCGCTGGACCACCAATCTGAACGCCAGCCTGATCCTGGAGCTGAGCACCACGGTCGACGGCGTGCGCCAGACCTATGTCGACACGCTGGGCAACTTCAACCTGACCGCCGGTTCGGGCACGTTCGAGTGGAAGGGCAACTGGGTCAACACCTTCGACTTCGGCGACTTCGCGCTGACGGGGACGGTCAACTACACCTCGGGCTATGACCTGTCGGCCATGGACCAGGGCGATGCGTACAAGGATTGCGGCCAGGCCCCGGCCTATTTCGGTTGCCGCGTGAAGAGCTACATCACGGCGGATGCGAACGCGTCGTTCAAGGTCAACGACAAGTTCACCTTCTATGTGAACGTGCTCAACGTCTTCAACCGCCTGCCTCCGATCGATCCGGTCACCTACGGCGCGTATCTCTACAACGCGGTGCAGGGCGGCGACGGCATCTTCGGCCGCCAGGTCCGCGCGGGCGCCAAGTTCAACTTCTAACCCCGGTTCGCCTCGGCGAACCCCACTGGGGGCGGTTCCTGCGGGAGCCGCCCTTTTTGTTTGGGCTGATCGAGTGAAAGGTCGAATCGATAGAGGTGTCGTGCAGTATTATTCTAGCATATCACCTGTGTTCAGGCTTTAGGCAGGTCGCATCTAACATGCCGACAATTGAAACATTAGGGCAGAGGGTCTGTCTATAAGTGTGACTTTGCTGCACAGGCTGATCTGTAAAATAGATATTGTATTAAATTTCTGTTGCAATCGAATGTCACCTTTCTGACATAGATTAGGTGGGTGCCGCTCAGGGGAAGGCATCCGCGAGAGCCGTGACGACGCGGTTCGCAGAGGGGACATTGCTGATGACGAAGAGAGGGTTTTTCTCGAAAACCGGGCTGCGCCGTGGTGCCGCGTTGCAGGCCCTGGCGATGCTGGGTGCGGGCGCTGGTGCCGTCGCGATCGCGACGCCGGCGATGGCGCAGGACTATACACAGGTGAACGCGACCGGGCGTGTGCTAGGGACCGATGGGACGCCGCTGGGCGGCGCCACAGTGACGGTGACGTCGACGGCGCAAGGCTTCACACGCAGCGCGACGACGCAGGCGGACGGCTCCTACGCAATCGCCGCGCTGCCGCAGGGTACTTATAGTTTCACGATCACCGCCGACGGCTATGACAGCTTCACCGATCCCGCCGTCCGCCTGATCCGGGGCCGCGCGGCGAACCAGTTCAACCTCCAACCGGTGCATGCGGGCACCAGCGGCGACATCGTCGTGACCGCCGGACGTGTCCAGGTCATCGACTTCAGCAGCAACACGGTCGGGCAGACGATCGATGTCGGCGATCTGGCGACCCGCATTCCGGTTGGACGCGACCTCACCTCGGTCGTGCTTCTGGCACCGGGCGCTGTCGGCGGCGACAGCCGCTTTCCATCGCTACCATCGATCAACGGTGCGTCGGTGTCGGAAAATGTCTATTACATCAACGGCCTGAACGTCACCCAATTCCGTAACGGTCTTGGTGCGGTAACCGTGCCCTTCGAATTCTATCAGACGGTCGAGGTCAAGGTCGGCGGCATTCCTGCTGAGTTCGGCCGCTTCACCGGCGGTATGGTCAATAACACGACCAAGTCCGGCTCGAATGAATGGCATGGCGGCGTCCTGTTCAACTGGCAGCCGAACAGCCTCGTCTCTAAGACGCGCAACACCTACGCGGCGGACAACGATTCGGCCTATTCGGATCGCCATGAGTTCGTCGCGCAGCTGTCGGGTCCGATCATCAAGGACCATCTGTTCTTCTACGGCATCTACAACGCCCGTGACGTTCGTTCCGGTCAGGGTTACACAGGCGTCGCCTCTGCAACCGCCACCGGCGCCAATGGCTGTGCCAGCAATCCGGCGCTCTGTGCGAATTTCGCTGATCTGAACACCTTCAACCAACAGATCGTCGGCACGTCCTATAGCCAGAATCGCAATACCAGCCCGTTCTGGGGCGCCAAGATCGACGCCGTGATCGTCGATGGCCAGCGCCTCGAAGGTACCTATTGGGATACGCGCGGCACGACCGTCGAGAATGTCTATGGCACCAGCCAATATTCGCTCGCCAGCGGCCAGCGTTACAACCTGAACACCAATCGGCCGGGTGGCTATGTCGCCACCAACATCTACCGGTCGGGTGGTGAGAACTATGTCCTGCGCTATACTGGCAGCTTTACCCAGTGGCTGACCCTGTCGGCGGCCTATGGCGTCAACAAGAACAGCGACACCACCGAGTCGAGCCTCCCCGATCTGCCTTCGGTGGTCGATCAGCGTAACGGCGCGAACAGCAGCATCGGCAATACCCAGTCCAACGCTTCGTTGAACTTCGACAAGCGCACCTTCTATCGTGCCGATGCCGATGTGCGGTTCGAACTGCTGGGGTCGCATCACATCCGGGGCGGCTATGATCGCGAGGATTTGGACCTCAACTCGCTGACCGTCGCCAATGGCGGGGCGCAATACACGTTGCTGACCGCGTCGGGCAACGCCGCGACGATCGATCCGGTGGTCGGCCTGCCGGGCGGTACGTCCTATGTCACCGCGCGCACCTTCCGCACGGGTGGTGAATTCGCGACGCGGAACACGGCCTATTATGTGCAGGACCAGTGGACGCTGCTCGACGACCGGCTGAACCTGAACCTGGGCATCCGTAACGACCGCTTTGAGAGCCGCAATGCGGCGGGTGACGTGTTCTTCCTGGCGAAGAACCAGTGGGCGCCGCGCCTAGGCGCCAGCATCGATCCGCTGGGCGATGGCCGGACCAAGTTCTTCGGATCGTTCAGCCGCTACTTCCTGCCGGTGGCGGTCAACACCAACGTCCGTCTGGCCGGCGGCGAGCTGGACTCCAGTGCCTATTACCGCCTTGCCGGTCTGACCGCAAACAACACGCCGATTCTGGGTGCGCCGATCACGACCGGTGCGGGCTTCACCGCCTGTCCGAACAACTCGCCTGCCGGTACGGCGTGCGTCGTCAGCAATGACGGCACGGTGCCCAGCACGGTATCGGTCGTCGCCTCCAACCTGAAGCCGCAGTCGGTCGACGAGATCGTCTTTGGCGTGGAGCGTCGCTTCGCCAACCGCATCAAGCTCGGTTTCAACTTCACCCAGACGAAGTTGAACAACTCGCTGGAGGACGCCGCGCTCGACCAGGCGATCGTTCCGTACTGCATCGCACAGGGCAAGGCGGCGGCGGATTGCCGTGCGATCTGGAGCGGCGTGCATCAGTTCGCGCTGATCAATCCGGGCCGGGACGTGGCGGTGACGCTGAGCGATCCGTTGCCCGGTGAGACGACCGCACGTCAGGTCGTCCTGTCGGCGGGTTCGCTCAACTATCCGCGTGCGCAGCGCACCTATCGCGGCGTCAATGTCACGTTCGAGCGCGAATGGGACGGCATCTGGTCGCTGAACGCCAATTACACCTATTCCAAGATTTACGGGAATATCGAAGGTGGCGTGCGTTCGGACAATGCCCAGAGCGATGCGGGTCTCACGACGGCGTTCGATTTGCCGGTGCTGGTCAACGGCACCTACGGCTATCTGCCCAACGACCGCCGCCACAACTTCAAGGCATGGGGTTCGTACAAGGCGTCGGATTGGCTGACGCTGAGCTTCACCGCTTCGGTTGCGGCACCGCGTAAGTTCGGTTGCTACGGCCGTCCGCCGGCCAGTGCCGATTATGACGCCACGGCGCCGGGCGGTATTGCAGGTCTCTATTACCGGACGAGCGCGGCCTATTGTAACGTCGTGAACGGCTCCGTCGTCCGCAACCCCAATGGCTTCACCGTCATCAACGACCCGTTCAACCGGGCCGGCGGTGCACGCCCGAGCACGTTGCAGGTCGTCAATCGTGGTTCGCAGTTGAAGTCCGACTGGCTGGCGCTGCTGGGCTTCGATGCACAGGTTGCGGTGCCGACCGATGCCTTCAGCGGCTTCATCCGCGTGTCGGTGTTCAACGTCCTCAACTCGAAGCCGGTACTGCGCGTTCAGGAAACGGGCACGACCTCGGCGGGTGCACCGCAGCCGGTCTACTCGCTGCCGACGTCGTACAATGCCGGTCGTTCGGCCCGCATCCAGTTCGGGGTCAACTTCTAACCCCAGGGGTCCTCACGGACTCCAACTTCGGGGGCGGTCCTTTGCGGGCCGCCCCCTTTTTCGTCGGGTTTACGCCACCGACAGCGCCAGTTTGCCGTCGCCTTCGTCGACCGTGACGGTCGACCCGTCCTTGACGTGACCGCGCAGAATTTCCTCGGCCAGCGGGTCCTGGAGGTGGCGTTGGACCGCGCGGCGCAGGGGCCTTGCGCCGTAGACCGGGTCGTAGCCTACCCGGCCCAGCCATTCGCGCGCGGCGTCGGTCAGGTGCAGGCTGATCTTGCGATCGGCCAGCAGCTTGGCGACGCGGCCGACCTGGATGTCGACGATCGGGCCCATATGGCTCTGGCCCAGACGGTGGAACAGGATGATCTCGTCCAGCCGGTTGAGGAATTCGGGGCGGAAGTGACCGCGCACGATTTCCATCACCTGCGGCTCGACGCTCTCGACGCTCTGCCCGTCCTCGACCGCCGCCAGATACTGGCTGCCCAGGTTCGAGGTCAGAATGATCAGCGTGTTCGAGAAGTCGACCGTCCGGCCCTGACCATCGGTCAGGCGTCCGTCGTCCAGCACCTGGAGCAGCACGTTGAACACGTCGCCATGCGCCTTCTCCACCTCGTCGAACAGCACGACCTGGTAGGGCCTGCGCCGCACCGCCTCGGTCAGGACGCCGCCTTCCTCATAGCCGACATAGCCGGGAGGAGCGCCGATCAGCCGGGCGACGCTGTGTTTCTCCATGAATTCGCTCATGTCGATGCGGACCATCGCTGACGGATCGTCGAACAGGAATTCGGCGAGCGCCTTGGTCAGCTCGGTCTTGCCCACACCCGTCGGCCCCAGGAACAGGAACGAGCCCAGCGGCCGGTTCGGGTCCTGTAGTCCGGCCCGCGCGCGGCGCACGGCGGTGGAGACGGCGCGAACCGCATCCTCCTGCCCGATCACGCGCTTGCCGATCACCTCCTCCATGCGGAGCAGCTTTTCGCGTTCGCCCTGGAGCATCCGGTCGACCGGCACGCCGGTCCAGCGGCTGACCACGCCCGCGATGTCGTCGGCGGTCACCTCCTCGCGAAGCATCGCGCCCTCGGTCGCGGACTGCGCTTCGGCCAGCTGCTTCTCCAGCTGGGGGATGCGGCCGTAGGACAGCTCGCCCGCTTTCGCGAGGTCGCCCGACCGCTGCGCCTGGTCGAGTTCGATCCGCGCCTGGTCGAGTTGCTCCTTCAGCTTCGCCTCGCCCGCGATCTTGTCCTTCTCGGCCTGCCAGCGCTGGGTCAGCGCGTGCGACTGCTCCTCGAGGTTGGCGAGCTCCTCCTCCAGATGGCCGAGCCGGTCGATGCTGGCGGCGTCGCTCTCGCGGCGCAGCCCCTCGCGCTCGATCTTCAGGCGCAGGATGCGGCGGTCGAGCGTCTCGATCTCCTCGGGCTTGGACTCCACTTCCATGCGGATGCGGCTGGCGGCCTCGTCCATCAGGTCGATCGCCTTGTCGGGCAGGAAGCGGTCGGTGATGTAGCGGTTGGACAAGGTCGCCGCCGCCACCAGCGCGCCGTCGGTGATGCGCACGCCGTGATGGAGTTCGTACTTTTCCTTCAGTCCGCGCAGGATCGAGATGGTGTCCTCGACCGTGGGCTCGCCGACAAAGACCGGCTGGAACCGCCGCTGGAGCGCGGGGTCCTTCTCGACATATTTGCGATACTCGTCGAGCGTGGTCGCGCCGACACAGTGCAATTCGCCGCGCGCCAATGCAGGCTTCAAGAGGTTGGACGCGTCCATCGCCCCGTCGCCCTTGCCCGCCCCGATCAGCGTGTGCATCTCATCGATGAACAGGATGATGTCGCCCTCGGCGGCCTTCACCTCGTCGAGTACGCCCTTCAGCCGCTCCTCGAACTCGCCGCGATATTTGGCACCGGCAATGAGGGCACCCATGTCGAGCGCCATCAGCTTGCGGTCCTTCAGCGTGTCCGGCACGTCACCGTTCGCGATGCGCAGCGCGAGCCCTTCGGCGATCGCGGTCTTGCCGACGCCGGGTTCGCCGATCAGGGCGGGATTGTTCTTGGTGCGACGGGCGAGAATCTGAATGGTTCGGCGAATTTCCTCGTCGCGGCCGATGACGGGATCGAGCTTGCCGTCGCGCGCCACCTGGGTGAGGTCGCGGGCGAATTTCTTGAGCGCGTCATAGCGGTCCTCCGCGCCCGCCGTGTCGGCGGTGCGGCCCTGGCGCAGCTGTTCGATCGCGCCGTTCAGCGCTTGAGGGTTCACGCCACCCGCCGCCAGCGCCTTGCCCGCTGCCGTGGTGGACGACAGTGCGAGCGCCAGTAGCAGCCGCTCGACGGTGACGAAGCTGTCGCCAGCCTTTTGCGCGACCTGTTCGGCCTGGTCGAGCACGCGGACCAGATCATTGTCGAGGCCGGGCGAGCTCTGCGCGCCCGAGCCGGAGACGGCCGGGATCTTCGCCAAGGCCGCATCGGTCTCGCGCTCGACCCGCTTGGCGTCGCCGCCCGCCGCCTGGATCAGGCCGGACGCCATGCCCTGATCGTCCTCGATCAAGGCCTTGAGGAGATGTTCGGGGGCGATGCGCTGATGACTGTTGCGGATCGCCACGGTCTGCGCGGCTTGTAGAAAGCCTTTCGCGCGGTCGGTGAATTTTTCGAGGTTCATCTGGTCTTCCTGTCGCTTTCCAGGTCAGATGGTGTTGCATTTTGGCAACACAAGGGGTGGGCGGAATTTCCTGTCCGAGAACATGGGAAGGCCGTTTCGATTGCGAAAGGGTAACCGCGAAAGACGATGACATTCGCGCTTCTTAACCGGGATTGCGGTCCGCCGCCCGCCCGCTATGCTCGACCCATACACCGAGTGGGGAGACTCAAGGAAATGCGTATCAAGTCCGTGGCGCTGGCCGGCGTCGCCGCGCTGGCGTTCGCCATGCCCGGTCAGGCCGTCCTGGCCCAATCCGCGCCCGCCACCCAGGCCGCGCCCGTCGCCACGCTGGTGAAGGCGGTCGACATCCCCTATCAGCAATTCACCCTGAAGAACGGTCTGCGCGTCGTCGTCCATACCGATCGCAAGGCCCCCGTCGTCGCGGTGAGCGTATGGTATGACGTCGGGTCGAAACATGAGCCCAAGGGCAAGACGGGCTTCGCGCATCTGTTCGAGCATCTGATGTTCAACGGATCGGAAAACGCGCCGGGCGACTTCTTCGCACCGCTCAAGTCGGTGGGCGCCACGGACTATAACGGCACCACCTATTTCGACCGGACCAATTATTTCGAAACGGTGCCGACCGCCGCGCTCGACCGTGCGCTGTTCCTGGAATCGGATCGCATGGGGCACCTGCTCGGCGCGGTGACGCAAGGCGTGCTCGACGAGCAGCGCGGCGTCGTCCAGAACGAGAAGCGCCAGGGCGACAACCAGCCTTACGGCCTGACCCAGTACAAGATCCTGAGCGGCCTGTTCCCCGAGGGTCATCCTTATGCCCACTCCACCATCGGTTCGATGGCCGATCTGGACGCCGCCTCGCTCGACACGGTGAAGGACTGGTTCCGTAGCCATTACGGCCCGAACAATGCCGTGCTGGTGCTGGCGGGCGATGTCGATGTTGCGACCGCCAAGCCTTTGGTCGAGAAATATTTCGGCGACATCCGCAGCGGCCCCGAAAGCGTCCTGCCGACGGTGACGATCCCGACGCTGCCCGCGCCCGTCAACGAGACGATGACCGACCGGGTCGCCGCCGTGATGATCAGCCGCAACTGGGCGGTGCCCGGCCTCAACGATCCCGAAAGCGCGCCGCTGGTCGTCGCCGGGTCGGTCTTGGGCGGCCTCGCCTCGTCGCGGCTCGACAATATCCTGGTCAAGCAGGAGAAGCTGGCGGTGCAGGTCTCGGCCAGTGACCGGGTGTTCTCGCAGGTCGGCATGTTCAACATGACCGCGATCGTCCGCCCCGGCGTCGACCCGGCGCTGGTCAGCAAGCGGATGGACGAGATCCTCGCCGATTTCCTGAAGAACGGCCCCACCGCCGACGAGGTGAAGCGCGTCGCCACCTCCATGGTGTCGGGCCGCGTGCGTGGGCTGGAATCGGTCGGCGGCTTCGGCGGCAAGGCGGTCGCGCTGGCCGAGGGCGCGCTCTATTCCAACGATCCGGGATTCTACAAGAAGCAGCTGCAGGCGATCGCCGCGCAGACCCCCGCCAGCGTGAAGGCGGCGGCCGACAAATGGCTGTCGCGCCCGGCCTATACGCTGACCGTCGTCCCCGGAAAGCGTGACGCCTATGAAGAGGCCAAGGTGCCGCCGCGCGCCGATGTGCCGCCCGCGCCGGAACAGCCGGTCAAGGGCACGCGCGGGCCGCTGCCCGAGGTGGGCGAGGTCAAGCCGCTGAGCTTCCCGGCCATCCAGCGCACCCGCCTGTCGAACGGCGTCGAGCTGGTCTATGCCCAGCGGACCGCCGTGCCGGTGACGCAGATCGCCACCTCGTTCGATGCGGGGCTTGCCGCCGACGTGCCCGGCAAGCTGGGCACCGAGCGGATGATGCTCGGCCTGCTCGAGGAGGGGACGACCCGCCGCACCTCGATCGCCATCGCCGAGGAGCAGGAACGGCTGGGCGCCTCGATCGGCACCGGCGCATCGAACGACCGCACCACCGTCGACATGAGCGTGCCGAGCGCCAATCTGGCGCCGGCGCTCGACCTTTATGCCGACGTCATCCGCAATCCCGCCTTTGCCGAGGCCGAACTGGCGCGCGTGAAGGCGCAGGCGCTGGCGGGGATCAAGCAGGAGCTGACCAGCCCGCAGGGGCTGGCCGGCCGCGTGCTGCCGCCGCTGCTCTATGGGCCGACCAGCCCCTATGCCAAGGCGCAGGGGCTGGGTGATCCGCGCGCGGTCGCGGCGCTGACCCGCGCCGATCTGGTCGCCTTCCATCAGGCGTGGCTGCGCCCCGACAAGGCGAAGATCTTCGTCACCTCGGATCGTCCGCTGGCCGAGGTGAAGGCGGCGCTCGACCGGGCGTTCGGCGACTGGCGCGGTGTCGGTGCGGCGGGGACCAAGAGCTTCGCCGCCGGCACGCCTTCGGCTCCGCGCATCGTCCTGGTCAACCGGCCGGACAGCCCGCAGTCGATGATCATGGCCGGCGCGCCCACCCCGTTGAAGGGCACCGACGACCTGCTGCTGGTCAACACCGCCAATGACGCGCTGGGCGGCAGCTTCCTCAGCCGGATCAACACCGACATCCGCGAGACCAAGCACTGGTCCTACGGCGTGCGCGGGGGCTTCCAGACCTCCGAATATGCCGCGCCCTATGTGATGTCGGCGCCGGTGCAGGCGGACAAGACCGGCCCGTCGATCGACGCGCTGCGCACGGACGTCGCCGAGTTCCTGACGACCAAGCCGATGGACGCGGTCGAGTTCGACCGGGCCATCACCGGTGCGATCCGCTCGCTGTCGGGCAATTTCGAAACCTCGGGCGCGGTCCTGTCGGCGATGCAGACCAACGACCTGCTGCGCCGGCCCGACAATTACTATGCGACGATCACCCCGCGCTACCGCGCGATGAATGTGGGTGAACTGAACAAGTCGATCCAGGCGGCGTTGGACCCCAAGGATTTCGTCTGGGTCGTCGTCGGCGACGCCAAGTCGGTCAAGCCGCAGCTTGACGGGCTGGGCCTGCCGGTCGAAGTCATCGAAGCCGCCGACGTGGCGGGGGCGGCACCCGCCGCACCGGCCGGTGCCAGCCGGTAACGCCGGGTCACCCCGTCACGCCGGATTATAAGGAGAGCGAACATGGCCGATATTGACGGCACCTGGAACTGCACCGTGAAGTCGCCGCTGGGCGACCAGGACATGACGCTGACGGTCACGACCGAGGGTGATCGCTTCACCGGATCGGGCGGTGGCCAGATGGGCGCGATGGACATTGAGGGCGATGTGTCGGGCAACACCATCACCTGGAAGATGTCGATCACCACGCCGATGCCGATGACGCTGGACTGCGAAGCGACCGCCGATGGCGACACGCTGACCGGTTCGGTGGGCGCGGGCGCGTTCGGCAGCTTCCCGCTGTCGGGGACCCGCGCGGCCTGATCATCGCGCCGTGATGTGGGGAAGGGCGGTGCGTCGGGGTGGACGCGCCGCCCTTTTCCGTTGGGGGCGTGGGCTTCGACTTCGCTCAGCCTGAACGGGATTTGGTATCCAGACCCACATCCCAACCTCCGTTCAGGCTGAGCGAAGTCGAAGCCCAAGGGATGAACCCCACCACATAACCGGTTCAATTCCCGCCAAATCCCGTTACGCTGCCGCCCGAAAACCAAAACAGGGGGACAAGCATGATCGACCGGCGGCATTTCCTGGGCAGTACGGCGGCCCTCGCCATGGCGGCCGGCAGCGACGGGGTGATCGCGCAGACCATCCCTGCCACCCGCCTGACCGCGCTGTTCGATACGCTGGTTCAGGAGCAGCTCCGCCGCAGCCCCGAGAGTGCGACCAGCCTCGGCCTCGACACCGGTGCCAATGCCGATCTGCGCAGCAAGCTCTCTGACCAGTCCCCGGCGGGACTCGCGGCGGCGAAGGCGGCGACCAAGGCCGATCTGACCCGGCTCCAGGCGATCGACCCCGCCACGCTGTCGCCCGAGGAGCGGATCGATCTGGAATCGATCCTTTATACCCGCCGCTCAGCCCAGGCGGTGCAAGCGTTCGACTTCGGCGGCAGCTCCTATGGCCCCAGCCCCTATGTCGTCTCGCAGCTGTCGGGCGCGTATCAGTCGGTCCCCGACTTCCTCGACACCAAACACAAGATCGCCAGCGCGGGCGACGCCGATGCCTATCTGATGCGGCTGCGCGCCTTTGTACGACAGATGGACGCACAGACCGAGCGGATGCGGCATGACGCCGGGCAGGGCGTGGTGCCACCCGACTTCATCCTCGACCTGACCATCGAACAGATGGGCAAGACCCGCCAGCCCGCCGCCGAAGCGCTCGTCGTTCAGTCGCTCGCCCGTCGCGCCGCCGAAAAGGGGTTGGGCGATCGCTATGCCCGGCAGGCGGCGACCATCTATGAGGCGGAGGTCCTGCCCGCGCTCGACCGGCAGCTGGCCTATGCGAAGCAACTGCGAACCAAGGCGACGCATGACGCCGGCGTCTGGAAGCTGCGCGAGGGCGCGGCCTATTATCCGGTCGCGCTCAAGGCCAATACGACGACCAGCTTCTCGCCCGACGAGGTGCATCGTTTCGGCCGCGATCAGGCGGCGATGCTGTCCGCGCGGCTCGACGCGCTGTTGAAGAAGCAGGGCTATACCAAGGGCACGGTGGGTCAGCGCATGGCCGCGCTCTACAAGAACCCCGACCAGCTCTACCCCAATACCGACGAGGGAAAGCGCGCCGCCATCGCCTATTGCAACGCCCGGCTCGACGCGATCCGCACCCGCCTGCCGCAGGTGTTCGAGCGTATCCCGCCTTACGGCTTCGAGGTGCGCCGCGTGCCGCCCCAGACCGAGGCGGGCGCGGCGGCGGCCTTCGCGCAGGCTCCGGCGATCGACGGCTCGCGTCCCGGCCTGGTCTATTTCAACCTGAAGGACAGCGCCGACTGGCCCAAATTCTGCCTGGCGACGACCGTCTATCACGAAGGGCTGCCCGGCCATCAGATGGAGAGCGGCCTCGCGCTGTCGAACACGCGCCTGCCGCTGATCCGCAAGATCAACGGCTTTTCGGGCTATGGTGAGGGCTGGGCGCTTTATGCCGAGCAGCTGGCGGATGAGATCGGCATGTATGATGATGATCCGCTGGGGCAGCTGGGATACCTCAAGTTCCTGCTGTTCCGCGCCAATCGCTGCGTCGTCGATACCGGGCTGCATCACCTGCGCTGGACCCGCGAACAGGCGATCCGCCATTTCGTCGAAGCGGAGGGTGAGGCCGAGGGCTTCGCCACCCGCGAGGTGGAGCGTTACTGCGTCAATCCGGGCCAGGCGGCGAGCTACAAGCTGGGCCATTCGGTGTTCGTCGACATTCGTGACCTGGCGAAGAAGCGACAGGGCGACCGCTTCGACCTGAGGGCGTTCCACACCGCCGTGCTGCGCCACGGCCGCGTGCCGCTCGACGTGCTGCGCCGGATCGGAGAGGACTGGGCGCGGGCTTGACCTGAATCAGCATCGCGGTGATCTTCGGGTCGGGAGAACATCGCGATGCAGGGCAGGCTTTTGGTCCGGCAGGATAGGGGGCGGCGACGCACGGCCATCACGGCCACGGCGACAGTGCATGTCGCGATCCTGGCGCTCCTGCTTTGGGGACCACCGCATCGCGCGATCGAGGGGCCGGAGCGACCCGCGCTGACGCTGTTCGATGTGCCGCGACCACCCGATCCGCCGCCGGTTCCGGTTCCACCGCCGCCGATCACGCCGCAGCCGGTGACGCGGGAGGGCACCGTCATCCGCCCGACCGCCGGCGGCGGGTCGCCCCGCCCGATGCGCGCGCCGGCCGCCACGCAAGCGGCTCCGGCCGCAGCCAGTCCGGCGCGGTTCGACCGCGTCGATCTGCCCGCGCCCGCCGCCGACATCAGCGCCGACCTGCCTTTGCGGGTTGGCACGGCCGCCTCCGACGGGCGCGGGGCCGGTATCGCCAGTGGTCAGGGGACCGGCGGCGAGGGACGCGGCACCGGTAACGGGCGGGGCGATGGCGATGGACCCGGGGCGGGACGGCTACGCTTCGCGCTGGCCGAATGGATCGAAAAGCCGCCTCAGTCCATGATCGACGAAGCCTTTCCGAAGATGGCCCGGTTCGGCGGGGTGAGTGGGGTGGCGGTTCTGCTGTGCGTCGTGCCCAAACCCGGCCGCCCCAAAAGCTGTTCGATCGCGGCGGAGCGGCCCAGGGGGCGGGGCTTCGGCCCGGCGGCCTTGGGGCTGTACCCCAATTTCCGCATCCGCCCGGTGATGAAGGGGGAGGAGGTGATTCAGGCCGAAGTGCTGGTGCCCGTGACCTTCACCATCCACAAATAGGCGTCAGCGCGCGACGCGCGTGACATGCCCCATCTTGCGCCCCGGCCGCGCCTCGGCCTTGCCATATAAATGCAGATGCGTGCCCTTCTCGCCGAGCGCGCCTTCCCAGGCGTCGTCGCCGATCAGATTCTCCATCTCGACCCGTGCGCCCGTCAGCGACGTATCGCCCAGCGGCAGGCCGCAGATCGCGCGGATGTGATTCTCGAACTGCGAGGTTTCGGCGCCCTCGATCGTCCAGTGGCCCGAATTATGGACGCGCGGCGCCATTTCGTTGAAGACGGGGCCGTTCTCGGTCGCGAAGAACTCGCAGGCCAGCACGCCGACATAGCCCAGTTCCTCGGCGATGCGGATCGCGAGCGCGGTCGCCTCCTCGGCCTGGGCGGCGATCTCCGCAGGCGCGGGCAGGGTCGAGGTGCGCAGGATCGCGTCGCGGTGGACGTTGTGCGGCGGGTCGTAGCGGACCGTCTTGCCGTCTTCGCCGCGCGCGATCAGGATCGAGAATTCGTGGGTGAAGTGGATGAACCCCTCCAGCACCGCAGGTCCGCCGATCGCCTCGAATGCGGCGGGCGCGTCGGCGATGTCGCGGATCAGCGCCTGCCCCTTGCCGTCATAGCCGAAGCGCGTGGTCTTCAGGATGGCGGGGCAGCCGATCCGCTCCAGCGCGGCGGTCAGATCGGCGGCGCAGTTTACCTCGGCCCAGGGGGCGGGGCGGCCGCCAACCTTTTCGACGAAGCTCTTCTCGGCGATCCGGTCCTGCGCGACGCGAAGCGCGGCCGGCGCGGGGTGGACCGGCAACCGCTCGGCCAGCCATTCGACCGGCGTCACATCGACATTCTCAAACTCATAGGTCACGACGTCGCACGCGGCGGCGAAGTCGGCCAGCACGACCGTGTTGTGATAGTCGGCGCGGGTCAGCGAGGACGCGGTCTGCGCCGCGACGCTTTCTTCATCGGGGGCGAGCACATGGGTGCGATAGCCCAGTTGCGCGGCGGCCACCGCCAGCATCCGGCCCAGCTGGCCGCCGCCCAGAATCCCGATCGTCGAACCCGGCTTCAACATGCGGCTCACCCTTGCGGATCGTTGGCGACGCTGTCGGTCTGGCGCTGACGCCAGTCCTTCAGCCGTTCGGCGAGGCCCTCGTCGGACAGCGACAGGATCGAGGCGGCGAGCAGGCCGGCGTTGATCGCCCCCGCCTTGCCGATGGCGAGCGTCCCGACCGGGATGCCGCCGGGCATCTGGACGATCGACAGCAGGCTATCCATGCCCTTCAACGCCTTGGATTCGACCGGCACGCCCAACACCGGCAGATGCGTCATCGAGGCGGCCATGCCCGGCAGATGCGCGGCACCACCGGCGCCCGCGATGATGACCTTGATCCCGCGATCGGCGGCACCCGTGGCATAATCATACAGGCGCTGCGGCGTGCGATGCGCGGAGACGACGCGGGTCTCATGCGCCACACCCAGCGCATCGAGCGTCTCGGCGGCATGCCGCATGGTTTCCCAGTCCGACGTGGACCCCATGATGATTCCAACCGAAACCATATCCGCTGTTCCGCCTTGCCCCTGTGGCCCCGGTGCCGAGGGAAGCGCGCTGACTAGCGGGACGAGGCGAGGGGGGCAACCTATCTATACGTCACCCGTCCCCTATTTCAGCGCGCCACGCAGCGCGGGGATGGACCGCCCCGCGGGCGTGCCGTCGAACTTCCCCGAATAGGTCGGATCGACCGCCCAGCGTCCGCCCTCCTCGCGCAGCACCACGGCGGTGCGAAATTGGGCGTTGGGAGAGGATACGTCGTAGATCAGGCCGATCCGCTGCCGCTGACCATCGGGCGGAACAATGCCTGCGGCGACCAGCGCGTCACAGCTATAGACCTCGGTGTCGTCGACCCCCATCGTCATCAATCGCTGACGCTCGATCGTCACGCCGCACTGACCCGCGGACAGGCCGTGATTTTCGATGATCCTGAACCCCGAGAGCGTTACCCGGTGCTTGTCGGTCAGCGTGATCGTCACAGGCTTGCCGTCGGGCGTGCCCGGCGGTGTCGTGGTAGGAGAGGGTGAGGGCACCGCCGGAACCGAGGCGCCAGGGGCCGCGCCATTGTCGGGCTCGGCCGGAACCGATCGCGCGGGCGCTCCGCAGGCGAGGAGCAGCAAGGCGGCTGGCAAGCCGATGGTCGGGTGGGGGCGCATCGTCGTCATGGCGCGCTGCCTGTCAAGATAACGGGAACAGACGTGGAGACTGCACGATCCGTGGCGTGGATCAAGCCTTGGCCGATGGGCGCGACCGACCCATCGGCCAGGCGATGGGTCGGCCTTATGTCGGGATCGCTCAGCGCTCCGACAGGTAATAGCGGTCGGTCGGCGTCAGGTCGTCGGCCAGTTCATAGACGATCGGCTGGCCGGTCGGGATTTCGAGACCCGTGATCTCGTCGTCCGGAATGTTCGACAGATGCTTGACCAGCGCGCGGAGCGAGTTGCCGTGCGCCGAGATCAGCACGCGGTTGCCGTCGCGCAGGGCGGGGGCGATACGCTCGTCCCAATAGGGTAGGACGCGCTCGATCGTGTCCTTCAGGCTTTCGGTGGCGGGCACCGGGATGCCGGCATAACGACGGTCGTTCGACAGGTCGAACTCTCCACCCGCCTCGGCCGGGGGTGGGGGCACGTCGAAGCTGCGGCGCCAGATCTTGACCTGCTCGTCGCCATGTTTGGCCGCCGTCTCCGCCTTGTCGAGGCCGGTCAGCCCGCCATAATGGCGCTCGTTCAGTCGCCAATGCTTCTCGGTCGGCAGCCACAGGCGACTCATCACTTCGAGCGCGAGATTAAGCGTCTTGATCGCGCGGGTCTGAAGGCTGGTGAAGGTCAGGTCGAAGTCGAGGCCCTTCTCGGCCATCAGCGCACCCGCCGCACGCGCCTCGGCCGCGCCTTGAGCGGTGACGTCGACATCCCACCAGCCGGTGAAGCGATTCTCCAGATTCCAGGCGGACTGGCCGTGGCGGATCAGGACGAGCTGGGGCATGGAAACTCCTTCAATGTGATGACGCCCGCATAGAGAAGCGGGGCGGCGGGGTCGAGGTCAGCCGCGAAAACGGGTCTGGTTGGATGCGGGATTGGCCTTCAGCACGCGGCCCATGCGCGTCGGCCGGTCGAGCAGCTCGCCGCCGCAATCGGGGCAGGTCTCGTCCAGGTCATCGGCGCATTCGGCGCAGAAGGTGGTCTCCAGCGAACAGATGAACGCGCCGCCCTGCGACGGCGGCAGGTCCGCGCCGCAGCGCTCGCAATCGGGGCGCATCTCCAGCATCAGGCGGCCACCTCGCGCACCACGTCGCAGATGCGGTCGACCAGCGTCTCGACCTGACGCTGGTCCTCGCCCTCGGCCATCACGCGGATGACGGGCTCGGTGCCCGACGGGCGGATGACCAGGCGGCCGCGCCCGGCCAGTTCGGCCTCGGCGGCGGCGATGACGCCCTGTACCTTCTCATGTTCCAGCGGCTTGCCACCCGCGAAGCGGACATTCTTGAGCAGCTGGGGGAGGGGATCGAAGCGGTGCAACACCTCGCTGGCGGGCGCGCCGGCGCGCTTGAGTTCGGCCAGCACCTGGAGGGCGGCGACCAAGCCGTCGCCGGTGCGGGCATAGTCGGACAGGATGATATGCCCGGACTGCTCGCCGCCGACATTATAGCCGCGCGTGCGCATCGCCTCCAGCACATGGCGGTCGCCGACCTTGGTGCGGACGAGGCCCAACCCTTGCGCGGCCAGATGCCGCTCCAGTCCCAGATTGGACATGACGGTGGCGACCAGGCCGCCGCCGGCCAGCCGACCCTCGCGCGCATAGCTGGTGGCGATCGTCGCCATCAACTGGTCGCCATCGACGACCATGCCCTTTTCGTCGACGATGATCAGCCGGTCGGCGTCGCCGTCCAGCGCGATGCCGATGTCCGCGCCGCTCGCCACGACGGTCTCGGCCAGTGTCTGCGGCGCGGTCGAGCCGACGCCGTCATTGATGTTGGTGCCATTGGGGGTCACGCCGATCGCGACGACATCCGCGCCCAGCTCCCACAAGGCGGCCGGCGCAACCTTGTAGGCGGCGCCGTTCGCGCAGTCGATCACGACCCGCAGGCCGTCGAGGCGCAGCGACTGCGGAAAGGTCGACTTGGCGAAGTGGATATAGCGGCCGGCGGCATCCTCGACCCGGCGCGCGCGGCCGATCTTGCCCGAGGCGACCAGCGGCACCTTCTCCTCGATCAGCGTCTCGATCGATTCCTCGGCCTCGTCGGACAGCTTGTAGCCATCGGGACCGAACAGCTTGATGCCGTTATCGGCGAAGGGATTGTGGCTGGCCGAGATCATCACGCCGATATCGGCGCGCATCGAATGGGTCAGCATCGCGACCGCCGGCGTGGGCAGCGGACCGACCATCACCACGTCCATGCCGACGCTGGTGAAGCCCGCGACCAGCGCGGATTCGAGCATGTATCCCGACAGGCGCGTGTCCTTGCCGATCACCACGCGGTGGCGGTGATCGCCGCGCAGGAAATAGGCGCCGGCCGCCATGCCGACCTTCATCGCCATCTCGGCGGTCATCACCGCGCCATTGGTCGCACCGCGAATGCCATCGGTGCCGAAATATTTTCTTGCCATACAGCCGGGTCCCTGCCGGATTAGGAGCGAGGCGCCATACACGCCCCTGGATGGTTACGTCCTTAGCGCGGGGTGGCGCAAAGCTCAAAGAACCGAACCGTCCCAAAACAATATGCCCGAACCCAAGGTGGAATTGTCATGTCGCGTGCCACGCTGATCCTCCTGAGCCTTGCCGCGGGGCTGATCGCCGGGGTTGCGGTCGCGAGCTTCGCGCCCGGCGGGGCCGAGACCGTCGTCGCGGTGGCGCGGCCGATCGGTACATTGTGGCTCAACGGGTTGCAGATGACGGTCATCCCGCTGGTCGTCACGCTGCTGATCACCGGGGTCGCGGCGACCGCGCAGGCGGCGCAGGCCGGGCGGATCGCGGGGCGGGCGATCATGACCTTCCTGTCGCTCGACGCGCTGACCGCCAGCATGGCCGCGCTCGTCACGCCGATCCTGCTGAGTCTCGCCCCCATGCCGCGCGCGGCGGGCCAGGCGCTGCGCGCCGCGCTGGGCCATGCCGAGCCGGTCGCGCCGTCGCCGCCGATCGCCGAGTTCGTCACCAATATCGTGCCGACCAACATCTTCGCGGCGGCGGCCAACAATGCGCTGTTGTCGCTGATCCTGTTCACCCTGGCCTTCGCCTTCGCCATTACCCGGATCGAGGGGGAGGCGCGCGACCTGCTGCTGCGTGTGTTCACCGCGATCCGCGACGCGATGCTGGTCCTGATCGGCTGGGTATTGTGGCTGGCGCCGCTGGGGGTGTTCGCGCTGGCGCTGGTCGTGGGGGCGAGTGCCGGCGGCGCGGCGTTCGGGGCGCTGGCGCATTATATCGCGATCATCGCCAGCGTCGGCGTCGTCGTCATGCTGATGGCGTACGGCGTGGCGGCCATCCTGGGCCGGACCGCGCCCGCCCGCTTCGCCCGTGCGCTGGCCCCGGCCCAGGCGGTCGCCGTCTCGACGCAAAGCTCGCTCGCCAGCCTGCCGGCGATGATCGAGGGGACCCGGGCCTTGCGCATCGCGCCGGAGACCGCCGGGCTGGTCCTGCCCATGGCGGTCGCGATGTTCCGCGCGACCCAGCCGGCGATGAACGTCGCGGTCTCGCTCTACATCGCACACTGGTTCGGGATCGCGCCCGACCTGACCTCGGTCGCGGCCGCCGTGGTGGTGGCGATCCTGGTATCGCTGGGCTCGGCGAGCCTGCCGTCGCAGATCACCTTCTTCGCCTCGATCGCGCCGGTCTGCGTCGCGCTGGGGGTGCCCGCCGCGCCTTTGGGTCTGCTGATCGCGGTGGAGACGATTCCGGACATTTTCCGGACCCTGGGCAATGTCAGCATGGACCTTGCCGCCACCGCGACCGTTTCGCGGTGGAGCGGCACAACCGGCAAGGACGTCCCATGAAATATCGCACGCTAGGCCCCGAGTTCGAGGTTTCCGCATTGGGCCTCGGCTGCATGCCGATGGCCGGTATCGGCCGGAACATGTATGGCGAGGCGAGCGAGGCGGAGAGCATCGCGACCATCCACCGCGCGATCGAGCTGGGCGTGACCCTGTTCGACACCGCCGAAATCTATGGCCCGCTGGTCAATGAGGAACTGGTCGGGCGCGCCATTCGCGGCAAGCGCGATGCGGTCGTCATCGCGACCAAATTCGGCTTTCGCTATGACGAGAACGGGATGACGGGTGTCGACTCCACCCCCGCCAATGTCCAGCGTTCGTGCGAAGGCTCGCTCAAGCGGCTGGGCGTCGAGACGATCGACCTGTTCTACCAGCACCGCGTCGACCCTAATGTCCCCATCGAGGACACGGTCGGCGCGATGGGGCGGCTGGTCGAGCAGGGGAAGGTGCGTCGGCTGGGCCTGTCCGAGGCGAGCGCCGAGACGATCCGCCGCGCCGCCGCCGTCCACCCGATCGCTGCGGTGCAGTCCGAATATTCGCTGTGGGAACGCGATATCGAAGCCGACATCCTGCCGGTGGTACGCGAGCTGGGCATCGGCTTCGTGCCGTACAGCCCGCTGGGACGCGGGTTCCTCACGGGGCAGATCACGAAGCGCGAGGATTTGCCCGAGGGCGATTACCGCCGCAACGACCCGCGCTACTCGGAAGAGAATTTCGACCGTAATATGAAGGTGGTCGAGGTGGTGAGGCAGATCGCCGCCGCGCATGACGCGAGTGCCGCGCAGGTGGCGCTGGCATGGCTGTTGGCGCAAGGCGACGACATCGTGCCGATCCCGGGCTCCAAGCGGCGCGTGACGCTGGAGGATTCGATGAAGGCGGCGGATCTGGTACTGTCGGCGGAGGAACTGGCCCGGCTCGACGAAGCCTCGCCGCGTGGCGGTACGGCGGGTCCGCGTTATGGCGAGCGGGCGATGGCGATGACGCGGCTCTGAGCCAGGCGTCCCCAACTCCGTTCAGGCTGAGCGAGGTCGAGGCCCACGCACCGGACTTTCCGCGAGTGGCATCCCGTGCACTTCGACTTCGCTCAGTGCGAATGGAGGCAGGGTGTTTCGCGCGGAGACGCGGAGACGCGGAGGGGGGCGTATCCAGCCGCCAGGCTGGCTTAACATAACAGCGGTGAGGCAAAGCGGAACGGTGAATTGCGCGAGTGCGCCGAAGCGCATCCGAACCTCTCTGCGCCTCCGCGTCTCCGCGCGAACAAAAATCTTCGCGTCTTCGCGTCTTCGCGTCTTCGCGAGATCGAATCCCATCCGCGCAAAGTCAGGCGGGTAAGCTTCGACTTCGCTCAGCCTGAACGGTGGTCGGGGTAGGAGAAAGGGGTGGTCCGGCACGCGCCCCGACCGCCCGGACCCCATCAATGCGGCTTCTGCTCCAGCCGCGTATCGACTCCGGCCGCCGCCGGCTCGGCCAGTTCCTTGTCACCCGCCAGCGCGGCTTCGGCCTTCAACAGGTCGAGGTGCATCAGCTTGGCGATCAAGGGCGAGACGACCAGCACCACCGCGCCGATGCCGATCGAGTACCAGCCGATCCGGCTATAGACTGCCAGCACCGTGTCCGGCCCCGCGCCCTCGCCACCGGTCGCCTGCGCGATCAGGCCGGCGATGAAGTTGCCGCCCGCCGTCGCCAGGAACCAGGTGCCCATCATCAGCCCGGTCATGCTGGGCAGCGACAGCCGCGTCATGGCCGCCAGCCCGACCGGCGAGAAGCACAGCTCGGCCATGGTGTGGATCAGATAGACCAGGATCACGAAGATCACCGGCGTCGGTGCGCCGGCATAGGCCGCCGCACCCGCCACCAGCACCAGGAAGCCCGCGCCCACGCCGACCAGGCCGATGCCGAACTTGAACGGCGCGCTCGGCTCCAGCCCGCGCTTGCCCAGGATGGTCCACAGCGCGGCGAAGGCCGGTGCCAGCAGGATGATGAAGATCGAATTGACCGACTGGAAGGCCGAGGCCGGGATGGTCCAGCCCATCAGCGTCCTGTCGACCGAGCGATCGGTATAGACGTTGAGCGAGGAACCCGCCTGTTCGAACAGCGCCCAGAAAAGCGGGCACAGCGCGATCAGGAACAGCGCGGCGAAGATGCGGTCGCGGTCGACCTTGGGCAGGGTGAATACCGCGCGCCACAGGATGAAGGCGACGGTCGCGGCGGCAAAGACGACCAGCAGCGTGCCGACCGCATCCTGATGCTGGATCAACTGCCAGGTGATCAGGGTGGCGACGATCGCACCCAGATAGATCAGCCATTCGCGCGACAGGCCGGCGACGACCGGCGCGCGCAGCACGGGCAGCGACGGCGCTTCGCCCGCGCCGTGCAGCTCCCGCTTCAACGCGATGAAGGCGGCCAGACCCAGCAGCATGCCGACGCCCGCCGCGCCGAAGCCGTAAGCCCAGCCCACCGTCTCGCCCAGCACGCCGCACACGATCGGCCCCAGCGCGCCGCCCGCATTGATGCCCATGTAGAAGATCGAGAAGGCGGGATCGCGGCGCATGTCGTCGCGCGCATAAAGCTGTCCCACCAGCACCGAGATATTGGCCTTGAGGAAGCCGGTGCCGATCACGATCGAGGCGAGCGCGAGGTAGAAGCCCTCCAGATAGGCCCCCGTCGCGCCCTGCGGCCCCTCCATCACCGCGATCAGGATATGGCCGAAGGCGATGAACAATCCGCCCGCCAGCACCGCGCGTCTGGCCCCCAGATAGCGGTCGGCCAGATAGCCGCCGATGACGGGCGTGACGTACACCAGCGAGGTATAGGCGGCGTAGATGCCGAAGGCCGGTTCGTCGGAAAACAGGAAATGCTTGGTCAGGTAGAAGACCAGGATGGCGCGCATTCCGTAATAGGAAAAACGCTCCCACATCTCGGTGAAGAACAACAGGAACAGGCCCCGGGGATGCCCCAAAACCGTCTTGCCGCGCGCGGCGGCCTCATACGCAGTCGCCATGCCGGCGTTCACTCCATCGGGATCGCCCCCGGCGCGCCGGGGGCACGCGGAAGGGGCGTAATGGTTCGGTAACCTAACGCCAAAGCGGCGACTGTAAATATCATGCGCGACGACGTAAGGATCGATCGCATGAGTGACATGGCCTTCAACGACCGTTCGACCCCGCTGACGCTGCTGGAAACTCGCCGCTCGGGCAAGCCGCGTGACCTGATCGCACCCGGCCCCGATGCCGATCAGCTGGACCATATCCTGCGCATCGCGGCGCGTACCCCCGATCATGGCAAGCTGGCTCCCTGGCGCTTCGTGATCGTGGCGGATGACGCCCGCGCCAAGCTGGCCGAGGTGATCACCACCGCCTACCGGGCCGAACGGCCGCAGGCGAGCGCGACCGAGATCGCCGCGCTGGAACAGTTCGCGCATCAGGCGCCCAGCCTGGTCGTCGTCCTGTCCTCCCCGCGCACCGGCAGCCATATTCCGTTGTGGGAACAGGAATTGTCGGCCGGCGCGGCCTGCATGAACCTGCTCCACGCCGCGCATGCCATGGGGTTCGCCGGCGGCTGGCTGACCGGCTGGCCCAGCTTTTCCGATGCGGTGCGCGATGCCTTCGGCCAGGCGCCCGAGCGGATCGCCGGCTTCCTGTTCCTCGGGACGCCCGGCCGGCCGCTCGACGAACGCCCGCGTCCCGATATGGAGGCGATCGTCTCGCACTGGACCGGCCCCGTCGCGTGACCGCATCGGGCCGTCTGCAAACGTTATCGGTTTGCCCCTCGACTTTACCGGTCCGCTGCTGTATTAACTTGGCATGACAGCTCTTAGCGGTGACGACAGCCCGGTTTACATCCGCCTGCGCGGAACGATCGCGGCGGGTATCCTCAACGGCACCTACCGGGCGGGCGACCAGCTTCCCTCGGTCCGTGCGTTGGCGGCGGAGCAGGGGGCCAACCCGCTGACGGTCGCCAAGGCGTATCAGAGCTTTCAGGACGACGGCTATGTCGAGGTGCGGCGCGGGGTCGGGATGTTCGTGATGCCGGGCGCGGCCGACCGGCTGCGCGCCGCCGAGCGTGAGACCTTCCTGCGCGTGCAATGGCCGCGCATCCGCGATCACATCACGCTGCTGGACCTCGACGTCGCCGATCTGCTGAACGCCGAGCGGGTCTGACCGCCGGGCGGCGCGCTCGGCCGATCAGGCCGGTCGTCGCGACCCAGATAGCCAGCACCCCGGTCAGTGCGGCGAGCGGAATCCCAATCCAGGGCATGGATTGCCCTTCGTGCAGCCGGCTGATCCAGGACAGCGCGACCGGCACGGCCAGCGCCGGGGCGGAGACCGCGCCGGCGGTATCGTCGGCGACCTTGACCGTTCCATAGACCGAATCGTCGAAGCGCAGCGTCCAGTCGGGCGAGCGTTCGGTCGGCCATTCGACCGCGACCAGCCGCCCCTGCGACCAGTGACGTGCGCTGGCGACGACATGCCGGACCGACAGGGCGGGGCGGGGGACGGGCGGCGTCGACAGGGCGACGGCGTGTCCCGGCGACACGGCGAGCACGATGCCGGACGCCGTCATCGCCAGTACCGGGATGGCGGACCACAGCCCGATGCGGGCGTGCCACGAGGCTTTGCGCGTCTCTTTTCGCGGCGGACCTTTGGCGGCGGGCTTCGCACGCTGGCGGAATAGAGACGCCCATAGTCCGGTCAGGCTGGCGAGCAGCGCCCCCATGCCCCCGATCGCGACGATCCAACGACCGACGCCCGACAGGAACAGCCCGCCATGCAGCCAGCGCACCACACCCGTCACCCCGCCATCGGCCCAGCCGCTGGCCAGCACCTGCGCGGTCGGCGGGTCGAGGAACAGCTGACGCCGCGCGCGGTCGCTCACCCGGTCCAGCGTGACGATGACCGGCGACGACCCCCCTTCCATCGACAGCGCCGCGATCCGCTCGCCGGGGCGCAGGCGGCGATACGCCGTATCGGCATAGGCACCGGCGTCGCGCCGCGTCTCGCCGCTGATCCGATAGCGCGCGGGGGCGGCGATCCGCTCGATCAGCGGCGCGCAGGCCAGCAGCGTTCCCGACAGCGCCAGCGCGATGGCAAGCAGCCCGATCGCCAGCCCCAGCCAGCGATGGACCCGCACTCCCGAGTCGCGAAGGGAAATTCCGGCCACATGACCCCCGAAACAGACGGCGCGCCCTGCCGGACCCGACGGGCGGCGTCAATCGCGGGCGGGCCTGTCCGCGCTCAATTCCAATCACCGTTCGGGGTGAGCGGGGGCGAAGCCGGCGTGGGTCGTTTGCCCCAATGGGGAAGGGGGGTGTGTGGTTGAGGTTGTCCCGTGGCCTTCGACTTCGCTCAGGCGGAACGGGGGATTGGTTCGCGCGGAGACGTGGAGAGGGCCGGTGACCGGTGGCTCGATCCGAAAAGGCGCACCCTTATCGCCAATCCCTCTCCTCCGTTCAGGCTGAGCGAAGTCGAAGCCCACGCCGATCGCTTGCCGCAGGGAAGCACGAGGTCCTGCGTGATAGGGGCTGTCCCGTGGCCTTCGACTACGTTCAGGCGGAACGGAGGATTGGTTCGCGCGGAGACGCGGAGAGGGCTTATGATCGGTGGCGCCATCCGAGGAGGTGCCCCCTGATCCGCCCCCTCCGTTCAGGCTGAGCGAAGTCGAAGCCCACGCCGATCGCTTGCCCCAAGGACAAGGTTCACCCCTTTGCCTTCGACTGCGCTCAGGCTGAACGGAGGTTGGGGAGATTTGGTTCGCGAAGAGGCGCAGAGACGGGCATGGCGGCGAGGCCAGTGAGACCCCTCTCGGCGCCCTCCGCGCCTCCGCGCCCCATCACCGCCGCAGGAACAGCCACGACCGGATCGCGCTCGCCAGGTTCGGCGGGTCGTCCGCGACGATCCGCAGCGCGTCGATCTCCGCCACCAGCGCCGACAGCGGTAGGCCATGCGCCACGGCGGCTTCCTCCAGCGCGGTCCAGAAGACCGGCTCCAGGCTGATCGAGGTCTGGTGCCCGGCGATGGTGATCGAGCGCTTGACCGGGCCGACGAACCCTTCCGCCGGGGCCGCGATCCGGCTCATTCGGTGTCGAACAGGGCGGCCAGCTGCTCGATGATCGTGCCGCCCAGCTGTTCGGCGTCCATGATCGTCACCGCGCGCGCATAGTAACGCGTCACGTCATGGCCGATGCCGATCGCGATCAGCTCGACCGGGCTCTTGCTCTCGATCCAGCCGATCACCTGGCGCAGATGCCGCTCCAGATAGCTGCCCGAATTGACCGACAGCGTCGAATCATCGACCGGCGCGCCGTCGGAGATGACCATCAGGATGCGCCGCTCCTCGGGCCGCGCGATCAACCGGCTGTGCGCCCACATCAGCGCCTCGCCGTCGATATTCTCCTTGAGCAGTCCTTCGCGCATCATCAGGCCCAGATTGTTGCGCGCGCGCCGCCACGGCTCGTCGGCCTGTTTGTAGACGATGTGGCGGATGTCGTTCAGCCGGCCCGGCTGCGGCGGACGCCCGGCGGCGAGCCATGTCTCGCGGCTCTGCCCGCCCTTCCAGGCGCGGGTGGTGAAGCCGAGGATTTCGGTCTTCACCCCGCACCGCTCCAGCGTGCGCGCGAGGATGTCGGCGGAGATCGCGGCGATGCCGATCGGCCGCCCGCGCATCGACCCCGAATTGTCGATCAGGAGCGTGACGACGGCATCGCGGAAATCGGTATCGCGCTCGATCTTGTAGGACAGCGACTGGCCGGGATTGACTACCACCCGCGCCAGCCGCGCGGCGTCGAGAATGCCCTCTTCCTGGTCGAAATCCCAGGAGCGCGACTGCTGCGCCATCAACCGGCGTTGCAGCCGGTTGGCAAGCTTCGACACGGCCGATTGCAGATGCGCCAGCTGCTGGTCGAGATAACCGCGAAGCCGTGCCAGTTCGTCGGCGTCGCACAGTTCTCCGGCGGCGATCACCTCGTCATATTGGGTGGTCCAGGGTTTATAGTCGAACTGCGACGCCAGATCGGTCAGCGGGCGGTTGGGCCGCGTCGGCTGGCTGCCTTCGTCGCCATCCTCGCCGGGTTCGCCGTCGAGATCGTCGAGCGAATCCTGGCTCTGTTCCTGCGACTCGCCGTCCTCGCTGTCGGCGTCACGCTTCTCGGCGCGCGCCTCGACCTCGCCGTCGCCTTGGCCCTTGTCGTCGTTATCCTCTTCGCTCTCGTCCTGCTGCTGCTCGTCCTCGCCCTCTTCGTCGTTACCGCCTTCATCGGCCTGATCGGGTTCGGCGGGCGGCTCGGCGAGTTCGAGGTCGGCGAGCATCTTGGCGGCGAGCATCTGGAACGCCTTCTGGTCGTCCATCGCGCCCGCCAGCGCGTCGAGATCGGTCGCCCCCTCCAGCCAGTCGCGCACCAGCGCCAGCGCGGGCGCGGTTTCGGCGGGCGAGGGCCGCCCCGTCATCCGCTCGCGCAGGAGCAGACCGAGCGCGGTAGACAGCGGCACCTCGTCCCGGTTGCGCGCCCGCGTCATCGGGTCGGAGCGCAACCGCACATCCAGCGCATGCGCGAGGTTGTCGCCGATCCCGGCATAGCCGCGCGCGCCCAGCGCCTCGATCCGCGCCGTCTCCACCGCGTCATAGACCGCACGCGCCACCGCCTCGACCGGCGCGGCGCGGGCGTGGAGCGCGGTGTCGTGCAGCTTCAGCCGCAGCGCAAAGGCGTCGGCGAACCCGCGCGCTTCCGCCACCTGCTCGGGCGGCAGCGCGCGACCCGGCATCGGCACACGGATATGCTTGCCCGATGACGTCGGCGCATCGGCGGTGAAGGCGAGCTCGACCTCCGGCTCCTGCGCGAGTGCGCGCGCCGTGCCGCCGAGGACCGCCTTGAACCGGTCGAGAGGGGTTTCGTTCGCCACGGGGATCAAGCCCGGCCGACGACGCTTTCGGGCAGGTCCTTGCCGAAGACGCGCTGATAATATTCCGCCACCAGCGCGCGCTCGTTCTCGTCGCACTTGTTCAGGAACGACAGGCGGAAGGCGAAGCCCGGATCGCCGAAGATCAGCGTGTTCTGCGCCCAGGTGATGACGGTGCGCGGGCTCATCACGGTCGAGATGTCGCCGTTGACGAAGCCCTTGCGGGTCATGTCGGCGACGCGGACCATGTTCTCGACCAGCTGCTTTCCGTCGGGCTTGTCATATTCGCCCGACTTGGCGAGCACGATCTGCGCCTCGGTGGCGGCGGGCAGATAGTTGAGCGTGACCACGATGTTCCAGCGGTCCATCTGGCCCTGGTTGATCTGCTGCGTGCCATGATAGAGTCCGCTGGTGTCGCCCAGACCCACCGTGTTGGCGGTGGCGAACAGGCGGAACCATTTGTTCGGGCGGATCACCCGGTTCTGGTCGAGGAGCGTCAGCTTGCCCTCGGTCTCCAACACGCGCTGGATCACGAACATCACGTCGGGGCGGCCGGCGTCATATTCGTCGAAGACGAGCGCGGTCGGCGTCTGGAGCGCCCAGGGGAGCAGGCCCTCGCGGAATTCCGTTACCTGCTGCCCGTCCTTCAGGACGATGGCGTCGCGGCCGATCAGGTCGATACGGCTGATATGCGCGTCCAGGTTGATGCGGATGCACGGCCAGTTGAGGCGCGCCGCCACCTGTTCGATATGGCTCGACTTGCCGGTGCCGTGATAGCCCTGCACCATCACGCGGCGGTTGTGCGCGAAGCCTGCCAGGATCGCCAGCGTGGTGTCGGGATCGAACACATAGGCGGGATCGAGATCGGGGACGCGCTCATCGGCCTCGGAGAAGGCAGGCACCTCCATGTCGGTGTCGATGCCGAACAGGTCGCGCACCGACACCATCTTGTCGGGCGCATCGAGAATCGTCGTATCGCGGCTGTCGGGAAGCGTATTCGGGATGTTGGTCATCAGGCCCTCGTCTCGTCGCTCAACGCCTTAAGCCAAGCGCGGCTCCCTACTCAATGCCGGTGATCGCACGAAGATGGCGGGTGGACGCCCCGGCGGAGCGATTGCGTGCGCGGCGCATCGCCGTCATTCTGCCCCCGCGAGTCGACAGGCAGAGGCGACAACACCGTCCGCTGTCGAGGAAAGCATGAAGAGGGGTGGGGATATGGCGAATTTCATCTGGTACGAATTGCTGACCGACGATGCGGGGCGCGCGCAGGCCTTTTACGCCGCGGTGATCGGGTGGCAGGTGGGCGACAGCGGCATGACCGGCATCGACTATCGCATCTTCGCCACGCCCGAGGGCGAGGCTATCGGCGGCCTGATGCAGCGTCCCGAGGACGCACCGGGCAAGCCGGTCTGGCTGGGCTATCTCCCGGTCGTCGATGTCGACGAATCACTGGCAACCATCGTCGAGGATGGCGGCCAGGTGCTGATGCCCGCCTGGACGATGGACGGGGTGGGGCGCATGGCGCTGGTCACCGATCCGCTGGGCGCACCCTTCTACATCATGGCGCCGCAGGACCCGCAGCCGTCGCGCGCCTTTATCGAGCATGGCACCGGCCCCGCTGTCGGCCATGTCGTGTGGAACGAGCGGATCGCCAGAGATCCCGACCGCGCGCTGGCCTTTTTTGGACGGCATTTCGGCTGGAGCCATCAGGGGGGCATGCCGATGGGCGAGCTGGGCGAATATCGCTTCCTGGCGGACGGGCCGGTGATGCTCGGCGCGCTGATGGGCGTGCCGTCGGGGGGTGAGCCGGGCTGGCATTTCTATTTTGCGGTGGACGATATCGATGCGGCGGCCGCGCGGGTGAGCGATGCGGGCGGCACGATCGAATTCGGGCCGATGGAGATTCCCGGTGGGGACTATTCGCTGTCGGCGCGCGATCCGCAGGGCGCCAGATTCGGGCTGGTCGGGCCGCGCAGATAAAATTCCTCCCCGGTACGGGGAGGGGAACCAGCGAAGCTGGTGGAGGGGTGTCCCCGCTGATGGTGACACCCCTCCGTCAGTCCTGCGGACTGCCACCTCCCCTTGCAGGGGAGGAATAAGCGGTTAGGCGAACGCCGGCGCCTGGCGGAGTTGCTGATACGCCGCGATGACCTTCTGCAACCGCCCTTCATGGCTCCTGTCGCCGCCATTGCGGTCGGGGTGATAGCGCCGCACCAGCTCGCTATAGCGCCGCCGGAGCGCACCGCGATCGGCGTCCGCCTCCAGACCCAGGACCTTCAGGCTCTCACGATCCTGCCCCGACAGCGGCTTGCCATCCTTGCGCTCCGGCGCCGCCTCGCGGCGATAGCGTGCGGCGATGGCGTCGAGCGGATCGGAAAAATCGGCCCAGCGCGGCCCCGGATCGGCGCCGCCCTGCGCAAAGGCGCGCGTCTCGCGCTCCCAACCCGCATAGGGGCGTTGTGCGCGGTGGATCTCGTCCGCGCTCATCCCGTCGAAGAAATTATAGCGGCTGTTGAACGCGCGGACATGCTCCAGGCAGAACCAGCGGAACTGGCCCGGCCCGTCGCCGCTGCGCGTGCCCTCGGCCGGCGGCGCACGGAACTCGCCCGCGTCCTCGCAACCGGGATGATCGCAGGCGCGACCGGTATTTTCGACCCGGCCGTGAAACCGTGCGCCGGGTTTATTCTTGGGGGTATCGCTGCTCGACCGACGCGCCACTGCTATCCGCTTGTCCCGAGAAACCGTCTATATAGGGGCCATGACCGATATCACCACCGCCCCAATCGCCGACCAGATCACCGCCCGCCTGACCGAGGCGCTGTCGCCCACGCACCTCGACGTCATCAACGAAAGCGCGATGCATCGCGGCCATCTGGGCGATGACGGCACCGGGGAAAGCCATTTCCGCGTCATCGTCGAATCGCCCCTGTTCGCCGGGGAATCGCGCGTCGCCCGCCAGCGCAGGGTGAACCACGCACTGGCCGATCTGTTGTCGGAGCGCATCCACGCGCTGGCGATCAGCGCGAAAGCACCTGGAGAATAAGCCCATGCCCTATGACCTGTGGTACTGGCCCGGCCTGCCGGGACGCGGCGAGTTCATCCGGCTGACGCTGGAGGCCGCAGGTCTGGCTTACCGCGACCGAGGCGTGGAGGAGGGGGCCGAGGCGCTGCTTGCCGATATGCGCAAAGGTAGCCGCCTGCCCTTCGCACCGCCTTATTTGCGCGCCGAGGGACAGGCAATCGCGCAGGTCGCCAACATCCTCCACTGGCTGACCGAACGGCACGACCTGGCGCCGGAAGCCGACCGCATCTGGTTGAATCAGTTGCAGCTGACGATCAGCGACATGGCGGCGGAGGTGCACAACGTCCATCACCCGGTCGCGATGATGGCCTATTATCACGAACAGAAGCCCGAAGCCGCGCGCGCCGCCGCGCAGTTTCGCGAGGAACGCATCCCCAAATTCCTCGGCTATTTCGAGGATGCGGTGGAGGGCCGCGACTGGATGGCGGGCGGGCGCTGGTCGCCGGTCGACACCTCGTTGTTTCAGTTGGTCGCTGGCTTGCGCTACATGTTCCCGAGGCGGATGGCGGCGGTCGAAGGCGATTATCCCGCGCTGATCGCGCTGCACGACCGGGTGACGACGCTGCCCGGTATCGCCGCCTATCTGGACAGCGACCGGCGACAGGCGTTCAATGAGGACGGAATCTTCCGCCATTATCCGGAGCTTGATGCCGAATGACCCGCTTGCCCCGTCCCGCCGCGCGCATCCTGTTGGTGGATGGGACGGGCCGGACCCTGATTTTCCGCTTCACCCCCGATGATCGCCCGCCCTTCTGGTGCACGCCCGGCGGCGCGGTCGATCCGGGGGAAAGCTATGAGGACGCCGCGCGGCGCGAGTTGCTGGAGGAAACCGGGCTCGACCGCGATTGCGGGCCGCAGGTCGCGCGGCGGCAGGTCGAATTCCGCACCATCGAGGGCGTCGAGGTCGAGGCCGACGAACGCTATTTCCGCGTCGACATCGACACGCATGAGGTGACGGGCGCCGGCCATACCGTCCTCGAACAGCGGGTGATGCAAAGCTGGCGCTGGTTTACCCGGCAGGAGCTGGCGGCGCACGACGAACCCTATTTCCCGACCGATCTGGTCGAATTGCTCGACGCCACGGAGCCGACTCATGTTTGACGATTTCCTGCTGCGCACCCTGCAACCCTCCAGCCACGATCTGGGCGGGTTCAAGGTGCACCGGACGCTGCCCAACAAGGAGCGAACGATGGTCGGCCCCTTCATCTTCTTCGATCAGATGGGCCCGGCGCAGCTGCTGCCCGGGGCGGGGATCGACGTGCGGCCGCATCCGCATATCAACCTGTCGACCGTCACCTATCTGTTCGACGGCGCGATCGGCCACCGCGATTCGCTGGGCAGCGATCTGGTGATCGAGCCGGGCGCGGTGAACCTGATGACGGCGGGCAGCGGCATCGTCCATTCCGAACGCTCGCCCAGCGACGTGCGGCCGCAGGGGCCGACGCTCTCGGGTATCCAGACTTGGCTGGCGATGCCCGAGGCGCTGGAAGAGATCGACCCGGCGTTCGAGCATGTTCCCGCCGAAGCGCTGCCGGTGATCGAGGGGCGGGGGGCGACTGCGCGGGTCATCATGGGCGACCTCTGGGGCCAGCGTGCGCCGACGACGACTTATGCCGGCACCATCTATGCCGACATCGCGCTGGAGCCGGGTGGGAGTATTCCCATCGATTCTTCGGCCGAGGAGCGCGCGGTCTACTGCGCGTTGGGGGAAGCGAGTCTGGAGGGGATGCCGCTCGAGCCGCAGCGGCTCTACATCCTGAAGCCGGGGATCGCGGCGACCTTGCGGTCGACAAGCGGCGGCCGGGTGATGCTGTGCGGCGGGGACGCGTTCGCGACGCCGCGGCATGTGTGGTGGAATTTCGTCTCGTCCCGCCGCGAGCGGATCGAGGAGGCCAAGCGGGCCTGGAAGGCGCGGGAGTTTCCGGCGGTGCCGGGGGACGATCTGGAGCGGATCGAGATTCCGGAGATTCCGAAGACAGTGAGTTATCCGTGATTGAAGCCCCTCTCCCGGCAGGGAGTTTCAGGTCGGTCATGCTCCCAGCATGACCTAAACGATGCGGGGCATCGTTTACCGGAAACTGGGTTGGGGAGGGGCAAGAGTCACAAGCCAGGCTCTCTGCGAGGCACCTTGCCCTCCCCCGGCCCCTCCCGCCTGCGGGAGGGGAGAGAATATTTGGTGAGGTTGGACTGTGGCCTTCGACATCGCTCAGGCTGAATGGGGTTTGGTATTCCGGGCCTGATCCCACAGCCGTTCAGCCTGAGCGAAGTCGAAGGCCACGGTCCAACACCAGCCACACGAAAATAGTCCGCCAAACAGCGAACCGCTAAAACACCATCGATTGTGGGGGCAACCTAGAACTGCCCCGGCCTTATGAAGGCAAACGTGTTTCTGCAACCTTACCCATGCAAGCCGAATTGCCCCAATGCCTATCAAGCCAATCTCGTACTGCTCAAGAGTGCGGTCGATCGAACAGATTGAGTGGGATGACCCTGCCATTGAAGCAACTGGCCGCGAAAATATTGCACGCGAGAGCGGCGCCTAACCGGCCCTTCGGTTTCCCAGAATTTGCCATTCTCGCATGAGAGCCAGCGTCAGCGATCGGCCGCCGCGGGCATGATGTACGCGAACGCATTATTATCCCATCAGTGCTTCGTCGCTCAACTTAGCGGATTGCAAGACGCAAGCCAGTCGTCGAAGCACCATCGAGGCCAGCCGGCTGGCGACTGTGGGGGCCCTAGGACATGGCTCGTCTCGTGCCACGCTGCGGCAGGTCCGATCCCGATGCGGGCGGCGGCCTCTGGCGTCGCTACATATCCGCGTGCGATGGCGAGCACCTCCTCGACTTCGACCAGGAGCGACCTGGGGCCCTTGTCAAAGCGGAGGAGTTTCGCCGATGCGAGCGGCGGGCCGTCGATCTGACGCAGGTTCAGAACCGTCATGGCATCCATCTGCGACATGGATGGCGAGATAAACGCTCCGTCAAGGATGCCCTCGTTGGCGTTGCGCGTTGTGTGGTGGGCGATGTCAGCAGGAAGGACGCGGATGCGCCTGACGATGGGTGCCGGGCCGTCTTCCATCCACGCCGTCAGCCTTTTGCTGCGAACTGCGTCGAGCACCTGCCTCCACGGCTTCAGGCGGCCGCCCACGATCTTCAGCGCCGTGTCCAGCTGCACCACGCCCGGGGGTGGTGCTTCGCGCCGGCAGGCTTCCACGAGGGATGACAGGTAGGCATCGGTGGAGGCGGTGAGCGTTCGCGGCTGGTCGGCCAAAGTTAGTGCGAACGGATGCGTCTCGCGGGCGACGTCCCCTGCACCAACAATCCTTTCGCAAGCATAGCGAGGTAGGCCCAGCGCCCGGATCAACCTGGCGATCGGGTCGGATCGCCTCCACGCCGAGGCGGCTTCGTCGATGGCGCTGGATTCGTAGAGCGCGCGGCGATAGCCGCGCTCCACAACCCCTTCAGCGACAAACATGCCGGCATCGGCGTGCCGCCGGAGGGCGGCATGCGAGATGCCGAGGCGCCCTGCGGCATCGCTACCGAGCAGCCTCGCCCCGTCGATGCCGATGAACGACCGCCCTACCTCGCCTCGGATTTCCGGAAGCGCGGAGAGCAGGATGGACGGTGCCCCGGCATCATCTGACGGCAGCACGGAGGCGGCAGCCAGCATTCCTGCCCGCAGCCTGCGCCTAGCGGTACCATCCGCGGATCCGCGTCCTGCGAGTTCACGGCGGATCTCGGCTCGCAGTCCAAGCGGCCATTGCCTCAGAGCGGCGGCCCCTCGCGCCGCGGCACGGGACCGCTCAGCTGGCGTCGCATCGGTCAGGGCCTTGCGGGGAGAAGACGTCGAGTCCTGAAGAGCCAGGCCGAGCCTGAAGACGAAGTCGATCAGAATCACCGGCGGAAGTTCCGCCAGTACCGGCGCGAGGGCGGCGCGGGCGATCTCCCGTTCCTGTGGGACGGGCGAGCATAGGCCTGCGAACGTTCGATAGTCTGCCGCCAGTTCAGCGGGAAGAGGCTCTCCGATCGCGTCGAGCGGCCCGCAGCCGCGTTGGTCGCACCAGCCCAGTCCTTCGGCCGCGAGCCACCGCTGATCGCGTCCGCAACGCGCACATCGATCGACGAGCGCCTCCAGCGTTTCGGGACAGTGTCCAAGCAGCCGATTGCACCAGGTCGCGCGGTGATGCTCGGACGAGTGGAGTGAACCGGGAGCCACTCGGCGCAATCGGGAGTCCAGCCATTCTCGCCTGATGGCGCCGTCGCCCCATCGCACTACTGCCCCGTCCCGCCCGTCTATCGGAGGCGTGGAGGCGGCGACGATCGTCGCTTCCGGACAGCCGAGCCGCGCGGCGAGCGCGGCTTCGTGCCCGACGACGAGCCCCGCGACGTACCCCGGGCGAAGCGGAAGGCCGGCCGATCGGAGCACCGGCTTGACGTCCCCGAGCACGTTCAGCCTGGCGGAAGCTGCGACGAGACCCGGCAGGCTCACGCCGACCGGGGCGTATGGAACGAGCAGAAGCGGGCGCGGCCTCACCATGCCTCGGGTTCCGGGAATGGATTGGCGACGCACCAGCCCGCCGGTATGGCGAGGTGGGCGACCGCGAACGACAGGTCGAAGTCCTCGATGGAGTCCGCTCCCCGGGCGCAGGCATGCTCGAATGCAGCGGCGACGATGCGGCAGATGCGCCCCACGTGCCCGCTGCCGCTCCTTCCAATGCGCTGGACCCGCTTCCCCTTTGCGAGGCCAGAAATGCCCGTTAGCCCTGTGCCCGCCATCCTTTCGTCGAGCGAAGCGAGGAATTCACGCAGGTTCTTGACCTCGCCCGCCACCTTCGGGTTCGCCGCCGGCAGGCTCAGCGGCGCACCGAGGCGACCGCGGAGCTGGGGGTTGACCTCGAAGATCTCGCCGGCCTGCTCGTTGCCGGCGAACAGTATGCCCACCACTCCCTGATCCAGCATCGACTTGAGGGCGTCGGCGACCTCGTAATTACTCGACGTCTGTTTCCCGATAAGCTGCACCTCGTCGACCGCGAGGAGCTCGACGCCGACGCTGGGCAGCAGCTCCTCGCAGCGCTGCCGTAGGATCTCGAGGCTGTAGCGGCCGAAGGCCTCGGGATCGCCGATGCACGTCAGGATGCGCTGATACAGCATCTTGATCGTGATCCGCTCCGTCAGGCCGACATGCAGCATGCGGTTCGGGTTGGCTGGTTCCTCCGCATTGATCCTTGCCGCGCATTCGCTGATCGCCCGGCTCTTGCCGGCTTGGCTCGGAGCGCTGAGGCTGCGACCCGGCAGAGGCATCCCGTTCAGCCCGGCGCAGCTACGGTGGAACGTGCGGATCCGGGTGATCAGCGCCTCCTGCACCATGGTGGGCTGATAGAGGTCGATCGAGAAGCGGGCCGCGGCAGCGGCCCTGTCCCCGTGCGTCTCGTAGTCGCAGACGGGGGATCCCGTCTGCGGTGCGGCACTGCCCTCGACCCCGCTCAATCGTCCGCTCCCGCATCGTCCCCGTCCTCGAAGCGCGCATCGTCGTCCCAGCCGTCCGATGGCCGAGCCGTGCGGGGTGCAGGTGCACGCTCGACCCGAGGCGTGGGCCCGCCCCTTCCGAGGGTGTCGGGATGCTGTTCGATCGGCGACACGGTGAAGAGCGGCTTGCCCGCGAGTTCCCGGAGGTGGGGCGACGCGAGCAGTGCCCCCATCTTCGCCCGGGCGCGGAACTTGGACCTGGGCAGCATCTCCTCGTGCAGACGCCGCGTCTCCTGCATCGACTTCAGTCGAGCGGTCTGACTGCCGAACGCCTCGCGACGACGCTTGGCGGCCTGCGCGTACTGAAGATGCTCCCAGTAGGACAGCCCCGCCGTGTATCCGGGCTGGGTGGAGGGCAGGACCGTCCATCGCTCGGCATGCTCGTCATAGACCTCGATCCGGTCCATGTCGCCATCGGCGCGGCGAGCGCGCATGCGGAACCCGTGCGACTTCCTCGCGCCGCCCATGCGACCGGCGTTGTTGTTGTACAGGACGTCGATGACTGCGGCGTCGCGATACCGTATGCCGTCCTTTTCGACGCCGTTCCGCGTGAGGTATGCGTCGAAGTGGCTGCACAGGTTCGCCCGGACGAACGAGGCGTCCTCGAACGGATCTGTTGCGCGCGTACCGGAGCGCACCGCGAGCATCTCGATGGGGCTCATCCTGCCAGGCAGGCCCTTCGATTCCGAGACGTTATGCTGGGCGGCCGCTTGGGCCACGTGCACGCGCAGCTCGTGCATCGTCATCTCCGCCATGCCCTCCACCATCTCGAAGCCGAGTTCCGATGCCCGCCGGGGGTCCACCAGGGTACCGGGGAGCGAGGCGAGGATGCCCTTGAGCGTACGGAAGAACCGCTCCAGCGCCGCCTTCGCGGTGGGCATCCCGACGGGAGCAGGGATGACAACCATTCCCGCCGCGTTGTATCCCGGCAGCGTGTCGGGACCGATCAGCGCCTTCTCATTGTCCGGGAGCAGGGCGGCGGGCCGCCCGAACGCGAGACGCAGCTGCGGGTGCATCTGCACCATTCGCGGAGGGAACTTGTTCGGCTCGAGGCAGTGCAGGACGGCCTGAGCGGAGGTCTCCGCACGGTTCGGTCCAGCGTACACGTGCCAGCCGAAAAGCGTGTGGGTCAGGCAGTCCAGCACCGCCACGATCCGCATCTTGAGGCAGGGGATCGTACGATCCTCGTCGAACACGACGATCTGCTCGAGTTCGGTCGCGTCCATCAGGCATATTTCGAGGACGTGATCGACCAGCAGCGGCTCGCCGGCACCGCGGTACTTCCTTTCGGCGGCCTCGCGTCCATGCTTCGCTTCCCACGTCTCGATGCATTCGAGCTTCTCGATGCGGAGGCGGAGGGACTGGCGGGACGGCTTCCTGAAGCTGCGGCCGGGATTCTCTTCATTCAGCCGACAGACGAGGCCGTCCAGGTATGCATCGGCGGCGGCCTGGCTGAAGCCCGGACCAGCGCTGTAGAAGAACAGGGCCGCCTCGTTGAGCGCGGCGTCGACCTCAGGCGGAAGCTGCGAGTGGTTGCGCGGACGACCGGCCTGAGAGACGAGCGCACCGATCCGCATGCCTCCCTTTCGCAATGTACGCATCCAGCGACGCAAGGAACTGCCGGAGGGACGGGGGAAGGCGAGATCCCCCGGCTGGATGCCGTAGTTTGCGGCGAGCCACTCGGCGCAGGACGCGTCGGTACAGACGACGCGGTCCGAGCTGGCGCGCCATGCCAGCGAGTGCCTCCACGTCGCCTTCGCGTCGCGGATGGAGGCGGAGCTCGCATCCATGGACAGGAAGCGTGCCTGCCGTTCGGATACGGTCTCCTTGGATCCCGCGACCGACGACAGCCTGCCGGCGGCGTATTCTCCGCGCAGCCATTCCACGGTCGGACGCGCCGTCGTTCCGTCCGGATTGCGGACGACTAGCAGCGCGCCCGTCTTCGAACTGCGTAGATCGAGACCTCCGTCGGCTTCGATGCGTTCCAAGCGGACGCGGGCAGTGCCGTGCCAGAATTCCCTGCCCGCGGTGAGCCCGTAGTCGAGGCCGTCAACGCGTCGATCGTGCGCGAGCGGCGTCGGCGGTGCCGCGAGAGGATCGATGGAGGAAGACATTTGCGCAGCTCCTTGGTGGTGGGTGCGATCGTTCGGTGCGGCGAAGCGGGACGATATGGCGATGATTGGCATCTCCCGGTCGGAGTCCGCGCGCTGCGTCGTCCTCGATCGGTGCTGCCTGTCTCAGATCGTCAGCGACTCCAGCCGACGGTCCTCTTGAATCGGACGGGCTGCGGAAATTTCGAGATCCGGCGTGACTCCTGCAGAGAGATCGTAGGAGGCCACGCGCCGAACCAGCAGTGAATTGACGACCCTGACACGATCGGCGTCGGCCACTTCCAGCCGTTCGCCGAGGCGCGCGAGAGGGACGGAGCCGCCGGCGAGCACGTCCCGCGCCTGCTGTTCGATGTGTACGTCGAGGCGTCCGAGTCCATCGGCGAACGCGCGGCAGACGTTGAAGCGGCGGCGGCGATCGGCGCAGAGTGCGTCGCCCGTGATACGCGCCAGCCTGATGCCGGCGGTGGCCAGTCCCTTCTCTACCGCCGTCAGGAGCGCGGCCGTAGCGGGTTCGGTAAAGTAGGTGTCGCTCGCCTTCACTTCGCCGCATACGACGTGCCCATTGGCATCGCACCAGACGGCGTCGGGGCCATACGTGGTGACGCTCCCGTCTTCGTGCGTGAACCAGGCCCGGTGACCGTGGAGGCGGTAGGGACCCCCATCCGGCGTGGTCTCGAGGTGCTTCGCGAGGAGCAGCTCCCAAGGCCCCTCGCCCTGTTGCACGTGACCCGTCCGGACGCTGTGGAAAGCGAAGGTGAGGCGCTTGCGTCCGAAGTTGACGGTCCTCTCCGGCTCGACCGTCCGGAACGCGAAGCGGGCCGTGGCGGGATCCGTCAGGGGGGACGGATCGGTGGCACGCCAGTACACGTCGTGCGAGCGTCCTCCGCCGCAGCGGCAGGCAGCGGGGAGGGCGTTGAACTGGTCGATGTTGGCGGTCGGTACAGTCGTGGTCATGGTCGCGTCCTCGTGTAGGGTGGCAGGTTTCAGGCGAATTCGTGCTGCTTGGCCTCGATCTGCTCCGGGGCGGAATCCGCCCGATCCTCGATCGGCGAACCGGCGAGAGCGGCAGTTGCCGCTGGTGCAGCCGACGAGCGATCGGCATGGGCGCACGAGCGGATGCTCCGACGCGCGGCTTCGAGGAGGAGCCCGTTGACTTCGACTGCTTCGCCAACGCGGATCAGCGTCGCGACGACCGGCCAGGTCATGTGGCGCACGGCCCTGGGCGGAGAGTCGTTGAGCGGAAGGTAGTGCAGTGCGGCCGTGCACTCAGCCTTTGAGGCGGAGAGGGACGGTACGACCGCGAAGAAGTCGCCATGGATCGCCAGGACGAAGGGGGCGGCGTGGTTCGCTTCGGCAGCGTCGGTCATATGGTGTTTCCTCGGGTCGGAGCCTGTCTGAAGGGAGTGGTCGTCGGACTGCGGCACTTGTCGTCTGGGCGGCCTGTCGCCTTCCAGCAGGGGGCATCGGGAGACGGGCGGTGACGTCATGCCCCATCCCCCTTCCGGGCCGCCTTGCGGATGGCCGAGCGCCAGCGCCGGATCCGCCAGGGATCGTCGTGCTCGCCGAAGCGCTCGACGAGGTCAGGCGTCCACGCCTTGGCAAGGAACTGCCAGATGCACTTGTCGCCTTGGGGGACCCCGGCGGCGTCGAGCATGGCGATCTCGAACCGCAGCTTCTCGGTGGGACTGGGACGCGTAACCGGCCGGTGCGGCGTGATGCTGCCCTCAACCATCCCGTCCAGCAGCCAGTGGACCGTGGGAAGCTGAATGCTGCCGTCCACGTCCTGGGTGAGGCAGGGGTGGTGCGTGTCCAACGTGGTGAGAAGCACGCGGTCGTCGACGTAGGCGAGCAGGCGATGCGCCACCCCGTAGACGTCGATCAGGCTGCCGCAGGCGGGAAGCCGGTTCCGCTGATCGAGGGAGGTCCCGTTATCGGAACCGCCGCCGCTCTCGACGGGTGGATGAGTATGTCTCGTACACATGAGCCAGCAAGATATGAGTATAACACGTAGATACAAGACGCGATCGTCCTTGATCGCGAAAATACTTTTTTGACCCTCGGCCAGTGGAGACATACCGGGGTTTGATGAGCAGCGATGACATGGGTGATTCAAAGTCGACCGAGCAGTCCGCGGATGCTCTCGCCGACGCGCTGCGTGCAGCGTGGCCGGACGGGGTGCCTGAGGGGGAACTCATGCTCGCATCGAGGTTGTCCGCAGGAATGCGTGCTACGGTTGCCAGACGGTTGAGGGCGATCATGCGTCCTGACGACGACGGCGATCAGCGGCCGGGAGCCGCCGCCAGACGTGCGGCGGAGGCGGGAGTGAGCCGTAAGCGGTTCTACGCCATGGCACGGGCTTGGAGAGAGACCCGTAGCATCGTCGCTCTCGGTGCCCGCGCCGCGGAAAGTAGAAGCCGGGCATCGAAATTAGGGCAGTCGTTGCGGGCCTCGGCGGAGGAGGTGATCCTCTACATGAGCGTACACCAGCCCGATGCGAGCATAGCAGAAGTATGCCGACGCGTGGCCGAAGCCACGCGGGCGCCAATCTCCCGAACGACAGTGAGACGCATGTGGCTCGATGCCCGGCGAACCGCGCCACCTGGCCTTTTCGGAGAACGTCTCCTGCTGGATAGCGTCGGACTGGATGCATTCTATCTCAGCCACCGCCTTCGTCTCTACGTGGTCATCGACCAGGGCACAGGGCTCGTGCCTGGGTGGGCAATCGCCACCAACGACTCCCGCGCGTGGGGGCACGTGCATGCGGCGGACTTAGCGGTCGACGAGTTGTCGGTCATCGATCTCGACCCCTTCGCCGGTTTTGACGGTCGGCTCGGAATCGACCTCGTGCTGCAACGCGACGACGTCGCTGGGGGGGAGGTGCTCCGGAGGCGTCTAGCGGAAGCGGGAATCGCCTATGAGGTCCACATCGGCAGTGTGGGGCGTCGCGCCGTCGAGGTTCTGGGCGAACGCGTCGGCCCCATATGGGTTGGACCAGGAGAGCGTGGCGACGACGTGAGCTACCGCAACGGGCGGACGGCCCGGATGCCGGAACTGACGTCGGAGATGCACAGCGAGATCAACGACGCGATCCGTACGCACAATCGTGCGCGAGCGGCTGCGGCGGCGAAGGTCCACAAGGAAGGCGCCCCTGCATGTGCGAGAAAAGCCATCGACGTGTTGCGGCTATTGGGATCGGCACACGCGGAGCTCGATGTCCTCCCCGATTATTCGGAAGAGTCCCATCCTGAGAGCCTCCTATGAACTGGGCGTGGGCAGTTTGCCCGCCGCTATCCCGTAGAACCGCTTTAGACTGAGCGGCGTGATGCCTTCCTCCTCGCATGCGCGGACGAAGGCATCATATGCCTTCCTCTTGGTGTCGGTGGGCGCAGTCGTGGCGAGGGCCTCGTCGACCAGCTGAAGTCGCCGGAGATGGTCCGGTCGACGACGCCATGGGGTTCCGCGCCGTTTCGCTCCTGGCAGCATGTCGGCGGCGCCGTGCAACTGCCATGTCCGTAGCAGAACTCGGAACCTTGGGACCGATACGCCGATCTCGGCCGCGGCGGCCTCAATGTCGTCCTCGCCCTGTTCGGCCGCCGAGAGATGGCGTTGCATGATCCTGATGCGGCGCATGATCTCCTCCCGCCGGTCAGGACGCACTTGATCGAGGTCGACTTCGTGCGCCATCACCTTGTCGCGCTCCGCCTCCGAACCAATGACGAGCGCCTTCCTCATGCCCACGAGGAGGGTAGGATCGCGATGCCGCCGCCATACTTCTGCGAGGCGAGTCATGCTGTATACCGAGAGGTTCAGCTCTGATGCCGCCGAGGCGTCGTCATCCGCAGTGGGCAGGTCGATGGCGACGTACCGGTCCAGTACCGCGGCGCGGCGCTCAGCTTCCTCGATCCCCAGATCGCTCCACCTTTGGTTCTTCCTCACTGTTTTGCCTTCCGTCATCGATGCCGACCGGCATCACCGAAGACCTTCGCCTGCCTCCTCTCCTTCCTCTTGCGGCGTGGACGCCGCCGATGCCGCAAGGCGCAGCTTCTAGCCCGACACTCCCTTTCGGAACGGTCGGTGCCGTTACGGCGTCCTGATTACCCACGTCACGACACTGGCGGTGAGCAGGCCCCCGAAGTCGCGGTTGAGGGTGGTGGCGACGGCTCCGCACATCGCCTCGTCCAGGCCGCCGTCGCCGTGGGCGTCGGCCCATCGACGCACGAGCCGCCAGGACCCCTCCGCCGTCACGCCCCTGAGCGCCCTGACGCGCCGGAACGAGGAGAGCGTGCAGTCGTCGAGGAAGCGGATCTCGACGGACGATACGCCGGTGAACGGACGTTCGCGACGGTTCGCCAGGAACGGGCTTACCGCCTCCTCGGCCCGGACGGACGCCATCTCGATCGCCTCGACGGTGAACGCGTCGGTCGTCGCCCAGGCGTTGAAGGGGTGAGCGCGGTCGTAAGTCGGGGCGACCGAAGCGGCAGGCCCGAGGTCCCGTCGAGGTGCGCCATTCTTTCCCGAGGCTGTCCGCGGCCGTCGGCCGCCGCCATTGGCGGTGCGTCGTTCCTCGCTCACGGCGACTTCCGCCGTAGCGGACGTGTGCCGGTGCAGCGAGGATAGTCGGAACAGCCAAGGAAGAAGCGGTTCGGGGAGGTGCCGCCGCGAGCCCACCTTTTGGTCATGGGACCGCCACAGGACGGACATGAGGTGCCCTTCCTCAGCTTCGCCGGCTTCGGGACCGGAGCGACCGGACGGCGGTCGCGCTTGTTCGCCACGACGTTCAGCCCGAGATGGGACAGGTCGAGCAAAGCATGGGCGTGATCGTGCATCGCCTTTGCAAGGCGATGATCCGCCACTTCGGCGCGGCCCGTGAGAGCGTCGACCGCCTGATCGAGTGAGCGCACCAGTCGATGCAGTCGCTCCTCCGCGATGATCCGCCTCCTTGCCCATTCCTCGGTCATGGCCTTCGAAGCGGCATCGACGTCTTCGGGTGAGACGGTCGTACGCCTTGCGATCGCGATGGCCTGCATGTCCCGCCATAGGAGGAGGGCGGCGGTTCCACGATCACCGATGCCACGGACGCCGCTCAGGGTTTCCAGCGTAAGGTCGTTCACCACCCTTATGCCGGCCGCCGCGAGGCGCTCGATCCCGCGCGGGCCGATCGGCGCGGCTTCGGTGTCGGCGATCATCATGCGCGACAGCTCACTTTCCACCGCCGCGTCGTACAGATGGCGATGAATACGGGCGATCTCGGTCTGGTGTCGGCTGTCGGCCTGCCGCAGCCGCTCCGCCTCAATGCGAACCTCGGACGCCTGCCGCGGAACCGCCCAGGCTCCGATCCGCGCGCGCCAGGCGTCCAGCTCGACGCTGAGCGCGCGTTGGGCCTTCGCACGCGCCTTCTCGAATGTCCGCCGTATCTCCGCCTCTACGGCCGCGAAGCCCGTGCTGGTGGTTCCGGCTGCGCGATGGCGACGGAGGGTCTCGGCGGCTTCGGCGGCAGCGGGCGTGGGGCCTGCAGGATCGGCGCCTGCGGGCGGTAGCACGGCCTCCCCGCCGTTTCGATCCGCCCGCGTCGCCGCTCGCATGGCTGCCTCCAAGGCATCTACGTGGCGATAGGGTTGGGGCGTCCGCGAAGGGCGCGTGTCCGTTCCGAAGCTAGCTACCCCGGAGCAGGCATCGATCCGGCACCATGGGCAGTCGCGATCGGGATCCGGCCGCTGGTGTGACGCAATGCGTGCACAGGGCGAGATGCCGCTCTCGATGGTCTCGAGCTCGTGTACCCATTCGGAAGCGAGGGGGCGGACTACGAAACCGGCGAATGCGCGTTCGAACATCGTTGCCAGACCGAGGGGCAGGTCGGACAGGCGGAGGGTGTTCGGCGGAGGCGCGAGGCGGGAGGGCCTGATGCGTGTGTACGCGAACATGTGGTTCGCGATGGCGTCGTTCAGCGCTATTTCCCGGCGCACCGGCACCCCTGCATGCGGATGCCGGCCGAGGAAAAGTATCTGGAAGATCAGGACGGCGAGTGCGAAGGCGTCGTGCTGTTCCGTCCTGAGGACGCCGTCGAGGCTGGTACCCTGGAGTTCGGGAGGGGTGTATTCTGGGACCCCGACACGGCAGGGATGCTGCGAGCCCAGCTGGAAGCTGTCGGCATCGATGAGCGAGACGACAGCTCGATCGGAAACGAGCACGCCTGCCGCGTTAACGTCTCCGATCACGACGCCGGCGCGATGCAGGCCGGCGAAGGCACGGGCGGCGTTGAGTGCTGTCCTCACGAGGAAGCGCCAGTCGGCCAGCGGGAACTCGCTTCGTCGGGAGCGGGGAGAGAACAGTTCGTGGACCGGCTTGGCGTCGGTCACGATCGGCATCACGAACCCCGCGAAGGCGCCATCGTCCGCACGAACGACGAACTCGGGAAAGGCTGCCGCGGGGCAGCGCTTGCGCAGATCCGCGGCGATCATGGCGCGGACCTTCGCATCCCGCGCCGTGTCGGGCGCGTGGTAGAGCTTCACCGCCCGTGTCGGATCGTCCGCGAGCGCCATGACGCATCCTTCGCCACCGCGCCCGAGAAGTTCCCCGATCCGGAGATAACCATGCGGCCCGACGTAGGTGGGCGGGTTCATGCGAAGCACGCCAGCAGGAGCGTCTTGTCGTCGTCGGTGTGCTCGTTGACGCGGTCGGACCCTAGGTACGCGCGAAGGGCGCCTGACAGTTCCGCGTCAAGACCGCCCACGGCCCTAACGGCGAGGGGGGCCGCCATCGGTTCCATGAACGCCGCGTGTGCCCGCGTGGTCGTGAAATCGAGGGCGAGACGCTCCAGACCGTCCGTCATCGCCGCGATCCGGTCGATGCGCCCGTCGTGGACGGCGATGCGGATCGCGGGACCGTCGGGATCGGTAAGGAAGCGGGTGGTGTTCGCGTACTCCCCGTGCTCGGGCCAGCTCAGCGCCAGCCAGTCGCGGGTAGCTGCATCGCGTGCCACGACCGCCCCGTCGCCCACGTGCGCCGTCAGCGTGAGGGAAGCGTCGCTCAGGGTCATGACGGCGGTCGTGGCGAATTCGCACGGCTCGAGTTCATGCGCGGCGGCCGCCTGGGCGATCCGCCGCCTGGCCAGCAGCATCCAGCACGCCAAGGCGTCGGGATGCGGAAGACGTCCGGCATGATCCAGCCATGCCTGCGCGCAGCCTGCGAGGACGCGCGCGGCGATCGTCGCGCCGACGCCCCCGCGGGGGGCGCTGCCCGCTCCGTCACAGGCCACGGCGGCGAACACGCCCGCACCGTCGGGCGTACCGACGATGCGGAAGGCGTCCTGGCGAGGTTCGCCGTGGCGTTCGTGGGAGACGCCACGACGGGAGGCAGCGGCCCAGCTCCATGCGGTCATGCGCTCAGTCCACCATCGCCCAGCCGCCGGGTGCGGCGGGATTGGCGAGCGGTACGGCGGCGTTCGCTGCCGATCGCGACACCGATCCGAGCGAGCTGGAGAGCCAGCGGAACAGTTCGGCGAAGGCCAGACCCCGCAGGCGGAGCGGGGTGCGGACGGAGAGGCGTCCGAGCATGTCCATGTCCGCGCCTTCGACGCCGACCGCGTAGAACGCGACCTGTCGCCTGTCCTCGGCGTCGGCGACGGCCCGGGCTGCTCCCTTCCACTTGTCGGTGGGTTCGCCGTCCGTGATCAGGAAGATCCAGGGGCGGTAGTAGGGGATTCCGCTCTGGCGGTACTGGTCCTTGCGCGCGTCGAGGAGGTCGAGGCCACGCTCCACCGCTTCGCCCATCGGAGTGCCTCCGGCGGCCGTCAGGCGAGGGGGATCGAACGTCTCGACCGTGCCGAACTGGCAGACGGTGTCGACCCGGTCACCGAACGTGATCACCGCGACGTCGACGCGCTTGGCCGCCAGACGGTCCTGCGCGAGTTCGGTGCGGAAGGTCTGCAGCCCTTCGTTGAGCTGCGAGATCGCGTCGCCCTGCATGGAGCCCGACGTGTCGAGGAGTAGCAGGCATGGGCATCGCTGCTCGGCGTTGTCGGCGAATTCGGCGTCCCCGAAGGGCATCTGTACGTCGTCCATGTGGTTGGCGCTCCTGATAGGTTCGGGTCCGCCGGACCGTCCTATCGGCGGCGGTCGGCGTCCGTCTGGCAAGTGGCCCGCGACGGGGCTGTTTGCCATCTGTTCCGCGGTACGCTGGACGCACATCGCGGTACCCTCGCAGTCGACGCCATTCCGATCGCTTGGCACACGTGCAGCAGGACTGGTATTTGATGAAAGTTCTGCGGATCGGGGAAAATCCTCGGTCCCACCACAAGCGAAAGGTGGCTGAAGGGTCTGGTCACGACAGCAGCCTTCGTTGGCCCTTAACAAGTTCGGTGACTAGAGCATGCCGAATGGAAGACCGTCTGCACCACTCTCGAAACCAGGGCCGTGATCCGACCCGTTGAAACGCTGGGTGGGTAGCACCCTGTCCGATTTCGGGTGGTCGCTCGCGGTAAGCAGACGCTCGTCCAGCATTAAGCACTAGCCCTCGTTGAAGCCATCGGGATGCTACCGCCCTCCTTGCACGACGTACCGCTCCCCCCGTGGTTGGATCCTAAGGGCGTGGTGACCCCTCTTACGTGGTCGCGTTTCATCACATCGCAGACAGATCATTGTTGCTTTAAGAATCTTGGTCGCCAACAATGCGGCATGCGAAGATCAATCGACGTGGAGGTCGACCAGAATACTTGGCCGGCCAAAGGAGCGGGTTTGCCGCCGTTCCCCGCCGCTTTTAGTCACGGCGTCACTCCGTATGACCTGGACGTGTTGAGCGCGTTGCTGGTCATTGGGCAGCTCACCACACCACCGATCGCCTCCGGCGCTACTTTGAGTGAGTTCTGGGCGTGGGTCCGCTACGCGACTGCGATCGCCAGCACGTCGGATCTAAGGATCACGAAACCATTTGCAGACCTGGACAGTCATCAGAAGACGATCCTCAGCGACGATTTCGGTATGGGTGTGCCTGTAACCTGGTTGATCGGCGCGCTCGATCTTGTAGCCTGGTGCGATGGGCGGTACTTCCGAGAGCGCATGTCGGCGTTACTGGCGATAGCGCCGCCGCCAGCCAAAAAGAGCGGCCCAGAGAAGTCGCCCGATTTCGTCTTTGAAGATCGCGCTGGTTTTCTTCACGTTGTTGAATGCAAGGGTACGCAGGGCACGCCAAAGGGGCGGGAGACTCAGTTCAACAACACTGATAAGAACGGGAAACCCACTGGCGGTTGTGTTCAGAAGAAGAGCTTCGCGATCGCGCCACCGCTTGCGGGGCAGCGACTGGTTTGCGGACTTGTGCTCGATCATGAGCACGGCAAGGGTTCAAGCAGTATCAAGGTCGTCGACCCGGAGTTTGACGAAACTCCTCTACCCGAAAAGATAGAGATCGAACTCTGGCGGGATCCTCTTGTCCGCGCGACGCTCGCCAAGGCGTTGCGGGCGGCAGGGCTGCTTAATTCGGCCTCAGTCGTGGCGGCACCGAGCGGCGAAACGGCAATCGCCCGACGGCTAACGCAGCCGATCACGGTTCGCCGGGAAGCGGCGAGGGCCGGGACAGTCGAACGTCGTCGCGCTGTCGCACGCGCCGAGTTGACCGCAGCGCTTGATCGCCCACGTATCCAGGTAGGGGATACGGAGCTGGTTGGGCGATCTCTAACTTTCACCTTTCCAGTTCCGTTGATCATTGAGGGGGAGGCGTTTCAGGCGGTGTCGGTTCGTCAAGGTGTCCGGCCGGACTTCCTCGAGAGACTTGCTGATGAAGGCTTTGTCGATGCGCCTGTCATGGAGGGGGCGCCGTGGTTGCGCGAGAGCGCGCTGGGTCTTGGGTTGCACGATCAAGGAAATCGGGGGCTCTTGAAAGTCGGCCAGGAGTTCGTTGCAGAGTTGACGCTTGACCCGTGACGCTTCCGTGGAGAGACGGAAGGTGTCAGTCTCGGACTGAGTAGCCCCTAGATTTCTGGACGCCTTCGATCCTAATTTTGAGGACAGGAGGCGATGATGGGGAAGCCGAATTTCAGTGATGCCTTAAAACGTGACGCGGTGGCCCAGATCACCGAGCGCGGGTATCCGGTATCAGAGGTTTCGCAGCGGCTCGGGGTCAGTGCGCACTCGCTGTATGCGTGGAAGCGGCAGCTGGCGAAGGTCGTATCCGGCGATGTCGGCAAGGATGCCGAGATCCGCCAGCTGAAGCGCGAGTTGGCTCGGGTAACCGAGGAGCGCGACATCCTAAAAAAAGCCACCGCGTATTTCGCTCGGGATGCAAAGTGAGATACGCGTTCATTGCCGAGCATCGTGATCGCTTTGGCGTGCGGGCAATGTGCCGCTGCCTCGCCGTGCAGCCCAGCGGTTTCTATGCTTGGCAGAAGAGCCCGCTGAGCCGGCGGGCTCAGGAAGATGCTCGACAAACGGAGCTGCTGCGGCGGGCCTGGAGAGACAGTGGCAAGGTCTATGGCTACCGCAAGCTGCACGACGACCTGCTGGATCACGGCGAAACCTGCTGCCCGAACCGGGTTGCCAGATTGACCAGATTGGCGGGCATCAAGGCGCAGATCGGCTATAAGCGCCGGCCCTGGAGCCATGAGGGCAAGCCGTCCCTGGCGGTCGACAACACGCTGGACCGCCAGTTCGACGTCGCTGCGCCAGACCGGGCCTGGGTGACGGACATCACCTACATTCGCACCCTGGAAGGCTTCGCCTATCTGGCGGTCGTGATCGACCTGTATTCCCGCCGCGTGGTAGGCTGGTCGATGCAGAGTCGACAAACCACCGATGTGGTGCTGCAGGCGCTGCACCTGGCGGTATGGCGGCGCAAGCCGAAGCAGCTGGTGCTGATCCACTCCGACCAGGGCTCGCAGTTCACCAGCATGGAGTGGGCTACCTTCATCCGGGCTCACAATCTTGAGCACTCAATGAGCCGACGCGGCAACTGCCATGACAATGCCGTCGCCGAGAGCTTCTTCTCCTCGCTCAAGCGCGAGCGCATCCGGCGCCGCACCTATAAAACCCGTGAGGAAGCCCGGCAGGACGTGTTCGATTACGTCGAGATGTTCTACAACCCTGTACGCAAGCAGGTCAGGAACGGGATGCTGTCGCCCGTCGCGTTCGAACGGCAGCAGCTTTTGAAGGCGGAAGGCGTCTAGAAAACTAGGGGCTACTCACACCTAGGTCTTCGCGGCCGACACTGCCCGCAATTAAAATAACGATGTGGGACCTGTCAACCTTATTGGTATTGATAAGTTAATAAAATAGGGCAGTTGCAACAACGCCGGCTACGCTTTTCTTACTGCCGCGGCTTATCATCATGGGCAATCCGCAGCTAAAGACCGATTGGATCATGATCGTGTACTAGAACGGCGTCTGCTTCAGTCCTGTCAGTCCTGCTGTCATGGATCATCCTCCATGCACTCGCTCGAATGTCACCAGCGGCATACAGCCGCCGCAGGACAACCCGGGCCTTATGTCTTCCACGCCGGCTGTCCGGCCATGGCAGTTCCACCTCATCCAAGGCTGTAATGATCGCCGCGCGAACGGCTTCGTCTTCCGCCGACTGATAACACTGGAGCAGCGGCGCGAACATCGCGTCAGTCCTGGGACAGAAGGGACGACGTTCGCCCAACGGGGTCCGCCACGGTGATGGCGGATGCAGGGTCAGCGCCGACTGCCACCCTTCCGGGATGGGCGTGTTCGCGGAATGGGGGCGATCTTTACCGATCAGCTTGGGCAGGAGGTGGGTGTGCGGTCCCTCCGGGCTCTCGCCGCCCGGCATCGGGATCGGCTGGTACACCTCGACCCGTCCGGCTGGCGATATAAGGACGCGGTGGGGTTGGGAGCGCAGGATGCATTCCATAACATCCCCGCTGGCCAGCACCGGCTGGCCCACCGCAGCGTCAAGCGCCGCGATGAGTTCTGCATCCTGGGTGCGGATTGCCATCGTGACGCACCCGGTCCCTACGCCCAGGTCGTAAAGCAGGCCATGCCGATCCTCGTCGCGCAGGGCTTCATGATCGGGACCTCGCGGTCGTATCACCTTGGCGGAAGGCGGTGGCACTGCCACGCACAAGGCCAGCGCATGGCCCCAGGTCTCGCCATCGCTCGACAGCGTGTCCCAGGCGACGCCCGTCAATTCGGTATCGACGACACGGATCGCTCCACGGCCCGTCACTACCTCGATACAATCGGTCGACCGGCGGATGGTCGTTGGCTCGTCGGGATCGCGCATGAACTCCCCGATCGCGCCGAAGCTGCCGATGCTCCAGCCATTGGCTGGATCTTCGATCAGGTCGGCGATCAGGGAAAAGGGTGCGGGTTGCATGTCGATGCTCCGGTCAGGCGTGGAAACGGATCGTGGCGCCATCGGCAGTTCGGGAAACCCGCGCCTCGATGTCGTACAGATCGCTCAGAATCGGGTCGGTCAGCACGGTCTCGGCGAGGCCGTGGGCTTCGATCCTGCCGTTCTTCATGGCAACGACGTCGTCCGCGATCCGCGCGGCAAGGTCGAGATCATGGAGCGCCACGATCACGGCGCATCCCCCATCAGCCAATGTCCTGAGCCGACGCGCCGCATCGAGCGCATGGCGCGGATCGAGACCGGCGGTGGGTTCGTCGACGATCAGCAGCGCGGGGTCGCCGACCGTCGCGCGCGCCAGCATCACCCGGGCGAGTTCGCCGCCCGAGAGTTGCGTGGCAGGCCGGTCGCGCAGATCGACAAGATCAAAGCGATCAAGTGCGAGGTCGATCCTTTCTCGCCATGTCGCCGGAAGGCCGCCAAAAGCCGGGAGATGCGCGGTCAGGCCAAGCGCCACGACGCGCTCGACGCTGATCGCCCAGTCGACCTGGGGGCTCTGGGGCAGGTAGGCGCGGCGCTTCGCCAATTCCCGCCTCGATAGCGAGGAAAGCGACTGCCCGTCGAGCAGCACCCGTCCTGTACCTGGCGGCAGCAGCCCCGCCGCCACGTCGAGCAGCGTCGATTTGCCCGCCCCGTTCGGACCAATGACCACGGCCAGCCGACCCGCGCCGAACTGAACACTGGCCGCATCGAGGACGGTGCGACGTCCGCGCCTGACGGTGACGTCTTCGACCGAGACCATGGTCATGCCACCGTCCTCCGCACGTGAAGGACAAGCCAGAGGAAGAACGGCGCGCCGATGACCGACACGAACACGCCGAGCTTGATGTCTGGACCGAAGCGCAGAACGCGGGTCGCGATGTCGGCGGCCAGTATGATGGCGGCTCCCGCCAGGGTCGCCGGTATCAGCGTTCCGCCCGGACGATGGCCGACAAAGCCGCGGACCAGGTGCGGCGCGATCAGGCCGACGAAGCCGATCGCGCCCGTCACCGCCGTCGCCGCACCGACACCCAGTGCCGTTCCGAACAGTGCCAGGAGACGGACCCCACTCAGGTCGACGCCAAGGCTTTCGGCCTGCCGCTCGCCCAGCGCATGAGCGTCGAGCCCGCGTCCCGTGCATAGAAGCATGGCGGCTCCGACGAGGATGAACGGCCCCGCCAGCAGGACGTGATCCCAGCTGCGGTCGCTGAGCGAACCCATCAGCCAGGTCATGATCTCATAGGCCGCGAACGGATTGGGTGCGAGGTTCAGCGCCAGTGTCACCCCCGCCGATGCGATCGTGGACACCGCGACCCCGGCCAGGATCAGCGACAGCGTGCCACCGCTCCGCGACAGCAGCAACGCGACGCCGATCGTGACCAGTGCCCCGGCCAAACCGAAGAGCGGTGTCGCCAGGGCGAAGGTGGCGGCAAAGCCGTAATAGATGGCAATGACGGCTCCCAACGAGGCCCCCGACGACACGCCCAGCAGACCCGGCTCGGCCAGCGGGTTGCGCAACAGACCCTGCAGCACCGCACCCGAAAGCCCCAATATGCCACCGACGAGCAGCGCGAGGACAAGCCGGGGCAGTCGTACCTCGACGATGACCAGCTGGGCCAGATCCGGACTTGGGTCGAGCAGCGCGGCCAGCGTCCGTCCGGGCGACAGCCAGATGGTGCCCGCCAGCAGCGAGGTGCCAGACAGGGCGAGCAGCAGGAGGATCAGTCCCGGTACCAGCCATCGGTTCACTGTATCGTCTCCTCGATGGGGCGTGCGGGACCCGTCCGTTTCGTGTCGGCGCGGAGCTGGTCGCGCAGCCGGATCGCGGCGTCGCCGATCATCGGCGTGCCGCAGACATAATAGGCCTGGGCCATGGGCAGGATGCGATGCCCCCAGATGCGGCGCACCACGCGGTGCTGCAGGACATCGTCCCCCAATCCCGGCCCTTCGGAGGCCGCCGACCCCTGGACCAGCATCGTCGGGTCCGCCTTCAGCAGGACCTCGACATCGGGCTTGCGATAGCTGAGGGTCATCGGTTCGCGGACCAGATTGCGCGCGCCCGCCGCCCGAAGGATGGTGTCATACAGCGTTCCCTCCCCGGCCGCGAAGCCGGAGCGATCCCAGGCGACCACCCGGATCGGGGGACCGGGATCACGCGCGAGGTCCGCAAGCTGAGCATCCATCCGGGCGATCAGCGCCTCCCCCCTCGCGCGCTCGTCCACCGCGGCGGCCACCTGCCGGGTAATCCGGCGGATGTCGTCGATGCTGCTCGCATGGTCGACCTCGATCATCGGATAGCCCAGGCGCTTCAACATGCCGCGCAGGGCGGGTGTCGTGGAGGTGCCGGCGATCACCAGATCCGGCTTCTGCGCCAGCACCTCTTCGGCCAAGCCATGGTTGACGCCGACCCGCTTGGCCTCGGTGGCCATGACCGAGCCGCCTGGGTCGCGCGACAACCAACTGACCGAGGCGATCCGCTCGGGTGGCAGCAGCGCCAGGACGAGCTGATCGGTGCACTGGTTCATGCTCATCACCGCCAGCGGATGTCGCGTCGCCACGGGAACGGCCGATCCGCCCCCGCTGCAACCACCCATCGCAAGGGAGGCCACCAGCGACAGCAGGATCGGCCGAAACCGCATCAGAAGCGAACCCGAACGCCGCCATAGGCGGCCCGCCCTGGGGTTGCGAAGCTGAACACCTCCTCATAGCGTTCGTCGAACAGGTTCTCGACGCGACCAAATACCGAGATCCGGTTGGTCAGCTTATAGTCGGCGTTCAGGTTCACGAGGACGAACTCCTGCATCGACACGCGGACCGGCACATAGCTCGGGTCGGTATAGGCGACGTCGGTGTTGCGCCCGTTATACCGCACCGTCAGTGTGCCGCTGAACCGCTGATCGGTGCTGAACACCGTGGTGTTGAGGCTGGCGACGTGCTTCGGGCGGCGGACCTCCTCCAGCCCGTTTTCGCGGGCATGAAGATAGGTGTATGCGAGGTCGAACTTGATCTGCGGGATGGGTCGCGCCGACACGAACGCCTCGACGCCGTGCTGCCGCGACTTGGTCGTCCGGTTCGAGGGCGTCGCGATGAAGCTCGGGGCAGGATAGGCCGTGTAGATCTCGTCTTCGAGCTGGCTATCGAAATAGGTCGCGCCGATCGTCGCCTTGCCCCCGGCGAAGTCCTGGTCGACGCCCGCCTCCCAACCTTCCGACTTCTCGGGGCGCAGGTTCGGATTGCCGATATAGCGACCATCGGAATAGCCATAGAGCTCGAAATAGCCGGGGTTCTTGACGCCGGTGCCATAGGCGCCACGCACCCGCAGGCCGAAGGGCAGGCGGTAGCCCGCCTGCGCGCGCCAGGTGGTCGTATCGGCAAAGCGGTTATTTTCGTCGCGGCGGATGCTGGCGCCCGCCGAAAAGGCGTTGTCGACGGTCAGTTCATACTGGCCGACAAAGCCCCAATTGTCGGTCGAGCGTCGCCCCTGGAAGGCGAAGGACGACGGCGTCGTGTTCTGGAATTCCTCACGCTCGAAATCGACCGCGCCGGTCACCCGGTTGACGACGCGCTCGGTGCCGAAGCGATAGCTGGTCTCGAACGTACCCTTGTAGCGCCGCCCCTTGTCGCCATAGTCGAAGCCCTGGGCGTTGTAGCCGCGCCGCGTCGTGTCGGCGAACTGACCTGTCAGCGCGCTGGTCCAGCGACCGTCCGCCAGCGCCAGTTCGGCACGGGTCAGGCCGTAAAAGGCTTCGTTGACGAACCGCACGCCGGGGCGGTCGACGGTGTAGCCGAACAGCGGGCTGGCGGGATCGATCTCGCTGTTGTTCGTGTCGGCGGCGGTGTTGCTGTAGCGACCGACGCCGGTGATCTTGAAGATGTCGGACGGCGTCCAGGTGACCTTGCCGCTGGCTCCGACGCTGGTCGATCCGATGTCGCGGATTCCGCCACGCGCCGTCGGAGTGCCGTCGGTCCTGTAGAGCGAGCCGGACAGGGCATAGTCGAATGTGTCCGTGAAGCCCGCGGCCCGCGCACCGCCGGAGAATGTGCCGAACGATCCGCCCTCGGCCCGCGCCGAGAAGCCCGGCGCTTCGCGGCCGGTCAGCGTGATATACTGGATGACGCCGCCGATCGCATCCGACCCGTAGAGCGAGGACTGCTGTCCGCGCAGCACCTCGACCTTCGCTGCTTCGTCGGCGATCAGGGTGCCGAAGTCATATTCGCCATAATAGGGGTCGGAGGCCTTGATGCCGTCGATCAGGACGAGAACATGGTTCCCCTCGCTGCCGCGAATGCGAATCTGGGTCAGGCCGCCGATCGCGCCCGTCCGACTGACCGCGACGCCGGGCACGTCGCGCAGCACGTCGGACACGATGCGCGTCTGCCGTTCCTGCATATCCTCGTTGCTGATGAGCGTCACCGAGGCGGGCAGGTTCTTCACCTCCGTGCCGTCACCCGAGCGCGAGGCGGTGACGACAATGTCGTTTCCGGCATCATCCTTGGTCGGCACCGTCGGGTTGCTCTGTGCCGTTGCGGGCGCAGCGATCGTCCCGGACAAGGTGAGCGCCAACAGCGATACGAACGTCTTGGTCATTGATAGTCCCCCCGCGTCGAGTCAGAAGACGTGGCGGGGCCGTCCACGCGTGCGGACGCCAGCGTGCGACGAGCGAGCGAACGCGGTGCCCGGCATCACACGACTGTCTGCGGCCCCGGGCCGCGCAGCTTTCGTCGCTCGAACGGAAGTTTCCGTGCCGTGGCCATTCCCTGGACCCAGGCATTGAGCGACCCACGCCGGCAGGTCTCCTGGCTCGCGGGTCATCGCTCGGTGCGCGCCTTCCCAGGTTTCCCCAGTGGCTGCCCGGCGCTTTCGGCCGGTGCATGCGCATCTCGCTCGCCGCTCACAGTTGCAGGGACAGCTGCGGATCGGGGCGACATCAGACCGCCCGTACCGCATTCCCGTTTTCATCCCCTCTCGGGGAACCGGCGCGATCTGTCGTCCCGGTTGGCCGGGTCGACGGACGGTCTGTATCCGCATTTGATCGCTTGGCCAAGTTGACCTGAATCTGGCCGCTGGGGATCAGCCTGGCGTGACTTCTTCCCCGAAAGCCTGAGGGCGGCCGTCTGCGTCGACGCCCACCATCGTGAACAGCGCGGTTGCGGCGTGCCGCCTTTCGCCGGTGATCAGATCTTCGGCAGAGAGGTCCACACCGATGCGCACGGAACTCCGCCCGGTCATGCGCACCTCGGCGGTCAGTTCGACCATCTCGCCTTCCCGGATGGGCGAACGGAAGTCGATCCGGTCCGAGGCCGCCATGACCATCACCGCCCGGGCATGGCGGGTGGAGGCGATGAAGGCCGCCTTGCCCATCATGCGAAGCGCGTCGCCACCATAGAGGGTGCCGTAATGGTTGGTCTGGTTCGGGAAGATCATGTCGACCATCCGAAAGGGCGCCGCCGCATCCTGCGGGACCATCTCCACCATCGGGGGCAAGGGGTCGTCGGTCCCGACCGCGACAAGCGTGAATAGGCCCCGCGTACACAGCCGTCGTTCGCCTGATACCGGTGCCTCCGCGATCAGTTCGACCTCGACGTCGAGCGACTTCCGCCCCACCCGCACGACCCGGCCCGTCACCTCGACCATGTCGCCGATCCGGGCTGGCGCCGCGAAATCGATCTTCTCCGAAGAGGCCGTGACGAAGGCAGCTCGGCCATGACGTGAGGCTGCGAGAAAGGCGACCTTGTCCATATGCGCCAGGGCCACACCGCCGAACAGCGTGCCGTGGTGGTTGGCGTCACCGGGAAAGACCATGTCGATCAGCTGGATGGGAGTGCTGCGATAGTCCTGTGGCATCCTGGTCCTCAATCATTCGCGAGGGCATCCAGACGCCAGCGACCAGCGAGAGAGGCACACCTCCCCCGCAGCAACGCAGCGGCCAGACCGGGCACCCCGCCGGTGGTCGTTATGGCGTCGAAGGCAGGTCTCCTGGCTCGCGGGTCGTCGTCGAAATCCCGGCCTTCCCAGCGCCGAAGCGCCAGTGGCACACGAGGGAATTTTGACTCGCCGCTTACAGTTGCGGGGGCAGCATCGGCATCGAACCGATTTCCCGTCTTAGCCTTCGACCATCCGGCGAAGGAACCTTGACCGTGCCGGGGTCGCAGAAAACGTCGCTTCAGGTCAAGATTAGGCAGTTTCCGGCAGCGCATGGCATGGTCGACGTCATCGCGATCACGAATGTGTTTGGTATGAAATCAAGATATAAAGATATCTTTATATGAATGTTGACACCATCGAACCGATGGTGTTGAAGGGTGGTGTCGAGGTTCTCCATCCCAGGCATGGCGATGGGGCTAAGACGGGAAGCCGGTGGTGTCCTTCGGGGCAGAATCCGGCGCTGCCCCCGCAACTGTAAGCGGCGAGCGGCGGCTCCATTTCGTGTCACTGGGTTCCCGCAAGGAGCCTGGGAAGGCCGGAGCCACCGCGTTGACCCGTGAGCCAGGAGACCTGCCTTCGACGCGATAACGTTCCTCGGACGGGGGTTCCTCCGGTGGATCGCGCTTGATGCGACGGTCCGTGGCTTGCCGCCATCCGGGCCCGTTCATGCCTTGCGCGCTTTCGCCTGACCTCCCGCCCGCAAAGCCAGGGTTGAGTCATGACGAATAGCGGGTTCACATTCTCGATCAGTAGTATCCCGTTCGACGAGGATTATCGTCCGGCCGACAACACGCGGATCACCACCAACTTCGCCAATCTTGCGCGCGGGGACAGCCGGCAGGAGAATTTGCGCAACACCCTGGTGATGATCGACCACCGCTTCAACGCGCTGATGCACTGGGATAATCCCAAGGGTGATCGCTACACGCTAGAGCTGAAGATCGTCTCGGCCGCGCTCACGCTCGGCGACGGCGCGAACGACGAAGCGTTTCCACTGATCGAGATCCTGCACACGACCGTCACCGACCGGATCAGCGGCGAGCGGTCCGACGGCATGGTCGGCAACAACTTCTCGTCCTATGTCCGCGATTACGACTTCAGCGTCGTCCTGCCCGATCACCTGGAGGCAGGGGGTGGCGGCACGCCGGAGGGGTTCGGCGACCTGCACGGCAACCTGTTCAAGCACTTCCTCGCGTCGAGCGCCTACCGCGACCACTTCCGCAAGCCCCCGGTCATCTGCCTCAGCGTGTCGAGCAAGGAGGTCTATCACCGGACCGCCAACGTGCATCCGATCCTGGGCGTCGAGTATCGCAACGACAAATTCTCGCCCACCGATCAGTATTTCGCGAAGATGGGCATGAAGGTGCGGTATTTCATGCCGCCGCACAGCGTCGCGCCGTTCGCCTTCTACCACACCGGCGATCTGGTCAGCGACTACACCAACCTCGAACTCGCCAGCACCATCGCGACGATGGAGACGTTCCAGAAGATCTATCGCCCGGAAATCTACAACGCGAACTCGGTCGCGGCGGAGCATTATCAGCCGAGCCTAAGGTATCAGGACTATTCGCTGACCCGCATCGTCTACGATCGTGAGGAGCGCAGCCGCCTCGCCATCGAGCAGGGCAAATTTGCCGAAGAGCATTTCATCAAGCCGCACTGGCCCGCGCTTCAGCGCTGGTCCGCGACCTGCGGCCTCTGATCCCCACTCACACGACAGGTATTTGCATCATGACGACATTGTTGCCGACGACGACCGCGGGCAGCCTGCCCAAGCCATCCTGGCTGGCTCAGCCCGAGACCCTGTGGTCGCCTTGGAAGCTGGAAGGCGAGGAACTTGTCGCGGGCAAGCAAGACGCGCTGCGCCTGGCGGTCGACGATCAGCGGCAGGCTGGCATCGACATCCTGGGGGACGGCGAGCAGACCCGCCAGCATTTCGTCACGACGTTCATCGAGCATCTGGACGGCGTCGATTTCGAGAAGCGCGAAACGGTGCGCATTCGCAACCGCTATGACGCCAGCGTGCCGACGGTCGTCGGCGCCGTCTCGCGCCCGAAGTCGGTCTTCGTCGACGACGCCTGTTTTCTGCGCGCGCAGACCGATCAGCCCATCAAGTGGACGCTGCCCGGGCCGATGACAATGATCGACACCCTGTACGACGCGCATTACCGGAGCCGCGAGAAGCTGGCATGGGAGTTCGCCCGCATCCTCAACGAGGAAGCACGCGAGCTGGAGGCCGCCGGGGTCGACATCATCCAGTTCGACGAGCCCGCCTTCAACGTGTTTTTCGACGAGGCGAACGACTGGGGCATCGCCACGCTGGAGCGCGCGGCCGAGGGACTGAAGGCCGAGACCGCCGTCCACATCTGCTACGGTTATGGCATCAAGGCCAATACCGACTGGAAGAAGACGCTCGGTTCCGAATGGCGCCAGTATGAGCAGACCTTCCCCAACCTCCAGAGGTCGAAGATCGATATCATATCGCTCGAATGCCAGAACTCGCGCGTGCCGATGGACCTGATTGAGCTGATCCGCGGCAAGAAGGTGATGGTCGGCGCGATCGACGTCGCGACGGACACGATCGAGACGCCGGAGCAGGTCGCCGACACGCTGCGCAACGCGCTGCGCTTCGTCGATGCCGACAAGCTCTTGCCCGCTACCAACTGCGGAATGGCGCCGCTGTCGCGCGACGTCGCACGGGGCAAGCTAAAAGCGCTGGGTGCTGGCGCGGAAATCGTGCGACAAGAGATACTCGGCTGACCACGGCGGTGTTGGATCGCCAGCGTGGGACGTGTCCCCGGCTGGCGATCCGCTCGACCGTGTTAGAAATTGACTCTGGTACCCAGACGCAAGGTTCGTGGCTCGACCACGCGGCTCAACCGTCCATTGGTCGGTCCCGCTGTATCGAAGGCGGGGATATAGGACTCGTAGAAATAGGCGATGTCCTTGTCGCGGCTGTTCAGGATGTTGAGCACTTCGCCATACACCTCGAACCGACCGATCTTGCGGGCGGCACGGACGTTGACGACCGTGCTCCCGGAGTCGCGAACGCTGTTGTCCTCGATCAACGGATAGGGGCCGAGGTGCCGTACGCGGACGCTCGCCTCCCACGGATCGAGCACCAGCGCGATGCCCGCCGATGCCGCGTTCTCAAAGGCATTGGGAATGCGGTCGCCATTGTCATAGCGTGACCGGCTCGCCGTGTAGTTTCCATCTAGCGCAAGCCAAGGCTTCGGTCGCCAGAACGCGACCAGCTCATAGCCGCGCCGCTTGCTGGCGCCCGTCGGCTCCACCGCGTTGGAGTCGCCCACGAAGCGGAGTTCACTGCCCACATCGAGCCACCAATAGGTCGCAGTCAGCGAAAAGCCGGACAACTGCCAGCGCGCGCCGAGTTCACGACCGTCCCCGCGCACCAGCACAGGCACCGGAGTCTCGACATTGACCGCGCCTCGCACGTCGTTCGAGTGAAAGCCACGTCCCCAATTGGCATAGAATTCGAGGCGATCGGTCGGCGAATAGGCCACCGATGCCTTGGGCGACAGGATTGCGTCGTCTCCGCTGCCTTGGCCTGCGATCGCAGCCGCTTCGTCGCGCGCGCGTACGGTGTAATGATAATAGTCCCCTCGGACCCCGCCTATCAGGCGCAGGCCATTGATCGGTGTCCACGTCATGTCGCCGTAAAGGGCAGCCGATGCCTCCTCGACGTGATACCGCCCCAGCGACGACAGGAGCGACCGCGCGCTCGTGCGATAGACGCCTACGCTTCCGATATGGTCATAGCGTTCCTCGGTGCCGATCGACACGGCAAGCGCAGGCCCGAGCGTCCAGCGTTTTTCTCCCCGCGCGCCGACGATCCATCGTCTGTCGAACTGGCGGATCTGCGCACTGGTGCCGTCCGGGTCGGTGTAGGTCGGATTGGAATACATCGACCAGTCGTAGAACTGACCATAGACATTGGCGTGCCAGTCGGGCTGGCGCACCGCGACGTTGCCGACGAGCCGCGTCGTTTCACCCCGCGCCGTCGGATCGGGCGAGCAAAACACGTCCTTGCACAGCGCCGTGCCGATGATCCGCTCGGGGATCTGCTCGGTCGGACGCCAGGTCGCGCGATAGGCGGTGAGCGACGCTTCGACCTGGCCCGCACCGGCGGGAGCGATGTATTTTGCGAACCCCGATGCGTGACGCAGATGCTCGGGTTCCTGCCATGGTCCGTCATAGACCTTGGCCTGCGCCACCAGCGTTAGCTTGCCTGACCCGACATCGTCGATCGTGCCGCCCGCCGCTATCCGGCCATAGCCGTAGGAGCCGCCCTCGACCGACATCCAGGGCCGGGCATAGCCATCGATCGTGGTCATGTAGGCGGCACCCGCCAGTGCGAAATCGCCGCCATCGGCGCGGTACGGCCCTTTGCGAAAGTCCTCGCGCGCGACGATCTCGGGGATCAGCCCGTTCAGATCGAGATAGCCCTGTCCATGACCATGCGTCCGCAGGTTCATCTGGACGCCATCGATATAGGTCGTGAAGTCGGAGCCGTGGTCGAGGTTGAAGCCGCGCAGGAAATACTGGTTCGCCTTGCCGCTTCCGGAGTGCTGCGCGGCGACCATCCCTGGGACCGCTTCGAGCAGTTCGGCGACGCGAAGCAGCGGTCGAACCAGCAGGTCGGCACCGGCAACGGTACCTTCACTCGCCGCGTGCGCTACCCCGATCTTTGCCTCGCCCCGACCGAAGACGACGACCTCGTCGGCTGAAGCCTGTGTCCATCCGGCGTCCGCATCTTTGGTCTGCGCGACTGCGGGCGTGGCGCTGCACGCGATGATTACCGCTGCGCATCCGAGTAACCCTGCGCGTAATTTCAAAACCGTCATGTTCGTCCCCCCATGCGCCAAGCGACTTTGGGCAGGAGCGTCCGCTGCGAACGGTCGGCGCGTGTCGACGGGCGGACGCAGACGCCCCCGACACGAACCGATGCGGCCCCCGCCGCTCGTTCGTCGCTCAGACGGAAGAACCGTGCCCCGACCATCCCCTGGACCAAAGCAAGAGCGACCAGACGCTGGCAGGTCTCCTGGCTCACGGGTCGTTGCTCGACATACGGCCTTCCCGGATCGTGGCCGATGTGGCGGCCGATCCAGTGGCTGCACCTTGCGAGGAAGATGCGCTGTACGTCTCGCTCGCCGCTTACAGTTGCAGGGACAGCCTCGGCTTGGGGGAGATTGCCTCCCTTACCGTGTTCCCTTTTAAACCCCTCTCAGGGCACCAGCGCGATCATTGCCTTTGCCGGAGATAGCCCGACGCGGCAGTTTGCGCGTACGCGTGAGATTGCTGTTCTGCAAGACAGGCCCATGATGTCGAAATTGCCCGGTCGAGAACCTGTCTCCCTTGAAGACGGTGACTGTCGAAACAAGTGGGGCCGCGGTGCTCCTTCAGAGCGTTATGACGACGTTCCTGGGCTGTCGGCCATCCCGGCAAGATAATCCGCAAGCTCTCGGAGCACGTTCCGCCGGACCGTATATGTCACCGTACGACCAGTCTTTAGCGTGTCCACGAGGCCTGCTTTGCTCAGCACGGCGAGATGGGCACTCATCAGGTGCCGGGGCACGCCGACCGCATCGGCGATGTCGCTCGATGCCATCCCCGGATCGGCCAGCCCAGTGAGGATGACGAGCACCTTGAGCCGGGTTGCCTGGGCCAGCGCACTCAGGGTCGTCAGGGCTTCAGTCTGGTGCATCACTCGTATGTATGTGGGTGAAGCCAATGAAGCAACGTTAAATCATTAGAAATCGCATCAATTAAAAATGATGCAAGATCCATTGAATTAAAGTTAACGGGTCGTTATGTATGTTCCTGTCCGGCGCGTCCGCCTCCGGACCCCACGACGGTACATGCTGGCGGCAGGAACTCGGACATGCAGATGGACATCATCGGAAAGAACGTCTCGATCGCGGAACAGGACACGTTCGGCCTCCTGTACGAAGACCCCCTCGAACAGGATGCCCATGACGACGCGCTGGTCGTGATGACCAGGCGCAGTCTCCTGCGCATGGCGCTGGTCGCGACCGAGACTGCGACGCGGTTCGCGCGGGAGCGGATCGACGTCGATCCGATGGCGTGGATGCTGGCCCCTCGGAGGCTGTTCGATGGTCGTTCCGCTCTCGACGGCTGCCTTGATCGCGATGACTGTCTCCGCGCGATCCTTCTCCACGGACTGTCGATCGGTCTGGACGCCGATCCGGACGAGATCGACGCGCTTGGTGAAGACGATGGCGACGACCATGCGTTCGACGAGGACCGGGTGGAAGCGTCTGCCCCGTCCGGTTCGGCCGACGATGCGCGTCGCCCGCAGTTGTGGACGTCGCTGCTGGTCGGCCGATCCGAGTCGGACGAGGTGCAGGCCTTCGATGCCGTCGTGGCTGACGATCGCGTCGAGGCAGAAGCGCGGCTGCGTGCGCGGCACGGCGATGCGCTCGCCGGTGCGATCGAGATCGTGGAGGGCTTCGATCCGAGCCTGCCGCTGGTCGAGGCGCTCGTCTCGTCCGCCCTCACGGACATGCTCGTGCAGGTCGCGAGCGACCCGGCCTCCGCGTTGGCAAAGGGTTTGAGCGTCTCGATCAGGCAGCGGTTCGCCGCATGAGCCCTGTATCGATCTTGGATGCCGCCAGCGCGGATGCGCTCGCTGAGATCGTTGACGGTCACCCGGACTTCCGGGTTCTCCGCCGCATGCGTCCGATGGTCCGTTTCGGCGGATCCTACGGACGATCGAGCAAGACTGTCTGCGGCTGTGCTCTCGACGTCGAGACGACGGGCCTCGATCACCGGGAGCATGCGGTGATCGAGCTCGCGATGCAGCGATTCCAGGCGGACGAGCACGGACGAATCCTGGACGTCGGGCCATCCTTCCGGTGGCTGGAGGATCCGGGGATGGCCATTCCGCCCGAGATCACCGCATTGACCGGAGTCACCGACGCGGCAGTCGCAGGCCGCCGCATCTGCGATGCGGAGGCGACGTGCCTGATCCTGGATGCGGACTTTGTCGTGGCACACAACGCGGGCTTCGACCGTCCGTTCGTCGAGGCCCGTCTGCCGGCGGTGGCCGGCCGTCCGTGGATCTGCAGCATGCGCGACGTGGACTGGCGGTTGAGGGGCTTCGGGGGCGAGTGCTGTCCCACCTCCTCTCGCAGGTCGGCTGGTTCTACGAGGCACATCGGGCCGATGCGGACGTCACCGCACTGCTCCACCTGCTTGACCATGCGCCTATCGGACAGGAGCGGACGGTACTGGCGGAAGCCATCGGCACCGGCGCGCGAGCGGGCTGGATCGTCGAGGCCTCCCGAGCCCCGTTCCATGCCAAGGACCGACTGAAGGCGCGCGGCTATCGATGGGATGCAGCGAAGCGCCACTGGTGGCGGGAGGTGGCGCATGCGAACTTCGACGAAGAATACGGATGGTGCGTCGTCGAAGTCTACGCCGGCGAGGGTAAACCCCGGTTCCGGAGCATCGACTGGACTCAGAGGTACTCTGCGCGCTGACAGCGCTTGGAGAGTGGTTCAGGCGAGCAGAAGGACATGGGCACGGCAGTTTTCGAGCGATTGGTCGTCAACCGATGCTATCAGCCGAGGAATGGGCGGATGCGGCTTGGCTGGCAGTCGACTGGTGCTGTCCTCTGCGTGACAGGCGTCCCGCCAACCCCGGTGTAAATCACCGTCCGAGATGCGAAGTGGTCCGCCCGCCGCGCCAAACGAAAGTTCCGAAATGAAACTCTACCTGAACCCTATTCCTGTCCGAAAGCACGAACTTCCTTGCTGATCTGGACGCCTTCTACGCATTTGAGGCAAATGCCCCTGTCAGGACGGCGTTTGAGGAAGCGTCCGACTGGGCCGGTAATCACCGGGTAATCCAATGGAAACACATCAACGGTCATGGCGATTCTAGGGTGGCTACAGTTTCATGAAGGTGACGTAATCATCTCCGCTGAACTCGCATCAGCGTTACCGATGGGATCTCCTATGGCAAATGGCCGGGTCGAATCGTTGAAGGGCTGACTGCTTGATATCAGTCTGGTTTGCCTTTCCACGGCTTCCCACACGGCTCTCTATTCCGTACTCCTGCCCATCACGATCGCGACCGCCTTGGGTTGACTAGGACCGTTCTTCCCCGAGCCGAGACAATCCATCAGATATGGTTTCGACCCGACATATGCCCACGCGATTCCATTTTCGAGATACCCCTTCGAGAAGAGGGCGTCGTCATCCGCCAAGCCTCCCGAAGAATGAGTCCCACCGTCTTCGAGCGCGAACAAATTGTATGCCGAGACGATTTGAGAGGCAGCCTGTTGGCCGCAGAAGCCTTCGCGTTGTTCGTGGATTCCGGAGAAGAGTGCGCGGGCAAGAGCGAGGCCGATAAACAGGATCGCACCGAAGATGCCGCAAGGCAGCTTGCTGGACACGCTTACCCTTAATCCGTTCCAATGGAAACTTTCTTGCCGGTAAAAGGCGGCACACTTGCCGGTGCGGCTACACGTCGTCGGGGCGCAGTTCATCCACATCGAAGTCGCGAGCGCCGATCTCCCCGGAGCCGTTCAGCATGTCACCGGCGAGCGCACGCTTTCGCTCGAGGAGTTCGTCCAGCTTGACGTCGAACGTCTTGAAGTCCGGTGCGCACACGGTCGGATAGTAGACGAACACGTCCTTGGTCTGACCGATGCGGTAGGCTCGATCGGTGGCCTGGTCCTCCTTGGCGGGGTTCCACGTCCTCGTGAAATGGACCACATGGTTCGCCGCCTGCATGTTCACGCCGAAGCCGACGGCCACGGGCGACAGGATGATCACCCCGAAGCCGGGCCGTTCTTGGAATGCCCTGATGCGGGCCTGCCGCCCGTCCGCAGCCCCGGCGGCGGCCGACGTGTCTCCGTTAATGACATCGACAGGAATGGCGAACGTGATCCTGACGTAGTGGCGGAGCAGGCGCTGTATGTCCTTGAACTCGCAGAAGACGATCGCCTTCTCGTCCCGTCGACGTATTTTCTCGAGCGTCGAGACGAGCCAGTCCAGCTTCGGTGATCTCGTCCTGCAGTCCTCCAGGGGAGGAAACGAGGCTTGACCGCCGGTGGGCTCGGAGCAGAGCATCCGCAGACGATGCAGAAGAGCGAGATGTGCCCCCGGGCGCTGCTCACGCCGGAAGGAATCTATCGCTCCGACGTAGAGGCCGCGTTGGAAAGGGCTCATCGGAAGCAGTCGGCTCGGCTCGTCCACGACCTTGCTCTTGAGGTCGGCGGCGACCTCCGACTTCATTCGTCTCAGCAGCTGAGGCGCGACGAGGGCCCGCAGCTCCTCCACCTTCGTCCTATCGTCGGGCCCGTCCGCCTCGATCGGGCGACGGTAGGTTGCGCCGAACTCGTTCAGGGCACCCAGCAGCCCGGGTTGGACGAAATCGAACAGGCACCACAGATCCACCAGACTGTTCTCTACCGGCGTGCCCGTGCACGCGATCCTGAACCGTGCCTGCTGCTTCTTCGCCGCGCGGGTCATGGCGGCATTGGGATTCTTGATCTTCTGCGCCTCGTCGCAGACCATAACCGACCACTGCTCCCGCGCGAACGAGAACTCGAGATCGCGAAGCGTCTCGTATGTGGTGAGCACCAGGTCCGCATCACCTCGCCAGTCCGGCCGGAGGAACCGGACGAGACCTTCACGTCTGAGCTGCTCGTCCACCAACGCGCGGTCCACGCGGAGCGACGCGAGATCCTCGCCGTAAGCGGTGAGGATGCAAAGTGTGCCATCCTTCAGGAACTTGCCCGCCTCCTCGCGCCAGTTCTCCAGAAGGGAGAGGGGCGCCACCACCAGGGCGGGCGGCATGGAGGGATCCTCCTCGCGCGCACGCGCTATCAGTGAGAGGATTTGCAACGTCTTGCCGAGGCCCATGTCGTCGGCGAGCAGAGCTCCGCGGCAGCGGTCGGGAGCGAGCGCGAGGAGATGCTGCATCCACGCGAGGCCGGCGAGCTGATGCTCCTTCAGCTCGACGCCGGGGCGCAGGCGCTCGGGGAGGCGGGGGGCACCGACCGGCTCGCTGAGAGCAGCGAGCCGCTCCTCGCGATAGTCGACCTGGCCGATGTTGCTCTTCAGGATCAAGGTCGGCTTCGGGCCGCGAGGTGCGCTCTTCGTGGGATCGAGTCCGCCGCTCGCGGCGGCATCCTCCGCGCGGCGGAACGCGGACACAATCGCCTGCGCCTCCTGAAGGGGTATCGGTCGCGGACAACCCGTCAAGGGCACGACGTCGACTTGGTTTAGGACGGCTGCTTCCACCCCGGTCTTCAACTCGGCTGCGAGATCGTCAGTCAGAGGTAGGAATTCGGGTTGGCCAGTCGCCGGATCGGTCCAGCCCACGACGGGAACCAGATTTTCCGGGAACCAGCCCTCGTCGTTCTTTTTGCGGGCGACGTGGGGCGAGTAGAAAGATTTCTCCTGCCCTATGCCCTCTACCCGATCCGAATAGCCGGCGAGATCGTAGATCTCGCCGTGGCTGATCAGGTCGGCACCGCGCCTGCCCAACGCCGACATCAACGCATCGCAGTGGAGTGCGCTGTCGCCATCCAGTTCGAACTCGTATCCGTCCCACGAGCAGAGTTGCAGGCCGCGTTCGATGTTCGTGCGAACGAGCGTCACGAACTCGCGGACGTCGTCGTCTTCCAGCCAGAGCTCCTCGGTCGCGAGTTCCTCGCCATAGCCGGAAGTCACCAGGAGTCCGATGCCCGAGCCCTCGCGAAGATCGGGAGTGATGGCGGCGAAGCGGTCGAAGGAGATGCCCGCCTCTTCGCGCGCCGCCTCGAACTGCGCCGCGTCGACCACCTCCGCGGCATCCGGGCCGAGCGCCGCGGTCGGATTGAGCAGGAAGGCCTGTGCACGTGCGCCTGCGATCCTGCGGCCGGGCATCCGCTTGATCTCGCGCAGGACGGTCGCGACCTGAGGCGACACGATCACCTGAACGACGCCCTCGGCGGTCGGCAGATCGTATCGGTCGCGCACCTGGGCCGACCGATCGAAGGCTCGAAGCCAGTCGGTCGGGGCGCCCTCGAACCAGGGTTCGATCTCGACCAGACCAAGGTCGGTCGAGCGCCGCAGCGCCATCTGCAACCGCTCCGGCGTGAGGACTACGCTTCTGAACAGGAAGTCGTCGAGCGCGGCGCCAGCGGCGAGTGCATCCGATCTGATCGCGCCCCAGGCGCTGCGCTGCGTAGCCTCGCCGCGTTCGACTTCCGGTCGTCTGGCGAAGGAGCGAACGCGTTCGATCAGGCGCCACACCGCAGGATCGAGGAGGTTCGGTTTTCCGCCCACGTCGAGGATGCCGCCACGAAGCTCGGCCGACGGTAGGGATCGCCTGTCGCCATCGAGCCAATCGTCGATGGCGACGACGAACGAGGCATCGGTCAGTGAGCCGCGACTGACCAGCCTTGGCGTCGCGTAGGTCATGGGAGGGAGGCCGAGTACGGAGAGTTCCGCCTTCGCCTCCTCGTCTTCGAGGAGCAGATACAGCTGACGCCATGGAAGCCGATGGCCGTCGTCCAACCGCTCGGCGAGGTTTTCGTCGGCGAGCTGCTCCATCAGAGCCGTCACGATCGTGCCCTTCTCCGGGTGTGCCGACCCGGTGACCACTAGGCCCAGATCGTCAATCACGATGCGCGATATCTCCGCCGGCGCGGGCGCGGGCGCGATCCTGCCGCCTCGTCGCCAGATCATGACTTGAGCCACCATGCCTTCTTGCGCTCAGCCCAGGCGAAGCCCCGACGCGCCAGCTCGGTGGATGCCGGATCGTTCTTGCCCGTGTACGCCCAGAGCGCACCGCCGCGGTCACGCAGATCGATCGATCTGATGCCTCGGGCCCGGAGGAACGCCGAGGGGTCGTCCGTTGGCACCGGCGAGGGTGCTGGCGTTGTCGCCCCGGCCATCGGTCGACGGATCGACGCGTCGGCCAACCAGGCTGGCGTCGTGGCTTGCGCCGTGGACCATGACGACGTCAATGCGCCGCGGGCCGGGGCGGACGCCGACGATAGCGCGGCGGGGGAGGGCGGTGATCCGGAACCCTGCGAAGGAGCCGTGGCGGCTGGGGCCCGCGCGCTGAGCCTCCTCAGCTCGCGTTCGATCTTCCGCTCCCAGCTCTCTCCCGCGCTGTCCATGTGGATGACCCGCGCCACGTTCGAGGGGTGCTTCAGGGCGCTCCGGTTGCCGGAGATGCTTCGGCGGGAGAGATCGAAGGGAAGCTGCTCGCCGTCGAAGGCGAACATGGCGTTACCCTTCTCTCCGAACTCCACGAAGACGTGCCCACCGATGCGCATGATGAAGGCGTTGTTGCGCGCGCCGCCGCCGTTCTCCAGCTTGAGGAGGCGCCCCCTCATCTCCTGATGCAGGGCACGGAAGTCGGGCCTCGGGTCATTGTACGCTGTCTCACCAAGCGCGAAGTACATGTCCTGGATGTCGTCGACCTGCTTCTTCCAGAACGCGATGCGGCGCTGGTCGTTCGCCTTGTCCTCGGACAGCAGTCCGAAGAACGCCTCGATCAGGCGCAGCTTGAGCCAGGATGATACCATCTGGCGGGTTTCGGGCCTGACAAGCGTCCACTTCTTGTCGTTCCAGCCGAGCCATGGATTGCCCCATCGCGACACGGAGGCATCGCGCAGCCGAGGTTCGATCTCCAGCGGGTCCACGTTCGCGTAGCGATCCAGGACGCGCGCAAGCGCTGCGTCGGCGAGAAGGGGGTGCGCGTCGATGAGCTCCAGCACGCGCGGCAGCGAACGGCGCAGCCGCCGGTCGTCGAATCCGACCGCGGCCGCGATCTGGGCTTCGAAGATTCGGCGTACCAGCCAGGACGAGTCGCCTGCCGACAATTCGCGACGAAGCGGCTTCAGGGGGTCGTCTGTATCCTCGACGAGCTCAGCCCCGTAGCGACCGCACGGATCCTCCGTGAGGATGTTCGCATGCTCGTCGACCACCGCAAGCCAATCGGGCGGCTGTCCGCGCCGCTCGAGGCCGGATAGATTGTCGTTCAGATACTCGCGCAGCAGGCTCCAGTTGCTTCGGCCAGTCTTCGCCGCCTTGTCGGGATCGTAGCGTAGGTACCCGTCGAGGAGCCCGCGCCAGCAGCTGCGGTAGGGACGGGGGAAGGTTCTGTAGCCGTCGACCTCGTCGAGGAACGGGGCGAAGCGATCGCCATCGTCGAGCAGCGCCGGCTGCGACGGGGTCGCGATCCTGGTCCCCCAGCAGACCAGCCGCGCGTTCCGGGTGTCCGGCAGTCGACCGGTCTCCCGGAACGAGGCGACGGCCGCGCCGATGCGATCCAGGGAGCCGCCCGAAGCCGCGCCGGCGCCGCCGACGAGCGCGCGAAGCGCCCGGACCTCCGCCCTGATGTCGGTGAGGTCAGGCTCCGGCATCCCGCCGAGGATGGACGCCGCAGCCGCAGCCATCCGGTCTCGCATCCGGGCGGCGCGGCGACTCAGAGCGCGCATGCGCCGAAATCCCCTTCGAACGCTTGCGTGGCGGAGCGCGACGGCTCCTCGACGCCGAAGAACTCGAGCCGAAGCTCGATGCGCCGGGAGGCGTCGAGCGAATCCTTGGCCGAGTTGGACGAGTATCCGCCCACCAGGAAGAGGCGGCGGATCTCCTCGAGCTCGTCACGTCCCATCGGCCGCTCGCCTGGGGTGGGCGGGGCCATGAGCGCGCACAGCACGCGTTGGCTGCGCTGGAGGCTCAGATTGAGGTTGTACAGGTAGCTGCCCCGGCGGTCGGTGAAGCCCTCGACCACGATGCGCTTCAGCCAGCGACGGCCACCCTCGTCCCGCGCAATCGAGAGCACCTGCGGCACGAACGCCCGCAGCAGCCGCTCCTGATCCGGGCTGAGGGTGTTGCTCGAGGTGTCAAAGCGTGCACGATCCCCGAAGTCGATCACCGCGCGACCCCGGTCGACGTGGATGCCCTTCTCCCGTTGGGCCGCCGTCTCGATCCGGCCGAGCAGGCGTTCGATCGCCGTCTGTCGTTCGGTCTCGAGGCGCTCCCTTTCGGTTATGGTTTTCGTCACGGCGAGCAGTGCCACGCTCATGACGAGGAGGAACAGGACCATGAGGGCCGTCATGAGGTCGGCGAAGGAGATCCAGAACGGCCTCTCCCCCTCCTCCCGCGCCCGCGTGGGCGTCCAGGCTCGCTGACCGAACATTTAGCTCAGGCCGCGTGCCGCGTGGCGGGGGTCACCGCGGATTCGAGCTCCTGGATCGCTTCCTTGAGAAGCCCGGTCGCGGACGTGAGCTCCTTGTGGAACTGGCGGTTCGCTTCGACCACGGTCCCCTTCATCCCCTCCGCGAACTTCAGGTGGGACTGCTCGATTACCTCGGCGACCTCGTCGAGGAAGCCGTCGGCTTCGGCCTGAGCGGCGGCGAGCTTCTGCGACGCGCCCTCGATGCGTCCAAGCACGTCCGCGGTGATCGAGGCCTCCCTAGACGCCGCCTCGACGGTTCCGCGCAGGCTTTCGACCATCGCGGCGACGGAGTCGCGCGCCGCCCGGTGATCGGCAACCACGCCGTCGAGACCGCGTGCCGCTCCCGCGACGCTGCCAGCGGCCTCGGCGAGGCCGCTCGTCACGCCCGCCACACGGTCGAAGCTGCTCGCCGCATCCTTGCCGGATGCCTCGAACCGGCTCGCCGCAGCGAGCAGCGTGTCCGCTCCGCCGTTCAGACGTACGAATGCGTCGTGGGTCGCGCGCTCGACGCGCGAGGCCATCTCCTTCGATGCCTCGAGCAGCTCCGCCACGCCCGACGACAGACCGTCGACGGAGTCGCGCATGCGACCGACATGACCAACGGTCTGCTCGACGCGGCGGCTGTCCTCCTCGGATGCCAGGCGGCTGCGTTCGGCCGCTTGGCGTTCGAAGGCCGTCACGGCCTCGGTCATCCGTTCGCCCATCTCCGTCAGCATGGCCTGGAGGCGCTCCTGCGTTTCGGCCTGCATGGTGCCCGTCGTCGAGCGGATCTCTCCCAAGACCGCCCGAAGCTCGTCGGTGGTCGCCGCCTGCCGCGCCTCGATCGCCTTGACGCTCTCCTCGATCCTCGTCGCCATCGCGTCCGTGGTTCGCGTCCCGGCCGCCTCCACGTTGTCGGTCAGCTCCTGCAATTTGGCGACGGCGGTCTGCATCGCGTCGACAGTGCGCTGCTGCATGTCGCCGATGCCGGAGAGCTGGCTTCCGAACATCTTCTCGAGCCGCTCGCTGAAGCTGGCCAGAACGTCCGTCAGCAGGCTCGTCACCGCAGAGGACTGATCCTGGCTCACCTGGCCGACGGCTCCCGCGATCTGATCGAGCGGCGTCTTGAGAGCGTCGGTGAGGGCGCCCGCGATGGACGCGCCGAGTTCGCTGGAACGTGTGTTCGTCGCCTCGATCTGACGCTCGGCGAGATCGGTGAGGATCTCCTTGAGATCTGAGACGAGCGCATCCTTCAGAATGCGCGTCTGGCTGGCCGACTCCTCCGAGGAGCTGACCAAGCGAGCGAGATACTCCTCGCCGGCGCCAGCGATGTAGGTCTCATCCACCGTGTGGGCGAGACGGGCAAGCTTTCCGTAGAGTCGGTTGAGAAGGTACTTCTCCAGCACGGTCGCGATCATCGCGAGGAGGATGGCGGCGGCTGACACGAAGAACGCCTCGCTCACTCCATGGAGGAGTGACGTCAGGCTGTTGCGGACGACCCCGGAGTCTTCGGAGATCTGGAACGTCCGCAGCCCGGTCAGCAGTCCGGAGAAGGTGCCGATGATGCCGATGCCCGTGAAGATGCCGGGCAGGTGCTTGAAGAATTCCGTGTGCACTCGCGCGTCGACCACGGCATGTGTGGAAAGGTACGCTTCGGCCGGTACGGTCGAGCGCACCGCCTTGACCTTCATCTCGCCCGTCGTCGGATCGAGTTCCTTCTGGACGTGAAGGGTCTCCTTGAATTCTCTCCAGATCGACAGGATCTTCTCGTCGTCCGCGAAGCATCCGGTGAGCTCGATTCCGCCCGCGGCTCTTTCCGAGTCGAGCCGCGCGTTGATGTCGTCGAGCACCCTGTCGAGCTTGCGGGCGGGAACCAGGAACCAGCGCACGAATGCCGCGGCGAACCCGAGCAGGAACAACCCGACGATAACCGGCACGACTGGAAAACCGTTCAGCATGATCTTCGTGGAACCCCTTGCGACGCGTCGTTCTATGGACGCGAATCCCCCGGCATATCGCCGGCCCTTATGCATACCCTGCCGCAATGTTGGGCCAAGCGCCATGCCCGAGGTCGTCTGGCATCGACGCGAAAGTCGTCCCGATGCGTCGATCCCACTGGAAATCTGCACCTTTTCGGGGCAGCATCCCTTGGGGGAGTGACGGAATGGCTTCAGGTTGGCTTGCGCGGGTGGCGCGCAGATTCGGCGAAATTCTGGGCGCGGAGGCCCGCGAAGAAGGTATCTATGCGGCCGGCAACCCGTCCTTGGACGACGTCTGTGAGCATGCGTCCGATGTCGCCGGAGACTCGATCGTCGGCAGGCGAACCGCATCGGAGCCAGAGCGAACGCTGTTGACTGCAGCGGTCGCGCCCGAATCTCTGCTGGGCGACGTGCCAAGTTCTGTCGCCGATCCGAAACCTCCACGCGCCGATTCCGAACTGCCTGACGGCGTGCGTCTGGACGAGAACGGCCGCTACGTTGTTGGAGGCTACTCGTTCTCCACTCTCAGCCAGGCGCTTGGCCACCTCGACCGAAAGTCGCCACGGCCGGCGGTCGTCCCCACGCTGAGGAACTGGCGCGATTTGGAACGGGAGCGCCTCCAGTTTGCACCGCCGCCGACGGCGGCGACACCTAAGCCGCTGGCCGACGAGGTTCAAGGAAAGGCGTCGGCGGCATCGATGCCGTCGCATCAAGGTCGAACGTGGTTGCTTGAGCGTACCCGGATCGCGGTGGGAGGCTTGGAGTTCCTCGTCGACATGGTGCCCTATGGTGCGGCACGGGACTACGAGGGGCGGCGCGACCACAGTCGCATCGATCCGGCGCTTCCGGTGAGCCCGAGAGGCGATCCAGCCGGCGACACGCTTTCCTACTGGCCGTCGTATGCGAACCTCGATCCGCGTGCACGGTGGACCTACCTTGACTGGGTGTCGCGGGGACGCACCGATCCTACGATCCCGATCGGTTACGTCTTCCTCTTCTTCTATGGTCTCGAGCAGCGGCTGCTCGTCGATGACGAGCGCGACGAGGCCGAAGAGATTTTCGCGGAGGTGAGACGGCTTCTCGCCATCCACGGGGGCAACTACTCGTTCCAGGGATACGCCGCGAGATTCCTCGCGCTTTCGCCGATCTACGAGGAGCGCGACGACGGTCCGCCGACCGCGGATTGTGCGTCATCTTGGGATGCGGAGATTCCTCTCGATGTCCGGCTGCGTCTTGGCGAGCGGCTCCGTGACGGCGTGCCCTTCGACGCCGACGATGCGCTTCTCTGGGTGCTGGCGCTCCCCGACGTCCACCTTCGCACGCCCGGTCAGCGGTGCTTCGACGAGCTGCGCGCGCTGTGGTCGAAGCGCTACGCTGAACGCCATCCCGGGGGGTTGAAGATCCGCACCCCGAAGGCGATCGTCCGCCACGAGTATCGCGCGGCCAGCGGCACCTTCAACGTGAAGCTCGCCATCGACGGTCTGCCCGACGTGTCGGGCGTCTCAGCCCCGCTCGGACCGCTGCGTGCCATGCTGGATGCCTGCATGGAGGAGCTCTCGGCCTACAGTCGTCTGCTCGGCCGCGACCCGGCGGCGAGGGGGCGACTCAGAGGAGATCTGCTGCTTCCCGCCGCGATCCGCGCCGAACGCGTGTCGCTCGAGGAGTGCCGTAGGGCGTTGAGCGACCTCGTCGGACACGGTTCGTGCCTCACGGCGACGGACGTCGCCGTTCTGCTCGAAGTCGAGATCGGCGCAGCGGGCGAGAAGCTCGGCGCCCAGGCCGTTCGCCAGCTCGGCGGCGCTCTCGACGCGCTTGGTTACGGGTTCGAGCCCGATCGTCGCTATGGGATCGCATCTGCTCTGAGGGGTGGTTCCTTCATCAGCATCTTCCACGCGGATGACGGGTGTCCGGTCGATCACGAGCGCGCGCCGTACGCTTCCGCCAAGGGGGTGGTTGAGGTCGCGGTGCTGGCCGCCGCTTCGGACGGGCAGGTCGACCCGACCGAAATGGCCGCCCTGGAGAGGCGCCTCCGCGGCACGCCGGATCTTTCGAGCAGGGAGGTCGATCGCCTTTTGGCTCACGCCCGGGCGCTGGCCGCCGATCCGCCCAAGATCCGTTCCACACTGAAGAAGCTGGCGGAGGTCGCACCGCATAGGCGATCCAAACTCGCCGAGGCGGCGATCGAGGCCGTCCTCGCAGACGGACGCGTGCAGCCTGAAGAGGTGAGGTTCCTTGAGGCTTTGCACGTCGCTCTCGCTCTACCTGCCGCGGATCTGTATTCTGCGCTCCATCGGGGCGCCGAGGACGACGGGCCGGTATCGGTCGTCGAGACTAGGCCGGAACGCGACGTCGGGCTGCCCGCAGAGGCCGAAGGACGTTCTGTCTCGATCGATACGGTTAGGCTGGAGCGTATCCGCGACGAGACCACGCGCGTGTCCGCGCTGCTCGCCACGATCTTCACCGAGGACGATGTCGAGGCCCCGCTGCCGACGGCACCCGCCCGTGCGATGGTCTCGACATCCTTCCAGGGACTGGACGGACCGCATTCGGCGCTGCTCGAGCGACTGATGGCCGGACCTCTGGCGAGGAACGACTTCGAAGCGGCCGCCGCGGAGCTTCGCCTTATGCCCGAGGGGGCGATGGAGACGATCAACGAATGGGGATTCGATCGCTTCGGCGATGCCGTCCTCGAGGATGACGACGCCGTCGGGATCGTGCCCGAGATGATGGAGGAACTGAAGCCAATGGGAGTCGCCGCTTGAACGCCATTCGTCGCAGGGACCGGGATCTGATCGTGCAGGCCCTCTCGGCGGGAGTGGTGCCGCGCGTCGGCTTGCGCCACATCCAGGTCGGCCGCTCTCGCGAGGTGGAGGCCCTTGTCCGCGACGTCGACAGGATCGTCGATGCGGGCTCCGCGGTGCGCTTCGTCATCGGCGAGTACGGAGCGGGCAAGACGTTCTTCCTCAATCTCGTTCGGCTCATCGCGTTGGAGCGCAAGCTCGTCACCATCCACGCTGATCTCGCGCCGGACAGGCGGCTGCATGCGACCGCGGGGCAGGCGCGTGGGCTCTACGCGGAGGCCGTGCGCAACATGGCCACCCGCACGAAGCCCGAGGGCGGAGCACTGCCAAGCCTCGTGGAGCGGTTCGTCACCGACTGCGTGCGCGAGGCGGAGGACGCGGGTCTTCCGGTCGAGCGCGTGATCGACCGGCGTCTCGCTCCGCTCCTCGACATGATCGGCGGCCACGACTTCGCAACCGTCCTCAAGGCCTACTGGCGCGGCCACGAGGACGGCGACGATGCGCTCAAGGCGGCGGCGCTCCGTTGGCTGAGGGCCGAGTTCCCGACGAAGACCGAGGCGCGGCAGTCGCTCCCCGTCCGGAGCATCATCGACGACGCGGACGTCTACGACAGTCTGAAGCTGCTCGCCGGCTTTGTCAGGATCGCGGGCTACGGTGGCCTTCTGGTTGTGTTCGACGAGATGGTGAACCTCTACAAGCTGCAGAGCGCCCAAGCCCGCAACCAGAACTACGAGCAGATCCTGCGCATCGTGAACGACGCGCTGCAGGGGAACGTCGAAGGCCTCGGTCTCGTGTTCGGCGGTACGCCCGACTTCCTTCTCGACAGCCGGCGAGGCCTGTATAGCTACCAAGCCCTGCAGTCCCGTCTCGCCGAGAACAGCTTCGCCGTGGATGGCCGGATCGACATGAGCGGACCCGTCCTCCGTCTCCAGAGCCTTTCGCCCGAGGATCTGCTCATTCTGCTGTCCAACATCCGCTCGGTGTTCGCTCTGGGCGATGCGTCAGCTGGCCTGGTTCCGGACGAGGCCCTGACGGCCTTCATGGAGCATTGCGACAGGAGAATCGGGGAGGCGTACTTCCGCACACCTCGAAACACGATTAAGGCATTCGTCCAATTTCTTTCGGTACTCGAGCAGAACCCCGGCACCGATTGGCGCGAGCTGCTCGGCGGCGTGGCGCTGGAACCCGAGGATGCCGACGAAGCGGAAGCGGACGACGAGCTTGTCGACCTCCGGATCTGAGCCATCCTCCTTCGATCGCCTGCATCCCGAAGTCCGGCGCTGGGTACGCGACCAGGGCTGGACCGGACTTCGGCAGGTGCAGGACGACGCCATCCGTACCATCCTCGGATCGCGGAACGACGTGATCGTCATGGCGGGCACCGCCTCGGGGAAGACCGAGGCGGCGTTCCTGCCGCTGCTCACGCACGCGGCCGCCGCGGGGACCGGCGGCCTCAGGCTCCTCTACGTCAGTCCGCTGAAGGCGTTGATCAACGATCAGCATCGGCGGCTGGAGGATCTTTGCGAACGTCTCGAACTGCCGCTCACACGGTGGCACGGCGACGCACCCCAGGGTCCCAAGGCCAGGCTGCTCCGGTCGCCTGCTGGCGTAGCGCTCATCACGCCGGAGTCGATCGAGGCTCTGCTACTGAGAAAGCCCGCCGAGGCGGCGCGCCTCTTCGCCGGCGTGCTGGCGATCGTGATCGACGAGCTCCACGCGTTCTTGCAGGGTCCAAGGGGTCTGCACCTCTCCTCGCTGCTTCGCAGGATCGACGCACTGGCCGACGCGCGACCGCGACGGATCGGACTGTCCGCGACGCTGGGTGATGCCGACATGGCGCGCAAGTGGCTGGATAGGGCGGCGCCGAACCGGGTGACCGTGCTGAAGGCCGCCGCTGGCGGCCCGGGTGTGCGGCTTCAGGTGCGCGGCTACGAGGAGCCACCTGACGCCGAGGGCATCGACGAACTTGCGGACGACGACGCGCAGGACGCGCTCAGCCGTATCGCGGACCACCTCTTCGCCAATCTGCGGGGATCGAACAATCTCGTGTTCGGAGGCTCGCGGCGCACAGTTGAGGCGCTCGCCGACCGGCTTCGTCAACGCTGCGAGCGGGCGAGGGTGCCAGAGGAGTTCTTCCCCCACCACGGCAGTCTATCGAAGGAGCTGAGGGAGACGCTCGAGACGAGACTGAAGGAGGGATCTCTGCCGACGACGGCCGTGGCCACGACGACGCTCGAACTCGGCATCGATCTCGGAAGCGTGAAGTCGGTCGCCCAGATCGGGGCGCCGCGATCCTTGGCGGGCCTCAGGCAGCGGCTGGGTCGCAGCGGGAGGCGCGGCGAGCCGGCGGTCCTGAGGATCTATGTGCGCGAGAAGCATCTGGCCGGGGACGAGGATCCGCTCGAGCGGCTTCGCCTCGACACGGTACGGGCCGTCGCCTGCGTCCGCCTGCTCCAGGAGAACTGGGTCGAGTCGGCGCGATCCGATCCGTCGCTCGCCACCGTCGCGCTCCACCAGACCCTTTCGCTCATCGGATCCGGCGGGGCGGTGAAGCCGGCGGCGGCTTACCGGGCGCTGTGCGGCCCGGACAGCTTCCTGGCGATGCGGCCCGCCGACTATGCGGACCTGCTGCGAGGGGCGGGGCGACAGGGCGTCGATCTCCTCGAGCAGTCACCGAACGGCCTCCTGATGCTGGGGGCCGAAGGAGAGAAGCTGGTCGCCGGGCGAGACTTCTACGCGGTCTTCTCGACCGATCGCGAGTGGCGCCTGATCTCCGGTGGACGCACTATAGGCACGGTACCGATCGTGAACGTGCTCGGGGTCGGCTCGATCGTGGGGTTCGCGGGCCGTCGCTGGCGCGTGATGGCCGCAGACGACCGCGCGATGGTGCTGGACGTCGTTCCGCACCGTGCTGGCAAGCTGCCGAAGTTCGATCGTCCCGCGAGCGAGGCGCTGGACGATCGGCTCGTGGCGACGATGCGGAGGGTGTTCGAGGACGACGACCGTCCCGCCTATCTCGATCCGGCGGCTCTCGAGTTCCTCGATCAGGGGCGCGCGGCCTATCGAGAATTAGGGCTCGGTCACGGCTCGATGGTGACGGCGGGCAACGACACGCATCTGCTCACGTGGGCCGGCACCGCCGTGAACGATCTGCTCGGGATCCTGCTCATCTCCGCAGGATTGGAGACAGAGGTGCACGACATCGGCGTCGCCGCGATCGACACGACCCCAGATGAGCTGCAGGCCCTGCTTTCGAAAGTGGACGAGTGTCCGCCGATCGAGGATCTCGCCGGCTTCGTCCAGGGGCTGCGCGAGGCCAAGCTCGACGAGTTCGTGGACGAGGAACTGCTCCGACGTCTTTGGGCGCTTCGGAACGACGTTCATCGGGAAGGCGTCACGTCGGTGCTGAGGGGGTTCGACCGATAGGTTCTCGATCGAGCCGCACCGGGTAGTTCACTTTGAATGCGCGTGATCGCGTGGCCCACGTCTAGCGGTCAGGGTGTTGTGTGCACGGATCGTCGTCGGAGGTCGATCGCTTACGGATTGCATGCGCCAGTCGTGGTTCTCGAACCGTTCGCGCACCTTGGCCACCTCGGCGAGGACTTCTCGACGACCGTGGTCCTGACGCATGCGTCAACGGGCTTCCCCGACGAGCGCTACGACGACCGTTTTCGATGGCTGCAGCGTTCCGCGCACTCTGATCCTGACGAATCGGACCTGCGAAGGATCGGTCGGCTGCAGGGTCCAGTCCTTTCCATCGAGCGTACATTCCACGTCGTCGGACGGATCACGCAGACCGCGATAGGATACGTGCATGCCGTCCTCCGCTCCGCGGAGGACCTCGATCGCCTTGATTCCCTCGATCTGGTCGGAGACCATCATGATCTGGTCGACAGGAACATTCAGCAGGATACTGTCGGCGTCGATGGGAACGACATCCGGATTTACCACGGTGACGGTCATGATCCGGTAAGGTGCCGAGGGGACCTGCGACGACGTTCCTCCTCGATCGCCAAAGACTGTCTTGACGGCCATCGTGACAACAGGTGGGCGGGCCTCGACCTCCATCGACAACTTCAAGGTCGTGATGGCGGTCCCATCCGAATGCGCGCGGCAGACCGACGTAGACGCTTCCACGTCTTCGCACGTCCGCCAATGCCACTCGATCGTGAGCTCGTCCGAATACGTGCCAGCGGGAAGGCCGGTGCCTTGGAAGCCGAGGAAGCGAATCGGTATGGCGATGGCCTTTCCGTTGGTCCGCACCGAGAGCTTCTGCAGGATTGCATTCGTATACTCGATCGATCCGCCTTGGGTTATCCGGTGTGCGTTGTCACGGTCGCTGCTGGCGATGTAGCGGATGCGGGCATCGACGCCGGCTCGGCGAAGTTCGAAGCTGTTGGCGCTCCGGATCGTGGCGACGATCCGCGTCTCCGTATCGTTGGCGAGATGGGCGACGTCGCAGCGCATCCCCGCCAGAGTGCTCAGCGTGGCGGGCCTGCTCGTGCTCAACTGTCCCGATGTCCAGCGTCCGACGTCGGCAGTGGCGATAGGATCGGCGAAACAGGCCGCTTCCGCCGCCACCGAATAGATCGTGATGAAGGCTATAACCGCGATCAATGATCCCAGCATGCGCGTAAACATCGAATTTTCTCCTGAGTATCGATACGCAACCTTCTCACTCACGAAGCTGTCACTTATTCATCCGACCGTTGATCGGGCGAGGACCTGGACCGTTATCCGAGGATCCCCGCAGCCCGTCGGACGTGGGTATGGCGTTTTCATCGTCGGTCCTCCCGTGGCAGGGCTGCAACCTCGACCGACCGTCGCTTCTCGACATCCACCCGGCACGGAATTCTTCAGTGATCTAGCAATCTCGATTCTGCCGCAGGCATATGCTGTGCATGACTGCGCACTCTTCACCTGAGGTGCGACGCGAGGCATTCTGATAGATGGCGGGACCACAAGCCGCGGAGGAAGCTAAACACATGATGATCTGGCGGCGATGTCTGATCCTGCTTTACCATGCGTATTACGAGGGTGATCGCGTAGATGAAGGATGGGGTTCAGGCGGTGGCACGGACCTGACGGCAGACTTCGGGACAGCGCGCTCATGAGCAGCGCATCCTACGTCATCAGCTACAGGACATTGTCCCCTGTCAAGCGCTCCACGCGACGTACGATGGTCGATCACCTCGATCGCGAGGAGGCGGCGTGGAAGCCGCTCCTCGACTTCTTCGCGAGCGAATATGGGGACATGCAGATACCGGCGAGACGTCAGGCGATGACGGGTCGGCAGATGGCCACGGCTTTCCACCAGCTGCGCGCGGTGCTCGACGATCCGAACGCCTTCGCCGCCATCACCGCCGACTCCTTCCGCAGGACCGCGGTGGCGCCGCCGCCGAGCGGATCGACGGAGGGGCAGCTGATGCTGGGACTGCATGCCGCTGGGCGAACGGAGGACGCGGCCGCCGTGTTTGCGAGGTTCGTCTCGACGGAACTTGCCGCCGATCAGTACGCCCAGCGTTCCACGGGGGATATGGCTTCGGTCCTGCAGCGAGGCGAAACACTACTCGCCGCCGGTCATGCCGCTGTTGCGCTCCCGGCATCGAAGCTGGCATCCTCCGGCATTCGCACCTCCCAGGTGCGCGCGGAGCAACTGTTGGCATCGCTGGACGAACAGGTGGCCGGAGCGGCGGAAATCAATGCCGAACACGCTGGCGGCCTGTTGGACCTGCGCTCGTCGATTGCTGCGGGCATTGTTCGGGTCAGAGGGACGCTCCTCCGAGCCGAACGTGGACGAAGCCGGCGCGACCGCGAATGGCGCGCTGCAATCGAGGCTGAGGTGCAACGACGCTTCGACGAGGCGGAGGCCCGGCTGCAGGCACTGGACCGGCTCGGACGCAGTCAGCAGCAGAGCCGCGAGAAGTCGTTTGAGGAGTTGAAGGCCCTCTTCCACACGCAGCTACGCCTGCGCGCGCCCGTGGCGCTTTGGGAGAAGCGATCGGAGACACATCGCGCACGAGCGATCATGGCCCAACGGCTGTTCTGGATGACGGCCTTGTTCGCTGTCGTGGTCGGCATCGGCGTTCCCTACTGGTTCGGTGACTACATCGCCGGCAGCTTCCACGTCGGCGGCTGTTCTGCCGGTGCGCCTCGTCCATGCGTTGGACCGTTCTCGGCCAAGGGGCCGTTGACGGTCGCTGGACTGCTGCTGACGAGTTCGCTCGTCCTGTGGGCAACCAGGCTCCAGTACAAGATCTTTTTGAGTGAGAGGCACCTGTCGCTCGACGCCGATGAGAAGAAGGCGTTCGCGGAAACCTACATGGCATTGAAGGAGGGGGCATCGGTCGACACCGCGAACGAGACAATCGTGCTGGCCTCGCTTTTCCGACCGACACAGGACGGCATCATCAAGGACGAACCCGGCAGCTTCGACCTCTCCGCCGCGGCGATGCTTGCCAAGCAGATGGCGCGTTGATGGGGCGGATGCCACATCGACCGACAGCAACCGGGAAGATCGCTGCACCTCGAAGCGGGCGGACGATTCGGTGGGTGCGCAACCGCCCTGTCACCGGAGATGGATCCTTTAAGGTGCTTCATGGTCACCACTGAGTTGAGCGGTTTCAATGCTGCCGTGATCCGACGACTGGACGCTGCTCACGTCGTGGTGGTGTTGGATACGGGTGGAACCGAGGTGTTCCACGGGATCGATCTCGCCATCGAAGAAGGAAGGGAGGAGGTGATCCCGGACGATGACGGTGGGTCGCAGGCATCCATCCTGCGCTACTACTGCGGCATTCGCCCCCATGGAGCAGCCGAACCGGACGTTTGGATCGGAACCGGTGCGATGATCACCATCGTTGGCATGGGTTCGGGCGGGACAACGTTCACGATGGCCGGGCGCGGTCTATACGATCGAACCGAAGGCTCGACGTTCCAGATCGAGTTTGAAGCGCCTCCCATGATGACGATGAGGCGCGGCGACGAGCCTGCTTGAGCCGGTCGGGAATGGCAGACCCGCGGTCGACATATGGACCACTGTTGAAGTCTGCCTGGAAGAGGCTCGGTCATACTCGCCGCCATGCTTTTCCTACTGAACCGGAGGCGTTCATCGGCGTCCGCCAAACAGGAGAGGAAGCGATGCACGGGCGTCTCGACCAATGCTTCCGCCGATGACGATCATCGCCATGGTGCTTGGCTCTCAGCCGATGCGGGCCCGAACATGATCCAGGAAACCGTCCCAGAAGTATGTGGCGGCGCCTTCCGCATCGAGTGGTCCGTCCACGCGCCTGTGCGACATGGCGTTGCGGGCGCCGAACGCCAGACCCTCCCGGGTGTCCTCCACCGGCAGCCAGTCGTTCATCGAGTTTCGGCCGCTGGAAATCGCATCGTAGCTCAGGCAGAGGGCGTTTCTCCAAGTGCCGCCGCCGTACCAGATTCCGATCTGACCTACGCGCTTGCCGTCGAGATAGACGCTGGCCGCGAAGGACCGGCTGTCGATCCGCTCGAAATCAGTATCAATCCTCGGATCTGACGCCTTCAGTTCCGCAAGGTTCCGTTCGAACAGGTCCGCAGTCGCAGTGAAGCCTGAGCGCAGGAAGCGATCACGGTCCAGGTCAGTAGGCTTGGCAGGGATGCCGAGCATGCTGGAAGAAGCGGAGGCGACCGAATTTGCGGACGGTATGACTGCAGCAGACCGCACTTCCTTGGCTGCTAGATCAGCGGTTCTATGATCGGCCTTCAACATGGCGCGTATCGCTCCGACGGCATCGTCGAACGCCGCGTCGAGATCGGTCCACTGGGTCACCGGCTTGCCGTCCTTGGGCAGCGCCACGAATTCCGAAAGCGTCTGTCCCTCGCCGATCGGGACGCCCTTCCACTGGCAGGGGCGTAGGATGACGGGGACGACCCTGACGTTTCCGGCGCGCTGGCGTTCGAACGCGCGCAGCATCTCCTGCTCGTAGCAGTACTCCGAGTTCATGAAATCCGAGGATACGAGCAGGATCACGATGTCGGATGCCGCCAGCGCCGCCTGCACGGTCGGATCGAGATGTTCACCCGGGCGGAGCATGCCGTCGTGCCAGATGTCGATCAGACCTTCACGACGAAGCGGGGCAAGATGCCGGACGAACTGTTCCTTCAAGGCGCTGTCGGCGTGGGTATATGAGATGAAGCCCGTGGTCATCGACCGAACGTAGGTCACCACGGTACGGAAATCCATGTTGCGCATGCCGGTGTTGAGGTGCGCCATACTTCGAATGGCTCGTGAGCTGCGTTGGTGCCCCCCATTCTTGTCGTGCTAGGATGCGTAGACCGAGGGCGGATTGAGTTGTCTACTCCTCATGATCATCTGCGCCATGCAGTTGGCGGGACATGAGCATTGTCGATCGAAAAGATGGTCCGTGCCGCAACCGATGGATTGATCGTGTTAACATTCTCCGCGTAGAGCGGATGCGTTCGCCAGCAGGCGGACCGAGGCGTCAGAACCTCGCAACGACAGCCGATGCCCGGCCCGAATTCCATTCGGCCGGGGAGCGGGCGTGCATGTCCAGGGCGCAAGCCTAAAGACGCTCGCGCCTGTCTCGTTGCAGGTTCTGAATCCCCGGCTCACGGGCCGGCACCGCCTCGTCAACAGGGGCGGTGCCGCCGGCTGGGATCAGCCTGACGGCACCGACGCGAACGGGGGTTCGAGCGTGGGTGCAGATTATAGGTGCCGCAACAGGCGGCTCGCCATCATCAGAAACTCGACGGCGGTGGCGGGAGCCATGATGCTCGGCGCCTGTGGCGGCGGCGGGAGCGTCAACTCCCCAGGAACGACGCCGGTCGTCACCCCGACGCCTACTCCAACGCCTGCGCCCACCCCGGCTCCGACACCCGCCCCTACGCCTACGCCTACGCCGACCGCAGAGGATACGAAGAGCGCGGCTGCCATCGGGATGAAGGCCGACTACGCCTACGCGCGCGGCATCACGGGCAAGGGCGTGACGATCGCGATCGTCGACACCGGCATCGACCGTGATGGCCCGGAGTTTGCGGGCCGCATCTCGGCCGACAGTACCGCGTTCGACCAGAAGATCGCCCGATGCGCGACCTGCCCGGGCGAGACCATCCGGTTCGAGCTCGACGACAAGGATGGTCACGGCAGCAAGACCGCCGCGGTCGCCGCCGGTGCGCGCGATGGCAACGGCATGCACGGCGTCGCCTACGACGCCACCATCCTGGCGCTGAAGATCAGCGGCCCGAACCTTGAGGGCATCGTCGCGGGTTCGACCGGTCCGATACCAGAATCCGATGCCCCGAACGTCGCCCTGATCGCTCCGGCGATCAGGTATGCGATCGACAAGGGCGCCTTCGTGATCTCCATGAGCATCAACGGCTCGGGTGGTGGCGAGCAGCTGGCCGCTGATCTGAAGTCGGCGATGGATCTGGTACGCGGCGGCAACCGGTTGTTCGTCGAGTCGGTGACGAACAACGTCGGCGAGGACAGCTTCTCGGGCAAGGTCGCGGAGGACCTCGTCGGCAAGGACCTGTCGAACAAGGACTGGTTCCTGTTCGGCATCCGCGTCGAGGCGAACCTGCAACCGCCCAGCGGCAACGGCACGCCGGGAGCATTGGCGGACCGCACCCTGTCGGTCGTCGCGAGCAACGTCGCCACCGTGGACCAGAACGGCCAGCAGGCCACCGTGACGGGCAACAGCTTCGCGGCACCGGGGATCGCGGGTGCCGCGGCCCTGCTGAAGCAGTACTGGCCGCAGCTCGGCGGCAGGGAGATCAGCCGCATCATGCTCGATACGGCGACCGATCTCGGCGCGCCCGGGGTCGATCAGGTCTACGGCGTCGGACTGCTGAACGTCGAGAAGGCGATGCAGGCGCAGGCACCGGCAACGTCGTTCGCCGCTGCACGGACGGTGCTGGCGCGCTATTCATCGTTGGTCGTGTCCGCGCCGTTCGGCGGTGCGGCAGTTGCGGCCGACCTCCGTTCGCACACGTCGACGATGACCGTGTTCGACCGCTATGGCCGCGACTATCTGATGACGGTGCCCGGCGGCATTCGCGCGCGGTCCTCCGGTCTGCTCGCGGGAACGCTCGCCACATCCGCGCCTCCCTATCCCCTTCAGTCCTCGTCGTGGTCGGACGGGAGACTGGGCATCGCGACGTCGACGACGACAGGGCCCTGGCAGGCCGCTGCGTCCGGCCGACCGGCGATGGTGACGTTCTCGCCGGCTGCGGGTCAGACGGTCACGCTGGGCTCGAACGTCGCCGTGGGTCCGGGTGGCGGCTCCTCGCTCGCCGGTTCGTATCTGCGCGGCGCCATCGGACAGCCGATCGGCATGTCCTCCCAATGGACCATCGGCGGTTGGTCAGCGTCGTTCGCCTCAGGCTCATCCATCGCCGCGACGGCCTCGTCATTCCGGCGCGGGTCGCGGAGCCGCGAGGCCGGTCTGCGCACCGTCGCGATCTCCACCCCGTTCGGTCTCGGCCTGGAGGTATCGGAACTCGTCGAGCGGGGTCAGGTGCTCGGGTTGCGGGACGATGCGGGGTCCGGTGCGGCCGGTGCCCGGACCGTGCTGGCGACCACGATGGTGCGCCGGAACGTCGCGGGCGTGCTGCTGTCCGGCCGCGCCACCGTCGGCAGCAGCAGCCCTACCGGCGCGGTCGCAGGCGTCCGTTTCGATGGTTGCATCGTCAGTACCGCCTTCGCGGTGGAGGGCGCGCAACCGCTACTGGGCGGGTTGGCGACGCTCGGCCTGTCATCACCGCTGCGCGTCGAGCGGGCACGGGCGTCGCTGCTCGTGCCGGTGTCCTATGACCTGATGTCGGGTGCACTCGTCGAAGAGCGCCGGACCTTCGACCTAACGCCGACCGCACGCGAGATCGATCTCGAGCTCGGCTGGTCGACCGCGCTGGCATCCACCTCGACGCTGCGGCTCGGCGTCGCGCGGGCTTTCGACGCCGGCCATGTCCGCGGCGCGTCCGATGTCGCCGCCTTCTTCAATCTCGTCGTCCGCTGAAACGCAAGGAACACCCATGTCCAGATCATTCATGTCCGCCGCTGTCCTGCTCTTCGCAACCGCCACCGGCTTGAGCGGGTGTGGCAATTCCAAGGCCCCGAGCAAGGAGGCGTTCGCCGCCGCGCTCGGACCCGTAGTCCGCGACGTCTTCTGCCATCCCATCGACGTGATGCGGTACGATATCGAGGGCGAGTCTGGCGGATCGGGGTTTCCGATCGTCACCTCACCGAGGGCGCCGATGGCAGGACCGGGTTCCGACGGAAAGGCGGTCGCGATGCTGGACGGTCTGGCTAATGTCGGGCTCGTCACGCGCACGACGTTCGAGAAGTCCGCACGGTGGAGCGGGTCCACCAACGCGTTCGTGCGCCAGCCGCTGATCTCCTACGCGCCGACGCCGAAAGGCGCGCCCTATCTGCATACGGTCGAGCGCAAGGCCACGAACGCCATGGTTTCGGTGCCGTCCTTCTGCCTGGCAAAAGGCGAGGTTGTCGACGTGGTGCGCTGGACCGAGCCGACCGACTTCGCCGGTCATCGGGTCAGCCAGGTCACCTACACCTATCACGGCGTCGATCCGATCCCGGTCATGCCGCCGGCGGAACAGGCGCGCATCGCCGAGCCGAAGGAATCGACGATGCCGTTCGAGCTGCGGAGTGACGGCTGGCGCCCCTTGGCGCGCTGACCACCCGCATACCCCGATCGATGCTGCTGGCGCGGGTCGTCGGCCAAGGAAGGAACACGACCATGAAGATGACCTCGACCGTCGCCCACGGCACCATGCTCATTCTGGTCCTGGGATCGGCCGCCCCCGTCGCGGCGCAGGCGCGTGCCGACTCGCCTGCCGCGAAGCTGATCGATCGGCTCCTGACGGGCGGCCCCCGCTGGGCGTCGGTCGGCACTTTCGACGTCGCCGGCGTGAAGCTGGGGATGACGCCGGAGGAGACGCGTGCCGCGCTGAAGGCGGGAGGTTTCACGCCCCAGGCAACCGATCCGACGCAGGATTCCTGGGCGTCGGTGGTCTCCAGGCGCATCGCGGAACGCATCCCCGGCAAGGTGGACGAGACTAGGGTTCCCATGTTCACCCGTGCTAGCGGGCAGCAGGGTGAGACGGTCGAGGTCTGGTACACCGCCACGCCGGAAGGCGCGCGTGCCACCTCGGTCGAATACACGATGCCGACGAACCGCATGGAACGGGCGGCGTTCGTCGCCAGCGTATCCGCCAAGTATGGTCGGCCGACCGCTGAGGATCCCGTGCATGGCCTGTACTGCACGAAGGGCGAGGCCAGCTGCGTGACTTACGGGAACAGGAATCTTCCGCATCTCCTGACGGAGAGCAGCTATTCGTTGCATTCGATCAAGCTGATGGAAGGCATGCGGTATGGTGACGAGCTGAAGGCGCGGACGGCTGCGGCGGTCGAGGCTGCGGCCCCCAGGAACGCGAAGGCGTCGTTCTGATGATGAAATGGTCGCTCGTCCTGACGATGGCATCGGCGTGTCTGCCGATGGCGGTTGATGCGAGGCAGGCCGCTTCGACCGCATCGTCGCTGCCGTTGGAGCCCATGAGCCACGCCGACGCGGAGCAAGCCGGTGCCGTGGGCACCGGCTGCACCTGGCGGGGCGGACCTGGCCGCAAGGCACGCTTGTCGATGGCGGACGACCGGGCGGCCGTCAGGCGGAACGGCATCGTCGTCGCGTTGAAACCGGCCGCGGACGCGAAGGGGCTGTTCTTTACGTACGATCGTTGGATCGGCGTTGGGATCAGAATCGTCGTTCGCGACAGCGGAAAGGTGGTGAGCAGGGGGCATGAGTTTTCGGAAACCGTCGCTTGGATTACGATGACCGCCGACGGCCTTACACGAACTTGGCAGGGCCACCTCAACTGCGGTTCGTGAATCATCGATGCGGTTCGCGAGCAGAGGGCGTTTGGACAAGGGCGTGTGTCAAGAACAACCGGGAGGGACTGCTACGTTTCGCCGTCTGTCGGAGCCAGCGCGTTCCAGTAGGTTGACATTCTGGCTCCAAAAGTCCCGAATGGTCGGAGGGAGATTGAACGATCGCGGGGACCAACATCTTCGGTGCAGCGCCTTCGGCGGCCGGTTACCTTTATCAGGCCCGGCTGGCGCTCTATCGTTGCATGCCGCACCTGAACACCGGTGTGGATCTGGAGGTGTCGATCGAACAACTCGACGACGTGGCCTTCGCGAGCGACGGGGAACCGGTTGAGCGTCTACAGGCCAAGCACCATCTGACCCGGGCAGCAAGCCTATCCGATTCCAGCGCCGATCTCTGGAAGACCCTGAGGGTCTGGTCGGAAGCGGCGGCAGCCGACCCGTCTCTGCCTTCACGGGTCAAGTTGCTGCTCGTCACGACTGCGAGGGCACCTGAAGGATCGGCGGCTTCCATGCTCCGGCCTGGACGTACAGATGGTGAAGGAGCAGGTGCCAACCTTCGCGCCGTGCGTGACGTGCTGATCGGCGTGGCAACGACGTCTCGGAACCTCTCGCTTCGCCCTGCCTTCGACGCCTTTCAACGGCTGACCGAGCGCATGCAGCTGTCGTTGCTGAGTGCCATCGAGATCCTCGACGGCCAGCCGACGCTGGTCGATCTCGAGCACGCGCTGGAATACGAACTGCGTTTCAACGCGCCTAGCGGGAAGGCTGCGATCGCTCGGGAGATGTTGGAGGGTTGGTGGTGGCCACGCGTATGCAGAGCCTTGACGGCCGTCCCGCCTGAAGCGGTGCCACTGTCATCCATCGAGACCAAGCTGGATGAGATCAGGGATCTGCTCAAGCGGGACGCGCTGGTCGCCGATATGGAGTTCGCGGAACCGACCTCGGATGAGATCGCGAGCTATGAGGATCTCCGATTTGTGAAGCAGCTACGCGGGATTGGACTGGGCTCCAACCGTCTAGGATATGCCAAGCAGGACTTCTACCGCGCCTTTGCACAACGTTCGCGCTGGACCCGACAGCACGTCGTGCTGGACGACGAACTCGCAAGGTTCGAACGGATGCTGATCGAGGAATGGCAGCCGCGTCATGCGGCGATGTGCGACGACCATGAGGGCGACGACGTCGATGACGCCAAGCTGAAGCAAGGCGGTCAGGCTCTCTATTCCTGGGTTGAGACGTCGGCGCGGTTCCAGTTTCGCACGCTCACCGCCAAGTTCCTCAACGTCGGTTCCTATCACATGCTCGCCAACGACGCTCGGGTAGGCTGGCACCGTGATTTCCGTCGACTGTTCGGTGACGATGTCTGATGGAAGCGGCAAGGGAGCGTTGGAACCTTCCTTGGAGTGCCCGGCCGCGCGAGGAGGCCGCCCTGTTCAACCCGGCCTTCTGCCTCGAGTGCATCTCACGGTCGGTGATAGACTATGACAAGGTGCGGGCGGCACCTCTGCCTCTGGCCCTGGTCTTCCTGATCGTGCCACTCGCGCTTCATCCCGGCATTCGCGACGTTCTTCCACGAAAGGCGAACACCGCGTTCGGAAGCTGGGCGATGGTCCATCAGCATATCCTCGTCCATGTCCCCAGAAGGGTGATGGCCTTGAGGCCCGTCGTCAGGGAGGCGCTCATGTTCGGGATGAGCGTGGACGCGATCGCCCTTCAGAACGGCGGGATCGTGACAGGCGATCGGCCGGTTAGGCTGAGTGCGAAGCTGAAGGCATCGACGGACGAGGCCGAGGAGATCAGACGGACCGCGGCGCTTCTGGGGCGCTGGTTCGGGGCACAGGCGGGCACGGCGTCCGTGCTTCAGGGGTTCGGAGTGCGACCATGACGATGCAGCTTCAGGGTATCGCCATCTACTCGAACGATGGGGAGCGGCGCGACGTCAGGTTCGACCTTGGTCGGTTGAACATCGTCACAGGTGCCGCCAAGACTGGCAAGTCCGCACTTCTCGGGATCGTCGACTACTGCTGGGGACGGGAAGAGGCCGTGATACCCGGAGGTGAGATCAGGCGCGCTGTATCATGGTTCGCGGTGCTGTTCGACGTGGATGGGGAAGGCGTGCTGGTGGCCCGGGCAAACGCGCCGTTCGGTCCGCGAGGAAGCGACCAGATATATGTCGAGCGGAACGTTGACGACTTCCCCGAAAATCCTGATCGGTTCGTGAAGACGGAGACGCTCGACGGTCTGAGGTCGACGCTTTCGGCGCTGCTCGGCATCACTGAGAACCTGTTCGTGCCCGAGCCTGGAGCCCTACGTGTCCCTTTGGAGGCTTCGGCAAGTCAGGCCATACTTTTCTGCCTGCAGGAGCAGGACGAGATCGCGAACAAGCGACAGCTCTTCCATCGTCAGGGCGAGGAACGCCTGCCGCAGGCGATCAAGGACGCGATCCCCTACTTCGTCGGGGCGATAGAGGACGACCACTATCTGAAGCAGCGACGCCGGCAGGATGCCCGTGCGCGTCTGCGCAGGCTCGTGCGGGAACTCGAGGAGGCCAAGGCCCTTTCGAAGGACGCGTCGCAGACCGCCCGTACCCTCGCGACGGAAGCACGCCGTCTTGGACTCGCTTCGGGGCCTGTTCCCGACGGGGTCGAGGAGACGCGTGCCTTTCTCAGGCAGGCATCGGCTCCGAGGACCATGTCCTATGCCCGCTCAGACCGTGCCGGGACCGATCTCGCGGATCTCGAGGATAGCCGTCGGAAGCTGCGTGGCGAGCTTCAGGAGATCAGGAACGAAATAAGGGAACTGCAGCGGATCAGGATGGAGGTTTCCGACTTCGAGGTCGAAGGGAGGGAGCAGGAGGCCAGGCTCGTCTCGATCGGACTGGTCAACGGCGCGAGCGGCCCCATCGACACGTGCCCCCTCTGTGCCGGCCACCTCGATGCTCCCATACCGGCCGTCGCTGAATTGAAGCGTTCGCTGGAGGGGCTGGATCTCCAACTGGCGACCGCACGTCGGGACAATCCACGCTTGCAGAAGCGGATCGCCGAACTCGAGGAGCGGCGTACGGCGATCGACGGTGAACTTTCGGCGGTGCAGACCGGCATACAGGCTCGTATCTCCCAGAACGAGCGGTTGCGCATTGAGCAGGACCAGTTGACCGAGCAGGCCCGTCTCTGCGGACGCATCGAGTACTTCCTGGAGAACGTCCACGCGGTCGTGGAGGACCGAACGCTGGGCATGCGCATCTCCCGAATCAGGGCCGAACTGGATGAACTGGATCGGGCGCTGGATCAGGGAGCGCTGGAGGAACGCCTGATCACCGCCCTGAATCTCATCGGGCGGGACCTGACGGATTGGGCGACGGAACTCCAGCTGGAGCATGGTGACCGCAACGTCAGACTGGACAGGCGACATCTCACCATCGTGGCGGACACCCTGACCGGTCCGCTGCCGCTCTCGCAGATCGGCAGCGGCGAGAACTGGGTCGGCTATCACGTCGCGACCCATCTCGCGCTTCACAAGCTTTTCCGTGCGCGCAATCGTCCGGTGCCAGCGTTCCTCATGCTCGACCAGCCTTCACAGGCGCACTATCCCCGTGATCGCGACGTGGGCGAGATCGGCGGCGTCGACGATGAGGATCAGGTCGCTGTCGCGCGCCTGTATCGGCTGCTTTGGGAGTACTGCGACCGACTGGTGCCGAACATGCAGATCGTCGTGACGGACCATGTGGACCTCATGCAGGACTGGTTTCAGGACTCGGTGCAGGAACGCTGGCGCGATGGCATCAAGCTGGTTCCGGTGCCGTGGTTGAAGGATCTAGATTGAACGCTTCGATCGACACCTTGCACCGGTTGATGATTTCGCAGACCCACACCCCGGCCGAACCACCCCATGCGACAAGTTATACGAATAGTCTTATGACTGGTCGCACAAGAAATTTTGCCCTAACGTATTGATCGCTTCCTCGTAAAAGGCGGCCAGCATCCCCGATGATAGGCCTATAGCATGGTGTCAGTTAAAGTACGCTTACCCGGAAGATGCATGCGAGATACAAGCCGCTATAATAATTAGTCTGCGAATGTCTCCACGAGCACGATGGCGATCGGCCCGCCCTCTCCTTCGGTGTCGACGCGTTCAGACTTCGGAGGTTCGGTTCCAGATCCCACTGCGGCGGTTAGAAATGCCAGAGGGCTGTCGGATATCAAGCCGAGCGAATCGACGCCCATGAAACTGGTTTCTTGGCCACGCCTTCGCGCGTGACGTCCTCGCTTCGTCGTCAACAAATCCTTGCTAAAGGTCTTTGTCAGGAGTTCGTGTACCGTGACGTCGAAGTCTTCATCTATGCCAAGTTTCAGCGTGTCAGTCGGCAAATAGCGTTTCGTCGCCTTTCCGCGGGGAGGGTACACATTGAAGAGCATGTTGACGAACGTCGTTGCAAGGTCTTCGCTGCCAGGGAGGCCTACGGTCCCGCGCGGATCACTGACCAGCCAACCATTTACATGATCACAGGCCGAATCACACCAAGGGCAGTAGCACCAATTGCAGCACCTTGATTTGTGGCTTGGATAGCGAGCATCGTCGAAGATCAGGTAGCGAACGCCATCTCGGCAACCGTCGAAGTGGCGGTCGCCATCGATGAAGTTCGATCCATTACCCCCCTGACCCCGAAGTTTGAAGGGCGGCCACTCCGAATACAGTCGAGCCTGCTCCGGATTGTCAGCCTTCAACAGGGTGTTCTCCATCCGCTTTGCCTGCATCAAGAGGGCTTGGCGTCCTGCGTTTCGTCCAATGCGATCATGTACCAGGAGAAGGTCGCCGAGTTCTCGTCGTATTTTCGGCCCTGAAGGGTTTTTGCTGTCATCATAGACCGCAAGCGGGGTCTTGTGGCAGAAAACCCCTGACAGTCGCATGGAGATGCCTGAGCCTTTCATCAGCGGGATCCAATGCTTCTCTAGTCTTGGTAAGGCCGTGTCGATCAACCAGAACAGTTGATCCTCTTCGATGGGGGCATCGCCGACCATATTGTCCCATGCTTCTTGACGGGCGGCGCCGAATGCCTCTTGGGCTGTCGAAAGTAATTTAACGTAGCAATCTGCTTTTAACATGATTTTCCCCTTGCTGGGATCATGCCTGATTGCTGTTAACTGATGATTACGACTGAGTAAGCCGCGTGTTGGCAATTCGGCGGAGAAGACCGTCTTCACCGAATTCGAGCATGAAGCCCGCCAGATGCTGCGCTTCGATCGGCATTCGGCATCGATGAGGGTGGAGGCGATAGGTGAGAACGGTCATGGCACCGTTGGCTGTCTCTGACAGTGGAGCGCCGAAAACAGCGATGGCATGCTCTATGGTGGAATACCCGTTGGTCAGTCTCGAAGACTGCAACGGCGTCGAGAGATCGATCTCGTCATTATCCTCAGGCATCAGGATGCGGCCTGCTTGAGCAAGCCGCCGGATGGCAGATGTCAACTCGGTGCGGTCATCGCCGACGAAGCCCATGTCGTGAATCAGCGAGAAAAAACTGACCGGTATGTTAGCAGGAAGGTCGTCCAACTTAGACATTACTCTAGAAGTGATCTGATATTCCGTTCCGATCGGCATGGAAACTTTGGTCTGCATGTAATTTCCTTAGATCATACCTATAACTCCCAGCAGCAACAGATTATTGTCTCTGAATATTTTGCACGCGACGAGCATTGCCGCTCGAGCTCGACCCCTGACGGAATCATTCGTCTTCGCCCACCTGTTTGCCGAAGTGGTCGTTCCGTGTTGGTCGATGTCGCGCATGTCAGACCTGCGCGGCTTCAGGTTCATCACCTGCACGCCTCAGTCGACGCTCTTTCCAAGAGGACTGGAAGGAGGGGCCGCTCGAGTCGGGTGGCGACGAGGGTCGGCGTACGAAGATGGGCACCGGCGCAGGCAGTTCGGGTCCGATTACGATCGCCTCTCCCGGCGCGAGCATCGGTACGAACTGTGCAGCCCCGCGGTCGAGATCCCCACAAGCGCGCTCCACCGTCTCGCGGTCTTGGTCGTTGGTGAGGCGATGGACAATCAGGGTGCCGAGCTGGCTCAGCACGTCAGCGGGTACGTCGCGCGGTCGTTGCGTGGCCAGCACGCAGGTCAGTCCGTACTTCCGGCCCTCCTTCGCGATGATGCCGAACGCATCGAGCTTGACCGATGCGTAGTCGTCTCCGACCGTTCGGCCGAGAAACTGATGCGCCTCGTCCAGAAAGACGACCAGCGGTGCCGCCCTGAATGTTCCTGATCGAGCCTCCGTCAAAAGGAACCGACCGATGACATTCAGGAGGATTTCACGGGTACCGTGTTCGAAGCGCACGTCTCGGAACGAGACCACGGCGACGTCGCTGGCATCGTCGGCGACGAAGGCGCGGATCGCCTCCACGAGGGAGAGACCCTCGCGCCCGAACACGCATCTGAGTTCATGCGATGCCGTCAGCGTGTTGATCCTGGCTACGAGCGTCTCGCAGAACGCGATGCTGCCCTGATCGGCGTTGCCGAAACGGCCCATGTCTCCGGTGAGGAAAACGCACTCCGCCCGCACCTGGTCGGCCAGACGCTCAATGTCGAATTCGCACCCCGGAGCCTGAAGGGCGGCCGCGTGCTGGCGCACGGCGTTGAAGAAGGCTGCGCGGGATTGTCCCCGCTTCATGATCACGCCTTCCTGCACCACGACGCCTTCGGGTGGACCGGCCTGCATCGCACTGACGAGCTTCAGACTCCGGATGGCCTCGCGCAACTTGGGACCCTGGCTCTGTCCCGAGGGACGGAACAGAGAGAAGAGATCGTCCTCCGTCATGTGACGATACGGGAAGTGCACCTGCTCCTGATGCTCCTGGGCGGCATCGAACGTGAAGACGGTGTCGACGCATGCCATGCCGCTGAACTCGCCAGTGGGATCGAGCACGATCGCCTTTCCGCCGGCGCTCTTGATCTGCTCGACCAGCGTCGCGACCGTCCAGCTCTTTCCGCCGCCCGTCGCACCGAAGACACCGCAGTGGCGACCGAACAGCCGGTCCGGAGGCAGGCACACGTCGACGCCGTCGGCGGTGTCGATCCTGCCGATGCTGAGCGTGAGATCGTCGGAGCCCGCCACCGCGTTGCGGATAAGGGTGGCCAGCAGACGCGGTTCGGCAAGATACACGCCGTCTCCGATCCGAGGAAACTGGACCAGACCGCGCTTGAGCCGATTGGATCCTTGCTCGACCGCTGCAAGGAGCTGGATGCGGCCGATCGGGTTGATCGCGCCTGCGTCGCCGACCTTAGGTTCGACCGTCAACCGTTCACCGTCGGGCAACCTGGTTTCTACGATCCTTCCAAGGACGTAGGAGCGTTCGCAGTCCACGAACACGAAGTCGCCCACGGCGCCCAGCGAGGTGCCGCGCCGCTCTCGTCCAAGAGACGCGTTGGGAAGATTGACGTTAACGTGGGCGGCCGTGACCTGCGTCACCGTACCGACGTAGCGGTCGGCATCGATCGGATTCACCTGGGTCATGCCACGCCCTCGGCAGCGTCCCGCAGGCTTCTCATCCTCTGGACATGACGCTCACGATCGGTCTCCCCCACCAGATCGGGAAGCGCGACGGCGACGTCTTGGAACCGGCCGTTCATGAGATGGACCCGGGCATCACCTGAATCCGCCAGCCGCTTGAAGCCGGCGAGGAACCTGTTGGCGGGAGGCTGCAGGCCTTCGATCTCATACTCCCCCGCGTCAAGCCGATCCGATGATATGAACGCCGGGTCGCAGACGACGACCCTGAGCGACATGTTGGACTCCACCGCCGACATGATGGGGCTGCTGATGTGATCGTCGTTGAAGCCAAAGCCGGACACGAGCAGCGCGGTGTCGGGTTCGCGCAGGGCGGCTTGGAAGGCGGAGAGCATGTCCAGATAGGGAGCGTCGAAGCTCTCCTGATACTTGCTCGAGCGGGGGTATATGAGGACCGGCGTGCCCTCGGACGCTCGGGTCCGTAGGATCTCGCCTCCTACGCGTCGCCAGTCGAGTGAGCCGTGCAGCTTGTAGAACTGCATGACGTTCTGGATGTAGTCAGGACTGTCGCGCCCCATGTCGCGGCGGACGACGTCGAGTCCGAAGTTGGTGCGATCGTACGTCTGATCCAGATGATGGGAGAAGCCGTCGATCAGCACGAAGCGGGATCTGCGGGCGGCCTCCTCGAAGCAGAGGTCGTAGTTGGTCGTGAACAGCTTGGCCCGGGGTTTGCGTACCCCGCGCCGCCCGATTTTCTGGATGAGGGCGCCATGCGCATCGAGCCGGGTGTCGACATCCACGAAGTCAACGCGGTGGAGGATCGCATCCTCGGCCCTGCGTGCGAAAGTCGCCATCCGGTTGTACTCGGGATCGCCGAAATTGCCGGTGTGCAGCTCGAGATAGAGCTTGCACAGCGTGAGCAGCTTTTCGATGTTCCCCGCGACCCGCGCCTCACCAAAGGTTGCGACCACCGCATTGAACTCCGGCATGCCGACAGCTTGCTGCACGGCGGTCCAGACGTCGCCCATTCCGGCGGGCGTCGGTCGTCCTGGTGCATTGCTGGCTGCGAACGACGATCCGGTGCCGGTCAGGACGACGACGTTGGTCGCATTCAGGACATTGAGGAGGATGCTTCCGATCTCGCTGGATGCGCCCTTCCTGGCTACGGCATCTAAATCTTCCGGTACCTCCTCAACGGCCGTACGCCAACCACCGCGAGGCATGTACAGTCGGATGTTCGACATGCTTGCTGCGCGATCATCCCAGTATGGCATTGCCCCTCCTTTTCGATGGAGAGCGTATCGTAACGGAAGGTCCTGTCGTGGCGAGTAAATATCTCAACGCATGGGTAATTACGCGGGGCCAGCTTTTCAGCCTATGAACGTTCAGAAGCCGGCAGAGGAGCTCGGCCCGCTGCCGATATTCCGTTTTCTGCTTTGCAGACGATCCGGTCTGTTCCGAGCATTTGTCGGGAAGTTCGTTATCCAGCGATGACGCCGAGGCTCCTTGAGTCGCTGGCGCCACAGTGGATCTGCTTCAGAGAGTACCGCGAGCGAAAGAATCGCCGGGCATATCCAGACGGCCGTCTTCGCAGTGTTGCGCCTATTTTAGGCTGTTGGAGCTCCCATTGGGTGCTCAAGAAGCTGCACCAGGGGCATAATAAGGCTATACTAAGGGCAGGGTTAGCTAGCGCCAACATCGATATAGGGAAAAATGGTGCCCAAGGGCGGGATCGAACCACCGACACTGCGATTTTCAGTCGCATGCTCTACCAACTGAGCTACTTGGGCCCACACCGCGATTGCGATTGGAGGCGTGCCTTTACGGGTGGCTTTCGCCGCTGTCCAGCCCCTCTTCGTCATTTTCTTTGACTGGGATGCGATAACCTTCGCCCAGCCATTGCAGCAGGTCGCGGTCCTTGCATCCGCGCGAGCAGAAGGGCGCGTGCTCGGCGGCGGTCGGTTTGTCGCAGATGGGGCAGGTGGTCATGCGCGTTCCAGTTGCAGCGGGCGGCCCGTGCGGCGGGCGAGTTCGTCGCGCCAGTCGGGGTTGGCCATCAATCGATCATAGAGGGTGGCGGAGAGCCGGTGCACGGGCGCGGGGCCGGGCGGCTCGCGCTCCCACTGGCGCAGCAGCGCGCGGGCGCGGGCGCCGATCGGGTCGATGCCCAGTCGCTCGGGGATCGACGCACGCGGGCGCGGGCGGACGATCTGGAGGAAACCGAAGCCGTTGACCGCCGTCCGCTCGAAGGGAAGGGGGAGCGCGGCGTCCAGCGCCTCCGCCACCGCCTGGCGCGGGCCCTTGCCCTCCAGCGTGGGGAAGTCGATGCCGATCGACCCGCCAATGCCGTGGCGCAGGATCGCCTCCGCCACCGCGCGGGCAGCGGCGATCGACAGCGGCTCGTGCGGGGGCGAGCCGTCGACGTCGAACAAGGTCATCGCCGGGGTCGGCGTCATGCGCAGCACGCCCGCGCCGAAGCCGATCTCGCCCGTCACCGCCTCGTCGAGCAGTTCGGACCAGCCCGCCGCTTCCAGATCGTCGGGCTGATGGGCCAGGAGTTCGCGGACCGGAAAGCCGGTCGCGGCGATTCGCATGCGCAGATCGGGGCCGGGGGCGGGGAGGGCATCTTCGGGGGCGACCTGCGCCTTGGGCAGCTTGGATCGGCCGCGTTCGGGAATCGCCTCGCGGGTGACGATGACGGTCAGTGCCGACCCTTGCGTCATCCCCTTGGGCACCGGCGCCAGCAGCACGTCGCCGCCCTGCGCCAACGTCACCCGGCCCTGTCGACCGGGAAGCAGTTCGACCAGCCGCCCCTCGGCCACGGTGCCGACCGTGAGCGTGCCGGTCAGCTCGATCGCGGCTTGGACAATCCGGCCGTCCTCGACCAGCGCGGCGCGCGTCTCGCCGATCCCGGCCTCATAGAGCCATTCAGACAAGCGGCAGTCCGGCGGACTTCAACAGGGCGCGGGTCTCGAACAACGGCAGGCCGACCACGCCCGAATGGCTGCCTTGCAGGAAGCGGACGAACGCCTCGGCGCGGCCCTGGATGGCATAGCCTCCGGCCTTGCCCAGCCCTTCGCCGCACGCGATGTACGCGTCGATTTCGTCGTCGGAGAGGGGCTTGAACGCGACGATCGTGTCGGCCAGCCGGGTGCGGACCGTGCCGCCCGCATCGATGACGCACACCGCCGACAGCGCATGATGCCGCCGCCCGGACATCAGGCGCAGCAGCTTGCGCTGCACCTCTTTGGTCTCGGCGGGGGGCAGGATACGGCGGCCCAGCGCGATGGTGGTGTCGCCCGCGACGACGATCTCACCCTCGGCACGGTCAACCGCGTGCGCCTTTTCCACCGCCAACCGCAGCGCATAACTACGGGGCAGCTCGGCGGGACGCGGCGCTTCGTCGATGTCGGGCGAGGCCACGCGGTCGGGCACGACTCCCAGCCGCGCCAGCAGATCGCGGCGGCGCGGGGAGGAGGATGCAAGGACGATCGGCATAGGGGGCCGGTCGGTCACTTGAAGCGGTAGGTGATCCGGCCCTTGGTCAGGTCGTACGGCGTCAGCTCGACGAGCACTTCGTCGCCGACCAGCACGCGGATGCGGTTCTTGCGCATCTTGCCCGCCGTGTGCCCCAGGATCTCGTGATCATTCTCGAGCTGGACGCGGAACATCGCATTGGGGAGGAGTTCCACCACGCGGCCGCGCATCTCGAGCAGTTCTTCCTTGGCCAAAAAATACCTCGGTTCGTCGTGTTATAGGGTATGTCGAAGAGGCGCCGCCATAGCCGCAATGGCCTCAAAAGGAAAGGCGCGCCGAATCAGTCCCGGATATGGGGGTGGGTTAGGCGTGGGGCAAGGTTGTTTGGCCCCTAATTCCTCCCCTGTAAGGGGAGGGGGACCAGCGAAGCTGGTGGAGGGGTATCAGCCGTGGTGAGTGAGGTCTTTCCTCGCCTACCGGGACACCCCTCCGTCAGGCCTTCGGCCTGCCACCTTCCCTTGCAGGGGAGGAATTGGCGCCCTTACGCCGGATTATACTTGGCCAGGAACGCCGCCATCGCCTTCAGGAATTCCAGCCGGTCCTCGCCGCGGGTGAAGTGGTGGTCGGCCAGCGGCTGTTCGATATAGTTCACCGGCTTGCCCGCCGCCTTCAGCGCGGCGACCATCATGCGCGACTGGTTGACGGGCACGCGCTTGTCCTCCTTGCCATGGACGATCAGCAGCGGGATCGTCATGTCGGCGGCACCGAAACGGGGCGAGACGGCGCGGTAATCCGGGGCCTGTTTGTGCAGCCAGTCGGCACGCGTCTTGCTGAACAGGAAGCGCGAGTCGTAGCGCTTCATCGCCTGCAGATCGGACACGCCGGCATAGGAGATGGCGCAGCGATACAGCGCCCCGTCGCGCTGCGCCGCGCGCATCGCGGCATAACCGCCATAGGACGCGCCGACCATGCACACCCGCTTGGGGTCGGCGATCCCTTCCTTGGCCAGATAGGTGACGGCGTCGTTCAGGTCGTCCTGCATCTTCAGGCCCCATTCGCCCTCGCCCTTCCTGGCGAAGTCGGTGCCATAGCCCGACGAGCCGCGATAATTGGGCTGGATCACCGCATAGCCCAGCTCGGCGAGATACTGGGTCCACCAGTCCCAGCTTTCCGAATCGCGCGCGAACGGCCCGCCATGCGGCAGCACGATCAGCGGCAGATTCTTGTCGCTGCGACCGCGCGGCAGGGTCAGCACCGACTCGATCTTGGTGCCGTCGCGCGCCGTATAGGTGACGCTGCGCACCGGCGACAGGCGCCGTCCGCGCAGTTGCGGGTTGTTCCAGGTCAGGAACTGCATGTTCCCATAGGCGATGTCCCAGTAATAGAGCGCCCCCGCCTGGGAGGGGCCGCCGACCTCGACCAGGAAGCGGTCGCGCGCCTTGTCCCAGGACGTGATCTCGGCACGGCGCGGGGTGACGGCCTTGTCGATCAGGTCCTGCAATTCCTTGATCCGGGGATCGGTCCAGGCATCGTGATAGCGCTGGTCGGTATAGCGGATGGCGGCGATGTCGTTGCCATCGGCGTTGCGGATGACGCCGTCGATGTCATAGCCGGCCACGCTGCTCAGCTTGCGGCCCAGCTTCAGGTCGGGGAGCGTTACCTCGTAGAGCGCGTCATAGCCGTCGCTGTCGTCGATCGCGAGCGCGGTGCCGTCGGCGCGGAAGATGCTGGGGATCAGCACCGATTCGTCCTTGCGACCATTGGCACGCGCGATGGTGCGGAAGGATTCGGCATTTGTCTGACGATAGAGGATGCTCTTCTGCCGCGTCTCGTCGCTGTAGCGCACACCCATGCGCAGCTGGCCCTGGCCGTCCGCATACCAGTCCCACACATCGGTCTGGCCGCTGGCGATGCGCTTGACCCGTCCGGTCGAGACATCCGCCTCATAGACCGACGGATAGACGTCGGACATGTTGTAGATGCCGGTCTGCTTGGCGAACAGGATACGCGGGGTGCCGTCATGCGCGGTCCACAGCACCTCATCGGCGCGGAAGCCCGAATTCTCCCAGTCGATCCGCACCATCTTGGTCATGTCGGCGCGGATGCCGATCAGGCGGGTGACATAATATTCCTCGCCCTGGATCACGTCCTGGCTGCCCAGCCCGACGACCAGCCATTCGTCATTGACCCAGCGCCACCAGTTGACGTCGACCTTGTCGCTGAGCGCGGCGAGCGCGGGTTTGCCATGGTCCTTGACCAGCGGCGCGACCATCAGGAACTGCTTGCCGTTGAGCGCGCGCTTGGCGGCGATGCGGGTGCCGTCGGGCGACAGCGCGGGGCTTTCGAACTCGGGCAGCAGCGCGAAGGCCTCGACCGGAACGGGGCCGGCGGCCGCCGGTGCGGGCGCGGGCGTGTCGGTCGCAGGCGGCGGCGCGGCCTTGTCCTGCGTCATCGCGGTCAGGCTCATCAGGGCGAGCGCCGTCACCGACGCGCCCAGCATCTTCATCACACCCTTGGTCACGCAATCCCCCCTTGGCCGGACGCTCTCCCCTATGTCCGGCTGATGCAGATTAGCACCGGGCGGCGGCGGCGAGAAAGCAAATTCAGCGTGGGGCTGCGTGCTCGAAGCCCAGGCGCGGTGGCAGGGGGATCGGGCCGGCGGTGTCGAACAGGCTCAGGCCCGCACCGGCATCGAACCGGCCGACCCGCGTGGCGGCGACCGGCGGCGTAACGTCGGGCGGCAGCGCGAAGAGGAGTTCGTAATCATCCCCAGCGGTCGCGGCGGCCAGCCGTGCCGCCCGGTCCTCTCCGCCAAGCGCGCGCGCGGCGGGGGAGAGGCGCACGGCATCGAGATCGATGGTGACGGCCAGACCGCTGGCCTGCGCCATGCGGGCGGCGTCGATCAGCAGACCGTCCGAGACATCCATCATCGCATGGACGACGGGTGCCAGCGCGCGACCCTCCGTCAGCCGGGGCTGGGGGCGGCGATAGGCGTCGCGCAAGGCCTCGGGGCCGGTGCCGCCCATGGCGATGGCCAGTCCCAGCCCGGCATCGCCGATCGTACCCGTCACCCAAAGCGCATCGCCGGCCCGCGCCCCGCTGCGCACCGGGGCGGCGGCTTCGCGGCCAAAGGCGGTGAGCGTCAGCACGCGGGGACCCCGCAACGACACCGTGTCGCCGCCGATCAGCCGCGCGTCGAAGCGGGCAAGGGCGAGCGACAGCCCGTCGAGAAAGGCATGGTCCCAGGCGGAATCGCCCAGCGGATAGTTGAGCAGCACCCCCTCGACCAACGCCCCCTTGGCGGCAAGGTCGGAGAGGTTGGTGGCGACCAGCTTCCACGCGACATCGCCGGGCGGGTCCTGGGGCAGGAAATGCACCCCCTCGACCAGCGTGTCGGTGGTGACGACCAGCGGCCCGGCATCGATCACCGCGCTGTCGTCCATCAGGCCATGCGCGCCGGGATGCAGCGGCATCCGGCGCAATGCGGCGATGAACTCCGCCTCGGTCATCGGGAAAGGATCAGGTGCGCGCGACCTTGGCGATCGCGTCGAGCAGGCCGTTGACGAAGCCCGATTCGCGCTTTTCGTAAAAAGCGTGGGCGACATCGACATATTCGCTGATCACCGCACCGACCGGCACGTCATGCCGCGCGATCAGTTCATAGGTGCCGGCGCGCAGGATCGCCTTCATCGGCTTGTCGAGCCGGTTCAGCGTCCAGCCCTTGGCCAGCTTGCCCTCGATCATCACGTCGATCTCGCCCAGGCGCGCCTGCACGCCCTTCACGATGTCGTCGAAGAAATCGATATCGGCATCGGCATATTCGACATCCTCGATCGTCGCGCCGATGCGGTGATTGTGGAATTCGTGGAGCAGCGTGGCCAGCGGCGTCTGTTCCATGTCATGCTGGTAAAGCGCCTGAACGGCGGCAAGGCGCGCGGCGGCGCGCGCCTGGGTACGGGCGGTGGGACGAGTCATTGGCGGGCCTTTACCGGGCTGTCGCCAATTCGTCACGTATTTTGGGAGCGGGGGTGTTGCGGCGGGGGGCAGGGCGTGGCCTTCGACTTCGCTCAGGCTGAACGGAGGTTGGTATGCTGGGTCTCAATCCTTTCGCTCCGTTCAGCGTGAGCGAAGTCGAAGGCCAAGGGATGCCAGACGTCACAATTCCCGACGAAAATACACTACCCGCTCTGTCTCGACGAACCCCAGCGCGCGGTGCATCGCATGGGAGTCAGTGTTGTCCAGTTCCGCATCGGATGCGAACTCCGAACAGCCCCGCGCCCGACCCCAATCCGCCACCGCCGCGATCAGTGCACGCGCAACGCCGCGCCGACGATGGCCCGGATCGACGAACAGCCCTTCCAGAAACAGCACCGGCGATCCATCGCAGCCATTGACGTAATCCTGCCGCACCGCCGCCTCGGCAAAGCCGATGACCCGGTCATCCGCCAGCGCAACGAAGTTTCCGTCGCCCTCGGGTAAGTCCGCCGGATCGCCCGCTTCCTCGCCCCAAAGCGTCGCCCGCAGCGTCAGCCACCGCTCCCGATGCTCCGGCGCGGCGGGCGCGACGATCACCGGTTGAGCCGCAGCCGCAGCGCCACCGACTTGGCATGGGCGGGCAGCCCCTCGGCATGCGCCAACGCCACCGTGGCGGGGCCGAGTTCGTTCAGCGCCGTCTCGGTCAGGCCGAGAAAGCTGGTGCGCTTCATGAAGTCGAGCACCGACAACCCGCTGGCGAAGCGCGCGCGGCGGCCGGTCGGCAGGACATGGTTGGGCCCCGCGACATAATCGCCGATCGCCTCGGGCGTATGGCGGCCCAGGAACACCGATCCGGCATGGCGTAAGCGGTCGAACAGCGCTTGCGGGTCGTCCACTGCCAGTTCGAGATGCTCGGGCGCGAGCCGGTCGACCAGCGGCATGGCGGCTTCCAGCGAATCGACCACGATGATCGCGCCGTTCGCGTCCCAGGCGGTGCGCGCGACGCTGGCGGTCGCGAGTTCCGGGATTTGCCGGTCGACCGCGTCCGCCACGCGCTCGGCGAAACCGGCATCGTCGGTGAACAGGATCGACTGGGTGACAGTGTCATGCTCGGCTTGGCTCAGCAGGTCGGCCGCGATCCAGTCGGGGTCGTTCTTGCCGTCCGCGACGACGACGATCTCGGAGGGGCCAGCCACCATGTCGATGCCGACCATGCCGTAAACCTGCCGCTTGGCCTCGGCGACCCAGGCATTGCCGGGGCCGGTGACGACATCGACCTGCTGGATGCGGCCTGCGCCATAGGCCAGCGCGCCCACGGCCTGTGCGCCGCCGACGCGCCACACCTCGTCCACCCCCGCCAGATGCGCGGCGGCGAGGACCAGATGGTTGATCTCGCCCTTGGGTGTCGGCGTGACCATCACCAGCCGCTCGACCCCCGCCACCTTGGCGGGAATCGCGTTCATCAGCAGTGAGGAGGGATAGGCCGCGCGTCCGCCGGGCACGTATATTCCCGCCGCATCCACCGCCGTCCAGCGCGCACCCAGCCGGACGCCCTGCGCATCGACATAGTCGGTGTCGGTCGGCTTCTGCTTTTCGTGATAGGCACGGATGCGCGCGGCGGCGAGATCGAGCGCGGCGCGCAGTTCGGGCTCCAGCGCGTCATAGGCCGCGCGGCAATCCGCCGGTTCGATCCGCCAGCCGGTCTCGGCCAGGTCGTGCCCGTCGAACTGCTTGGTGAAGGCCGCCACCGCCGCCTCGCCATCGTCGCGGACCGCGCGCAGGATCACCTGCACGTCGCGCGCGACATCGGCATCGCTCTCGCGACGGGCATCGACCAGTTCGTCGAAGGCGGCGGCGAACCCTGCGTCTTGCGTGTTCAGCCGGATCATGCGGCTTCCCTTTCGGCGACGGCGCGGCGGAACGCCTCGACCAGCGGCACGACCTGGCCCCGCGTCTTCATCGCGGCGCGGTTGACGACCAGGCGCGACGTGACCTCCTCGATCACCTCGACTTCGACCAGCCCGTTTTCCTTGAGCGTCCGGCCCGACGACACCAGGTCGACGATGCGCGGCGCCAGACCCAGCGTGGGGGCCAGCTCCATCGCGCCGTTCAGCTTGACGCACTCGGCCTGCACGCCCCTCGCCGCGAAGTGGCGGCTGGTGATGTGCGGATATTTGGTTGCGACGCGGACATGGCTCCAGCCGCGCGGATCGTCGCTTTCCGCCATGGCGGCGGGCTCGGCGACCGAGATGCGGCAATGGCCGATCTTCAGGTCGACGGGTGCGTACAGCTCGGAATAGCCGAACTCGGACAGCACGTCCGACCCGACGATGCCCAGCTGCGCCGCGCCGTGGGCGACGAAGGTGGCGACGTCGAAGGCGCGGACGCGGATCAGCTCGATGCCGGGGACATCGGTGGCGAAGCGCAGCGCGCGGCTGTCCTTGTCGGTGAAGGCCGGTTCGGGCCGGATGCCGGCGGCGGCAAGCAGCGGCAGCGCCTCGGCCAGGATGCGTCCCTTGGGGACGGCGATGATCAGCGGTTGGGCCATGAGGATCGGGGGCTTAACCCCCGCCACCGGGGATCGCAATTCTTATCCTCCCTGGTACGGGGAGGGGGACCATCCGCAGGATGGTGGAGGGGGAGTGCCGCAAGGGACGTCCCGCGTGGCGATCCCCCTCCGTCAGGCCTGCGGCCTGCCACCTCCCCGTGCCGGGGAGGATTAAGATTACACCTTCGCGGCGTAGATCATCCGACCGGGGCCGAGATTGGCGAACACGCGGTCCAGGTCGTTCTCGCCGACCGCGAAACAGCCCTGGCTGCGGCCCAGCATGCCGTGCGTCTTGATCATGTCGCGATTGGCGTACCAGGCCGAGTGGATCACGATCGCGCGGCCCAGCGCATTGTCGTTGGTCGGGTCCAGCCCGATCAGCCGCTGCGACCGGCCATGCTTGCCGACATAATAATTGTCGGTCAGGAAGGCGCCCTCGCTGCTGGCGTTCGAGTTGAACGCGTTGGAGAAGCGCTGGAGATAGCCGCTGTGCGACGGGTCCGACCCGCTGCCGTGCGAGACGAGCAGCGACTGGCTCTTGCCGCTGACCAGATCGATCAGGTGCAGGCGCGGTTCGGACGAACCGACCGCGAAGTCGACGATCGCCATCCGGTCGCGCTGGTGCACGCGGCTGCCATGCTTTTGCAGCGCGGCCATCGCCTCGCGGAACAGGGCGGGGCGGACGACGCGCGGCGACGCCATGACGGGGCGCGACGCGACCTCGACCGGGTTGGGCATGGTCGGGTGATTGGGCAGCGGCGGCTGCCGCATGGGCTGCAGATCCCGCCCCGTCAGACGCTGACGCGCATTGACCGCCCCCGGCACCGCCAGTGCGCCGGCTAGAACCAGCGCGTTCTTCAACAGCGCGCGCCGACCCGGCGCCGCGTCCAGATTTTCGAGCATTATGATCCTTCTAACCCCAGAAGTCCCGCGACTCCCTAGATAGCAGAACAGAGCCGGAATTTCTGCCCATCGGGCATCGGTTGATCGTTCTGTTCCATCAACTCGACGAAAGTTCCGTCGCACCGCAAAAAATTTCGCTCGGCACAAATTGTGGCTTGACGGGTTTAAGAATTTATGAACTCGCCAAGGAAAAGGGATATGAAGGCTCTCGCTTTTGCCGCCCTGCTGGGCGCGACGACGCTGGGTTTCGCCGCACCGGCCATGGCCGCCGACGATGGCGCGGCGACCGCCACCATCGCGCAGGCCGCCGCCGCACTTGCCCCGAATCGCTTCGTCTGGGCCGATCCGCAAGTCGACGCTGTCGACCCGGTCGCCATGCCGGTCACGGTCGTCGTCAGCCTGCCGATGCAGCGTGCCTATGTCTATCGCGGCGAGACGATGGTCGCGGCGGCGTCCGTGTCGACCGGCAAGGATGGCAAGGATACCCCCGTCGGCATCTTCCCGATCCTGCAGAAGCGCGAAATGCATCGCAGCAACCTGTACAACAATGCGCCCATGCCCTTCATGCAGCGGCTGACCTGGGACGGCGTGGCGCTGCATGCGGGCAATAATCCGGGCTTCCCCGATTCGCATGGCTGCATCCGCTTGCCGGCCGCGTTCGCCAAGAAGCTGTTCGAGACGACGTCGGTGGGCACCACCGTGGTGGTAACCGACCAGATGGTCGGCGATCATCTCGATCCGATGCTGTTGCAGACCGAGGCCAGCCAGGCGAATCAGGCGCAGTTGGCGTCGCTCAATCCGTAAGCGTCTCGCGTGGCCTTCGATTGCGCTCAGGCTGAACGGTCGTGGGATTTCAGCACCGCACTCCGTCCACGCTGAGCGAAGTCGAAGCGCAAGGGCTGTCGCTGCGGCTAGACTACCAGACCCAAGTCCCGCAGACGCGGTCGCAAGGCTGCCGCATCAGTGAAGTGCAGCGCCACGATGCCCAGCTTCGCCGCCGCATCGATATTGGCCTGATTGTCGTCGATGAACACCGCTTCCCGCGGCTCCAGCCCGAACCGGGCGAGCGCGAGATGGTAGATGGCGGGATCGGGCTTCACCAGCTTCTCGGTCCCCGACACCACGATGTCGCGGAATCGATCGAACAGCGCCGCTTCCTGGATGCGGAAGGGCGGCCAGAATTCATGGCTGAAGTTCGTGATCGCGAACAGCGGGATGCCGGCGGCATCCAGTTCGGCGACGAGTTCGTGCATGCCCGGAATCGGGTCGCCGATGCTCTCGCGGAAACGCGGCCCCCAGGCGCCGATCAGGTCGGCATGGTGCGGATGCAGCGCGATCAGCTCCGCCGAGGTGTCGGCGAAGTCGCGGCCAGCATCATGCTGGAAATGCCATTCGGTGGTAACCACATCGCGCACGAACGCATCGAGCGCCCGATCGTCCGCGATCAGGCGCCGATACAGGATGCGCGGGTCCCAGTCGTACAGGACGCGACCGACGTCGAAGATGACGGCGGTCGGCCGATCGGGACGCGGATCGGCCAAGCGGCCGGACGCGTCCTGGTCGATCGGCGGCAAGGCTGATTAGCCCTGGCGCGCCTTGAAACGACGGTTGGTCTTGTTGATGACGTAGGTGCGGCCGCGACGGCGGATCACGCGGTTGTCCCGGTGACGATCCTTGAGCGACTTCAGGGAATTGCGGATCTTCATGATCGATTCGCTTCTTTTTGAACTGGAGGTGATCTGGAAAGCGTCGCCGCCTAGTGGCAACCGGCACTGAAGTCAAGGTTCCGGCATGACGGATGGGTCATGATCGCCATGCCCTCTTCCGCCGCCGGATCATCCCCCATATGTCATGCGTTGCCCATCCGTAACATCCTTCAAGGTGTCTTCAACGCATGAAAGCCCGCTCGCTCCTGATCCTCGCGGCCGCCGCCGGAACGCTGGCCGCCTGTTCCACCACGGGCGGGCGCCTGCCGCCGACCGAGGTGATCCGCTATCACCTGGGCGAGCCGATCGCGCGCGGCACCATCCGGGTCGAACCGCTGTCGAGCACCGGCCCGGCCAGCATCGAGTTCAAGACCTATGCTGCGGCGGTCGAGACCGCGCTGCTGCGTAACGGCTATGCGCTGCCCCAGGGGGATGCGCAGCCCGATTATATCGCGACCGTGGCCTTCACCCGCGCCAACCGGCTGGGGCCGCCGCGTCCGTCGCCCTTTTCGATCGGGCTGGGGGGCGGCAGCTTCTCGGGTGGTCGTGGCGGCGGTGTCGGCCTGGGTGGCGGGCTGAGCCTGCCCATCGGCAAGAGCCGCCCGCAGGAGATCATCGGCACCGAGCTGTCGGTCCAGATCAAGCGCCGCATGGACCAGTCGCCGATCTGGGAAGGCAGCGCGCGCAACATGGCCCCGGTCGAAACGCTGGCCAAGATCGACGCCCCGTCACAGGCGGCCAAGCTGGCCAATGCGCTGTTCACCGGCTTCCCCGGCGAATCGGGTCGCACGATCGAGGTGAAGTGAGGTGAGCGACCTGACGATCAACGCCGCGTTCGACAGCGGCAATATCCGCGTGGTCGCGATCGAGGGCGACCGGGTCGACCTGGAGATCGTCGCCGATCACCAGTCCGATTTCTACCAGTGGTTCTATTTCCGCGTCGGCGGCGCGAAGGGGCGGACGCTGACCTTCCGCATCCTGAACGGCACCGATTCCGCCTTTCCGCAAGGCTGGCCCGGCTATCACGTCCGCGCCTCGACCGACCGGCAGGACTGGCGGATGACGCCGACGACCTATACCGACGGCGTGCTCACATGGCAGTGGACGGGCGAGACGGATCTCGCCTGGTTCGCCTATTTCGAGCCGTACACCATGGAACGGCACCATGATCTGGTCGCGCGAATCGCGGGCCGCGGCGTGCATCACGAGGAACTGGGCCAGACGCTCGACGGCCAGCCGATCGATTATTTCCGAATCGGTTCGGGACCGAAGCAGGTGTGGCTCTATGCCCGCCAGCATCCGGGCGAATCGATGGCCGAATGGTGGATGGAAGGCGCACTCGACTGGCTGACCAGCCCGGCCGCCGAATCGCTGCTGGCGGCGGCGACCGTGCACGTCGTGCCCAACATGAACCCGGACGGCACGCGGCGCGGCCATCTGCGCACCAATGCCGCCGGCGTGAACCTCAACCGCGAATGGCACACGCCCACGCCGGAGCGCAGCCCGGAAGTGCTGTGCGTGCGCAACCGGATGGACGAGACGGGGGTCGACTTCGCGATCGACGCGCATGGCGACGAGGCGATCCCCGCCAACTTCATCGCCGGCTATGAGGGCATTCCCAGCTGGACCGAGGATCACGGCGCCAAATTCTATGAATTCGGCCGTCGCCTGGCCGCCCACACGCCCGATTTCCAGACCCAGATGGGCTATGAGAAGGCGAGTGCGGGCAATGCCAACCTGTCCATGTCGACCAACCAGCTCGCCGAGCGGTTTGGTGCGGTGTCGGTGACGCTGGAAATGCCGTTCAAGGATCATGTCGCCAATCCGGACCGCGTCCACGGCTGGTCGGGCGAACGCTCGGCGAAACTGGGTGTGTCGTGCCTGGAGGTATTGAGCGAGATGATCGGGGAGATTTGATCTGGGGTAGGGGAGGTCCTCCGGGAGAGGGCTTCCCTTGGCCTTCGACTTCGGCGCGAGCGCCGAAGTTTATCCTGAGCGGCTGGCTTGCCAGCCAGTCGAAGGGCTCAGGCTGAACGAAGGGTGAGCAAGGTCTGTGTTCGCGCAGAGGCGCAGAGGACGCAGAGAGGTTTGCGGGCGGCAGCCCTCCGTTTCCCTACAAGCGTTAAGATGACAGTGCCGCAGCTGCGGCGGGACCAGACACCTCTGCGTCCTCCGCGCCTCTGCGCGAACCTTATCCTGCCCTCCGTTCAGCCTGAGCGAAGTCGAAGGCCACGCGCCGGCACCTACCGCGCAACCCCCTCCGCCGCGAGATAACGGTCCAACTCCGCCAACACTCGCGCAAGCCCAGCCGCATCCCCCGCCTCGGCGCGCACGGTCAGCGCCGCCTGGGTATTGGACGCGCGCAACAACCACCAGCCGTCCGCCGTCCGCACCCGGACGCCGTCCGTCTCGTTGATGTCCGCGCCCTGAGCGCGCAACGCCGCGCAGACCCGCTCGACGATGGCGAACTTGTCCGCCTCAGCCACCGTGATCCGTGTCTCGGGAATATCGACTATCGCCGGCATGGCCCCGCGCAGCTCGGTCATCGATCGGCCTGCTAGATGCGCCGCGCGGATCAGGCGGATCGCGGCGTAATGGGCGTCGTCGAAGCCGTACCATTCGCCGGCGAAGAACATATGCCCCGACATCTCGCCGCCCAGCGGCGCCGCCGTTTCGACCATTTTGGTCTTCATCAGGCTGTGCCCGGTCTTCCACATCACCGGCTGTCCGCCCAGGCCGGCGACATGGTCGAACAGCGCCTGGCTCGCCTTCACATCGGCGACGATCGGCGCGCCGGGATGCTCGGCGAGCGTCGGGCCGGCGAGGATCATCAGGATCTGGTCGCCCCAGATCACCCGGCCCCGACCATCGACCGCGCCGATTCGGTCGCCATCGCCATCGAAAGCGAATCCGAAATCGAGGCGTCTGTCGGCGACCAGCCGTTTCAGCGCCTCTAGGTTCGCCTCGACCGTCGGATCGGGGTGATGATGCGGGAAATGACCGTCCACATCGGTGAACAGCGTATGGTGCTCACCCGGCAGGCGCTGGACCAGCTTTTCGATGACGGGGCCGGCCGCGCCGCTGCCGCAGTCCCAGCCGATGCGATATTCGCCGCCTTCGAAACCGGCCAGCAGCCGGTCGACATAGGCGTCGAGGATGTCGACCGCCTCGACCGTCCCTGCGCCCTCGGTCCAGTCGCGTGCCGCCGCCATGCGCGCGAGGTCCTGCACATCCTCGCCAAAAAAGGGGCGATGCTGCAGCACCATCTTGAAGCCATTGTCGTCGCGGGGATTGTGGCTGCCCGTTACCTGTACGGCGCCGTCCACCCCTAGGGTCGCTTCGGCGAAATAGACCATCGGCGTTGGGCCGAGGCCAAGGCGAATGACATCGACGCCGCTCGCCGTCAGCCCCTCGATCAGCGCCGCCTCCAGCGCGGGCGAGCTGAGCCGGCCGTCGCGGCCGACCGCGATACGGGTGCCACCGGCGCGCCGCACCCGCGTGGCGAAGCCGCGCCCAACGGCATAGGCCGCGCGCTCGTCCAGCGTTTCGGGCACGGTGCCGCGCACGTCATATTCGCGCAGCGCCGTGGGATGGATGGCGGCGGCGCGCCTAGCCATGCCGGCGGTCCAGCAGCAGGTCGCGCGCGGCATTGACCCGCCGCGTCAGATCGGCCGAACCGCCACGATCGGGATGGACCTGCGCGACCAGCCGGCGATGCGCCTGGCGAATGGCCTCGGCATCCGCCTGGGGCGGCAGGTCGAGGATCGCCAGCGCCTCCGCCTCATCCTGCGGCAGGCGCGGGGGTGGTGCCGCCTTTTTGGGGCGGGGCAGATAGCGCCACACCAGCCAGATGACGAGCAGCGCGAGCAGCCATTTCACGGGTGCGCCCGATCAGGCCGCATCGGGCCGCGCGCCGGCTTCCGCCCAGGCCTCGGGCAGTTGCAGCGCGGCCATCATCTCGCGCAGCTCCTGCCGCGCGGCGACATGGCCGAGACCCATCGCGCCGAATTCCTTGGCGTCGATCATGGTCAGGCCGTTGGGGAACATCTCGCGATAGATGACGCGCTCGCCCAGGCCCGGGATCACCCGGAAGCCGACCCGGCGCGACAGGTCGGTCAGCGCGTCCGACACGCGGCGCATGTTGCGCGCCTCGATATGCTGCAGGCGGTTGCGCAGCACGACCCAGTCGATCGTCGTGCCATCGGCGCGGGCCCGCTGCTTGCGCGCGTCCCAGATCAGCTCCGAATAGAAACTGGGGCGCGTCACCTGGAACGTCTCCGGGTCGACCTGTCCGATCAGGTCGAAGTCGACGAAGCTGTCGTTCATCGGCGTGACCAGCGTGTTGGACAGCGCCGCCGCCGTCCGCGCGAAATGGTCGTCGCGGCCGGGCGTGTCGACGATCAGGAAGTCGGCATCCTGCGACAGGCCGAACCAGAGTTCCTCGAACCCCTCCTCGGTCTGGCTGCTGTGCGTCGCGTGCACCGGCATGGGCAGCTTGTGCCCGGTGCGCTTGATCGTCTCGGCCCGATTGTCGAGATAGCGGCCCACCGTCCGCTGGCGATGATCCAGATCGAGACACGCCACGCGTGCGCCCTTCGCGGCCAGCGCGATCGCCACATGAACCGCCGTCGTCGATTTGCCTGTGCCGCCTTTTTCATTGGCAAAGACAATGACGTGCGTTGAAGATAGCCGTTCCGGCAACTCGTCGCTTCCTTATTGATCCCCGTTGCCACCCTACATAGAAGCCCTCGGCGTGGGGAACGAGGGGTAAAATCAGTGCAAGTCATTCGGGATCGCGAAGCCTTGGTTGCGGCGCTTGCGGCGCTGCGGGCCGATGGCGTGCGCATCGCCTTCGTACCGACCATGGGCGCGCTCCATGCCGGGCATATCGCGCTGATCGAGGCGGCGAAGCGTCCGGGCACCAAGGTGGTGGCGTCCATTTTCGTCAATCCCAAGCAGTTCGGGCCGAACGAGGATCTGGGCCGCTATCCCCGTCGCGAGCAGGCCGACATCCGGATGCTGACGGAGGCGGGTTGCGACCTGGTCTGGATGCCGGGCGTCGAGGCGATGTATCAGGACGGGCATGCGACGACGATCCATGTCGCCGGCGTCAGCGAAGGCTATGACGGCGAATCGCGCCCCGGCCATTTCGACGGCGTGGCCACGGTAGTCGCCAAGCTGTTCAACCAGGTGAAGCCCGACGCCGCCTATTTCGGCGAGAAGGATTTCCAGCAGTTGGCGGTGATCCGCCGCATGGTCGCCGATCTGGACTTCGGTATCGAGATCGTCGGCGTGCCGACCCAGCGCGACGATGACGGCCTGGCCCTGTCGTCGCGCAACATCTATCTCGACGAGGAACAGCGGGTCAAGGCGGTGGCGCTGCCGCGCGCCCTCGGCGTCGCCGCGCGCGCGATCGGGCGGGGCGAGGAGGCGGCGACCGTGCTGGCTGATGCCCGCGCCACGCTGACCGCCGCGGGGTTCGAGGTCGACTATATCGCGCTGGCCGATGCCGAGACGCTGGCACCCGATCCCGCCGCCGATCGTCCCCGCCGCCTGCTCGCCGCCGCACGCATGGGCGCGACCCGATTGATCGATAACATCGCTATCACGGACGGTTAATCGATTAACCAATTTGTGACCGTATTGGGCATATTCTCCGAGTCGAACACGAAGGATGTTCGACAACGGGGGCTCATATGGCCAATAGCAGCAAGAGCGCGCAGTTCCTGACGGAAAGCCGGCTCGTCGATCAGGCGACCGGCCAGAACGGCGCGATGATGTACGATCTGGGGGTCGCCTATTCGACCGGGTCGGGCGGGGTCCGATACGACCTGATCGAGGCGCACAAATGGTTCAACCTGGCGGCGGTGGCGGGCTTTCTGCCGGCGCAGATCGCCCGGGCCGAGATCGCGACGGACATGAGCCCGCGCGACATCGCCGAGGCGCAGCGTCAGGCCCGCAACTTCCTCTACAGCAGCCGTACGCCGCAGATGCGCGCGGCCTGACCGATCCGCGCCGCGCCGATCCGCCTCGTTGGGGAGGACGGGATCAGGCGTCGCTCTTCGGTTTCGCCGCCGCCTTCCTGGCGGGCGCCTTCTTGGCCGCCGGTTTCTTTTCGGCCGCCGTCTTCGATGTGGCCGTCTTGGTCGCCGCCTTCTTGGCCGGGGCCTTTTTCGCCGGCTTCTTGCGCGCCGGTGCCGCCGCCGCCCGCGCGTCGATCAGTTGCGCGGCTTCTTCCAGCGTCAGCTGATCCTTGTCGACCGTCTTAGGGATGGTCGCGTTCGTCTCGCCATCGGTGACGTACGGGCCATAGCGCCCTTCCATCAGCTTGATCTCCGCCTCGGTGCGCGGATGCTTGCCCAGTATTTTCAGCGGTTCGCGCGACGCGGTCCCACGCGCCGCCCGTCCACCGCCCGCCGCCGCCTCGGCCAGCTTGACCACGGCGGCGTTCATGCCCGTTTCGAACACATCCGATGTCGACGTCAGCCGCGCATATTTACCCGCATGCGCCAGATAGGGACCATAGCGCCCGATCGACGCGGTGATCGGCTCGCCCGTCTCCGGGTGATTGCCGATGGTGCGCGGCAGGCTGAGCAGCTTCAATGCCCATTCCAGGTCGAGATCGACATCCTTGGGAATCGAAGCGCGCTTGGCGTCCTTGCCCTCGCCCAGCTGGATATAGGGGCCGAATCGCCCCGACTTCCGCTCGACCGGCAGCCCGGTTTCGGGGTCCTGACCCAGCGTTTCGGGGCCCGAACCCTCGCCCGCGCCTTCGCCCCCTTGCGCGAATCGGCGGGTATATTTGCACTCGGGATAGTTGGAGCAGGCGATGAACGCGCCGAATCGACCGCCGCGCAGCGCCAGCTTGCCCTCGCCGCAGTTCGGGCACAGGCGCGGGTCCGCCCCGTCCGCCCGCTCGGGGAAGAGGTAAGGCGCGAGGAATTGATCCAGTTCGGCGGTAATGGCCGAGGGCTGCTGCTCCATCACCTCCGAGGTGCGCGGCTTGAAGTCGCGCCAGAAGGCGTCGAGCACCGCCTGCCACTGGGCGCGGCCGCCGGACACGTCGTCCAGCTCCTCTTCCAGTTCGGCGGTATAGTCATAGCCGACATATTTCTCGAAGAAGCGTTCGAGGAACGCCGTCACCAGCCGCCCGCTCTCCTCGGCGAAGAAGCGGTTCTTCTCGACGCGCACGTACGCGCGGTCCTTCAGCGTCTTGATGATCGAGGCATAGGTGGACGGACGCCCGATGCCGAGTTCCTCCATCCGCTTGACCAGCGACGCCTCGGAGAAGCGCGGCGGTGGCTGGGTGAAGTGCTGCTCGGCCTTGACCTCCTTCTTGGCGGGGGCATCGCCCTCGCGCAGGCGGGGGAGGCGGCGCGCTTCCTCATCCTGGCTGTCGTCCTGACCTTCCTCATAGAGCGCCAGATAGCCGGGGAAGAGCACGACCTGGCCGGTCGCGCGCAACACATGACGCCCGGTGCCGTCGGCCATGTCGATGGTGGTCCGCTCCATCCGCGCCGACGCCATTTGCGACGCCAGCGCGCGCTTCCAGATCAAGTCGTAGAGGCGGCCATGATCGCCCGATCCGGCATGGTCTCGGGAGAAGTCGGTGGGGCGAATCGCCTCGTGCGCTTCCTGCGCGTTCTTCGCCTTCGACTGATAGACACGCGGCTTGTCCGGGACGTATGACGCGTCATAGCGGTCGGCCACGGCCTTGCGCGCCGCCGAGATGGCCGAGCCGTCCATCTGGACGCCGTCGGTCCGCATGTACGTGATCGCGCCGTCCTCATAGAGCTGCTGCGCGATCCGCATCGTGTGATCGGCCGAGAAGCCCAGCTTGCGCGCGGCTTCCTGTTGCAGGGTCGAGGTGGTGAAGGGCGGCGGCGGGTTGCGCGTCGCGGGCTTGGTTTCGACCGACTGGACCTGGAACCGGCCCGCCTCGACATCCGCCTTGGCGCGGGTGGCGTCGCCTTCATTGCCGATCGACAGGCGGTCGAGCTTCTTGCCCTCCCACTGGACCAGCCGCGCGACGAAGGGGGTGCCGTCCTGCTCCATATCGGCCGTCACCGACCAATATTCCTGGGGCTTGAACGCCTCGATCTCACGTTCGCGCCCGACGATCAGGCGCAGCGCGACCGACTGGACGCGCCCCGCCGACTTGGCGCCGGGGAGCTTGCGCCACAGCACCGGCGACAAAGTGAAGCCGACCAGATAGTCGAGCGCGCGGCGTGCGCGGTAGGCGTCGATCAGGTCGGTATCCAGCTCGCGCGGATTCTGCATCGCGTGCAGGATGGCGGGCTTGGTGATCGCGTTGAACGTCACCCGCTCGACCTTGTCGGGCAGCGCCTTGCGGTTCTTGAGCACCTCCTGGACGTGCCACGAAATCGCCTCGCCCTCGCGATCAGGGTCGGTGGCCAGGATCAGACGGTCGGCCTTCTTGGCCTCGTCGGCGATCGCCTTGAGCTGGCGCGCCTTGTCCGCGTAATTCTCCCACTCCATCGCGAAATTCTGGTCCGGGTCGACCGAGCCGTCCTTGGGCGGCAGGTCGCGGACGTGACCATAGCTCGCCAGGACGCGGTAGTCCGAACCCAGATATTTCTCGATGGTCTTCGCCTTGGCGGGCGATTCGACGATGACAAGCTGCATGAGTGGTAAAACTACGTCCCTTACGTGTGTACGCGAGGATGGGGAGGGGGCGGGGGGCCGTCAAGCGGGGTTGGCCGTGCCCTTGGTCAGGGCTGGGACGGGGGTGGCGTTGGGGTGTGGCCTTCGACTTCGCTCAGGCTGAACGGCTGATGGGATAGGTGTCGGGCACCCCAAACCTCCGTTCAGCCTGAGCGAAGTCGAAGGCCACGCTCAACCCTCTCGCAGGAACCGCAACGCCGGACCGCGATAATGCGGCCGGTCATGCAGGACATAGCCCAGCTTCTCCGCCAGCCTGATCGAGCCCGAATTGGGGGGGGCGATAATGCATTGGGTCGCCGCCGGCGCATGTCTTTCCGCCATCCAGCGATGCGCGGCGTCGGCCGCTTCGAACGCATAGCCCTTGCCATGCGCGGCGCTGGTGAAGACCCAGGCCGCCTCGGGCGGGGAGGGCAAGAGTTTCGGGTCGACCTCTCGCCTAAAATCCATGAAGCCGGTTTCGCCGAGATAGGCCCCGCTGGCCTTGTCCAGCACCGCGAACAGGCCATGGCCGAACACCGACCAGTGGCCGATATAGCGCAGCAGCCGCGCCCAGGCTTCCTCACCGGTCATCGGCGCACCGGCATGGCGGACCACCACCGGATCGGCGACCATCGCCGCATAGGCGTCGAAATCGCCGGGCGTATAGGGGCGCAAGGTCAGGCGCTCGGTCTCGATCATGCCAGCGCCACCCGGCCGCCCGCATGGCGTTCCAGTCGACCGGCCAGCTCCAGCTCCAGCAGGATCGTCTGGACGATCGCAGGCGGGCGGCCGCTCTGGCGGATGAGTTCGTCGATCGTCACCGCGACCGGGCCGAGCAGGTCGCTCACCCGCCGGCGGTCGGCGTCGCTGGCCTCCTCGGGCGGCGGGGGCGTGTAGGGCATCTCGGGCGCGCGGACCATGCGCGGGTCGATGGGGCGGATCTGTTCGAGGATGTCCCCGGCCGACTGAATCAGCGTCGCACCTTCCCGAATCAGCATGTTGCAGCCTTGCGCGCGCGGATCGGCGGGGTGGCCGGGGACCGCCATCACCTCGCGTCCCGCCTCGCCCGCCAGCCGTGCGGTGATCAGCGAGCCGGAGCGCGGCGCGGCCTCGACCACCACGGTCCCTTGTGCAAGACCTGCGATGATCCGGTTGCGCGAAGGGAAGTGGCGGGCCAGCGGCTGGGTGCCCGGCGGTTGTTCGGCGATCAGCAGGCCACGCGTCGCCACCTCCTCCTGCAACCGGGCGTTCTCGGGCGGAAAGGCGATGTCGATGCCGCTGGCGATGACGCCGATCGTCCCGCCGTCGAGCGCGCCGATATGCGCCGCCGTGTCGATGCCGCGCGCCAGTCCAGAGGTGACGGGCACGTTCTGCGCCGCCAGGTCCTGCGCCAGCCCGCGCGCGAACCGGCACGACGCGGCCGAGGCATTGCGCGCACCGACCAGAGCGACGCCGCCGCGCCGCGCCAGACCGATGTCGCCGCGTATGATCAGCGCGGGCGGCGCGGTGTCGAGTTCGGCGAGGAGCGGTGGATAATCGGCCTCGCCCAGCATCACATGCCGTGCGCCGAGCCGTGCCACCGCCTCGATCTCGCGCGCGATCACGGCCGGATCGGCGGCCTTCGGCGCTTCGCCGCCGCCACGCCGGGCGAGCTGGGGGAGGGCGTCGAGTGCGGCTTCCGCCGTCCCGAATCGCGCCATCAACTGGCGCCAGGTGACGGGTCCGATGCCATGCGTCCGCAGCAGCCGGAGCCGCGCGAACCGGGCATCAGTCACGCTTTTTACCGATGCGCGGCTCGGTGCCCGCCAGCAGCCGATCGATGTTCGAGCCGTGTTTCCAGATGACGATCAGCGCCAGCGCGATCAGCAGCAGGACCAGGTCGAACCGCCCCATCACCGCCGCCGCCAGCGGCGCGCTGATCGCCGCCGTCATCCCCGCCACCGCCGAGATGCGGATGGTGGCGAGCAGGCCCAGCCAGACCACCGCATAGACCAGCCCCAGCGGCCAGTAGAGCGCGGTGACGACGCCCATCAGCGTGGCGACGCCCTTGCCACCACGGAATTTCAGCCAGATCGGATAGCAATGGCCGACAAAGGCGGCCGCCGCCGCCAGCGCCTCCTCGCCGGGCAGCCAGTAACGCACGACCAGCACGGCGACGACGCCCTTCAACAGGTCGAGGATCAGCGTCGCGGCGGCCAGACCCTTCCGGCCGGTGCGCAGCACATTGGTCGCGCCGATATTGCCCGATCCGATACTGCGAAGATCGCCCGCGCCGGCCACGCGCGTCAGGATGACGCCGAAGGGAATCGACCCCAGCAGATAGCCGATCAGCAAGGCCCAGGTCGGCGGCCCCCAGATGATTTCGGTCGGCAATAGTCTTCCCCTGTGCTCCGGGACAGACATAGAACATCGATATCGGCCTGTCCAATGTCGGGCGGTACTGGCCTCGCACCGGAGAGCGTCCTAAAGACCATCGGATGAGCGATGCGCGACCCATCCTGTTCTTCGATTCCGGCGTGGGCGGGCTGTCGATCGCGGGGCCGGCGCGCGCTGTCCTGCCGAGCGCGCCCTTCGTTTATGTCGCGGACAGCGCGGGCTTTCCCTATGGGGAAAAGACCGAGGCCGAGATTGCGGCGCGGGTGCCCACGTTGCTCGGCCGACTGGCGGAGCGATACCATCCGCGGCTGATCGTGATCGCGTGCAATACCGCCTCGACCATCGCGCTGCCCGCCGTGCGTGCGGCGCTCGACCTGCCGGTCGTCGGCACGGTGCCCGCGATCAAGCCGGCGGCGGCGATGAGCGGGACGCGCACGATCGGCGTGCTCGGTACGCGCGCGACAGTGCGGCAGGCCTATGTCGATGACCTCGCGGCGAAGTTCGGCGGGGATTGCCGGGTGATCCGGCACGGCTCGGCGGAACTGGTCGAACTGGCCGAGGCGAAGCTGCGCGGCGAGACGCTGGCGCCCGAATCCTTCACGGCGGTGCTGGACGGGCTGTTCGGGCAAGAGGGGGGCGAGCAGATCGACGTCATCGTCAATGCCTGCACCCATTTCCCGCTGGTCGAGGCGGAACTGGCGGCAGCGGCGCCGCATGCGGTGCGCTTCGTCGATGGTGGGCCGGGCATCGCGCGGCGAATCGCATTCCTGACGCAGGGACAGGACTGGCCCGCTGATCCGGGCGAGGGGGTAGCGGTGTTCACGCGACCCGGCGAGCGGGAAGAAGCGCTGCGTCCGGGATTGGCGGCGCGAGGTTTCACGCGGATCGAGGCTCTCTGACCTCCCACCTCCGTTCAGGCTGAGCGAAGTCGAAGCCCAAGGGAAAAGCCTGGCCGCCCGCGCGTCCCGTGCACTTCGACTTCGCTCAGTGTGAACGGAGGTGGGGTGGTTTGGCCGGGTGCCCGTCGCCCTGCGAACCACCCGCATCAGGAACCGATCGATCCTTGGGACAATATGTCCACCATGATCGATCACAGTGAGTGCAGTTCCCGACTCGATTCATGCGCGGCTTGCGCCTACATTCGCTTCCCATGAGCATCGAGGGCACGGACGCGCGCGTGGATTATTCCCGCGTCTTCACCCAGGCGATCGACCGCCTGCACGCCGAGGGACGTTACCGCGTCTTCATCGACATTTTGCGCAACAAGGGCATGTTCCCGAACGCCCGGTGCTTTGCCGGGCATAACGGGCCCAAGCCGATCACCGTCTGGTGCTCCAACGACTATCTGGCGATGGGGCAACATCCGAAGGTCATCGCCGCGATGGAGGAAGCGCTCCATGACGTGGGCGCAGGCTCGGGCGGCACGCGCAACATCGGCGGCAACACCCATTATCATGTCGATCTGGAAGGCGAACTCGCCGACCTGCACGGCAAGGAAGCGGCCTTGCTGTTTACCAGCGGATACGTCTCCAACGAGGCGACGCTGGCGACGCTGGCCAAGATCCTGCCGGGTTGCGTGATCTTCTCCGACGAACTCAACCATGCCTCGATGATTGCTGGTATCCGCAATTCGGGCTGCGAGAAGCAGGTCTTCCGCCACAACGACCTGGCGCATCTGGAGGAACTGCTCGCGGCGGCGGACCCGGCGGTGCCCAAGTTGATCGCGTTCGAGAGCGTGTATTCGATGGAGGGCGATGTCGCCCCGATCGCGGCGATCTGCGACCTGGCCGACAAATATAACGCGCTGACCTATCTCGACGAGGTGCATGCGGTCGGCATGTACGGCGCGCGCGGCGGCGGCATTTCGGAGCGGGACCATGTCGCCCACCGGCTGACCGTGATCGAGGGCACGCTGGGCAAGGCGTTCGGCGTGATGGGCGGCTATATCGCGGCCGACCGGATGATCGTCGACGTGATCCGCTCGTACGCGCCGGGATTCATCTTCACCACCTCGCTGTCGCCGGTGCTGGTCGCGGGCGTGCTGGCGAGCGTGCGGCACCTGAAGCAGAGCTCGGTCGAGCGCGAGGGCCAGCAGGCCGCCGCCGCCAAGCTGAAGGCGATGATGCGCGACGCGAACCTGCCCGTCATGCTGGGCGAGACGCATATCGTGCCGGTGATGGTCGGCGATCCGGTCAAGGCCAAGAAGATCAGCGACATCCTGCTCGCCGAATACGGCGTGTACGTCCAGCCGATCAATTACCCGACCGTCCCGCGCGGCACCGAACGCCTGCGCTTCACGCCGGGGCCGGCGCACGACGAGGCGATGATGGCGGAACTGGTGTCTGCGCTGGTCGAAATCTGGGAGCGGCTGGAGCTGAAGATGGCGGCGTAAGCCGCACTGTCTTTTGTGCCTTGGCGAATGCCGGGTTTGGGTACCGCTCGGCGTTTCGTTCACGCGAAGCCGCGAAGCCACGAAGAAGAGCAGTTCGCGCAGAGGCGCGGAGGGCGCAGAGATTTGCCCAGCTTTGCGCGTATCGCTTTTATCACATGCCTGATGAAAGTGTCATGCGGGTCGCGATCAGGCGTGACACCTCTGCGTCCTCCGCGCCTCCGCGCGAACGAAAAATCATCGCGGCTTCGCGCGAACCCATCAATCCAACGTAATCGCCGCCTCGTTGCCCGGCACCGCGAGTGGCTCGCCAAATCGAACAGTGCGGATGCTGGTATATTCCCCGTCAACCGGCTCGCCATGGACATGCACGACGCGGCGTTGGCCATCGATCGTCCAATAGGTCGGGATGTCCGCGCTTGCGTAGAGCATTCGCTTTACTCCCAAATCGCGTCCCTGCGTCGTCTGCGCGATTTCGATCACCAGCAGAATATCCGCCGGGGTCAGGAAGCGATTCTCCGTCACTGTCTGTCGCAAAAGCGCTGCATCGCAGGAGACGACGTTCGAGTCGTTCAGGACGATACCCGTTTCGCCCCGGACCAAAGCCGGTCCCATCTTCTGCGCAAGGTAGAAGACGACGTTGGCCTGCGCTGCGGAATGGCCGTTCATCGGAGGATTCATCCGTGCCAGCTCTCCGTCGATCAGTTCGACCTTCATGCCGTCAAACGCGCCGCTTTCGACCATGTGCAGGAACTCGGCGCTGGTGAAGCGCGCGCGGGTGTCCGGGGAAAGGCGGGCCAACTGGTTCACGGACGCAATCCTATCATGAGGCCAAGCGCAAACCTAGCCGCACCTCATTTCTTGCAATAGCCCTCGCCAGGTTTCACCGTCAGGCACTCGGTCTTGCCCGCGAGATACTTCAACCCCGTCGCATCGCCGTTGGTCGGACGCAGCGTTTCGCGCACGCCGTTCCGCTCGAAGACGATGGTGTCGCCGACCGCATCGCCCTTGAACTCACCCTTGTTGTCGAGGTCCCATTGCATCTCCAGGCGGTAGCGGCCCGGTGTCGCGGCGTGCTTGATGTTCAGGTACATGCCCTCCACCCCGACATAGCGACCGACATAGTCCGGCGCCTTCTTCTTCGGCAGGCCGGTGAAGGTCGATCCGTCACCGGCCGGGCCGGCGGTCGCCGCGGCGCTGGGTCCGCCGACCGATGCGGCGGTGTTGTTGGCCACCTCCGGCGTTTCACGCGAGCAGGCGGTGACGGCGATCAGGGCGGACAGCAGGATGATACGTTTCATGCCGCCAAAAACCGGCCGGGCCGGACACATGTTCCCTCTCCAAGGGGTAGCCATCGCCAGCGCGCGCGCGTAAAGGCGCACCCATTCCATCCTTATCTGCCAGGAGCGCCCGTCCCATGCGCATCGCGATCGCATCCGATCATGCCGCCGTCTCGTTGAAGACCGTGCTGGCGGACTGGTTGCGCGGTGAGGGGCATGAGGTGCTGGACCTGGGAACCGACGGCAACGCCAGCGTCGATTACCCCGATTTCGGCCGCGCGGTCGGCGAGGCCTTGGCCGATGGTCGCGCGGAGCGCGGCGTGGCGCTGTGCGGCTCGGGCATCGGCATCTCGATCGCCGCCAACCGCAACCCCGCCTGCCGCTGCGCGCTCGTGTCCGAGCCTTTGTCGGCCGCGCTCGCCCGCCAGCATAACGACGCCAACGCCATCGCCATGGGCGCACGCGTCATTGGCGAGGAAATGGCCAAGGCCTGCCTCGCCGCCTTCCTGTCCACCCCGTTCGAGGGCGGACGTCATCAGCGCCGTGTCGACATGCTGTCCACTGCGCCCGCCCAGAATTGAACGCCAAGGATACCGCCCTCATGAGCATGAATGACGTCCAGCCCGCCGGTTTCTTCACCCGCACCCTGGCCGATGCCGACCCCGCCGTCTTCGCCGGTGTGTCGCACGAACTGGAGCGCGAGCAGACCCAGATCGAGCTGATCGCCTCCGAGAACATCGTCTCCAAGGCGGTGATGGAAGCGCAGGGCTCGGTCTTCACCAACAAGTACGCCGAGGGTTATCCGGGCAAGCGCTATTACCAGGGCTGCGCGCCGTCGGACGAGGTCGAGCAGCTGGCGATCGACCGCGCCAAGCAGATTTTCGGCTGTGAGTTCGTCAACGTCCAGCCGCATTCGGGCGCGCAGGCGAACGGCGCGGTGATGCTGGCGCTGGCCAAGCCCGGCGACACGATCATGGGCCTGTCGCTCGACGCCGGTGGTCACCTGACGCACGGCGCCCGGGCGGCGCTGTCGGGCAAGTGGTTCAACGCGGTCCAGTACGGCGTCGATCCCGAGACGCACCTGATCGACTATGACGAGGTCGCCCGGATCGCGCGCGAGAGCCAGCCCAAGATCATCATCGCGGGCGGCTCGGCCTATCCGCGCACGATCGACTTCGCCAAGTTCCGCGCCATCGCGGACGAGGTCGGCGCCTATTTCATGGTCGACATGGCCCACTTCGCCGGGATCGTCGCGGGCGGCCTGCACCCGACTCCGTTCGGCCATGCGCATGTCGTGACCACCACCACGCACAAGACCCTGCGCGGTCCGCGCGGCGGCATGATCATGACCAATGACGAAGCGATCGCGAAGAAGATCAACTCGGCGGTCTTCCCCGGCCTGCAGGGTGGCCCGCTGATGCACGTCATCGCCGCCAAGGCGGTCGCGTTCGGCGAAGCGCTCCAGCCCGAGTTCAAGACCTATATCGCCGCCGTGGTCGAGAATGCCCGCGTGCTGGCGGCGACGCTGAAGGCGCGCGGCGCGAACCTGGTCGCGGGCGGCACCGACACGCATCTGGCGCTGGTCGACCTGACGCCGCTGGGCATTACGGGGCGCGACGCCGACGAGGCGCTGGAGCGGGCGGGCATCACCTGCAACAAGAACGGCATCCCCAACGATCCGCTGCCCCCGATGAAGACCAGCGGCATCCGCGTCGGTTCGCCCGCGGGCACCACGCGCGGTTTCGGCCCGGCGGAGTTCGAGCAGATCGGCCATATGGTCGCCGATGTGCTCGACGGTCTGAAGGCCAAGGGCGAGCATGGGGACCCAGAGGTCGAGGCGAACGTTCGTGCCCGTGTGCGTGAGCTTTGCGCACGCTTTCCGATCTATCAGGGATAAGGACGTTTCAAATGGCCAAGTTCGACCAGAAATTTGCCGAGGTGCAGAGCGACATCAAGTCGACCCCAGGCCTGGGCAAGAGCATGGCGAAATGGGGCGCGCTGGGCGCCGTCGTCGCGATCCCGGTGCCGTTCGTTGGCCCGATCTTCGGCGCGGCGGCGGGTGCCGGCTACGCCTATTTCAAGGCCAAGAAGAAGATCTGAATGCGCTGCCCCTTTTGTGGCCATGAAGACAGTCAGGTAAAGGACAGCCGCCCCACCGAAGATGGGGCGGCCATCCGCCGCCGCCGCCAATGCGAGGGCTGCGGCGCGCGCTTCACGACGTTCGAGCGCATCCAATTGCGCGAGCTGTTCGTGCTGAAGAGCGAGGATCGGCGCGAGCCGTTCGACCGCGAGAAATTGCTCCGGTCCATTTCTATCGCGACGCGGAAGCGGCCGATCGATCCGGTGCGGGTGGAGAAGCTCGTGTCCGGAATCCAGCGCCAGCTGGAGACGAGCGGCGAGGGCGAGGTGTCGTCCAAGCGGATCGGCGAGATGGTGATGGAGGGGCTCAAGGGGCTGGATTCGGTGGCCTATATCCGGTTTGCCAGTGTGTACCGCGAGTTTGGCGAGGCCAAGGATTTCGAGGCTTTTGCCGGGACGGTGGAGGAGGTGGCGCCGCGGGGGGAGTGAGGCGGGGGGCAGGGCGTGGGCTTCGACTTCGCTCAGCCTGAACGGCTGTTTGTATAGAAGCTCTCCGCCCGGCGCTCTTCATCCTCAACCCCCGTTCAGGCTGAGCGAAGTCGAAGCCCACGGGAATCGTTTGCTCCAAGCTGTTGCTTCGATAGCATCGGGTCATTGGCTGATGGGAACCGGGCGATGGCCTTCTACTGTTACATCCTCCGCTGCTCGGACGGCAGCTATTACACCGGCCACACCGACAACCTCGAACACCGCATCGCCCAGCACCAATCCGGCGAACTCCCGTGTTACACCCAAGCCCGCCGCCCCGTGACGCTCGCCTGGTCCCAGGACTTCCCCTCCCGCCACGAAGCCCTCACCGCCGAACGGCAGATCAAAGGCTGGTCCCGCACCAAGAAGGCCGCCCTGATCGCAACCGACTGGACGGCGCTCAAAGAAGCCGCGATACCGCGGGCCGAACGTGCCCTTCGACTTCGGCGCAAGCGCCGAAGTTTACCCTGAGCGGCTGGCTTTGCCAGCCGGCCGAAGGGCTCAGGACGAACGAAAGAGTGACCGTGAACAAATCCCAGCCCCCCGTTATCGTCCTGGTCCGCCCGCAGCTCGGCGAGAATATTGGCAAGGCCGCGCGTGCCATGCTGAATTTCGGGCTGGTCGAGATGCGGCTCGTCACCCCGCGCGATGGTTGGCCCAATCCGCAAGCCGGTCCTGCCGCGTCGGGGGCCGACATCGTGCTGGAGCAGGCCAAGGTCTATGAGAGCGTGGCCGACGCGGTCGCCGACTGTGCACAGGTCTATGCCACCACGGTGCGCAAGCGCGGCGTGACCAAGCCGGTCGTGACGCCGGAAGAAGCCGCGCGCGAAATCCATGCCGATACCGTTGGGCGTGCCGCTTTCCTGTTCGGGCCGGAGCGGTCGGGGCTGGAAACCGACGATGTCGCCATCGCGCGCAAGATCGTCACCGTGCCGATCAACCCGGAATTCGGCAGCCTGAACCTGGCGCAGGCGGTGATCCTGATCGCCTATGAATGGTCGAAGGGCGTCGAACTCGCCCAGCCGCCCGAAGTCGAACTGCCCGAGGTCGCGCCGCAGGGCGAGTTGGACGGGATGATCGGCCAGTTGGAGGAGATGCTCGACGGCGCGGGCTATTTCTTCCCGGAGGACCGGACTCCCGCGACCAAGCGGACGCTGCGCACTTTGCTGACCAAGCCGGGCTGGTCGAGCCAGGAGGTGCGGACCCTGCGCGGGGTGCTGTCGACGCTGGCGCGACCGCGCCAGCGGTAAACCCCACGTCCGTTCAGCCTGAGCGTAGTCGAAGGCCACGCCGTGAAGCCCGTCACCGGGGGCGCTTGGCGGAAGTTATCCCTTGGGCTTCGACTTCGCTCAGCCTGAACGGCGGTTGGGGACGGGATAGGCGGGGAGGGCTCGCTTACCCCCGCGTCCGGTCGAACGCCGCCAGCTCATAGGCGATCGAGCCTTCGACCAGCGTTTCCCACATCGCCGCAACCACCGCCTCGGGCACGCCCAGCCGCTGGGCTTCGGCGCGGGCCTGGTCGATCACCTGGGTCTTGCGATCCTCGTCGCGCACGCGATCGCGGCTCGGTTTGATCCGCGCGGCGGCGTCCATATAGGCGAAGCGGCGCGCGAGCATCGCCACCAGTTCGCGGTCGAGCTGGTCGACGCCCGCGCGGACCTCCGCCATGGTGGTGCAATCGGGGCCGGCGAGAATCTGGGTCATGGCCGCAGGCTCTGCCGGGTGGCGTTCGCGCTGTCCAGTGCGGCTTGCCGATCGGGGCGGGCGCGGGATAGCATGGCCGCGCGTTCCAATGGGGAGATAGGACGATGCTGACCACCTTGCTGCTGCTGGCTCTGACCGGCCAACAGGCCGAACCGGCCCCCGCGCCGGTGAAGGAAAAGAAGATCTGCCGCGTACAGGAAACCACGGGCTCGCGGCTGGCCGCCAAGCGAATCTGCAAGACTCAGGCGGAATGGGACGAAATCGCCGCCAATGCGCGCAACGACGTGGAGACGGCGACCGGCCGGCTGAATACCGCGAACGGCCGCTGATCGACCGCTTCGCTTGACTCGCGGCTGCGCGTCGTCTAGGCGCGCCGCTTCGCAATTGCCCCCGCATCCCGGTGAAGCGGTGGGCCTGCGCTTGTCCCCATAAAGGCTTGCATGGTGCGATACCGGGACCAACGTCGTTCGTAATTGCCAAGGATTACACATGTCGAAGCGTCAGAGCGCGAAGTACAAGCTCGATCGCCGTATGGGCGAGAACATCTGGGGCCGCCCCAAGAGCCCCGTCAACAAGCGTGAATACGGCCCCGGCCAGCACGGTCAGCGTCGCAAGGGCAAGATGTCGGACTTCGGTCTGCAGCTGCGCGCCAAGCAGAAGCTGAAGGGCTATTATGGCGACGTGACCGAGAAGCAGTTCAAGGCCTGCTACCAGGAAGCCGCCCGCATGAAGGGCGATACCTCGCAGAACCTGATCGGCCTGCTCGAGCAGCGTCTGGACATGATCGTGTACCGGGCCAAGTTCGCGCCGACGATCTTCGCCGCGCGCCAGCTGGTCAGTCACGGCCACATCCGCGTCAACGGCGTGAAGTGCAACGTCGCGTCGCGCCGCTGCTTCGTCGGCGACGAGATTTCGCTGGGTTCGAAGGCGACCGAAATGGCGCTGGTCATGGAAGCGCAGCAGCTCGCCGAGCGTGAAGTGCCCGACTATGTCACCGCCGACGGCAACACCAAGGTCGCGCTGACCCGCATCCCGACCCTGGACGAGGTGCCCTATCCGGTGAAGATGGAACCGAACCTGGTCGTCGAATTCTATTCGCGCTAAGTTTCGGGTCTTACCGAATTTACGAAAAGGGCGGTCCCGATGGGGCCGCCCTTTTTGTTTGGACGTCGCTTGTCGGGTGCCATGGCGCGGGTCATACTCACCCGAAATTTTGGGGGGTGGGGCCATGAAGCGACTGGGAATCCTGGCGATCGGTGCACTGATGCTGGCGTCGTCGGCGCAGGCGCAGGCGGGCGAGCAGGGCCTGTATGCAGACCAACTTCGTGCGATGTTCACCGCGGTCGCGGACGGCACCTGTCCCGAGACGCTGATGGGGCCGGAACTGCTGGGGGCCTGTCGCCAGCAATTGCCGCAAATGTCGGCCATGCTGAAGGCGGCGGGCGCGATCCAGTCGATGACCCTGGTCAAGGCGGAGGACGCGGACGGCCGACATTATGAAAACTACAAGGTCACCTTCGCCAACGGCGCGCCGTCGCACTGGACGATCGGCGCGTTGCAGGACGGCCGGTTCAACGCGGTCTATTCGCTGGGCGACTGATCCCCAGCCGCCCAGCTTCGCGATCAGAAGCGGACCTGGCGTTCCAGTTCGTCCGCGCGCAACGCTGTCTTGGTGACGATGCAGCCGGTGTCGATCGTGTCGCCGTTGATCTTGCAGCTATAGTCACGCTCGCGAATCCAGCGGCGCTGCTGATCGCGCAGCGCGATCTTGGCCGCCGGGCGCGATGCGAGCTGGCGCATGACCTGCTGATAGGACTTGTTCAACCGATCGTCCTGCACCGCCGATTCCCGCTGCGTACACACGCCGCTCTGCACCGTGTTCCCGCCCGCGCGCTCCATGCAACGGACATAGGCGGCCGAGAGATTGGGCGATTCCTGCGCGGTGGCGGATGCCCCGATGCCGGCGACGATCATGGCGGATATGACGGCGATCACTTTCATCTGTCCCTCCTTTTATGCGGGCAGATGCTTTCACTGGCCCGCGGGGACATAAAACCATCTGTTGCCACGACGGTTGCCGGATCAGTCCAGCGCTTCGGCCAGTTTCCGGCTTTGCTGGTCATAGAAGCGCGCAGAATCGATATTCCCGGCCGCGCGGTAACGGCGGCTCGCCTCCCGCGCACCGCCAGCGGCAAGATCGAAGGTCTGAAGACTGCTCTGCCGATCGCCATTGGGGTCTTCGCGAGGCTGCAGACGAGCGTCAAATCGCCAGGCCGGTCGCCAATCACCTGTGTCGGTCGACATGACACCGCTGAAGGGGCGGCCTTTGACCATTTTGCCGAAGAAAAGCCGGGGTGCCTGGTTGCGCCGGGCGACCCGTAAAACGCCCAGGCCATCGGCGCTTCCATGGAGGCACGGACCGATCCAGGTGGCCGGTCCGTTGGCTATCGGGGCGGGAGCCTCTGCACGGCAGGGCGGCGCTGCGGGCGCGGAGCAGGCCGCCAATATGCCAAGGCCGATCGTCGACAGGATTTTAAGCATGGAAGGTCTCCAGCAAATCCGCTCCGCATTCGAAGTGATGCGGGTCGCGCGTTGAGAATGCCGCTCCCCAATACCAACCATGTTTGTTGAAGATCGGTGCCAGCAATTGCAGCCCGAGATTGGCATAATGCGCCTTGCGGGGAACCAGAATGCCGTCGATCTTCATGTCGATGGCGGTGCCCCAGGCATGATTGGAAATCGATCGTGTCGATCCCCTGACGTAGCGGCAACACATCATGCCCGCCGTGCCCAGTTTTGCATGAAGGTCGGGATGCGTCTTCCTGACTTCGGCAAATATGGCCGTCAGGCTCAAGACCGCCGGCCGCAAGCCCGTGGCTCGAAACGGCCCGACGTCCCCCGTGACCACCATCCGCTTCAGCGCGGCGTTGGTCGGAGGTTGGCATTGTTGCGAGTAACTGTCTCTCGGCTGGCCCAGCTGGGCGATGATGGCCTGATTCGACGCGGGCCGGATGCCGACATTGACCGAGCCCTTCTTCGGGAGAGGTACGTGATCCGTATAGTTGAGCGTCCGGCTCGGTAAGGGGCGGATCGCGCGCTCGTTAGATGGTGTTTCGGGCGGAACCGGGCGCCGCAAAGGCGATGCGGGGGACGATCGCGATCCGCTTTGGGATGGCTGTTGATGCGATCTGCCGGCATGCGCCGTAAGCCATCGCCAGGTCGGACCATGGACCTCGACCAAGCCATCGGGCTTGCCCAATAGCTGCCGCTGAACCGATATGATCGCGCTGATCGTATGTCGCCCGCATAGGCCGTCGATCGGTCCGGGCGAATGGCCGGATGCAAGCAAAGCGGTCTGCACCATCGCGACGTCGTTTCGACGATTGCGGCCATGAAGCCCGACGGAACCGTTCAGATGTGTCATGTGCAACACTCCGTTCGGTGAGCATCATACGCCATTCTGGACGCGGTACTGAAGGCTTTTGGCACCCATCCGGACCAAATGCCCGTCACGTTACCGGTATCGGGGCATGGCCTCTCCCTACTTGCCCGTGAGCCGGTGGCTGGGCACAACATCCCCCATCACAAGGGGAATGTCTGTCATGCGCCGTCTGGTCCTATTGTCCCTCCTTCTGTCCGGCAGCGCGATCGCGCAGGACAGGCCCGCCATTTCGGTCGAGACGCTGAAGACCGTTACGCAAACCCTGTCCTCCGACGCCTATGAGGGCCGCGCGCCGACTACGCCCGCCGAGGACAAGACGGTCGCCTATATCATCGATCGCTTCCGGAAGGCCGGCCTGAAGCCCGGCAACAAGGGCAGCTGGACCCAGGACGTGCCGATGGTCGAGATCACCGCCACCGACGTCCGGCCCTTCACCGTTCAGGGCAAGGGCGCAGCAGGGGAATCGCCGATCACGCTCGACTATCGCACCGATATGGTCGTCGGCACCTATCGCGTGACCCCGCGCATCGACGTGAAGGACAGCGAACTCGTCTTCGTCGGATATGGCATCACCGCGCCCGAAAAGGGCTGGGACGATTATGCCGGGGTCGATGTGCGCGGCAAGACGGTGGTCATTCTGGTCAACGACCCCGACTGGCAGACCATGGGGCGCGATGGCCCGTTCGAGGGGCGGGCGATGACCTGGTATGGTCGCTGGCCCTATAAGTTCGAGAACGCGGCGAAGCATGGTGCCGCCGCCGCGCTGATCGTCCACCAGACCGAGCCGGCCGCCTACCCTTGGGCGGTCGTGCAATCCTCCTGGACCGGGCCGCAGCTCGAACTGGACGAGCCGGGCGACCATGCCGACCAGAGCCAGGTCATAGGCTGGCTGCAGCAGCCGGTCGCCGAGCGCATCCTGACGGCGGCGGGGCGCGACCTGGCGACGCTGACCAAGGCGGCGCAGACCAAGGGGTTCAGGGCCGTGCCGCTGGGCCTGACCCTGTCGGGTGGGTTCAACAACACGATCCGGCGGCAGGCGTCGAAGAACGTCATCGGCGTGCTGCCCGGCACCAGCGTGCCGGAGGATTATGTTCTCTATTCGGCGCATTGGGACCATCTGGGCCGCTGCGACGCGGTGGACGGCGACGACATCTGCAACGGCGCGCTCGATAATGCGAGCGGGATCGCCGGGCTGGTCGCGCTGGCCGAGGCGCAAGCAAAGGCGGGGCCGGCCAAACGCTCGATCGCGTTCCTGGCGGTGACGGCGGAGGAGAGCGGGCTGCTCGGCTCGGGCTATTATGCGCAGCATCCCGTCTTCCCGCTGGCGCGCACGGTGGGCGGCGTGAACATGGACGTGCTGAACGTGACCGGCCGGTCGAAGGACTTCGTGTTGGTCGGCAAGGGCAAGTCCGAGATCGAGGATATGGTCGTCCCCTTCGTCAAGGCGCAAGGCCGCTACATCGGCGAGGAGGCCAATCCCGAGCGGGGCGGCTATTACCGCTCGGACCATTTCTCCTTCGCCAAGCTGGGCGTGCCGATGCTCGACGGCGGATCGGGCGAGGACAAGGTCGTCGGCGGCAAGGCGGCGGGCAAGGCCGCCAGCGACGATTATGTCGCGCATCGCTATCACAAGCCGGCGGACGAATATGATCCCCGCTGGGATTGGACGGGTGCCTTGGAGGATTTGACCGTCTATTATCAATTGGGCAGGACGCTGGCCGACCGGCCGGGCCTGTGGCCCAACTGGTATCCCACCGCCGAATTTCGCGGCATTCGAGACAAGAGCAGGAAGAACGCCCAGTGACGACGCCCTCCACCACGTCTTCGAAGACCACGCCTCCGCCCGCCGAATGGGCGCCCCACGCCGCCGTCTGGATCGGTTTCCCGAGCCATCCCGAGCTGTGGCAGGAGGATCTGGAGCCCGCGCGCGAGGAGGTGCTGGCCTTTGCCCGCGCGGTTCACGCCGATGGCCGGGGCGAGCGCGTGATCCTGGTCGCCGCCGATGGCGAGGCGGCCGAGGCGGCGCGGACGATGGCCGGCGATGCGGCGGACGTGGTGGTCCAGCCGTTCGGTGACATCTGGCTGCGTGATACCGGCCCGATCGTCACCGGGGACGGCTCGGCGCGGTTGTTCGAGTTCAACGGCTGGGGCGGCAAATACGACCTGCCCGGCGACGATACGGTGGGCGCGCGGCTGGCCGAGGATCGTGGGCTATCCGCCACGCCTTGCGGCTGGGTGCTGGAGGGCGGCGCGATCGATGGCGACGGCACCGGGCTGGTGGTGACGACCCGCCAGTGCCTGCTCAACCCCAATCGCAACCCCGATCTGGACGAGGCGACGATCACTACTCGGCTGGCCGAGGATCTGGGGCTGACCCGCGTGGTCTGGCTGGGCGACGGGCTGCTCAACGACCATACCGATGGCCATGTCGACAATCTGGCGCGCTTCGTCGGCCCCAACCGGATCGCGATCCCCGAAGCGGCGGAGAACGACCCCAATTGGCAGGTCTATGCCGCCGCCCAGCGCGACGCCAAGGCGGCCGGGCTGGAGTTGGTGACGATCCCCTCGCCGGGCCGCGTCCTGCGCGACGAGGAGATCGTCCCGGCCAGCTATATGAACTTCTATATCGGCAATGCGGCGGTGGTCGTGCCGATTTACGGGAGCGAGAATGACGACGCGGGCGTGGCGGCGATCCAGGCCATCTTCCCCGACCGTCAAGTCGTCGGCCTGCGCGCCGATGCGATCCTGACCGGCGGCGGCAGCTTCCATTGCATCTCGCAGCAGATTCCGGCCTGATCCGAAGCCGATCACCGGCGAGGCCCGCGCTTTCTTCGGGAGCGTGGGCCTTTTTCATGGTCCCTATTTCTCCGCTCCGTTCGGGCTGAGCGAGCCCCAAGGATGGGCTGGTTCGCCAGGGAATCCCATGGCCTTCGACTTCGCTCAGGCGGAACGGAGGTTGGGGTGATGGGATAGGGGGCGGCTTGGTATTTCGCCCCGGGCATGGATGATTTTTACCCCCCGTCAACCGGTCCGGGCGTATCGCGAATGATCAATGTCGGGGATCGGAGTCCTGCGGTGAAGGCCACGATCGATCAGCTCAGGACCCAGCAGAATGACATCGCCGGCGCGATGGCGGAGCTGCATGTCCTGTTCGACAAAAGCTATGCCGAGGCCGCTCCGCACCTCGGCGCGGTGCGCACGCGGGTGGCGCGGGCGATCGCCAAGCATTTGAACACCGAGGACGAGGCGCTGCTGACCCCGCTTCGCGAGCGGCGGTTGATGGGCGAGCTTCCCGGCTGTGAGACGATCGTCGCCGAGACCCGCGATCTGCGGCTCGCCTATTCGACGCATATCCGGGTCTGGACCGCCGGCGCCGTCGCGGAACGCTGGGACGATTATATCGACGCCACCCGCCAGCTGAACGCGCGCATGGCGGTGCTGTGCCAGCAGAAGATGCGCAGTTTCTATCCGGCGGTGCTGCGGCGGCTATTCCGCGATTCCGGGGGCTGACGCGCCGGGTGCGAACCATTAAAGGGCGTGGCCATGACCCAGATCACCGTCGCCGCGCTGCAACTGGCCTTCACCGCCGATATCGACCGCAACATCGCCGAGGTCTCGCGCCTCGTCCGTGAGGCGGCCGCCCAGGGCGCGCAGGTGATCCTGCCGCCCGAATTGTTCGAGGGCGAATATTTCTGCCGCGTCGAAGACGAGGGGCTGTTCGCGAACGCCAAGCCCACCGGCGAGCACAAGGCGGTGCGCGCGATGCAGGACCTGGCCGCCGAGCTGAAGGTCCATATCCCGACCAGCTTCTTCGAGGCGGACGGCCCGCATCATTACAACTCGCTGGCGATGGTCAATCCCGACGGCAAGGTCGCGGGCGTCTATCGCAAGAGTCATATCCCGGACGGTCCGGGTTATGAGGAGAAATTCTATTTCCGCCCCGGTAATACCGGGTTCAAGGTGTGGAACGGCCCCGAGACCACGCTGGGCGTCGGCATCTGCTGGGACCAATGGTATCCCGAGACGGCGCGCGCCATGATGCTGATGGGCGCCGAGATCCTGTTCTATCCCACCGCGATCGGCAGCGAGCCGCATGACGACAGCCTCGACACCGCGCGGCTGTGGCGTCGCGCCATGGTGGGGCATGCCGTGTCCAACGTCGTGCCGATCGTCGCCGCCAACCGCGTCGGTTGCGAGCATGGCCAGACCTTCTACGGCACCAGCTTCATCTGCGACGAGCGCGGCGACATCCTGGCCGAGCTGGACCGTGAGGAAGAGGGCGTGATCGTCGCCACGCTCGACATCGACCGGGTGAAGCGCCACCGCGCCGCCTTCGGCTTCTTCCGCGATCGCCGGCCCGAGCTGTACGGGCGGCTGGTGCAGGACATCTGACCGAAAGTCCCCCCCTTGCGGGGGAGGACTGGTTTACCCTCGTAATTCCACGGCCCGCGCGAACACGGCCTCGAACATCTCGGGCGTCAGTTTTCCGGTATTCTGGTTGTAGCGCGAGCAGTGATAGCTATCGATCACGACCGGGCTGCTGGGAATGCGATGTTCGGCCAGATGCGCGAATCGCGCCTTGGGCAGCTTTCCGCCGAGCGCCTTGACCACCGATTGGTGTGCGATGTCGCCTAGTGCGATCACGACCGACAGATTGGGCAAGGCGCGAAGCTCCTGCTCCAGGAACCGACGACAGGTCGCGCGTTCCTCGGGCATCGGCTTGTTCTCGGGCGGCAGACATTTGACCGCGTTCAGGATCACCGCGCCCTTCAGCGCCAGGCCGTCATCGACCTTGGCGGCGAATTCCCCCTCGGCCAGCCCGAACTTGGCGAGCGTTCCATAAAGCAGCGGCCCCGCGCCATCGCCGGTGAAGGGGCGGCCGGTGCGGTGCGCGCCGTGCTTGCCGGGAGCCAGGCCGACCACCGCGAGCCAGGCCTGATCATCGCCGAACGGTGGCACCGGGGCGTTCCACCAGCTGGGATATTCGGCGGCGACCGACTGGCGAACCTCGACCAGGCGGGGGCAGAGCGGGCAGTCGCGCGGCGGCTGGATCGGGGCCAGCGTCGCGGGGATGACGGGAAAGGATGCGTCGGACATCGCGCTCGGGTAGTCGGGGGCGATGACGACGACAAGCTATGCCATCGCATTGGGGTCCAACCGTCCGGGGCGGCATGGCGGGCCACGCGACGAGATTCGCGCGGCGCTGGCGGCGCTGGACGGGGTCTATGCCGTGTCGCCGATCATCACCACCGCGCCCGTCGGGCCGTCGATCCGCGCCTTCGCCAATGCCGCCGCGCTGGTGGAGAGCGATTTGACCCCGCCGCAGATGCTGGCGGCGCTCAAGGCGATCGAGCGGCGCTTCGGCCGGCGGCGCGGGCAACGCTGGGGCGCGCGGGTCATCGACCTGGACATCATCCTGTGGTCGGGCGGGCGGTGGCGCTCGGCGGGGCTGACGGTGCCGCACATCGCCTATGCCGACCGCGCCTTCGTTCTGCATCCGCTCGCACATATCGCCGCCGACTGGCGCGACCCGCGTGACGGGCGACGGATAGGACATATGCGACAGAGTGTTGACCGGAGGCGTCCGCGCCCCTAGGTCGCTTCCACCCCGATGGAGGGTCCGTAGCTCAGTCGGTAGAGCAAGCGACTTTTAATCGAGAGGTCCCGGGTTCGAGCCCCGGCGGACCCACCACGGGGGCGATAGGGTGACGATCCACCCAATCCCGGTGATTTCCGATTGTATCGCGCGAGGACGGTCCCAGCCGCCCGAATGGCTTCGGCCCGTGGGATGACGAGCCGAAGACCGGTTGGTCAGAACAGGTGCTGAACGAGCTTCGATGCGCCAAAGGCGACGCCGCCGACCGCGATCCAGCTTGCCATGGCGCCAAAGGTCAGGACCATCAGGCGATCGAGCGGGGACATGATGTCGTCGTTCATGGTGTTGCCATCCTCTCCCACCGGTCTGTTCGCCGGTGTGAGACAAAAATGCGACCAAATGCGGGAACACGCAAACCCGTTTTTCGAATAACGTTGATCGAAATACTGATCGCAAAGCCATGCAGTGGAGCGGTTGAGAGAAAATCTCGTTCGATCAGCATGATGCTGTGCCGATCCTTGATGTCATGCGCCCGATGGAGGAAAGCCCGACCCCTATGAGCGATCCCCATTCCTTGAAAATGCCATCGATTATGCCCGAATCGGCCGAACCCGAAGTTCGACCCTCGGCGATGCCGCCGGCGCTTCGTGGCGCCGTGGCGGGCGCGGTGGCGCTGGCGATCCTGCTGATCGCCGGATTGCTGGTCGATCACTGGCCTTTCGACTGGGACCGGGCGATCCTGGTGGGCCTGCGCGAACATGCCCATTCGCGTGCTCTTGCGAAGGCGGCGGTCGACATCACCGCGCTGGGCAGCGTGCCGGTACTGGTGCTGATGGTCGCAGGCGCGGCGATCCTGTTGCTGGCGCGGGGGCTGTGGCTGACCGCGCTCGCGGTGGCGGCGGCGGGGATCAGCGGCGGCGCGGTGGTGACCCTGGTCAAGAACGCCGTGTCGCGCGCGCGGCCCGATCTGGTGCCGCATTGGGTGGACGTGTCCAACGCCAGCTTTCCCAGCGGGCATGCGGCGGGCAGCGCGATGGTCTATCTGACGCTGGCGGCGCTCGCGACCCAGGTCACGCGGCATCACCGCATGCGGCAGGCCATCATCCTGCTGGCGCTGCTGCTAGTCGGCGCGATCGGTGTGAGCCGGGTGTATCTGGGCGTGCATTGGCCGTCCGACGTCGCCGCCGGGTGGAGCTTCGGCACGCTTTGGGCGCTGGGCTGGTGGTGGGCGACCGCGAAGCTGCGCGTGTCTTGGGCCGCCGGTGGATCAGCCGGCCGCGCGCGCCAATAGGGTCTGCGCCGCCTTCAGGTGCGGCGCATCGACCATGCGCCCGTCCAACTGAAGCGCGCCGGCCCCGGGATTCGCGGCGAACAGGTCGACGATCGCCTGCGCGCGCGTCAGTTCGTCGGCGGAAGGGGTGAAGGCGGCGTTGATCACCGGCACCTGCGCGGGGTGGATCGCCATCATGCCGGTAAAGCCGTCGCGCCGCCCGCGCGCGGCATAGGCGGCAAGCCCGTCCAGATCGCGGAAATCGGGATAGACGGTCTCGATCGCGGCAACCCCGGCGGCATGCGCGCCGAACAGCGTCAACGACCGGGCGAGCTGATAGGGGGTGGTATAGCCGCCATCCGCCTCGCGCGCGGCCGTCGCACCGATCGCCGCCGGCAGGTCCTCGGCACCCCAGGTCAGCCCGGCTAGCGGCACGCTGGCGCCCGCATACTCGCCCAGCTTGAAGATGGCGGCCGGCGTCTCGGTCGCGATCGGCAGGACGGGGATATGGGTGAGGCCGCGCGCCGCCAGCGCGTGCAGGCTGACCAGCCCTTCCGCCTTGGGCAGGACGATGCCGTCGGGGCGCGCGTCGGCGATGGCGGCGAGGTCGTCGGTCGCCAGCGGACCGTCGATCGGGTTGATGCGGACGAACAGCCGCACCGCCGGGTCACGCGGCGCGGCGAGAAACGCCGCGACCGCCGCCCGCGCGGCCGGTTTGGCCTCGGGCGCGACCGCATCCTCCAGATCGAGGATCAGCGCGTCCGCGCCCACCCCCATGGCCTTGGCCATCCGGTCGGGCCGGTCACCCGGCACGAAGAGGAGCGAGCGCAGCCGCATCACCCTTTAGCGGCCCATCTCGGCCAGCTTGCGCTCCCAGGCGAGCGCATCGCGGACGATACCGTCCAGATCGTCGCGCTCGGGCCGCCAGGGCAGGGTGGCGAGGATCGCGCTGTTATCGGCGACCAGCTCGGCCGGGTCGCCCGCGCGGCGGCCTTCCATGCGGCGCTGGATGGTGTGGTTGGTCACCCGGTCGACCGCGTCGAGCACTTCGAGCACCGAGAAGCCGCGACCATAGCCGCAGTTGAGCGTGTGGCTCTCGCCCGGCTGTTCGACCAGCAGTTCGAGCGCGGCGACATGCGCGGCGGCGAGGTCGGAGACATGGATATAGTCGCGCACGCCCGTTCCGTCGCGGGTGGCGAAGTCGGTGCCATAGACGCCTACGCCATCACGCTTGCCGATCGCCGCCTCGACCGCGATCTTGATCAGGTGCGTCGCGCCGACCGTCGACTGACCCGTGCGGCCCTTGGGATCGGCACCCGCGACGTTGAAATAGCGCAGCGCGCAGTAGTTGATCGGATGCGCGGCGGCGACGTCCTTCAGCATGATCTCGGTCATCAGCTTGGACATGCCGTACGGGTTGATCGGCGCCTTGGGATCATTCTCCGACACCGGCACCTTTTCGGGCGTGCCATAGGTGGCGGCGGTCGAGGAGAAGATGAAGTGGGGTACGCCCTCGGCCACCGCGCTTTCGATCAGCGAACGGCTGGCCGCGGTGTTGTTGCGATAATATTTGAGCGGGTCGCTGACCGACTCGGGCACCACGACCGACCCGGCGAAATGCATGATCGCGCGCACCCGGTGTTCGCGGATCGCGGCGCGGACCTTGTCGTCGTCGGCGACGTTCGCCACGACCAGCGAGGCACGCGGATCGACCGCCCAGTCGAAGCCGGTGACAAGATTGTCGAGCACGACGACCTCATAGCCCGCGTCCAGCAGCGCCAGCACGGCATGGCTGCCGATATAGCCGGCCCCGCCGGTCACCATCACCTTGCCGTCGATCGCCGCCATCATCTTTTGTCCCAAGTCGTTGGATTGCCGTCGCCTAGCCGCTTCCTATCTAGGCAGACAAGACGACAAGGAGATTCCGAGTGACCGAATATGTGACGCTGGCCGGCGGTTGTTTCTGGTGCACCGAGGCGGTGTTCAAGGACGTGATCGGGGTCGAATCGGTCGAAAGCGGCTATATCGGCGGCAGCGTGCCGAACCCGACCTACAAGCAGGTATGCGGCGGCGATACCGGCCACGCCGAGGCGATCCGCATCGGGTTCGATCCCGAACAGCTGGCGCTGGACGATCTGCTCGACATCTATTTCGCGACGCATGATCCGACGCAGCTCAATCGCCAGGGCAATGACGTCGGCACGCAGTATCGCTCGGCGATGTTCCCGGCGGACGAGGACCAAGAGGCCGCGATGAAGGCGGCGATCGCGCGGACGCAGGCCGGGCTCGACAAGCCGGTCGTCACCGCGATCGAGCCGATGGCGCCGTGGTATCCGGCCGAGGATTATCACCAGGATTATTGGGAAACCTCGGGCCGCGCCAATCCCTATTGCATGGCGGTGATCCCGCCCAAGCTCCAGAAGCTGCGCAAGAGCTTCGCCGCGCGGTCGAAGGCGGTGACGGGGTAACGCTATTTCCCTTGGCCTTCGACTTCGCTCAGGCTGAACGGGGGACGGGAATTGATCCTGGTCTCCGTTCGCACTGAGCGAAGTCGAAGTGCACGCGTGACGCGCGCGCCCACACCCTATCGCGTCGCCGCGCGCCGCAGCCGGTCGTTGATCGCCTCGCCGATCCCCTCCGCCGGGATGGGGGCCACCGCCAGCCGCGCATAATCGCTCGCATCCGCGCGATGGAGCGCGTCGAACAGCCGGGCGGCGGCCTCGACCGGATCGCCGTCCGCCGACAGGCTGTCCTGCCCCGCGACCGTACCGAAGCCGATCAGCCATTCGTCGGCCTCCGCCGCCATCGCGTTCAGCCGCAGGGGTTTGCGCGGTGCGTAATGGCTGGCCAGCTGTCCCGGCGCGGTGACGATGGCGGGGGCCTGGGGGCCTTGCTCGACCGAACCCAGTACGCTCGCCAGCATCGCCGCCGTGATCGGGCCGGGACGCAGAATAGTGCGGCCCGCGACGATCGTCGATTCCAACCCCGCCTCGGTCGCGCCGTCGTCGAGTACGGGCACGCCCGCCCCCAGGCTGGCGCGGACATGCGCGGCGCGGGTCGGGCTGATCCCGCCGCTGGCATTGGCGGAAGGGGCGGCGAGCGGGCGGCCGCTTGCCGCCAGCAGCGCCTGCATCGCGCGGTGGCGCGGCACGCGGATGGCAACGGTATCCAGTCCCGCTGTCACCAGCGAGGCGATGCCCGACCCCGCTTTGATCGGCCGCACCAGCGTCAGCGGGCCGGGCCAGAACGCCTCGGCCAGCGCCAGCGCGTCGGCGTCGAACATGGCCAGGTCGCATGCCGCCGCCAGATTGGGGACATGGACGATCAGCGGGTTGAAGGACGGACGCCCCTTGGCGGCATAGATGCGCGCGACGGCGTTCGCATCGGTCGCGTCGGCGGCCAGGCCATAGACCGTTTCGGTCGGCACCGCGACGATCCCGCCCGCGCCGATCACCGTCGCGGCCGCCCGGATCGCGGCGGGGCTGAAGGGCAGGGTCGGGTCGTGATCGGGAAAAGTCATGGTCGCAAGGGGCTATAGCGCCTCGGATGCGCGCGGATAAGGGGCCGCCCTTCGACAATCGGCGCGGGCCATCCTATCTCGGGCACCATGTTCGACCTTGATACCTATCTCACCCGAATCGCCCTGCCGTCCCGCGTCACCGTCGATGCCGATGGGCTGGCGCGGCTGCAATGGGCGCACCGGCTGGCCATCCCGTTCGAGAATCTCGACGTCCGGCTCGGCCGGCCGATCGCGATCGACAGCGCCAGCGTCTTCGCCAAGCTGGTCGGTGCCAAGCGCGGCGGCTATTGCTTCGAGCAGAACCGGCTGTTCCTCGATGCGCTGGCCGCGCATGGTTTCACCGCCCGGCCGCTGCTCGCGCGCGTCTGGCTGCGCGCGACCGATGTGCCGCCGACCACCCATACGCTCAGCCTGGTGCATATCGACGGGCAGGACTGGATCGCCGATGCCGGTTTCGGTGGCAGCTATTCCCCGCCGATGCCGCTGGTCGACGGGATCGAGGCGGACGGACCCGATGGCGCGCGCTTCCGCCTGGTGCGTGACGTCCAGCATGGCTGGATGCTGCTGCGCGATGGCCATCCGGGGCTGACCGACGGCCGTTCGGCGGGCGAGGGGTGGGAGCCGCAGTACAGCTTCACCACCGAACAGGTCTGGGACGCCGATCTGGCGATGGGCAATCACTGGACCGCCAATCACGAGGACAGCCGGTTTCGCCAGGCCAATATCGTCAGCATCATCCTGCCGCGCGGCTTCGCGACGCTGACCGACCGCCACTATCGCCGCCGTGTCGGCGACGAGGAGACGAGCGCGACGATCACCGATCCGCGCGTCTATCGCATGCGCATGAGCCTGATGTTCGGGATCGACCTGTCGGCCGAGGATAACGCGACGTTGTTCGCGGAATAATCGCGCGGCGCTATCGCCGGAGTCGTCCGGGCGCACGGGGCGGGAAGGCCATTCCCGCCTCGTTTTCATGGCCCCGACGCCGTTCGCAGCAATCAAAATATATCGATACCATCGCGACGGCCGACCGATCGGACCGCCGCATCGCGCTATCGTCGCCATTTTGGGGACTTTTGCATCATTCAAGTATTTGAAAGGCCGGCCTTTCCCTGCAGGGTAAAGGACGAAGCGGCAATATTTATCCACTCCCGTTACATTTAAGCGCGATTTTACCTTTGTCGCCTATTTCCAATAGGAACATGGGGGGGATTACACATGACAAGCCTCAAGGCCGATCCACGGCCTGATACGGAACTGCACCACCGCTGACATGACATCGCCGTCATGACCGGCATGGGCTGCTTCGTGTGACCTGAATTCGGTGGGCGCGTATGGTCGCGCGTCTCGCCCCCTTGCGTAAAGGATTATCCGATGTCGATCACCCTGGTGACGGCGGCCGAGGACCTGTGCCTGCCGACGATCGGTCTGCTCGCGGACCAGCTGGAAGGCGCGATCGCGCCGTGCGGCACCGTGCGGCTCGACCTGTCCGCCGTCGCCGCGCCCGACCTCAGCGTCGTCCAGCTCGTCCAGTCGGCGCGGGTCACCGCCGACCGGCGCGGCTGCGACTTCGCGCTCGCCGCACCCGCCGGCGAGCGCCTGCAAAAGCTTCTCGACCGGGCGGGTTTCCTGCCCTGTCCCACCCCCGAACATACCCAATTCTGGTTCCACGGAGATTCCCCCCAATGAGCGCTTCCATCCTGACCGTCGACGACAGCGCCAGCCTTCGGATGGCGATCCGAATCGCGCTGACCGGTGCCGGCTATGCGGTGACGGAAGCCAGCGACGGGGCCGAGGGATTGGCCAAGGCGACCGCGACCCGGTTCGACCTGATCGTCACCGATCTCAACATGCCCAACATGGACGGCCTGTCGATGATCCGCGCGCTGCGCCAGCAGCCGGCGCAGGCGGGCGTGCCGATCATCTTCCTGACCACCGAATCGGATGACGCGATGAAGGCGCAGGCCAAGGCGGCGGGCGCGACCGGCTGGCTGGTCAAGCCGTTCCAGCCCGAACAGCTGATCCGCGTCGCACAGAAGGTGCTGGCGCGATGAACGGGGAAGATCCCGCCGCCGCCTTTCGGGTCGAGGCGGGCGAGCTGCTCGAACAGGTCGAACAGGGCCTGCTCGACCTGGGGCATCGCCTGGACGATATGGGGCTGGTCAACGCGGTCTTTCGCGGCCTGCACACCCTGAAGGGGTCGGGCGCGATGTTCGGCTTCGATGCGCTGGCCGCCTTCACCCATCATTGCGAAAGCGCGTTCGACCGGGTGCGCAAGGGCGATGTCCGGGCGACGCCGGAACTGGTCGACGTGATCCTGTCGGCGGGCGACCATATGCGCGCGCTGGTCGATGGCGACGCACCGGCGGCCGAGGGGCAAGCGATCCTGGCCCGCCTAGCGGCGGCGGTCGACGCGGCGGCGGGGGGCGGTGCGTCCACTCCGACAGTGTCGACGAAGCGCGGCTGGACCCTGTCCTTCCGCCTGCCGCCCGATGCCATGGCCAACGGCACCAATCCGCTGGCCCTGCTCGACGAGCTGCGCGAGCTGGGTGAGGCGACGATCGTCGCGCGGGTGGATGACGTTCCGTCGCTGGGCGAATGCAATCCCGCCCATTGCCTGATCGGCTGGGACTGTACGCTGATCGGCGACATTTCCAAGGACGCGATCGAGGACGTCTTCCTGTTCGTCATGGACGATATGGACATCACGATCACGCCGCTGACCGTCGAGGACGCGGCGCCGGTCGCCGAGGCGATCGTCGAGGAGGTGATACCGACCGCCGAACCGGTCGCCGCCAACGATGCTGCCACCCGTACCGCCCGTACCCAGGGCGAGAATGTCCGCGTTCCCGCCGAACGGCTCGACGAGCTGATGGACCGGGTAGGCGAGCTGGTGATCGCGCAGAGCCGGTTGTCGCAGCTGGCCGCGCATGGCCATGACCTCAGCCTGCGCTCGGTCTCCGAGGAGATCGAGCGGCTGACCGGCGAGATGCGCGACACGATGATGATCCTGCGCATGGTGCCGGTATCGACGCTGTTCGGCCGCTTCCGCCGCCTGATCCACGACTTGGCGATCGAGACCGGCAAGGCGATCGAGCTGGTCACCGATGGCGAGACGACCGAGGTCGACAAGACGGTGATCGAGCGGCTGTTCGATCCGCTGGTCCATATCATCCGCAATTCCTGCGACCATGGGCTGGAGACGGCCGAGGCGCGCCTCGCCGCCGGCAAGCCGGCCTCGGGCGTCATCCGGCTGAGCGCGCATCAGGCGGGTGGCGAGGTGTTGATCACCATCACCGATGACGGGCGCGGCATTGATCGCGAGCGGGTGCGGGCCAAGGCGGAGGCCAATGGCCTGATCCAGCCGGGGCAGGCGATGAGCGACGACGAACTGCTCGGCCTGATCTTCCATCCCGGCTTCTCGACGGCGGCGCAGGTGACCAACCTGTCCGGGCGCGGCGTCGGCATGGATGTCGTCAAGCGCACCATCGAGAGCCTGCGCGGGTCGATCGACGTGAAAAGCGTCGACGGCCGGGGATCGATCATCACGCTGCGTATCCCGCTGACGCTGGCGATCATCGAGGGGCTGCTCGTCCGGGTGGGCGAGGGGCGCTACGTCATCCCGCTGGCGGCGGTCGAGGAATGTCTGGAGCTGTCGCTGGAAGACGATCTGCGCTCGCGCGGACGCAGCCTGATCACGCTGCGCGACACGCTGGTGCCGTTCGTGCGGCTGCGCGAGATGTTCGCGACCGGCACCAGGCCCGATCCCTTTCAGAAGATCGTGGTGGTCGCCACGGGGCGCGAGCGCGTCGGCCTGGTCGTCGACCAGATCGTCGGCAACCACCAGACCGTCATCAAGTCGCTGTCCGCCTTCCACCGGGGCGCGGCCAGCTTTTCGGGGGCGACGATCCTGGGCGACGGCAGCGTCGCGCTGATCCTCGACGTGGCGCAACTGGTCGCCATGGCCCAGCCGCAGGAGGAGATGCTTCGTGCCGCAGGATAAGATGCGCGCGTCGGACGGACCGACGCCGGACGGACTCATCGCGTGGAACGCACATGGTGAGCTGGAGGTGCTGATCTTCGACCTGGGCGGCGAGACCTTCGCGCTGGAGGCGACCCTGGTTCAGGAGATACTGGACCTGCTGCCCGAAACCTTCATTCCCGGCGCGCCCGCGCTGGTCAGCCATGTCGTCAATTTCCGGGGCAAGATCGTGCCCGTCGCCGACCTGCGGCTGGCCTTCGGCATGGAGCCGACCCCGCCGAGCGCGGACAGCCGGATCGTGGTGATCGAACTGGAACTGGCGGGGGAGGCGACGCTGCTCGGCCTGCGCACCGACCATGTCCATGAAGTCGCGACCCTTCGCCAGGCGACGAGCGAGGCGGTGCCGACCGTCGGCATAGGCTGGCGTCGCGATCATGTGCGCAGCCTGATCCGGTGGAAGGACGATCTGGTCGTCCTGCCCGACCTGGCCGCCATCCTGGTGCCGGCGATGGGGGCTGCGGCGACCCGTCAATAGATTTTCACAGGTTTTTGGAGGGGTGTATGAGAGCGACGATCAAGATGAAGCTGGGCGCAACATTCGCGTTCATCATCTTCTGTCTTCTGATCGTGGTCGGGCTTGGTATCACCAAGCTGAGCACGTTGAACGATACGACGACCGACATGGTCAGCGGCCCGGCGGCGCGGCTCGACCGCGCGCAGACGCTGAACGAACGCGTCAGCTTCATGGTGCGTGCCGAGAAGAATATGGCGCTGACCGAGGACGATGCGCTGACCAACAAGTTCGACGGCGATCTCATGAAGGCGCGCGGCGAGGTCGAGGCGCTGATTGCGGCGGGGCTGAACGGGACGACCGAGAAGGGCCGTCCGCTGTGGCTCGACATCCAGGCGGCCTATCGCAACTTCGTACCGGTCAACGACACGATCCGCGAACTGGCCAAGCGCAATGAGAACGCAAAGGCGGGTGCGCTGTCGATCACCAAGTCGCGTGATATGGCGATGCGCATGTCGGCGCTGTCCGCTCAGCTGGTGTCGTTCGCCAAGAACGATCTGCAGACCGCCAGCAACGATGCGCAGACCACCTATGACAATGCCCGCAACGTGATGCTGGGGGTCGCCGCGATGGCGATCCTGATCGCGGTGGGCGGCGCGCTGTGGATTTCGCGGATCGTGTCGATGGGCCTGAAGAAGGTGTCGGTCGCGGTCGAGGCGGTGTCGATCGGCGATCTCGATCAGGAGGTCGCTGTCACCAGCAATGACGAGATCAAGGACCTGGTCGAGACCGTCAACCGCATGACCACCAATCTGCGCCAGAGCGCCAAGCTGGCCGATACGATCGCGGCGGGCGACCTGACGGTCGAGCATCAGCCGCTGTCGGACAAGGACAAGCTGGGCCATGCGCTGGTGTCGATGGTCGAGCGGCTCCGCGGCGTCGTCGGCGATGCGACCCAGGCGGCGCAGAATGTCGCGGCGGGCAGCCAGCAGCTATCCTCCTCCTCCGAGCAGGTGAGCCAGGGCGCGACCGAACAGGCCGCCGCCGCCGAGGAAGCCTCGGCGTCGATGGAGCAGATGGCCGCCAACATCAAACAGAATGCCGACAACGCGACCCAGACCGAGAAGATCGCACGCCAGTCGAGCCAGGATGCCGAACAGAGCGGCGTGGCGGTGCAGGAAGCGGTCGTCGCGATGCGCACCATCGCCGAGAAGATCGGCATCGTGCAGGAGATCGCACGCCAGACCGACCTGCTGGCGCTGAACGCGGCGGTCGAGGCGGCGCGCGCGGGCGAACATGGTCGCGGCTTTGCGGTCGTCGCCGCCGAGGTCCGCAAGCTGGCCGAGCGCAGCCAGACGGCGGCGTCGGAGATCAGCGGCATGTCGTCGGCCACCGTCACCGCCGCGACGCAAGCCGGCGAGATGCTGACCCGGCTGGTGCCCGACATCCGTCGCACCGCCGAACTGGTCGCCGAGATCAGCGCGGCATGCCGCGAACAGGATATCGGCGCGAACCAGATCAACGAGGCGATCCAGCAGCTCGACAAGGTGACGCAGCAGAACGCCTCGGCCTCCGAACAGATTTCCTCGACCTCCGAGGAACTCGCCAGCCAGGCCGAGGAGCTGCAGGAAAGCATCGCCTATTTCACGGTCACCCAGGCAGCACGTGCGAACCCCGGCCGCGGTGCGGCGCCGGTCCGCAAGCCGGCGGCACCGGTGAAGAAGGGCAAGGCGGCAGCGTCGCGTCCCGGCTCGGTCGCCGACCAGCAGGCGCGGGTGCGCGGCTTCGCGCTCGACCTGACCAATGGCGGGCCGGACGGCGAGGATGCCGAGTTCGGACGCGCCGCCTGACCTTGCGGGCGGCGAGGCGGGAGTATCGCTTCGCCGCCGGCAAGTGAAGATGTCGGGCTGCTATTATGTATTTGTTATGACAACAGATATATTCACTTTGAACGCAGAATACCAAAAGCAAACCAATCTTTCATTTCTTGCACTGTAAATCGATTGCAGGGGCCGGCGAGGGGTATGGTGTCGGCCTGTGTTTCAACGGGGATTTGCTATGCGCGCGACGATCAAGATGAAATTGGGGATGACCTTTGCCATTGTCATCGCACTCTTATGTGCGGTGGTGGGGGTTGGCGTCGCCAAGATCGGCACGTTGAATGCCATGATCGCCGACATCGTCGACGGGCCGTCGCGCCGCATTCAACTGTCGTTGACCGCTGATGGCGATATCGGTCGGGCGATTCGCAATGAAAAGAACATGATGATGACCGAGGATCTGGCGTTGAAGCGCGGCTTCGACGTCAAGTTCGCGGATTATAATGGCAAGATCGACGAAAACCTGAACGCCGGCCTGAAGATCGCCACCGAACAGGGGCGGCCGGTATGGACGGCGGCGCTGGAGGAATGGCACGCCTATAAGGGGGTCAGCGACCGCGCTCGCGCACTGGCGATGCAGAACCGCAACGCCGAGGCCGCAGAAATCTCGATGACCGAAGGGCGTGAGATCGCGATTCGGTTGAGCGCCACATTGCTGAAGCTGGCGGGCATCACCCAGGGGCAGATGGCGACCGCCACCCGCGAGGCGAATGAATTGTACGACACGGCACGCACGACGTTGCTGGTCACGGCGCTGGTCGCGCTGCTGATCGCGGTGGCGGGCGCGGTCTGGGTGGCCCGACTGGTGTCGAAGGGGCTGCGTACCGTCGGGGAAGCCGTCACGGCGGTCGCCGATGGCGATCTGAGCAAGGAGGTCGTGGTGAACAGCAATGACGAGATCAGGGACCTGGTCGATACGGTCAACCGCATGACCGAGCGCCTGCGCGAGACGATCGGCGAGACGGCACAGGCCGCGCATAATGTCGCATCGGGCAGCCAGGAACTCTCCTCCTCCTCGGAGCAGGTGAGCCAGGGTGCGACCGAACAGGCCGCCGCCGCCGAAGAGGCTTCGGCATCGATGGAGCAGATGGCCGCCAACATCAAACAGAATGCCGACAACGCGACCCAGACCGAGAAGATCGCACGCCAGTCGTCCCAGGATGCCGAACAGAGCGGCGTGGCGGTGCAGGAAGCGGTCGTCGCGATGCGTACCATCGCCGAGAAGATCGGCATCGTGCAGGAGATCGCACGCCAGACCGACCTGCTGGCACTGAACGCGGCGGTCGAGGCGGCGCGCGCGGGCGAACATGGTCGCGGCTTCGCGGTCGTCGCCGCCGAGGTCCGCAAGCTGGCCGAACGCAGCCAGACGGCGGCGGCCGAGATCAGCGGCATGTCGTCGGCCACCGTCACCGCCGCGACGCAGGCCGGCGAGATGCTGACCCGGCTGGTGCCCGACATCCGCCGCACCGCCGAACTGGTCGCCGAGATCAGTGCGGCATGCCGCGAACAGGACATCGGTGCGAACCAGATCAACGAGGCGATCCAGCAGCTCGACAAGGTGACGCAGCAGAACGCCTCGGCCTCCGAGCAGATCTCCTCCACCTCCGAGGAACTCGCCAGCCAGGCCGAGGAATTGCAGCAGAATATCGCCTTCTTCCGTGTCGGCGACGAAGAGCCGCGCCGCTTCCGCGCGACGGGGGGCACCGCCAAGGCGCGCGCCGTCGCGGCGAAGGCCGCCCGACCGGCGGCGTCGCGTCCCGGCTCGATCGCCGACCAGCAGGCGCGGGTGCGTGGTTTCGCGCTCGACCTGACCAATGGCGGTCCTGACGGCGAAGACGCCGAATTCGGACGCGCGGCATGAGCGCCCCGTCCGGAGACATCCAGGTCGTCGTGTTCGGCCTGGGCGAGGAGGAATTTGCCCTGCCGGTGACGGCGGTGCGCGAAATCCTGGACCATCGTCCCGCCTATCGGATGCCGGGCGCACCCGCCTGGTTCCTGGGGCTGACCGATGTGCGCGGCGATTCGGTGCCGATGGTCGACCTGCGCGTGCGGCTGGGGATGATCGCGGCGGATACGACGCTGGCGACCCGTATCCTGGTCGTTGACATTCCCCAGGGCCAGGACGGCACGCCCGCGATGGCGCTGGGTCTGGTCGTCGACCGGGTGCTGGATGTCAGCACCTTCGGCCCCGACGCGATCGAAGCCTCGCCCGACATTGGCGGCCGCTGGCGGTCCGACCAGATCGCGGCGATCCTGCGCCGCGGCACGGGCTTCGTCGCGCTACTCGACCCGGCGCGCCTGTTCGCGGGCACCGACGGCGTGAATGCCCTGAACGGACTGGGCCTGGCGGCCTGATCCCTCGCTACGCCGGCCGCCATGTCGTGACGTGGTGGCCGGCCGATCTTCCACGGACGACATAGGAGCCGTCTTCTTGAGCAATCTGGCCCGTCAGGCGGTGATGTCCGATGCGCTTCGGCGCAGCGATTTCGATCGCATCGCCACCTATGTCTACCGCGAATGCGGCATCCGCCTGCCGCCGGTGAAGATCACGATGATCGAGGGGCGGTTGCGCCGACGGGTGCGCGCGAACGGCCATAGCAGCCTGGGCGATTATTGCGGCTGGCTGTTCGACGGCGACAATCTGGCGACCGAGCGCGAGCATCTGTTGAACGCGGTCACGACCAACAAGACCGACTTTTTTCGCGAGCCCAGGCATTTCGATTATCTGGTCGGCACCGCGCTGCCCGCGATGCGCGATGCGGGCATCGGCCGACTGCGCGTGTGGAGCGCGGCCTGCTCGACCGGTGCTGAGCCCTATACGCTGGCCATGCTGCTCGACGCCTTCGCGCAGGATCGCCAGGGCCCCGATTACGGCATCCTCGCCACCGACCTGGACAGCGAAGTGCTGCGCATCGCCCGGCGCGGCGTCTATCCCGCGGCGATGCTCGATCCCGTGCCGGCGGCGTTGCGCGCGCGCTATGCGATGCGCGCCAACGATCCCAAGCGCGGCGAGATGCGGATCGCGGCCAATCTGCGCGCCGCGATCGGCTTTGCCCAGATGAACCTGATGGACGAACGCTATCCGGTCGGCGATCCGATGGACATCGTCTTCTGCCGCAACGTCCTGATCTATTTCGACAAGCCGACCCAGGAAAAGGTCGTGCGACGCCTGACCGAATGCCTGCGCCCCGGCGGCCTGCTGTTCCTGGGCCATTCGGAGTCGATCGCCGGCTTCGACCTGCCGCTCAAGACGGTCGCCAACACCGTTTTCGCACGGGTCTGACGCGATGAAGAAGATTCGTGTGCTGATCATCGACGACAGCGCCAGCGTCCGCCAGGCGATGACCGCGATCCTGTCCGCCGATCCGCAGATCGAGGTGATCGCCGCCGCCGCCGATCCCTTCGCCGCTGCCCGCTACATCCAGGAAGAGGTGCCCGACGTCATCACGCTGGACGTCGAGATGCCGCGCATGGACGGTATCACCTTCCTGCGCAAACTGATGGCGCAGCGGCCGGTGCCGGTCGTCATGTGCTCCTCGCTGGTCGAGGAAGGGTCGGAGACGTTGCTCCAGGCGCTGGAGGCGGGGGCGGTCGACGTCATCCTGAAGCCGCGCGTCGGGGTCGCCGATCATCTGGCCGAGGCGCATATGATGATCCGCGAGACGGTGAAGGGCGCCGCCACCGCGCGGCTGGGCGCGCGTCGCCAGACCCGCACCGCGTCCCCTGCGCAGAAGCTGACCGCCGATGCCGTCCTGCCGCCGCCCACCGGCCGCGCGATGAGCCGCACGACCGAGATGGTGGTGTGCATCGGCGCCTCGACCGGGGGGACCGAGGCGCTGCGTGAGATATTGGAGGCGCTGCCCGCCAATTCGCCGGGCGTCGTGATCGTCCAGCATATGCCGGAGAGCTTCACCCGCGCCTTTGCCCGGCGGCTCGACGGGCTGTGCCAGGTCGACGTCAAGGAAGCCGAGGACGGCGACACGGTGATGCGCGGCCGGGTGCTGATCGCGCCGGGCGGGCTGCGCCACACTATGCTGGAGCGGCAGGGCGCACGTTATGTCGTGTCGGTGCGCGAAGGGCCGCTGGTGTCGCGCCATCGTCCCTCGGTCGACGTGCTGTTCCGCTCGGCGGCGCGCAATGCGGGGGCCAATGCGGTCGGCATCATCCTGACCGGCATGGGCGATGACGGCGCGCGCGGGCTGCTGGAAATGAAACAGGCGGGCGCGCGCACCTTCGCGCAGGACGAGGCGACGTCGATCGTGTTCGGCATGCCCAAGGAAGCGATCGCGCGCGGCGCGGCCGACAAGATCATCCCGCTGGGCAGCGTCGCGCGCGAACTGCTGCACGCCACCGCCCGCTGACCGGAGAGGACACGCCACCATGTTTATGGAACGCATCACGCCCGATTCGGTGATCCTGACGCCGGTCGTCGCGCTGGCCGACCAGCTGGAAGCGGAGATGAGCGGGCTGGAGGATGCGTTCCGACAGACCGGCGAGACGCTGGCCTCCGCGATCGACACGATCGACGGCATGGCGCGCGGCGTCGCCGACATCCGCCGGTCGCTGTCGCCCGAGACGGCAGGGGCGGCGGTCGAGCGGTTGCGCCAGGTCGCCTATCGCCTGACCGCGCTGCCCGTGATCCAGCGCCGCCGCGCGGTGGAGGTCGAGACGCTGACCGGCCGCGCGCGCGAACTGCGCCGCCTGTTGGAAGAGGTCGGCACCATCCTGAAGCTGCTCGGCATCTATGGGATGAACATCAAGATCGCCTCGTCGGGCGAGGCGGCGTTCTTCAACTTCGTCGTCGGCATGGACGAGAAGCTGGCGAGCGGCCGGCAGGAACTGCACCATATCGAAAAGGAGCTGGACCAGTTCGGGCAGGTGGTCAGCGAGGTGCAGAAGGCCGATCGCTCGCTCGCCGCCGAATGCCAGCGTGCAGGGGATGCCCTGCCGACCGAGCTGACGAGCAACGCCAACGCGCTGCAGGAGCATGTCGAGGCGGTGATGCGCATGACCGACGAGGCCGATGGCGTCATGCGCACGGTGCAGGGCGAGGTCGCGCGTATCCTGGGCGCGATCCAGATCGGCGACAGCGTGCGCCAGCGTGCCGAACATGGCATCACGATCCTGCGCCGGATCGCCGCGCACGATGCGGGCGAGATGGCCGTGCCCGTTTATGCATCGGCGCATATGGCGCGGCTGGTGGCGGCGCAGCTGGAGGCGATGGCGGCGGATTTCGGGCAGGAGATCAACGCGATCGTGCCCTCGCTCGAACGGCTGGGGCCGCTCGCCGACACGCTGCGCATGCTGCTGGAAGCGAACGGCGGCGATGACGGGCGGATTCTGGTCGAGCTGGAGACCGGCATCGCCAAGCTGGGCCATGTCACCGACCAGCTTTGCCAGGCCGATGCGCAGCTGGCCGAATTGACGGGCTTTGTCGGGCAGACGCTGGCCGATCTGACCAGCGGGCTGGCACGTATCCAGAATATCGCGGTCAATGTGCAGGACATCTCGACCAACACCCAGCTGCTGTGCCGGCGGCACGGCACGCTGGGCCGTGCGGTGGCGGTGATCGCCAAGGAGGTGGCGCCGTGCGCCAGCCGCCTCGACCAGTTGAGCATCGCGGTCGGGCAGCTGATCGGCGTGCTGGCCGCGATCGATCTGGTCCAGGATGCCGGCGCGGCGGATACCCGCCATGTGCTCAGCGATGCGCTGACCGTGGTGCGCGGCGCGTGCGACAGCTCGGGCGCGGCGATGGCGCGCGCCGGGGGGCAGGCGCTGCGCATCGCCGCCTCGCTGGAGGCGACGGCCAGCGATCTGGCGCAGCAGCGCGGCTTCGTCGAGACGCTGCGTCTGGCCGGGCAGTCGCTGTCGCTCTATGCCGATCATGTCGCGCCCCCGGTCGATCCGGATGGCGGCTTCAGCGAGGCGGATGAGGAATCCCTGCGCGAGCTGATGCCATGGGCCGCGCGGCTTTATACGATGGCGTGCGAGCGCGACATCCATGCCGCCTTCCTGCGGCCCGGCATGGCACCCATGGCGGCGCCCGTCTCGGCCGTGACCTTCGACGACGATGATGACGGGCTGTTTTGACGCCTGTCTGATGTCTTGGTGAAAACAATTTCACATCCTTAGGGGAAGCCAATCGCCGTCCCCATCGTTTCGCTGATGCAGCATGGGCAGGCCCCTCTGGCGGCCGCCCCCTTCAGCAATGGGATGATGGCACATGGCCGAGACGATCGCCGACCTTCTGAACCGGACCCTGGTCGAAGCCGGGGTGGAGCGCATCTGGGGCGTGACGGGCGACAGCCTGAACGCGCTGAACGACAGCCTGCGCAAGTCGGGCCAGATCGACTGGATGCATGTCCGCAACGAGGAGGCGGGGGCTTTCGCCGCCGGGGCCGAGGCCGCGGCGACCGGCGCGCTGGCGGTCTGTGCCGGCAGCTGCGGTCCGGGCAATCTCCACCTGATCAACGGCCTGTACGACTGCCACCGCAACCGCGTGCCGGTGCTGGCGATCGCGGCGCACATCCCGTCGAGCGAGATCGGCCTCAGCTATTTCCAGGAAACCCATCCGACCGAGCTGTTCCGCGAATGCAGCCATTTCTGCGAGATGGTGCAGGACGCCCGGCAGATGCCCGAAATCCTCCACCGCGTGATCCGCACCGCCATCGGCGAGCGCGGGGTGGCGGTGCTGGTCATCCCCGGCGACGTCGCATTGCAAACGGCCCCCGAAACCCGCGCGGTGCCCTTCCCGCCGCTCGCCGCGCCGCGCATCCTGCCCGATGACGGCGTGCTGGCGCAGGTCGCCGAGCTGCTGAACGGGTCGAAGGCGGTAACGATGCTGTGCGGTGCGGGCACGGCGGGCGCGCATGACGAGGTCGTCGCACTCGCCGCCGCGCTGAAGGCGCCGATCGTCCATGCCTATCGCGGCAAGGAATGGATCGAGTGGGACAATCCGTACGATGTCGGGATGACCGGGCTGATCGGCTTTTCCTCGGGCTATCATGCGATGATGGATTGCGACACGCTGCTGATGCTCGGCACCGATTTTCCCTATCGCAACTTCTATCCCGAAAAGGCCAGGGTCGTGCAGATCGACCGCGATCCCGGTGCGCTGGGCCGGCGCGTGCCGATCGACCTCGGCGTCGTCGCCGATGTGCGCGAGGCGGCGCGCGGCCTGTTGCCGCTGATCCGGGACGGCCGCGACGACCGGTTCCTGGAGAAGGCGCGCGCGCATTACCGCGATGCGCGCAAAGGACTGGACGACCTCGCCACGCCGCGCAAGGAGGACCAGCCGCTCCATCCGCAATATGTCGCCCGGCTGGTCGACCGGATCGCGGCCGACGATGCGGTCTTCACCGCCGATGTCGGTACGCCCGCCGTCTGGGCGGCGCGCTATCTGACGATGAACGGCAAGCGGCGGCTGATCGGGTCGTTCAACCATGGCTCGATGGCCAATGCGCTGCCCCAGGCGCTGGGTGTGCAGGGCGCGTATGCGGGGCGGCAGGTGGTGTCGCTGTCGGGCGATGGCGGTCTGGCCATGCTGATGGGCGACATGCTGACGGCGGTGCAGATGCGGTTGCCGATCAAGGTCGTCGTCTTCAACAACGCCTCGCTGGGCTTCGTCCAGATGGAGCAGAAGGCGGCCGGCTATGTCGACACCAATGTCTCGCTGCAAAATCCCGACTTCGCCGCGATCGCGCGCGAAATGGGGTATCTGGGCGTGCGCGTCACCCGCTCCGACGCGCTGGAGGCGGCGTTGCGCCAGGCGTTCGCGCATGACGGCCCGGCGCTGGTCGATGTCGTGACCGAGACGCAGGAACTGATCATGCCGCCCAAGATCCAGGCCGAGCAGGTGAAGGGCTTCAGCCTCTACGCCGCGCGCGCGGTGCTGAGCGGGCGGGGTGACGAGGTGCTGGAGCTGGCCAAGGCCAATCTGTTCCGGTGACGCCGCGCCCGGCCCTGCGCGCCTGGGTCACCGCGCGGTGGCCGCTGACCGAGACGATCCGCACGGTCGCGTTCATCGCGCGCTGTACCGGCGCGGCGGTGGCGGCGCTGGTCATCGCGCAGCAATGGCACCTGAACCACCCCGTCTGGGCCAGCGTCTCGGCGCTGGTCGTCTCGCAGGATCAGCTGGGCGACACCAACCGCTCGCTGGCGTGGCGGATCGCAGGGACGATGATCGGCGTCGGTGTGGCGATCCTGGTTGCGCTCGTGATGACGGGGGCGAGCGCGGTGGCGATGCTGGCGGTCGCGGTCGGCATCACCTCGGCGATCGCCCGGCTGCGCAGCGAGCTTCGGCTGTGCATGTGGACGGCGGTGATCGTCCTCCTGACCGTGCCCGCCGGCGGCTCGGTGCTGTCCGCCGCGCTCGACCGCGCGCAGGAGGTGCTGCTGGGCGTCGCGGTCGGGGCGGTGCTGCACTGGGGTGCCGACCGGCTGCTCTTCCGGCGGAAGGAGCAGCCGGAGGCGGTCACGGCATCGGCGTCACCGTGATCCGGTCGATATTGGGCGCATAGGCCGAACGCAGCAGCACGCCGGGCCAGGTCTGCGAGGCATAGCTGCGGCCATCCCAATCGGGCTGTTCCTCGCCCGCGATCCGGATGCTGTTGGCCCCCGCGCGCAAGGTGACCGGCACGGTCATCTCCCACCAGTTATTGGCGTGGAAGCTGTTGGGGAAGGTCGCCAGTACGGGCTTGGCACCGTTGACGGAAATGCGTGCGGTGCGGGCGAGGGGGTCTGGGTTGTAATGCGTCGCCTTGGACTGTTCGTCGTTGGAGAAGCGGATGGTCAGCGCGTAGGTGCCCGCCTTGTCCACCGTCACATTCGGGAAGGTCAGCGTGTTGCCGTTGCCCGGCGCGCCGCCGATGTCGAACACCGCCCGGCCGCCACTGGCGAGCGACACCGCCCCGATCCGCGCGCTGCCCGCGACCTGCGCGGCTTCGGCCTCGTAATGGCGGGACGCGGCGTCGGGGGCGGGGGCGACGCGCAAGGTGCGGAGCGTCGCGAGCGGCCCCGTCACCACGACCTTGTTGATCCCGCCGAGCAGGAAGGCGGTCTCGCCAGTGATCGGGCGGCCATTGACCGTCATCCGAACCCGCCCGCGCGCGTCGGGCGTCAGCCGCGCCAGACCGTCCTGCGCGCCATATACCCAGAAGGTCGCCCGGCCGTCCTTCACCATCGCGTCGCGCACGTCATAGGTGGCGGTCGTCTCGGCCGGATCGGCGGCGGTCAGGGTGATACGGTCGACGAGCGCATTACCGCGCGTTTGCCGCCGCCCATCCAGGCTGCGCGTCGCGAGCGTCAATATGTGGCGACCCTGCGGCAGCGAGACGACCGTATCGACATGGTCAAGGACCGAGGGCTTGTAGCCGAGCGGCAGCAGGAGTTCGGTCTCGCCCGCCGCCTGGTTGTCGATGCGCAGGAAGACGTTGGTCGGCCCCTGCGCCTCGGCCAGCGGGTCCTTGTTGAAAGTACTGGCCAGCACACGCAGATCGTAGCGGCCGGCGCGCGGTACATCGACCGCGAAGTCGAGTGCGGCGTCGGCGCCGGTCTTGAACCCCTCGACCGTATAGGCACCCGAGACGTGGAAGCGGTCGACATTCTTGGGCGAACCCTCGGGGCCGCGGATGCTCAGGCCGGTGCCGCGCCGGGTCGCCGTTTCCGCCTCGTAATCCTGGGTCCAGGGAATTGCGACCGGGGCGGGGCGCGCACCCTCGGCGGGGGTCACGACCAGTTCATAGGCGGCTTCCTCGTGCAAAGCCGGCAGCCCGTCCCGGCCGAAGGTCAGCGCCACGCCGCCGTCGCGCACCGGCAGGATGCGATCGGCCAGGACGGCAGGCGGGGTGGAATCGCCAAGCTGCCCGGTCCAGCCGATCATCCGCACCCGCACGCGGACATTCGCGCCGAAAGCGGCGGGGAGGCGGTTCAGCGCGATGGTCGCATCGCCGCTCTTGCCGCCGAACAATATGCGCGACTGGCGACGCGCAGGGTCGAGCGTCGCGACGCCCTGCAGCGTATAGCTCTGGTCGGGATGCGGCGGGGTGACGGCCAGCGTATGGCCGCTCATCGTCGTATAGGCGTTGAGCAGCCACCATTGCCCGTTGCCGCGATTGGCCTGGACGGCGGAATCGCTCAGATTGCCGTCGATATTCCAATAGGCGATGTCGGCATCGACCTTGGAATCCTCGATCGCCGCCACCCATTGCACCATCTGGCCGGGAACCGAGGTGTGGTAGTTATAGGCATATTCGTTGATGTTGATGGGCAGATGGCGGCCCTGCCAGCTGGTCCCGGCGAACAGCCGATCCTCCCACGCGCGATATTTCCGCACGCTGGTGCGCACCGTCGCGGGATTGCTGAGTTCGTGCCACGTCACGATGTCGGGCATGGTGTCCGCCGCGATGGCGTGGCGCAGGAAACCCTCGACCTCGGGGTAGAGGATGCTGGTGTTCGGTCCCGCGATCCGCGCGCCCGGCAGTTCCTGGCGGATCATGCGCACTGCACGATCCCAGGCGTCGTTGAACGCGGTCGGGTCCTTCTGCCACCGCACATTGTTGCAGCTCTTGGGACCTTCGGCGAACATGTTCCCATCGGGCTCGTTATAGGGCACGAGGACGATGCGGTCGCGGTAGCGCTTGTCCATGCCCTTCACTTGGCGGACCTGGGCGCGTAGCTTTTCGATATAGGCGGTGACCGATTGCGCGCAGTCGCCGGTCTTCCAGTTATACGGAAACTCGCGGTTGATGTCGGTCATGTAGATATAGGTGTCGCCGCCCGACGCGTCGGTCAGCAGCGTCGACACCTCCAACGCGTCGGCGCCGGGATGCTGCGGCCCATCCTGTGCCTTGGTCGAGACGGTGCGCAGGCCGATGCCCTCGACCAGATTGGGATGCGGCAGGCGCGCGTCATAGAGGCCATAGAGCGTCCCCGACGCCCCGCCATGAAAGGCGCCGGTGTCGCCCGCCATGTCGACCTCCAACCGCTCCTGCGCGATGGCGGGCAGGGCGGCGGAGCCGAGAAGGGCTGCCAGCAACAGGCGAAGCGGGGAGGACATGAGGCGGGCTTTCGTTGAGGGGGTCATTGGCCGCGCTCGGCGGTCATGCGCGCGATCGTCGCGCCGTTCAGGATCAGCCGAGCAGCGGTGATCGCCAGCGCCAGGTGCATCAGGCCGGGGATGATCGTCGACAGCGCGCGGATACCGGCCAGCGACGTCGGCGTCTGGTTGCCCGCACCGGCCTTGTAGGAGACGATCACCAGCACCCCGCTGATCAGCACGCCGGCCAGCGCCCAGGCGAGCTTCACGAAGAACTGGTTGAAGGCGAAGCTCATGCCCGAGGATCGCATCCCCAGCTTCCATTCGCCATATTGGTCGGCCAGCTGGATCAGGGTGAAGTGGAGCGGCAGCGTACAGCCCAGCACGATGCAGCATAAGCCGACCAGCGCCAGCCACAGCATCGGATAATCGCCCGGCACGAAGAAGGCGGCGAAATGCCCGGCGACCAGGATCAGGTTCACCCAGACATAGACGGTCTTCACGTCGAAGCGCCGGGTGAAGAAGGGGACGATCACCGAGCCCAGAAAGCCGCCGGCGGTCGCGGTGCCGAAGAACAGCGCCTGATAGGTCGCATCGCCGCCCAGCACATAGGTTATGAAATAGAGCGCCGCGCCGCCCTTGGTGTTGAAGATGCCGATCAGCAGCAGCGTCATGATGAAGGTCAGCCGCAGCTGGTCGTTCTTCAGCGTGGTGGCGACCGCGACCTTCAGCGGCACCTCGGCGGAATCGGCGGCGACCACGCGCTCGCGCACGAACAGGAAGCAGATCAGGAACATCGCCACCGCCGCCAGGCTGAGGATCGCCACCCCGTCGCGATAGCCGCGCGCGATGTCTCCACCGCCCAGTTCGCGCACCATGATCGGCAGGCCGACCGACACGCAAAAGGAGGCGATCGCGACCAGCGCGAACCGCACCGACTGGCACGCCACGCCCTCGCGTGCGCTGTCGGTCATGCGGGTGATCAGCGCGCAATAGGGCACGTTGTTGAGCGAATAGGAGAAGGCGAGCAGGAAATAGGTCACCGCCGCATAGGCGACCTTGCCGTTATAGCCGAGGTCCGGCGACTGGAAGGTCAGGAAACAGCTGAGCCCCACCGGAATCGCGGTCCACAGCAGATAGGGGCGGAACCGCCCCCAGCGGGTCGATGTGCGGTCCGCCATGATGCCGATCAGCGGATCGGAGATCGCGTCGAAGATGCGTAGCGACAGGAACAGGATGCCGACGATCCCCGGCGCCAGTCCGAAGACGTCGGTGTAATAGAAGGTCAGGAAATTGGCGATCAGCCCGGTGACGATCGTGCCCCCGGCATCGCCCAGGCCGTAGCAGACCTTTTCGAAGAAGGGGATGTGCGGGTCCGCCGTGCCGATCCGATCCGTATCCCCCGCCCCCGGGGCCGCTGCGATAGCTGTCATGACATCCACCCCCCCTTGTCAGTCGATCCGGTCGAACGCCGCTTCGACCGCGGCCCCGGCGCGGACGAACACCGGCAGGCGGTCGAGCGGTGCGTCGCACCAGATCTGGCATCCCCCCGCGACCGCCTCGCCCGTCCAGGCATCACGCCATTGCCCGGCGGGCAGATAGACGTCGCGCTCCGACTGGCCGGCGGTCGTCACCGGCGCGACCAGCAGGTCGGGGCCGAACATATACTGGTCGTCCAGCCGCCAGCATTCCGGATCGTCGGGATGATCGTAGAACATCGGCCGCATCAGCGGATCGCCCGTCTCATGCGCCGCGCGCATCAGGCCCGCGACATAGGGGCGCAGCCGTTCGCGCAGCGCGGCGTACCGGCGCAGCATGTCGAACACCGGCGCGCCAAAGCTCCACAGCTCGTTGCCGGCCCCCGTATCGCATTGCGCGACGCCGTCGCGGAACGGCTCGGCCGGCGGGGTGATCGGATCGCGGTGGCCGTGCATGCGCAGCACGGGGGTGAAGACCGCCCATTGGAACCAGCGGATCATCAGTTCGTGAAAGCCGGGGTCCTCGACATGGCCGCCATGGAAGCCGCCAATGTCGGTCGTCCACCACGGGATGCCCGCCATTCCCATGTTCAACCCGGCGCTCAGCTGGTTGCGCATCGCCTCGAACGAGGAATGGATGTCGCCCGACCAGACGAGCGCGCCGTAACGCTGGCTGCCCGCCCAGGCGCAGCGGATCAGGCTGACGATCTCGCTTTCCCCCTCGGCGCGCAGCCCGTCGTAAAAGGCCTGCGCATAGTGCAGCGGATAGGCGTTGCCGATCTCCAGCACCGGGCCGGCATGATAGCGATAATTGTCGAAGTCATAGGCGCTATATTCCGGCTCGGCCTCGTCCAGCCAGAACATCGCCACGCCCTGGTCGCGGTAATTGCGCTTTGCCGTGTCCCACAGGAATGCGCGTGCACCGGGATGGGTGGTGTCGATGAAGCGCGTATTGCCCAGAAATTCCTGCTGCACATCCAGCCCGCGATTGGCGCGGACCAGATAGCCCTTCTCGGCCATGGTCGCGTAATTCTCCGATCGCGGATCGACCGTGGGCCAGACCGAGACGAGCAGTTCGGTGCCCATCGCCTTCAACTCGGCGGTCATCGCCGCCGGATCGGGCCATTCGCGCGGGTCGAACCGCCAGTCGCCCTGGACCGGCCAGTGGAAGAAGTCGGCGACGATCACCGCCAGCGGGATGCCCCGCGCATGATAGTCGCGCGCCACCGCCAGCAGCTCGTCTTGCGTGCGATAGCGCAGCTTGCTCTGCCACAGGCCCAGCGCATAGTCGGGCATCATCGGCACGGTGCCGGTCACCGCCGCATAGTTGCGCACGATCCCGGCGGGCGTGTCGGCGGCGGTGATCCAGTAATCGATCTCGCGCGCGGCCTGCGCGGTCCAGGTCGTGCCGTTGGCGGCGAAATGCGCCTCGCCCACTGCCGGCATGTTCCACAGGAAGCCATAGCCCTCGCTCGACACGACGAAGGGGACGCTCGCCTGCGAATTGCGCTGCGCCAGTTCGAGCGTGCAGCCGGCGAGATCGAGATTGGGCTGTTGATACTGGCCCATGCCATAAAGGCGCTCGCCCGGCTTCGCCTCGAACCGGACGGCGATGCGCGCGGCGCCGCCGGGCAGCGGCTTGAACTCGCGCCCCGACAGGCCGAGGGCGCTGATCATCCGCACGTCCTTGGTGCCGACCGTCCAGAATTTGGACGTCGTATCGCGCTGCCGCCACTTCTCTTCCAGCAGCAGCGTGCCGTCCGCATTCAGGAAGCGGACCCGGCCCTGAAGGTCGATCTCGGCGGTGATCCGGCCGTTGGTGATGCGCGCGGTCGCGCCGTCGCGGGTGACGATCGGTGCCGCGCCATCCGTGCCGTCGTCGAGCAGCGCGCCCGGCCGGGCCGGCTCGGGCGCGAAAGGCGAGGCACGCAGGCGCAGGCCGTCGCGGCCATGCGCCGCGATCCGCAGCCACGCCCCGTCATAGGCCCAGGCGATAGCGCGATCCTCAAGCGCGAGCGTGTCCAAGCGGCCAGTCCTCCCCGGGCCGCTCTTTGGCGGCCGTAAACGTTTCCGCATTTGTCATGCAATTGGACTGATCTGTCAACAGTCCCTCTTGTGCGAACCAAAATGTATCGCGATCACGGAGACATGGACATCCGTACCCTCGCCCGGCATCTGGGTCTCTCGATCGGCACCGTGTCGCGTGCGCTGAACGACCGCAAGGACGTCAGCCCCGAGACGCGCAAACGCGTGATCGCGGCGGCGGCGACGCATGGCTATATCCCCAACCAGTCGGGGCGGACGCTGCGCAGCGGGCGGACGGGGACGATCGGCTTCATGCTGACCCTCGAGCATGACAGCGCGATACATGGCGACCCCTTCTTCATGGCACTGTTGGAGGGACTGCAGAACGGGTTGAGCGAGCATGACCTCGACCTCGTCGTCCTGCTGGCGCGAAAGGGCGAGGATGGGCTGACGTTCCTGCGACGCCATGTCGCGCGCGGCACCGTCGATGGCTGGGTGCTGTCGGGCACGCATCAGGCCGATCCGCGCATCGACTTCCTGCTCGATCGCGCCATCCCGTTCGTCGCGCTGGGGCGGACGGCGACGGCGCGCGATTATGCCTGGATCGATCTGGACTTCGAAGGGGTGGTGACCCAGGCCATGGCGCTGCTCACCGATGCCGGGCACTACCGGATCGGTCTGGTCGCGCCGCCGGTGACGATCAACAACAGCCATATCGTCGTCGAACGCTACCGTACCGCGCTGTCGCGTGCGGGCCTGCCCTTCGACCCCATGCTGGTCCATCATGGCGAGACGGACGAGAACGATGGCGAGGCGACCGCGCGCGAGCTGATGACGCTGTCCGACCGGCCGACCGCGTTGCTGCTGATGGGCGAGACCGCGCCGGTGGGGGCGTATCGCGCGCTGCGCGGCATGGGGCTGGAGCCGGGGCGCGATGTCGCGGTGATCGGCCTGCGCGACAATCCGGCCTGCCGTGCGCTGTCGCCCGACCTGACCTGCTTCACACTGAATCTCGACGAACTGGGCCTCGCGTTGGCGCAGGCGGTGGTCAGCCTGCTCCCCGGCCATCGGCGGCCGACGGAGCCGCTGGTCCAATCGCTATGGGTCATGGACCTGCGGCTGGGGCAGAGCCATGCGGTCGTGGCGGGGGCACCGTTGGACCGGGGGCTTACCGCAGCGGAGTGACCGAACAGTCAGACAAATCACGAGTTGGTGCGGTACGGGCCTGATGAGCCAGTCCGCCGGACGATTGATCCAGACGGCGTCGGCTTCTTAAAAATACAGTTAAAGACAACGAGGTAGCGCGACATGCGCGCGCCGGATCACGAAAGCGGTTGCTGATCGGGGTGCGAAGTCGCTACGCAAGGGCAAAAGATAAATAGTCGGAGAAGATCGGTGCGCTCTTGCTGCCCTGCCTCGCTGTCGCGTCGCGACGTCCTTGCCACCGCCAGCGTGGGGGCCATGGCGACGGGCCTTGGCGGCGCGATGCCGGCCAGCGCCTGGGCGACCCCGCGAGCGGCCACGCAGCCGCCCGCCACCGTTGTCCAGCCCTTCGACATGGCCGATGTGACGCTGGGCGACAGCCCCTTCCTCCACGCGCAGAAGATGACCGAGGCGTATCTGATGCGCCTGCAGCCCGACCGGCTGCTCGCTAATTTCCGCACCAATGCCGGGCTGAAGCCCAAGGCGCCCGTCTATGGCGGTTGGGAATCGGAGGCGCAATGGGCGGACATCAACTGCCATGGCCATACGCTGGGCCATTATCTGTCCGCCTGCGCGCTCGCGTACCGCGCGACGAAGGACAAGCGCTATCGCCAGCGCATCGACTATATCGCGAACGAATTGGCGGCGTGCCAGAAGGCATCGGGCAGCGGCCTGATCTGTGCCTTCCCCAAGGGGCCGGCGCTGGTCGCGGCGCATCTGCGCGGCGAGCCGATCACCGGCGTGCCCTGGTACACGCTGCACAAGGTCTATGCGGGCCTTCGCGATGCGGCGCTGCTGGCGGACAGCGAGCCGTCGCGCGCGGTGCTGATCCGGCTGGCCGATTGGGGCGTCGTCGCCACCCGGCCGCTGTCGGACGACCAGTTCGAAAAGATGCTGGAAACCGAATATGGCGGCATGAACGAGATCTATGCCGATCTGTATTTCATGACCGGCAATGCCGACTATCGCCGGCTCGCCGAGCGCTTCTCGCAAAAGGCGGTGATGAACCCGCTGGTACAGGGGCGCGACTATCTCGACGGCATGCACGCCAATACGCAGATTCCGAAGATCATCGGCTTCCAGCGGGTGTTCGAGGCGAATGGCGACGCCAAATATCACGACGCCGCCGCCTTTTTCTGGCGGACGGTCGCGCATACCCGCGCCTTCGCGACCGGCGGCCACGGCGACAACGAGCATTTCTTCGCAATGGCCGATTTCGACAAGCACGTCTTCTCTGCCAAGGGATCGGAAACCTGCTGCCAGCACAATATGCTGAAGCTGACCCGCGCGCTGTTCCTGCGCGATCCGCGCGCCGAATATGCCGATTACTATGAGCGGACGCTCTATAACGGCATCCTCGCGTCGCAGGACCCGGATTCGGGCATGGCGACCTATTTCCAGGGCGCACGGCCCGGCTACATGAAGCTCTATCATACCCCCGAGGACAGCTTCTGGTGCTGCACCGGCACGGGGATGGAAAATCATGTGAAGTATCGCGACTCGATCTACTTCCATGATGATCGCGCGCTCTATGTGAACCTGTTCATCCCCTCGACCGTGACCTGGGCCGACAAGGGTGCGGTGCTGACCCAGGCGACCAGCTTTCCGGAGGCGGCGAACACCCGGTTCCGCTGGCAGTTGCGCCAGCCGACCGAACTGACGCTGAAGCTGCGCCATCCAAAGTGGAGCCCGACCGCGACCCTGCTGGTCAACGGTGCGGAAGTGTCGCGCTCGGACAATCCCGGCAGCTATGCCGAACTGACCCGGACCTGGAAGACCGGCGACACGGTGGAGCTGCGCCTGGTCATGCAGCCCGCCGCCGAAAGCGCGCCCGCCGCGCCGGAGATCGTCGCCTTCACCTATGGCCCGCTCGTGCTGGCGGGCGCGCTGGGCCGCGAGGGGCTGGCGCCGGGGGCGGACATCATCGTCAGCGAGCGCAAATACGGCGAGTATAACGACACGCCGTTCCAGGCGCCGACGCTGTCGGGTGAGCCGGATGCGCTGGCGTCTAAGATCCGCGCGACGGGCAAGCCGCTGGAGTTCACCATCCCGGCGGCGGACGGCCAGCCGGTGCGACTGGTCCCATACCACCGCATCGCGCATGAGCGTTATGCGACGTATTGGAAGCTGGCCTGAATCTAAACTCAACGACCCTGGCGAAGGCCGGGGTCCAGTTGCCACGTCGTCGAGACCGACGGCACAATAAGATTTGTTCGCACGGAGGCGCGGAGGACGCAGAGAGGGCGTCCGATCGGCTGCGGCACGGCGTCATCAACACATGGCGGAGAGAGGCATAGAGCGGGATGACATGAGATGAAATCGTCATTGCGAGCGTAGCGAAGCAATCCAGTGTCCGGGCAATATGCTCTGGATTGCTTCGCCACGCTCGCAATGACGTTGTGGGTCACATCGGCGTCGTCGCGTTCCAGAGCCGTCACGGACGATACATCTCCGCGTCCTCCGCGCCTCCGCGCGAACAAACTCTCTTTCGACGCATCAGCGCTCCGCCGACCGCTGACAACTGGGCCCCGGCCTCCGCCGGGGAGGTGTTCTTGAGTGAATGTCGGAAAATGGTGGGCGATGACGGGCTCGAACCGCCGACATTCTCGGTGTAAACGAGACGCTCTACCAACTGAGCTAATCGCCCCCTCTCGGGAAACCCACCTATTACCGCCCTTTTCAGAGGTGGCAAGCGGGCATTTCGCGGAACGAAAGGGAACCGAGCGGAACCCTGCGGAACCGAAAGTCCCGAACTATTCCCGAACCAATTTGCGGGCCGATCAAGGGCCGGCCGTCGCGCATGCGCCCAGGCTGGATAGCCGAGCGTGCTGAGCCGTCATGCAGGCTTGATTGTGCTGTAGGGGAGGGAGCGCCCCACACATTTGGGAGGGGTCGGGAAAACCATAACCTCCATAACATGCCAGCAATTTCAATGGCTTACACCATAACAAAAACTATAATATTACCATAACCTGATTATGATCTTTTGGCCTGACCAATGCCTTTGAAAAATCCGTGTGAAATCAATGGGATTATGGTTTTGGGGTCAGAAGGTTATGAAAGATTATGGTCGAACCATAATCCCAGAAACGGCAGTTTTCAGCCGTTCCTGACCCCGAATTCGGGGGTAGTTATGGAGATTATGGTTTTCCCGACACCGCCCCCCCCTTGTGGAATGAGAGCTGGGATAGCGCTATTGATCTTCGAGCTGGCAGTGCCAGATTATGCGTCTTCAAGGAGGACGATATGAAGATCAACGGCAAGCCAGCAGTCACCGGTTCGTTCGTATTGAGAGAAGGGCAAGAGACGCCGACTATCGATACAGCAATCGGCCCCGTCTCGCTGGAGTTCATCACGGATGCCGGCGATATGAGGGTCAGCATGTCGGGTTCAACGATACAGGTTTTCAACTTTAACGAGCAGCTGAATGCATCTTGGACAGGGTCATTCACTCCTGCTGGGTCATCAAAGACACTGAAATCCGCGCTGGCCACATCCGTCACTGGCGGCATTCGCGTCGTCACATATTCGTTTTACGAAGTTTGAGCCGATCGGGTTGGGGCAGGTGCTACCTGCCCCCAAGATTTACTTCGCCAACTGCACCTAAGTGCACCCAGCCGCACCTAGGCTTAATGGCTACGAGGCCCAGGTCCTGGGCCGGTTCCGACCAGTATGCTCACTGCACCTTTTCGGACATAGAAAGAACGCGGGCGAGGCGGGGGGAAAAGCGCGCAATTTGGGGTGGCAAGTTTTCGACGAAATTTTCATGTAATAAAGTTACAAGAAATAAAATTACAAAATTTTTGACATAAATTAACTTTCAAATGTAATATTATTACGTTCCAAAATTGGGACAGGATGGGGTTCGTCCCGGTCCCAATAGCCCTCACGCTCCCCAGCTTGTGACACGACATTGCTCGGGCGGAGGATCACCGACTCATTATGCGGTGACCCCATCATGCGGCGGAGGATATCCTCGACCATCTGATCGCGAAGTATCTCGGTGTTAATACCCATCACCTTCTTCTCAGATCGCTTATAGAGGCCGAGGGCGATGCGCAGGGTTAGCCTGGCCTCGTCGCGTGTCATGCGCCGCATCAGAACGACATCCAGTCCAGCTCGGCATCATCCAGCGCCGCGAAGGCATCGCCATCGGCCCCCATGGCGCGCAGGCGCTCACGGACCTGTTCGGGGCTGCCATTGCGGGGGAAGGCGCGGTCAGCGCGGGCAGCGGCAGCGATCGGGTCGATCCAGTCGCCGCGATCCTTCTGCGCGATCAGCCAAGCACCAAAGGGTTCCTTGGCCTGTCCATATTCTGCGAGCATCGTCACCTCCATCGAGTCGATGCGTCGATTATACAATGTTCCCCTTTTGTTCATAGGCTTGTGTTGCTCTGCGTGAGTGACCGAGGGAATTCCACCGACCCGGGCAAATCGCCTTTGCCATTGACGACTGAGACAACGCCATTGATTAAATATGGCTTTTCGAGGGGGCAGGCGCAATGGATGAACAAGGTGACCCACGTAAGGCGTTCGACCGCATTTGGACTCCATTGATTGGTCTAGGAATTCTGCTCGCCTTTGCGGTCCAGCAGATATCTCCGTTTATCAATCCTCTTCTTGTGGTATTGTTCGTTATTCCTACCGGCTGGTTGTATGTTCAGTCATTTTCCGCAGTCGTTGAAAAGAAAAAAATTCAAGGAATTGCGATGTGCGTTTACGTGCTATTCGGCTTAGTTGCGATTGGTGCGGGTGTAATGGGAGCCGCTCAGTCCTTGCAAACAATAAATGAAATATCGGCTCCATGCAGCAACCTCCGCAATATATTATTGACTGGGCCGAATAGCGAGGCAGCGGACACTTATTCAGCGCTTCACTGCCCCGTTTACCTACCGGCGTATCATTGGCCTTAATCAAAGGGGTTGGGTTTGTAGTTTCAATGACGGCTAGGGCCGGTGAAGGGAGAGGCGCGCAGCACGCCTTCGAGCTTGGATAGCGAATGAGGGGCCGCCCTTCGTATCTAGGCCAGAAGCTATCCGCCGGTTGATTTCGAAGGCGCTCAATCGCTCGGGCTGAGCCGATGAACCGAGGTCAAGCGGCCTTCGTCACCATCGCCGCGATCGTCGCTTGCATCACGGCCTCGTCGAAGGCGATGATGTTACCCCCGAGCTGTTCGTTCACATCGAGCCACCGCGTCATCAGCGGATACATTTCCAGCGCCCAGAACATGCGTGTCGTGTCGGTCGGGTTACCGAACGCCGATCCTTGCGCTGGCACCACGCCGAGCAACTGGGGCGGGACCCGATGGGCTGCGAGAATATCGTCACGCGTGGCGTTCTTGATGCCGAGGAATTCGTCCTTGGCACCCACCTCGGCGATACCGTGTATTTTGATCCCGCCTTCCTTGCCACCTGGCTGATGCACGAACAGGTTGCGGAAATTGCCCGGCCCCTTCGACTGGCGCAGCGCCTCCCGAATTTTGTCGACATCGCCATCGGCGAACTCGCCGGTCGCGTGGAGGATGAAGCCGGCATGGCTGCCGTTGATGTAGTATTTGCGGCGGAACAGCGTCGCCGCCTCGTTGAGCAAGGTCGATTGCAACGCCGAGATATATTCGGGGACCCCGTAAATCTCCTGGTTCACGTCTGGCTGCATGATCTGCAGGACGCTACCAAATCGGAATTCGGTTTCCGGTTCGCTGCCCGGCACGAAGAAATAGCGCCCCTCCTCGACACCGCGCCTGGTCGCTTTCGCCAGCGAGTGCTTCAGATGGTGCAGCCCGCCCAGGCGATTGGGGACCTGTTCCAGAAAGCCGAAGCCGAAAACCAGATAGTCCTGAACGACCTTTTCGAAGGCGGCGCGAGTCAGATAGGGCGTCGGCTTGAACGCGCCGACCAGCAGGTTGCGTTTGAGCAGGATGGCCGAGCTGTGATGCGGTGAGGCGCGAAACGACCGCGCCAGTCCTTCGACGCTGATCGGCGGTTCATACCACCGGCCATTGTGCCAACACTGAAGCAAGTCGAGGATTTCGCGACGATCGTTGACCGGCTCGGGATCACCGAAGCTGAAGGCCTCGGCAGCGGCCGGCGCGGCCCGGCTGCTTTCGCCGAAGACGGGCATTTCGAGCATCACAATATCTCCATGGTGGATTTCGGCGCTTCGCGGCCGTCGAGCGGTTCGTTTATGAGCGTGTGCATGACCGCCCAGGCGATATCGGCGTGGCCATCGTCGCCGCCCCGGCCGGCCTTGAACGTCGTGTTCCGGCCGCTGTCGGTGATGGTCTTCTTGATCGATATGAACGACGACACGACGTCGAGATGGCCCAGATCGAAGGACAGGCGGCCCCGGCGCACGACGTTCTGCGCCTTCATCACCATGGTCGCCTTCACTTCGAGCGAATATTCGATCTTGGTGACGCCACGGATCGGGGAGCCGGGCTTTGCGAGGAGCTGATACACGCCCGCGCCGACGCCGGTAGCGTCAATCCCCAGATACGTGCAATTGTAGCGCGACACCATCGCCTTGATGAAATCGGCCTGCTGCTCGAAATCGAGACCCCGGAGCTGGTGGCGCTCCAAAATGCGGAACGTCCCGCCCTGCTCGGTTGGGGGCGCGACGATGACCAGCGCGGCGTTGTCGCCCTCTTCGCTGTTCTGCGGATCATAGCCCGCCCAGACCGGCCGTTCACCATAGGGGCGCGCGCTATCCGGATTGAAATCGGTCCATTCGACCTCGCTATCGCAACCGAGCGCGACCAGATCGTTGAACTTGAAGGCGGACAGGCTGTCGTCGACGAAGATGCAACCGAAAAGGTTGGCAAATTCATCATCCGGGTGATCGTCGTGCAGTTCGTCGAGGTCGACCAGATTGAAGCCGCTCTCGATCGCATCGTGTACCGTGACGATCTGACGCCAGATCCCGTCCTCACACTCGCGACCGTCCTTCAGGGCGGCGTGACTGGTGTCGATTTCGACCCGATCCGCCTTCTTCTTGCGCTTGTTGCGCCGCTCGCCGGTCCAGTAGGGATAGGCGAGATGCGCGACGGTCGAAGGCGTCGAGAAATAGGTCTTCCGCCACTTGGTGTGCGTCGCCATCGCCGACGCCACCTTGTTCAGTTCTTCGAACCCGTGGACCCAGAAGAATTCGTCGAAATAGAAATTGCCGCTGCGCCCCTGGGCAGTGCGGAAATTGGTGCCCAGGAAATGCAGCTCGGCCGCTGCCTCACCTTCGGGGCGCAGGTCCGACGTGATCAGCATCGGATCGCCGCTCAGCGTCACGCCGACTAGCTTGGCGAAACCGACGATGTAGTTGCGGAACTGGTGGGCCTGCGCCTTCGACGCGGACAGGAAAATCTGGTTCCGGCCGCTCTTGATCGCGTCCATCAACGCTTCGAACGCGAAATAATAGGTCGCGCCGATCTGGCGCGACTTCAGGATCATGCGGGTGCGGCGGTTGAGATTGGCCCACCACGTTTCCTGATAGCCGAACATCTGGCCGAGGAAGTGGTCTTCCAGTTGCTGGGCCTGTTCGGCAGTGAAGTGGTTTTTCTTCGCCTTCGGCTTGCGCTCGCCGGAATTGCGATTGGCGACCTTGTCGTTCAGATCGCCCGAATGACCGCCTGGCGCTTCGTAGCGGCGGACCTTCGCCAAGCTCTCGACCTGGCGGCGTAGCGCGTCCAGTTCGACATAGTCGGCCTCGGTCTTCTTCTCCTTGCAGATCAGCACCATCAGGCGCGTTTCGAGGCAGTCTTCCAGCTTGCGGATCGAGGACGCTTCATCCCAGCGGTCACGCCGGCCCCACGACTTCACCGTGTCGCGGTTGAGCTGCAATTCCTCGGCGATCTGGCCATAGCTCCACCCCCGCCAATACAGGCTGCGCGCCGCATTGCGGCGGTCCTCGGGCGCTAGGGTCAGGGGGTTGGCAAGGATCGACATGGTGGCGCGTACCTAGCCACGCGCCCGACACCGCCGCCCCATGCCGCTCTTGTAGAAAGCATTTCTACAAGAGGACCGCCTTGAGAAGCGGCCCGCCTTCGGTCCCTTTGAGCCTCGCTAACCGGGCGGTCGCCGCCCAGCCGAGACCGAACCGAGGACCGAGCCGCCATGGGCAAGAAGAGCCAGTTTTTCCGCGCATTCGTCGCTGGTCAGACGATCAGCGATAACCGCGAGGTGACGCCGGAAATGATCGACGAGATCGTCGAGACCTTCAACGCCGAGACCTACAGCCCGCGCATCAATATCGAGCATATCGCCGGCTATAGCCCGGAGCCGCCCTTCAACGGCTATGGCGACGTGATCGCGGTCAAGAAGCAGGTCGACGAATTCACCATCGCCGGCAAGACCGAGAAGCGCCCCGCGCTGTATCTCCAGGTCGACGCCAACGATCAGCTCTTCACCCTGTCGAAGCGTGACCAGAAGCCCTACCCATCCGTCGAGCTGACCCCGAACTATGCGGGCAGCGGCAAGGTGGGCCTGATCGGCCTGGCGTTCACCGACACCCCTGCCTCGATCGGCACCCAGCGCCTGAACTTCAGCCGCGTGAACGGCAGCATGATCGCCACATCGGATGAGCGCGCGGCGCTCGCCTTCGCCGAGGACGCGGATGGCAAGGACCCGGTCGACAGCATCGTCAACCGCCTGTTTTCGAAGCTGACTGGACACTTCAAGCCGTCCGAGCCGGAAAAGACCAAGGAAGAACCGGCCCAGCCCGCGAACGACAATTTCGACCTGGGCAAGTTCACGGCCGACATGAGTGCCGCCGTTGCCGGTTCGATCAGCGAAGCGCTAGCGCCGATCGCCGAGGCCCAGGCCACGCATCAGCGCGAATTCGCCGCGCTGAAGGCGAAGCTCGAAGGCGAACCGGACACGACCTTCTCCCGCAAGCTGGTGTCGGGTGGCGGCGCGGACGTGCTGACCGACTGCTGATCGCCCCCTCCCGCACCCACCCCCAGACCGTCAGGACCCCGTTTCCATGCTCAATGGCACCCGCACCAAGTACGACCAGTACACCCAGCAAATCGGCAAGCTGAACGGCGTCACCGACCCCAGCCGGTCGTTCACCGTCGCCCCGGCGGTCGCGCAGACGCTGCGCGCCAAGCTGAAGCAGAGCAGCGACTTTCTGAGCCGCATCAACATCATCCCGGTGGTCGCCCAGGAAGGCGACAAGGTCGGCGTCGGCGTGAAGGGCACGATTGCCAGCCGCACGGACACCCGCGCGAAGGATCGGGCGCCGCGCTATCCCGGTGATCTGGATGAGAGCCGCTATCGCTGCGAGAAGACCGATTTCGATACGCTCATCCGCTACGAAACGATGGACGCCTGGGCGCATCAGCCCAATTTCCAGACCCTGCTGCGCGACGCGATCGTCAACGCCAAGGCGATCGACATCATCACGATCGGTTTCAACGGCGTCACCGTCGCCGCGACCACCAATCCCACGACCTATCCGCTGCTTCAGGACGTGAACAAGGGCTGGCTCCAGCACATCCGCGAAGACTCGCCCGAGCGTCACATGGCGGGCGGCGAGCTGAAGCCGGACGAACGCGACGCCACCACCGGCCGCGTGACCAAGGCCGGCGCGATCTACGTCGGTGCCGGCGAGGTCGGGAAGGATGTCGATTTCGTCAACATCGACGCGCTGGTGTTCGAGGGTATCGAGCTGTTGCACGAGAATTATCGCGAGGATACCGACTTGGTTGCCATCGTCGGTCGCGAGCTGGTGCACGACAAGTATTTCTCGATCGTCAATGCCGCCGGCGACAAGGCCACCGAACAGCTTGCCCGCGACGTGCTGCTCTCCGACAAGAAGATCGGCGGTCTGACGGCGGTGCGCGTCCCCAAGTTCCCGAAGAACGCGATCCTCATCACCACGCTCGCGAACCTGTCGGTCTATGAACAGATCGGCACCGAGCGGCGCAAGATCGAGGACAACGCCAAGCGCGACCAGATCGAGAATTACGAGAGCGTCAACCATGCCTATGTCGTTGAGGACGAAGGCAAGGCGGCGCTGATCGAAAACATCGTCATGGGCAAGAAGCCGGCCGCGTAAGCGGCCGCACCTGCCTGTCACCCCGTACCCGCTCCCCAACAGGACACGCCATGAGCCTCGCTCGACGGATGCAAGAACGCGTTCTTGCCATGAAAGCGGCGTCTGCTCCTGCCTCGGGGAGCGGGCACACCCACCCCGCCGCGACCGCCCCCTCGGTCGCGGCGGGCCATAGCGCCCCCATCTCGACCCGCGAGGGCAGTACGGCTGAAAGCCGCCTTGCCGCGCAGATGAAGATACGCCTGGTCCATGACCTGCGCCGGCTGAAGGAAATCAAGTCGACCGAGCTGAAGGTCGCCGCCAAGCGCCAGATGCTCCCCGAATATCGCGACTGGTGTGATGGCCTGCTTCAGGCCGGGCGCAGCACGATCGGCAATGTGCTCGGTTCGTCCGGAGCCGAAGACGTTTTTCCCACCATCATGGTCTGGTCGATCGATACCGGCGATTGGACCCGCGCGCTGGAAATGGCTGAGCACGTCCTCCGCTTCGGCCTGGTCATGCCCGATCGCTACAAGCGCGATCCGGCGACGCTGGTGGTCGAGGAGATCGCCGAGGCCGCGATCCGCGCCCAGGCCGCCTCCCAGGTCTTTCCACTTGATGTGCTCGAACAGGTCGAATTGCTGACCGTCGGCGTCGACATGCACGACGAAGTGCAGGCCAAACTGCAAAAGGCGCTTGGCGTCGAACTGGCCCGCGTGGCTGGCGAGATCGATACCGGCCCCACCGATTTCATCGCGGGTGCCAACCGCGCGCTGGGCGTGCTGCGCCGCGCGCAGGACCTGAATCCGCGCGCGGGCACCAAGACTCGCATCACCCAGCTCGAAAAAGCCATTAAGGCGGCAACCGCCTTCCAAGAACAGGCCGGCACCGCCGGCTGACAGTCTCGCCCCCCGGCGCTCGGGGGCGGATCACGCGATGCGGGAGGGCTCTTCGGAGCTGAGGGCCGCCATTCGACCTGATCCCCACCCCCGTATGCCGAGGAGCGCTCGGCCCGAAGGATCAACCATGACCGCCCTGATTTTCATCGTCGCCATCATCTTCGAGACCATCGGCATACTGGCGTGCATGTTCGGGACGCTGTCCGCCTGGCTGCTGGCGACGAACGACATGGCCACCATCAACGTGTGGTCCCCTTCGTCGGTCGAATTCAGCAAGCGCGAATTGACCTATTGCGCGGCCGGTACTGCGGCGGTCGGGTTTGTCGTGTTCCTGATCGCCCTGTCGGTCATCACCCGGATCATCGCCGCGTGAACGTCTTCATGCCCGACCCCGTCGTGCCCGAAGCGCAATCGCCCGATCGCCCGATCGACACCGGCGCGTGGTTTCCGGCGATCGACCCGACGCTGTTCCGCGCCGAGCACCGGGTCAGCGACAGCGTGACCAGCGAGCGGGTTCGCCAAGCGTTGATCGCGGCGGCCATCGGCGTCTTCCGCGACCTCGCCGACTGGTCGCGCGCGCGCCGCGCCGATGGGGCGGCCAGCCTTGCCCAGGTCGCAACCGACCTGCCCGAGATCGACGGCGAAAGCGCACTGATCCTGCTCTATCGGCGCGCCGTCTCGACCGCCGCCAAGGCCGAACTGATCGAGCGCTACCGCGACATGGACATCACCGGCGCAGGCCAGCGCGGGGCCGAGCTGCTCGACCCGACCATCGGCGAGCTGCGCCGCGATTCCACCTTCGCGATCCGCGACATCAAGAATGTCGGTCGCTGCGCGGTCGAGCTGATCTGATGGACTCCGTGCGCGCGATCGAGGGCGATACGCTCGATGCGCTGATCTGGCGCGCGCGGGGGCTCGGTCCCGTCGATCTGCCCGCCGTGCTGGCCGCGAACCCCGGCCTCGCTGCGCTCGGTCCCGTCCTGCCGAAGGGGACCCCCGTCCGCCTGCCCGACACCCCGACGCCCGCCGCCAAGGTGCGCGACACCCTCAATCTGTGGGACTGATGATGAACAAACTCGTCCACGAAGTCGTGGAAGCCGCCCTGGCTTTCCTCGCCGCCTTGGTCCCAGGCACCGCAGGTGCTGCGGTCAGCCTGGTCTACGAACAGAACCTGACTTGGACGCAGCGTGTCACCCAGATGATGGTCGGTATCACGGTCAGCTATTTCGCGCGCAACCTCGCCGCCTCGCTGACCGGTTGGGATGGTTATGTCCTGCAGGCGGTTGGCTTCGTGGTCGGGATGACCGCGTTCAAGGCGACCCCGGCCATGATCGCCGGCATCGTCGAGCGCGCGCCGATGCTCCTCAACCTGATCGATGTCATCACCGGTCGAAAGGGCGCGAAATGACCTATGACCGTGCCCGCCTGGCGCGTGAGATCGCGCGCGACGAAGGCGACAAGCTGGCCGTCTATCGCTGCTCCAAAGGCTATCTGACGATCGGCAAGGGCCGCAACCTCGATCAGGTCGGCATCACCGCCCAGGAGACCGCCACCCTGGGGATCACCGTCGCGAGCTGCATCGCGCGCGGGATCACGCAAGGACAGTCGGACGCGCTGTTCGCGAACGATATCGCCCGCTCCGAAGCCGATCTGGATCGGCACCTCTCATGGTGGCGCAAGCTCGATCCCGTGCGCCAGCGCGTGATGCTGAACATGTGCTTCAATATGGGGATCGGCTGGCCACCGTCAAAGACGCGTAAGGGCAAGGGCCTGCGCGCCTTCACCGGCACGCTGCCGAAGATCGAACGCGGCGACTGGGCCGGCGCGGTCGCCGGTATGCGCGCCTCGCTCTGGCATCGTCAGGTCGGCGACCGCGCCGTGCGGCTGGAGGCGATGATGCTGACCGGAAAGGAACCCCGATGATCTGGCTTCGCACGCTCCTCGGCCGGCTGAAGGGTGAACTGCGCTTCATCCTGCTGCTCGCCGTCGTGATCGCCGGTGCCTGGCTCTACGTGCAGGCGCGTCACGCCGAACGCGACCGTGACGACGTGCTGCGCCGCGCCGAGCTGGTTTGCGCGGCGGTGGGGATCAAGTGGACCGCCAAGCATATGCGCGGGCCTGGCGAGGCCTGTGCAGACCGTGCCCGCCAGCTCCGCGCTGATCGCGAGGCGATCGACCAGCAATCGGTTCGCCTGCTGACCGACGTGATGCGCCGCGCCAATGCCCAGGCCAGCGCCGATGCGCAGGCCGCCCGTGCCGCGCTGGCGCAGGCCCGCGCCGCTGAAACCCGAATGGAGGCCGCCAATGGCAAAGTTGAACATGACACTGTGGGCGCTGACTGGTTCGCTGCTCTCAGCGACCTTGCCGGGCTGCGCCGGCCGGCACGTTGACACGGTCCCGCCGCCCCCTGTCGCGGTCGCGGTCGAGCCAGCCCGTCCGCCGGCCGAGCTGCTCGCCTGCGCCGAACGTCCCGCCGCCTTGGCGCAAGATCCCGCGCTGATGGCGACCATCCCCGCCAAATGGCGCGCAGGCCTGATCGGCCTGGCGCGGGCGGCCGGCGTCAACGCCGATCGCCTCGACCGTCTGACCAACTGGATGTCGCCGGGTGCCTGCCCGGCCAAGGAGTGACCATGGCCCGCTCGACTTTGGAACAGCGCCGCGCGGTCTTCGCCGCCACGGCCGATCGCCGGCAGGAACGGGTCGCGCTGGCCGCCGCCAACGCGGCCAGCGCGCCGGTCGCGCTCTATGGCGGCAATTATGTGCTGGCGCAGGCGTGCTCGACCTATGGACAGATTGCGCTGCGATACCGCGACCCCGCCGGAAACATGGTGCAGCTCCTGACCAAGGGCGGCGTCGATGTGGGCGGTGGCACCTCCCTGCAATTCGCGGCCGGAACGGTGGTCGATGTCGTGCTGACGGGCACCGCCGGCGCGAACGTCACTCTGTCGAGGGTCCCCAATGCGTAACATCCTGATTGCGCTCGCCGCGCTTCTCCTGGCCGTGCCGGCCGCTGCCCAGATCATCGTTCCACCGCCGGCCCCCGGTGCCGCGCTGCCCAGCCCCGAATGGCCGAACCAGCCGGCGGACGGCGACAAGGGGCCGGCGGTGGGCGGGCGCGCCTATCAGCGTTACCGCGTCGCCGCGCCCATCGCCGTCCTCGCCTCCTTTGATCAGGTCGCACGGCTCAACGGCGCGCCCGGCGAGGCGAGCGATGTCGCGACCGATCCGCTCTATGGCGATACCCGCCTGACCATCACGCTCGCATCGTTCAACGCGCGCCAGTTCCGCCCGATCGCGACGCTGGCCAGCCCCGCCATCGCGACGGGGCAGCTCATCCGCATCTGGACGAAGCCGATCGCCAATGTCGAACCGCGCCTCGATAGCTATAAAATCCGCCTCTATTCGGAGGGCAACCCGTCCTCGCCGGGTGCCAACTATCACGAGTACAACGCGGCCGGCCTGATCCGCGAGGGCCAGAAGAACGCCGAGCAGCGCTGGGGGTCCTTCACTATCCCCGTCAGCGCGTTCACGGCGGTCGGCAGCGGCGCGAACCTCTCGGCCGTCACCTGGGCGATGGTGACGATGCAGGCCAACAGCTCGGCCGGAATGTCAATCGCGGTCGGCAATGTAGAGCTGGTCGCCAATGCACTGACCAAGGCCAAGTTCGTCATCGGGTTCGACGACCAGTATCCGGCGACCATCAACTACGCCGCCCGCGCCATGGCGCGTTATGGTTTTCGCGGCGTCCTGTATTTGTCGCCGGCTGTCGACACCGGCCGCACCGGCAAGCTGCCCATCGCCCAGGTCAAGACGCTGCACGACTATCTCGGCTGGCAGATCGCCAGTCAGGCCTATTCGACCGAGAATAATGTCGGTCCGGGCGGCATCGAGTCGATGACCGCCGATCAGCGCACGGCCGAGACCGCCAAGCTGCGCAATTGGCAAAATGGGATGGGCTTGAGCGGTGGTGGCCACGGCTCCTATTTCGGCAATGTCGGTCCCACCAACATGCTCACCTATCCGATGTTTCGGAATTACCGGTCGGTCCGCGCCTATTATTTCGGCGAGTTCGGCACGGTAGAAACCTATCCCTGGGGCGATCCGATGCGCATCCGGGCGATGGGGGCGGGGGAGTTTCAGTGGGGCAACAGCACGGTGCTGTTCTCGACCTATTGGAAAAACCATGTCGACCGCGCGATGTCGCAAAAGGGCGTCGGCTTCATCGTCTTTCACGACGGGCTGAGCGGCTCCATGTCGAACTGGCGGCCGGCCTTCGACCAGCTCCTCGCCTATCTCGACGCAAACCGCGCGACGATCGATGTCGTGACCGTCGACGATTTGGAGGTTCCATGACCAAGCTCGACGGGCTGCGCGCCCTCCTGATCCGCTCCATCCCCCAGCTCAAGGCCGATCCCTCCAAGCTCGCCGCCTTCGCCGATCGCGGGCGCATCGCCGCCCGCGCCGGCTCTCCATCCTTCGAATATCGCTACACCGCCAGCCTGGTGGTCGAGGATTTCGCCGGCGACATCGATCTGGTCATCGTGCCCATCATCGGCTGGATCGCCGTCAACCAGCCCGAGCTGATGCAGAAGCAGGATAGCGAGCCGTTCGCGTTCGAAGCCGAGCTGCTCGCCAAGGACCTGATCGACCTGTCGATCACGATCGAATTGACCGAGCGGGTGAAGGTGGAGCGCGGCGTGGTCGCCGGCAAGCCTGGCACGATCACGACCCATCTCGACGACATCATCCCGCCCGACACCTTTCCCGGGGCCGAGGGCGCGCGCTTCTGGGCCGGGATCGCCGATGATCTGGTCGCGGAAGCCAGTGCGGTGGTGGTGCCCGCCTGATGGACGATTTCGCGCCGATCGAACAGCTCGCCGGCAACCTCCTGCAAAGCCTGTCCGCGCAGGAGCGCCGGTCGTTGCTGCGCAAGATGGCGCGCACCATCCGCGCTTCGCAGTCACAGCGCATCGGTCGCCAGCAAAACCCGGATGGATCGGCCTTCGCCGCCCGCCGCGCCCAGGAGGGGGGAGGGCGGTTGCGCCGGCGCGGCCAGATCAAGCGTGCCGCGATGTTCCGCAAGCTCCGCTCGACCAAGTTTCTAAAGAGTGGATCGACCGACACCGAGGCATGGATAGGCTTCACCGGCCGCGCCGCTGCCATCGCCCGCGTCCATCAGGAGGGGCTGACCGACGCGGTGACCAAGGGCGGTCGCAAGGTCCGCTATGCCCGCCGCGAGTTGCTCGGCTTGACCGAGCCGGAACGCGACCTGGCGCTCGACATGCTGCTCGATCACGTCGCCGCCCGCGCTCTTGTAGAATAGCTTTCTACAAGAGCGCGGGGTGGTCAGGCGTCCACGCCGCAACTGACATGGCCAGCGTATGGCCGCCACCTCCACCACCATCGACCTGTCGCGCCTGACGCCGCCCGAATTGGTCGAACAGCTCGACTTCGACGCGATCGTCGCCGCCATGGTGGCGGACGTGCAGGCGCTGCTGCCCAGCTTCGACGCGACGGTCGACAGCGATCCGGCCGTCAAGGTGCTACAGGTCGGGGCCTATCGCGAGCTGCTCCTGCGCCGCCAGTTTCAGGACGCCGCCCTGCAATTGTTCGTCGCCTATGCCGGCGGCAGCAACCTCGATCATCTCGGCGCGCTGGTCGGTGTCGCGCGGCGCACTATCACCCCCGCCGATCTGTCGACCGGCGCGCCGGCGGTGATGGAAGGCGATGACGAATATCGGCAGCGGATCGTCCTGGCACCGGAGGCCTTTTCAACCGCAGGGCCGGAACTGGCCTATGTCGCGCTCGCCAAGGGTGCGGCCGGCGACGTGCTGGACGCCAGCGCGATTTCCCCCGCGCCCGGTGAAGTCCTGGTGTCGGTCCTGTCGCGAACCGGCGACGGCACCGCCCCGGGCGATCTGGTCGCGGCCGTGCGCGAAGCGACCAGCCCCAGCGCCAAGCGACCGCTCGGCGATGCGGTCAGCGTCCGGTCGGCGCAAATCCGCAACTTCAGGATCAAAGCGCAACTCTTCACCTTCGCGGGGCCTGACCTGTCGGTGGTGCTGGCGACCGCCCGTGCCAATCTCGACGCCTATCTGACCGAGAATCGCAAGCTTGGTCGCACGCTGACCCGGTCGGGGATCAGCGCCGCGCTCACCGTCGCCGGCGTCCACCGCGTCGTCCTTATCGATCCGGTCGACGATGTGGTGTGCGACCGGACTCAGGCCGGTTGGTGCACCGACATCGTCATCGAGCATGGGGGCTATGCATCGTGACGCTGCTCCCACCCAACGCCACCGCGCTCGAACGCGCACTGGAGGCCGGCGTGTCGCGTATCAGCGATGTCGCCACACCGATCGACACCCTGGTCGATCCGGCGCGTATCGACGCCAAATGGCTCCCCTGGCTGGCCTGGGGCCTGTCCGTCGACGCCTGGGATAGCGCCTGGTCCGAGGCGGTAAAGCGCCGGGCGGTCGCCGAGTCGATCGCGCTCCACCGCATCAAAGGGACCCGTGCCTCGGTCGATATGGTGCTGTCGCGCATCGACGACTTGTCGAAGGTGGTCGAGTGGCACGAGGAGCCCGACCGCCTGGCCCCCCACAATTTCGAGATCCACATCCCGCTGGTCACCAGCGCCGGCGCGGCTGGCGGTGACCGGACCAAGGCCGCGATCGTCGACGAGATCATCGGCGCGGTCGAGCGCGTCAAGCCGCTGCGCGAACATCTCCGGGTCGTCCAGACCATCGAACTGACCGGTGGGGTTGGGGTTCAGGGCGCGGCTCGGCTTGCGGCCTACACGCGCGACGAAGCGCAACTGGCGACCGACACATCAACGTCATGGGCTCTCCTCCTCCAGACCGAGGATGGCGAACCGCTCGAAACCGAAGACACCGGCTATCTGGACACCGCCCCATGAAGCTCACGCTGACGATTACCACGGCCGGGCTGGAGCGCTTCACCGCTGCCCAGCTAGCCGATGACCTCGACCTGACGATCGCCAAGGTCGGGCTGACCGATGCGGTCTTCGTCGTCGCGCCCACGCTCGACAAGCTGCCCGGCGAGTTCCGCCGCCTGTCCGCCATCTCCGGTCAACAGGTCGGTGACAACATCGTCCACATGACGATGCGCGACGATGAAGAGATCGGTTACACGGCGCGCGGCTTTGGCCTGTTCCTGGCGGACGGTACGCTGTTCGCTGTCTATGGTCAGGCCGATCGCCTGTTCGAGAAGTCACCGCGCGCGGCGTTCCTCTCGGCGATCGACATCGCCTTCCCGACCGGCGACGTGCGCGAACTGCGCTTCGGCGACACCAATTTCCTCAACCCGCCCGCGACAACTGAGGTGAAGGGCGTGGTCGAACTGGCCACCCTGGCTGAGGGGGCGGCGGGTAGCGATCCGGTGCGCGTCACCACCGTCGCTGTCGCGCGCGCAATGATCGTCGCGGCGGTATCGCCCGTCGTCACCCTGCTCACCGATCTGACCAAGGCCGTCGACGAGTCGATCAAGTGGGTCATCGGCCATAAGGTGCTGGGCAGCGGCCTGGTCACGGGCGGCGGGACGATCGAGAATAACCCTGTCCTGTCCGTCGCGGCCGCGACCCCCGAACAGGTGCGTGAGGGCGCGGACCACTCGGTGGCGCTGACGCCGTGGTCCCTGCGCAACGCCTATTCCAGCCAGCTCGGGAACACCGGCTGGCGCATCCACCCGGACGGCTTCGTCGAGATGTGGGGGCAAGGTGACCGCCCCCCCAATGAAGGCGAATTTACGCTGAATTTTCCGCGCGCCTTTCCCAACGCCTGCGCCGGCGTGCTCCCCATGACCATCAACACCAACAAGACCGTCGATGGTCAGACCACCGTGCAGGAAGTCGCGCTCTATCCCGACCGCGCCGTCCTGTTCGCACAGAATCATCAATCCACCTGCGTGGAGGCCGGCGGCTTCCGTTGGCGCGCCTGGGGCTATTGAGCGATGGCAAAGATCAGCAAACTTCCCATCGTCGCCAAGCTGCTCGGCGACGAACAACTCCCGGTCGTTCAGGCCGGCGTGACCAAGGGCACGACGATGGCCGCTTTCCGCGACCTGATCGTCCCGTTCCTGCAGAACTGGTACAAGGGCGATCGCGGCGACCCCGGCGCGGCCGAGAACACCTATGACAGCGTCGACGCGCTGCGCGGTTCCGATCCGCTGCGCCGCATCGCCTCGCTCGCTGGCGACGCCACCGTGCCGGATGGACGTTTCAACTGGGAAACCAAGAACGCGCCTTATACGGACGACGGATCGTCGACGATCGCGCCCGATCAGAACGGCGCATGGGTTCGTCAGACGGCGGACGGAATCAAGATCAACCACCCGCTCGGCGCACCCGTCTATGCCAAGCTCCTCGGCGATCTGGTCGGGCAGGAGGTCAACGCCACCCTGTTCTGCAAGATGGATGGCCGCCGCGACGATGGTCAGAACTATCAGGAGCTGATCGACAAGAAGCCCCGCCAGATTATCTATCCGCAGGGGCGCGAACTGGCGACGACGCGCCAGATCCGGCTGGCGTCGGACATGCGCCACCGCCTCGAACCGGGCTCCGGCATCCTCGCCGATGTCAACGACTATGGTTTCGCGGGACTGGGCCTGACGGGTGGCGATATCGGTCCCGTCCTCAATCCGATCTTCCGGTTCGAACGGGTGATCGAGGTGACCAACGCCAGCGAGTTGCGCCCCGGCGACATGATCCAGATCGCCTATATCAAGGACTTGGCCGACATCATCAACGAACCAAACATCGTCGACCGCATCGTCGGCACATCGGTCTATCTGCGCTACGAACTGAATGTGTCGATGCCGGACCGTACCTATATCCGCGTCTACCATGTCTATGCGCCGGTCAAGAACGTCGTGTTCGACGGCTACGGCCGACTGTCGAATGTCAACGCCAAGGGCGGCGGCATCCGCTTCAACATGGCGCACGACGTTTCGGTCAAGAAGCTGCGCTGTGTGGACATCGGCTATATCGCGCTATCGTTCGAAAACACCATCGGCGTGACCGCCTCGGACCTCTATCAGGACAAAATTGGCGCGACAGGCTTTGGCCTGCGCTCCGTCAAACAGATTAATCTGACGGACTTTTTCGCCACCGGCATCATGTCGGATGAGGCGATCAGCGCCTACTACAATGTCTCCGGCTTCAACCTGGTTAACATCTTCGTCCGCCAATATCTATTCGGCGCAGGGCCGAAGGGATCGACCGCCGGCAACAACATCCTGTTCGACAAGCTGTGCGCGCGCATCACCATGACAAACATCAATTGCGAAGGTTCGGCGACCTATAACATCATCTTCAACGACCAGACCTATTTCGTCACCATTTCCAACTTCCACCTCATGCGGTCGAACCTCGGCGGCATCCGTATCGCCAATGGGTGCGACGGAATCACGATCGGCATCGGCTCGATCAGCGACGTGACCGACGCGGTGACGCCGCAAGATTTCGGGGAGGCCAGTGGCCAGCCGACCGCCGGCGTCATGATCGACCCGACCAACCGGCGCTGTGGCGTCAGCGGCTCGATCGACTTCGACCGGATCGCATCGGGTCGCGGCATCGTCGATCGGCAGGCCAAGGCCAACCGCAAGACGACGCTGGTCGAGCGCTTGGGGGCGGGCACGACCGCCCCGGCGCATAGCGTCAGCGGGGTCGGCACGATCGGCGTGCAGTCGCCGGATTTCGAGGACGGCAAGACGGGCGATGCGCTGGCGCTGATCGCGGACGGCGACGCCTGCGCGATCCAGGCGCAGGGCGCTGGCGACCGGACACCCAAGCCGCTCAAGCTGCAACCCTATGGCTCGACCGTCGAGTTCCTACCCAAGCCTTACCCATCCAACGAGGATGCCAAACTGGCGGGGCTGAAGCCGGGTCACTGGTACATGAACAGCAGCAACCAGAACGCACTCACACCGGTGGTATGATGGACAACGATACGGCCCTGACCGAAAGCCAATTGATCGCGCTGATCCCTGGCGAACGCGACCCGGAACGCAAGGCGGCGCTCATTGCGAAGTTGGAAGCCCTGCTCGACCCGCCACAGAAGCCAACCCCCTGACCCTGCTCTTGTAGAATAGCTTTCTACAAGAGCAGGGTCTCGCATGATCAAACAGGCCGGCCATGGTCGCGTACATGGCCGATCCTGCCGATATTCAACGCCTGCTTGGCGACCTCGCACGCGAAGGCACGGTCATATCCGTTGACCACGCTGCGGGAACCGCGCGCGTCCAGTTCGAAGACCTGATCACCGGCGACATCCCCTGGCTCATGCCGCGCGCCGGCAAGACGCGGATCTATTCGCCGCCTTCGATCGGCGAACAGGTGCTGGTCATCGCGCCCGAGGCCGATACCGATCGCGCCATCATCGCTGGCAGCTTGTCGAGCAACGCGCATCCCAACCCCGCCCAGGACGGATCGACGGTGATCGCATTCGAGGACGGCGCGCGCCTGGCCTATGATCCCGCGACTCACGCACTGACGATCGCGCTGCCATCGGGCGGAACCGCCGCGATCGTCGCGGATGGTGGCCTGTCGGTGACAGGCCCGCTCTCGGTCGACGGTCCCGTCGACGTGACGGGCAAGCTGACCGCCAGCGACGATGTGGTGGGCGGCGGCAAGAGCCTGAAGGATCACGTCCACGACAAGGTGCAGCCGGGTCAGGGCGTTTCGGGCAAGCCGCTGTGATCGGCATGGATCGCCATACTGGGAAGGTCTGCCAAGGTGTCGACCACCTCGACCAGTCGGTTGCCGACATCCTCGGCACGCCGCTCGGCACCCGTATCGGGCGGCGTGACTATGGCAGCTTGGTTCCTGAACAGCTCGACCAGCCCAACAATACGCTCGGCCGCACGCGCATCTTCGCCGCTGCGGCCCTTGCGCTGCTGCGACAGGAAGGCCGGGCACGCATCGCTCGCGTCACGCTGTCGCCGGGTCTGTCGCCGTCCCACGCGGTGCTGACGGTTACCGGTCGCCGCGTCGATGTCGCCGGAACCCCGGCTTTTTCCACCTCCACCACCGTCCGCGCCCTTTCGGCGCTTGTCCAAGGGGTCAATGCATGACTGACTTTTTCCACGGCATCCGGGTCGGCGAGACCAAAAGCGCCACACGCTCGATCGCGACGATCGCCACCGCCGTCATTGGCCTGGTGGTCACCGCGCCCAAAGCCGATGCTTCGGCTTTCCCCCTCGACATCCCGGTCAAGGTGACCAACATCGACGACGCGATCGAGAAGGCCGGGGACACCGGCACGCTGCGCGCCTGCCTGCAAGCGATCAAGGGGCAGGTGTCCGCGCCGATCGTCGTCATCCGCATCGCGCCGGGTGCCAATGCAGCGGACACCGCGACCGCCATCATTGGCAAGGATGAGAATGGGGTGAAGACGGGCATGCAGGCCCTGCTCACCGCCTCGGCCCAGATCGATCTGCATCCCCGCATTATCGGCGCGCCCGGCCTGGAAAGCGAAGTGGTGACCAAGGCCCTGGTCGAAGTCGGTAAGAAGCTGCGCGCCCGCGTCTATGCCGCCGCCCTGGGCAAGGATCGCGGCGAAGCCATCGCCCACCGCGCCCTGTTCCCCAACGCGCGAGAGCTGACGCTCCTGTGGCCGGGCGTCACCGCGCCCTACGGCGCGGCCGGTGCCAGCATCGCCGTTCCCGTCGCGGCCGTCGCGCTCGGTGCCCGCGCCGCGATCGACCAGACACAAGGGTTCCACAAGACGATTTCCAACGTCGCGCTGAACGACATCGACGGCCTGACCGCCGGTGTGTCGTTCGACATTCAGGACCCGACCAGCGACGCCAGCGTGCTCAACGCCTCCGAACTGGTCACCGTCGTTCGCATCGCCGGAGCGCTGCGGTTCTGGGGCAACCGCACCTGCGCGGCCAAGGACAGTGACTTCGTTTTCGAAAGCGCGGCTCGCACCGCCCATATCCTAGCCGATACCGTCGCGCTCGGCATGGTGCTGGCGATCGATCAGCCGCTTGTGCCCAGCCTCGCAAAATACATCGCCGAGCAGATCAGCGACAAGCTGCGCAGCATGAAGCGCGCCGGTCAGTTGCTGGGCGGTGCGGCCGAGTTTCGTGATGCAAAGAACCCGACCGCCAGCCTGAAGGTCGGGCAACTGGTCATCTCCTATCGCTACACGCCCGTCCCCCCGCTGGAAGGCCTGGGGCTGGAACAGGAGATCACCGACGAATTCTTCGCAGATTTCGCCGCGCTGGTCGGCTCCGCCTGATCCCCCGCCCCCTCTCATAAGGACCAAACGCGATGGCGTTCCCCAGCAAGCTTAAGCAGACCACGATGTTCAACGAGACTGAGGCCTATGTCGCCGAAACGGTCTCGATCACGCCGCCCAAGCTCACCCGCAAGATGGAAGAATATCGGGGCGGCGGTATGAATCGCGCGGTCAAGGTCGACATGGGCGGCGAGCCGCTCGAAATGGAGGCGACCTATGGCGGCCCCATGCGCAGCATCCTGCGCCAACACGGCATGCTCAACATGAGCGGCGTCTATCAACGCTTCGTCGGGTCGTTCCTGAACGACGACACGGGCGGTGTCGACACGATCGAGATCGTCACGCGCGGCCGGCACGAGGAAATCGACATGGGCGAATGGAAGCCCGGCGAGGACACCGAGTTCAAGGTCAAGAGCAACCTCACCTATTACAAGCTGACCTGGAACGGTGTCGTCGAGATCGAGATCGATGTGCTGGGCATGGTCGAGATGGTGGGCGGCGTCGACCTGATGGCACCGCACCGTGAGGCGCTCGGCCTCGGCTGACCTGATCCCCTGACCTTCCACCCCGCCGGTTGATGTTCCCGGCGGGGCCTTTCCCGAACAGGACTTTCACCATGGCCGACCAGAACGACAGCACCGCGACCACTGCCCGTCTTTTCAGCGACTTCACGCTCGATGCTCCCATTCGGATCGGGGACAAGATCGTGCAGGAAGCGGGCACCAAGATTCAAGTCCGCCGTCCCTCGGCCGGCGAGCTGCGCGGCATCGATATTTCGGCGGTGATCAGCCGTTGCGACTATGCGCAGATCGAGAAGCTGGCACCGCGCCTGACCAATCCCGTGCTGCACAAGGAATATGTCGCGGCGATGGACCCGGCCGACTTCGTCCAGTTGGGTGGCGAAATCGTCGATTTTTTGCTGCCGAAGGCCGTCAAGCAGGCGGCCTCCCAGAGCGCATAGAGCCGATCATGGGTGACCTGGCCGAATTGTGGAGCTGGGCACCCGCCACCATGAACGACATGACACTGGCCGAACTGCTCGGCTGGCGGGCCGACGCGCTGGAACGCGCCAAGCGGCGCGCCCAGAGGGAACGCTGACCCATGGACCGCACGTTGCGCATCCGCATGCTCTTGGAGGCCGGAGACCGTGCGTCCCGGCCGCTGCGCGATCTTGCGGCGGGATCGAGCCGCGCGGCGGAATCGCTGCGGACCGCCCGTGAAGAGCTGAAGAACATCAGGCGGGCGCAGGCCGATGTCGCGGGCTTTCGCGACCTGCGCCGGGGGATCACCCAGACCAGCACCGAATTGGGCGCGGCCCGTCGCAATCTTGCGACTGCCCGTGCCGCCATCGCTAGCACCGCCAATCCGACCCGCGCCATGACCCGCGATCTGGCCCAGGCGGAACGCCAGCTTGAGGCGGTTCGCCGGCGCGGGACTGAGGAGGCGCAACAACTGCGCGAACTGCGCGCCCGCATGGAGACGGCCGGCATTAGCACCCGCGACCTGGCGCGTCATGAACGCGATCTGGAACGCCGTGCTGGGCAGGCGACCGACGCGCTGAGCGAACAGGAGCGACGCATGGCCCAGCTCGCCGACCGCCAGCGCCGTCTTGCCTCGGCGCGTGACGGCTTCGCGCGGGTGCAGGACCGGGCGGGCGGGATCGCGGCGGGCGGCGCATCCGCCATCGCGATCGGCGCGGCGACGGGCGCGCCACTGGTCATGGCCGCGCGCGGTGCCATGGATCTTGAAGAGGGGATGGCGGGCGTCGCCAAGGTGACCGGGCTTGCCGGCCCGCAGCTTCAGGGGATGACGAACGATATCATCAACCTGACCACGAAAATCCCGATGACCGCGACCGAGCTGTCGCAGATCGCGGCGGCAGCGGGCGCGGCCGGCGTCGGCATGGATGCGTTCGGCCGCCCACTGCGCACCCAGGCGAAAGACTTGGTCGCGTTCACGGACGACGCCGCCCAGATGGGTATCGCCTTCGACATGACCGCCGAGGATGCCGGCGCGACCATGGCGAAGTGGCGACAGGCGTTTAAGATGACCCAGCCTGAGGTTCGCGCGCTCGGCGACCGCGTCAACGCGCTGACCAACAAGTTCGGCGGCAACGCGTCCTCGGTCGCCGGCATCGTCACGCGCATCGGCCCGCTCGGCAAGGTGGCGGGTATCGCCGCGCCCCAGGTATCTGCGCTGGCGTCGTCGCTGAATTCGATCGGTGTCGAGGAAGAGGTCGCCGCAACCGGCATCAAGAACCTGCTGCTCAACATGACCAAGGGCAGCTCGGCGACGAAGAGCCAGTCCAAGGCCTTTTCCTCGCTCGGCCTCGACGCGGTCAAGCTCGCCAAGTCGATGCAGGTCGATGCCAGCGGGACGATTGTCGACCTGCTCGAACGGGTCGGCAAGCTCAGTCCGGACAAACAGGCCAGTATCCTCAGCGAGATGTTCGGCACCGAATCGGTCGGCGCGATTGCCCCGCTGCTGACCAATCTTGACGGTGTGAAGCAGCGCCTCGATCTGGTCGGCGACCGCTCGAAATATGCCGGCTCGATGGCAGGCGAATTTGCGTCGCGCATCAGCACCGCCAAGGGCATGACCGATATCGCGAAAAACGCCTTTGAGGCGGTCTCGCTATCGATCGGTCAGTCGATGCTGCCGATGATCAAAGAGGGCGCGTTGCGCTTCACGGCGATCGCGATGCGCATGGGCGCTTTCGCCACCCGTCACCCCCAATTGATCAAGTTCGCCGTCATCCTGACCGGGGCGCTGGCCGGGCTGTTCTTCGCCATCGGCGCGGGCAGCATCATCCTGGCCGCGATCATGGGGCCGATCGCGCTCATCAACGCCGGTCTGCTGGCGATGGGCGTCGCCGGCGGTGTGGCATCGATCGGGTTGTTTCCGATCTTCGCCACCATCGCGGCCATCGCCGGCGCGGTCGCGCTGGTCGTTGCCGCCTGGAACCATTGGGATACGATCAGCGCCGCCTGGTTCGGCTTTTGGGGGACGCTGCGCGCCGCCTTTGTCAGCGCCGGGACCTTCATCGCCGATTGGGGGCCACGCGTCGGGCGTTTCCTGATGAGCGGTCTGCTCAGCATGTTGAACCCCATGACACTGGTCAACCGGGTCAAGGCGCTGGGCCACGCGGCGATCGGCGCTTTCAAGAGCGTCCTCGGCATCCATTCACCCAGCCGCGTCTTCGCCGGCCTGGGCGGATACATGATGGAGGGCCTCGCCGGCGGTATCACGGATGGCGAAGGCCAGCCGCTGCGCCGCGTCGACTCGGTGGCCAAGCGCCTGACCTCGGCGATGGCGCTGGGCACGATCGCGCCCGGCCTCGCCATGGCCGCGCCCGGCGCGCCTGGCGCGGGCGGGGCAGAGGGCACGTCCGCCATGGCTGCGCGTGCCCCCCGTATCACCATCGTCGTGCAGGGCGCGCCCGGACAGAGCGAACAGCGGCTGGCCGAACTGGTCGCGATCGAGGTCGCCAAGGTCACCGGGCAATCGGTGGCGGGGAATGTCTCCAGCTTTGCCGACATCCCCGATTGGGAGAATGGCTGATGCTGCTCGGTCTCGGCATGTTCATCTTCGGTATCGACACGCTGACCTTTGACGAACTGGCGCGGCGTGCGAGCTGGCGGCACGCCACGTCCCCGCGCGTCGGCGCGCGCGACGCGACCCAGTTCACCGGCCCGGCCGAGGAAACCATATCGATCCCCGGCAGCGTCTTTACCGAGATCGCCGACGGCGACGTGTCGCTCGACGAACTGCGCCGTATGGCGGACACGGGCGATGCCTGGTCGCTGGTCGACGGCCTCGGCTATGTCTACGGCGCATATGTCATCACCACGATCGATGACCGCCGGAAGCTCTTCTTTCCCAACGGCAAGCCGCGCCGCATCGACTTCACCATCGAGCTGCTGCGCGTCGATCAGGAGGAGCGGGCATGATCGCCAACATCCCGCTGGCGCAGGTGATCGTCGACGGCCGCGACATTACCCCGATGCTCTATGGCAAGGTCGCGCAATCGAATGGCCGCCCGCCACGCAATCGCTTGGTCTCCCTATCCATCAGCGAGAAACGCGGCGAGGAGGCCGACCAGCTCGACCTGATTATCGACGACAGCGATGGCGCGGTAGCCCTACCGCCCACCGGTGCCAAGATCGCGGTCTCGATCGGATGGAAACAGGGGAGCGAGGTGCAACCCGGGCTGGTCGACAAGGGCGTGTTCGTCGTCGACGAAATCGGCCATGGCGGCCCGCCCGACCTCATCACCATCAAGGCGCGGGCGGCCGACTTCATCGGCGAGCTGAAGACCCGGCGCGAACAGGGCTGGCACGCCACGACGCTGGGCGGAATCGTAGCCGAGATTGCCCAGCGCAACGGCCTCAAGCCCAACGTCGCCGCGCGCCTGGCAAATATCGCGGTTCATGCCAAGGCGCAGAGCCGGGAAAGCGATATCGCATTCTTCCGCCGCCTCGGCCGAGAGAATAACGCCGTCGCCACCATCAAGAAGGGCGTCATGATCCTGAAGCCGATCGGCGACGGCAAGACCGCGAGCGGCAAGACGCTGCCCACCGTCACCATCCGCCGGCGCGACGGTGATCAGCATCAGTTCCAGCGCCAGAAGCGGGAGGAGGTGACCGGCGTCACGGCCAGTTGGCGCGATCGTGCCGGAGCGAAGCACGACAGCGTGACCCACGGCGACAAGAAAGGCGCGCGCAAGCTGTCGCGCGTCTACGGGTCGGAGGCAGAGGCGCGCACCGCCGCCCAGGCCGCGCACGCCCGCGCCGGCCGTCAGCCGCTATCGCTGACCATGACGCTGGCACTCGGCCGAGCCGATCTGCACCCCGAGCAGAAAGCGACGGTATCAGGTTACAAGGCGACGATCGACGCGGTCCCATGGCTGATCGGCGAGGTGACCCACACCATCGGCGATCGGGGGTTTCAGACCCAGTTGAAACTAGACACGTGCGACAAATAATATGTCGCTCAATAGAATATGTGGGGCAGTATTCAGTCGGGCCCTAGTTTGATGGGTTGCGCAACGACCTCCTCACCATTTGGATGCGAGATCACTAAGCCGAAAAAGAAATTTCTGAAATCTTTGGGGTTGCCGGTCACCAGAGTGGCACCCATTTCCAGAGCGTCCGCCCCGATAAAGAAATCAGGCAGTACGTTAGTTCTAGTCCCCCCATTATCTTGATACTTTTTATATCTCTGTCCGGCTTGATGAAGGGCAATATCTGAGGGCGAGGACCGCTGGAATCCAAACCTTTGAACGATCTGATCGACATCTGATTTATTTGGAAGCCCAGCGGAAATCTCTGCGTAGACGATATCGCTGATGATAACCGGTCCGTTCTCCATTCTGGTGGTGAACTGATCAAAAGACCATTGATGGTTGGCGTGATCAGGATCGGACAAAGCAATCACTGCGCTGGTATCGAAGAACGTTGTCAATTGCCCCTCGTGAGTTTGTGTAGCTCTTCCGGTGAAAGAGTTGATTTTATGTTGTCGTGCACCAAGCTATCTACCGCTCGGCGGGTTTGAGTGGCTATGAAATCTTTTGTATTAAATGTTTCTAGATCATCTTCATAAACAATCCGAAAGCCCGCCTTTTCCGCCAGACTAGAGCATTCTCGAGGAATTGTCTTAAGGATTCGTGGATTAGTAGGGTGGACCGCGCCTTGCGGTGCATTGTTGTTAGGCTGCTGCCAGTAATAGTCCGGCAGTTCTATGGACACTCGATCCTGCACCTGTGACGGATCAAACCTGCCGGCCTTTCCGCAGATGGTGTAAAGGCTCAGTAAGTGGGCCATTGCAAAAGTTTTCTCGGCTGATTTTGGGCCGCTTAGTTCGCTAAAGTTCGACCGTAGAAGTAGGCTTGGGAGGGAATCGGAACTGGTTTCCAACCCATACGCCATGCGGTCGCCAACAATTCGATCAAGCGCAAGAAACAGAGCGTCTACCCACCAGCGTTCAATGCGAGGTGCTTCGAGGGCTGACAGGCCTCCAACCCGATATAGGTAGGCAAGATTAGTTGCGACTTTGCGATATGAAGTCTTTGCCTTAAATTGGGGTTTGGATCGCAGAAAGCTTTCGATATCATCTGCATTGACAAGTTTCGTGTTCCAGCGAAATACGTCAGCTACACGCTCGATTATATAATTCTTAGCCCACAAAGTTGGGTAGCGCTGGCCTGGCTTAATAGTGCGCCAGTGTCCGGCATATCCAAAATTGAAGGCAAAAAGCGCAAGATGATCAAACCGTGGTGAGTGCCGTGCTGTCAAAGCCTGAAAGACGAGTTCGTCTACGGCTATGTAATCTTTGTTATCTCTCGTATAATTAAACAAAAAGTAGTTGAGGGGGATGAAGTCTGGCCGATCGAGGTGCGCAACACGTGCCCGAAAGTCTTTTCTTTTGACGGGCTTCAGTTCCTCTTGAAAGCCAACCCGTATAGCCTGATACAGGTGCCAAAGGCCAATGCCGGAACCCCAGGAATAATTTTTAGTAAAGCTGCCCGGAAGCCAAGATTGTTCAGCGGCCATTAGGTCGAGCACCCGTCACCGGGTGCCTCCCAAGGCTAACCGTCGCTGCGCGGCGGAATTGTGCGCATACGTATCCCAAGTGGGCTCGTAGCCTTCGTCCGCTTGATTGCCCCATGTTGTCCAATTCGGCCTTACTCCTCGGGCAAACATTTCCAGAAAAGGTCCGGGGCTGCAACTCTCAATAAGATCATATTGCTCGTCAGGCTTGCGGGAGTGTTCGCGCTTGCGGGTGCCCAGGTAGTTCACTTGGCTCCTGCCAGGTGCGAGTGTGCGCGCGCCTTTGCCTCGAACACCAAAGAGCAGCATTTCCGTGACGTTGCGGAAATAGAAGCCAACGCCTCGACCGTCGCTGCCGCCGTCTTTCCGCAGCTTGTGCCAAATTATGTTGGATTTGTATTGGAAGCCCCATGCCTTCAGTACTTCAAGGCCATCCGGTAGTAATGCGTTAGGCACCCAGAGGTACAAATGCGCCGTGTTTGCAAGATGTTCGCTAACGGGCAATGCGCAAATGTCCGCTAAGTCCATGGTGTCGTACCGCGAGAGACGCCGGTGCTCAGGCGCGACTTTCCCAGTCCGATTTGTAAACCGCCATGGCGGGTCAGCCAGTACTGTAGCAAATCGCTTGCCCGCGAGTTGCTTTTGAAAGTCCAATATGGGGGAGCCGTCTGTCATTGGGGGGCCTCGGCACTATCGAGCTTGTGGATCACGGTGCGTTCGTAATGTGACCAAATTTCAACAAAAAGTTCGTTTGGTTCCATCCCGCGCAAGGCCGCATGAGATTTAAATTGGCGCTTCAGATTGGCCGGGATACGGACCTGTAAGGGCTCTTTTTCAGGCGCTCTGTCTCCGCGAGCGCGGCGCGCTACGATACCTGGCAATCTGCTTTGCATAAAGCATGTTTGCATGACTGCATGCACGCAGTCAATAATGGCAGCGTTGGTCCCGTCGCTGCGTGTCGGCGATCAACCAGCGTAGTCGTGCAGCCAATCTAAAACCCTAACGCCTCATCCCACGGCATGACGCGATGAACTGCTTTCACCTGCTCATTTGGGACTTCGAAACGAAAATCAGGATTGAACTGGCGTAGCACCACCATGCCCGGCTTGCGCCTGACCAATTGCTTGATGAGGACGTGGCAAACTTCTTCACCATCGAATGTCGGGCTGCGCAGCTGCACGACCACGTCGTCGCCGACACCTGGGGAGCGCCGCGGATCCACAAGCACGCGCCGTCCAGAGTCGTAACGCGGCTCCATGGAATGGCCGGACACCTCGACGACATAGAGGTCGGGCCGACCCGTCACGCCGATCGGGCGGGCCATATAGTCGATCGGCGAGGACATATGAACCTCGGTCTGTTCGACTTTCACCACTACGCCCCCGTCCCCCCCAAACTCCATATCTGCGCCTAAGGCGCTGCCGTAAATAGGAAGTGTCTTTGGCAGTCGCCGCAGCGCTTCTGGGCGGATGGGTTGTCCATCTGCGAACGATCGTTCGATAGCTTCCTCACGTCCGAGGAGCCAATCGGAGGTGGTGCCCAATACTTCGGCGATTGCGTCCAGTCGGTCGAGTCCCGGCATGTGCCCAGCGAGAATCGCGCGAATTGCGTCGGGCTTGTTCAGTGCGGCGAGCGATGCCTCGCGGGCCGACATGCCCAGTTCGCTCAACTTAGCCGTCAAGCGTTCTTTCAAAACATCAGGGACGTTTTTCCTCATGCTGCACCCATGACGCATGACCTGCGGAAAGGCATGCTGAAAATTTACGTTGACCGGTGCTTCATGCGTGACGTAAATATGCGTCATGAGCGACGCATATCAGAACGCAATGAGAACGGTTGCTGAAGCCTACGAGGCTGAGGTGGCATCGTTTGGAGGACGTTCGCTATCCCGCGTGTCCACCATCGTTGCCAGTAATGGCACGTTCTTTGAGCGGCTTCGCCAAGGCAAGCCGTTCTATGTGCACAACCTGGACCGATTTGCGGCGTGGTTTCGACAGCCCTCGAACTGGCCTATGGGGTCGATACCGCAAACCGCCCGTGATGCGCTGATCAGCATTGGCCGTCCCGTATGTGACGCAAATGTTCCTCATCCCGAAACCACCTCACACGTACTCCCTCCGGCCGAGGTGGTAGAGGGCGGCGCGCCGGTTGTCCCCGGCGATCGGCGCGCCATTTCGCAGTGTATTAAGTCATGAGCACACCGGTCACCCAGACGCCGGATGCTACGTGCGAGGCAATCCGCCAGTTTATCACGAAGCAGCTTGATGAGCTGTGGCGCGATCGTGTGATCCTTCCGCCCGAACAGTGGAACGTCGTCCTCGCCGCCCTCTCCAACGCCAAGGACGATCGAGCATGAGCTACGACAACACCAATCCGCGTCATGTCGCCCTGCGCCTGTCGCAGGGTCAGGAAACGGTCCTACTGGGGCTGGACGACAAGCCCTCCATCCTCGGCTGCGCCGAGGCGACCGCCGCCCGCATGACCAAGGCGACGAAGCGCCGCCCGGCGCTGGTCACCCGCGTCACGCATGACGGACAGCCCGCCTTCGTGCTGAACGCCATGGGCGCATCGGTGCAGGTCCAGCTTCGCGCGATGGCGGCCCAACTGTGACCACCGACCAGTTCATGCACGGGCTCGGCATCGCCTGCCAGATCACCGTCTTCGGCCTGGCCGGAGCCGGCGCGGTCGCCACCATCGCCCACATGCTGAGCGAACATTGGGCCAAGATCACCGCCGCCTATCGCGGCGCATGGTTCGCCGGCGCCATCCGCCACCCGGTGCCCGCCCCCAGCAACGATGTCCTACCCGAAAGCACGAACGCCCGGAGGGCTGCATGACCCAGCCGAACACCGCCGAGGCGAAAGCCCAGGTTCTGTTGCTTGAGGTCGAGCAGGAACACGCGATCCACATGCCCAAGAATTTTCGCACCATCGCCATCAAGGCGATCGTCGCCGCGATGGCGCAGGTGGTCCGCCCCATCGCCGAAACCAACGGCAACCAGCGGCCGGTACTGATGCTGAACGGTCGCCCCATTCCCGACGCCGCCCGCGAGGCTTTCGCCGATGTGATGGGGCGGTCACTCTTCAAGTTCGCAGACGCGGTCAAGGCCCTCGCCGACAACGGTATCACCATGGAGGGCCGCGCAGCCGAGAAGCTCGCCGATCGGCTGATGGTGCAATACCGCCGTCGCGGCCTGGTCGTCAGCGCCGGCACGCGCGGTTACTGGCAGGCGAGCGGTAACCCGCGCGCCGACACCCCCGCGATCCCGCAGGATGGCGAGCCCATTTCGCTGGAGGCAGAGTTGCTGCGCAAGGCGCTGATCGAGGCGGCGAGCGACTTCCATCTGATCGCGCTGCACGGCGACATGCAGTCGATGTTTCAGGACGCGAAGGCCGGGCGCGACCGGGTCCTCAACGCTTTGGTGACGGCGGCATGACCCAGCTCCGCGCACCCCGCACCTATCCCGAAGCCATCACCCGCATCGCCGGCGTGATCGGCTGGGACGAGGTCCGCCGCATCACCGGCCGGGCGGAACGCTCCGTTCGCTACTGGTCGCAAACCAATTGCAAGACCGTTCCCCCGATCGATCAGGCGCAGGCGCTCGACGCCGCGTACATCGCGGCCGGCGGGGCCGGGTCCCCGTTCTTCGACGCCTTCGAATTCCTTCTCGGTCAACAGATCGTGCGGCAGGAGGCTTGCACCCGCGAGCTGCTGGTCAAGATCGCCATCGCCACCAAGGAGTGCGGCGATGCGATGGCCGCCGCCATGGGGGTCGTATCGTCCAATGCCTCGCCGCTGAACGCCCACCGCGCGTTCGCCGAGGCCGAGGAGGCCGCACGCGCGATCGACGCGCTGATGCACCTCCTGTCCAGTTTCCTGCCGTCGAATGGAGCAGAGGCAGGAACCAACGGGGGTAACCAACAGTGACGAAGCGTTCCTACACACCCAGGGTTCCGGGCATCGCGTGCCCGCATTGCGGAGCCCGATCGATCGCACGCGGCAGCGTCGAGATCGATATCCTGACCCGCGAACTGCGGTTCATGTGCGACAATGTTGATTGCGGCCACACCTTCGTGGCCCAGCTCGCCATTTACCGCACCGTGCGGCCCAGCATGACGCCGAACCCCTCGGTCATCCTGCCCCTCGGCGAATGGCGCTCGCGTCCCGCCAATGATGACCAGCGCGTCCCCGTCAACGACAACGAAACCCCGGCGGCCGAAACCGCCCCGACCCCCGGCTAACCGACCAGCGGCCTGAGCGCCGCGATCCTGCCCACTGCCTGACCGTCCACCCGGCGCGACCCCGTCGCCGGGAACGGTCCCCCCTTGCCTGAAAGACCTGTCCCCCGTGCAACCCGAACTCCTGAAAGAACTGCTCGGCCGCCTGAAAAAGGATTACGGCTTCGTGGAGCGGAAGCGTTATCTTCAGGAAGGCAAATGCCCGGCCTGCGGCAAGAAGGAACTCTTCACCTGGCTGGACAAGCCCTATGTCCTGAAATGCGGGCGTGAGAACCGCTGCGGCGAAACCTTTCAGGTCAAGCCGCTCTATCCCGAAATTTTCGACGACTGGTCGAAACGCTACGTCCGCACTGCCCAGGACCCGCATGCAGCGGCCGATGCGTATTTGCAGCACGCGCGCGGCTTCAACCTCATGGGCCTGCGCGGCTGCTACACCCAGGAAACCTATCACGACAGCAAGCTGGATATCAGCACCGCGACCGTCCGCTTTCCGCTGCCCGGCGCGCCCAACACCTATTGGGAACGGCTGATCGATCAGCCCGGGCGGTTCGGTAAGAAGAAGGCGCGCTTCGCCTATGGTTGCCAATATAGCGGCCTGTGGTGGGCGATGCCGGCGCACACCGCCGACATGCTGGCCGATGCGAATGAGGTGTGGATCGTCGAGGGCATCTTCGACGCGATCGCGCTCAATCAGGCCCCCGCGTTCAAGGATCGCGGTGCCATCGCGGTCAGCACCCTGTCGTGCAACAACTACCCCGAACAGGCGCTGGACGCGCTGCGCCTGGCGGCAGCGGGCAAGAACAAGTCCACCCCGAAAATCGTCTTCGCCTATGACGTGGGCGCGGCCGGCGTCCGCTACACTCGCGATTTCGTCAAGAAGGCGCGCGCGGCGAATTATTTCTGCGGCGCGGCCCAGGTCCGCCCGGATGGCGAGGGCGATAAGCACGACTGGAACGACCTGGCGCAGGCGGACCTGCTGACCGCCGAGCACCTGACCGACTATCTGTGGAACGGTGAGGTGACGATCGCCGGAAGCGCCACCGAGAAGGCGATGTTGATCTACAAGAAGGAGCGATACGCCTCCTTCCCGATCATCTTCGGCGGCAAGCAGTTGTGGGCCAGCTTCTCGGTCGAACGCATCAACCAAATCCAACAACAGTGGATGGAGAGCGATGACGAGGAACATGCGCTCTACAAGGACATGTCGCCCCAGGCGCGGTGGGACGCGGCGGCCGAGGAGGCCTGCGATATTGAGGAGGTCGCCAATTGCACCTTCCGCACCCTGTATTTCCAGCGTGACGCGGCGATCGAGGAGGGGTCCTATTATCTGCGCGTCGACTTTCCGAAGGGCCGTGCCAGCGTAAAGGCGACCTTTAGCGGCAGTGCCACCACCACCAACGGCGAATTCAAGAAGCGCCTCGCCTCGGTCGCGGCCGGTGGCCAGTGGACGGGCAGCGCGTTCCAGCTCGACCGGCTGATGCAGGTCCAGTGGACCAACCTGAAGCTGGTCGAGGCGATCCCGCACACCGGCTATTCCAAGGAGCACGGGGCCTGGGTCCTCGGCGACCGCGCCGTCTATCAGGGCCGCGTCTATGAGCCGAACGAGGAGGATTTCTTCGTCCTCGGCAAACAGAATGTGAAGCTGCGCACGACCGAGCGGATGCTGCGCATCACCTATGATCCCGACAAGCTGAACCTCGCCTGGTTGCCGCCGCTCTATACCGCCTACGGAGCCAAGGGGATCGTCGCGCTGACCTTCTGGGTCATGAGCTTTTTCGCCGACCACCTGCGCCGCGATCAGGAGAGCCTGGCCTTTCTGGAAATGACCGGCCTGCCCGGCACCGGCAAGAGCACCCTGTTGGAGTTCCTGTGGAAGCTGGCCGGCCGCTCCGGGTACGAGGGCTTCGACCCGACCAAGGCGACGAACGCCGGTATCGCCCGCACCCTGGGGCAGGTCGGCAACCTCCCCGTCGTGCTGATCGAGGGTGACCGCACCCAGGAGAGCCACGGCAAGAAGTTCGAATGGGACGAACTGAAGACCGCCTATAACGGTCGCGCCGTCCGTACCCGCGCTATCGCCAACGGCGGCATGGAGACGTTCGAGCCGCCCTTTCGCGGCGCGATCGTCATCGCCCAGAACGACCCGGTCGAGGCGTCGCCGGCGCTGCGCGAACGCATCATGGCGATGCACTTCGACAAGAGCCGCTTCAATCCGGCCGGTAAAGCCGCCGGCGAGCAGCTCGCCCGCGCCGATGTCGAGAATGTCTCGGGCTTCCTGATCCACGTCATCCGCCGCGAGGCCGATATCCTGAAGCGATATCACGAGAATTTCCGGGGCCATGAATCGCGCCTCGGCAAGCTGGAGGGGGTGCGCAACGGCCGCCTCATCAAGAACCATGCGCAGCTCGCCGCGATGCTCGACGCGATGCGCCTGGTCGTGACCAACTTGACCGACGCCCAGATGGAGGAGGCCCACCAGTTTATCGGCACGATGCTTCAGGAGCGTCAGCGCGCCGTCGAAAGCGATCACCCCCATGTCGAGCTGTTCTGGGAGCGGTTCGACCACATGCGCTCGATCGAGGCCGCCCAGACCGACAAGCCGATCGATCACAGCCGCACCCCCGATGTCATCGCCATCAGCCTGGTCCAGTTCGAACAGAAATGTGCCGACCTGCGCCTGTCGCTCCCCTGCTCGATGATCGAGCTGAAGCGCCTGCTGAAGACCAGCAAGACCCGCAAATTCCTGGCCACCAAGCCGGTGAACAGCCGCACCGAAAAGACGGTGATGTGCTGGGTCTTCAAGAACCCCGACCACCTTCCCACCCCCGCGCATTGAGGAACCCTGACCGATGAACGCGATCACCATGCGCATCGTGCGCACCGCCGGCGGGATGACACGGCACGTCCCGTGCCTCGCTCCGCCGCCAGCCCCCAAGGGCAAGAAAAAGCGCCACGTCCCCGATCCGATCAAGACCAACGGCGATACCGGGGCCGAGGAACTTCGCCTCCTGGTCGAGCGCGCCGAGCGGATCGAGCAGGAGATCAAGGGCATGCAGGACGATCTGAAGGACGTCTTTGCCGAGGGGACCGCGCGTGGCTTCGACAAGAAGGCGATCAAGCGCGTGATCGCCACGCGCAAGAAGCGTCGCGAGGAGCACCTCGAAGAAGAGGCGGTCTATGAAACCTATGCCCAGTCGCTGGGCATGATCTGATGGACCGTCCGTATCGCCCCCGCTGGCATGACGATTACGCGCTGCTCGCCGCCGTCGCCGCCAACCTCCACGCACAGCGCGCCACCCATTATCCGCGGTTGATCGTGGAAGGTCGTATCACCCGGCCGACCGCGCTCGACGGCCTGCGCGTCATGCGCACGATCGCCCGCACCTGGCGCGCCATCGCCCAGCTCCGCCCCGAACCGTTTGGCGTCCACACGCCCGATGAGGGCGGCGCATGGCCGTTCGAGCGCCGCCATCACCTGACCGTCGCCGCCCGTGCCGCCCGCACCCGCGCCGACGCGAACCCCGGCGAATTCGAGATCGTCGGCTTCGCCGACGCCGTCGACACCCTGTTGTGGTGGGAAACCGCCACCATGCCCGCGCGCCTCCTCGCCGACATCACCATCGGCCTGCGCAACGGCTCCTACCTCCACCCCCGCCCGGCGTCCGCCGGCACCCCGCAACTGAAGGAAGCCGCATGACCACCAAGCGCACCAACAAAGAACGCATCCTTACCGCCCTGGCGGTCGCGCTGGCACTCCTCGCGATCCCCTTCGTGCTGATCGGCATGGCCGGTGCCGCCAAGGAGCGTCGCCGGTGACTGCCCGAATCCTTGTAGCATGCGAGTTTTCCGGCACCGTTCGAGAAGCGTTCAACCGGCGGGGATACGATGCTTGGTCGTGCGATCTCTTGCCTGACGAACGGGGTTCAAACCGACATATTCGCGCCGATGTGCGCGAAGTCCTGTTGGACGGCTGGGATATGCTGATCGTCGCCCATCCGCCGTGCACCCGGTTATGCAACAGCGGGGTGCGCTGGCTGACCAAGCCTCCAACCGGCCGGACGTTGGACGAAATGTGGCAGGACCTCGACGACGGCGCGGCGTTGTTCTCGACGCTCTGGAACGCGCCGATCGCGCGTATCGCCGTCGAAAACCCGATCATGCATCGGCACGCAAAAGTGCGGATTGATCACTATGAGGAACCAGCCCAGTCGGTTCAACCGTGGCAATTCGGCGAATGGGAGAGCAAGCGCACATGCCTGTGGTTGCGCGGCCTTCCTAAGCTGCTGCCGACCTATCGCAACTATGCAGAGGCTGGCATTGCACTTGGAATTGCGGAGGGTGAAAAGCCAGCGGCGCGCGTTCACCGGCATTCGGGCTGGGGCAACCACGGGATCATCAGGGCGCGGGAACGTAGTCGGTTCTTTCCTGGCATAGCTGCGGCCATGGCCGATCAGTGGGGACCGCTTCTCACGATGCCCTCGGATAGAATGGCAGCATGACCGAACTGCTCACTCCTGAGCAGGCGGCGCACCGATTATCCGTCTGCACGAAGACCTTGCGCCGACTCAGGCAAGACGGTCACATTCGCTACGTCGCCATCACCGACCGCAAAATCCGATACCGCCCGGAGGACTGCGACGACTATGTTGCCAGCCGCGCCCGGAAAGCCCCTGAATGTCCGTCTACAAAAAGAGTAAATCGCCGTACTTCCACTACGACTTCGTCTTCAAAGGTCGTCGATTTCACGGCTCGACGGGCACAAAGACCAAGCGGGCGGCGCTAAGGTTTGAGGAACGTGAGCGGGCAAAGGCGAACCACGGCGGACAGATGCGCCCCCCGATCACGCTCGATGAAGCCTGCGGCCTGTACGAGGACAAGGCGGGCGATCTGCCATCGTGGCCCGACGCCGAACGGACGATCAAGATCCTGATCGCCGCGATCGGCGAGGGCAATCTGCTGTCTGAGATAACGCAGCGCGATCTGCTGTCCCTGGTCGCCAAGCGCCGCCCCAATCTGGAAAACTCCTCGGTCAACCGAGAGGTAGAGGTATGGCGCGCCATCTGGCGCTGGGCGGATAAGAACCGCTATGACGTCGGCGAGATGCCCGATTGGGGGGCACTCATGCTGAAGGTGGTGACCAAGGCCCCGCGCGAGTTGAGCGCGACCGAGGAAACCTCCCTGTTCGAAGAAATCCGCGACGACTTATATTCGTTCTGCGAATTTGCCTTGAAGACCGGCTGGCGCAAGAGCGAGGTCATGGGCCTGCGCTGGTCGGACGTCGACCTCGGCGCCCGCACAGCCGGCACCAAGATAAAGGGCGGTGACATCGTCCGTCGGCCGCTGACCCAGGACATGCTGGTCATTCTCGCCAACCAGCCCAAGGTCGGGCCGTTCGTCTTCACCTATAAGGCGGTGCGCACAAAACCAGAATTCGTCGACAAGCTCGGTCGCAAACAGCCGGGCCGGAAAAAGGGCGATCGATACCCGATGACCGCGACCGTGATCCGCAAGCCCTGGGCGGCCGCGCTGGCGGCGGCCGGCGTCGAGAACTTCCGCTTCCATGATTTGCGGCACACACGCGGCACCCGCATCCTGCGCGCGACCGGCAACCTGAAGGCTGCCCAGCGCGCCCTGGCGCACAAGTCGATCAAGACGACCCTGCGCTACGCCCACGCCACCGATGATGACGTGCGGCAGGCACTCGACGCCAGCGAAAGCAGTGTCCGTTCACCCCAGGGGAAGCGACGAACCTCTACGTGATGACGGGCACCCCGCCGATAAAAGGATGCATTCCGTTGGGCCTCATCTGCATCATGCCGTCGATACGACCCCGCTTCTCTTCGGATTGTTCGGCGGCTTTCAACCACTCCTCTGCACCACTGAGGATCGCAGGTGCCAGCTTATCCAACATGACGGTGTGAGCTGGTTTGGTGGTGGGGCCGATGATCGAGATATTGTGAATGCCCGTATTCTGCGGGTTGGGCGGCATAACGAGAAGCCGATCGGTATCGAAACCGCTGGTCCGCCAGTTCATCGCGCTTTCGTGGATCAGTGCGTTTCGCACCATCCAAGCCAACTGCCCGTCCATGCCTGCTTCCAGGGGCGTCACATATTCATCGAACCACCTCGTATAGCGGTCGACGTTCTTGTCTTTCGGATACTCGATCGCGCCAGCGATATCCGGGACCGCAAACAGGCTGATCATCGCCGGCATGTACAGCCTGATCTTTAAAGCTGCTCGTATCTCGCTGATCAAAATGCGCACAAATGGACCTCCCACGGCCTATTCGACCGGATAGTCCCGAACTATTCCCGAACCGCAACCGTCAGTAAACCAAAAAACCTAGCATTTCTGCGGGTTTGAGCGCGTCTAGAAAACTCGGTGTAAACGAGACGCTCTACCAACTGAGCTAATCGCCCCCTCTCGGGAAGCCATGCCTAATGCCGATGCGCTTGGCGTCTGGCAAGCCGCTTTTATGCGGCCAACCCATCTGGTTCGTTTGTTGGATACAAACCCCACCGCGGATGGTACATAACAGGAACATCGAGAGGTGGATGCGACCGGGGGAGCGGTCGGGTTCGCGCTCGATGCTTCGGGGGAGTGGGAATGGCCGGAACGGGGGAGGGCGCGCGATGGACGCTGGCGCGGCGACGGCAATTCCTGGCGGCGCTGGCGGTCAGCGCCGATGCGGGGGCGGCGGCACGGGCGGTGGGAGAGACGCTGCGTACCGCCCGCACCTTGCGGGCACGCGACCGAGGCTTTGGCGAGGCCTGGGACGCGGCGATCGGCGCGGCACATGTGCTGGTCGAGGAAGGGCTGTTGCGCCGGATGCTCGCCCTGTTGGCCGGGGAGCAGGAGGGGGGAGAGGTCGGTGCGGGGGCCACCGGCCTCTCCATCACCCCGCCGCTCTCGGCCACCGAAGTCCAATTCTATCTGAAGCTGCTCGCCCGCCGCGATGCGCTGGCCAAGACCGGTGATGGCGTGAGCGAGGCGGCGCGGGCCGATGCGGCCGAGACCGATGCGGCGCTGGAACGCGCGCTCGATGGCTTGGCGCGGCGGCGGTTGAAGGGGATGGCGTGATGGCGGGACAGGATGCGGCAACGCGGCTCGCCACGCTGGCGATGCTGGAACCGGGCGCGCGCGAACAGGCGCTGGCCGCGCTGACGGCGGCGCAAAAGCGCGAGCTGGTCGAGCGATGGGAATTATGGGCGCATGACGGACAGATCGCGCCGCCGGGCGACTGGCGGGTCTGGCTGATCCGGGCAGGGCGTGGCTTCGGCAAGACGCGCGCGGGGGCGGAATGGGTGAGTGCGCTCGCCCGCGACAATCCGGCGGCGCGGATCGCGCTGATGGGCGCGACCTGGCGCGATGTCGAGCGGGTGATGGTGCGCGGCGAAAGCGGGCTGCTGGCGGTGGCGCGCAAAGGCGAGACGCCGAAATGGATCGGCAGCTTGGGGCAGCTGCATTTCGCGTCCGGCGCGATCGGTTTCGCCTATTCGGCCGCCGCGCCCGAGGCTTTGCGCGGGCCGCAGCATCACGCCGCCTGGTGTGACGAGCTGGGCAAATGGAAGGGGGAGGCCGGGTGGGACAATCTGATGATGACGCTCCGGCTGGGCGAACGGCCGCGCGTGCTGGTCACGACCACGCCGCGCGCCACGCCCTTGATGCGCAAGGTCATGGCGCTGCCCGATTGCGTCGAGACGATCGGGCGGACCAGCGACAATGCGCATCTGCCCGACAGTTTTCAGGACGCGATGCTGGCGCAATATGGCGACACGCGGCTGGGGCGGCAGGAACTGGACGGCGAGATGGTCGACGACCGCGAGGGGGCCTTGTGGACCCGCGCTTTGCTCGACCGGCAGCGGGCGAAGACGGTGCCTGCGCTCGACCGGGTGGTGGTCGGCGTCGACCCGCCCGCGACCAGCAGCGGCGATGCCTGCGGGATCGTCGCGGTCGGGCTGGGGCGCGACGGCCATGGCTATGTGCTGGAGGACGCCAGCGAGGCGGGATTGTCGCCGGAGGGCTGGGCGGCGCGGGTGGCGGGCTGTGCCCGGCGCAACCGCGCGGACCGGGTGGTGGCGGAGCGCAACCAGGGCGGGGATATGGTCGAAAGCGTGCTGCGGCTCGCCGACCCGAGCCTGCCGGTGCATCTGGTCTATGCCTCGATCGGCAAAGCGGCGCGGGCGGAGCCGGTGTCCTTTCTCTATGCGCAGGGGCGGGTGTGGCATTCTCGCGGGTTCCCGGCGCTGGAGGATGAACTCTGCGGGCTGGGGGTGGCGGGGGCCTATGACGGGCCGGGTCGCTCGCCGGATCGCGCCGATGCGCTGGTCTGGGCGCTGACCGAGCTGATGCTGTCCGGGCGGGGCCCGCCGGGCATACGGAATTTGTGAGCTGATCCTCCCCGCTCGCGGGGAGGGGGACCGCCGCGCAGCGGTGGTGGAGGGGGATCGCCGCTGGGCGAGTCCCGTGTGGAAGCCCCCCTCCGTCAGCGCTGCGCGCTGCCACCTCCCCGTGCCGGGGAGGAGCTAGAGGAGTTCGATCATGAGGATGTTCGGTCGCAAGGCCGGGCGGGGGGCGGCGCGTCCTTTGCTCGGGCTGGGGTTGGCGCGGTCTGGGGTGCCTTTGACGGGGGCGGCCCCTTCCTATGAGACGCAGGTGCGCGAGGGGTATCTGCGCAACCCGGTGGCGCAGCGGGCGGTGCGGATGGTCGCGGGTGGCCTCGCCGACGCGCCGTTGATCGCCTCGCACCCCGACCTGATCGCGTTGGTCGCCGCACGCAGCGAGGGGCAGGCGCTGCTGGAGACGGTGGCGACGCACATGCTGTTGCACGGCAACGCCTATGTGCAGGTGCTGCGCGATGCCGATGGCGTCGTGGCGGAGCTGTTCGCGCTACGCCCCGAGCGGGTGACGATGGAGCTGGACGCGAGCGGCTGGCCCGCCGCGTATCTCTACCGCGCGGGCGGTCGCGTGACGACTTTGCCGGTCGATCCGGTGAGGCCATCGGTGGTGCATTTGAAGAGCTGCCACCCGCTCGACGATCATTATGGGCTGGGCTGTCTCGGCGCGGCGGCGGGGGCGATCGCGATCCACAATGCGGCGGCCGCTTGGAACCGCGCGCTGCTCGACAATGCGGCGCGGCCTTCGGGGGCGCTGGTCTATGATCCGGGTGACGGCTCGACGCTGACCCCGGACCAGTTCGAGCGGCTGCGTGCCGAGATGGAGGGCTTTGCCGGGAGCGGCAATGCGGGGCGTCCGCTGCTGCTGGAGGGCGGGCTGAAATGGCAGGCGATGAGCCTGACGCCCGCCGAACTCGACTTCATCGCGGCGAAGGCGTCGGCGGCGCGCGAGATCGCGCTGGCCTTCGGGGTGCCGCCGATGCTGCTCGGCCTGCCGGGTGACAATACCTATGCCAATTACCGCGAGGCCAATCGCGCGCTGTGGCGGCAGACGATCCTGCCGCTGGCGGGGGGTATCCTCAGTGGCCTGGCGCAGGGACTCACGGGTTGGTTCGAGGGGGCGAGCCTGTCGGTCGACGTCAACCGCGTCACCGCGCTGGCCGAGGAACGCCAGATGCTGTGGGCCATGGCGGCGAGCGCCGACTTTCTCGATTCGGCGGAGAAGCGCGCCATGGTCGGCCTGGCATGAGCGGGCCCCAACTTGACACCAACGTTCTGGCGCGGCTGCTGGCGCAGGCGGCGGATAGCGGGGCGGATCTCGTGACGCTGCGCGCGGTCGCCGAGGAGGCAGGTGAGCTGGGTGCGACGCGGGCGCTGACCCGGCTGGGCCTGTCGGATGCCGATGCCGCCGAGGATGTCGCGGAACTGCGCGAGCTGTTGTCGGCGTGGCGCGAGGCCAAGTCGTCGGTGTGGAAGAGCGCGGTCGGCTGGCTGACGCGGCTGCTCGGTGCGTTGCTGCTGGCGGGAATCGCGATGCGGCTGGGGATGGAGGACTGGCTGAAATGAGCCTGACCTTCACCGGCTATGCCGCGATCTGGGACCGGATGGACCGGGCGGGCGACGTCATGCGGCGCGGGGCCTTTGCGGGGGCGGGCGATGTGCCGCTCCTCTGGCAGCATCGCGGTGGCCCGATGGGGCGGATCGCGACCTTGACCGAGGACGACAGGGGCCTGTCGGTCGAGGGGCGGGTCGACGACCCCGCACTCGCCGCGCTGGTTCGCACAGGCTCGGTCGCCGGGCTGTCGGTCGGGTATCGGCCGCGCGTCGTCCATCAGGGGGCGGCCCGCGCGATCCTGTCGGCCGAACTTCTGGAGATCAGCCTGGTGACGGTGCCGATGCAGCCGCTCGCCCGCGTAACTCATGTTTTGACCAAGGGGGACTGATATGGACGTGATCGAACGACCTGTGCTGGACGGCGCGCGGACGACGACGAACGGGGCTTTCGACGGCTATGTGCGCAGCGGCACCACCGTCGAGCTGAAGGCCTTTACCGGCACCACCGGCGACAGCGGCGGTTTCGCCGTGCCGCGCGAGATCGATGCGGCGATCGCCTCGGTCTTGAAGAGCGTTTCGCCGATCCGGGCGATCGCCAACGTCGTGACGGTGGGCTCGGCGGGCTATCGCAAGCTGGTGACCACCGGCGGCACGCCCTCGGGCTGGGCGAGCGAGACGGCGGCGCGGCCCGAAACGGCGACGCCCAGCTTCGTCGAACTCGCGCCGCCGATGGGCGAGCTCTACGCCAATCCCTCCGCCAGCCAGGCGATGCTCGACGATGCGGCATTCGACGTCGAGGGCTGGCTCGCCGGTGAGATCGCCACCGAGTTCGCGCGTGCCGAGGGGCAGGCGTTCGTCGCCGGCTCGGGCGTCAACCGGCCCAAGGGGTTTCTGACCAACCCGGTCTCGGCCGCCAGGGACGGGGTGCGCCCCTTCGGCACGCTGCAATATCTGGCGAGCGGCGCGGCGGGCGCGTTCGGGGCGAACGCCGACGAGCGGCTGGTCGATCTGGTCCAGTCGCTGCGTGCGCCCTATCGCCAGGGGGCGTGCTTCGTGATGAACGCCGCGACCTCGGCGCGCATCCGCAAGATGAAGTCGGCGGACGGCCAGTTTCTCTGGGCACCGGGTCTGGTCGCAGGACAGCCCGCCACGCTGCTCGGCTATCCGGTGGTCGAGGCGGAGGACATGCCCGACATCGCCGCCGACGCCCCCGCCATCGCCTTCGGCAATTTCCAGGCGGGCTATCTGATCACCGAGCGCGTCGAGACCGCGATCCTGCGCGATCCGTACAGCAACAAGCCGTTCGTGACCTTCTACGCCACGCGCCGCGTCGGCGGCTGCGTCAGCGATTCGGAGGCGATCAAGCTGATGAAGTTCGCGGCGAACTGAAGGTCCTGAAAAGTCGGGGCAGCCCTTCACAGGCTGCCCCGTAGTTCAGGGAGGATGCCGGACCCGGCCGGGGGGCGCGGGGTCGGCATGGCCGGTGCCCAGGGGGGGCGGGCAGCGGCTGATCCCGTCTCTGCGCCCCGAGTGTGACGCCCGTGTGTCGGACCTGTCGCAACCTGTATCGGTGAAGGAGAATTCATGATGAGCGGGACGAGGGAGCCCATGCCGCCCGCGACCGTCGCAGGCGCGGCCGGCGCGGTGCGCGCGCTGTTGCGGCTGGAGGAGGGGAATGAGGCCGCGCTGGTCGCGCAGGTGGCGGGCGTCGCGCTGGGACTGGCCGAGGCCTTTTGTGGGCAGATGCTGATCGAGCGGGGGGTCGAGGACTCGTTGCCCGGCTCGGTCGCGTGGCAACCGCTGTCGGCGATGCCGGTGCGCGCGATCCTGTCGGGTGGCGAAGGGGCGGTGGACCGTGACGGGTGTGGCTGGGTGCGTACCGGCGACGCGCTGACCGTGCGCTACCGCGCGGGACTGGCGGTGGATTGGGCGGGCCTGCCGCCAGAGATCGCGCATGGCGTGGCGATCATGGGCGCGCATCTGTTCGACAATCGCGATGCCGCCGCCGTGCCGCCCGCCGCCGTCGCCGCCTTGTGGCGGCCCTGGCGGCGGATGCGCCTCGATAGGGCCAAGCGGGCATGACCGCGCGCGAGGCCCTGCGGGCGGGGCTGATGGCCGGACTGCGCATGACCTTGCAGCCGCTGGGCGTAGCGGTGTTCGACGCAGTGCCGGTGCGCGCGAGCGTGCCGCAGGCGGTGCTGGGCGAACCGGGCGACAGCGACTGGGGGGCGGCGGGGATCGAGGGGCGCGAACTGCGCGTGACCGTGAGCGTGAGCGACGAGGGGGAACAGCCCCGGCGGCTGCGCGCCTGTATCCAGGCGGTCGAGGCGATCAGGCTGCCGGAGGTGCTGGCCGATGGCTGGCGGGTCGTTGGGCTGAGCGTGATCGCGACGCGCATGGCGAAGACGGGCGTGCGCTGGACCGCGAGCGTCGAATGGCGCGCCCGGCTGTGGCGCGTGGGACAATAGGGGGAAGCAAACATGGCAATCGAAAAGGGAAGCGCCTTTCTGCTCAAGATCGGCGACGGGGCCGAGCCGCCCGCCTTCGCGACGATGGCGGGGCTGCGCACCACGCAGCTGTCGATCAATGGCGAGACGGTGGTGGTGACCAACAAGGATTCGGGCGGCTGGCGCGAACTCTTGTCGGGCGCGGGTGTGCGGCATGTCAGCGTGGCCGGCGCGGGCGTCTTCACCGGATCGGCGGCCGAGGCGCGGATGCGCGGCCATGCGCTGGCGGGCACGATCGAGACCTATCGGCTGAGCTTCGAGAGCGGCGGATCGATGACCGGGCGGTTCCTGGTCACGCGGCTGGATTATAGCGGCGATTTCGGCGGCGAGCAGACCTATACGCTGGCGCTGGAAAGCTCCGGCGCGGTGGTGTCGGCATGAGCGCGAATCCGGTGCGCGGCGAGGCGGCCTTGCAGGTCGGCGGTGCCGAACTGGTCGTGCGGCCGAGCTTCCAGGCGCTGGTCGCGGCGGAGGGCGAACTGGGGCCGTTGTTCGAACTGGTCGAGCGGGCGGGCGAGGGCAAATTGTCGCTGGCCGAAGCGGCGGCGCTGATCTGGCACTGCCTGCGCGAGGTGCCCGAGGGGCTGAGCCGCGAGCAGCTGGGCGAGGCGCTGGTCGAATTGGGGCTGGCGGCGCTGGCGCCCGTGCTGCGCCAATTGCTGCGCCAGATACTGGGCGGCCAATGACCTTCGCCGAGGAAGCGGGGCGGCTGGCGGGGATGGCGGGGGCGATGCTGGGCTGGTCGCCCGACCGCTTCTGGCGTGCCACCCCCGCCGAGCTTCGGGGAATCGTGACGGCGATGACGGGTGGAGACGGCGGCAGCGAACCGCCTTCGTCCGCCACGCTCGCCCGGTTGCGGGAGATGTATCCGGATGGATGAGCAGGATGTCGCGCCGCGTATCGATATGCGCGGCTTCACCGCCGACATGGCGGCAATGCGCGCCGAATTGTCGCGCGGGCTGGGCGATGCCGCCGAACTGGGCGCGCGTTCGGTCGAGGGCGCGCTGCTGCGCGCGGCGCGGACCGGCAGGTTCGGTTTCGAGGAGCTGAAGGCGACCGCTTTGTCGGTGCTCGACCAGATCGCGCGGGCCGCGTTGCGGCAGGGCGTCGGGGCGGTCGGCGGCGGATCGGGGTTGGCCGGGTTGCTCGGCGGGCTGGTGTCGGGCCAGCCCGGCCGGGCGACCGGGGGACCGGTATCGCCCGATCGCCCCTATCTGGTCGGCGAGCGTGGGCCGGAGGTCTTCGTGCCGACCAGCAGCGGGCGGGTCGAGACGCTGCGCGCCGGGGGACCGCCGCGCGAGGTGCGGGTGGCGATCACGATCAATGCCGGGGCGGGCGAGGCGGGCGGCGTGCTGCAACGCTCCAGCCGTCAGGTCGCACGCGCGGTGCGTGCGGCGCTGGCCGAGGATTGAGGGCGCGGGGGCCTTGCCCCTCCACCACGTCCTGCGGACGCGGTCCCCCTCCCCATCAGAGATGGGGAGGATTTGAAGGACCCATTCCTCCCCAAGCTCGGCTTGGGGAGGGGGACCGCCGCGAAGCGGTGGTGGAGGGGCGGCAGCCTCGCAGTTTGGGAGACGAACCCATGCCATGGTGTCTGCACGACCAGCGTCGCGACCAGCGGAGCGACGTGTTGTCGCGCTTCGATCCGCGATACTGGACGGTCGATTTCCCGCGCCCGATGATGGCGTCCGTCGTCGCGACCGCGCCTGACGCCTTGCGCGTCGATACGGTCTTCTATCGCACCGACGATCTGGCGGGGCTGATCTGGGAGTCCGCCGACCGGCACGACCATGTTCTGCTTCGCTATGACACCGTGCGCGACTATCGGGACTGTCGGTTGCGGTTCCGCTGGCGCTCGGGCGGGATCAAGCCGCTCGATGCGCGGCACGGCCCGACGCTGACCATCGAGGGGCGCGACGAAAGCGGCAAGGCCCGGGCATGGTATGTTCGGTTGTGGAACTATGCGAGCGGTACGCCGGAGGATGCCGAGGTCGCGATCGACTTCGCCGACCTGGCCGGCGGGTTCCGCTTTCCCGAGGATCGCGATCCCGTCTGGGCGGGCGATGTCGACCGGATGTTCGTCTCGCTGGTCGCGCCCGATTATGACGCGGGTGCGGGTTTCCTGACGCAGCCGCAGGAGGGTTGGGTCGAACTGACCGGCATCGCCTGCGACGGTCCCGGCGCGGTGATCGGCATCGGCGCGGCGGTGTTGCCCGAACAGGGGTTCCGGATCGCCAGCGGCTATGACGACAGCTATCACCTGACGCCGCAGCGTCTGCTGCGCAACATGCTGCATCTCGGCTACCGTGACGCCATCGTCCATTATGTCGGGATGAGCCATTACTTCCGGCTCGAACGCAGCGGCGACGGGTTGTACGCCAGCCTGAACGGCGGGGTGCTGAACGTCGCCTGTGCGGCCTGGCAACGCGCCTTCGCGGGCGAGGCGAAGGCGCTGGGCTACGACCTGATCTGGTCGCTGTCCTATGAGCTGTTCGACGCGCATTGCTGGGGCGACTGGAAACAGCGCTCGTTGGACGGGGCGCCGGCATTGACCGGCTGGGAGCCGCCCTCGACGCTGCTCAGCCCCGCGCATGGCGGCGCGATGGCCTATCTTCAGGCGGTGGCACGCGCGTTTCTGGCGATCGGCCAGGCGGCGGGCTTGGCCCCGACATTCCAGGTCGGCGAGCCATGGTGGTGGGTGCGCCCCTCGGACGGCGCGCCGTGCCTCTATGACGCGGCGGCGGTGGCGGCGTTCGCGCCGGTGCCGATGGCGAGCATCGCGGGCGCGAAAAGCCAGGCGCAGCGCGACACGCTCGACCGGGCGGGGGCGTGTCTGGCGGCATCGACAGCGGCCTTGTGCGCGGCCGCGAAGGCGGCGGCGCCGGGCTGCGTCACGCATCTGCTGACCTATCTGCCGACCGTGCTCGATAGCCAAGCGCCCGAAGCCAAGCGCGCCAACATGCCGGTCGGCTGGGCGAGTCCCGCTTTCGATGTGCTGCAACTGGAGGATTATGACTGGGTGACGGCGGGCGACACCGCCTCGACCCGCAAGGGCATCGCGCTGGCCGAGGCGCGGCTGGGCTATCCGCCCGAGCGGCAACATTATTTTTCGGGCTTCGTGCTGCGCGGCGATCAGCGCGGGCAATGGCGCTGGATCGCCGATGCCGCGCAGGTCGCGCGTGCGCGGGGCGTCGCCGCGACCTTCCTGTGGGCGATGCCGCAGGTGATGCGCGACGGGTTCGTCTGTTGGGATGGGGGAGAGGACGCGGTGCAGGCTTTCGACGATGTGCTGTTCCCGCTGGCGCTGGGGCGCGAGGCGGAGGTGACGCCCAGTTTCTCCACCGCGATCCTGACCGGCGCGGGCGGGCGCGAGGCGCGCAATGCCGCCTGGGCGGAGGCGCGCACGACCTATGATGTCGGCCCCGGCATCCGTTCGGCGGCGGACATCGCGGCATTGCTGTCCTTCTTTCGCGCCCGGTTGGGGCCGGCGCGCGGGTTCCGGCTGCGCGATCCGTTCGACAGCATCGGCACCGACGAGGCGATCGGCACCGGCGACGGCACCACCCGCCGCTTCGCGCTGGTCCGCCATTATGGCGATCAGGCCCGGCGGATCACCCGGCCGGTGGCGGGCAGCGTCTCGGTCACGGTGGCGGGGCGGAGCGTGACCGGCTTTGTCGTCGAACCCGGTGGCTGGCTGCTGCTCGATCCCGCGCCCGCCGATGGTGCCGGCATCACCGCCAGCTTCACCTTCGACGTGCCCGTCCGCTTCGCCGAGGACCGGCTGAGCGTGACGCTGGCGGGATTCCAGGCGGGGGCCGCCGCGTCCGTCCCGCTGGTCGAGGTGCGCGAGGCATGAGCGGCGACACGCTGAGCGGCTGGGTGTTGTGCTGGCGGATCGACCGGCGCGACGGGGTGACGATCGGGCTGACCGGGCACGACCATGACCTGTGGATCGACGGCCTCCACTATCGCGCCGCGCCCGGTCTGACGCCCAGCGCGATCCTGCGCGGCGATGGCTTGGACGCCGATCTGATGGAGGCCTCGGGCGCGCTGACGAGCGAGGCGATCGGCGAGCATGACCTGCTCGGCGGTCGCTGGGACGGCGCGCGGGTGTCGGCGTTCGCGGTCGACTGGGCGGACAGGACGGCGTCGGTGCCGCTGGGCGAAGGCACGATCGGCGCGGTGCAGCTGGGCGAGGGCGGCTTCAGTGCCGAGCTGCGCGGGATCGGCGCGTCGCTCGACCGGCCGGTGGCGGAGGAGACCTCGCCCGATTGCCGCGCGACGCTGGGCGACCGGCGCTGCCGCGTGGCGATGGCGGGGCGACGGCGGTTCGCGCGCGTGACGGGGTGGGACGGCGCGGTGATGCTGACCCTCGATACCGCAGAGCCGAGCGCCAATGCCTATGGTCAGGGCCGCCTGGTCTGGTTCGGCGGGGCCAATGCCGGGCTGGAGACGGTGATCGCGCGGTCGGACGGCAAGGAAATCTGGCTGTCCGCCGCGCCGTCCTTCGCGATCGAGGGGCAGCCGCAGATCGAATTGGTCGAGGGCTGCGACAAGCGTCTGGACACCTGCCTGTCGCGCTTCGGCAATGTCGTGAATTTCCGCGGCGAGCCGTTCCTGCCCGGCATCGACCTGCTCACCCGCTATCCCGGCGCATGAGTGCGGTGGAGGCGGCGGCGCGGGCGCTGGTCGGCACGCGGTTCCGGCTGCACGGGCGCGATCCCGCGCACGGGCTGGACTGTGTCGGGCTGGTCGCGGCGGCGACGGGGCGGGGCGCGCCGACCGGCTATGGCTGGCGCAGCGGGGATGCGGGGCGGGTGGCGGCGCTGCTCGACGCGGCGTTCGCGCGCGGCGGGGATGCGCCGGGCGCGGTGCTGTTGCTGCGCGCCGGGCCGGGGCAGCTGCATCTGGCGATCCGGGTGAGCGACGGGATCGTCCATGCCGATGCGGGGCTGCGCCGTGTCGTCTGGCGGTCGGGCGTGCCGCCCTGGCCGGTGCTGGGATATTGGAAGGGGGAGGGGTGATGGCGACCTTGGTCTTGGGGACGGTGGGCCGTGCGCTGCTGGGACCGGTGGGCGGCGCGATCGGGGCGTTGATCGGCAACAGGGTTGATCATGCGGTGCTGGGCTCACCCGGCCGGCAAGGCCCGCGTCTGGCCGAGCTGTCGGTGCAGACATCGACCTATGGCACGCAGATGCCTGCCATCTTCGGCACGATGCGCGTCGCCGGACCGGTGATCTGGGCGACCGATCTGATCGAGGCGCGGGGGACGACCGGCGGGGGCAAGGGGCGGCCGGGCACCGAAAGCTACAGCTATTCGGCCAATTTCGCGGTGGCGTTGTCGGGACGGGCGATCCGGCGGGTGGGGCGGATCTGGGCCGATGGTCGGCTGCTGCGCGGGGCGGCGGGCGACTTCAAGGTGGCGACGGGGTTCCGCCTGCATCCGGGCACCGAGGATCAGGCGGTCGATCCGCTGATCGCCTCGGTCGAAGGGCCGCGCGCCTCGGCCTTTCGGGGCATCGCCTATGCGGTGTTCGAGGGGCTGGCGCTGGCCGAATTCGGCAATCGTATCCCGCAACTGACCTTCGAGGTGGAGGCCGATGCCGGCCCCCTGTCGTGCGAGGCCATCGCGCAGAGCCTGTCGCCCGGCGTGCGGCCGGGCAATGGCGGGACCATGGTCGCGGGCTTTGCGGCGAGCGGGGGCAGTGTGCGTGCGGTCCTGGCGATGCTGGCCGATATGAGCGGCGGGCAATGGGTGGCCGAGGGCGATGGCCTTCGCCTGTCGGTGCCGCCGGGTGAGGCGGCCGCGCGCATGATCAGGGACGAGGGGATGGCTGCGCAAGGAGCCGGCCGTCGCGGCCAGCGGGCGATCGCGGCCGATGCCAGCCTGCCCGCCAGCGTGACGATCGCCCATTACGACCCGGCCCGTGATTACCAGATCGGGATGCAGCGCGCGTCGTGCCCCGGTGGTGTGCGCGACGAGCGGCGCGATCTGGCGGCGGCACTCGATGCGACGACCGCGCGGACGATGGCACAGGACCGGCTGGCGCGGCTGGCGGCCGAGCGGGTGCGGCGCACCGTGACGCTGGGGCCCGACGCGCTGGCCATCGCACCGGGCACTGTCGTCGCGATCGACGGCGAGCCGGGGCGCTGGCGCGTGATCGAGGCCGCCTGGGAAGCGATGGCGGTGCGGCTGACCTGCGTGCCCATCGGCCATGCCGGGCCGATCCAGCCCGCTTCGCCCGGCCGGATCGCGCGCGACGACGACCGGGCGGTCGGCGCGACCCGTCTGATCGCCTTCGAGCTGCCCCCGCTTGACGATCAGCCGCTGGCCGGTCCCCGCCTGTCGGTCGTCGCGGCCGGCGGCCCGGGATGGCGACAGGCCGGCCTGTCCTACAGCCTGGATGACGGCGCGAGCTGGATCGCCTTGGGCGGGACGGCGATGCCCGGCCTGATCGGTCGCCTGGTGTCGGCGGTCCCTGGCGGGGGCGCCGCGCTGCTCGATCGGCGCGGGGCCTTGGTCGTGGCGCTGGCCGGGGATCTCGCCGATGCGGATACGGCGGCGATCGACGCAGGCGGCAATCTGGCGTGGCTGGGCGGCGAGCTGCTCCAGTTCGAGCGTGCCGAGCCCTTGGGGGACGGCCATTGGCGGCTCACCCGATTGCGGCGCGGCCTGCGCGGGACCGAGGCGATGATCGGTGGCGCGAAACCGGGCGACCCCTTCGTCCTGATCGACGCGGCCAGCATGCGATTGGTCGACCTCCCCCCGACCATGGTCGGCCGGACGGTGCGCGTCCTGGCCCATGGCGTGGGCGACGGGATCGACGGGGTGCAGACGCTCGCGGCGGTGACCGGCCAGTCGGTACGACCACCGGCACCGGTGCACTGGCGCTGCATGCGCGGCGCGGATGGCCGGGTCACCATCGGCTGGACCCGGCGCAGCCGGATCGGCTGGCGCTGGATCGACCGGGTCGACGCGCCGCTGGGCGAGGAGGCGGAACGCTACCGGCTGACTATCGGCGCGCGGGAGGAAGAGGTGTCGGTGCCCGGCTGGATCGGCACGGCACCCGACGGGACCCGCGTGACGGTGCGACAGATCGGCACCTGGGCGGAATCGCCGCCGCTGATCGGGATCATTGGGGGAGAGATGGAATGACCGATGCGACGCCGCGCTGGCGGCTGCCGTTCCTGGCGGCCGGACAGGCGCAAAAGGAATTGACTCATAACGAGGCGCTGATGCTGCTCGACCTGTTGTCGAACCCTTGTGTCGAGGCGGTGGGGGTGAACGCGCCCCCCGCCGACCCGACGCCGGGGCAATGCTGGGTCGTCGGGGACGATCCGATGGGGGCGTGGGGCGGGCAGGCACGGACGCTCGCCGCATGGACCGATGGCGGGTGGCGGTTCCTGTCGCCGCATGCCGGGCTGAGCGTGTGGAGCCGGGCGGATCGCTATCGCTGCCACTGGGACGGCGATGGGTGGCGACGGGGTTTGGTTCCGGCCCTGGCTATTCATATCGACGGAAAAAAAGTTGTTGGCGCGCAACAACCCGCCGTGGCGATCGGTGGCGGCGGTCAAGTCGTTGATTCTGAAGCGCGTTTGGCGCTCAAGGCGGTGATCGGGGCGCTGCAGGCGCATGGTTTGCTGGCGTCGGGGTAGGCCGAAATCTGTGCTCTTAATGCAACACCGGCGGGCTTTTGTTTCCTTGCGTGGAAACCAACGCTCCGATAGTGGGTTTGCGCTGTCCGTAGTGACAACCAAGAAAGGGGACTATGATGCGGAAGATTGCCATTGTTCTGGCACTCGCCTCCACCGCTCTGGCTTCGCCTGCCCTCGCCCGCGACAAGTCGTGGTACGTCGGCATCGAAGGCGGCGGGATGATCGTCGAAGACATCGATTATGATGTCGTCGGCACCAACCGCACTGGCGTTGCCAGCGTCGATCACGACTATGGCTACGACGTCGACGCCGTGATGGGCTATGACTTCGGTGGTTTCCGTCTGGAGACCGAAGTCGGCTACCGCCGCGCTACCGTTGACGGCTTCAGCTCGACCACGCTGACCAACACCGGCATCGGTGCTGGCACCGTTGCGGCTGGCAACTACGACTATGCCGGTGGCTCGACCTCGGCGCTCAGCTTCATGCTGAACGGCCTGCTCGACTTCGGTGCCGATGACGGCATCCAGGGCTTCGTCGGTGGCGGTGTCGGTGTGGCTCGCGTCAAGGCGAACTATGCCCTCAACAACCGTGCGGACTTCCTGAACGACTCGGACACCGTGTTCGCGTGGCAGGCTCTGGCGGGCATCCGTGCTCCGCTGACCGACCACATCGACGCGACGCTGAAGTATCGCTTCTTCAACGCCGAGAACGTCAAGCTGGTCGACGTCGCGAACAACACGTTCGACGGCCGCTTCCGCTCGCACTCGATCTTGGGTGGCGTGGCGTACAACTTCGGCGAACCGGCAGCTCCGCCGCCCCCGCCGCCGCCCCCGCCGCCCCCGCCGCCTCCTCCCCCGCCCCCGCCGCCGGCTCCCGAGCCTGTGGTCTGCTCGCCGGGTCCGTTCATTGTCTTCTTCGAGTGGGACAAGTCGGACATCACCCCGGAAGCAGCGTCGATCCTCGACAACGCGATCACCCAGTACCAGAGCTGCGGCAATGCCCGCGTGATGGTTGCCGGCTTCACCGATACCTCGGGTACGCCGCGCTACAACCAGGGTCTGTCGCAGCGTCGTGCCGACGCGGTGAAGGCGTACATGACGTCGCGTTCGATCCCGGATGGCTCGATCACGACCGAAGCGTTCGGCGAGCAGCGCGACAAGCTGCGCGTTCAGACTGCGGACGGCGTCCGCGAGGTCCAGAACCGTCGCGTCGAAATCACCTACGGTCCGGGCGCTGGCCAGTAAGCCACGCTCAGCCAAGGCTGATTGTAGAAAGAGGGAGGTCGGCGAAAGCCGGCCTCTCTTTTTTTGTGCGAATTCCGGGCGGAAAGGCGTGGCCGCTACGCAGGCTCTGCCAAGGGCGCTATCACCGGTCGTCCCAACCCCGGCTCCTGACGGAATGGCATCAGGATCGTGGTGGACTCCTGTGAAGGCCGGCTCCCGATCGCAGCCCATGCATGCGCTCGATGTCATGCGGCTCTACCTCGCACCCGTGATTCATCTTTTATTGGCGGCTTGTCCGATATGGGCATCAGGCTTGGGCACAGGGAGAGTCGGATGCCACTTGCAACGCAGTACTTCAAAGCGCGCGAAGCGCGGCGGCAAGTGCTGATCGCCTGCCGGATGAAGTCGGCCACGGGATGGGGGGATGTGTGCATCCACAACATCTCGTCGCGCGGGATGATGATCGCCTCCGATGCCGCGCTTTTCCCCGGTGCCTATATCGAGATCCGACGCGGTCAGCAGACGGTGATCGGGCGCGTCGTCTGGCAGCGCGAACGGTTTTCCGGCGTGCGCACCCAGGACGCCATCGACATCGACGCCCTGTTGCGCGAACCGCGCCTGCAACAGGCGCCCTCGCAGGAAAACGGTGGCGACCGCCGCCGCGACGCGGATCGCCAGCCTTTGCCCAAGCCCGCCAACGACCGGATCGCGATCGAGATCGATGCGGCCCGACGGATCGAACGCAGCCAGGCGATTTCCAGCCGGCTGCAGTTCAGCGCGCTGTGCCTGTTCGGACTGGTCGCGGCGATCGCTATCGCCATGCAAGTGGCGCAGATGCTGGGCAATCCGGCGCAGCGACTGGACGCCGCCCTGTCGATGGACAAGCCTGAGGCCGCCGCGCTGGTGAACTGACCCGGACAGACCAAGCGCCGGCGCATCGAAAGGCCGGCCCGGCTTATTCCGACCCGGGTGCCTGAAGCGCCTGTTCCAGCCATGCCGGCCGCAGCGCATCGCCCAATGCCTCGACCCGGCGATGTTCGACCATCAGCCCCAGCGCGGGATAGCGCGCGCGTGTCCGGTCGCCCGCCTCGGCCAGCGGAACCACCACGAGCCGCCGGTTGACCTTCGAGCGGTGATGCATCCGCGCCGTATTCTCCTGTCCGACATAGCAGCCCTTGGTGAAGCTGACCCCGTTCAGCTCGCGCGCATTGCACTCCAGCCACAGCGTCTCGCCCGACCCCAGTTCGCCCACGCCCTCCGTGACGCCCAGCGACAGGCGGTGCGCGGTCCAACCGGTCGTTACCTCTCCGGCCGGGGCCAGCCAGCGCTTACCCAGCTCCGCCAGGCGCGGATCGTCGGGGCGTCCCTCCGCCGCCTTGCTCCAATGCACCGCCAAATCCGCGACCGGATCGATCGTGATCGCGCGGCGCAGGCGATAGATGGCCAGCCGCCGCGCCAGCCCCTCGGCCTGGGCCGCCTCGGCATCGATCAGCACCGCGTCGCCGTCCGCCCACAGGATGAAGTCGAACAGCGCCTTGCCCTGCGGAGTGAGCAGCCCGGCCCAGCGTGGATGGTCCGGCGCCAGCCCGATCACGTCCTGCGTCACCAGACCCTGCAGAAAGCCGCGCACATCCTCGCCCGCGACGCGGATCAGGCGGCGGTCGGGCAGGGTGGTGGCGCCCAGGGTCGTGCCGGACATGATGTCGGGCTGCGTCGTCGGGGTGGTATCGGTCATTCCGGCAAGGTAGGAGGGCGCGACCCCATGCGAAAGGCCCGTTTGCCATGACCTTCGATCTGCTTCTCTCCGGCGGCACCGTTCACACCCCCGGCGGCCCGGTTCGTGCCGATGTCGGCGTGCTGGGCGGCCGGATCGTCGAGATCGGCGCGAAAGGCGATGCGGGCCGGGTGATCGACTGTACCGGGCTCGACATCCTGCCCGGCGTCATCGACAGCCAGGTGCATTTCCGCGAGCCCGGCCTGATGCACAAGGAAGACTTGGCCAGCGGCAGCCGCGCGGCGGTGATGGGCGGCGTGACCGCCGTCTTCGAGATGCCCAACACCAAGCCGAACACCGATTCGGCCGACGCGATCACCGACAAGCTGACCCGCGCCCAGACGATGTATTGCGACCACGCCTTTTACGTCGGCGCGACCAACCATAATGCGCGCGACCTCGCCGAACTGGAGCGGATGCCCGGCACGGCGGGCGTGAAGATCTTCATGGGCGCCTCGACCGGCGATCTGCTGGTGTCGGAGGATGCGCGGCTGGCCGAAGTGCTTGCTTCGGGCCATCGTCGCGTCGCCATCCATGCGGAGGACGAGGACCGGATGAACGCGCGTGCGGGCGAGCGGATCGAGGGCGATCCGTCCTCGCACCCCGTCTGGCGCGATGATGAGAGCGCGCTGCTCGCCACCCGCCGCATCCTGCGGCTGGCGCGCGCGGCGAACCGCCGTATCCATATCCTGCACGTCACCACGCCTGCCGAGCTGGAATATATTGCGCAGCATAAGGACATCGCCACCTGCGAAGTCACGCCGCAGCATCTGACGCTGGCGGGCGAGGAGGCCTATCCGCGCCTGGGCACGCTGGCGCAGATGAACCCGCCGATCCGCTCGGGCGCGCATCGCGACGGGCTGTGGCACTGGTTGAACCAGGGCGTGCCCGACGTGATCGGCTCGGACCATGCGCCGCACACGCTGGAGGAAAAGGCCAAGCCCTATCCGGGCAGCCCCAGCGGGATGCCGGGCGTGCAGACGCTGCTGCCGCTGTTGCTCGACCATGCGGCGAACGGCCGCCTGTCGCTCCAGCGCGTGATCGAGCTGACCAGCGCCGGCGCGCAGCGCATCTTCGGCATCGTCGGCAAGGGGCGGATCGCGGCCGGTTACGACGCCGACTTCACCATCGTCGACCTGAAGAAGCGCTGGACCATCGAGGATCAGTGGCTCCAGTCCAAATGCGGCTGGTCGCCCTTCACCGGTATGGAGCTCACCGGCAAGCCGATCGGCACGATCGTGCGCGGCCAGGTGGCGATGTGGGAGGACCAGCTCGCCGATGCGCCGACCGGCCAGCCGATCCGCTTCGAGGCGGTCGACTTCGGATGAGCGACAGCCGCTGGGTGCGCGACATCCGGGTCTATTGCCCGGTCGCGCCCCCGACGCTGGCCGCGCTGATCGCCGGCGATCCGGGCGCGGTGGAACGCGACGCCACCGCCGCCCCGCTGCTGGCGATCCTGCGCACGCCGCCGCTGGGCGATTTCGGGCGGTATCGCGAGGTCGTCGAACTCGCGATCGGTTATGAGGGGTTCCGGCCGGACGAGGGCGCTGTGCCGACGCTGGGCGCGGTGGGCGAGGCGAGCTGGTCGCCGACCGTTATTCTGACCGCGATCTATGATGCGGAGGCGGATGTGGCGGCGCTGGCGGATGCCCTGCTCGCCGCGCATCCGTGGGACGTGCCGGTGATCGCGGTCAGTGAGCCGTATCGGTTGCTGGTGCGGAGATAGGTTGGGGCGTGGGCTTCGACTTCGCTCAGCCTGAACGGCTGTTTGAGCGCAGCTCCAATCCCAACCTCCGTTCAGCCTGAGCGAAGTCGAAGGCCAAGGGAAAACCTCAGCCTCGAAACCTCAAAACGGCAACCACCGCGCCTTATGCGTGAAGTTCATATACCCCACATTCACGCCCGCACGCCAACCGACGCCCAGCCGCACCGGGATCAGCACGACATTGCCGCGCCGCAAATAGGTCGCCGCGAACCCGCCGACGAAATACAGCCGCCCCTCGGCCGCCGGGAAGCGGTGGAACAGCTCCTCGGTGTCATAGAGATTATAGACCAGCACGAACACCTTGTTCGCATCGCCACCAATGTCGAAGCCCAGCGACGGCCCGGTCCAATAGACCGGCATCTGCCCCTCGACCTTGTGCGTCATGATGCCCGAGCCATAGCGCAGTCCGACGACGAACGCGCCCGAGGCCTCGCGCCCCGCGATATAGGCGTTGGGGCGACCCTGTTCGCGCAGGATGCGCTCGATGATGCCGCCCAGGCCCTCGGCGCCCTTGCCGAACACGCCCTCGCCGGCGGCCAGCAGATCGTCGCGCTCGAAGGTATCGGCGGCCTGGCTGGTCTGCGTCGCGCGGCTTTCGGGTGTCTGCGGCGTGGTGACGGGCGGGGGGGCGCTATCCTGCGGCGTCTGCGATTGCGGGTAGGAGGGCACGGGGTCGGCCGGCACCTGCTGGCGCGGGGCGGGGCGCGAGGGCTGCGTCGCCAGATCGCTGTCGATCCCCTGATTGGGGTCGATCGTGCGAACCTGCGCCAGGGACGGCGAGGCGGTCGCACCCGCGACCGACAGACCGCAGAGGACCGACAGGCCCAGACAGACGAAACGCATGAACTTCAACTCCCCCGGCGAACCGATGCCGCAACGTTAACCAGTCGCCGCCTTGCAGCGCAATGAATGACACGGCAGGCTCTAGTCGATTTTCTGTGAAAAATCGCGCGCAGACCCGGTTGATTGCCTCCGCCGGCCCCGCTATAGCCGCACCTCGCCGCAGCCGGAGACGTGGGTGAGTGGCTGAAACCAACGCTTTGCTAAAGCGTCGTACGGGAAACCGTACCGAGGGTTCGAATCCCTCCGTCTCCGCCATATCGCGCCTCTGAGCTTTAGCGCGGCTCTTCCAAATCGATCGTCAAACGCTCAGCTTTCCCACCTGCAAACCGCATCGCCACACCGGCCGTACCAAAACGATGCTGCGCCGTCTCACCGCGCGGCTTTGCTTCGGGATCGATCCATGGCAGCAGCCTGTGTTAATAAACGGGGTGAATGAGCTGAGGGGATGATGCTCGCGGCGCGCATGGTTGGGCAGTGCGCGGCGAGGGCGTTATGTCCGATCGAAGGCTGGCGCCCCGAGGAATTCCTCGAAGGTGGCGGCCCATTTCCATGACCCAAGGCGTCCTGACCAAGTCGCTGGTGCAAACCGATACCGTGCCGCCCGAGCGGCGCGAGGCGGTGTATCAGGGCGGCATCAACAACACGCTGGCCACCACATTCCTGAGCCAGCCGGTCTTCGCCGATCTGCGGTCCTGCTTCGTCGGGCCGTTCCACATCATCGAACTCGTGGCGTCGCCGCGGCGGTCGGAGCGGACGGCGGCGCAGATCGCGCACGATCGGCATGACGGCATCAGCGTCCAGCTGGCGCGTCGCGGCGTGTCGCGCGGCGAGGCGGGGCGACGCAAGGTTCTCAGCACGCCCGGCACGGTCATGCTGCTCGATTTCGCGCAGCCCTTTTATATGGTCGACGAGGGTGAGCGTGACGTCATCAATGTCTCGGTCCCGCGCGTCATGCTGGCGGAGCGGGTGGACGATGTGCGGGCGCTGCACGGGCGGGTGCTCGATGCGGAGGACAGCACGCTGCTGGCGGTCCATCTGAACGCGATCGCGCCCCGGCTGGAGACCATGCCGACCAGCGCCGCGCCCGTGCTGGCGGATGTGCTGATGCAACTCGTCACGCTGGCCATCGGCCAGCCCTCGGGGCCGCCATCGGCCACCGACCGGCGCACGGCGCTGGCGCAACAGGCACGGCGGCAGATCGAGGCGCGACTGGGGTCGAGCGACCTGAGTCCCGAATGGCTGTTCGCGCGCCTCAACATCTCACGCTCCGAACTTTACGCTTTGTTCGAGGAGGAGGGTGGCGTGGTGCGCTATATCTGGCGACGGCGGCTGGAGGCGGCGCGCGACGCGCTGCTCGACGCGAGCGAAAAGCGGCGTATCGGCGAGATCGCCTTTCACTTCGGCTTTTCCAGCGAGGCCCATTTTGCCCGAGCGTTTCGCAGCGCGTTCGGCAAGACGGCCAGCGAAACGCGGCGCACACGCGGTTAATGTCTTCGAAAGGGACAAAGCGGCGCCGGCTGAACGGTCAGTCAAGTAAATTGGACGCCCGGCCAATTGCGGCTCGGTGAACGAACCTTAAAAAGATCGTCATCGGCAGGGTTCGATCGATTGGCGGTCGAGCGGTCCGGGGGAACAGGGACGAGCGCGCCGCGGGCGCGCCAAGGGGACGGAACGCCGCTGATCCGGGGGGATGAGCGGTGGTATCACAGCTTTTGACGAACGCGGTCGCATCGTAAGGTGCGGCACCGATCGCTGGCACGCGCCCGATACCGGTCGGGCGTGACCCCTTGTCGTTTCCAAACACCCGGACGCCTCGCCCTTTGGGAGACGCGCAGTGACCATCAATCTCGGCCTTGGCATCAGCATCGGCAACGGTACCAGCAACGCGAACCAGACGATCACCGGCAACGACGCCTCGAACGTCCTGCGCGGCGGCAATGGCAATGATCGGATCACCGGCGGCGCCGGCAACGACGTGATCCATGCCGGCGCGGGCAATGACCAGGTCGATGCGGGGGCGGGCAACGACCTCGTCTTTGGCGGCGACGGCAATGACAGCATCCTGGGCGGCACCGGCAACGACTCGCTCTATGGCGACAGCGGCAACGACATGCTCGACGGCGGCGAGGGCAATGACACCCTGTCCGGGGGCGAGGGCAACGACACGCTGCTGGGCGGGGCGGGCAACGACCTGCTCGATGGCGGTATCGGCAACGACTATCTCGATGGCGGCGCGGGGCTGGACACCGTGCTCGGCGGGCTGGGCAACGACACGCTGGTCTATCGGCTGGCCGATCATGGCCCGGCGTCCAAGTCATGGTTCGCGCCGCAGGATTCCTATGACGGCGGCAGCGACACCGACACGCTGCGGCTGGTCTTCACGCGTGACGAATGGCTGCGCAGCGACATCCAGGCCGATGTCGCGCGCTATGTCGCGTTCCTGAATCAGGAGGCGAACAGCGTCCTCGCGCGCGTGTCCGCCAAGCTGGGCACCAACGAATATTATGGCACGTTCCAGTTCGACGCCTTCGACCTGACGGTCAGCCGGGTCGAGAAGTTCGAGGTCATGATCGACGGCCTGCTGCTCGATCCGCGCGACGAAGCCGTGATCGCGCGCGCCGATGCGATCACCACCGACGAGGATCACGCATCGCTGGCGTTCAACCTGCTCGCCAACGACTCGGTGCCCGATCAGGTGCGCTCGGTCTCGGTCGGCAATCCCGCGCATGGCACGGTGACGCTGACCCAGAATTATGCCGATCCCGCCAATCCGGTCGCCAATGTCGTCTACACGCCCAACGCGGCCTATTATCAGTATCTCGCGCAGGGCGAGAAGGCGGTCGACAGCTTCACCTATACGGTGACCGATGCGGACGGCGACGTGTCGACCGCGACCGTCACGGTGACGATCACCGGCCAGAATGACGGCCCCGCGATCGTCTCGGGCCGTTACCAGGGCGCGGTGGTCGAGGATGCGGCGGCGACGCTGACCAGCGACGGCACGATCACCTTCCGCGACATCGATCTGACCGACACGCACAGCGTCAGCATCGGTGCCGCGCGCGTCGCCATCACGGGCGGCGTTCCTTCGGGCTTCGCGCCGGCGGGCGGCTTCGGCACGCTGAGCGCCCAGGTCGTCGAGAACACCGCCGACCAGAATGCGCAAGGGACCATCAACTGGCGCTTCACCGCCGACAATGCCAGCGTGCAGAGGCTCGCGGCCGGCCAGATCGCGACCCAGGTCTATATGCTGACCCTGACCGACAAGTTCGGCGCGACGACGACCCAGGACGTGACGGTCACGCTGACCGGCACCAACGACGCGCCGACCGTCACCGCCGCCGTGGCGAGCGGCGAGGTCATCGAGGATGCGACGACCGCCATCGCCGGCACCATCGCCTTCGCAGATGCGGACCTGATCGACACGCATAAGGTGAGCGTCGCGGCGCAAGAGGATTATTATCGCGGCCATTTCGCGACCGTCATCGACGATACGGCGACGGGCGACGGCGCGGGCAAGGTCCGCTGGACCTTCGCGGTCGACAATGCCGACCTGCAGGACCTCGCCGAGGGCGAGACGATGGTCCAGCACTATGTCGTCACGGTCACCGACCAGAATGGCGCCAAGGTGGACCAGCAGGTGACGGTGACCCTGATCGGCACCAACGACGCCCCGGTCGCCATCGCCGATGTCGCCGATCCGGCGATCGAGGACGGCGCGGTCGTCACCGGCTCGGTCGCGGGCAACGACCATGACGTCGATTACTACGCGCAGCTCACCTACGCCCTGAACGCGCCGGTCGCGGGCCTGACGCTGAATGCGGATGGCAGCTACAGCTTCGATCCCAGCAACGCGGCCTATCAGGCGCTGGCCAAGGGTGAGGTGCAGACCGTCGTCGCGGCCTACACCGTGACCGACGAATATGGTGCGACCGCCACGTCGACGCTGACCTTGACGATCACCGGCACGAACGACGCGCCGGTTGCGGTCGTGGACACTGGCGCGGTTGTCGAAGATGCGATCCTGACGGGTTCGGTCGCGACGAACGACAGCGATGTCGATCATGGCGCGAAGCTGGCGTACACGCTGAACGCACCGGTCGCGGGGCTTACGCTCAACGCCGACGGCAGCTATAGCTTCGACGCTGGTCATGCGGCGTATCAGGCTCTGGCCAAAGATGAAGTCCAGACCATCGTCGCGAACTACACCGTCGCCGACGAACATGGCGCGACGGCCGTCTCGACGCTGACGTTGACTATCACCGGCACGAACGATGCGCCGGTCGCAGTCGTCGACGCCGGTTCTGTTATCGAAGACGCGATCCTGACAGGCTCGGTTGCTATCAATGATAGCGACATCGATCATGGTGCCAAACTCGCCTACACGCTGAATGCACCGGTCGCGGGGCTGACGCTGAACGCGGACGGTAGCTACAGCTTTGACGCTGGTAATGCTGTCTATCAGGCGCTGGCCAAGGACGAAGTCCAGACCATCGTCGCAAGCTATACCGTCACTGACGAACATGGCGCGACGGCCACGTCGACGCTGACGCTCTCAGTGACCGGCACGAATGACGCGCCGATTGCGGTCGTGGACGCCGGTTCGGTTGTCGAAGATGCGGTGCTGACGGGTTCGGTGGCTACGAACGACAGCGACGTCGATCATGGCGCCAAGCTGGCGTACACGCTCAACGCACCGGTCGCGGGGCTGACGCTCAACGCCGACGGCAGCTACAGCTTCGACGGTGGCAATGTGGCGTATCAGGCACTGGCGAAGGACGAAGTGCAGACCGTCGTTGCAAGCTACACCGTCACCGATGAACATGGGGCGACGGCTGTCTCGACGCTGACGCTGACGATCACCGGCACGAACGATGCGCCGGTTGCGGTCGTGGATGCTGGTTCGGTTGTCGAAGATGCGATCCTGACGGGTTCGGTGGCGACGAACGATAGCGACGTCGATCACGGCGCGAAGCTCGCCTATACGCTGAACGCACCGGTCGCAGGTCTGACGCTGAACGCGGACGGCAGCTACAGCTTCGACGCTGGTAACGCGGCCTATCAAGCGCTGGCCAAGGGCGAGGTGCAGACCGTCGTTGCGAGCTACACCGTCACCGATGAGCATGGCGCGACCGCCACTTCGTCACTGACGCTGACGATCACCGGCACGAATGACGCGCCGATTGCGGTCGTGGACGCCGGTTCGGTTGTCGAAGATGCGGTGCTGACGGGTTCGGTGGCTACGAACGACAGCGACGTCGATCATGGCGCCAAGCTGGCGTACACGCTCAACGCACCGGTCGCGGGGCTGACGCTCAACGCCGACGGCAGCTACAGCTTCGACGCTGGTAACGCGGCCTATCAAGCGCTGGCCAAGGGCGAAGTGCAGACCGTAGTTGCGAGCTACACCGTCACCGATGAGCATGGCGCGACCGCCACGTCGGCGCTGACGCTGACGATCACCGGCACGAACGATGCGCCGGTTGCGGTCGTGGATGCTGGTTCGGTTGTCGAAGATGCGATCCTGACGGGTTCGGTGGCGACGAACGATAGCGACGTCGATCACGGCGCGAAGCTCGCCTATACGCTGAACGCACCGGTCGCCGGTCTGACGCTGAACGCGGACGGCAGCTACAGCTTCGACGCTGGTGATGCCGCGTATCAGGCGCTGGCGAAAGACGAAATTCAGACCGTCGTTGCCAGCTACACCGTCACCGACGAACATGGGGCGACTGCCACGTCGGTGCTGACGCTCACGGTGACCGGCACGAACGATTCGCCGGTTGCGGTCGTTGACGCCGGTTCGGTTGTCGAAGACGCGATCCTGACGGGTTCGGTCGCGACGAACGACAGCGACATCGATCGTGGTGCCAAGCTGGCGTACGCGCTGAACGTACCGGTCGCGGGCCTGACGCTCAATGCGGACGGCAGCTACAGCTTCGATGCCGGCAACGCCGCCTATCAGGCGCTCGCCAAGGACGAGGTCCAGACCGTCGTCGCGACCTATACCGTCACCGACGAGCATGGTGCGACCGCGACGTCGACGCTCAGCATTGCCGTCACCGGCACCAATGACGCGCCGACCGCCGTCGCGGACACGGTGAGCGTGGTCGAGGACAAGATCGTCGCCGGCTCACTGGCGGCCAATGACGGCGATCCGGATCATGGCGCCGTCCTGACCTACACGCTCGATGCGCCGGTCGCGGGCCTGACGCTGAACGCCGATGGCAGCTACAGCTTCGACGCCGGCAACGCCGCCTATCAGGCGCTGGCCGAGGGCGAGGTGCAGACGATCGTCGCCGGCTATGGCGTATCGGACGGGCAGGGCGGCACCGCCGCCGCGACGCTGACCATCACGGTCACCGGGCGGAACGACGGACCCGTCGCTGTCGCCGACACGGCGGTCGCGGTCGAGGACGGCGCGAAGGTGACCGGCAATGTCGGGGCCAATGACAGCGACGTCGATCACGGCGCGGTGCTGACCTATGCCGCGACCAACACCGTCGCCGGGCTGACGATCAACGCCGATGGCAGCTATGTCTTCGATCCGTCGAACGCGGCCTATCAGAACCTGGCCGCCGGCGCGACGCGGGTCGTCACCGGCACCTATTCGGTCACCGACGCCTCGGGCGCGGTCGCCAATGCCAGCCTGGCGATCACCGTCACCGGCACCAACGACGCGCCGGTCGTCGGCAATGTCGCACTGCCCGGCAACGCCACGGTCGTCGCCAACCGCCTGGTCAATGGCGATTTCAGCGATCCGACCGCGCTGAACGGCTGGACCGTCAATACGGCGTCCTCGGGCACCAGCTCGGTGTCGACCTCGACCGCGACGGTGCAGCGCAACACCAATATCATCCCGGGCGACAAGGATGTCGCGGCGCTGCGCTACAGCGCGACCGTTCCCACCGGCTATGGCACCGGGCAGGGGCCGAGCATCACCAGCACCGCCTTTTCGGGCAATGCGGGCGACACGATCCGCTTCGTCTATGTCCTGTCCTCGGGCAGCGATCAGGCGATCGGCACCGGCTATATCCGCGATGCGGCGACGGGCGCGATCGTCCAGACCATCTTCGACTATAAGGTGCCCGTCATCGGGTCGACCGGGGTCCAGACGGTCGAGCTGACGCTGGCCCAGTCGGGCAACTACACGATCGACTTCCGCGTCGGCTCCTATGATGCGACCGGCGGGCGGGCGATCGGCGCGACGCTGTATATCGGCACCGCGCAGATCATCCAGACCGGCATCACCGAGGATGGCAGCTTCGCCAACCCCAATGGCCGCAACCTGCTGCTGACCCAGGCGACCGATGTCGACACGGGCGACGTGCTGACCGTGCCCGCCTTCTCGACCACCAGCGCGCAGGGCGCGACCGTGGTGATGGCGGCCGACGGCACGCTGACCATCACGCCTGCCGGTTCTGCGGCGGCGCAGGCGCTGGCGCTGGGGGAGACGGCGACCGACACCTTCACCTATCAGGTCTCGGACGGGCATGGCGGACTGACCAGCGCGACGGGCAGCTATACGCTGGTCGGCCAGAACGACGCCCCCGTCGCCCTCGCCGATACCGCGGCGGTGGCCGAGGATGCCACGATCAGTGGCAGCGTCGCCGCGAACGACTATGACGTCGATCATGGCGCCAAGCTGAGCTTCGCGCTGACGGCGCCGGTCGCCGGGCTGACGCTGAACGCCGATGGCAGCTATGTCTTCGACGCCGGCAACGCCGCCTATCAGGCGCTGGGCGAGGGCGAGACGCGGGTCGTCACCGCGACCTACACGGTCACCGACGAGAACAAGGCCAGCGCGACCCAGACTCTGTCGATCACCGTCACCGGCACCAATGACGCGCCGGTCGCGGTGGGCGACACGCTGCGGGTCAGCGAGGACGGTGCGACGGTCGTCACGGCGGCGACGCTGACCGCCAATGACAGCGATGCGGACGACGACGCGCTGACCATCACCGGCGTCGGTGCGACGGGGACGATCGGCACCGTCGCGCTGGTCGACGGCAATGTCAGCTATGCGGCGGGCAGCGCCTTCCAGTATCTGAAGGCCGGCGAGACCGCGACCGACAGCTTCACCTATACGGTGTCGGACGGCCATGGCGGCGTATCGACCGCCACGACCACGGTGACGATCACCGGCGAGAATGACGCGCCCAAGGCCGCCGACGACACGCTGTTCGCATCGCCCGGCGTCGCAGCGACGGTGGCGGTGCTCGCCAACGACTCCGATCCGGAGGGCGACGCGATCACGGTGCAGAGCGTGACCAACGGCGCGCACGGCACGGTGTCGATCAACAGCGACGGCACGCTCAGCTATACGGCGGCGGCCGGCTATTCGGGCAATGACAGCTTCACCTATACCGCGACGGACGGGGCCGGCCTGACCTCGACCGCGACGGTGGCGGTCGTGGTCGGCGTGCTCGACCATGACACGGTCGGCAACGACGTGTTCCTGCAGGGCAATTATATGGAGATCGGCGTATCGAGCGCGGGCTCGCTCGGCACCGCCAGTGCCGCGCCGGCCAATTATCACCCGACCAACGGCGCGCGCCGGATCTCGTACGTGGTCGACACCGATGGCTGGAATGCGGGGGCGGCGCCCAAGTCGGGCGATTTCACCCTGCCGGGCTCGCCGGTCGACACGATCGGCTTCGGCTTCAACGGCCGCTCGTTCATCCAGGACCAGCGCAGCGGGCGCAACGACATCGCCACCACGACCGTCGACACGACGGTGGGCACGACCCTGTCGACGACCACCACCGGCACCGCCAGCTATAATGGCGGGACCATGGCGGTGAAGCAGGTGATCGAGCTCGACGCCAACGCCACCTATTACAAGACCACGATCACGGTGACGAACACCGGCAGCTCGACGCTGAGCGATGTGCGCTTCCTGCGCAGCTTCGACCCCGATCAGGACGTCGACAAGGGCGGGTCGTTCGCCACCTATAACGACGTGCTGTCCAATCCGACGGCGGGCAATGCGCTGGCGATCTCGCGGGCGACGGGGCCGATGTCGGGCGTGTCGGTCAACCTGGTGTCGTTCGATGCCGCCGCGCGCAGCTCGAACTATGGTTTCGCCAATTACGACGTCTATGCCGGTTCGGCCTATGCCAATCCGGTCGACCGCAACGGGACGATGGCGGACGAGGCGATCACCCTGGCCTTCGGCTTCGGCAATCTGGGCGTCGGTGAGACGATGACCAAGACCTTCTACACCAGCCTGAACGGCAGTTCGGGGGCGAACGACATGCTGATCGGCGGCAACGGCAATGACGTGCTGAATGCCGGTGCGGGCGACGACATCCTGCTGGGCCTGACCGGCAACGACACGCTGACCGGCGGCACGGGCAACGATACGTTCGTGTTCACCAAGGGTAGCGGCGCCGACACGATCACCGACTTTACCGGCGGCGCCGGGACCAGCGACGTGATCGAGTTGCGCGGCATGGGCTTCACCAGCTTCGCCGACGTCAAGGCCTCGGCCTTCCAGGCGGCGGACGGGGTGCATATCGATCTGCACAATGGCGACTCGCTGGTGCTGTCGGGCGTGTCGCTTGCCTCGCTCAACGCCGACGACTTCCTGTTCGCCTGAGCCGGAGGCACCGTCATGGCATGGATTCCGTCGAACATCTTCGGGCTGGCGGGGCGGTCGGTGACCGTCCCCGTCGACAGCCTCTGGGCGCCGCGCGAGGGGGACGGGCCGATGGCCCTGCCCGAACCGGCGGCGCCGGTGATCCGTCCGGGCCGTCCGCAATGGGCGGATCATGAACTGATCGCGCATGGCGACGGTGCGGCGGCGGTCGATCTGGCGCTGCTGCTCGGCGCTCAGGACGACGTGCGATCGGATACCGCCGTTCCTCAGGTCGCGGTCGAGGGGACGGCTCCGGCACAGGCGGTGATCGTCTCGGCGGTCGCGGAGGATGCCGGCGATTTCGCGCAGGTTCCGCTTGCCGCGTTCCAGGCGGCGGACAATGCCCGGATCGATCCGCACGAGGCGTTCACGATGCTTCTGCCCGAGCAGGTCGCGATGGATAGCGGTATGTTCATGATCGTCTGATAGGAATGATCCAAACTCGGTTCGGGGGAGCTGCACCATGGTCGGTGCGGCTCCCCTCGGCCGTTTGCGGCGGCCGGGGGGCCGGCGGGGCTTTCGCCGAACAGGGTATATGGGGTGGGTGCGCGTAGGATGAGGGGGTGTCAGCAAAGGGCCGGAACGGGCGGCCGCGCCATGTGGCGAGCGATGCCGATGCTCGTCATCATGGCCACGTCCGCCACCGCGCAGACGACCGGCGCGCCGGGCCCGTCGACGCTGCAACAAAATCCCCAGATCGGCGCGACGCCCACCCGCTTGCCGCCGTCGCCGACGCTGGCCCCGACGGGCGACCCGGCATCGCTTCCCGCACCATCCATCCCGGCGGGGTCGCCGGTGCGCATCGGTGGCATGCCCGCGCCGCCCGCCGCCCCGGTGGCGTCCCCGGCACCGGTGATCCCGCGCAGCGGCTTGTGGGTGCAGAATGTCCCCGGCGGCCTGCCCGCGCCCAGCGAGGACCCGCTGCGCATCGATCCCGCCACCGATCCGATCCTGCGACTGGCGCGGACGCAGACGCCGCTCGACGGCTTTCGCCAGGCGGTGGCGCAGGCGGTGCGCCGCAACCCGTCGCTCGCGGAAACGGCGGCGCAGGCCGAGGAGGCCGCCGCCGCGCGCGACGAGGCGCAGGCGCGGCAATATCCCACCGCCGACCTGTCGCTCTCGACCTTCAAGATCGTCAGTCGCGCCTTTTCCAACGATCCGGGCAATGTGCTGGAACGCTCCCGCCCCGACAGCCGCACCGATGGCCTGATCCGCATCCAGCAGCCGGTGGTCGACTTCGGTGCCAGCAACAGCCGCATCGCGGCGGCCGAGGCGCGGATCAAGGCGTCGCTGGCCGGCCAGGACGATGTCAGCGCGCAGATCGCGCTGCGCACGATTTCGGTCTGGTACAATGTCTATGGCTATCGCGCGCTGGTCCGACTGGGCGAGGTGTTCGCCGACAGCCAGCGCGATCTGCGCGCGCGGATTCAGGAACGCGTGGGGCAGGGCTATGCCGCACAGGGCGATGTCGCGCAGGTCGACAGCTATGTGGCCGCCTCCGACGCGCAGCTCGCCGATTTCCGCCGCGCGCTCGCCAATGCCGAGGCGCAATATCTGGGGCTGGTCGGCGCGCCGGCCCCCGCCGATCTGGGCCGCGCCCCCGTGCTCGACGCCGGACCGATCGCGGCGACAGGCCTGCGTGACGACATCGCCGTCCTGCCGACCGTGCGGGTGGCCGCGGCGCAGGCCGGGGCGGCGCGCCGCGATGCCGATGCGCTGCGCTCCGACCGGTTGCCGCAGCTGACCGCGGGGGTCGATGCCGGCCGTTACGGCGTGATCGAGAATCGCCGCGACTATGACGTGCGCGCCAATCTGACGCTCAGCATGCGGCTGGGCGGCGGTGCCGCCGAGCGGGTCCGCCAGGCCGAGGCGCGGGTGCACGGCGCCGACGCGCGGCTCGACCGCATCCGCCAGGATGCCGAGCGCGACGCGCGCATCGCCTTGTCGGACATCGCCGCGCTCGAGCAGGCGCGGACCGCGATCGAGCGCAACTACATTGCCAGTCGCCAGTCGCGCGATGTGCTGGCCGAACGCTTCCGCGTGTCGCGCGGGACGCTGTTCGACCTGCTGTCCGCCGAGAACAACTATTTCGGCGTCGCGGCGCGCTATATCCAGACGGTCACCGAGCTGGATACCGCCCGCTATGTCCTGCTCGCCCGCACCGGCCGCCTGTTGCGCGCCCTGCAGATTGATCCCGCCACGATGGACACGCCATGACCCCGCCCGCCGACATGATCGATCACCCGCGCCCGCGCTTCGCGCCGTGGCTGCTCGAACCGATGCTGCGCAACCGGCGCATCTATCTGAAGGTCGCGCTGGCGGCGGCGATGATCAACCTGTTCGGGCTGATCACCTCGCTGTTCACGATGACCGTCTATGACCGCGTCGTGCCCAACAACGCCTATGCGTCGCTGGTCGCGCTGTCGATCGGGCTGCTGATCGTCGTCGTCTTCGATTTCGTGCTGCGTATCCTGCGCGCCTATTTCGTCGATCTGGCCGGTGCCGACATCGACCATGACATCGGCACCCGCGTCTTTCAGCGGCTGGTCGGCATCCGCCTGGACCTGAAGCGTGGCTCGACCGGATCGCTGACCGGCATGATGCGTGAGCTGGAGACGCTGCGCGACTTCTTCGCCTCGGCGACGATGACGGCGATGGTCGACGTGCCCTTCGTGGTCGTCACCCTGGTCTTCATCGCGATCATCGGCGGCGCGGTCGTCTGGGTGCCGCTGGCCGCGATCCCGGTCGTCATCGGCGCCGGCTGGCTGACGCGGCCCGCGCTCGATCGCCTGTCCGCCAAGTCGTTGAGCGAGGGGCAGAGCAAGCAGAGCGTGCTGGTCGAAACGGTCGGCGCGCTGGAGATGGTGAAGACCAGCGGCGCGGCGACCCTGCTCGGCCGACGCTGGAGCAAGGCCAATCGCGCGCATTCGGACAGCGCGATGCGCCAGCGGCTGGTGTCGACGATCGCGACCACGGTCGCCGCCTCGGCCAACACCCTGTCCTATGCCGGCACCGTCGTCGCCGGCGTATTCCTGATCGCCGATCACCAGCTGACTACCGGCGCGCTGGTCGCCTGTTCGATCCTGTCGGGCCGCGCGGTGCAGCCGCTGGCGCAGGTCGCGACGCTGCTGACCCGCCTGTCGGCGACACGCACCGCCTATCGCCAGATCAACACCATGATGGACCAGCCGACCGAGGGACCGCAGAACGAGGCGTTGAAGCCCGCGCGCTTCGCCGGCCGGATCGAGTTGCGCGGTGTCGAATTCCGTTATCCCGGCGCGGCGGAGAAGACGCTGGACGGCCTCAACCTCGTCATTCCGGCGGGGCAGCGCATCGGCCTGCTCGGCCGGGTGGGATCGGGCAAGTCGACGATCGCGCGGATGATCTTGGGGCTGTATCCGCCGCAGGAGGGGCTGGTGATGATCGACGGCACCGACATCCGCCAGTTCGACCCCGCCTATATGCGCGCGCGCATCGGCACGGCGCTGCAGGAGAGCGTGTTGCTGAGCGGCAGCGTGCGCGAGAATATCGTGCTCGACCGTCCCGGCATCGACGATGCCGAGATGCTGCGCGCCGCCGAGCTGAGCGGCACGCACCAGTTCATGGGCCAGCTTGCCAATGGCTATGACCTGATCCTGGCCGATCGGGGCGAGGGCCTGTCGGGTGGCCAGCGCCAGTCGATCGCGCTCGCCCGCGCGCTGGCGGGCAGCCCGCCGGTCGTGGTGTTCGACGAGCCGACCAGCGCGATGGACCAGCAGACCGAGGCGGCGCTGATCGACCGGCTGGCCGCCGAATTGGAGGGCCGGACCTTCGTTCTCATCACCCATCGCCCCGCGCTGCTCCGCCTGGTCGAGCGTATCGTCGTCATCGACGCCGGCCGTGTCGTCAATGACGGGCCGCGCGATCAGGTGCTCCAGCAACTCCAGCGTCCGCGAGCCGTCGCCTGATGTCCGCCACCGACACCGCCGAACCCCGCCTCGAGGATTATGTCGACCAAATGCGGCCCGGCCGCGCGTCCAGCCTGCTGCTCTGGCTGATCCTGGCCTTTGTCGTGATCTTCATCCTGTGGGCCAGCCTGGTCCAGCTCGACCGGACGATCCACGCCTCGGGGCGCATCGTGCCCAGCAACCGGTTGCAGATCGTCTCCAATCTGGAAGGGGGGATCGTGTCGGCGATCCTGGCGCATCCGGGCGACGTCGTGCGGCAGGGGCAGGTGCTGGTGCGGCTCGACCAGACGCAGACCGGCGCCGAGCTGGGCAGCAGCGCGATCACCGTCGATGCGCTGACCGCCAAGATCGCGCGACTGGAGGCCGAGATCGCGGGTCGCGAACCGGTCTATGGCGCGCCTGCCAATGCGGCGATCGCCGAGCAGATCGGGATCGAGCGCGCGCTGCACGCCGCGCGCATGGCCGATCTTGCCAGCCTGACCTCGGCGGGTGCGGCGCGCGAAGCCCAGGCGCAGCGCGCGGTGGTGGAGGCGGAGGCCGCCTATCGTTCGCGCCAGTCGGCACGCGATGCGGCGCAGCGGCAACTCGACCTGATGCGGCCGCTCGTGGCGCGGGGGATCGAGCCGCAGGTGTCGCTGATCCAGCTGGAGAATGGCGCGGCCGTGGCGGCCAGCGATGCCGAACAGGCGGCGGCGACGATCGCCCGCGCCCGCTCCGCCGTGGCCGAGGCGCGCGCGACCCAGTCCCAGGTCCGCCAGGCCTGGCGCGCGCAGGCGGGGACCGATCTGGCCGCGGCGCAGGCGGAGATGGCGGCGCGCCGCCGCACCATGCCCGCGCTCGCCGCGCGCGACAGCCGCGCCGTCGTCCGCGCGCCCGTGACGGGCCGCGTCAACCGGGTGCTGGTCTCCACCGTCGGCAGCAGCGTCGCGCCCGGCCAGCCGATCGTCGAGGTCGTGCCCAGCGCCGACGCGCTGACCGTCGAGGCCATGGTCACGCCCAAGGACATTGCCTCGGTTCATATCGGCCAGCATGCGCGGATCAACGTCACCGCCTACGACTCGGCGGTCTATGGCGGGATGGAGGGCGAGGTGGTGACGATCAGCCCCGACGCCACGGTCGACGAACGGACTGGCGAGAGCCATTACACCGTCCGCGTCCGGGGGCGGGCCGACAGCTTCCGCGACCGCGACGGCCGCCGCCTGCCCATCGGTCCGGGCATGACCGCCGACGTCAACCTGCTGGGCGACCGCCGTTCGGTGATGGCCTATATCCTGACCCCCTTCACCCGGCTGAGCGAGAGCGCCTTCCGCGAATAGCGTGACGCGTTCAGGCCGCATCCGACCGGAGCGAGGGACGTGATCCCGCTCCGGTCGAGTGCATGGAATAATTTCCTGACGCATCATGGCTCTGACCCCACCGGTCGGCGTTCTAAGACGGTGCCGGCCCGCAAGAGGTCGGTCGACCGTCTGGAGCCGTCATGCCTGATCACCCTCGGCCCGCCGCCGATCCCAAGCCGATCACGCTCGATGAACCGGCCTCGGCCGACCGGGACGTCGCGTCGACCACCGACGCGGATGCCGTCGCCCGACGCGCCGAAGAGGAAGCCGCCGATCTCGGCGACTTCGCCTGAGCCGGCCCGCCGTCCACCCATTTGATGTCCAACCGGGAGCCTATGCCATGGAAGACGAACGCCTTTGGAGTTTCGAGGAAAGCCTGTGGACCGAGGGTCCCGACAATTATCGGGAAAAGGTCGATCCCGAGGTCGTGATGGTCCTGCCGCACCCGCCCTTCGTCCTGCGTGGGGACGCCGCCATCGCGGCGGTGGCGGACACCCCGGTGTGGGACCGCGCCGAGCTGACCGAGCGGCAGGTGTCGCGCCCGCAGGAAGGGCTGATCGTCATCGGCTATCACGTCACGGCCAGCCGCGACGGGGAAAGCTACAAGGCGCATTGCACCTCCACGATCCGGCGGCTGGAGCACGAGGTCTGGCGCGTCGTCCAGCATCAGCAGACCCCGGCACTGGCCAAGCCCCTGGCGCAGGATTGATCGACAGCGCCTGATAGACCCCGGATTGCCCGGTGGCCGCAACAGAAAAGGGGTGGGACACGCGTCCCACCCCTGTTTGTGTTACGGACCGGCGTCTCAGAAGCGGGTGCGCACCGAGAGGCTGAAGTTGCGCGAGAAATAGCGCACGTCCTGCGGGGCCGCATAGGAACCCCAATAGCTGCGGTTGCCATCCGCCGTCAGGTTCGATCCCTCCAGGGCCACGGTCAGGTTCTTGTTGATGTCGTAATTGATCGAGGCATCGAGCCGTTTGACCGGGTCTAGAAACAGGTTGTTGTAAGGGTCATTGGTATCGACCCACCATTGGCGACGCGACTGCCAGTTATAGGCAACGCGCACGTTCAGGCCGTCCCTTTCGAAGAAGCCGACCAGATTGTACATGTACTTGGATACGTTGAGATACGGCCCGTAAATGAACTCGGCCTCGCTGATCAGCGTGCTATCTGGTTTGAAAACAGGATAGGCCTGGCGGGTCAGGTTCATGGTGCCATTCAGCTCGGCGCCAAAGCTTTTCAGGATGCCCGGAAGGAAGGTGAAGAAGGACGACAACCTACCTTCGATGCCGCGATGTCGGCCACGGCCCAGATTATAGGGGCGGGTTACCAGGACCGGCACGTTGGGCGACTCGGGCAACACCTCAGGCAACTGGCGATTGCCGACCAGGCCGTCCTGATTCCATTGCCAGACGGCAAGGCTGGCCAGGCCGGTCGGCCCGAAATACCATTCGAGCGAAGCGTCATATTTGTTAGTCGAAACGGCACCCAGTTTTGGATTGCCGCCTGATGCCATTGGTGCGCCACGGTTTAGCAGGTTCAGCTGCAGGCGCGGGTTGATCTGATATACGCTGGGTCGTCCGATTTCGGATGTCCAGGCAAGGCGCAATTGCAGCTTTGGCGTGAAATGCACGATCGCGTTCACGCTTGGCATGAAATCCAGATAGTTGCCGCGCGGATTGATCTGGGCCTCGTCCGTGGTTTCTACCAAGCGGTCGTCGACGTTCACGAACTGGGTCGTGCGCTGTATCGCACGTAGGCTCGTCAAGCTGTTGACGATGCGTGTACCAACAACGCCGTCGATCGGGAACAGTAGTTTGACGTTGTAATGCGCCATTACATAGGCGGCATAGCTGCCGTCCGCGCCGCTGAACCCTTCATAGGGAATATAGTCCGGATAATAGGATTTCAGTTCCGGATAAATGCCCGTGAGCATGCCGCGGATTTGGTTGAAGCTGCCTCGAATGGAGTCGGTGTCACCAATCAGCCATTCCGCATTGGCGGCGGATTTCGATCCCTGAAATCCTTTACCGCTGCTGACCAATTTATAATTGGGTAGACTGGCGATGGGAATGCGCAAGCCCGCATAGCTGCCCCGATAGCCCAGCGCGCGGGAATAGGTGCGATTGGCATAACGAAAACCGGTCTTAAAATAATCGATGAATTTCGAATCTGTATAGAGTTTCAGGCCCCCATTTGGCCTCTATCTCAGGGCTGTACGTGAATTCTTTTCTCTGAAGGAAGCCGTCGATATAAAGGTAGTTTTTGTGATCGAGAAGGTCGATATTCTTGAACGTCACATTTGATCCGCCAAGCGGGTCGGTCGTATCATTGAAGATGACGTCGAAGTCGGGCTGCTGGTTGAAACGAATCCAGTGGAACAGTTCGTTGGAATCGTTTTCGGCGCGGGCCCAGTTGATCCAGCTGTTAAACTCGAAGCGCTCGTTCTTGAAATCGACTTGAAAGCGGGCGTTGTAGTTGGTGCTTTCATGTTGATAGGAGCTTCGACCTGGGCCCATGGGATCAAGCGAGGTAGACGACAGGGATTTGACCAGGCGGCCATCGGGCCCGAGCACGATGTTGGACAGGACCGGCAACGGCGCGCTGGAATCCGAATAGGTCAGCGGAATGTCGAACCGGTTGTCGGACCACAGCATGCGCTGCTTGCGATAGCCACCCTCCAACGTGATGGCCCAGCGATCATCCGGCTTCCACTGCGTCGAGACGTTGACGTCGGCCCGCTTGGACCAGCCGTTCGGCCCCGAAAAGCCGATGCCCCAAGGCATGTAGATGTTGCGCGGTGTCGTGCTCGGCAGGAAGGTCAGGCGCGAGTCGCCTGGAATTTCCGGCTTTGCGTTCCACCGGATTGATTCATTGTACCGGACATTGTTGGCCGATCCGTTGACCGAAAAGCCGAGCTGGCCGATGTTCGTATCCGCGTTATACGCTACCAGTGCGCTGAAGTAGGGATTCACCTTCTTGATCTGGTCGGCATAGTCGCCGCGGACGCTGAAGGCATAGGTCGCGCCTTCCTTGAAATCGGTCGGGCGGCGCAGCGTCAGGTTGATCACGCCGGTCTGACTGCCCTCGACCTGATCGGGGGTACGCGTCTTATAGACCTCGATGCCTGCGACCATGTCCGATGAAATATCATTGAGATAGGTCGTGCGGTCGCCCGCCGAGAAGGTCGGCGATCCGTTGACCGTGGTCATCACTCCGCCCAGGCCGCGGATTTTGACTTCGCCGCCTTCGCCGCGATTGCGGTCGATCTGAATGCCAGGGATTCGCGCCAGCGCTTCGGGAATGTTTTTGTCAGGCAATTTGACAATGTCTTGCGCTACCACGACGTCGACGATCTGCGACGCCCGGCGCTTGGCGTTTCGCGAGGACTTCAGATTCTCGCGAAGGCCCATGACGATGATGTCGCCTTCCAGGCGACCATTGTCGTTGGATAGCTGCGGCTGCGATTCGGTACTTTTCGCCGCTTCCTTCGACAATCGTTCCTCACGCTTGGTACGCTTGCGTGATCGTAACTTGGAAGTCTTGCCTCCCGTCAAGACTTTCTGCGCCTTTTCAGTGGCATCCCCTGCTTGTTGCGCTGCCGCATCTTCCACTGGAAGAACGGCTATTAACGCAGCGAACGCAACCCCGCTCGCAAGTCCCCGCATGGACAGCATACCTACCTCCCCCAAAAAACGTTTGCGGCAATTTGTTGCTCGACGGTATACAATATAACTGGACGAATAAGGTCAGACAACTTAAAACTTGCCCATCGGTTGATTCCAGTGGAGCGGCAGGGGTGCCGCACATCGGGGGAAGCGCTTTGACGGGAGCTGCCGCGTACGGGGCCGGGCATCCCATGGCTCAGACGTGCGAAAAGACGCAGTGGCGATAGACAAGGGGAGGGACATGAAAGACTTCGAGACAATGCCGGACGAACGGTCCGGGCTTTCCGGGGCGGGGCGGCGCGAGTTCTTCGCGGCAATGCTGGCGGGGGTCGCTTTGGCCGGTGCGGCCGGATCGGCATCTGCACAGGTGTCGGCGTCGGTCGATACCGCGCCGCTGCAGTTCGCGCTGAACCTGCATTATCTGTCGACCAACATGCTGCAGCTGGCGATCTACGGAAAGGACCGGCAGTTGCCCGCGCAGTTCATCCGCGGCGGCGAGACGGTCGATCAACCCGGCGTGTCCGCTACCTCGGCCAAGCAGGTCGCCTTTCCGGAGGATGCCCGCGACATCCAGGCGCGCATCCAGGAGATCGCCGACTCGCTCTGGTATCGCACCCTGCTGCTGCGGTCGCTGCTACGCGCCGACTCGCCCGCGCAGAAGCAGATCGACATGACCGCCGAGCGTTTCACCGCCATGTTCCGGCTGGCGGGGGCGATCGGACCGAGCGAAAGCTTCGATCCTTATGCCTCGCCGGTCGATCTGGCTCTGGCGGCGGAAACGATTCTGGCGGTGCAGGCAACGGCGCTCAACGGGCTGGTGTCGCAATATACCAACAGCATCGTGAAGGCGGCGATGGTCTCGATGGCGGCGACCGCCGCGACCGATGTGACGACGGTGCGGACCATATTGATGGCCGCCTCGACCAGCCGGCCGGCGGTGCTGACGATGGTCGATCGCCTGGCGGCCTGGCGCAACGGCATCGATGGCGCAGGCATCACTGATCGCGGCATGTCGCCGGTCACGGTCAACGGCACGATGACGACGCGGTTTAGCCTGACCGATGATGACGGGCTTCACCTGTCGCGCACGCCGGCCCAGGCGCTCAACGTGCTGTTCATGACCTCGGCCGCGACCACACAGGGCGGGTTCTTCCCGACCGGGATCAACGGGTCGATCAAGACCAGCGCCGCCAACTGACCGCAACAGATCGCTTCCCAAAGGGGGATGACATGACGATTTCCGACAAGGAACCCGGCGCGTTCGATACCACACGCCGTCAGATGATCCGCTGGTTCGGCACCGCGTCCGTGATGGCGGGCGGGCTGGCGCTGCTCGAGGGCTGCAACGACGACGTCGTGGGTTCGGAGAATGTGAAGACGCCAACGCCCACCGCGTCCGCCAGCGCCACCGCGACACCGACTCCGCCGCCCAGCTATACCGCCACCGACAACGACCGGCTGAACTTCATGCTTCAGCTGCACTATCTCTATGGCAGCTATCTGGTGCGCGGCCTGACCGGCGGCACGCTGCCGGCCGCGAGCACCACCGGCAGCGGGACGGCCGGCGGCGTTTCGGGTGGCCGCGCGGTGACCTTTACCGACAATATGACGCGCGCGACGGTCGGTGAGGTCGCCAATGCGGTGCTGGGGCGGATCGGCTATCTGCGGCGGACGCTGGGCGGTGCCGTCACGGCACAGCCGGCGCTCAATATCGCCGGGGGCGACAAGGGACCGTTCGACATGATCGCGCGCGTCCCCTCAGACACGCCGCCGGCCAGCTTTTTCGATCCGTACAGCTCGCAGGAGGATTTCCTGCTCGGCGCGGTCGCCCTGTCGGCGGTCACGATGACGGCGTCGGTCGACCAGAGCTATCAGGTCAGCGCGGGGATGCTGGGGGCCGCCGGCGCCTTCGCCGCCGGGGTCGGCGCCAGCGACGGCGTGATCCGCAACGCGCTCTATCAGCGCGCACTGCTTCAGGCTCGCTCGCTGCCGGCGACCCAGATCCTGTTCGAACGCTCCTGGCGCATGGCGGAGGCGCGCAACCGGCTGGACGGTCCGCGCAATCTCGATGCCGGTATCGGCTGGTTCGCGGGCGACACCGACTTCGGTTCGGTCATCCAGTTGCGCGACGGCGGCAACTGGGTCGCCCTGCGCCGCACGCCCGAGGAAGCGCTGGGCATTCTTTACGCATCCGGCTCGTCGGTCGCATCGGGGGGATTCTACCCGAATGGTCTGAACGGGCTGATCAAGACCAGCGGTATCAATATCGTCTGATCCCGCCGGTGGCGGGCTGTCGGGGCCCCTCTCTGACAGCCCGCTCTATCCCCTCAACGAAGAGGGTGTACGCGCCCTCTTCGTGCTTTGTCGTCACGCGGGAGTGGCGGTCGTCATCTCCGCGATAGGACGCGCCGTATCCGCACGGCAAAAACCGCTCCGCAAATTTCGTTCGGGCGCAGGCGCTTGGCCGGGCGTCCATGCGTTCTCCCTTGCTGAACCAAGGAGAGGACGGGCATGGACAAGGCGACCGACGAGCGATGGATGCGCATGGCGCTGGAGGTGGCGCGCTCGAAGGGCAGCGACCCCTCGACCTCGCCGTTGGGCTGCGTGATCGTGCGCGACGGACAGGTGCTGGCGGCCGAGCGCAACCAGACGCACGAACTGCCCGATGCGACGGCGCATGCCGAGATGATGGCGATCCGCCGCGCCTGCGAAAGCCTGGGCGATCTCGAACTGCGGAACGCGACGCTCTATTCGACGCTGCAACCCTGCGGCATGTGCACTATGGCCTCGATCTGGTCGAAGGTCGGGCGGGTCGTTTACGGCGCGGGGCGTGACGATGTGCATCCCATGTATTTCGAGGCGCGGCACGTCGATACCCTGTCCTTCATCGCCAAGGCGTATCGTGACGATATCGTGATCGAGGGCGGGTGCCTGGCCGAGGAATGCGCCACGCTCTATTATGGCCCGGACGCGGATTTGCCCGAGGAGGAACAGGCCAACCTCTGACGGCGGAAACGGGCTGGCCGACCACCGCCGGGCATGGGATAAGGGGCCAAGCATCGGGCCATTCCCTGTCGCCCCTTCGGCGCAGCGCGAATCAGGAGAGGCGGGCGGTGCGCGTGTCGATCATCGAGTCTTTCCTGACCACCGCCTATGGTTCGCGCCATGGCTGACCGATCGGCCGCCTGTCGCCTGGATGACGTGATCATCACCGATGCGCTGGCGCATCGGCCCACGCGCGCACCCGACCATGGCCTCGAAGCCGATGCCATGGCGCGTCTGGCCGAGGAACTCGCGACCGATCCCGAACGGCTGTTGCAGACGTTGTGCGACCTGCTGGTCGAACACGGCGTGGCCGGGTCCGCCGGGATCAGCCTGTTGGAGGCGGAAAAGGACGGCGGGCGGTTCCAGTGGGTGGCGCTGGCCGGGGCCTGGGCGGCGATGCGCGGCGGGGTGATGCCGCTCGACGCCAGTCCCTGCGGCGTGGTGGTGGCGCGCGCGGCGATGCAGCTGTTCGACAATCCCGCGCGGTTCTTCGGGCATGGTGAGATCCAGCCGACGGTCCATGAACTGCTGCTGATGCCCTTCTTCCATCGGGGCACGCCGATCGGCACGGTGTGGATCGCCGCGCATGACCCGGATCGTAAATTCGACCAGGAGGATGGCCGGCTGCTCGAACGGCTGAGCCGGTTCGCGGCGGCGGGGTTCCAGATGACCCGTGCGCTGCGGGCGGCGCGGATCAGCCAGAACGAGCTGGAGCTGCGCGTCGAGGAACGCTCGCGCGCGCTGCGGGAAAGCGAGGAGCGGCAGGTGTTCCTGCTGCGGCTGTCGGACGCGCTGCGGCCCGAGACCAGCGTGGCGGGCGTGGTGCGCTGCGGCCTCGCGATGCTGAGCGAAAGGCTGTCGCTCGACCGCTGCTATATCGCTCATTTCCAGATGGCCGAGGACCGGGTCGATGTCGCCGAGCAGATCGGCAATACCCGCATTGCGCCACTGCCCGCGACCATCCGCCTGTCCGATTTCCCCCAGGCGGCGCAGGTGGCGTTCGAGCGGACGCTGGTCATCGACGACATCCCCGCCGATCCGTCGCTGTCCGACGCCGAACGGCGCAATTTTTCGGGCCTGGGGATCGGCGCGCTGGCGGCGGTGGTGCTGCACAAGGGCAAGGGCGATCCGATCTGGTCGCTGGGCGCGATCGCGGCCGCGCCCCGGTCCTGGCCGCGCGGTGAGATCGCGCTGATCGAGGACGTGGCCGAGCGCATCTGGACCGCGATGGAACAGGCCTGCATCCAGGCGACGCTGCGCGCGAGCGAAGAGCGGATGCGGCAGTTCGGCGAGGCGTCGCAGGACATTTTGTGGCTGCGCGATGCCGCAACGCTGCAATGGCATTATGTCACCCCGGCGTTCGAGGCGATCTATGGCCTGGGGCGCGACGCACTTCTGTCGGGCGATCATTATCGCAACTGGCTGGCCATGATCCTGCCCGAGGATCGCCCGCTGGCCGAGCGGCATATCGGCCGGTTGCGGGCGGGCGAGCATGCGGTCCTCGAATATCGCATCCGCCGCCCGGGTGACGGTGCGATCCGCTGGTTGCGCGACACCGACTTTCCGATCCCCGACGAACAGGGCGTCGTCCGGCTGATCGGCGGCATCGGCGAGGACATCACCGACACCAGGCTGGCGCAGGAGCGGATCGAACAGAGCGAGGAGCGGTTGCGCAGCGCGGTCGAGGTCGGTCGGCTGGGCCTGTGGGACTGGGATGTCGTCACCAACGAAGTGCACTGGTCGGACGAGCATTTCCGCATGGAAGGCTATGCCGTCGGCGAGGTGAAGCCCAGCTATGAGAGCTGGGTCGCGCGGGTCCATCCCGACGACCGCCCGGGGGCCGAGGCGTTGTTGCAGGCCGCGATGACCGAGCATCGCGAGTTCGACCATGAGTTCCGCGTCGTCCACCCCGATGGCTCGATCCACTGGCTGCATGGGCGGGGCCGCTTCTTCTACAGCGAAGGTCGGCCGGTCCGCATGGTCGGCGCGGTCGTGGAGACGACCGACCGGCGCATGTGGGAGGAGCGGCAACAGGTGCTGATCGCCGAGTTGCAGCACCGCACGCGCAACCTGATCGGGGTGGTCCGCTCGACCGCCGAGAAGACCGCGCGGTCGAGCGCCGATCTGGCCGAGTTCCATGAGAAGTTCGCGGACCGGCTGGACGCGCTGTCGCGGGTGCAGGGGTTGTTGTCGCGGCTGAACGACCATGACCGGGTGACCTTCGGCGACCTGATCCGCACCGAATTGTCGGCGCTGGGCGGCGGCGGGCCGGACCGGGTGACGCTGGACGGGCCGACGGGGGTGCGGCTGCGCTCCTCGACCGTCCAGACGCTGGCGATGGCGCTGCATGAGCTGGGCACCAATGCCGCCAAATATGGCGCGCTGGCGCATGCCACGGGGCATCTGACGGTGCGCTGGTCGCTGGAGCCGGTGGGGGCGGATGATCGGCCGTGGCTGCATATCGACTGGCGCGAAAGCGGCGTGCCGATGCCACCGGCGGGTGCCGCGCCGCAGGGCACGGGGCAGGGGCGCGAGCTGATCGAACGCGCGCTGCCCTATCAGTTGAGCGCGCGGACCACCTATCGGATGAAGGCGGACGGGGTGCATTGCACCATCGCCATCCCGGTATCGGCCTGCGGCGCGGCGCGTGCCGAGACCGGCTGAGGACCCGCCGCCGCTCAGTCCGGTCGCGGCAGGCGCCGTTCGACCAGGATCACGCCCAGCCCGGTTGCGGTCAGACAGGCGGCGAGGAACAGCATCGGCGCGGTATCGCTGCCCACCCAGTCGCGTAGCGTCGGCACGATCGCCTGGGCGATGAACCCGCCCAGATTGCCGACCGAGTTGATCGCGGCGAACCCCGCCGCCGCCCGTGCCCCCGTCAGGAAGCGCGGCGGCAGCGTCCAGAAGACCGGCTGGCCCGAAAAGATCGCCGCCGCCGCCAGGCTGAGACAGGCGAAACGCAACGCGACATGATCGACCAGCACGCTTGAGATCAGCAGGACCGCGCCGAGCAAGGCCGGCCCGGCGGCATGGCCGATGGGGTTGCGATAGCGCGCGGCGTGACGCGGCACGCCCCACAAGGCGATCGCCACCAGCGTCCAGGGAATGATGTTGAGCAATCCGTTGGCGGTGTTCGACACGCCGAACCCGCGCACGATCGTCGGCAACCAATAGCTGAGGCCGTAAGCGCCCAGCGGAAAGCCGATATAGACCAGACACAGCAGCAGCACCCGCCCGTCGCGCAGCGTCGCCCGGATGTCGCCATGTCCCGTCGTCGGCGCGACCGCCGGGGCGGCGAGTTCGTCCGCGAGCCAGCGTTTCTGCTCCGACGTCAGCCAGCGCGCGCTTTCGGGCGCGCGGGGCAGCAGGAAGAAGGCGACCGGCGCCAGCAGGACGGCGGGCAGGCCGGTGGCCAGGAACACCCATTGCCACCCCGCCAGGCCCAGCGCGCCGTCCTGATCGAGCAGCCAGCCGCCGATCGCGCCGCCCACCGCATTGGCGACCGCGCTGGCCAGCATGAACAGCCCGACCGCACGCGCGCGGTAGCGCGCCGGGAACCACAGGGTCAGGACATAGAGGACACCCGGAAAGAACCCCGCCTCCGCCACGCCCAGCAGAAAGCGCAGCAGGTAGAAGACCGGCGCGCTGGGCGTGAAGGCGAGCAGCAGCGTGACGACGCCCCAGCTCGCGATGATCCGGGTGAACCAGATATGCGCGCCCATGCGGTGGAGCAGGATGTTGCTCGGCACCTCGAACAGGAAATAGCCGATGAAGAACAGCGAGGCGCCCAGCCCGAACGCCGCCTCGCTCAGGCCCAGCGCATCGACCATCTGCAGCTTGGCATAGGAGATGTTCTGCCGGTCGATATAGGCAACCAGATAGAGCAGGCCGAGCAGCGGCATCAGCCGCCAGCCGATCCGGCGGATGGTTGCCCGTTCGATGTCGGCCATGACCTCTCCCTTTTACAATTGTCTCAACGCTACCGCGGGTTGCGGCGATAGGCGAGGGGGCGGGGGGCGGGCATGCGATGCGGCCGGCTATGGCTTGTGGCTTAAAATGAGTTATGATGACGCGGTCCATGGCCGGCTTGGCGGTGTGGGTCAGGGAATGTTCATGTCCGATCGCGGTGCCCCGACCTTCGCTGAATTGCTGTGCCGGGGCGGCGGCTGTGGCGACCTGATCGCCGCGCGCGACTGGTCGGGCAGCGTTTTGGGGCCGATCGACGGCTGGTCGGCCAGCCTGCGGACCGCGACGCTGATGCTGCTGCACTCGCCTGCACCCATGGTGATGCTGTGGGGCGAGGACGGCATCATGCTCTATAACGACGCCTATTCGCTGTTCGCCGGCGGGCGGCATCCCGATCTGCTGGGCTCGCCCGTGCGCCAGGGCTGGCCCGAGGTCGCCGATTTCAACGACCATGTCATGCGCGTTGGGCTGGCCGGGGGCACGCTGCGCTACCGCGACCAGGAACTGACGCTCTATCGCCACGGCGCGCCCGAACAGGTGCTGATGAACCTCGATTACTCGCCGGTGATCGACGAGAGCGGGCGGCCGGGCGGCGTGCTGTGCGTACTGGCCGAGACGACCGAGCGGATCGCGGCGGAACGGCGGCAGAAGGTGGCCGAAGGCGCGCTGGTCGAGAGCGAGGCGCGCTTCCGCCTGATGATCGACACGGTGCCGCAGATCGTGTGGATTGCCGATGGCGAGGGGCGGATGGAGTTCCTGAACCAGCAATTCTCCATCTATACCGGCGAGGGCTTCGCGGCGCGCACCCCCGGCGAGATGGCCGGCGCCTTCATCCACCCCGATGACGGCCCGCAGGTGGTGGCGGCGTTCCAGGCGGCACGCGACGCGTCGGGGCCGCATGTCTTCGAGCATCGCATTAAATCGGCGTCGGGCGAATATCGCTGGTTCCTCGACCGGGCCAATCCCTACCGCGATCCCGACACCGGGCGGATCGTGCGCTGGTTCGGCGTGTCGGTCGACATCCATGACCGCAAGCTGGCCGAGGACCGGCTGCGCGAACTGAACGCCACGCTGGAGCAGCGGGTCGCCGAGCGGACGGCCGAACGCAACATCCTGGCGACCCTGGTGGAATCGACCGACATCATGATGATGGCGATCGACATGGATTTCACTATCCTGGCGTTGAACGCGGCCAATGCCGCCGAATTCGAACGCGTGTTCGGCGTCCGGCCAAGGGCGGGCGACAATCTGCTCGAGCTGCTGGCCGATCATCCCGCCAATTGCGACGAGGTGCGTCGCGGCTGGATGCGCGGCATGCAGGGCGAGCGGGTGACCTTTATCGACCAGTTCGGCGATCCCGACCGCGATCGCCCCAGCTACGAGGTCATCTTCCACCCGCTGTTCGACGAGCAGGGCCGGCAGAACGGCGTGTTCCAGTTCGTCACCGACGTCACCGAGCGGTTGCGGCGCGATGCGCAACTCGTCGAGACGATGGGCGCGCTGCGGCAGGCGCAGAAGATGGAGGCGATGGGCCAGCTGACCGGCGGCGTCGCGCACGACTTCAACAATCTGCTGACCCCGATCGTCGGCACGCTCGACCTGTTGCAGCACAAGGGACTGGGCGGCGCGCGCGAGCAGCGGCTGATCGCCGGCGCCGCGCAATCGGCCGAGCGCGCGCGGACCCTGGTGCAACGCCTGCTCGCCTTTGCCCGGCGCCAGCCGCTGCAACTGATCGCGGTCGATATGGGCGCGCTGGTCGCAGGCATGCGCGATCTGGTCGACAGCACGACCGGGCCGCAGATCCGCGTCGATATCGACATCGCGCCCGACCTGCCGCCCGCCGATGCCGACCCGAACCAGGTCGAGATGGCGCTGTTGAACCTGGCGGTGAACGCGCGCGACGCGATGCCCGGCGGCGGCACGCTACGCATCACACTGGCGCTCGAACATCTGGGCGAGGGGCGGCGGATCGGCAGCCACGGCACGGTGCTGCCCGCCGGCCGCTATGTCCGCCTGTCGGTCGCCGATACGGGCAGCGGCATGGATGCCGAGACGCTGGCGCGCGCGGTCGAGCCGTTCTTCTCGACCAAGGGGATCGGCAAGGGCACCGGGCTGGGCCTGTCGATGGTGCATGGCCTGGCGTCGCAGCTTGGCGGCGCGCTGACCATCCGCAGCGCGCCGGGGGCGGGCACGCGCGTCGACCTGTTGCTGCCATCGGGCACCGCCGCGCCCGACGACATGGTGCTGGGCGAGCCGCGCGTGGCGGAGCGGATGCGCAGCGGCCGCGTGCTGTTGGTCGATGACGAGGACCTGGTGCGGCACAGCACCGCCGACATGCTGCTCGATCTGGGCTATGAGGTGGTCGAGGCGGCTTCCGCGCAGGAGGCGCTGCGCATCATCGAGGATGGCGGGCATTTCGACCTGCTGGTCACCGATCATCTGATGCCGGGCATGACCGGCACCCAATTGGCGGCGCGGGTGCAGGCGCGGCGGCCGGACATGGCGACCCTGCTGGTGTCGGGCTATGCCGAGACCGAGGGCGTCGCCGCCCATCTCGCCCGGCTGACCAAGCCCTTCCGTAAGGACGAACTGGCCCGAAGCCTGACCCAGCTCGCCGCCAGCCGCGACATCGCGCCGGTCGACTAGCCTTTACAACGGAAGGACAGGGGATGACGCATCATGTCGTCGCGATCGTGCCGGCGGGCGATCTGGACGAAAGCACCGCCTTCTACGCATTGCTCGGCTTTTCGGTGGCGGCGGATTTCGGCCATTACCGCATCCTGGAGGACGGACGCGGCTGGCATCTCCACCTGAACCACATGCCCGGCTGGCCGGCGCGGGTGGAGGACAATCCCTTCGGCCTGTATCTCTATGTCGAGGATGTCGATGCCGTCGCCGCGCGCGTGCGCGACCGGATCATCGAGCCCGGGGCGCCGCACGCCAAGCCCTGGGGCACCTATGAATTCGCAGTCAGCGATCCCAGCGGGGTGCTGGTGCGGATCGGGCGGGTCATCCGCTAAAAGGGGATGACCAGGACGAAATCACCCCTCCCCTTCAGGGGAGGGGACGGGGGTGGGGCGCTTCCGCAATCATGGCGTTCGTGGAAAGGCCCCACCCCAACCCCTCCCCTGAAGGGGAGGGGCCTGCTTCGATCCATAGTTCGCGGCCGCTCGGGCCGCCCCTCAGTGCAGCTTGGCGATCGACAGCCCGTCTTCCTTGGCGCGCGCCTTCACCGACTCCTCGCTGCGGGTCAGCGCCTTGGCGATCGCCTTCAGCGCCATGCCCTTCTTCGCCAGCGTGTGGAGTTTCTGAATCTCGTCGGGCCGCCAGGGCTGGCGGTGTCTTTCAAAACGTTCGGCCATATCCGCATGATAGCGCGATCCCGCCGCGCTGACCATCGCGCCGGTCGCATGATGGCCGGCTTACAAATGCGTCATGGAGCGCCAACTCGCTTGCCTTCGGCCCGTGCTGCGGCAAAGCAGGCCTTCCGGGAGACTTTGTATCATGCGAGTGTTTCTATGCGCTTATCCGCCCTCCTGTGTTGTGTCGCGTCCACCGCGATAGCTGTCCCGGCCCTGGCGCAGACGCGGGGTGTCCCCAAGCCCGATGCGGCGGCCTCCCAGACGGACAGCGACAGCAGCGACATCGTCGTCACCGCCAAGCGGCTCGACACCGCCCGCGCGCATATCCAGCCGAGCCTGGGCGCCTCCAACTATGAAATCACCAGCGACACCATCAAGGCGCTGCCCGGCGGCGAGAACCAGCAGTTCAACCAGATCCTGCTCCAGGCGCCCGGCATCGTGCAGGACGGTTTCGGCCAGTTCCATGTCCGCGACGACCATAACGGCCTGCAATATCGCATCAACGGCACCATCCTGCCCGAAGGGCTGGCGGTGTTCGGCCAGACCCTGTCGCCGCGCCTGATCGACAAGGTCAACATCCTGACCGGCGCGCTGCCCGCGCAATATGGCTTGCGCACGGCGGGGGTGATCGACATCACGACCAAGAGCGGGCTGTTCCAGAATGGCGGCACCGCGTCCATCTATGGCGGCAGTCACAACACCATCCAGCCCAGCCTGACCTATGGCGGCTCGTCCGGCAGCACCAATTACTTCGTGTCGGGCGATTACCGGCATAGCGGGCTGGGCATCGAGAGCGTCGATGGCCGCTCCAACCCGGTGCATGACGATACCGACCAGTATCAGGGCTTCGCCTATGTCGACCATATCCTGGACGACCAGAACCGCGTGTCCTTCGTCGGCGGCTATTCCAACCAGTGGTTCCAGATTCCCAACCCCGTCGGCCAGCAGCCGAGCGCCGGATGGAGCGTCGGCGGGCAGACCGTCTTTCCCAGTGAGACGCTGAACGAGACCCAGCTGGAAAAGACCGGCTTCGGCCAACTCGCCTTCCTCCACGATGCCGAGCCGCTGACGGTGCAGGCCTCGCTCTTCGCGCGCTATTCCTCGCTGCGCTATCGCCCCGACATATTGGGCGAGTTGCTCTATAACGGGCAGGCGCAGCAGGCGTATAAGCGGGACTTCGCGATCGGCGGGCAGGTGGATGCCGTCTATCATCTGGGCGACGCGCACACGCTGCGCGGCGGCCTGCTGGTGACGCGCGATCGTTCGACCAGCGATACCACGACGCAGGTCTTTCCCGTCGACGCCACTGGCGCCCAAACGGGCGAGCCGATCGCGATTCCCGACAATAGCGGCAAGACCGCGACCAGCGTCAGCGCCTATCTGCAGGACGAATGGAAGTTGCTGCCCCGGCTGACGCTCAACTATGGCGCGCGTTACGACCTCTACAATGGCTATCGGCGCGAGGGGCAGCTGTCGCCCCGCGTCAATCTGGTCTGGCAGCCGGGTGACATCTATACGCTGCACGCAGGCTATTCGCGTTACTTTGTGCCGCCGCCCTTCGAGCTGGTCGGCAATAGCAGCATCGCCAGGTTCGTCGGCACGAGTGCCTATCCGGCCGTCACCGTCAACGACGTGCCCTATGCCGAGCGGCAGGATTATTTCGATGTCGGCTTCCAGGCCAAGCTCAGCCGCTACTTCACCTATGGCATCGACGCCTATTATCGCATTTCGAAGAACCTCATCGACGAGGGGCAGTTCGGCGCACCGATCATCCTGACCCCGTTCAATTACGCCCAAGGGCGGATCGGCGGGATCGAGGCGAACATGAGCTATGCGCGCGGGCCGCTGCTCGCCTATGCCAATTTCGCCGCCGCCAAGGCCAAGGGGCGCGGCATCGTCTCCAGCCAGTTCAGCTTCGGCCAGGACGATCTCGATTATATCGCGCGGCATTACATCTATCTGGATCACGACCAGAGCTTCACCGGATCGGCGGGCCTGTCCTATGCCTTTGACGGGGGAACGAAGCTGGGCGGCAGCATGATCTATGGCTCCGGCCTGCGCCGTGACGACGACGTCAATGCCATCCCCAACGGCGCCAAGCTGTCGCCCTATGCGCAAGTGAACCTGACCGCGAGCCAGCATCTGGCCGGGCCCAATCTCGACATTCGCTTCGATGTCATCAACGTGCTCGACCATAAATATGAAATCCGTGACGGGACCGGGGTGGGCGTCGGCGCGCCACAATATGGCCCGCGTCGCGGCGTCTTCATCGGGGTGGCAAAGTCCTTCTGACGCGAGCGGGCGGCGGCCCTCGGGTCGCCGCCCGTTCAAGATGACGGCGAATTCACCTTCGCAAAAATCCACCCTTTTCAATCGAATGCAGGTCGGGGGTGGCGTGCGGTGGCGAAATGCCGCCGTCAGGGGCTTTAACCTGGGATATTTCAAACTGTTGCTGGGTTGGGCCGCGCATCATCTGGAGACGGTGCATGGCGACAGCTGCAGTTTCGAGTCCCCCGGCAAAGGGTTCGCCGGACAGGGGTCAGGATGCCGACCGCCGCCGTGCGACACGGTGGCTTCAGGCGCTGAATTTCTTCATGGCCGATATGCAGGCCGGGATCGGCCCCTTCCTGGGCGTCTTCCTGCAACAGCGCGGGTGGCAGACGGGGCCGATCGGCTCGGTCATGACGCTGGGTGGTGTCGCGGGCATGGTGATGACCGTGCCGGCGGGCGCGTTCATCGACCATACCGACAAGAAGCGTTGGGTCGTCGTCATCACCGGCATCTGCACGGTGCTGGCGTCCTTCCTGATCCTCTGGTCGCAGGCGGGGATCGTCGTCGGCATCAGCCAGGTGGCGACCGCGATCGCCGGCGCGGCGATCGGCCCCGCCGTCACCGGCATGACGCTGGGCGTGGTTCGGCAAAAAGGCTTCAACGCGCAGAATGGCCGCAACCAGGCGTGGAACCATGCCGGCAACGTGGTCGGCGCAGGGTTGTCGGGCTATCTCGGCTGGAAGTTCGGGATGCCGGCCATCTTCTTCCTCGCCGCCGCCTTCGGGGTGCTGGCGATCATATCGGTCCTGTCGATCCCCGAACGCGCCATCGACCACCGCGCCGCGCGCGGGCTGGAGGATGAGGATGGCGACGCGGACGAAGGCGGTCAGGCCGAGGGGTTCAAGGCGCTGCTCGCCAACAAGCCGATGCTGGTCCTGGCGGCGGCGCTCGCCTGTTTCCATCTGGGCAATGGCGCGATGCTGCCGCTTTATGGTCTCGCGGTGGTCGGCGCGGGCAAGGGCGATGCGGCGATGTTCACCGCCACCACCGTCGTCGTCGCGCAGGCGGTGATGATCGTCGCCAGCCTGATCGCGATGAAGGTCGCCGCCGGGCGCGGCTATTGGCTGGTGCTGCTGATCTCCTTTGCGGCACTTCCCCTGCGCGGGTTCCTGGCGGGCACCTTCATCGAGCATTGGGGCGTGTGGCCGGTACAGGCGCTCGACGGTATCGGTGCCGGCTTGCAGAGCGTCGCGGTGCCTGGCCTCGTCGCCTGCCTGCTGAACGGCACCGGCCGGGTCAATGTTGGGCAGGGCGCGGTGATGACGATCCAGGGCGTCGGCGCCTCGCTGTCGCCGGCGATCGGCGGCTGGCTGGCGCAGGAACTGGGCTATCAGACCGCCTTCTACATTCTGGGCGGGTTCGCGGTCGCCAGCCTGGCGCTGTGGATCGGTTTCGCCGGCACGCTGCGCCCCGCCTGCGCCGGCGGCGCGAAGCCCGAGGAGGCCATGGCATGAGCGGCATTTGCTGGGTTCATATCGGCGATCTGCATCTGGACGAGGCGGATGACTGGCAGGGGCTTGGCCGGCTGAAGACCATCGTCGCCCAGGTGAACGCGCATCTCGGCGATGCCGATTTCGTCTTCGTCCCCGGCGACAACGCCAATCATGGTACGCCCGCGCAATATGCCTGGATGATGGACGCGCTCGCGCCGCTTTCGCTGCCCTGGCGGATCATCCCCGGCGACCATGATTTCGAGCCGGGCGACCTGTCCCATTACGACGCCGCGATCCCCGAGGCGAATCGGCCCGAGGTGGAGGTGATCGCCGGGCATCGCTGCCTGTTCCTGGACGTCGTGTCGGCGGGGGCGGGCGGTCCCGATTTCCGGCTGACCATGCATCATCGCAATCGGCTGGCCGAGGAACTGGCGCGGGCCAAGGCGAGCGGACAGGTGCCGCTGGTCTTCATGCACGCCTATCCCGGCGATCTGGCGGCGGACGGAGACCTGATCGCGCGCCAGTTCATCGAGGGCGAGGTCGCCTTCGTCGACACCGGGCACACCCATTACAACGAGCTGCTGAACGACGGCCGCGTCGTCTATGGCGCGACCCGCTCCACCGCGCAGATCGAGGAGGATGGCGGCGCGCCGGGCTTCGCCATCGTCTGTGTCGAGGACCGGGTGGTCAGCTGGCGCTTCCGCCGGCTCGATGCGCCCTGGCCGCATGTTCAGATCGTGTCACCGGGCGATGTCCGGCTGATCACGCGGCCGACCGATCCGTATCAGGTGCCCCGGCCCGGCGTGGTCGAGGTGGTGGCGCGGCTGTTCGGCGCGGATACGCCGCCCGTCGCGCGCGCCGGTGAAAGTGATACGCCGATGACGCAGGGCGAGGATGGCCTGTGGCGCGCGGCGGTGACGCTCATCGAAGGACTGAACGTGATCGAGGTCCGTTGCGGTGAAGGTTACGACCGGATCGACTGTCTGGTGCGCGGCGTCCATGCCATCCCCAAGCGCCGCCTGCCCGTCGCGCCGGGCGAGGATTGTCACGCCATCGGCGCCTGGCCTATCGCCGGGATCGATGGCGCCCGGCTCGGGCCGAACAAGAATGGGTGCGGATGGTGACGCTGGCTTATGGGGCCACCTGGGCGATTGCGGGGCTGGCGACGGCCGGGGTGATCGCGCGGCCGATGCGCTGGCCCGAATGGATCTGGGCGGTGACGGGCGCGGTGCTGCTGATCCTGCTCGGCCTGATGCCTTGGCACGAAGCGGGGCAGGCGGTGGCCAAGGGGCTGGACGTCTATCTCTTCCTGATCGGCATGATGCTGCTCAGCGAGACCGCGCGCGAACATGGCGCGTTCGACTGGATCGCCGCCACCGCCGTCAACATGGCGGGGCGGTCGCGCGCGAAGCTGTTCGCGCTGGTCTATGCGACGGGCGTCATTGTCACGACCTTCATGTCGAACGACGCCACCGCCGTCGTGCTGACGCCGGCCGTGTTCGTCGCGGCCAAGAAGGCCAAGGCCGACCCGTTGCCGCTGCTCTTCGCCTGCGCGCTGATCGCCAATGCGGCCAGCTTCGTGCTGCCCATCTCCAACCCCGCCAATCTGGTCCTGTACGGCGGGCACATGCCGCCGCTGGGCGCGTGGCTGGCGGCGTTCGCACTTCCGTCGCTGGCGTCGATCGCCGTCACCTTCGCGGTGTTGCGCGTTGCCCAGCGGGCGCGGATCGCCGGGGGCTGCGAATGCGACGTGGCGCGCGATGCGCTGTCGACCGGCGGCAAGCTGGCGATGGCGGGGATCGGGCTGACCGCGATCCTGCTGCTGATCGTGTCGGCGCTGGACATCGAACTGGGCCTGCCGACCGCGCTGGCGGGGATCGCGACGGCGGTGATCGTCTCGCTGCTCGCGGGGCGTTCGCCGTTGACGCTGGCCAAGTCGGTCAGCTGGGGCGTGCTGCCGCTGGTCGCCGGGCTGTTCGTGCTGGTCGAGGCGCTGGACCGGACGGGCGTGATCGCCTGGGTCGCACGCGGGCTGCGCGCAATGTTGAACGACCCGATCCGTGCGGCGGCGATATCGGGCACCACGCTCGCCTTTGTCAGCAACGCGATGAACAACCTGCCCGCCGGCCTGATCGCCAGCAGCGCGATCGCGCAGGCGCAGCCACCGCAGATCGTCACCGACGCGCTCTTGATCGGTGTCGATCTGGGGCCGAACCTGTCGGTGACGGGGTCGCTGGCGACGATCCTGTGGCTTCAGGCGATCCGGCGCGAGGGGGAGGATGTGAGCTTCCTCGCCTTCCTGAAGGTCGGCGCGGTGGCGATGCCGCTGGCCTTGCTGGCGGCATTGGGGGTGCGGTTGTTGATCGGGTGAGGGTGGTTGGAGCGCGTGGGGCGTGGCCTTCGACGTCGCTCAGGCTGGACGAGGTTCGGGGGTGAAACCCAACATCCGTTCGCACTGAGCGAAGTCGAAGTGCACGCGGCGCGCTCGCCCCTTGGCCTTCGACTGCGCTCAGGCTGAACGGAGGTGGGGATCAAAGCGCCGCCAGATCGATCGCCCCATCCTTGTCCAGCCACTGATCCGCCGCCGGCATCGGGTATTTCAGCCCGGTGGCGCAGTTGAACAGCACCACCCGCTCATCCTCATCGACCAGATTGTCGCGCACCGCCTGTTTATAGGCCGCCAGGGTCGCCCCGCCCTCGGGGCAGAGCAGCAGGCCGTCCCTCTTCGCGCAATCGTCGACGGCTTTCAGGATCGCGGGATCACCCACCGCCAGCGCCGCGCCGCCCGACTCGCGCACGGCGCGCAGGATCAGGAAGTCGCCGACGGCCTTGGGCACGCGGATGCCCGCCGCCACCGTCGCCGCATCCTCCCAGCGGGCCGCATGCTCCTCGCCCGCCTCATAGGCACGAACGATAGGCGCGCAGCCGCTGGCCTGCACCGCGTACATGCGCGGGCGCTTCGCGCCGATCCAGCCCAGCCGCTCCATCTCGTCGAACGCCTTCCACATGCCGATCAGGCCGGTGCCGCCGCCGGTAGGATAGAAGATCGCGTCGGGCAGTTCCCATCCCAGCTGGGCGGCGAGTTCGAGGCCCATCGTCTTCTTGCCCTCGATCCGGTACGGCTCCTTCAGCGTCGAGAAGTCGAACCAGCGCCCCTCGGCCGCGCCGCGCCCGACGATCGCGCCGCATTCGTCGATCTGGCCGTTGACCCGCCATACGCGCGCACCCTGTGCGGCGATCTCGCGCACATTGATCTCGGGCGTTTCCTCCGGGCACAGCACCACCGTCTCGATCCCGCAGCGCGCGGCATAGGCGGCGAGCGCAGCGCCCGCATTGCCGTTGGTAGGCATCGCGATGCGCGTCACGCCCAGTTCGCGCGCCATGGCGACCGCCATGACCAGCCCGCGCGCCTTGAACGATCCGGTCGGCAGCCGCCCCTCGTCCTTGACCAGCACCGAACCGCCGCCCGAACGCGGGATGGGGATCAACGGCGTCTCGATCTCGCCCAGCGACACGATGCTCTCCGTCCGGCGGACGGGCAGCAGTTCGCGCCAACGCCACAAATCGGTATCACGCGCGGCGATGGTGTCGCGCGATACCGCCTCGCCCAACGCCTCCAGGTCATAGCGGACCAGCAGCGGCCGGCCGGCGCGCGACAGGCCATGCAACTGGTCGGCCTCATAGCGCTCGCCGGTCAGCGAACATTCGAGATGGGTGACGAAGGTCGGGCGGTCTTCGGTGAGATTGCGGTTCATGGACGCCAGCCTATCGGCGCCCCCGTCGCGGCGCCATAGCCTTGCGGCGGCGCGACATTTTATCCCGATGCTGGGCCGAGCCGGTCGATCTGCCGGTCATGCACGCGCGACAGCGTCAGCAGCGCGGTCGCCGCGCCGATCAAGCACATCAGCATGTCCCACTGCGTGTCCCAGGGATCGCCCTGCGTTCCCAGAAACGCGTCCGCCCCCTGGCCCAGCGCCATGGCGGTGGCGAACTCGATCAGTTCGTAAGCGGCGCTGATCGCCAGGCAGCAGGCAAGGACCAGCACGACCAGCATCCCGCCACGCAGCCGCGCATGCCGGACCAGCCATTCGCGGATCACGATCGCGGGCACGAAGCGCTGCGCGACATGGCCCGGCCGATCATAGGGGTTGCGCGTGAGATGCAGCCAGTCCTGCACCCAATATCCCGCCGGCACCCGCGCATAGCTGTATGCTCCGCCCAGCATCAGAATCAGCCCGTGCACACCGATCAGGATCAGTGCGAGGTCGGTCAGCCCGACCCGCCGGCGCAGCCCCCACAGGACGGGCAACGCGATCAGCACCGGCGCCACTTCCATCCACCAGGTCGCCCGGTCGAACGGCCGCCATCCCGACGCGATCAGCCCCGCACTCCAGATCGGCGTCAGCAGGACCAATCGCCGGTTCGCATGTCGCTCGTCCGTCATGATGGACAGGATAACCGGTCGCGGGCCCCTCGCAATCCGTTGTGCGGGCGGGTCCGCAATGTCAGGAGCGAGGGCGATACCGAACGGAAGGCGATGCTCATGATCCTACGCAGCGACGAGACTCAGGATGTCGAGGTATCCGGCGGCGGCGCGATGCGGATGCACCTGTTCCGGCCCGCGATCGAGGGCCAGTTCCCCGGCGTGATGCTGTTCTCCGAAATCTATCAGGTGACCGCGCCGATCCGGCGGCTGGCGGCGATGCTGGCGGGGCAGGGCTATGTCGTCGCGGTGCCGGAGGTCTATCATGAATATGAGCCCGCCGGCACCGTCCTCGCCTATGACAAGCCCGGCACCGATCGCGGCAACGACCTGAAATTCACCAAGCCGGTCGCGGCCTATGACGCCGATGCCACGGCCGGGCTGACCGCGCTCGCCGCGCATCCGGCGTGCAACGGACGGCTGGGCACGTTCGGCGTGTGTCTCGGCGGGCACCTCGCTTACCGCGCCGCGCTTGATCCGCGCGTGTCGGCGGCGGCGTGCTTCTATGCGACCGACATCCATTCGGGGACGCTCGGCGAGGGACGCCGGGACGACAGCCTGGCGCGGATGGACGAACTGAAGGCCGAGGCGCTGTTCGTCTGGGGCCGGCAGGACCCGCATGTCCCCTATGCCGGGCGCGAGGCGATCCGCGCGCGGCTGGAAGCGGTCGGCGCGTCGTACGAATGGCATGAGGTCAACGGCCAGCACGCCTTTCTGCGCGACGAAGGCCCCCGTTACGACCCGGCGCTGTTCCTGCAGGCGATGGACTGGACGCTGGCGCTGTACCGACGCGCGCTTCGCTGATCCCGGTGGCGGCTATTGGCGGGCGTTTACCAAAAACGTTGGGGGAAGTTTAACGGGTTGTGACCAATTTGGACGGCAAAAGGATCACGCCCGTCCATGGCCCGCTTTCTCGCCTCACTTCGTCGCGCACGGCGCCGGCGTCCGATCCTTGGCGATCGGCGTGGGGCGGTGATCGTCGAGTTCGCGCTGGTCGCCGCGCCGCTGATAACGCTCATCTTCGCGATGATCTTTGCGAGCCTGGCCTATCTGGCGCAGGAGGCGCTGGAGAGCGCGGTCGAGATTTCCGCGCGCAGCATCATGACCGGACAGAGCCAGTCGAGCGACATTCAGGGGCTGTCCCAGGGGATGACCCGCGCGCAACTGGCCGAACGCTTTCGGAAAAAGGGCTGCGAGAACCTGCCCGGCTTCATGTCCTGCGACCGGCTCTATGTCGAGGTGAAGGCCGCATCGTCGGGCAACGGCCTGCTCGACAGTGCAGTGCAGCTGGTGATCGATGCCAGCGGCAAGATCGGCGTCCCGCTATCCTACGATCTGGGCAGTCAGGGCGCGATCGTCATGGTGCGCTTTTATTATCGCTGGCCGATGCCGATCGCGCCGACCGCCAATCTGAATTCGTGGGGCTCCGGCTCGGCAGTGCTCGTCGCGACCTCGGTCGCCAAAACGGAATCGTACAACTGATGCCGCGTCTTCCTTTTTTGCGCCGCCCGGCCGCGCCGGTGACGGGTGATCGGCGCGGCGTTGCGGTCGTCGAATTCGCGCTGATCCTGCCTGTCATGTTGCTGCTCTATTTCGGCGGCGTCCAATTGCAGGATGCGATCGCCTGCGACCGCAAGGTCTCGATCGCGACGCGAGCGCTCGCCGATCTGATCGGACAGAATCAGAGCGGTACGATCTCCGCAAAGGAGGTCCTCGACAGCCTGAACGCGGCGACCCAAGTACTCGTGCCGTTCGCCAGCGATCCATCCAAGCTGCGGATCAGCGCCATCGCGTCCGACGACCATGGCCGCATCATCGTGCAGTGGAGCCAGGGACTGCGCATGACGCCCTATCGCCGGGGGCAGCAGATCACGGCACCTACCAGCACGATCACGCCCGGCACCTACGTGCTGCTGGCCGAGGTCGATTATGCCTATTCTCCGCCGGTCCGGTTCGGAAATATCGGGCCGCTGACGCTGGGTGACCAGCTGTTCATGGTGCCGCGGAACACCGACAAGATCGATTGCCCGGATTGCCAATGACCAGCATTTTCCCAGCCAAGCGCCCGTTCCGGTCTATGCTCCGCCATCGGCGGGGCAATGTCATGCTGCTCTTTGCGCTGACGTTGCCGGTCCTGACCTTCGGAACGGGCATGGGGATCGACTATGCCCAGGCGATGAAGGCGCAGACGCGGCTCAACGCGATTGCCGATGCCGCCGCCCTGTCGGCCGTCAACAAGACCATGATGGGCAGGAGCGACAGCGAGGCCGCCGCCTATGCGCGTCAGGTGTTCATGGACCAGTACCGGGCGATGCTGGACACCGGCAGCGTCACGGTCAATCAGCTGAACGTCCAGACGGTGACCGACAATAGCGGTCGTCGTACCGCATCGATCAGCTATTCCGGTGCGCTGCGCAACAGTTTCGGCCAGATCCTGGGGCGCGACTGGATGGCGATCGCGGGCAAGTCGGCGACGACCAATGCGGTCGCGCCCGACATCGATTTCTACATGCTGCTCGACGTATCGGGATCGATGGCGTTGCCGACGACGACGGTGGGCCTGAAAAAGGTCGCCGACAGCAACAGTCGCGGATGCCGCTTCGCCTGCCACTCGGTCAACGACGTTCAGGGGCGTGACGCCAAGGGCAAGATGACCGACCTGTATGGGGTCGCGAAATCCTATGGCCTGTCGCTTCGGATCGATGACGAGGGCCGGGCCGTATCGCAGTTGACCGACACCGCCAAGACGACCGCCAGCCGCAACGGCGCGAATTACCGCATCGCGATCCACACCTTCCGGGGGCGCGGCGGCTTCACCACGTTGCAAAGCCTGACGAAGAACATGGCAAAGGCGGCGACGAAGACCAAGTATCTGGTTCCGTCCCTCTTCTACAGCAACGGCTGCCCGACCCAGGAATGCCGTGACGATGATGTCGGCAAGGGCGATCTGGATTCGGCGCACAGCGATGCGTTCGACCGGGTCAACGAAAAGATTTCCAATCCCGGTACCGGACAGCGCGGCACTACGCCGCAGGCGGTCGTCTTCGTCGTCACCGACGGCATGCGCGACGAGTATCGCAGCGGCGGCAGGCCCGAGATCAACATCGATCCCGCCAAATGCGAGCAGTTGAAGAGCCGCAAGATCCGGATCGCGATCCTCTATACCGAGTATCTGAAGGAAGCGCTGGAGAACGATCCCTGGTCACAGCAGAATGTCGCGCCCTATCTCCACAAGGTAGAACCCGCGCTGCAGGCCTGCGCATCGCCCGGCCTTTATACCAAGGTGTCGACCGACCAGGACATTTCCAACGCGCTGGATGCGCTGTTCCGGACCGCCGTCGCGACCGCGCGCATCACCCAATAGGTGACGCGCGGCGGCGCGGCGTGGCTCAGCCCGCCAGCGCCTCGACTTGTTCGGCGAGGTCCAGCCAGCGCATCTCGGCCTCGTCCTTTTCGTCGCGCGCCTTTTCGATCGCCTTCATCAGCCGGTCGAACTGCGCGGGGTCCTTGGCGTAGAGATCGGGATCGGCCAGCCTGGCCTCGTCGCGCGCGATACCCGCTTCCAGCTCCTCGATCCGCTTGGGCAGCAGCTCGTAATCGCGCTGGTCCTTGTAGCTCAGCTTGGTCTTCGCCTGGACCGGCGCGGCGGGGGAGGGGGCGGCCTTGGGCGCGGCCTTCTTCGCCTCGGGGGCCTGTTTGCGCTTGGCGACCCAGTCGGCATAGCCGCCCGCCACGACATCGACCGTGCCCGAGCCATCGAGGCCCAAAGTCACCGTGACCGTGCGGTTGAGGAAGTCGCGGTCGTGGCTGACGATCAGGACGGTCCCGTCATAATCGCCGATCACCTCCTGGAGCAGATCGAGCGTCTCCAGATCGAGATCGTTGGTCGGCTCGTCGAGGACCAGCAGATTGGATTCGCGCGCGAACTCACGCGCCAGCAACAGGCGCGAGCGCTCGCCGCCCGACAGCGTGCCGATCTTCGCCTCGGCCAGCGAGGGGTCGAACAGGAACTCCTTCAGATAGCCATGGATGTGCTTGCGCACTCCCCGCACGTCGATCCAGTCGCCGCCGTCCGCCAGCACCTCGCGCACGCGCTTCTCGGGCGCCATCAGCTTGCGCTGCTGGTCGATGATCACGCCGTCGAGCGTCTTGGCGAGGAAGACCGTACCTTCGTCCGGCTCGATCTCGCCGGTCAGCAGCTTCAGGAGCGTCGTCTTGCCGGCGCCGTTCGCGCCGACCAGGCCGATGCGGTCACCGCGCGTGACCTTCAGGCTCAGGTCCTTGATGATCGTGCGGTCGCCATAGCGCTTGGTGACATGCTCGGCCTTGATGACCTCCTTGGTCTTCACATCGTCCGAGGCGATGCCGAGCTTGGCGGCGCCCTGCGGCCCGATCATCGCGGCGCGGGTGGCGCGCATCTGGACCAGCTTCTCCAGCCGGCCCTGGTTGCGCTTGCGCCGTGCGGTCACGCCGCGATGGAGCCAATGCTCCTCGATCTTGAGTTTGGCGTCCAGCTTCTCGGCGGCGCGCTGTTCCTCTGCATAGACCTGTTCGGTCCAGGCATCGAAGCCGCCGAAGCCGACCTCGTTGCGCCGCATCTGCCCGCGATCCAGCCACAGCGTCGACTTGGTCAGCCGGGTCAGGAAGGTCCGGTCGTGGCTGATGACCACGAACGCGCCGGTGAAGCGCTTCAGCCAGTCCTCCAGCCATTCGATCGCGGCGAGATCGAGATGGTTGGTCGGCTCGTCGAGCAGCAGCACATCGGGGTTCATCGCCAGCGCACGCACGATCGCCGCGCGCCGCTTCTCGCCGCCGCTGGCGGTCGAGGCATCGCGGGTCAGGTCGATGCCCAGCTGTCCGGCGATCGCCTCCGCCTCGTAACTCTCGGGCGCGCCCTCGCCCGACAGGACATAGTCCATCAGCGTGGCGCAACCGGTCAGGTCGGGGTCCTGTTCGAGATACACGACATGCGTGCCCGGCACGATCATGCGCCGCCCCTCGTCCGAATCGATGATCCCGGCGATCAGTTTCAACAGGGTCGACTTGCCCGCGCCGTTGCGCCCGATCAGCGCCAGCCGGTCGCGCGGACCGATATGGATGTCGAGATGCCGGAAGAGCCAGCCCGAGCCTTGCACAAGGCCCAGGTCTTCATAGGAAAGAACGGGTGCTGCCATGATGGCATTGCAGTTAGGCGCGGGGAGGGAACCCGGCAAGCGCCTCGCGCGCTGTCGCGCGGCTGCACGATCCATTCAGAGGTTGTTCAACGGTTGCCCTCTATGCCACACCCATGTCGATGACCGTCTTTCTGGCTCTGCTCGCCGCACCGATGGGTCCGCCGCCGATGACCGGTGCCATGCTGGGCATGGGCGCCGATCAACGTCGCGGCGACCAGATGCGTGCGGCGCAGGCGCGCAAGGAAGGCAATCTGTCGCTGCGCGAGATCGAGGCGCGGGTCGTGCCGACGATGCGCGACTCGCAATATATCGGCTTCGACTATGATGCGGGCGCGGCCATTTACACGCTGAAGTTCCTGCGCAATGGCACCGTCATCTGGGTGGAGGTGGACGGCCGCACCGGCAAGGTCATCGGTCGGACCGACGGCTGATGCACCGGCTGGCCGGCAGCCCCATGACAATACAGGGAGTTTTGCGATGCGCGTTCTGATCGTCGAGGACGAGCCGAATCTGGGCCAGCAGCTGAAGTCCACGCTGGAGGGCGCTGGCTATGCCATCGACCTCGCGACCGATGGCGAGGAGGGGCATTTCCTCGGCTCGACCGAGAATTACGATGCGATCGTCCTCGACCTCGGCCTGCCCGAGATCGACGGGCTGACGGTGCTCGACCGCTGGCGCAAGGAAGGCAAGACGACCCCGGTGCTGGTCCTGACCGCGCGCGACAGCTGGTCGGACAAGGTGGCGGGGCTGGATGCGGGCGCCGACGACTATGTCGCCAAGCCCTTCCAGACCGAGGAACTGATCGCCCGGCTGCGCGCGCTGATCCGGCGTGCCAGCGGCAACGCCTCATCCGAGCTGACCGCCGGCGACGTTCGCCTCGACACCCGGTCGGGCAAGGTCACGCGCGCCGGCGAGCCGGTGAAGCTGACCGCGCAGGAATATAAGCTGCTCAGCTATCTGCTCCACCACAAGGGCAAGGTCGTCAGCCGTACCGAGCTGATCGAGCATATCTACGACCAGGATTTCGACCGCGATTCGAACACGATCGAGGTGTTCGTGACGCGCATCCGCAAGAAGCTGGGCCAGGATGTGATCACCACCATTCGCGGTCTGGGCTACAGCCTGGACGATCCGTCGGCGGGCGGGGCGGCGGGCTCGGCGGCCTGATCCGGATCTTCCCGTGAAGGACGGCCTCATCTCGCGCCCGACCCTGCGGACGGGGTCGCTGTCGCGCCGCATGATCCTGATCGCCGCCGGGTGGATCATGGTCCTGCTAGCGGGCGGCGGCTTCGCGCTGGACCGGGTGCTGGTGTCCGCCGTCACGCAGAATTTCGACGACCGCCTGTCCTATGTCCTGCGCTCGCTGCTCGTCTCGGCGGAAATTCAGCAGGGCGAGGTGTGGTTCAGCCGCGAGCCGGCCGATCAGGCGTTTCTGGAGCCGGGATCGGGCGTCTATTGGCAGGTGTCCGCGCCGGGACGCGAAGCCTTTCCCTCGCGTTCGCTATGGGATCGCCAGCTCGCTTACGGCACGCGGCATAATGACGATGCCGTCCACACCTATAACAGCAACCAGTTTCCCGACGAAAAGCTGCGCATCGTCGAACGCGATGTGAAGCTGCCCGGCTCGGACGTGCGCTGGCGCTTTCAGGTGGCGCAGAGTCGGCAAGGGCTGGACGCCCAGATCAGTGCGCTCCGTCGGACGCTGGTGCGCAGCTTCGCGCTGCTCGGCGTCGGGCTGTTGCTGATGGCGGCAATGCAGACCTTCTACGGCCTCTATCCGCTGCGCCGGGTGCGCGAGGAGATCGCAGCGATGCGCGCGGGCAAGGCGAACCGCGTGTCGGACGCCATGCCCAACGAGGTCGCGCCGATGGTCGAGGAGCTGAACGCCCTCATCGAGCATAACGAGAAGCAGGCCGAGGAGGCGCGACGCCATGCCGGCAACCTCGCGCATGCGCTCAAGACCCCGTTGACCGTCATCATGAACGCCGCGACCGCGCGCGCCGACGATCTGGCCGACACCGTCATTCGCGAGGCGCGCACGATGCGCCGTCAGGTCGACCACCATCTCGCCCGCGCCCGCGCGGTCGGCCGGCGTGGCTCGGCGCACAGCCGCGCCGAGGTCTGGCCCAGCCTGGAATCGGTCGAGCGCGCGGTCGGCCGGCTCTATCGCCATGTCCGCATCGATGTGGACGGCCCGAAGGACCTCGTCGTCCATGTCGAGCGGCAGGATCTGGACGAGATGCTGGGCAACCTCGTCGAGAACGCGGCCAAATATGGTGGCGGCAGCGTCTTCGTGACGGTCGGCGCGCAGGCCGGGTTCGTCGAAATCCTGGTCGAGGATGACGGCACCGGCATCCCGGAGAACGAACGCGTCCGTATCTTCGATCGTGGCGTACGGCTGGATACGGGCAAGCCGGGCACGGGCCTGGGCCTCGCCATCGTGCGCGACGTGGCGGAGATTTACGGCGGGACGGTCAGCCTCGAGGAGAGCGAGGATCTGGGCGGGCTGCTCGTGCGGCTCAGGCTTCCCGCAGCGGTGGGGTAATCTGGTTCACGCGAAGCCGCGAGGACGCAAAGAAGAATTTTGTTCGCGCGGAGGCGCGGAGGACGCGGAGGTGCCGTACCCGAAGGCACCGCCTCCCCTTATCCTCAACGGCTCGTTAGGAAGTATTGAGGGTGCCATTCGACACGCCCCCTCTGCGTTCTCCGCGCCTCCGTGCGAACCATCCTATTCTTCTCTCTTCGCGCCATCGCGGCTTCGCGTGAAATTCCTAGAGCAGGATGACATGAGCTCGACCCACCCCTCCCCTTCAGGGGAGGGGCCGGGGGTGGGGCGGGTCCGCAAGCCCGACGTTCGTGGATAGGCCCCACCCCAACCCCTCCCCTGAAGGGGAGGGGCTCATTTCGATTCAAGGCAGCGTCATCAGGATCTAGCTCAGGCCGCCACCGTCTCCAACGCATCCATCGCCTGCGCCGCGATCGCGACCGAGCGCTTGCGCGCGGCATGGTCGAAGATCGAACTGACGATCATCACCTCGTCCACTTTGGTCCGCTCGACGAAGGCGGCCAGCTGGCGTTCCACGGTCGCGGGCGCGCCGATGGCCGAGCAGGACAGGACATGGTCGAGGATCGCCGACCCCTGTGCGCCCAAGCTGTCGCGATAGCCGGGGACGGGCGGGGGCAGTTTGCCTGGCCGGCCGGTGCGCAGCGCGACGAAGGCCTGTTGCTGTGAACTCGCCAGCAATTCCGCTTCCGCATCGCTATCGGCGGCGAAGACGTTGAAGCCCGCCATCGCATAGGGCTTGTCGAGCGTCGCCGAGGGCCGGAAATCGCGGCGATAGATGGCCAGCGCATCGTCCAAGGCATCCGGCGCAAAGTGCGAGGCGAAGGCATAGGGCAGACCCAGCGCGGCGGCGAGCTGCGCGCCGTACAGGCTCGACCCCAGCACCCACATGTGCGGGCGCGCACCCGCGCCTGGCGTGGCGACGATGCCGGTCTGGCCGTCATCGGCGAAATAGCTTTGCAACTCCATCACGTCGCGCGGGAAGGCGTTGGGATCGCTGTCGAGCGTCCGGCGCAGCGCGCGCGCCACCCGCTGGTCCGATCCCGGCGCACGGCCCAGCCCCAGGTCGATCCGGCCGGGGAACAGCGCGTCGAGCGTGCCGAACTGCTCGGCGATGGTCAGCGGCGCATGGTTGGGCAGCATGATGCCGCCCGCGCCGATACGGATCGTCTTCGTCGCCGCGCCGACATGCGCCAGCACCACGGCGGTCGCGGCTGACGCGATGCCCTCCATGCCGTGATGCTCGGCCGTCCAATAGCGGTGATAGCCATGCGCCTCGGCATGGGCGGCGAGATCGGCGGCGTTGGCCAGCGCCTGGGCGACGGTGCCGCCCTGGATGACGGGGACCAGATCGAGCAGGGAATAACGTGTCATGCCAACAAGATGGGGAGGCACGCGCATCATCGCCAGCCAAGACCGCGTATCAGAAGGACAAGCCGTACTTCATCGCCATGCCTCGCTCGGGCGGTAGCGCCGCGATATTGCCGGGATCGCGCCGCCAGAAGACATGCGTCGACAGCTCGCCCGCCCCCAGGGTGACGGCATGCCGCGCCTCGACCAGCAACTCGCGCCCGGTCGGCGATAGCGACAGCCGGCGCGCGTCCCAGCCATCGACCCGGCCACCGGCATAGTCCCAATGCACCGGCAGGTTCAGGTCGAGGCCGCCGGCCATCACCCGTATCGGCTGGGCGAGGCGCAGGTCGAACCGGTCGCCGCCGAACAGCCCGGCCTTGCCCGCCTCGACCGACCAGCTCTGGCTGGCGAGCGACCCGCGGCCCATGCCGCCATCGGCGCGCGTCCAGCCGTGCCGCCAGCGCCCGCCCAGCGACCAGCCGCCATCGCCCTGCCAGCGCGCGGCCGCCTCTGCAAACCAGCTCGTGCCGCGTGGCTGACCCAATGCCGAGCCGAACCAGCCGCCGAGCACGGTCGACCGTTCGTCGAGGTGCGACGCGGTCAGGCTGGTCGCGACCGGGCCGATGTGGCGGTCGATGGTCACCGCCACCTGATCGTAACCGGGTGCGGTCATGCCGGGCGCGGCGGCGGCGGGGAAGCGGCCGCTCTCCATCGCCACGCTCACCCCGACACCGCCCAGCGCATGGCGCAGCGCCGCCGAGGCCTGCGGCGCGCGGTCGAAGCCGAAGCCGGGGTCGCTGGTCAGGAAGGCGGGGCCGGCCTGGCCCGTCCAGCCGGCGACCAGCGCCTCGCCGCCGCTGGCAAAGCCGAAGCCGATCGTCGTGCGCGGGCTGACCGACTGGGTCATCGTGCCGGCGGCGATGCGGCGGATTTGCGGCGTCGCGTCGCTCGGCACGATCGCGCGTAATCGCGCCTCGCCGGGCTGGACGATGCTGCTGGTCAGCGCGACCGTGCGCGTGCCGTCCGATACCAGCCGCGTGTCGATCTGGCCGAGCAGCGCGGTGCCGAGGATCGGGCGGGGCCCGGTGCGCGCAACGGTGGACGATAGATCGACCGCATAGGCGCGGGCATAGCCGTCGAGCGCCACGAGCCGCAGGTCGCGCGCCGCCGCATCGCCCATCGCGGCGGACAGCCGGGCATTGGTGGTCATCGACAGCGACGCACCTGTTCCCGCCACGCCCATGCCCCCGACCGGCTGGAAGGCGGCGGTCAGGTCCAGCGTCCCCCGACCATAGACCGAGTCGGTCCCCGCCGTTCCCGCATCGCGCGCGGTGCGCAGCAGCAGGTCGACGACCTGCGCGCCCGACAAATTGGGAAAGGCCTGAATCAACAAGGCCGCCGCCCCGGTGATCTGCGGCGCGGCGAGCGAGGTGCCCGACCAGAGCTTGCGCACCCCGCTGGCATCCGGCGCCTCGATCTGTTCGCCCAGCGCGGTCAGGAAATGCGCGGCGGACAGGCCGGCACGGTTGCTGAAGGCCGATATGGTGCCGCCCTGCGTGACCGATCCGGCGATGATCACCTGCCCGCGCCCGATACTGGCGTCGTTGGCGATCTGGGCCAGGATGCTGGGGTCCGACTCGCCGTCATTGCCCGCCGCGATGACGACGATCATGCCCGCGGCGGTGGCGCGCCCGATCGCGGCCTTCACCGCAGCGGGCGGCGTTTCGTTGGAGGCCAGCGAGATGTTGATCACGCGCGCCTGCGCGGTGCGGGCCGCGTCCAGCCCCTTGGCGACGGTGTCGAGCGGATAGGCGCAGCCGCCATCCGCGCCGCAACTGCCCGGCCGATCGGCGCGCAGCACGACCAGCGTCGCATCGAAGGCGACACCCTGCGCCCGCTTCCCGTCGCGTCCCCCGGCGGCGGTGAAGGCGACGGCGGTGCCATGCCCGCTCTCGTCCCCGATGCCGCGCGTACCGGCGACATCGGTGGAGCTGGCCGAAATGCGTCCGGCGAACAGCGGGCTCTGCGTATCGATGCCGGAATCGAGGATGCCCACGGGGACATCCTTGCCGGTCGCGCCCTTCTGATAGGCGGCCAGCGCGTTCATCGCCACCGCGCCCGCCGTCGCACGGTAGCCGGCGGTGTCGTAATTGGGGGCGGGGGTCGGTGCCGGCGTCGGGGCGGGGGTGGGCGTCGGCGTCTGGGTGGCGGCGGCGGGCGGCGTGGGGATGGACTGCACGCCTCCACCGCCGCCGCCGCACGCGGCGAGCATCGCCCCGCCGCCCAGCACCGTGCCGATCCGTGCGGCGGCCCGCATCGCCACGATCCTCACCCCTGTTCCCCTCTCGCCCGTCATGATCCCGTTCGCCCCGATCTTAGGCCGCCTGCGGGTTGCGGCAAAGCGGTCTCGCGCCTACACGCTGCCCCCATGCTGCCCGCCCTGTTCCATATCGACGCATGGATCTTCGATCTGGACAATACGCTGTATCCGGCGAGTGCCAATCTTTTCGCCAATATCGACCGGCGCATGACCGAATTCGTCGGCGATCTGCTGGGTGTGGACCGCGAACAGGCGTTCCGAATCCAGAAGGAGTATTTCCACGCACACGGCACGACGCTGGCCGGCCTGATGGCCGAGCATGACGTCGATCCCGCCGCCTTCCTCGCCTATGTCCACGACATTGAGATGGACGTGCTGGAGGAGGACGCGCCGCTGGCCGCCGCCATCGCCAAGCTGCCGGGGCGCAAGCTGGTCTTCACCAATGGCGACAAGCCCTATGCGCTCAAGGTCCTCGACCGGCTGGGGCTGGGCAGCCATTTCGAGGCGGTGCACGACATCACCGCGATGGGGCTGGTCCCCAAGCCGCAGCCCTCGGCCTATGCCGGGCTGTGCGCCGCGTTCGACATCGACCCGACGCGCGCGATCTTCTTCGAGGATATGGCGCGCAATCTGGTGCCGGCGAAGGCGATCGGGATGACCACCGTCTGGGTCGACAACGGTTCCGAACAGGTGCCCGGCGATGCCGCGCGCGATCATATCGACTATACCGTCCACGCGCTGACGCCGTGGCTGACGAGCATATTGGAGGATTGACCATGGCCCAAGATCTGGCCGCCACCATCGACGCCGCCTGGGAAAACCGGGCCGAGCTGGATTTCGCGACCCAGGGCGAGGCGCGCATCGCCGTCGACCGTGCACTGGCGCTGCTCGACCGGGGCGAGGCGCGCGTGGCCGAGCCGGACGGGAATGGCGGCTGGACCGTCAACCAGTGGCTGAAAAAGGCGGTGCTCCTGTCGTTCCGCCTGAACGACAATGTCCTGATCGACAATGGTCCGGGTGCGGGCCACTGGTTCGACAAGGTGCCGTCGAAGTTCAGCGGCTGGTCGGAGGCCGACTTCCGCGCCGCCGGGTTCCGTGCGGTGCCGGGCTCGGTCGTGCGGCGCGGCGCGCATGTCGCCAAGGGCGCGATCCTGATGCCCAGCTTCGTGAACATCGGCGCCTATGTCGGCGAGGGCACGATGGTCGACACCTGGGCGACCGTGGGCAGCTGCGCGCAGATCGGCAAGAACGTTCATCTGTCGGGTGGTGCGGGCATCGGAGGCGTGCTCGAGCCGCTGCAGGCGGGGCCGGTCATCATCGAGGACGGCGCGTTCATCGGTGCGCGCGCCGAAGTGGCCGAGGGCGTCCGCGTCGGTGAAGGCGCGGTGCTGTCGATGGGCGTGTATCTCGGCGCCTCGACCAAGATCATCGACCGCGAGACGGGCGAGGTCTTCCGGGGCCATGTGCCGCCTTACTCGGTGGTGGTGCCGGGCTCGACTCCGTCGGTCGACGGCAAGCCGGGCCTGTACTGCGCGGTGATCGTCAAGCGCGTCGATGCGCAGACGCGGTCGAAGACCAGCATCAACGACCTGCTGCGCGATTGATCCTGCGCTGAACGCCTGACACTTGGCACGCCCCTCCCGCAAGCGAGTTTCAGGTCGGTCATGCCCCCCGGCATGACCTAAACGATGCGGGGCATCGTTTACCTGAAACTGGGATGGGGGAGAGAAAGCCACAGACGATCGTCTCGGTGAGACTCCGTGCCCTCCCCAAACCCCTCCCGCTTGCGGGAGGGGCTTTAAAATTCACGGGAAGCCGCAAAGAATAAGTTTCGCGCAGAGGTGTCGTGCCCGGCGGCAGTCTTCATCCTGCAACCCCGGCCCGTAATGAAAGCGCGACGCCCGCCAGGGGCGATCCCCCTCCGCGTTCTCCGCGCCTCCGCGCGAACAAAAATCTTTTGAACTTCGCGCCCTCGCGCCTTCGCGTGAACCCTTACAATCCCACCCGCTTTGCCAGCCACCGCGCCGCCGCCTCAGGACTTTCCTTCGCCGCATCGTCGCGGTCGACCCGGTAGTTCGCCTCGCGCATCGCCTCGACCGGAATCCGGTTCAGCATCGGCCGCAGCGCCCCAACGAACTTGGCATCCCCCGCCCGGTCCTTCGCCACCAGCAGCACCGCGTCATAGCCAGGGATCGCATGGCTAGGATCGCTCAGCACGGTCAGCCGATCCGCCGCGATCCGCCCGTCCGAGGAAAAGGCCGAGATCACATCCGCGCGCCCGCTACCCAGCGCGCGGTACATGAAGGTCGGGCTGTACGGCGTCATGTTGGCGAATCGTAAACCATAAGCATCGCGCACCGCCGCCCATTCGGGCCGGTCGAGAAACTCCAGATCGCTGCCCAGTGTCAGGCGCGACGCGACGCGCGACAGGTCGGCGAGCGATCGCACGCCCAGCCGCCGCGCCGCATCCCCCTTCATCGCAAAGGCATAGGCATTCTCGAACCCCAGCGGTCCCAGCATCACAACGTCGCGGGTCGCCGCCCAATCCTTGAGCGCCCCCAGCATCGCGGCGCGCGGCGGCGAATCGTGCCGGTGCATCGCGGTGGTCCACAGCGTGCCGGCATAGTCGATATAGACATCGACCCGCCCCGCCGCCGTCGCCTCGAACGCCACCGCCGAGCCCAGGCCGTCGCGATAGCTGACGCGGTAGCCGGCGCGGGTCAGCCGGTCGCCGATCATCCGCGCGAGGATATATTGTTCGGAGAAATTCTTGGCGCCGATCACTACCTCGCGCGGCTGGTCGCCTCGTTGCGGCCAGAGCGGCTGGGTCGCCAATCCGCAACCGAGCGCGAGCGCGGCCAGCCCGCCGATCCACAGGCGCCGCCGCCGTGTCGCCAGTCCGCGCTCGACCAGTCCGATCAGCGCATCGACCGTCAGCGCCAGCGCGGCGGCGGCGAAGCACCCCGCCAGCACCAGCGCCCAGGCCTGGGTCTGAAGTCCGGCGAAGATCAGATCGCCCAGCGAAGGCTGCCCCACCGTCGTCGCCAGCGTCGCCGCGCCGATCGTCCATACCGCCGCCGTCCGGATACCCGCCGCCAGCACCGGCGCGACGAGCGGCGCCTCGACCAGCCGCAGCTTCTGCGCGCGCGTCATCCCCACCGCATCGGCCGCCTGCAACACGGACTGGTCGAGCCCGGTCAGCCCGGTCACACCGTTGCGCAGGATCGGCAGCAGCGCATAGAGCGTCAGCGCCAGCAGCGAGGGCAGGAAGCCCAGCGCGGGTATCCCGCCCCCGACCAGTCCCGACAGGGTCAGCAGCAGCGGATAGAAGAGCGCGAGCAACGCCAGCGCCGGAATGGTCTGCACCAGGCTGGCCAGCCCCAGCGCGACCCGCGCCAGCCCCGGCCGCCGGGCACAGGCGAAGGCCAGCGGCACCGCGATCGCGATGCCCAGCAGCAATGCCGCCATGCTGACCAGTACATGCTGCGCGAGCAGCGGCGGCACACGGCCCAGCGCGTCGAGAAAGGCGCTCATCGGGCCAGCGCCGCCAGCCGTTCGGCCTGATGCCGGGGGACCGCCATCAGGCTTTGCGCGACCGGGCCGCCTTCGCCCGCCACCAGTTGCGCGGGCGTCGCGTCGGCGACGATCCGCCCCCGATCCATCACCAGCACGCGCGACGCGGTCAGCAAAGCCTCGGCCATGTCATGGGTGACGAGCAGCGTGGTCAGCCCCAGCCGTTCGTGCAGATCGACCAGCCGCCCCGCCACCGCATCGCGGGTGACGGGATCAAGCGCGCCCAGCGCCTCGTCGAGCAACAGGATCGGCGGCGCGGTCGCCAGCGCACGCGCGATGGCGACCCGCTGGCGCTGTCCGCCCGACAACGCCTCGGGCATCCGCGTCGCCACGTCGCGGTCCAGCTCGACCAGATCGAGCATCTCGCCAACGCGGTCGCCGACCGGCTGGCCGGTCAGGGTCAGGCCGATCGCGATATTGGCGGCGACCGTCATATGCGGAAACAGGCCATGTTGTTGAAACACATAGCCGATCCCCCTGCGCAAGACGTGCGGGGGCTGGTCGGCGACATCGCGACCATCGATCGTCACCGATCCCGAATCGGGGTCTTCCAGCCGGTTGATCATGCGTAGCAGCGTCGACTTGCCCGATCCCGACGCACCGACCAGCGCGACGAAACTGCCACGCGCGATGGTCAGCGAGACATCATCGACCGCCGCCAGCGCGCCGTAACGGCGGCTGACGCGATCGAGCGCGATCATGGGGGGCGTGGGATTCACGGCCCCACAACGCCGAATGGCCGCATTCCGTCTCATTCCGTCATGTTTCGGGGCTATGCCTTGTCTACGCCAGACGATAAGGCGTGTAAAACATGTTCAACAAGACGGTCGTGCAAGCCGTCAGGAGAGTAAGATGACCCAGACCGCCAGCCAGGTTCTCGACCGCGTCCTCGTCCTCGAAATGGTTCGCGTGACCGAGGCGGCGGCGATCGCGGCGTCCACGCTGGTCGGGCGCGGCGACGAGAAGGCGGCGGACGCGGCAGCGGTCGAGGCGATGCGCGCCGCGCTCAACGAACTGGAGATGGACGGCACCGTCGTCATCGGCGAGGGCGAGCGCGACGAGGCCCCGATGCTGTTCATCGGCGAGAAGGTCGGCACCGGCAACGGCCCCGAGATCGACATCGCGCTCGACCCGCTGGAGGGTACGACCATCTGCGCCAAGGCGGGGCCGAACAGCCTGGCGGTGCTGGCGATCGCCGAGAAGGGCCATCTGCTCAACGCGCCCGATGTCTATATGGACAAGATCGCGGTCGGCCCGGGCTATCCGGCGGGTGTCATCGACCTGGATCGCAGCCCCAGCGACAATATCCGCGCCATCGCCGAGGCCAAGGGGGTCAAGCCCTCCGACATCGTGGTGTGCGTGCTCGACCGGCCGCGTCACGAGGGGCTGATCGCCGAGCTGCGTTCGCTGGGTTGCGGCGTGGTGCTGATCGGCGACGGCGACGTGGCGGGGGTGATCGCGACGACCGATCCGGAGACGACGATCGACTGCTATATGGGTTCGGGCGGTGCGCCCGAGGGTGTGCTGGCCTGCGCCGCGCTGCGCTGCGTCGGTGGGCAGTTCAAGGGGCGGCTGCTGTTCCGCAACGACGCCGAGCGCGCGCGGGCGCATAAGTGGGGCGTAACCGACCTCGACAAGCAGTACGACCTGACCGAGCTGGCGCAGGGCGACTGCATCTTCGCCGCCACCGGGGTCACCGACGGCTCGCTGCTGGCGGGGGTGAAGCGGCATGCCAAGGTGATGACGACCGAGAGCGTGGTGATGCGTGCCTCGTCGGGCACCGTGCGCTGGGTGAAGGGGCAGCATCGGCTTTGATCTGCGGGGATGAGGGCATCGTCTGGATCAAGCCCCTCCCCTTCAGGGGAGGGGTTGCGGTGGGGCCTTTCCACCAGCGCCGGGTATGCGGAAGCGCCCCATCCCCGACCCCTCCCCTGATGGGGAGGGGGGATCGATACCCATGCCTCCCGCGCTAACCGCCACCCTTCTACTCCTCGCCGCGCTCGGCGGTGCCTGGTGGTTTCAGAAGGGCGACCTGGGCGAGTATCGGCGGTTCAGCGCGCTGAACGACGGCCATTCGCGGCGGATGCGCTTTCGGCTGTGGCTGGTCCGCTCGGCACTGGCGTTCCTGTTACCGGTGCTGGTCGGGCTGGTGCTGCTCGGCCGGACCGATGCGCTGGTCATGATGCCGGGCGAGTTCGCCGCCATCGCCGGCCTCATGCCGCCGATCTTCGACAGCGGCGAGGCGATGCAGGGGATGCTGATCGGCGGGGCGATCGGCGGGCTGGCCGTGGGGGCGGTGCTGGCACGCGTCCGCAAGCGCAAGCCGCTGGGCAATATCTCCGCGCTGCTGCCGCGTGATCGGCGCGAAGTGAAATATGCCGCCGCGCTCAGTATCATGGCGGGGGTGACCGAGGAGGCGTTCTTCCGCCTCTATCTGCCGCTGTTGGTCGCGATGGCGACGGGGCAGGCGGGGATCGGCTTTATCGCCTCGCTGATCCTGTTCGGGGCGATGCACCGTTATCAGGGCTGGGTCGGGGTGATCGCCACCACCGCATTGGGGGCGGTGATGACCGGGCTGTATCTGATGACCGGCAGCCTGTGGGTGGTGATGCTGGTCCATGTGCTGGTGGACCTGAACGGATTGGTGGTGACGCCGGTGCTGGGCGGGGTGTGGCGGAAGTAACTATCCTCCCCTGTAAGGGGAGGTGGCAGGCGTAGCCTGACGGAGGGGTGTCGCGCTCTCGGTACGGGGACACCCCTCCACCAGCTTCGCTGGTCCCCCTCCCCTTGCAGGGGAGGAATCACGCTCAGTTCTTCAGTCGCCAGCCGGTGCGGAAGATCCAGCCGATCCATGCCAGGCACGCCAGCAGGAACAGCGCCGTCACCCCCAGGCTGACGCCGGGCGTCACGTCCGACGTGCCGAAGAAGGTCCAGCGGAAGCCGTTGATCAGATACACGACCGGGTTGAACAGCGTCACCGTCCGCCACGGCTCGGGCAGGATCGTTACCGAGTAGAAGGCGCCACCAAGGAAGGTCAGCGGGGTGACGATCAGCAGCGGAATGACCTGCAACTGCTCGAACCCGCGCGCCCAGATGCCGATGGCGAAGCCGAACAGCGAGAAGGTCACCGCGACGAGCAGCAGGTAGAAGACCATCGCGACCGGATGCAGGATGCTGAGGTCCACGAACAGATAGGCGGTGGCCAGAATCACCAGCCCGATCACCATCGACTTGCTCGCCGCAGCCCCGACATAGCCCAGCACCGTCTCGATCGGTGACAAAGGCGCGGATAATATCTCGTACATGGTGCCGGTGAATTTGGGCATGTAGATGCCCAGACTAGCGTTCAGGATGCTCTCCGAAAATATCGACAGCAGCATCAGGCCGGGGACGATGAACGCGCCGTAAGGCACGCCCGAGACCTGGTTCATCGCCGATCCGATCGCGGTGCCGAACACCACGAAATAGAGCGTGGTTGTGATCACCGGCACCATCAGGCTGGTCCACACCGTCCGCCGGAACCGCGCCATTTCGAAGCGATAGATCGACCAGATGCCATGCAGGTTCATGCGCGTGTCCCCTCGACCAGATCGACGAAAATATCCTCCAGCGAGGATTTGTAGGTTTCCAGATCGTTGAACCCGATATCCAGGTCGCCCAGCTTGCGCAGCAGCGAGGGGATGCCGGTCCGCTCGGCGCGCGCGTCGAAAATGTAGCGCAGACGCTTGCCTTCATCCTCCAGCGTCAAATTCCATTCGGCCAGCTCCGCCGGGATCGTCGCCATCGGCTCGGCCAGGGTCAGCACCATTTCGCGCTTGCCGAGCTTCTTCATCATCTCGGCCTTTTCCTCGACCAGGAGCAGTTTGCCCTTGGCGATCACGCCCACCCGGTCGGCCATCTCCTCGGCCTCCTCGATATAATGGGTGGTCAGGATGATGGTGACGCCGCGCTCGCGCAGGCGGTGGACCAGCTTCCACATGTCGCGGCGCAGTTCGACATCGACGCCCGCCGTGGGCTCGTCGAGGAACAACAGGTCAGGTTCGTGGCTCAGCGCCTTGGCGATCAGCACGCGGCGCTTCATGCCGCCGGACAGCTCCATCAGCTTGGCGTGGCGCTTGTCCCATAGCGACAGGTCGCGCAGCACCTGTTCGACATAGGCGGGGTTGGGCGCGCGGCCGAACAGGCCCCGGCTGAAATTGACCGTGTCGATGACGCGCTCGAACATGTCGACCGACAATTCCTGCGGCACCAGCCCGATTTTCCGACGCGCGCCCTTATAGTCGCGCAGCGCGTCATGCCCGTCGACGCGGATCGCACCGGCCGAGGGCGTGACGATGCCGCACACGATCGAGATCAGCGTCGTCTTGCCGGCACCGTTCGGCCCGAGCAGCGCGAAGATCTCGCCCCGCCGGATCTCCAGATCGACGGGCTGGAGCGCGGTGACCCCGCCCTTATAGGTTTTGGTCACGCCCTCGACGGACAGGATCGGGTCGGTCATGCGGCAGTCCCCCGTGTGAAGACCGCCGCTTTATCAACCGTTTCGGGCGTCGGCGATGGCCTTTTGCAATTGTTCGAGCGGCAACGCGCCCGACAGGATGCGGTTGCCGACGATCCAGCTCGGCGTACCCGTCAGGCCCAGCCGCCCGGCGGCCTCCAGATTGCGCGCGATCTCGGCATCCGCTTGCGGCTGGAACGCCGCCATCTTGGTCATGTCGACCCCGGCGGTCTTCGCCGCCGCCGCGATCGTCGCGTCGCTGACCGGCCCGCCGGCATAGAGCGCGTCGTGGAAGGCGGGGAACTTGCCCTGATTGGCGGCGAGCAGGCTGGCGCGCGCCGCCGCCTTGCTCGACGGGGCCAGGATCGGCAGCTCGCGATAGACGATGCGCAGCTTCGGATCGGCCTGGGTCAGCTGCTTCAAAAGCGGCAGGCTGGCCCGGCAATAGCCGCAATTATAGTCATAGAACTCGACCAGCGTGACGTCGCCCTGCGCATTGCCGCTATAGGCATTGCCGAACGGCTTGGTGAGGTCTGCGCCGATCGCCGCCACCGCCTTGCCCTGTTCGCGGTCCTGCAGGCGTTGCATCGCCTCCGGGATCACCTCCGGATGATCGAGCAGATAAGCGCGCACCGCCTCGCCCTGAACGCCGTGCGGGGCGGCGAGCTGCTGGATGCCGATCGCCGCCCCGCCGCCGATCAGGCCGCCAATCACCGCGACCGCGGCCAATGCCTTCACGCTCATTTGCGGCGCTTCTTCTTGGTTCCGGCTTCGGCGTCGGCAGAGGTCATCGCGATATCCTGCGCCCGAATCCATTCGGACGTGTTGGGGGGTAGGTTGGCGAGCGCATAGCGCGCGCTCTGAATGGCGGTGCGGTTGTCGCCCATCATGCTCGCCCGCTCGGCGGTGGCGAGCGCGGCGCGCGGCGTATCGCCCAGCTGCTCATAGGCGGTGCCGAGCTGGACCCAGGCGAAGGGATTGTCCTCGTCGCGCTGCACCGCGACCTTCAGGACCTTCACCGCCTCGGCCAGATGGCGCTTGTCCTCGGTCGCGATCAGCGCATGGCCGAAGGTCGTGGCGATCAGCGCATTCTGCCCCGACACCATCGTCGCTTCACGCAAAGGGGTAAGCGCCTCTTGCGGCTTGCCCGACTCGAGCAGGATCTGGCCCTGGATTTCGAGGAAATAGGGATCGTGCGGATCGCGCGCGATCAGGGCATTGGCCTCGGCATCGGCTTTGTCCGGGTAACCCGCCTTGTGATAGGCATAGGCGCGGGCATAATGCGCATAGACCGACTGATCGCTGGCCGGATATTTGTTCAGCGTCGTCTCGGGCGAGCCGACATAGCCGAGCAGCTTGGCCTTCACCCGCAGGAAGCGCTCCTGCAATCTGGCATCGACCGGCTTGTTCCAGGCGGGCGCGGCCTGGAGATCGGCGGTCAGCGCCTGGATACGATCGCTCGACAACGGGTGGGTCTGCGCGAACGGATCGATATTGGTGTAGCCGTAGCGATATTCCTGGTTCTGCAGCTTCTTGAAGAAGCTCAGCATCCCCTTGCCGGTGATGCCGGCGGTGTTCAGATATTTGGCGCCGGCCGCGTCGGCGGTTGATTCCTGCGCGCGGCTGAACGACAGGACCTTGCCCATCGCCGCCTGCTGGCCCGCCGCCATGATCCCCGCGCCCGCCTCGCCGCCGCCGGCCGCCATCGCGGCCAGCCCCAGCACCATCGAGAGCAGGTACATGCCCATGGCGGGCTTCATCGCGGCATCGCCCAGCACGACATGGCCATCGGCGATATGGCCCAGCTCGTGCGCGACGACGCCCTGTACCTCGTTCACATTGTCCGCCGCCTGGAGCAGCCCCGAATGGACATAGACGATCTGCCCGCCCGCGACGAAGGCATTGATCGAATCGTCGTTGATCAGGACGATCTTGACGGTGCGCGGCGACAGCCCGGCGGCCTTGATGATCGGCGCGGCCATCTCGGCGAACATGGTTTCGGTTTCGGCATCGCGCAGGATCGATTGCGCGGCCGCCGGCTGCGCCCAGAGGACGGCCGTGGCGGCGAAGGCGGCGATCAGACGCTTCATGATTCCTCTATCGACGGGTCGGGGGCCATACACAACCGGCTTTGCACGGGACCCCGCGATGGATAGCCTCTGCCAGCCGATGGCTGAACGCCGGGCGAACGGAAAGGATAAGATGATGATCGCTGTCGATGCCGCTGTACCGCCAGGCCCGGTCTGCCGGCTGGGACCGGACCAGCGCGCGATCCGCCGCCTCGCCGATCTGCCGCCGACGGTCCGGGCGGCGCTGGCGACGGCGGCGGGCGGCAATGTCTCCGAGGTGGGCAGCGTCTTCAATGCGACCGATGTTGGCGGTCCTGCCAAGGGACCGACGATGCGGTTCATTCAGGGCTTCAAGGTCGGGACGCTCTGGCTCGCCTGGGTGGAGCAGGGCGGTATCGCGCACCGCTACCGCGTGGTCGGGCTGCGCGAGGCGGGCGGAGGTGTGATGCCGGTGGCGTCGGTTGACGGACAGCGTTCCCTATGTGCGACCTCGCGGAAGATGGTGGGGGCCAAGCCGGTCGTTTGAGGAACCCCATGTTCCTCCCCTGCAAGGGGAGGTGGCAGGCCGAAGGCCTGACGGAGGGGTGTCGCCCTATCGACAGCGGGCACCCCTCCGACGCGCTGCGCGCGCCACCTCCCCTTGCAGGGGAGGATTGAGATGGGGGTGGGCTCGTTCCGAGAGCGGGATGCGTGAAGCGAACTTACCCCTCTCCTTCAAGGGAGCGGTTGGGGTGGGGCATCGCCGCAGACTGCCCGCCCGTGGAAGCGCTCCACCCCAACCCCTCCCCTGAAGGGGAGGGGCTCGCGTTGATTCAATACGACGTCGTCACGGTCTGGCGTCGCCTCCCGCCATAGGGAGGCCCCCAACGAAAAACGCCCTCCTTCCGCTGGGGAAGGAGGGCGTCTTCATTCACACCGTTCGGGCGATCAGGCGCCGAAGGTCCGCTGCCACCAGCCGCGACGCGGGGTCTCGCTGGTCGGGGCTTCTGCGTCCGCTTCCACCGGTTCGTCGGCGGTCACGGTTTCCGCAGGCGCGGGTGCTTCCTCGGCGACCGGCTCGGCCGCCGCCTTGGGGGCGGCCTTCTTGCGGGTGCGCTTGGGCTTGGCAGGAGCCTCCGCTTCGACAGGCGCGTCCTCGGCGGCCGGCTCGGCGGCGACCTTGGGGGCGGCCTTCTTGCGGACGCGCTTCGGCTTGGCCGGCGCTTCCGCCTCGACCTCGGCCGCAGGGGCGTCCGGCGCCGCTTCGGCCACGGGGGCCTCGACCGGAGTCTCGGTCGCCTCGGTCACCACCGGCGCGGCCTTGCGGGCGCGCGGGCGGCGGCGGGTCTTGGGCGCGTCCGTGGCTTCGGCCTCGGCCACCGCGAGCGGGGTCGTCACCGGTGCGGCGTCGCCCGCCTCGATCGGCTCCTCGATCGACAGCGGCGCCTCGGCCTGGTCGTCGTCGGAGCCGGCGTCAGCCGCCGCCTCGTTCACCGACTCGCCGGCGTCGTTCGTGCCGTTCTCGCTGCGGCGACCACCACGGCGACCGCGACGCCCACGACGGCGGCGGCCGCCTTCGCGCGGCTCGGCCTGTTCGCCCTCGACGGTTTCGGCGGTTTCGGCGGTCTCGGCAACGTCCTCAGCCGCGTCTTCCGCGTCATTCTCGTCGAACTCGGCGTCGTCGGTCGTGGCTTCGCCCTCGGCCTGCTCGCCACCCTCGACATCGCCACGGTTGCGGCGGCCGCGACGGCGGCGACGGCGCTTGCGGCCACCGCCTTCGCCCTCGTCACGCGGTTCGCGCGGTGCGCGGGCTTCGGTCGCTTCCTCCTCGACCTCGTCCTCTTCTTCCTCTTCGATCTCGTCGATCAGATCGTCCTCATCCTCCTCGACGGGCAGGAGTGTGTCGATCTTCGGCGCATAGGCCGGCGGCGGGCCGGAGGCCTCGACCGTCATGCGCGCCCCCTCTTCCTCGCGGTCGGGGATGATCTCGACCGTCACGCCGTAGCGATCCTCGATCTCGGCGATGTCGGCGCGCTTGCGGTTCAGCACATAGACGGCCGCTTCCTGGCTGGCGCGCAGCGTCAGGATCGAGCCGCGACCGCGCGCGGCCTCGTCCTCGATCAGGCGCAGCGCCGACAGGCCAGAGGACGAGGCGGTGCGGACCAGGCCGGTCCCTTCGCAATGCGGGCAGGGGCGGGTGGACGCTTCGAGCACGCCGGTGCGCAGCCGCTGGCGGCTCATTTCCATCAGGCCGAAGGACGAGATGCGGCCGACCTGGATGCGGGCGCGATCGTTCTTCAGCGCCTCCTTCATCGCCTTCTCGACCTTCCGGACATTGGAGTTGTTGTCCATGTCGATGAAGTCGATGACGACGAGGCCCGCCATGTCGCGCAGGCGAAGCTGGCGCGCGATTTCCTGCGCGGCTTCCAGGTTGGTCGCGGTCGCGGTCTGCTCGATATTATGCTCGCGGGTCGAACGGCCGGAGTTGATGTCGATCGAGACGAGCGCTTCGGTCGGGTTGATGACCAGATAGCCGCCCGACTTCAGCTGAACGACCGGATTGTACATCGCGGCCAGCTGATCCTCGACATGCGCGCGCTGGAACAGGGGCACGGCGTCGGCATATTGCTTCACCCGGCGGGCGTGCGCGGGCATCAACAGGCGCATGAAGTCCTTCGCCTGGCGATAGCCTTCCTCGCCCTCGACGATGACTTCCTCGATCTCGCGGTTGTAGATGTCGCGGATCGCGCGCTTGATGAGGTCGCTGTCGCCATAGATCAGCGCGGGTGCCGACGAATGCAGCGTCTTCTCGCGAATGCCGTCCCACAGGCGCGCCAGATAATCGAAGTCGCGCTTGATCTCGGTCTTGGTGCGCTGAAGGCCCGCAGTGCGGACGATGCAGCCCATGGTCGAGGGCAGCGCCATGTCGGCCATGATGGTCTTCAGACGCTTGCGGTCGGCCGCGTTCGAAATCTTCCGGCTGATGCCGCCGCCATGCGACGTGTTGGGCATCAGCACGCAGTAACGGCCCGCCAGCGACAGGTATGTCGTCAGGGCCGCGCCCTTGTTGCCGCGCTCTTCCTTGACGATCTGGACCAGCAGCACCTGGCGGCGATGGATGACGTCCTGGATCTTGTAGCGGCGGCGCAGATTCTGGCGACGCTGGCGCAGCGCCTCGACCTGGTCGTCATTGACGGTCGACTTCTTCGGTCGCGGCGCACCCTCGCCATCCTCGTCGTCGTGATGGTCGTCGGCGTGATCGTCATGATCCTCGCCGTCGTGATCCTCATCATCCTCGGCGTCGAGCTCGGCGCGCAGCGCGGCCTCTTCGGCGGCATGCTCGGCCTCTTCGCGCAGCAGGGCTTCGCGATCTTCCTTGGGGATCTGGTAATAGTCGGGATGGATTTCCGAAAAGGCCAGGAAGCCGTGACGGTTGCCGCCGTAATCGACGAACGCCGCCTGCAGCGACGGCTCGACCCGGGTCACCTTGGCGAGGTAGATATTGCCCTTGAGCTGCTTGCGCTCGGCCGACTCGAAGTCGAATTCCTCGATCCGGTTACCCTTGACGACGGCCACGCGGGTTTCTTCCCGGTGGCGTGCGTCGATCAGCATACGCGTGGTCATTATGAAGTCTCCACGCGCGCGCCGGGCCTGGAGGCTGCCGTCGCGCGCGGTAAATAAGGTGGGCGGCGGCGCGAGGCGCCGGTCCGCTGGTCAAAACGGCGTGTGTGGCCGTCGCAGCCGCAGCGCCGGCGACGGGGCCGGTGCGGACCCACGACACCGCGATCCCGCCGGCAGGGGCCGGTCGGTCAGCGGGGTGGATCATATGCGTCATGCGAGCGTCAACCTGGTTGGCCCCGCGCGCGATCATGCGTCGCGTTCCTGGGCCTTGGAAGGATGGCCCCGTCCCCGATCGTTTGGGAGAGGTGATCGAGGCCGGGGTCCGCGTTGATTGCTAGCATCACGACACGCTTTGCGCAACAGGCGGCAAATCGCCGTTTTGCCGGCGAAAAAATGCCGAATTGCCGGTTAACCATTGGCCGAAAGACCCTCGTGACGCTCACGGGTCTAGCCCCTGTGCTGTCGATCCCAGGATCGTCAAAAGGGGTTTGCGTAATGGCTTTTCGCTGGACCGGCAGTCGCTGGGCGCGGCATGACAGCCGGGCCGTGTTGATGTTGCTCACCATCCTGCTCGGGGTGTTCGCCCCCGTCAGCGCCTTTGCCGCCAAGGTGCAGAAGGTGTTCGTGCGCGGCGCGCAGGTGATCATCCGGTTCGATTCGCCGGTCAAACGCGCGCGCAGCGTCATGCTGAACGAACCGCGCCGCATCGCGGTCGACGTGGTCGGCGCGACGCCGGGCGGCAAGGGGCCGGCGCCGATCGACCAGGGGGCGGTACGCACCCTGACCCAGAGCGTGGTCATGCCCGGCGTCACCCGGCTGCGTTTCGACCTGGCCGAGGATGCGACGATCTTCGACGGCGGGTTCGACAGCGATGGCCGGCAATTGTCGCTGACGCTCAAGCCGCTCAAGCGCGGCTATACCCAGGCCAGTTTCGCCGGCGCGCTCGACTTCTTCCCGTTCCATTTCCAGACGCGCAAGCCCAGCTATACCCTGTCGGTGCCGGTGCCCGCCGCGACGCGCACCCTGCCGCTGCCGCGCGTCCGCGGTGCCGATGACCGGCCGCTGGTCGTCATCGATGCCGGGCATGGCGGGGTCGATCCCGGCGCGATCAACCCGCAAACGGGCCTGCGCGAAAAGGACGTGACGCTGGCCATCGCCCGGGCGATCCGCGACACGCTGGTCGCGAGCGGTCGCGTGCGCGCCGCGCTGACCCGCGAGGATGACCGCTACATCCTCCACCGCGAGCGCTATAATATCGCGCGGCGGCTGCATGCCGACCTGTTCATCTCGATCCACTGCGACAGCGCCGGTGCGGGCGAGGCGCGCGGGGCCACCGCCTATACCCTGTCCGACGTCGCCTCCGACAAGGAGGCCGCGCGCCTCGCCGCGCGCGAGAACAAGGCCGACGTGATCGCTGGCGTCGATCTGGGCGGCAACAGCGACGTGTCCTCGATCCTGATCGACCTGACCCAGCGCGAGACGATGAACGCCTCGGCCAGCTTCGCGCGGCTCCTGGGCCGCGAGGCGCAGCCGCTGATCCCGGTCAAGCCGAGCTTCCACCGCATGGCCTCGCTGATGGTGCTGAAGGCGCCCGACATGCCCTCGATCCTGTTCGAAACGGGCTATATCTCCAACATGCAGGACGCCGCGTTCCTCGACAGCCGCGACGGGCAGAAACGGATCGCGCAGGCGGTACTCCAAGCGGTCGAAGTGCATTTCGCGCGGCGGATGGCATCGCGGTGACGTCATCAACAGCCGCCTGAGTGATCATCTCACGAGCGAGTCGATGCGACGAACTAGGGTCCGCCGCATCGAAAACATTTTCAGGGACACATGCCGTTGAAATATCGATAATAGGGGGATGTGGTCCCTGATGTCTCGATCTCTCCACTGCAGTAGAAAGTTTCCTGGCCTACGACCCGTGTACGCGATCCGTCGCTGTAATATTGTTTGACGTAATGATAGTCGTCATATTGCGCTGCGGCGGTCGCGCTGATCGCAATCGTGGCTAGAATGGCAAGCTTCAGCTTCCTCATGTCGCCTTCTCCCTGCCGAGCTATACATATGTATGAGAATCATTGTTGTGCTCGGTCTCGGAAGCCTATCGTAGTTTTAGGAATTGCTCAACGGAAAGAGGGCGGGTATTATTTCTAGAGTTTGCTAGATTGTGAGGTTCTGGGTCCCAATTGTCCGCATTGGCATCGTTTTGGATGAAATGGCGAGATTGGTCTGGCGTCTGGCTTCGCCGTTGCGGAAAGCTTAAAGCCGCCAGATGATCCGCGTCTGTGCCCTTTACCGTTTCGCCACCTTCCCCGACCCCGCCGCGCTGCGCGAACCCCTTTTGGCGGTCGCGGAGGCCAATGGCATTCGCGGCACGCTGCTCTTGGCGAGCGAAGGCATTAACGGCACCATCGCGGGTACACCGAACGGCATAGAGGCGGTGCTGGATCATATCTGCACGCTGCCGGGGTGTGCCGATCTCGATTATAAGGACTCCACCGCCGAGGCGATGCCGTTCCACCGGATGAAGGTGCGGTTGAAGCGCGAGATCGTGTCGATGGGCGTCGACGGCATCGATCCGACCCGCGAGGTCGGCACCTATGTCGCGGGGGCGGAGTGGAACGCGCTGATCGCCGATCCCAAGACCGTCGTGATCGACACGCGCAACGATTATGAGGTCGCGATCGGGACGTTCGACGGTGCGGTCGATCCGGGGACGAAGAGCTTTCGCGATTTCCCCGCCTGGTTCCGTGACCACCGCGACGAGCTGCTCGCGGGCAAGACCCGGGTGGCGATGTTCTGCACCGGCGGCATACGCTGTGAGAAGGCCACCGCCTTCCTGAAGGCCGAAGGCGTGGAGGATGTCTTCCACCTCGATGGCGGCATCCTGAAATATTTGGAGACGATGCCCGCCGAGGAAAGCCGCTGGAACGGCGAATGCTTCGTTTTCGACGCGCGCGTCGCGGTGGGGCATGGGCTGGCGCCGGGCAGCCATGCGCTGTGCCATGGCTGCCGCATGCCGGTCAGCCCCGAGGATCGCGCCTCGCCGCTCTATGTCGAGGGGGTGAGCTGTCCCGCCTGCCACGGCACGCGCGATGCGGAGCGGCTGGCCGCCTATGCCGAGCGGCATCGGCAGGAGCGGTTGGCGGCGGCGCGGGGCGAGGCGCATGTCGGCGCGCGCTTCGCATCGCCGGACGATGCGCGCGACGAACCGCATAAGGGGTAACGCCCAACGATCGGTAAGGCGGGTGGCAAGCCGGGGCGAACCTGCTACACGGGCCGGCGCAAAGCCATGGCCGTCGATCCCACCCACCCGTCCGAATCCCCCGAAACCCCGCGCCGGCGGCTGTGGAGCCGTTGGTGGGTGAAGGGGCTCGCCGCGCTCGCGCTGCTGGTCGCGATCGGGGCGGGGGTGTTCTGGCTGGTCTTCATGCGCGACCTGCCCTCGGTCGACGCGCTCAAGGCCTATGAGCCCCCGCTGCCGACCCATGTGCGTGGGCTCGATGGCACGCCGATCCAGTCCTATGCGCGCGAACGCCGGGTCGAGCTGTCGTTCAGCGAATATCCGCCGCTGCTCGTCCGCGCCTTCCTGGCCGCCGAGGACAAGAGCTTCTTCGAGCATGGCGGCGTCGATTATCCCGGGCTGGCGGGTGCGGTGTTCGACTATGCCAAGAAATTCGGCAGCGGCCGGCGCGCGCGCGGCGGTTCGACCATCACCCAGCAGGTCGCCAAGAACCTGTTGATCGGCAACGCCTATTCGCCGACGCGCAAGGTGCGCGAGGCGATCCTGGCGTACAAGATCGAGGCGACGCTGACCAAGCCGCAGATCCTAGAGCTGTATCTCAACCAGATCGCGCTGGGCCGCAACGCCTTCGGCGTCGAGGCGGCGGCGCATGCCTATTTCGACAAGGAACTGAACGAGCTGACGCTCGGTCAGATGGCCTATCTGGCGGTGCTGCCCAAGGGGCCGTCTAACTACGACCCCATCCGCCATCCCGACCGCGCGCTGGAGCGCCGCGCCTATGTGCTGCGCGAGATGCTGGACCACAGCTTCATCACCCGCGCGCAATATGATGCGGCGATGGCCGAGCCGCTGGGCACCGTGCTGCGCCGCACGCCCAAATATGCGCAGGTCGGCGGCTATTTCGTCGAGGAGGTGCGCCGCCAGCTGATCAAGCAGTTCGGCGAGAATGCGCAGAGCGGACCGCACAGCGTCTATGAGGGCGGGCTGTGGGTGCGCACCTCCTATGACCGGCGATTGCAGGACCTGGCGACCGAGGCGCTGCGCGACGGCCTCGTCCGGTTCGAGGGCGGGCGCGGCTGGTCCGGGCCGATCCGCCATGTCGATCTGGACGGCGACAATTGGCAGCAGGCGCTGCTCAACACCAATATCGGCCTCGACTATCGCGACTGGCGTGCCGGCATCGTGACCGCCAAGGACACGGGTGAGGCGACGATCGGCTTCGCCAATGGTCGCACCGGCAGCCTGCCGCGCGCGGCCGCGCAGATGCCGCGCCGGGGCACGGCGGCGACCGCGTTCAGCGCGCTGAAGGTGGGCGACATCGTCGCGGTCGCGCCGCAGGGTAGCGGCTTCGGCCTGCGCTCGGTGCCGCGCATCTCGGGCGGCTTCGTCGTCGAGGAACCGGCGAGCGGCCGCGTGCTGGCGATGCAGGGCGGGTTCGACGCGCGGCTCCAGGCGTTCAATCGCGCCACCCAGGCGCAGCGCCAGCCGGGCTCGACGATCAAGCCGATCGTCTATTCCGCCGCGCTCGACCATGGCATGACGCCGGCCTCGATCATCGTCGACGGGCCCTTCTGCGTCGATCAGGGTGCCAATCTGGGCACCAAATGCTTCCGCAATTTCGGCAATTCGGCGGGCGCGGGCCCGCACACCATGCGCTGGGGCATCGAGCAGTCGCGCAACCTGATGACGGTGCGCACCGCCGCCACGGTGGGGATGAAGAACGTCGTCGCCATGATCAAGCAGATGGGGATCGGCGATTTCCCGGCCTATCTGTCCTATGCGCTGGGCGCGGGCGAGACGACGGTGTCGCAGATGGTCAACGCCTATGCGATCCTCGCCAATAACGGGCGCGGCGGCGATCCCTCGCTGATCGACTTCGCGCAGGACCGGCATGGCAAGGTGATCTGGCCGGAGAATTGGCGCGCCTGCGACCGGTGCAACATGGCCGATTATGACGGCAAGCCGATGCCGCGGCCGGTCTCGCACCAGCGCCAGGTGATGGACGCGATGACCGCCTATCAGATGGTCCATATCACCGAGGGCGTGATCCAGCGCGGCACCGCGACGGGTCTGCGCGATCTCGATCGGCCGATGTTCGGCAAGACCGGCACCAATAACGGCCCGACCGATGTGTGGTTCGTCGGCGGCACGCCGCAATTCGTCGGCGGCCTCTATATCGGCTATGACCATCCGCGCTCGCTGGGCGGCTATGCGCAAGGTGGCACGATCGCGGTGCCGATCTTCCGCCAGTTCGCGGAAAAGGCCTATGAGGGGCTGGAGAAGCTGCCCTTCCGTGCCGCGCCGGGCATCCGCATGGTGCGGATCGACCGCGCCAGCGGGCGGCCGGTCTATGGCACCTTCCCGACCGGCAACGATCCCAAGCCCGCCGTGATCTGGGAAGCGTTCAAGCCCGAGAGCGAGCCGCGCCGCCGCGCGCGCCGGAACGCCGAGGCCGCCACCACCGCGCCCGCCACGCCCAGCGGCCCGGCGACGCCCGCGCCCCCGCGCGACAGCGATTTCTTGCAAAGGGAAGGCGGAATCTACTAGCCCGCTTCCCATATGACGTTTTTCCGCCCGTCTGGCGGACGCACGACCGATTCGGAGAATATTCATGCGCGCTGAAGCGCAGGCTCATGTCGACACGATCAAGGACGCCCTGGAGCTGCTGCGCCGCTTCCTCGACTGGGACCGCGCGCTGCGCCGCCTGGACGAGCTGAACGCGCGCGTCGAGGACCAGGCGTTGTGGAACGACCCCAAACAGGCGCAGGCCGTGATGCGCGAGCGTCGCCGCCTGGACGAGGCGATCACCGCCACCCGCGCCATCGAGAACGAGCTGTCGGGCACGGTCGAGCTGATCGAGCTGGCAGAGATGGAGGGCGACGAGGAGCTGGAGAAGGAGGCGGTCACCAGCTTGGGCGATCTCGCCAAGCGGGCGGAGGCCGACAAGGTCAAGGCGCTGCTGGCCGGCGAAGCCGACGCCAACGACACCTATCTGGAAATCAATGCCGGCGCGGGCGGCACCGAGAGCCAGGACTGGGCCGGGATGCTCCAGCGCATGTACACGCGCTGGGCCGAGCGGCGCGGCATGAAGGTCGAGCTGGTCGATTATCATGCGGGCGAACAGGCCGGGATCAAGTCGGCGACGCTGCTGATCAAGGGCGAGAACGCCTATGGCTATGCCAAGGTCGAATCGGGGGTGCACCGGCTGGTGCGGATCAGCCCCTACGATTCCGCCGCGCGTCGTCACACCAGCTTTTCGAGCGTGTGGGTCTATCCGGTGATCGACGACAATATCGAGGTCGAGATCAACGAGAGCGAGCTGCGCATTGACACCTATCGCGCGAGCGGTGCGGGTGGTCAGCACATCAACACCACCGACTCGGCGGTGCGTATCACCCACTTGCCGACCGGCATCGTGGTGCAGTGTCAGAACCAGCGTTCGCAGCACAAGAACAAGGCCGAGGCCTATAACCAGCTGCGCGCCCGCCTGTACGAGCGCGAACTGGCCGAGCGCGAGGCGGTGGCGAACGCGGAGAACGCGACCAAGACCGATATCGGCTGGGGCCACCAGATCCGGTCGTACGTGCTCCAGCCCTATCAGCTGGTGAAGGACCTGCGTACCGGCGTCACCTCGACCGCGCCGGGCGATGTGCTCGATGGCGATCTCGACAGCTTCATGGCCGCCGCCCTCTCGCAGCGCGTGACCGGTGAGGCGGTCGCGGTGGAGGATGTCGACTAAAATGCGTAGCCAGGGGGCGGGATCGATGCTGGCGGTGGCGCTGCTCCTCGCGCTGGGGGGCGCGGTGGCCGGTTGCGATGGCTCGAAGCCGCTGATCAACCAGCAGGCCGATGACGACAAGCCCGGCCCCTTTCCGGCGGCGGATCGCCCCGTCGCGGACGTCGTCTCGTCGCGCTGGTCGAGCGAGGATGCGCGCGACCGGCTGCGCGAGGCGGATCAGGTCATGGACCGCGCGAAGATCCGGCCGGGCATGACCGTCGCCGATATCGGCGCGGGCGAGGGCTATTACACCGTCCGCCTGGCGCAGCGCGTCGGCAAGGAAGGCCGCGTGCTGGCCGAGGACATCGTCGCCGCCTGGCGCGACCGGCTGGCCGAGCGCGTCGCGCGCGAGCGGCTGGACAATGTCAGCGTCAAGCTGGGCGAGGCGGCCGATCCCAAGCTGCCGCCCAACAGCTTCGACCGGGTGCTGATGGTGCATATGTATCATGAAATCGGGCAGCCCTATGAATTCCTCTGGCGGCTCCATCCGGCACTGAAGCCCGACGGGCTGGTCGTGGTGGTCGATGCCGACCGGGCGACGCGCGCGCATGGCACCCCGCCCGCGCTGCTGAAATGCGAGTTCGAGGCGGTGGGCTTCACCCAGGTCTCGATCGAGAGCATGCCCTCGGCGGGCGGCTATCTGGCAACCTTCCGCGCCACCGGCCCCCGCCCCGAACCGGGCGCGATCCGTCCATGCCGGATGAAGGGCAAATAAGTCACCGTTGCGGTGACAGATTTGCAACCTGACAGCTTTGTCATGCATTGATCGGGTATCGACTCCGCACGGTGTCGATAGGCCACCGGCCAGCATGGGTCGGGGCACCGCATGAAGGAGACAAGGATGAATACGCTTTTGATCGCCGGGCTCGCGCTTGGGGCGGCGGTGGCGTCTGACGGTGCAATCGAGCACCGGACGCAGGTCGACCATCATAGCGGACCGGTCGCGGTCCATTATCGCGCCGATGTCGGCGTCACCCACAAGCAGATCGGCGCGGTTACCACCGGCGGCCGCCCCTCGACGCTGCGCTGCCTGTGGTCGGCGAACATGATCGTCCACCGCGAGGCGCGCGCGACCAATGGCGCGACGCTCAGCCGCAGCGCGGCGCATGACAATGTGATCGAGGGCAGCCGTCCGGGCTGGTGCAGTACCAGCCGCCAAGCTATCGCGCAGGAAGTGGCGGAGCGCCGCGACGCGCTGCACGACCATCTGCAGGCGGTGGCGCAGGAAGACCATCCGACGCTGCGCGCCGAAATGGACCGCCTGCACCCCGAAACCCGAGAAGGATAAGAAACCCTTTGCGTATCGCGTACCCCGCCGGCCTGTTGCTGGCATCCCTCGCTGTCGCCACCCCCGCCCTGGCGCAGGATCGTCCCGTCATCGGCGTCGAGCTGAACAGCGATGAGAATCGTCGCGGCCTGAGCTGGAGCGAGGGCAAGGTGTCGCCCTCCGCCGACATCTTCGTCACGCGCGGGGTGCTGGAGGCGAGCGGGCGGATCGTCGCGCTGCGCGAATCACCCCGCCATGGCGGCGCGGGCGCGGTTGGCGACCTCAGCCTCGGGGCGGGCACGATGGTCGGCCCGGTCAGCGTGCGCGGCCGGGTGACCGGTCACTTCTTCGCCGGTGCGGAGTTCGACGCCGATTATGTCGAGCTGGGTGCCTCCGCCGCCTATACGCTGGGGCCGGTTCAGGTCGATGCGGGCGCCGATTACGCGCCGTCGCAGCTCAACGCGATCGGTGGTGACAATCTCTATCTCCATGCCGGCGCGCGGGCCGGGGTGCCGGGCACGCCCTGGACCCTGCTGGCGGGGATCGGCCATTCCACGGGCAAGACCGTCGAGGTCTTCCGCGCCGCACGTTTGCGGCCGGACGGCGACTATACGGACTGGCGGCTGGGTGTGGAGCATGTGACCGGACCGGTGACGCTGGGCCTCGACTATGTCGGGACCGACGTGTCCGAGCGTGAGGCCGCGATCCTGATGCTGGCCGATGCGCGTCACTCGGGCGACCGCATCGTCGGGCGGGTGCGGTTCAGCTTTTAAGCGGGCGTTTTGCCCCCGCTATTGCCATATCGACAGCCAGACAAGGCTGCCTTCATTCCTCCCCTGCAAGGGGAGGGGGACCATCCGAAGGATGGTGGAGGGGTGTCCCCGGTCGTGAGTAAAGGCCGATCTCGCCAACGGTGACACCCCTCCGTCAGGCCTGCGGCCTGCCACCTCCCCTTGCAGGGGAGGAAAAGGTCAAATGTCGATCGGCCCTAAATCGCGCCCATATCCCGCAGGCTCGCCACGTGATCGCCGCCGAAGATCAAATGGTCGAGAAGCCGTACCCCCAACATGTCCAGACCCTGTGCCAACCGCCGGGTCAGCGCGAGGTCGGCGGGGCTGGGGCGGGGATCGCCATCGGGATGGTTGTGCGCGATCAGGACCGCCTGCGCCGATAGCAGGATCGCGTCCCGTGCGATGCGGGCGACCGGCACCGTCGCCGAGTCGGCATGGCCGATGATATGACGCAAGCCCAACAACCTCCGTTCCGGACCCAGATAGGCGAAGCCCACCGCCTCGACCGCGCCCCCCGACAGCCCGGCGAACAGCGCCTCGGCGTCGTGGCGCGTCGCGATGCGGAGGGCAGGGTGGGCTGAGGGGGGCACGACCGGTCCTGCCGCATCGCGCGCGCCGGCGCAGCGTCAGACGCCTCCGCTTGCGACACGATGGCCGCAGCGCTACGCCCCGGCCATGCGCCAATATCTCGACCTCATGGACCGGGTGCTGACCCAGGGTGTGCAGCAGATGGACCGGACCGGCACCGGCACGCTGTCGGTGTTCGGCCACCAGATGCGCTTCGATCTGGCCAGGGGCTTTCCGGTCCTGACCACCAAGAAGCTGCACCTGCGCTCGATCATCGTCGAGTTGCTGTGGTTCCTGCGCGGCGACACCAATGTCCGCTGGCTGCAGGAGCAGAAGGTCAGCATATGGGACGAATGGGCCGACGAAGCGGGCGATCTCGGCCCCGTCTATGGCAAGCAATGGCGCGACTGGGCGACCGCCGATGGCCGCCATATCGACCAGATCGCCGAGCTGATCGAACAGATCCGCACCCAGCCCGCCTCGCGCCGCCAGATCGTGTCGGCCTGGAACCCCGGCGACCTGCACGCCATGGCGCTGGCCCCGTGCCATTGCCTGTTCCAGACGCATGTCGCCAATGGCCGGCTGTCGCTGCAACTCTATCAGCGCTCGGCCGACATCTTCCTGGGCGTGCCGTTCAACATCGCCTCCTATGCACTGCTGACCCATATGCTGGCGCAGCAATGCGATCTGGAGGTGGGCGAGTTCATCTGGACCGGCGGCGATTGCCACCTGTACCTCAACCACCTCGAACAGGCCAAGACGCAGCTCGGCCGCGAGCCGGGCACGCTGCCCCGGCTGGAGATCGTGCGCAGGCCCGACGCGATCGATGGCTATGCGCTCGAGGATTTCGTGCTCCACGACTATGTCGCGCAGCCGCATATCAAGGCGGCGGTGGCGATATGATCGTCTTCGTGCTGGCGCGCGCGCGCAACGGCGTGATCGGGCGCGACGGCAAGCTGCCCTGGCACCTGCCCGCCGACCTGAAGCATTTCAAGGCGCAGACCATGGGCAAGCCGATGATCATGGGCCGCAAGACCTTCGAGAGCTTTCCCGCGCCCCTGCCCGGCCGGCGGCACATCGTGCTGACCCGCGATCCGCACTGGGCCGCCGAGGGGGCGGAGGTCGCGCATGACGTCGACGCCGCGCTGGCGCTCGCCGGCCCGGGCGAGGTCGCGATCATCGGCGGCGCGGAGATTTTCGCACTGTTCCTGCCCCGCGCGGACCGGATCGAGCTGACCGAGATCGATGCCGCGCCAAAGGGCGATGCGGTGGTCCCCGCCTTCACCGGTTGGCGCGAGCTATCGCGCGAGGCGCATCCCGCCGAGGGCGATCGGCCGGGGTATGCTTTTGTCTCGCTCGTGAAACCATGAGCCGTTAACCACGATTCCTGGCCGGCGCCGCTTCAATTGTGTCGGCAAGCCACATACAGCTGCTTCTGACACGCATCAGCGCAGCCATCGGATGCGCCGATGTACCAATCGAGCGGTAAGGCCGGATGATGTGGGGTGAGGCGCAGTCGGGGGCGGATCGGGCGGATGTCGAGGCCGAGCAGGGCTGGGACGCCGAGCGGGAGGCCGCGCTGTTCCTCGACCGGCACCGGCTGGACCAGGGTCCCGATAATCGCGCCGTCGTCCTCTATGCCATCCGCCATCCCGACAGCGCGCTGGGTCGCGAGGTCGCACGGCGCACCGATGGCGGCGTCCGCCTGACGACCGAGGATGTCGCCGCGCTCCGCCCGCTGCTGCGCGCGCATGAGGAGGCGGGGCACGGGCACGGCGCATGGCAGCGCGATCTGGGCGTCCAGGCCGAGCGGCTGGAATCGCTGACCAGCGACGCGCGGCAGATCACCAGCGATTTCACCAGCGACATGGCCGCGCTGTCCCGCGCGCAACGGGGCGAAGGCGATGCGAACGGCACGAAGGACGTCGCCGCGCTGCTCGAACAGCTGATTGCGCGCATCGCCCGGACCGAACGCGATCTGGCCGAGCTGTCGGGCAGTATCGCAACCTTGCACGACCGGATCGAAACCGCGCCGCGCGACCCGGATGTCGATCCGCTGACCGGGGTGATGAGCCAGACCGGCGCGCGCCGGCTGATCGCCGAACTGCCGGATCAGCCGCATGGCTATGCGCTGGCCACCTGTGGCCTCGACGATCTGGACGTGATCGAGACGCGCTATGGCCGGTCGGTGGCGGACAATGTGCTGCGCACCTTCGTCGCGACGCTGCGGCAGAGCTGTCAGGGCGTCGACATCATCCGGTGGGAGGACAATCTGTTCGTCCTGCTGCTGCGCGGGCGGCCGTTGGCGCATCTGGCGCTGATGATGGAGGAGGCGCGCGCGGCGATGCTGGCGCGCACGCTGCGGCTGCGCGGCTCGGGCGAGCCGATCGGCGTCGTTACCCTGTCGGCGGGGGTGGCGGCGGGCATGGGGGTGCCGATGCAGGACATGTTCGACCGGGCCGAGGCGTTTCGCGCCATCGCCGGCGGCGGGCAGGGCAATCGCGTGGTGTCGCGCGCCTAGCCAATTCGATCGGGCCTGCTATAGCGCGCGGCCATGCAGCGTCTCGATGGCGCGACCCCGCTTCCGCCCGGGCTGGCCGGCGGGATCGTCGCGCTGGGCAATTTCGATGGACTTCATCTCGGTCATCAGGCGGTGGTCGGGGCCGCCGTCGCGCGCGCGCGCGCCGAAGGGCGACCGGCGCTGGTCGCGACCTTCGATCCGCATCCCGTCCGCCTGTTCAAGCCGGACGCCGCACCCTTTCGCCTGACCAGCCTCGACCAGCGCGCGCGGCTGTTCGCCGCCGCCGGGGTCGATGCGATGATGGTGTTCCGCTTCGACGCCGCGCTTGCCGCGCTGAGCGCGCGCGCCTTTGTCGAGGAACGGCTGCTCGGCGATCTGAAGATCGGCGGCGTGGTGACCGGCGAGGACTTCACCTTCGGCCGGGCGCGCAGCGGGACGGTCGCGACGCTGCGCGAATGGGGACGCGAGCTGGGCTTTTCGAGCGACGCGGTCGCCCCCGTGGCGCTGGACGGCGAGACGGTGTCGTCGACCCGTATCCGCCAATATCTGGCCGCCGGCGAACCGCGCGAGGCCGCGCGGCTGTTGACCCGGCCCTTCACGATCGAAGGCGTGGTGCAGCATGGCGACAAGCTGGGCCGCACCATCGGCTATCCGACCGCCAATCTCGACATGGGCGAATATCTGCGCCCCGCGTACGGCATCTATGCGGTGCGCGGGACCCTGGAGGACGGGCGGGTGCTCGACGGTGCCGCCAATCTGGGCATCCGGCCGCAATTCGATCCGCCTAAGGAATTGCTGGAGCCCTATTTCTTCGACTTCGCAGGCGACCTGTATGGACAGCGCCTGTCGGTCGAGCTGATCGAGTATCTGCGGCCCGAGGCTAAGTTCGAGACGCTCGACGCATTGGTCGCGCAGATGGACGCCGATTGCGCGCGTGCCAGGGCGATACTGGCCCACATGCCGGCGTCGCATAATCCGGCATGACGTGTTAACCTAAAGTCGTTAAGGGCGTGTTCCCTATGACCGACGCGCCCGATTACCGCGACACCGTCTTCCTGCCGAAGACCGATTTCCCCATGAAGGCGGGGCTTGCCGCCAAGGAACCGGCGATTCTGGATCGCTGGGCCAAAATGGGGCTGTACGACCGCCTTCGCCGGGAGCGTGCGGGGCGTGAGCGGTTCATCCTGCATGACGGTCCGCCTTATGCGAATGGCGACATTCACATGGGCCATGCGCTCAACAAGGTGCTGAAGGACATCATCGTCCGCTCGCAGACGCTGATGGGCAAGGATGCGCCCTATGTGCCGGGCTGGGACTGTCACGGCCTGCCGATCGAGTGGAAGGTCGAAGAGGCGTATCGCGCCAAGAAGCTGAACAAGGACGAGGTGCCCGTCGCGCAGTTCCGCGCCGAGTGCCGTGCCTATGCCGACACCTGGGTCGGCACGCAAAAGGCACAGTTCGAGCGGCTGGGCATCATGGGCGACTGGGCCAACCCCTATCTGACCATGACCTATGACGCCGAGGCGGTGATCGCGGGCGAGCTGTTGAAGTTCGCCGAATCGGGTCAACTCTATCGCGGCGCCAAGCCGGTCATGTGGTCGCCGGTCGAAAAGACCGCGCTGGCCGAGGCCGAGGTCGAATATGAAGACATCGTCTCGACCCAGATCGATGTCGGGTTCGAGGTGGCGAGCTGCCCCGAATATCCCGATCTGGTCGGCGCGCTGGCGGTCATCTGGACCACGACCCCCTGGACGATCCCGGTCAACCAGGCGCTGAGCTATGGCGAGGCGATCGACTATCTGCACTTCGAGTGCGACGGCCGCCGTTACCTCGTCGCCGAGCCGCTGCTGCCCGCCTTCACCAAGCGCACCGGCATCACGATGAAGGGCTTCATCGCGCTGGCCAAGGGTCCGGTACTGCAGGGCGCGACCGCGCTCCACCCGATGCACAAGCTGGGCGGTTTCTTCGCCAAGCCCCGTCCGTTCCTGGCGGGCGAGTTCGTCACCACCGACGCCGGTACGGGCCTGGTCCATATGGCCCCTGATCACGGCGAGGACGACTTCCTGCTGTGCAAGGCGCACGGCATCGACCCCGTCTTCGCAGTGCAGGGCGACGGTACCTATCGCCCCGACTGGGCATGGCTGGGCGGCCAGGGCAGCGTCATCAACAAGAAGTTCGTCGCCGCCGAGGGCCCGATCTGCTCGGACCTGCGCGAAGCCGGTGCGCTGCTGTCCGCCTCGGACGATTTCCAGCACAGCTATCCGCATAGCTGGCGGTCGAAGGCGAAGGTCATCTTCCGCGCCACGCCGCAATGGTTCATCCCGATGGACCGCGCCGATGCGACGCTGGTGCCGGAAATGGCGATGGCGCAGGTCGACCCCATCTCGGGTGTGACGCCGCTCCTAACCGTGCCGCTGGGCAATGGCGCGACGCTGCGCCAGACCGCGCTCGACGCGATCGAGCGGACCCGTTGGGTGCCCGAGCGCAGCCGCAACCGCATCCGCTCGATGGTCGAGGGGCGGCCCGACTGGGTCATCAGCCGCCAGCGCGCCTGGGGCGTGCCGATCGCGCTGTACGTCAACCGCCAGACCGGCGAATATCTGAACGACAAGGACGTCAACGCCCGCATCATCGCCGCCTTCCGCGAAGGCGGGGCGGACGCGTGGTTCACCGCCGACCATCAGGCGCTGCTCGGTCCCGACTACAATCTCGCCGATTTCGAGCCGGTCAACGACATCCTTGACGTGTGGTTCGACTCGGGCTCGACCCATGCCTTCGTGATCGAGGCGCGGTACGGCGAGGGCACGCGCGCCAACCTGTATCTCGAAGGGTCGGACCAGCATCGCGGCTGGTTCCAGTCGTCGCTGCTCGAATCCTGCGGCACGCGCGGGCGCGCGCCTTACGACGCGGTGCTGACCCATGGCTTCGCGCTCGACGGGCAGGGGCGCAAGATGTCCAAGTCGCTGGGCAATGTCGTCGATCCGCTGAAGATCATCGGCGAATCGGGTGCCGACATCCTGCGCATCTGGACCGCCTCGACCGACTATTTCGAGGATGTCCGCATCGGCAAGGAGGTGCTCGCCACCGCCTCGGACAGCTATCGCAAGCTGCGCAACACCTTCCGCTATATGCTCGGCGCGCTCGACGGGTTTACGGACGAGGAGCGCATCTCGTTCGACGCGATGCCCGAGCTGGAGCGTTATGTCCTGGCGCGCCTGACCGCCCTCGACACCGAGCTGCGCCGCGCGGCCGAGGCCTATGAGTTCAACCGTTACTTACGCGCGCTGACCGATTTCGCGAACGAGGACCTGTCGGCCTTCTTCTTCGATATTCGCAAGGACTCGCTGTACTGCGACGCCGCGACCGATCCGAAGCGTCGCAGCTATCGCACCGTGCTCGACATCCTGTTCCACGCATTGGTCCGCTATGCCGCGCCGATCCTGTGCTTCACCGCCGAGGAAGTGTGGCAGGCGCGTTATCCGTCGGAGGACGGCTCGGTCCATCTGCTCGAATGGCCCGAACTGCCGCAGCTGGGTGAGGACGAGGCGCTGATGGCGCGTTGGGCCGAGATCCGGTCCTTGCGCGCGCAGGTGACCGAGGCGATCGAGCCGCTGCGCCGCGAAAAGACGATCCGTTCGTCCAACGAGGCGGAGGTGACGGTGCCGTCGCTGCCGCTCGACGCGCAGGGGCTGGCCGAGGCGTTCATCGTCGCCGATGTCGCGGTGGCCGACACGGTCGGCGTGACGCGGACCGATTATCACAAATGCGGTCGCTGCTGGCGGCATCTGCCCGATGTCGCGGCCGATGGCGAACTGTGCGGACGCTGTGCCGGGGTGGTCGCCCATGGCTAAGCTGCCCGCCCGCGGTCTGGCGACCGCCGCGATCCTGTTCGTCGTCGACCAGCTCATCAAATGGGCGGTGACCGGGCCGCTGTCCTTGCGCGCGCTGGGCGACGTTCGGGAGATCACCAGCTTCTTCAACCTGCGCTTCGTGCCCAATTACGGCATTTCGCTCGGGCTGCTGACCGCCGACAGCAACGCGTCGCGCTGGGCGCTGGTCGCGATGACCGGGGCGATCGCGCTGGCGGTGGCCTTCTGGATGACGCGCGAGCGCAATCCGGTCGACCAGGTCGCGCTGGGCTGCGTGCTGGGCGGGGCGCTGGGCAATATCATCGACCGGGTGCGCTTCGGCTATGTCGTCGACTTCGCCGATCTGCACTTCGGCGAGTGGCGTCCGTTTTTGGTCTTCAATGTCGCCGATGCGGCGATTACTATCGGCGTTCTGGTTTTGCTGGCGCGCGCGCTTCTCGTGCGCGATCGGCCTGCTCCTATGGAGAAGAGCAATGCGTAAGTTGGTGCCCGTCATCGCAGGTTTGTCCTGCGCCGCGTTGCTGACGGGATGTGGGGCCGGGCGTGGCCTGGACCGTGCGCGTCCCGACGAATTCGCCGTCGCGCGCCAGCCTTCGCTGGTGATCCCGCCCGATTTCGCGCTGGTCCCGCCGCAGCCGGGCGCCGCGCCCGTGCAGACGCGCGGTGGCCAGCAGCAGACGCTGGACGCGCTGTTCGGCGGTCAGGCGGCGCGCAGCCAGTCGGAATATGGCCTGGTGCAGAATGCCGGTGGCGACGCCGCCGATGCGGGCATCCGCTCCTCGGTCGGCGATCCGGCGACCAACGTCGTCGACAAGGGCGCGACCACCCGTGACATCGTCGCCGCCCCCGAAGGCGACGGCCAGGACGCCCGCGCCGCCGCCGGTACGCGCTGATCCTGCCATAGGTCGAGAGGGAAGGGGCCGGAGCGCGACCAAGCGTTCCGGCCCCTTTTTTCGTGGGGCGGGTGGGTTCCTCGAGCCCCTCCCCTTCAGGGGAGGGGTTGGGGTGGGGCCTATCCAAGGGTGCCAAGCTTGCGGAAGCGCCCCACCCCCGGCCCCTCCCCTGAAGGGGAGGGGGAGAGCGACGCCTCAATAGACCGGCGGCGGTGCCTCCGGGGCGTCAGTCGCGGGCATGTTGTGCGGCCCCATGTTGAACCGCACCCGGTCGACGCAGCCGGTATAGCCCTGCGCGTTGACCTTGAAGCGGGCGCTGCGCAGCACGGCGATCGCGCTCTCGCCGAAATCGCTGGCGGGCTGTGCGGCGATGACCTTCAGATTGCCCAGCTCGCCCCAGGGCGCGACGTCATAGCTGACCACCGCCCATCCCTCGATCGAACGGCGGCGAAAGGGTTCGGGGAAGCGGAGTTGCGGCGGCGTCGCCCAGTCATGCGCGTCGGGGCAATTGCCCGCGACCTTGGTGTCGCGGATCGCCTCGGGCATGTCGGGGGCGGGTAGCGTGGCCGGTGCGCGCCAGAAGGGATAGAAGCAACCAGTACGCGGGCCGCCGGTAAAGCGCGAGGCGCGGATAGCCTTCAACGCGGCGGCGTCGAGCGCGGGATTGGCGGTGCCGGTCAGCAGCGTGGCCGCCACCGGCTTGCCCTTGGCGTCCAGGTCATAGCGGACCATCGACCAACCGCGCGCGCCCGGCGTGGCGGACAGCTTTTCGAAATCGGGCAGGACGCGGACCAGCGGCTGGGGCTGCGGATCGTCCTGGCAGGTGCCGCCGGCTGAGCGGATGCGCAGCCAGCCCTCCTTGGGCAGCGCGCCCGATTGCGGCTGGATGGTGTAGGACATCAGTTCGGGCACGTCCGCCCGGTCGAGCGGCGTCGCGCGCGAGCTATAGGTGATACGGCAGTCCCGGTGCGCGCCGTTCGCCGCGAAGCGGCTGGCGACCAGCGCCGGCGCGATGTCGTTGGCATAGGGGACGAAGTCGGGGCTGTCGCGCATGACCGACACCGCACGGCCGCCCTGGTCGATGTCGAAGCGCAGCGTGACCGCGCGGTCGGCCGTGCTCGTACCGCTCCAGCCCAGCAAATTCCATGGCCGCCGAATCGTCGCTCCGGTGATGCTCACGCCGTCGCAGGTGACGGGGCCCGGCATCCATTGCAGCAATATGCGCGATGACGGCGCGGGCGAGGCCATCGTAACGATGGCGGGCGCGGGTGGTAGGGTGACACGCGCCTTCCCCGTCTGAGAGGCGGCGGGTGCGCCCGACACCAGCGACGTGGACAACAGGGCAAGGAACAGCGGCCGGATCATCGCGAAAGCCTCCCCATCATGCGCCGGATCGTCGGCACCGATCGTGCCAGCTTATGGAGGCTTCATGACAGGCGCGAGTCCTGTCCCCGAAACGGACCCGATTTTGACGGGAAAGGGCGGCGCCGCTGCCGGCACCGCCCTTTCCCGCCCGGTCAGACCGTCAGAAGGCGGCGGTCAGCGAGAAGAGGACCGTCGCATCGGCGATGCTCGCGCCGCCGGGGACCTGTCCCTTGGAGAAGTTCGGCTGGAGATAGGCCGATTCGGCGGGGCTGATGTCGGTGTCGACATAGGCGACGCCCAGCGTGATGTTCTTGTAGACCGCCACATCCGCGCCCAGCGACCAGTCCCAATATTCGCCGGTCGGCGACAGACTGGTGCCGTTGGGGCCGAGGCCCGGATTGCCCTTCGAATAGCCGATATGCGCCTTGGCGGTGATCGGCGTATTGGGGATGCCGACCGTGCCGTCGCCGGTCAGATAGAGGTTATCCCAGCGCTGGCCCCGGCTGTAGCTGGTGTTCGAGAAGTTGCCGAGCGAGGTCTGCTTGGGCGCATAATAGACGCCGGCGGTCAGGTTGGCGGGACCCGCCGTGCCCGACAGGCGGCCGAACAGCTCGACCACGTCCGATTCGGAGAAGCCACCGGGATAGGTGTACCAGGTGACGCCGACATCGGCCGTCGCGTTGCCATAGGTGTGTTTGTAGCCGACGATGCCGTCGAGCTCCATGTTGGCGCCGCCGAACGTGCCCCAGCCGGCGAGGTTCGACGCGAAGGTGCCGATATACAGGCCGCTGTCATGCGCGACGGTCAGCGCGGCCTGGACGGCGGCGTTCTTGTTGGTCTGCGAAATGCCGCGCAGGCGGTAATCGGTCAGGATCGCGGCGCTGCCGCTGATCGTGATGGGAGAAGGCGGTGCGGTTTCGCTGCCGCTGTCCTGCGCAAAGGCGGGCGTCGCGGCGACCAGCGAGAGGCCGCCAAGGAGGATCGTGGAGAAGCGCATCGTTTCCCTTTCAAACGGAAATTCGATGTTCTCACCTGCAATCTCGCGGCGATGCGGCCTCTGTCATGTCGGGTGAAACCCGGCGGACCGTCTGCCGTCGCGAGAAGGCCAAGCTGACAGCGCATGATGCACTGCACAAGCATAAACTCGATCCATGATGGTTTTTCGGCGACGCGCTGTGGCCGAGCGGTCACGGCTGAGGGCTGATGGGCGCGTCCAGATTTTCGTGGCGCAGGCCGCCGGGCAGGGAGCGGATGTGAATGTCACGCTGCGGATAGGGCAGGCCGACGCCGTGCTCCTTGAATAGGAACCATAGGCGGTTGAGCACGTCCGAACGGACATTGCCGACGCCGCTTTCGGGATCGCTGATCCAGGCGAGAATCTCGTGCTGAAGCGCATGGTCGCCGAAGCCCATCAGCCAGACGGTCGGCTTGGGGCTTTTCAGGACGCGTGGCGATTCGCGCGCGGCGCGCAGCATCAGCTCCTGCGCCAGTTTCAGGTCGTTGTCGTATGCGATCGAGACGGGGATGCGGACGCGCACGTTGCGGTCCGAATAGGACCAGTTCTCCACCTCCTGCGTCATCAGATTCTCGTTGGGGATCAGATGCTCCTTGCCGTCACGGGTGATGATCGAGACGGCGCGCACGCCGATCTTGTTCACCCAGCCGATCTCGTTCTGGAGCGCGATGACGTCGCCCGGCTTGATCGAGCGGTCCATCAGCAGGATGATGCCGGCGATCAGATTGCCGATCGTCTTCTGAAGCCCGAAACCGATCGCCAGGCCGAACCCGCCCGAGAACAGCGCCAGGCTGGTCAGGTCGATCTCCAGCAAATCCATCGCGAAGAAGAAGGCGATGACGACGATGGCGATGCTGGCGAGCTTCTGCGCCAGCAGCTTCTGCGTCGGGTCCAGCCCGCGCGCATGGCCGATCCATTGTTCGGTGATCCGGGTGACGGCGCGGGTGACGGCGAGGATCACGACGATGGTGACCAGCATCGTCACCAGCAGCATCACCGAAAATCGCCGCGACCCGACGGTGAAGCCGATCTGTTCGGCCAGCCGGCTGACCGGGCCGAGGCCGCCGATCTCGCGGCTGAACAGCGCGACGAAACAGACGATCGCGAAGATCCAGGCCAGCCAGCGTGGCAGGTTCAGCCCGCGCAGCAGCTGGAACCCCGCGCGCGCCATCGACGCGCCCAGCGCCAGCCCGATCGGCACCCCTGCCAGCGCCTCCCAGGGCCAGAGCGCGCCCAGCGTCATCAGCAACAGGGCGGCGGTCAGGTGCCGGGTGATCGCGCAGATGCGGGCGTGCAGCGCCTCGCCCTGCGCGATGGCGAAACGCTGGACCAGCGCGGCGACATGCGGGCCGAGCTTGCGCCCCGCGATCACGCCGCCCGCCAACATGGCGAGCGTCAGGACCGAGGCGACCCCGGCCTCCATGGCCTCGGCATGGGTCGGCAGTTCGATGCCGCTCGCCTGAAGCCACTCGAACAGCGTCATCCGCGCGCGGCCCGGAACCGGGCGAGCCCGCGATCGAGGTCGGCGATCAGGTCGCCCACATCCTCCAATCCGATCTGGAGCCGGACCAGCGGCCCGGCAAAGTCGCGCCTGGTGACGCTGCGATAGCGGTGCGGATCGGCGGGGATGGCCAGGCTCTCATAGCCGCCCCAACTGAACCCGAGCCCGAACAGCGCCAGTCCATCGAGCATCGCGGTGCGCGCGGCGTCGTTGCCGCCGTCGAGGACGAAGGCGAACAGCCCGCTCGACCCCAGGAAGTCGCGCGCGAAGATGTCATGGCCGGGGCAGGAGGGGAGCGCGGGGTGCAGCACCTGCGCGACGCCGGGCTGCTCGGCCAGCCATTTCGCGATGGTCAGCGCGCTCTGCTGATGCTGGGCGAGGCGGACGCCCATGGTGCGCAAGCCCCGGCTGCCCAGATAGGCGTCGTCGGGGCTGGCGACCTGGCCCAGCTGGAAGCTGGTGTCGCGAAGCGCCGCCCAGTGCGAGGGCGCGGCGGTGACCGAGCCCAGCATCGCGTCCGAATGGCCAACGACATATTTGGTGCAGGCCAGCACCGTCAGGTCGACGCCCTTTGCGATCGCCGGGAAGAAGAGCGGCGTCGCCCAAGTATTGTCGAGGATGGTGGTAATCCCGCGTTCCTTGGCGACCGCGACGATGGCGGGAATATCCTGCACCTCGAAGCTGAGCGAGCCGGGGCTTTCGAGGAAGATGGCCTTGGTCGCCGGGCCGATCAGCTCGGCGATGCCCGCCCCCACCAGCGGGTCGTAGAAGCGCGTCGTGATCCCCATCCGCGCCAGCAACCCGGTCGCCAGCCCGCGCGTCGGATCATAGGCGCTGTCGACCAGCAGCAGTTCGTCGCCCGGCGACAGCACGGATAGCAACGCCGCCGCGATCGCCGCCACGCCCGAGGGGTAGAGGAAGGTCGCCTGCGCGCCCGGCTCCAGGCTGGTCAGCGCATCGGCCAGTGACCATTGGGTCGGCAGGCCCTTACGGCCGTAGAACAGCTTCTCGTGCAGATCGCCCGCACCGGTGGCGCGCATATGGGCGACATTGTCGTACAGCACGGTCGAGCCGCGCCAGACGGGGACGTTGACCACGCCTTTGGTCCATTCGGCGCGGCGGCCCGCCTGGACCAGACGTGTGGCGGGCTTGATGGGCAGATCGTCGTCGGTCATCGGCTTCACGCGTCTTTCGCTTTGGGGGTGCTGGGGTCGGAACCCCATTCGGTCCAGCTGCCGTCATAGACGGGCATCAGGCCGCCGATCCGCTCCGCCGCGAAGGCGAGGGCGCAGGCGGTGATGCCCGAGCCGCAGGTGGCGACCATCGGCCGGTTCGGATCGACCCCGGCGGCGGCGAATTCGGCGGCGATGGCGTGGGCAGACTTCCAGCGGCCGTCGCCCTCGAACATCCGGTTATAGGGCAGGTTCAGTGCACCGGGGATATGGCCGGGTTCGACGCCCGGGCGCGGTTCGGGTTCGGCGCCGGCGAAGCGGCCGGGCGAGCGGGCATCGACGATCTGTGCGTCGCCCGCCTCGACATGGGCGTGAACCTCACGAAGGCTGCGCACGCGCGCCAGGTCGGCATGGGCGACGAACAGGCCGGGGGTTTCGGGCGCGCCCGCCGCACCGACCATCACCGGCTGCCCCGCCTCGACCCAGGCCGTCAGCCCGCCATCGAGCAGCGCAACCTTGCTGGCGCCGAACAGGTTCAGCAGCCACCAGACCCGCGCCGAACTGTGCAGCGGCGAGCGGTCGTACAGCACGATACGGTCGGCATGGCCGACACCCGCCTCACTCATCGCATGCTCGAAATGCTCGGCCGGCGGCAGCGTCATCGGCAGATCGCTCTCGGGATCGGCCAGGCCGCCCAGCGCCAGGAAGCGCGCGCCGGGAATATGCCCGTCCTCGAACCCGCGCCGCGCGGTCTGGCCGGTCGGATCGTCGAGGAAATAGGTGACGTCGAGGATACGCACATCCGCCTCGCCCGCGATCGCGGCGAGGTCTTCCGGGGTGATGAGTGGCGGCATCTGGGGCTCCTCGGTCGGTGGGTCCGTACCTAGGCGCGTTGGGGGCGGGGTCGCAAGCCAAGCAAAGCCCCTCTCCCGGCAGGGGGAGGGGTTGGGGAGGGGCAAGGGCCACGGGCGTTAGTCTCTGTGAGACACCAAGCCCTCCCCCATCCCCTCCCGCCTGCGGGAGGGGAGCGGCTAGAGGTGAGGGTGGGGCGTGGCCTTCGACTTCGCTCAGGCGGAACGGAGGTTATGGAAGGCCTCATATCCCCACCTCCGTTCAGCCTGAGCCCTTCGGCTGGCTGGCAAGCCAGCCGCTCAAGATAAACTTCTGCGCTACGCGCAGAAGTCGAAGGCCACGGGAATCGCGCTATCCCAACCCCTTCAAAAACCCCGCCGCCTGCGCCCGGATCGCTTTCCGGTCCGCCGCATCCATCCGGTTCCAGTTCCGATACGGCATCGCCATGCGCGGATTCTCGCCGAAGCGGTCCTCATGCCGTGCGAGGAAATCCCAATAGAGCGCGTTGAACGGGCAGGCGTCCTCGCCGACCCGCTGCTTCACATCGTACCGGCAATGCCCGCAATAATCCGACATGCGGTTGATATAGGCTCCCGACGACACGTACGGTTTGGACGCGATGATGCCGCCATCGGCGAACTGGCTCATGCCGACGACATTGGGCAGCTCGACCCATTCATAGGCGTCGATATAGATTTCCAGATACCAGCGATGCACCTCGGCCGGGTCCGCGCCGATCAGAATGGCGAAGTTGCCCGTGACCATCAGCCGCTGGATATGATGCGCGTGCGCGGTGTCGAGCGTCTGGCCCAGCGCCTGCGCCATGCAGTGCATGTCGGTCTCGCCGGTCCAGTAGAAGCCGGGCAGCGGCCGGTTCGCGCGCAGGAAGTTGCGGTCCACATAATCCGGCCCGACATGCCAGTAGAGCCCGCGCACATATTCGCGCCAGCCGATGATCTGGCGGATATAGCCCTCGACCGAATTGAGGCTGGCATTGCCGTCCTCATATTCCGCTTCCGCCATCCGGCAGAGTTCCAGCGGGTCGAGCAGTCCCGAATTGATATAGGGCGACAGAACCGAGTGCCACAGCTGATGCTGCCCGGTCAGCATCGCGTCCTGATAGTCGCCGAACTTGGGCAGGCCGTGCGCCATGAACGCCTCGGCCTGCTTTTGCGCCTCCTCGGCAGTCACGGCATAGGCGAAACCTTCAAGTGAACCGGGATGGTTGTCGAAGCGGGCGGCGACCAGTTTCAGGACCTCGCGGGTCATCTTGTCGGGTGCGAAGGTCAGCGGCTCGGGCGGCTTGTCCTTTTTGGGCGCGGGCTTGCGGTTGTCGGCGTCGTAATTCCACTTGCCGCCCTCGGGCTTGCCGCCCTCGGGCTTGTCGCCCTTCATGAGGAGGCCGGTCTTGCGGCGCATCAGCCGGTAGAAAAACTCCATGCGGAGTTCCTGGCGGTCCTTGGCCCAGTCCTCGAACTCGGCCTGGCTGGCGATGAAGCGGGTGTCGGGGCGGATGTCGACGGGAATGCCGAACATCGTCTCCCACGCCTCCAACATGGCGGCCACGCGCCATTCGCCCGCTTGCGTGACGACGATGCGTTCAGGGTCATGGCGCTCGACCGCGCGTGCGACCTCGCCGGTGAAGCTGCCCGCATTGTCCGGGTCGTCCAGCGTCACATAGTCGACCGTCCACCCCGCCTGTTTGAGCGCCTCGGCATGGTGGCGCATGGCCGACAGGATATAGGCGATCTTGGCCTTGTGATGGCGCACATACGATGTCTCGTCCGCCACCTCCATCATCAGCAGCACGGTGCGTTTGGGGTCGGCGCCCTCCAGGCTGGACAGATTCATCGACAATTGATCGCCGAGAATGGGGATCAGCGTTGGCGCTTTGGGCATGGCTGTCCTACATGGCCTTTCATGAAGCATCTCGGCCAGACCAGCGCGCTGCCCGCTTCCCCGGAAGAGGCGGTGCTCGATTATGTTCCCAACCCCCGTCCGGGGCGCACCTATCTGATCCGGTTCGCCGCGCCCGAGTTCACCTCGCTATGCCCGGTGACCGGCCAGCCCGACTTCGCGCATCTCGTCATCGACTATGTGCCGGGCGAGACGATCGTCGAGTCGAAGTCTCTGAAGCTGTTCCTGGGCAGCTTCCGCAACCATGCCGGTTTCCACGAGGATTGCACCGTCGGCATCGGCGAGCGTCTGTTCGAGGAAATGAAGCCGGTGTGGCTGCGCATCGGCGGATACTGGTATCCGCGCGGCGGCATCCCGATCGACGTGTTCTGGCAGTCCTCCGCGCCGCCCGCCGATCTATGGCTGCCCGACCAGGGCGTGGCGGGGTATCGCGGCCGGGGGTGAAACCTCTCGAAGGGCTATCCCATCCCATGCGGCGGGATAGCCCTTTGGCGACGTTTGCCGCGCGAACCTGCGGGCTTAGCGGCCCGCGACGATTTGAAGATCGGTGTAGAGAAATTCGCCGGTCGAGCAGATCAGCCGTACGATCGGCTTGCTGGCCTTGACCGAAAAATTCCGGGACTCGTCACCCAATGTCACCGCCACGGTGCTGCCATCATAGGTCAGACGGAAGGGCTGAACGGTGCCGAGCTGTACTTCCAGGCTTTTCGGCAAAATCTCATCGTCCTTGCCGTTGACGCTGAAACCCAGAATCTGGACCGCAGACCGCCCGGCAGGGGCCTTTTTCGGATCGAGCGGCAGCACACCGAGGGTGAAGCCGGCATAGACATCGGCGGGCTGCCCGGTTTCCGTGGCGTCGGCGATGATCAGCTTCGTCGACGGAATATAGGTTTTGTCCTTGGCTGTGGCGTTCAGTTTCACCTTGCCGCTCACGGTAAATGGCACGGAACCGGCGGGCAGCGTCAGTTCCGAGAAATGACCCGCCGCCGTGTCGCAATCATAGGTGATGCCTTGCGCATGTGCGGCCGGTGCCGCCGCCAGCAATCCCAACCCCAGCAAATAGCAAACGACACGTGAATTCATGATGTTCCCCCTGATCGAAATGTACCGATACGTCCCCCCGAACCGGTTGCATGGCAGTCAGCACAGCTGTCCTCCTGGTACAAGGGCGGCCTCGATCGATAAGCGATCGGCGTCACACGCAGCTCGCGGCGGAGATGCTTGGCAAACAGGATAATTGTCCTTCCCCGCGGTGATAACATCCTGCCGATGGCGGATTTCGTCCATTTCACCGCGCTTCCCAGTTGCAGTGCAGCAAATATGTAACACGCCCTGCAACCTTCCTGCCAAATACGGGTTCATGGAGGTGCGTGGTGTGCGGCGGGTCTGCCGTGGCCGCTACGTCTTCAAGGACATGCGATATGGTGGAAGCGAACGGAACCGTGATCGAGCGACTGGCGCTGATTGGCAACTTCCTGCCCCGGCAATGCGGGCTCGCGACCTTCACCACCGATGTCTATACCGCGATGCGCGACCGCTTTCCCGAACTGGCGGTCGATGTCTATGCGATGGACGATCATCCCGGCCGCTATGCCTATCCGTCGGCGGTGACCGCCGCCATTCCGCAGCATGATCGCGGCGCCTATATCGACACCGCGCGCCGGATCGAGGCGAGCGGCGCGCAGGCGATCTGGGTGCAGCATGAATATGGCATCTATGGCGGTGCCGCCGGCGAGCATCTGCTGGCGATGCTCGATCGCACCACGCTGCCCGTGATCGCCACGCTGCATACCGTTCTCGAAAAGCCCTCCGTCGACGAGCGCCGCGTGATGGAGGGGCTGCTGCGCCGCTGCGCGCGCATCATCGTCATGGCCGACAAGGGCCGCGACATCCTCCAGCGCGTCTATGGCGCCGATCCGCGCCAGATCGCGATGATCCCGCACGGCGTGCCCGATCGCGACCTGATCGCGCCCGACAGCCTGAAGGCGAAGTTCGGCTGGGAAGGGCGCAAGGTCGTCTTCACCTTCGGTCTGCTCGCGCCCAACAAGGGGATCGAGACGATCATCGAGGCGCTGCCCGCCGTCGCCGCGCACCATCCCGAGCTGCTCTACGTGGTGCTGGGCGCGACCCATCCCAATCTGGTGGCGCATGAGGGCGAGGCGTATCGCGACCGGCTGAAGGCGCTGGCGGGGGCGCGCGGCGTGGCGGACAATGTCGCCTTCGTCGACGCCTTTGTCGATCATGACGACCTGATCGAATATCTCCAGGCCGCCGACATCTATGCGACGCCCTATACCAACCCGGCGCAGATCACGAGCGGGACGCTGTCCTACGCGATCGGTGTGGGCAAGGCTGTAATCTCGACGCCGTATGTCCATGCGACCGAGATCCTGGCCGACGATCACGGCGTGCTGGTCGGTTTCGGCGATGTCGAGGCATTCGCGCGCGAGATCGACCGGCTGCTGTCGGACGAGGCCGCTCGCGATCATCTGTCGCAGCGGGCCTATGCTCGTGGTCGCACGATGATCTGGCCGCGTCTGGCCGAGGCGGCGCTGGAGCAGATCGGCGCGGCCATCACCGCGCGTCCGCGTCGTCTTCAGGCCGAATATCGCCCGGCGATCAAGCCGCTTGCCGCCGATCTGTCCGCCGTCGAGCGGATGAGCGACTCGACCGGCATGTTGCAGCACGCCATCTACTCGGTGCCCGATCGCCGCCACGGCTATTGCATCGACGACAATGCCCGTGCGCTGATCTTCATGACGCAGGCGCCCGGCATCGATCCCGTCACGCGCGATAAGTGGACCACCATCTACGCCTCGTTCCTGCAATATGCCTGGAACCCGGAAGCGCGGCGGTATCGCAACTTCATGCGCTTCGACCGCAGCTGGTGCGAGGATGTGGGGTCGGAGGATTCCAATGGCCGTACTCTCTGGGCGTTGGGTGTGACCGCGCGCGATGCGCAGATGGCCAAGCACCGCGACTGGGCGCAGATGTGGTTCGACGCGACCGCCTCGCTGGCACTCGACCTGGGCTCGCTCCGGGCGCAGGCCTTTGCGATGCTGGGTGCCGCCGCCATGCTGGAGGCGCGGCCGGGGCATCAACTGGCGCGTGCCATCCTCGAAAAGATGCCCGACCTGCATCTGGCTTTGCTGGAAGAGGCGCGCCGGCCTGAATGGCAGTGGTTCGAGATCGTTCTCGCCTATGACAATGCCCGCGTGCCGCAGGCGCTGATCGAGGCGGGACGCGCGCTTGGCCGGCAGGACCTGATCGATTGCGGCATTTCGACGCTCGACTGGATCGTCGCCAAGCAGACCTCGCCCGAGGGACGGTTCCGCGCGGTCGGCAGCGAGAGCTTCGGCCGCCCCTATGCCGAGCCGCTGCAGTTCGACCAGCAGCCGCTGGAGGCGCAGGCCACGGTCGAGGCGTGCCAGTCGGCCTATCTTGCGACTCGCGACCCGCGCTGGATCAAGGAGGGCGAGCGCGCCTATGGCTGGTTCCTGGGGGTCAACGACCTCGACCTGCCGCTGGCGACCGCCAATGACGGCGGCTGTTTCGACGGCCTGATGCCGACCGGTCTCAACCGCAACCAAGGCGCGGAGTCGATTCTGGCACTGCAACTGGCCAATTGCGCGATCGCTAGCCTTTGCCAATCCGCCTCAACCATGGCAGGAGCCGAGCGTCACATCGCCTGACGCGCCCGTGCGGCACGAAGGGCGATGGGACGAGCGTTTTGGTAGAGTGGCGAGACGATAGCGCGATGGATTTGTTCAACCACCGGCTGCGGCTTCATGCCGATCCTTCCCGCGTCGTGGTCCGCCCCTTTCACATAGCCTGGGGCGGCGGCAATGGCGCACCGCCCAGCCGGACCGAGCGTCTGGTGGGCGAGGTGCTGGCGATGACGCCGGAAGAGGCGCGCGACCAGTTGGAAACCGTGTTGAAGGATTTCGAGGCACGGCACTGGCAGACGCGGCGCGTCTTCATGACCCGTTACGACCAGATCGAGGATCTGCTGAAGCTCGACGGGTCGAAGATCAGCGACGAGAAGCGTCAGCTGATCGGCGCCTATTTCTGCCACGAATACAGCTACGCCGCCGCCGCGCTGATGAACCCCTCGGCGGTGCCGCATTTCGACCAGACCGGCATCCAGCCGGGGTCGCAGCGTATCCTGATGTCGATGCGCGCGGTGGGTGAGGGGCACATCTCCTCGGTCGCCTTCCGCGAAGGCATCATCAACGACCAGAACCAGCTGCGCCTCGCGCCCGAGCCGCCCTTCGCGACCGCGACCGACGTGCATGGCTGGGGCGACGACGATGTGCCCAACGGCCCCGTCACGGTGCACCGCCACCGCGACTCGACGCTGTCGGGCACAGTCATCTTCCCGATTACCCAGGCCCAGTCCAAGGGGCTGGAGGACATGCGGATCGTCCAGTTCACGCATGACGACGGCGCGGTCGAGTGGATCGGCACCTACACCGCCTATGACGGCGCGGGCATCCAGTCCGAGCTGATGCGCACGCGCGACTTCCGGTCGTTCGACCTGGTGCCGATGACCGGATCGGCGGCACGCAACAAGGGCATGGCGCTGTTCCCGCGCAAGGTCGCCGGCCAGTACATGATGATCGGGCGGCAGGACGGTGAGAATCTATTCCTGCTCAAGTCCGACTCGCTGACCCACTGGGACGAGGGCGAGAAGATTTTGACCCCCGTCTATCCCTGGGAGCTGGTGCAGATCGGCAATTGCGGCCCGCCCATCGAGACGGACGAGGGCTGGCTGCTGCTGACCCACGGCGTCGGCGCGATGCGCAAATATTCGATCGGCGCGGCGCTGCTCGACAAGAACGATCCCTCCAAGGTGCTCGGTCGCACGAAGCAGCCGATCCTTGCCGCCAAGGATCAGGACCGCGAGGGCTATGTGCCCAACGTCGTCTATTCCTGCGGTGCGATCCGGCACGGCGACTCGCTGTTCCTGCCGTACGGCATTGCGGACAGCTCGATCGGCTTTGCGTTCGTGAAGATCAGCGAGCTGCTGGCGGCGATGTGATGACGCGGTGGCGCGGGTAGCAATACCGCGCCACCAGCCCCCTTTTCATTCCTCCCCTGTAAGGGGAGGGTGTGCGAGCTTTGTCGTGCCCCCGGCACGTCAAGATGGTGCCCGGGGTGCACCATCTCGCTCGCACACATCCGAAGGATGGTGGAGGGGTGTAACCCCTCGGTAGACGAAGTATGCCCCCGTTACCGGGACACCCCTCCGTCAGGGCTACGCCCTGCCACCTTCCCTTGCAGGGGAGGAATGATCGTCCGTCTTAGTGCGGCTCAACGTGTCTGCGGCAGGCCAACGACCTGACGGCGCGTATAGCGATAGAGCGCCGCTACCAATCCCAGGAACACCAACGTCCCCCCGACCAGCGCGGGGGTGGCAAAACCCTCTCCGACCAGCGCAAGCGGTGCGTCCGAGTTGGTCAGGTAGACGATGCCGGCAAAGCCGACGCCCCACAGGCTTTCGCCCACGATCAGCCCGGTCGCGGCGAGCACGCCCAGCCGCTCGGCGGTCTCCGGGTTGCCGCTGCGCCGGGCCCAGCGATCATAGGCATGACCGATCACGGCCCCCAGCACGACCGGCAGCGTGGCGGTCATCGGCAGATAGATACCCAAGCCCACACCCAGCGGCGGCAGACGCAGCCAGTCCAGCTTGCCCAGCACCTCGTCGGCGACGATCACCCCGACGCCGACCAGCGCCCCGATACCGATCATCGTCCAGTTGAGATCACCGCCCAGCACCCCCTTGGCGAGTGCGGAGATCAGCGCGGCTTGCGGTGCGGACAGCGCGTTCGGCCCGGCCCCTGGCGTGCCCGCAAAGCCCAGCGTCGCGTTGAGCAGGTCGAGCACGGGCGGGATCACCAGGCTGCCGAAGACGACGCCGATGACCAGCGCCACCTGCTGCTTCCACGGCGTCGCACCGACCAGCTCGCCGGTCTTCAGGTCCTGAAGATTGTCATTGGAGATGGTGGCTACGCCGAACACGACGCCGGTGACGATCAACGCATAGGCGACCAGCGCCTGCGTCGTCTCCGGCGGGGTCCCGCGTCCGAACAGCCCGACCAGCAGCAGCGCGGCGGCCAGCACCGACAGGATGCCGATGCCCGACACCGGGCTGTTCGACGCGCCGATCAACCCCGCCATATAGCCGCAGACGGCCGCGATCACGAGGCCGATAAGCAGGATGAACAGCAGCGCGCCGGCGATCAGCGCGAAGCCCGATGCGGCCAGCGGCCCGCCCGCGATCACCGACCAGAGCAGCCCGGCGATCGGCACCAGCGTCGCCAACGCGACGGCGGCGACGATGCCGATCGGCAGATCGCGCTCGGCGACCGCCAGCACCGCGCCGTCGCGCTTGGCCGAGGCGGCGGCGAGCGAGGAGCGGATGCCGCCGATGACCGGCCCGATGATCTTGATGAGCGTCCAGATTGCCGCCACCCCGATCACGCCCGCCCCCAGGAAGCGCACGTCGCGGCTGAAGATGCCGCCCGCCCATTCGGCGACGGGCCCGGCCGATGGGGCCATGGCGGTCAGGATCGGCAAGGCGATCCACCATCCGACGGCGATGCCGGCCAGCATCGCCATGCCGACCGACAGCCCGACCAGATGCCCGACCCCGATCAGCGCGAAGGACAGCCCGCCGGCGATCCCCGTCGCGCCCGCGCCGGTGCGGAACCAGACCGCCGCCTCGGCCACCGCCAGCTTGGTCTGCGTCAGGATCGCGAACCCGGCCGAGGCGATGGCGTTGACGACGATCAGCCGCAGCCCGACCGCGCTCTCCGCCTCGCCCTCGCGGCTGCCTGCGCCGACCTTCAACACCTCGGCGGCGGCGCGGCCTTCGGGGTAGGGCAGGTCGGTGTCGACGACGAGCGCGCGGCGCAGCGGCACCGAGAACATGACGCCCAATATACCCCCCGTCGCGGTGATCCCAGCGGTCAGGAGGTAAGGAAAGCCCTGCCACCAGCCGATCATGACCAGGCCCGGCAGCACGAAGATGATCGCCGCCAGTGTCCCGGCCGCCGAGGCGACGGTTTGGACGATGTTGTTCTCCAGCACCGAGCTGTTCGGCAGATAGCGCAGGATCGCCATCGATATGACCGCTGCCGGGATCGAGGTGGCGAAGGTCAATCCGACCTTCAGCCCGAGATAGACATTGGCGGCGGTGAACAAGAGGGTGATCAACCCGCCCAGCGCGATGCCGCGAAGGGTCAGCTCGGCGATGGGGGCGGTCGCGGTCGGGGTACGGCTCATGCGCGCAGATGTGGCAGAGTGCGGGGCGCTCGCCTAGCGTTTCGTGGGGGCGCTGCGACCTCGCTGATCGGGAGAGGGGGCTCCTCCCAACCTCCGTTCAGCCTGAGCGAAGTCGAAGGCCAAGGGATTCCATCACCACCGACCCTCACCCGTCCGGCGCCAAGGCGCCTCCCTCCCTCTCCCACCGGGAGAGGGAAGGGGCCCGCCCGCGTAGCGGGTGGGAAGGGTGAGGGCGGTGCCTTCGGCGTCGCGCGATTCTTGCGGCAACAGAGGTCAACCCGTGGCCTTCGACTTTGCTCAGGCTGAACGAGGGGTAGGGGCGGGCTACCCCCGGAACAGATTTCCCAGCACGCCGCGCACCACCGCGCCGACGATGCCTCCGCCCGTACTGCTCGACCGCCGCCGCGATCCGCCGCCGAAGACCTGCTTGCCGATCTCGTTGGCGACCTGTCGCCCGATCGAGGAACTGGCCGAGCGGGCCGCGCTGCTCGCCATCTTGGCCCAGGGGGAGTTCGCCGCCTCGCGCTGCTCGGCGATGCGGGCGCGTTCGGCCTCTTTGGCCGCTTTCGCATCCGCCTTCGCCTGTTGCGCCGCCTGTTTGTCCGCTTCGGTCTGCGCTTTGGCTTCGGCCGCCGCAGCGGCGGCTTCCTGCGTCTTGGCGGCGAGCAGTTCCTCGGCCGATTCGCGATCGATCGCCTGATCGTATTTCGTGCCGATCGCATCGGTCTCGATCAGGACCTTGCGCTCCTCGGGCGTGGCCGGCCCGACCCGGCTGCGCGGCGGCGCGATCATCGTGCGCTCGACCGGCGAGGGGGAGCCGTCGGGCTGGAGCAGCGACACCAGCGCCTCGCCGACCTTCAACTCGGTGATCGCACTCGCGACGTCGACACCGGGATTGGCGCGGAACGTCTCGGCCGCCGAACGTACCGCGGCCTGGTCGCGCGGGGTGAAGGCGCGAAGGGCATGCTGCACCCGGTTGCCCAGCTGGCCCGCGATCTTGTCGGGCACGTCGATCGGGTTCTGGGTGATGAAATAGACGCCGACGCCCTTCGACCGGATCAGCCGGACGACCCGCTCGATCGTGTCGACCAAGGCCGGCGCGGCATCGTCGAACAGCAGATGCGCCTCGTCGAAGAAGAAGACGAGCTTGGGCTTGTCGGGATCGCCGATCTCGGGAAGTTGCTCGAACAGCTCGGAGAGCAGCCAGAGGAGGAAGGTGGCGTAGAGCTTGGGGCTCGCCATCAGCTGGTCGGCTGCCAGGATGTTGACCACCCCGCGTCCTGCATCGTCGGTGGCGATCAGGTCGGTCAGCTCCAGCGCCGGCTCGCCGAAGAAATGCTCGGCGCCTTGCGTGCGCAACTGGAGCAGCGCGCGCTGGATCGCGCCGATCGACTGTTTGGAGACATTGCCATAGGTCGTGGTCAGCTCGTTCGCCCGCGCGGCGCATTCGGTCAGCATCGCCTGGAGATCGTCCAGGTCGAGGAGCAGCAGCCCTTCCTTGTCCGCGACATGGAAGGCGATGGTCAGTACGCCCTCCTGGGTCTCGTTCAGGCCCATCATGCGGGCGAGGAGCAGTGGCCCCATCTCCGACACGGTGGCACGCACGGGATGGCCCTGCTGGCCGAACAGGTCCCAGAATTGCACCGGCGTGGCGTCGTAGGACCAGTCGGTCATGCCCAGCTCGGCGGCGCGGGCGGCGAAGGCGGCGTGGGTCTTGGCCAGCGCCGATCCGGCGAGGCCCAGACCCGACAGATCGCCCTTCACGTCCGCGACGAAGCTGGGCACGCCGGCGCGTGAGAATCCCTCGACCATGGTCTGGAGCGTCACCGTCTTGCCGGTGCCGGTCGCGCCCGCGATCAGGCCGTGCCGGTTCGCGCGCTTGAGGTCGATCGCCTGTGGCTTGCCGCCACCCATGCCGATGAAGATGCCGTCCATGGCGCGTATCTTATCGCGGTGGCTGGCGACGGGAATAGCAAAAGGGCCGCCATATCCCATCGGATATGACGACCCTGCCGATACCCTCACCCTTCCGGCGCTTCGCGCCTCCCTCCCTCTCCCGGTGGGAGAGGGAAATGGGCGGTCTTACTTGATGCGCAGCGGCATCAGGCGATCGGCGATGCGACCACGGGTGATCTGCGCCAGTACCTGCGGACGGCCGGCGGCCTTGGCGGCGGCGACGATCTGCTGGACGTCGGCGGCGCTGCGCACCGGGGTGCCGTTGATCGCCGAGATGACGTCGCCGCGCTTCAGCTTGGAGGCGGCATCGCTCGACGGGTCGACCGCCGCGATCACCACGCCCTGCGTCGAGGGGTCGACATTGATCGCCCGCGCGATCGCCGGGGTCAGTGCCTGGACGGTCAGGCCCAGCCCGCCACCGGCAGTCGGCGTGGCCTGCGCATCATCGTCATTGTCCGGGAAGGCGTCCGAACCGTCGCCCATCGACGCGGCGAGCTGCTCGTTCGACGGACGCGTGGCGGCGGTCGCGGTCAGCGACAGCGGCTTGCCGTTGCGCAGCACCTCGAGCTGGACGCGCGCGTTCGGCTGAACATTCGCGACCAGATAGGACAGGGTCTGCTCGGGCGTCACCGCCTGGCCATTGACCTTGGTCACCACGTCGAAGGCGCGCAGGCCGGCCTTGGCGGCGGGGCCGTTCGGCTCGACCTTGGCGATGATCTCGCCCTGGCCCTTGGGGATGCCCAGCGAGGCCGCGACGTCGTCGGTCACCGGGCCGCCGATCTGTACGCCCAGATAGCCGCGCTCGATCTTCTGGCCCTTCATCAGCCGGTCGATGATCGGCTTGGCGTCTTCCGCCGGAATGGCGAAGCCAATGCCGATATTGCCGCCCGACTGCGAATAGATCTGGCTGTTGATGCCGATGACGTTGCCGTTCATGTCGAACATCGGGCCACCCGAATTGCCCTGGTTGATCGCGGCGTCGGTCTGGATGAAGCGGTCGTTCGCACCGCCCTGACCGGTCACGCGGTGCACGGCCGAGACGATGCCGGCGGTCACCGTGCTCGACAGGCCGAAGGGCTGGCCGATCGCCAGCACCCAGTCGCCCGGACGTGCGCGCGACGAATCGCCGAAGCGGACGAAGGGCAGATTCGCACCCTCGATCTTGAGGACTGCAAGATCCGAGGTCTCGTCACGGCCGACGACCTTGGCCGTATATTCCTTGCGATCGTTCAGCGTCACGGTGATCGAGTCGACCGAGGCGCCGGCGGCGCCCGGCGCAATCACATGGTTGTTGGTGACGATATAGCCGTCGGGCGAGATCAGGAAGCCCGAGCCCAGCGATGCGCCTTCGCGCTTCTGCGGCTGCGGTCCGGCCTGGCCGCCGAACTGGCCGAAAAAGCCCTCGAACGGCGTACCGGCGAACGGGTTCGCCTGCTGCTTCACGGTGATCGACTGCTTGGTCGAGATGTTGACGACCGCCGGCTGGAGCTTGGCGACCATGTCGGCGAAGCTCATCGGCGCGCCGGCGCGCGGGGCGACCGCCTGGATCGCGCCCGGCTCGTTCTGCGCGACCTGCGCCGTGCCGGGTTGCAGGGCCAGGGTGGCGGTCGCGCCGCCGAGGAGGAGCGCACTGGTAATGGCGTAGGCGTAACGCACTGGGCTGAGGTCCTCTCAATGAAAATTCAGTTTGACCGTGTCTTATTTGCCACGGTCTGGCTGAACGACGCTTGAATATGAACGAGCAGAAAGGTGGAAAATCCTCCTATCGGCCCGGCGCGGTGAATTCCTTCAGATAGCTGTTGTTCGGCGACAGAATGATCTGGGTGCTGCCATGTTCCTGCGTGCTGCCGTCCGCGCCGAAGGTGTGGCGATAGGACTGCATGGCGCGGTAGAAATCATAGAAACCCGCATCCTTGCCGAACGCCTGGGCATAGATTTGCGCGGCCTGCGCATCGGCATCGGCGCGGACGATCTGCGCCTGCTTCTGCCCCTGCGCGGCGATGGTGATCGCCTCCTGCTGGCGCGCGGTCTGCATCCGGCGCAGCGCGCTTTCCAGCGGCGTGCCCTGGGGCAGCTCGGCCTCCTTGATGCGCACGTCGACGATCTGCACGCCGTACTGGCGCGCGATCCGGTCGAGCCGGACCTGGATCGCGTCCATCACCTCGCCGCGCTCGGGGCTGAGCAGCTCGGAGAAGCGACGCTTGCCCAGTTCGTTGCGCAGCGCCGAGCCGAAGATCGGGCGCAGCTGGTTGGCGACGCCCTCTTCGCTGCCGGCGGTGGCCAGCATGCGGCGCGGGTCGACGACGCGGAAGCGGGCAAAGGCATCGACATTCATGCGAAGCTGGTCGGTCGACAGCACCTGGGTATTCTCCAGGTCGAGGTCGAGCACCCGCTTGTCGACCCAGACGATGCGGTCGATGAACGGGATGCGCGCGATCAGGCCCGCGCCGCTTTCGCCCAGCGGCTCGTTGGGGCGATAGCCGTTGACGATGCGGCGGGGCTGCTCGAAGCGATAGACCACCGCCTGCTTCGTCTCGGGCACGATCGCGAAGGTCGCGGCGGCGACGATCACGGCGAGCAGCAATGCGACGCCCAGCACGATCGGGTTGCGAAGGGTCAGGCCGTTCACTGGCCACCTCCCTGCTGCGCGGGCGCGGGCGTGGGAGCGGCGACCTCCGGCGGCGGCGGGGCGTTACGTCCGCCCTTGGCCAGCGGCAGATAGGGCACCACGCCCGGCGTCTCCACGATGGTCTTGTCCGACTTGGCCAGCACGGCCTCCATGGTCTCGTAATACATGCGTCGGCGCGTCACTTCCGGGGCCAGGCGGTACTGTTCGTACACCTTGTCGAACTGCGCGGCTTCGCCCTGCGCCCGCGCGATCACCTGCTGGGCATAGGAGCGCGCCTGATTGACGTTGGCGACGGCCTCCTGCTGCGCGGCGGTCACCTTGTTGAAGTCGTCGACGATCTGCGCGGGCGCGGCCGCCTGCTTGACCGCGACGCCCTGGATGCGGACGCCCGACTGATATTCGTTCAGGATCGACTGGGTCAGCTCCTGCACGCGCTGCTCGATGCCGGTACGCCCAGAACCCAGCGCCTGGTCCAGCGTGGTGTCGGCGATGACCGCGCGCATCGCGCTTTCGGCGGCGGCGCGCACGGTTTCCTGCGGCTGCGCCAAACGGAAGGCGAAGTCGCGCGGGTTCGCGATGTCCCAGCGGACCGAATAGGTCAGGTCGATGATGTTCTGGTCGCCGGTCAGCACCAGATTCTCGCCCGAGCCCTCGGGGAAATTCTCGGTGCGGATCTTCTGCACGTCCAGCACGCGGACGCTGGCGATCGGCGCGGGCGCGGTCAGCTGGATGCCCGGCTCCAGGATGCCGGTATAGCGCCCGAAATAGGTGACGACGCCGCGCTGCTGCGGGCCGATGGGGTGGATCGAGGTGTAGAGCACCCAGATGCCGACCAGGATGGCAGCGCCGATCGCCCAGAGCGTCCGGCCGCCCGGCGCGCCGGGCAGACCGCCGAAGCCGCCGCCCGAGCCGCCGGGTCCTTCGCCCGGACCACCGCCGCCCGATCCGCGCGCCTTGCGGATGAATTCATCCAGCGCGGTGGGCTTGCCCGGCGCCTTGCGACCACCCGGCGGCATCGCCCAGGGGTTGCGGGGACCTCCCTCAGAGTCTTCGCCGGACCCTCCCCAGGGGCCCTTTGGCGATTCGGCGGCAAGAATGGGGGGGCGTCGGAAGCGACCCGTCAGCTTTCTCATATCCATCGTTATAGGAACGGTTCAGCGACAAAAACAGTGCCAAGCCGTCGATGGCGTCCTATCTGCCGCGTCATGAGCATGATCGATACGGTGAAGGCGGCGGTGGCCGCCGTGGCGGGCAAGCGCGCGAACGTTCGGATGGAGGGCGCCAAGGCGGGCGTGGTCCTCGACGCGACCGGGCTGGACGGCGCGGATCGCCACGCGCTGGAGGAACAGGTCAAGGCCGCCGCGATGCAGCCCGGGGTGGAGGATGTCCGCATCGTCCTGACCGCCGAGAAGCTGGAGCGGCGGATCATCGCGGTCGCCAGCGGCAAGGGCGGCGTCGGCAAATCGACCCTGTCGGCCAATCTCGCCATCGCGCTGGCGCGGATGGGGCGCAAGACCGGGCTGGTCGATGCCGACATCTATGGCCCGTCGCAGCCCCGGCTGATGGCGGCCGAGGGGGTGAAGCCGGTCGCGCAGGACGGCAAGCTGCAACCCGTGGCCACCCCTTACGGCGTCTCGCTGCTGTCGATGGGCCAGCTGGTCGAGCCGGACAAGGCGATCGCCTGGCGCGGGCCGATGGCGGCGGGCGCGCTCAGCCAGCTGGTCGATGGCGACTGGGGCGCGACCGACACGCTGATCCTCGACCTGCCGCCGGGCACCGGCGACGTGCAGCTGACCATGGTGCAGAAGCATCGCCCGGCCGGCGCGGTGATCGTCTCGACGCCGCAGGACCTGGCGCTGATCGATGCGCGGCGCGCGATCGACCTGTTCGCCAAGGCGGGCGTGCCGATCATCGGTCTGGTCGAGAATATGGCCGGCTATTGCTGTCCGCATTGCGGTGGCCTCTCGGACCCGTTCGGTTCGGGCGGCGCGGAAGCGGCGGCGGCCGAGCTGGGCATTCCGTTCCTGGGCCGCGTGCCGCTGACCATCGCGATCCGCACCGCCTCCGACGCCGGCCGCCCGCCGGCCGCCGGCGAGGACGATGCGGTGTTCGCGCCGATTGCCGCGCAGGTGGCGAACTGGCTGGCGCAGGCGCCGCGCGGCGGATGAAACCAGCGGGGCGGCGGGGCGTTTGACGACGACGTGCCCGCCGCACCTGCGATGACGACCGGATCGGCGGCGAGGCGAAGGGGAAAGCCGATGCCGTTGACCACCGACGAAGACATTCGCGCGCTGCTGACCGAGGCGCGCACCATCGCGCTGGTCGGCGCGTCCGATCGCCCCGACCGCCCGTCCTATGGCGTCATGAAGCGGCTGCAGGATCACGGCTATCGCGTGATCCCGGTCAATCCCCAAATCACCGGCGAGCATGTGCACGGCGAGTTCGTCTTCCGCGAACTGGGCCAGCTGGGCGATTCGATCGACATCGTCGACATCTTCCGCCGATCGGACGCGGTCGAGCCGATCGTCGAAGAGGCGATTCAAATCGGCGCCAAGGCCATCTGGATGCAGCTCGGCATAGTCAACGAGGCAGCCGCCGCGCGCGCGGAAGCGGCGGGGTTGAAGGTCGTCATGGACCGCTGTCCCGCCATCGAGATTCCCCGGCTTGGCATCGCGCCCGTCGAAGGCGCATGATCGCCCGATAATATCGGCGAAGAGGGGAGAATGGGGATGGTTCCGTTTTTGCTGCTGCTGGCGGGTTCGCCCTCGGGCCAGTCGGTGACGCTGCCGCGCCTGACGCCGGCCTGCACGGTCACGACGTGCCCGCCGGTGCACAAGCGCTCGCCCTATCGGCTAGCGCAGGACAATCCGATGCCGATCGACTCCAAGACGCGCGCCTTCGCCAATGACGGCACCTATTGCGCGGTGGTCGGCGACAAATATTGCCGCAGCAAGCCCCGCACATTGCTCCGCGAGTCGATCGACCGCTGAAACGGTTCCAATCCCGCTGGCGTCGGTCCGTCGAAAGGGGCATCCTCCCGCCGTTATGACCTGATGTCGGGAGGGCTGCCATGACCGGGATGATGTCGACCCTGTTGCTGACGATGGCGGTGCAGTCGCCCGCGGCCGAAATGCCATCGGTCGATACGATCGTCGCGAACACCCGCCGGCTGACCAGCGTCGAGCGGCCCTGCGTCTACGACCGCAACAGTACCGACATCACCGTCTGTGGCCGACGAAATGCGGACCGGTTCCGCGTGCCGTTCGTCCCGCAGCCCGAACCCGGCGATCCGAAGCACGAGGCGGTGATGGCAGAGCGCACCCGGCTGCTCGCGCGCACGACGCCGATCGACGAGATGTCGCCCTTCCTGGTGAATGGCGGCTTCGCCGGCGTAACGATGGACACCAACCCCCGCGACCACGGCGCGACGCTGCGCAAGCCCGCCCCGTGAGACGAAGGAGCACCCGATGCTGTCCCTGTTGCTGATCGCCCTTCAGGCCGCGCCGGCCACGCCGCCGGCAACCGGAACGGAGCGTTTCTCGATCCTGTTGCAGGACCCCTGTCCGCCATCGGCCGGCGGCGAGGCAGAGGTGATCGTCTGCGGCCGGCGGCAGGCGAACGATCGTTTGCCGCTGAAGGATGACCTGCCGCCGAGTGGGCCTGTGCCATCGAACCCCAACCTGACCGGGATCGGCGCCTTGCGGGCGGAAGGCACGCCCTGCGCGGCGAGCCAATGGGGCTGCCAGACCGGCTTCAACTTGCTCGCCCCGGCGATGATGCTGGCCAATGAGGCGCGGATCGGGATCAGCAAGCTGGTCGACAAGTCGCGCGACAAGAGCAAGCGCATACCCATCGCACTCGACGGCCCGGCCCCGGCCGGACATCTCGAACCCTGATCCTCCCCGGCACGGGGAGGGGGACCATGCGAAGCATGGTGGAGGGGGGATGGCCGCAAAGGATGTCGCGGGCGGAAAACCCCCTCCGTCAGGGCTACGCCCTGCCAACTCCCCGTGCCGGGGAGGATCGGTTACGCCTGATCCGCCCGCATCACCTTGCGCCGTGCACGCGCGGACAGCGGCGGGGTGAACCAGTCGGTCAGCGACAGACCCGTCTGCGCCATCGCGCGCAACACCACCTGCCCGGCGGCGCGCGCATCGCTCAGCGCGTCGTGATGGCGGTGCTCTAGCTCCAGAAACGTCGCCAGTGTGTTGAGCTTGTGATTGGGCAACTCGGGCCAGGCACGCCGGGCTATCGTCACGCTGTCCAGCCAGCGCGCCGCGATCGGGGGCAGGGCGTCGCGCTCGCACGCGCGGCCCAACGCGCCCTTGTCGAACCCGGAATGCGCCACCGTCACCCGCCCGCCCAGATGCGCGGCCAGTTCGGGGTGCAGCGCGGCGAAGGTCGGTTTGCCCAGCACATGGTCGGCGGTGATGCCGTGGATGGCGATGTTGAAGCTGCTGAAATCGTCGCAAGGGTCGACCAGCGTTTCATAGGCGAGCACCTCGACGCCGGCGGCATAGCCGACGATGCCGATCTGACAGATGCTGCTGGTACGCGAACAGGCGGTTTCGACGTCGATGACCACGAAATCAGGGGGAGTCATGCGGGGCGTCATAGGGACTTATCGGCGTTTGAGCAATAAAAGGTCCTGACGCGGCTCGACAGCGACCGTTTCTATCCGCTACCGCCCCGGGTCTTACGAACGCTCAAGGATATGGGAAACGAAGATGGGCGACGCATTGCGGGTGGCTTTGGCGGGACTGGGCACGGTGGGGGGCGGCGTCATTCGCCTGCTCGATGCGAACCGTGACCTGATTACCCGGCGCGCCGGCCGGCCGATCGAGATCGTCGCCGTCTCCGCCCGCGACCGGAGCAAGGATCGGGGCGTCGACCTGTCGCGCTTCGAATGGGTGGACGATACCGCCGCGCTCGCCTCGCATCCGAACGCCGATGTCGTGGTCGAGCTGATCGGTGGATCGGACGGCCCGGCCCTTACCCTGGCGCGCACCGCGCTGGGGGCGGGGCGCGGCTTCGTGACGGCCAACAAGGCGATGCTGGCGCATCACGGGCTGGAACTGGCGCAGAAGGCGGAGGAGTCGAACGCCGCGCTGAAGTTCGAGGCGGCGGTCGCGGGCGGCATCCCGGTCATCAAGGGCTTGCGCGAAGGCGCGGCGGCCAATGCCATCGCGCGCGTCTATGGCATCCTCAACGGCACCTGCAATTTCATCCTGTCCAAGATGGAAGCCGAAGGCCGCGACTTCGCCGAGGTTCTCGCCGAAGCGCAGGCGCTGGGTTATGCCGAGGCGGACCCCAGTTTCGACATCGACGGCGTCGACGCGGCGCACAAGCTGTCGATCCTGGCCGCCATCGCCTTCGGTACGCAGCCCGCGTTCGACGATGTCGCGATCGGCGGCGTGCGCCATGTGCTGGCCGCCGACATCGCCCAGGCGGCGTCGCTCGGCTACCGTGTCCGCCTCGTCGGCGTGGCGGAGGAGGGAGCGAACGGCCTGTTCCAGCGGGTGCATCCGCATCTCGTCCCGCTCGACCATCCGCTGGCGCATGTCACCGGCTCGACCAACGCGGTCGTGGCGGAAGGCAATTTCGTCGGCCGGCTGCTGTTCCAGGGCGCCGGCGCGGGCGATGGCCCGACCGCCAGCGCGGTGGTCGCCGACCTGATCGACATCGCGCGCGGCGAATATGGCGCCTCCTTTGCCATGCCCGCGCATGAGCTGACGGCGGCGGTGAAGGCGGATAGCGGCGAGCGGCGGGGTCGCGCTTATTTGCGCTTCACCGTGCAGGACAAGGTCGGCGTATTGGCCGAGATCGCCGCCGCGATGCGCGATGCGGGGGTTTCGATCGAGAGCCTGATCCAGCGCGGCGAAGCGGCCGATGGCGGGGTCATGATCGCGATCGTGACGCATGAGGGGCCGGAGCGCGCGGTGGCGCAGGCGCTGGAGCGGCTGCGGGGGAGCCAGAGCTTGGTCGGGCAGCCGCTGCTGATGCATATTCTGGGGTGATTTGTTGGGGGCTTCGGTCTCGGTGAGACACCTTGCCCTCCCCCAGCCCCTCCCGCTTGCGGGAGGGGAGCGGCAAGAACGAACGTCTGAATTTCTGAAACTCCCCTCCCGCAGGCGGGAGGGGCTGGGGGAGGGAAGGCCGCAGGCGACGTCGCCCATGGCTCCCCCCACTCCCTCACTTCTTGATCAACCCGATCTCCACCAACCGCTCATACAGATAGTCATGCGCCGTAATCGGCGTCGGATAGCGGTTCGGATTCTCCGCGCTCACCGTCCCCGGCAGCGTCTCGATCAGGAAATCGGGCGCCGGGTGCAGGAAGAACGGCATTGAGTAGCGCGAAAAGCCGCGCCGTTCGACCGGCGGGTTGACCACCCGGTGCGTGGTCGAGGGCAGGACGTGGTTGGTCAGCCGCTGGAGCATGTCGCCGACATTGACGACCATCGCACCCTCGGGCGGACGGATCGCCAGCCACTCGCCCGAATCGCGATCGAGCAGTTCGAGGCCCGCTTCCTCCGCACCCAGCAGCAGGGTGATCAGGTTGATGTCCTCATGCGCGCCCGCTCGCACGCCTTCGGCATCGGCCGGGATCGGCGGATAGTGGAGCAGGCGCAGCACCGAATTGCCGTCCTTCACCGCCGGGTCGAACCAGTGCGGATCGAGCTTCAGATGCCGTGCGATCGCCGAAAGCAGCCGGTCGCCCGCCCGGTCGAAGGCGGCGAAGAGTTCGAGGAAATCGTCGCGGAACCCTTCCGGCCGCTCGGGCCAGATATTGGCGGGCATCCGGTCGGCATAGGCGTGCCCCTCGGGCAGTTCGCGGCCGACATGCCAGAATTCCTTCAGGTCGACGACCTTGGCATCCTTGGCAATCTCGGTCTTGAACGGGGTATAGCCACGCGCGCCGCCGCCGCCGGGGACGTGATAGCCGCGCTTTTCCTCCTCGGGCAGGTCGAACAGCGCCTTGGTCTGCGCCCAGGCGCGGTCGATCAGCTCGCCCGGCACGCCGTGATCGGCGACGATCGCAAAGCCGAACCGCTCGAACGATCCGCCCAGTGCGGTGGCGAAGGCGTGCGGATCGCGGTCCTGATCGGCGAGGCTGAGCGTCGGAACCTCGGCGGAGCGGGTGTCGGTCATGGCATATGTCCAAAAAAGCGAATAGACCCGGGGCTATACCGCGTCGTCGCGCCATGGAACAGGCCGGCTTATCCGCCCAGCGTGATCGTCCCCGTCGATCGGTCGCCGCCCTCTGGGCGCAGTTCCAGGCGGAACGGCTTTTCTTCCGCCGTCTTGCCGACCAGCGCCGCGCCCTGATCGGTCAGGGTGAAGTCGGCCTCGCCCATCTTGTCGCGGAACCAGCTGCGCACCGTGGCGGGATCGGCCGGGCTGTCGAAGGTCATGGTGAGCGCCTTGTCGCGACCATTGCCGACATCGACGTTGCGGATGGTCGAGCCGGGATAGAGATGCACCCCGTTCAGCTCGAAATTGTCCGCCTCCAGCGACATTTTGGGCAGCTTGAACGCCCCGGAAAAGCCGGGCAGCGCCAGCTTCACCTCCCCCGACTTGCCATCGACCGCCGCCAGCGTCTGCCCGTCCGCGCTGTTGATCGAAATCGACGTCCCTTCCGTCGGCCGATCGCAGGCGGACAAAGTGAGCGCGGCGAGGAGGGGGAGGGCAAGGGGTGTGCGGGACAGGATGGACATGGTGGTAAACTCCCTCAAGCGTCCTGTGGACCGATATGGCCGGGTTGGGATTGTCCGCCCGGCAAGATTTAGCGACGCTGAATGTCGGTTTGAACGCAGGACGGGCATCCCCGGACCCGCGTGCACCGAGATCCTGGGCCGTGGGTTGAAGGAACGCATGACAGGACGACCGATCCATCCGCAGGCTGGGAAGCCGTTGCCGAGACGTTCGTGGCGATCCGCTCGGACATTGGCGTGGGACTGGTTCGATGGTGGGCCGCAAATGCCTTTCCGCCATCGACGGCGATCCTCGACCTGGGCTGCGGCTCCGGTGTGCCGATCGCACAGGCGTTGGCCGGTGACGGGTTTGCGGTGTGGGGGATCGACGCGTCCCCGTCACTGCTGTCCGCCTATCGCGCCAACCTTCCGAACATGCCCGCCCGTTGCGAGCCGGTGCAGCACAGCGACCTTTTCGCACGCCGCTTTGACGGCGTCGTCGCAATCGGCCTTATCTTCCTGTTGTCGGAGGCTGAACAGGACACGCTGTTGGCAAAGGTGGCGCACGCGTTGAAGCCTGATGGCCGTTTCCTGTTCAGCGCCCCGCGCCAGCGATGCGAATGGCACGATACCCTGACCGGGCGCGAGTCCCGTTCGTTGGGGGCGGAGGCCTATGCCGCACGAATGGCCGAGCATGGCCTCGTTCTGGTCGGTGGCCTGACCGATGAAGGGCAGAATTACTATTACGACGCGCGCAAATCCGCCTGATCCCCAGGGAAGGGCTGGCGGCGATGGCGGGATGGAAACCACATCCCGTCATCCGGGTTTTCCCGGTTCCCCTGCCTGCCGATCATCCCTATGTGGCAGTCATCATGTCCGAATCCCGTTCCGCTGATCCGGTGACCCCCGTCGCCGTCGAACCCCCCGGCGCGCCGATCGGGTTTGTCGAGTTCGTCCTTCTGATCGCGGCGCTGATGGCGTTGACCGCGCTGGGGATCGACTCGATGCTGCCCGCGCTTCCCGCGATCGGGGAGGCGTTGAACGCCTCGCCCGCCGCGCGGCCGTTCGTCGTCACCGCCTTTCTGATCGGGTTCGGTGTCGCGCAGCTGGTGCATGGCCCGCTGGCGGATCGCTATGGACGGCGGCGGGTGCTGGTGGTGGCGCTGGTCATCTATATCATTGCCAATGCCGCATCGGCGGTGGCGGGCAGCTTCCTGCTGCTGATGGTCGCACGCGTCTGTGCGGGCGCGGCGATCGCGGCGACGCGGGTGGCGACGGTCGCGCTGGTCCGCGACTGTTATCATGGCCGTGCGATGGCGCAGGTCATGTCGATCGCCTTCATGGTCTTCATGGTCGTGCCGATCCTGGCGCCGGCCTTTGGCGAGCTGGTCCTGCTGTTCGGCAACTGGCGGCTGATCTTCTGGACGATCGCGGGGCTGTCGACGCTGGTGCTGATCTGGTTCGCGGTCCGCATGCCCGAGACGCTGGCGCCCGAGGCGCAGCTGCCCATCTCGCCCAGCCGTATCTGGAGCGGGTGGCGCGAGACGGCGACCGACCGGCTGTCGCTGGGCTATACGCTGGCCGCGACCGCGCTGATGGCGGCACTCTATGGCTATCTCAACTCGATCCAGCCGATCATGGCGGTGACCTTCGGCCGTGAGAAGCTGCTGGCGCTGATCTTCGCCACCACCTCGGTCACGATGGCGGCGGCCAATCTGCTCAATTCGCGGATCGTGATGCGGCTCGGCACCCGGTTAATCAGCCATAGTGCGGTGTCGATCCTGATCGCGGTTTCCGCGCTGCACTTTGCCCTCATCGCGCTGGGGATAGAGTCGCTGGTGACGTTCGCGGTGTTGCAAGCGATCACCATGGCCTGTTTCGGCCTTGCCACCTCCAATTTCTCGGCGATGGCGATGGAGCGGATGGGCGGCATCGCCGGCACCGCGTCGAGCGTACAGGGCTTTACCAGCGTCACCATCGGCTCGATCATCGGCGCCGGCATCGGCCAGGCCTTTGACGGGACGGCGGGGCCGCTGGTGCTGGGCTTCCTGACGGCGGGGATCGCGGCCTTCGGCGTCGTCTTCGTCACCGAGCGCGGTCGGATGTTCCGGCCGCTCTGATCCTGGCCATTCCGGGAACCGCCCCGACGTCAGCGCCGTTCCACCTCCGTAATCGAGGACAGGAGGCAAGCATGGGCGGACATCAGGTTCCCAGCCAGGGATCGGGCGACGATGGTTTCGACGAGGAAGGCTATGACGAGAGCCAGCGCGCCGAGATCCTGGAGGTCACACGCGACGGCCCCAGCGACGGCGTCCTGCTGACCGATATCGAACCCGATCTGGGCGACGACAGCGTCGAGGACGAGCCGATCGACGAACTCGACATGGACTCCGAAGAGGTCGGTGAGACCGACGCTTCGGTCGATATGGCCGAAGAGGATCTCGACGAGGACGATCTTCAGGAGGATTTCGAGCAGGACCGCGTGGCCGATGGTGACATCGACGACGCCGACGATACGGCCCTGCGGCCATGAACGGTCTGCCCGTCGCCCTGGCGGCGGGCGCGATCGTGCTGGTCGGTTGTTCGACCATGCCCGATCCGCGCGCCGGCCTGCCACCGATGATGTCCAGCAGCTTTCGCTGCGACAATGGCAGCCAGTTCTGGGTCCGTTTCGACAATCGCGACGACAGTGCGCTGATGCGGATCGACGACCTGGAATTGCGGATGGAAGGGCAACAGGTCGCCTCCGGCATCCATTATTCCGGGGTCGGTCACGACCTGCGCGGCAAGGGCGATATGGTGGTTCTCACTCGGCCCACCGGCGAATCGCTTCGTTGTACCGCAATTTGATAAGCAAAGACGCATTTCGCGGCCAAAAAGCGGCACAAATTGACCGTTGCCGCATTCTGCCCGCAATTGGTTCATCTCGGTGACAGGAACTGTGTCTCTTGGGCAACAGGTTCCGATAACGCGACCGAAAATACCACTTCTGTGCAACCGCGAACGTTTTTGCCGGTTAAGCGAGCCTGGGCTGAGCGGTTCATGCCGCCGCCCCACATAGAATAAGAGAAGGGTATCTCACATGCGTAAGCTTTCCCTCGTCGCCGCTGCTGCGGCCGCGTTCGTCGCCGTGCCCGCCATGGCCCAGGACATGAACACCACCGACACGACGGCGCCTGCCGCCGACACCGCGACCGCTCCCGATGGCACCCGCGCCTTCGGTATCGAGCCGTACGTTGCGGTCATGGGTGGTTGGGAGCAGTTCGATCGCCAGTCGGTCGCCGGCATCCCCGCGCAGCCCAAGGGCTATAACCTGGACGGCGCGCTGATCGAGGGCATCGTCGGCTTTAACGTGCCGTTGGGCCCCGTGTTCGTCGGCGCCGAGGGCGCGGTCGCCAAGGGCGTGTCGGGTGACATCGACTGGCAGTATGGCGCCTATGGCCGCGCGGGCTTCCGCGCCGGTGAAAGCGGCCTGTTCTACGGCAAGGTCGGCTATCGCTGGAACAACTTCCACAACTTCGCTCCGGGCGTCCAGGGCGACCTGAAGCGCGACTATCACGGCACCGTGTACGGCGTCGGCGCCGAAGTTGGCCCGAAGGACATCGGTCTGGGCGGCCTGACCGGCAACTCGGGTCTGCGTCTGCGTCTGGAAGTCTCGACCTTCGACGACGCCCACTCGTTCCGTCCGATGGCGGGTGTGGTCGCACACTTCTGATCCTTCACGGGTCCAGTTGGCTTAAGGTGGCGGGGTTCGGCAGCGATGCCGGACCCCGTTTTCCTTTGGGGGCACGCTTCCCATATCGCCGGCCATGGTCGGACGGGTAAAGCGCAAGGCGGGTTTGGCCGCAGCGGCGGAGCGGGCGGCGGCGGCGCCACCGTTGAGTTGTGCGCTATGCGAGCGACCGCTGGGGGTGAAGGTCGAATGGCACCATCCCGTGCCCAAGAGCGAGGGCGGGCGCGAGACGGCGCCGGTCCACCCGATCTGTCACCGCACGATCCATGCGACGCTGACCAATGCGGAACTGGCAAGGGACTATTCGGATTTCGCGGTGCTGCGGGCGCATCCCGACGTCGCGCGGTTTCTGAGATGGATCGCGGGGAAGCCGGCGGATTTCCATGCGCCGACTAGGGTGGGGCGGTAGGTTTTCTTGTTCACGCGAAGCCGCGATGGCGCTAAGGGTTTCGGTTCTCGCTGGGCCGTAGGAGCGGAAGTTGTTGGTTCGCGCAGAGGCGCGGAGGACGCAGAGAGAAGTTTTGGAGGAGCGACCCGCTTTCTCCACCCTCCGTTCAGCCTGAGCGAAGTCGAAGGCCAAGGGCAAACCTTCCCTCATAAGCCCTTCGGCCGCAGGCCAAGTCTGATCGCGTAAATGGGGCAAGCGTTGCCCCGTGGCCTTCGACTTCGCTCAGGCTGAACGGAGGGAAGGGATTTTGCGGGCCTTCCAGTCTTCTTCCTTTTCTTCTTCTCTGCGCCCTCCGCGCCTCCGCGCGAACCAACCGTCTTCGCGCCATCGCGGCTTCGCGTGAACGAAAAAGGGCGGACCGAAGCCCGCCCTGAAAAATATGCTCTTTAGATCAGCTCGTGTGGCAGCTGGAAGAGCACGTCGCACAACCATTGGATTGTCTATACGTCTTCTTCGCTTCCGTTACCGCCGGCGCGCAGGAGCCATACTCGCCAAGATATTTCTTGTCCGACGGCATGTACCGGCAACCAGAGACATGGACTTCATGGTCCCCATTCGGCTGCGCATTGTTGTTGACGTAGTAGCTCGCCATTATCCCCTCCTCTTGGATCGCCTATGGTCGGTCGGCGCCATAAAGAAGGGAAGGGAGGAGATGCTTCCTCCCTATCGCATCACTCCGCCGCGACACCCGCCGCCGAGAACATGTCGCCGGTCTCGCTCGGCTCTTCGTTCGCCGCCTTGGCGGTCTTGGCCTTTTGCCGGGTGTCGAATGCGTCCCAGACGTCGTTCCACTGGCCGCGCGTCGCCGCCTTGGAATATTCGGTCGCGCGCGTCTCGAAGAAGTTGGCATGCTCGACGCCGTTCAGCAGCGGGGTCAGCCAGGGCAGGGGATGCTCGTCGATCATGTAGATCGGCTTCAGGCCCAGCTGGCCGAGGCGCCAATCGGCGATGTAGCGGATATACTTCTTGATCTCCTTGGGCTTCATCCCCTCGACCGGGCCCATTTCAAAGGCGAGGTCGATGAAATTGTCCTCCAGGCGGATCGTCGTCTGGCAGACATCGGCGATGTCGTCCTTGACCGCCTTGGTCAGGCACTGGCGCTCCTGGCAGAAGGCGTGGAACATGCGGATGATGCCCTCGCAGTGCAGGCTCTCGTCGCGCACCGACCAGCTGACGATCTGGCCCATGCCCTTCATCTTGTTGAAGCGCGGGAAGTTCATCAGCATCGCGAAGGACGCGAACAGCTGAACACCCTCGGTGAAGCCGCCGAACATGGCGAGCGTGCGGGCGATGTCCTCGTCGCTGTCGACGCCGAAATTCTGCATGTAGTCATGCTTGTCCTTCATCTCGGCATATTCGAGGAAGGCACCGTACTCGCTCTCGGGCATGCCGATCGTATCGAGCAGATGGCTGTACGCGGCGATATGCACCGTCTCCATGTTGGAGAAGGCGGTCAGCATCATCTTGATCTCGGTCGGCTTGAACACCCGGCCGTACTTCTCGTGATAGCAGTCCTGCACCTCGACGTCCGCCTGGGTGAAGAAGCGGAAGATCTGGGTCAGCAGGTTGCGCTCATGATCGGTCAGCTTCTGCGCCCAGTCGCGGCAATCCTCGCCCAGCGGCACCTCTTCGGGCAGCCAGTGGAGCTGTTGCTGGCGCTTCCAGAACTCGAACGCCCAGGGGTATTCGAAGGGCTTATACTGCTTGGAGGCTTGGAGGAGAGGCATCGGGGTTACTCCGGACGAATGATGTTAAGGGAGGCACGGCGCAGGTAGCGCCGAGCGGAAAGGGCGAAGGCTGCGATCGTCACGGGGAACGACCAGAGCCAGACGAAGGCGAACCAGTCACGCGGACGGCCAGCCAGCAAATAGGGGCTGCATAGATAAGAGCGGATGAAGCGTCCCCGACGGCCATGGGCTTCAAGGAAACACTGGCCGAGATCGGCATCGCCATAAGCCCGAAAGCCCAGAACGATGAAGCCGACTACCGCCAGCGCTGCGATCAGCATGAGGAGTCGTTCGACCATATTCATGCCCCTATGCTCCATTGCCGCAGGGCGCTGGCGAAACCGGCGAGAATGATCCCGCCCATGGCGAACATGGTGCCCGCGATCAGCCGGGCGTAGCGGCCCTGGTCCGATCGGGGGTAACGGAGTTGCAGTAGCAGGACCGCGCCTATCCCGCCGAGCACCGCGGCGACCGCGTACATGATGAACGCCGATGTCATGCGACCAATTCCGGCGTGGCGCGTTCCCAGACCGACCCCAACACAGGAGACGAACGATGGTCGATGTCAGCCAGATCAAGGAACATGCGGAAGTCATCGGTGCGGACGGCGTCCATGTCGGCACCGTCGACCACGTCCAGGGCGACCGCATCAAGCTGACCAAGAACGATAGCCCGCAGACCCAGGACGGGCAGGGCGCCAAGCATCATTACCTGCCGATCGGCCTCGTCGCCGAGGTCGAGGGCGATCAGGTCCGCCTGTCGGCCACCGCGCAGAACGCCGTCGACCAGTTCGAAGAGGCGGAGTGAGCCACACTCTCCCTCTCCCATCGGGAGAGGGAGGGAGCGCCCGTCAGGGCGCGGAAGGGTGAGGGCGGCGTCGTTCATGCGACGTCGCCCTTTTTCTTTGAGGAACTGCCCTCATCCTTCCCACGCGGCTGCACCGCGCGGGCCCCTTCCTTCTCCCGGAGGGAGAAGGAGATTTGGGTGAGGACGCCTTCAAGGTTCTGCATCACCTCCGCATTTGTGACGCGGATCGTCCGATATCCCTCTCGCGCTATGAAATCTTCGCGAGACGCGTCATAATCTTCTTCGACGGCGTGCGTGTCGCCGTCGACCTCTATGACCAGCTTTTCGGAAAAGCACAGCATGTCGGCGAAGAATGGTCCCAGCGGCGTCTGGTGACGCCATTTCAAATGCGGATAGGTTTCACGCAGCGCACGAAGCAGGCGGCGTTCGGGTTCGGACGCGTCGCGGCGGAGTTGGCGGGCGCGAGGAACCGTGCCGATCGGCTGCTTCTCGTAAAGGCGCATCTGCCCTCACCCTTCCGCCGCTATGCGGCTCCCCCCCCCCCCCCGAGGGGAGAGGGATTAGACTGTCTCACCCCTCTCCCCTCGGGAGAGGGAGGGGCCCGCCCGGCATAAGCCGGGTGGGAGGGTGAGGGCAGCCTATGCTCTCAAAGCCCGATCACTGGCACGCCAGGCATTCGTCATAATCGGTCGTTTCCCCGATCTCGAACTTCGGCGCGCTGATCGTGTTGTCGGCTTCCACACCGCCCGAACCGGCGAACCCGGCGCGCTGCACCGACTTCGACCGCAGATAATAGAGCGACTTGATGCCCAGCTCCCACGCGCGGAAGTGGAGCATCAGCAGGTCCCACTTTTCTACATCGGCCGGAATGAACAGGTTCAGCGACTGCGCCTGGTCGATATAGGGCGTCCGGTCGCCCGCCAGTTCGAGCAGCCAGCGCTGGTCGATCTCGAACGAGGTCTTGAACGTGTCCTTCTCTTCCGCCGACAGGAAGTCGAGATGCTGGACCGAGCCGCCATGCTCCAGGATCGAGTTCCACACCGCGTCAGAGTTCTTCGACTTGGCGATCAGGATCTTTTCCAGATAGGCGTTCTTGACCGAGAATGACCCCGACAGCGTCTTGTGGGTATAGATGTTCGCCGGGATCGGTTCGATGCAGGCGCTGGTGCCGCCGCAGATGATCGAGATCGACGCGGTCGGCGCGATCGCCATCTTGCAGCTGAAGCGCTCCATCACGCCGACATCGGCCGCGTCGGGGCAGGGGCCACGCTCGACCGCCAGCGTCATCGACGCCTGGTTCACCTGCGCGTTGATGTGCTTGAACATCCGCAGGTTCCACGACTTGGCCATCGCGCCCTCGAAGGGGATACCGCGCGCCTGCAGAAAGCTGTGGAAGCCCATCACGCCCAGACCCACCGAACGCTCGCGACCCGCCGAATAGGCGGCGCGCTCCATGCCCGGCTCGTGACGGTCGATATAGTCCTGCAGCACGTTGTCGAGGAAGCGCATCACGTCCTCGATGAACTGCTTGTCGTCCTTCCACTGGTCCCAGGTTTCGAGGTTCAGCGACGACAGACAGCAGACGGCGGTGCGATCCTTGCCCTTGTGATCGATGCCGGTCGGCAGGGTGATTTCCGAACACAGGTTCGAGGTCGACACCTTCAGCCCCAGCTCGCGGTGATGCTTGGGCATGTTCTTGTTCACATGGTCGGCGAACACGATGTACGGCTCGCCGGTCGCCAGACGGGTTTCGACCAGCTTCTGGAACAGCGCGCGCGCGTCGACCGTGGCGCGGACCTCGCCGGTCTTGGGGCTCTTGAGATGCCATTCCGCGCCGTCGCGCACCGCCTCCATGAAAGCGTCGGGGATCAGCACGCCGTGGTGCAGGTTCAGCGCCTTGCGGTTGAAGTCGCCCGAGGGTTTCCGGATTTCCAGGAACTCCTCGATCTCGGGGTGCGAGATGTCGAGATAGCAGGCGGCCGAGCCACGGCGCAGCGAGCCCTGGCTGATCGCCAGCGTCAGCGAGTCCATCACGCGGACGAAGGGGATGATGCCGCTGGTCTTGCCGTTCAGGCCGACCGGCTCGCCGATGCCGCGCACCTGGCCCCAATAGGTGCCGATGCCGCCGCCGCGCGAGGCGAGCCACACATTCTCGTTCCAGGTGGTGACGATGCCGTCCAGGCTGTCGGGCACCGAGTTGAGGTAGCAGCTGATCGGCAGACCGCGACCCGTGCCGCCGTTCGACAGCACCGGCGTCGCGGGCATGAACCACAGCTTCGATATATAGTCGTACAGCCGTTGGGCATGCTCGGCATTGTCGGCATAGGCCGACGCCACGCGCACGAACAGGTCCTGATAGCTTTCGCCGGGCAGGAGATAGCGGTCGTTCAGCGTTTCCTTGCCGAAATCGGTCAGCAGCGCATCGCGCGCATGGTCGACTTCGACCGGATAGGGTTGCGGGCGCACCGACTTGGTGTCGGCGGGCGTCGGGGCCGGGGCGGCAGTGTCCGCCGCCATCTTCTCAAGCATGTCAGTCGTCATGTCGCTATCCGGGTCATCCCTGAAATCCATCATTGATGCCGCTCCTTTGTTCCTGATCCGTTCGAGCCGGCGTCCCGCCCCTTGCACCTGCGCGCCGCGAACGTCGCGATGGCAAGGATGGGGAACCGGCGCCCGGTGATTCCGGGTGTTCGTCCGATCCCGATGATGCCGGGTGGCATATCATCATCCTACCAGTACTTGGGGCCGCCCCCGGCCTCTTCCACTATATAGTGTAAAATCCCGGCGGTTACCGCAAGAGGGGTAAAGCCTGGGGAGGAGGTTGGTTGCGACGAATGGCGGCGGCGTGCAAGCGCCCTGAACCCGCGACGCGTGGATGTCTGCGGGGTTCATGAAGCGCAAGCCTTAAAAAAACTTTTTTAGCGGTCGGGATCGGCTGTGGGTCAGTTCAGGGACAGCAAAAACAATGCCAGCAGGCCGATCAACGCGACCCCCATTTGTGGGGGCCGCAACCGCGCGAAATGACGCGGCGCCCCGCCCCAGCGCGCCAGCCAGGGGTCGGTGAGCGCGATCGAGGCATAGCCGACCAGCAACAGCGCCAGCCCCACCGGCGGCGAGGCGATCAGCGCCAGCAGACCCAGCGAGAAGCGCAGGATCATGGTCAGCATCTGTGACACATGCGGCCCGCCGGGGGTGAAGAAGCTCAACCCGCGCGCGACCCCGGCCAGGAAGACGAGGATGGCTCCGCCCCACATCTGCCCGATGACCAGCGCCAGCGGAAAGCCCATCCACGCGCCGATAGCGGCGATCGGCAGGACCAGCACGGGGCCATAGCCGAAGATCAGGCTGAGCCAGGGCGCGTTTGGAGCATTACCCTCGGGCGTGGGGGCGGGATGGGGCGTGGTGTCGGTCATCGGGCGCGAACGTGTGGCCCGGCTTTCCTATCCGCCCAAGCCGTTGCGTCGGCGGTCGCCGCACATTCCCATTCCTCCCTGCGAGGGGAGAGGGACCGCGTGGACCATGGTGGAGGGGTGTCGCCCGTCGTGGTTCAGCCCGACCCCTCCAACCGGGACACCCCCGTCAGGCCTGCCACCTCCCCTTGCAGGGCGTCGTTGCGGAATTGGCGTTTCCCCGCTCTTCATGCACCACCCCGGCGCAAGCCGGGGTGGTGTAAAGCGTTTTCGCAACGATCCCCTCTTTCAGGAGAGGAAAGAGGGTCAGGCCGATTGGCGTCGGGATCCGTCCTCGCTGATCGCCATGTCGAGCCAGGGGTGATCCTCGGGCAGGGGCGTGGCGAAGGCGATGCCGACCCGTCCATCGCGCTCCCAGCGGATATAGCTGCGCAGCGGCTTGTCGGTGCCGACGCGCAACCCGATCGCGGCGCCGCACACGATATAGGCGGGGGGCAGCCCCTCGATCATCATGCCCGATGGCGACAGGTCGCGGATGCGCACGTCGAGGACGGCGCTGCCCGAGATGATCTGGGCGGAGCGCAGCATTTTAACCCGCGTGCGCCGCATCGATTTCAGGCCGACCGGCTCGGCATGGGCATCGCCGTCGTCCAGCATGCGATGCACCTCGGCGACGGGCACCGGCCGGCCATAGACGAAGCCCTGGATATGGCTGCACCCCAGTTCGCGGATCAGTTCGATCTCGTCCTGAAGCTCGACTCCCTCGGCGGTGGTTTCCATGCCCAGCGTATCGGCCAGCGTCACGATCGCGCGGATGATGGCGGCGTTGCGATTGCCCGATCCGACCGCACCGCGCACGAAGGACTGGTCGATCTTGATCTTGTCGAACGGCGCATGACGCAGATAGCCGAGCGAGGAATAGCCGGTGCCGAAATCGTCGAGCGCGAGGCGGACGCCCAGCGCCTTCAGCGCGGCGAACTGGCGTTCCGATTCCTGATCGTCGCGCAGAAACACGCTTTCGGTGATCTCCAGTTCCAGCCGCGATGGCGCCAGGCCGGACTGCGCCAGCGCCTGCGCGACCAGCGCCGACAGATTGGGCTTGGCGAACTGCACCGACGAGACATTAACCGCGACGCGCGCGGGCAGCGGCCAGCTGGCGGCCTCCATGCAGGCGGTGCGCATCACCCATTCGCCGATCTGCTCGATCAGCCCGCATTCCTCTGCCACCGGCACGAACTGGCCTGGGGGAATGTCGCCCTGGGTCGGGTGGGTCCAGCGCAGCAGCGCCTCATAGCCGACGATGCGTGCGTCATGCGTCGAGACGACGGGTTGATAGGCGAGGTGGAATTGCCCTTGCGCGATGGCGATGCGCAAATCCTCCTCCATCCGCTTGCGGCTGCGCGCGCCCTCCAGCATCGTCTCGGCATAGAAACGGTGCACGCCGCGCCCATCGCCCTTGGCGGCATAAAGGCCCAGATCGGCGTTGCGGATCAGCGCCTGCGAATCGTCCCCGTCATGCGGCGCGATGGCGATGCCGATCGAACAGCCGATCGTCACCTCGACCCCCTGGATGTCATAGGGGCGCGACAGGGTGGCGATGATGTCGGTCGCCAGCGAGGATAGCCGCTCGCGCTGGTCGATGCCGGGCAGGACGATCTGGAACTCGTCGCCGCCCAGCCGACCGACCAGCCCGACATCGCCGACCGTCTGTTCCAGCCGCCGCGCGACCTGTTGCAGCAACAGGTCGCCGGCCTGATGGCCCAGCGTGTCGTTGACCGCCTTGAACCGGTCGAGGTCCATCAGGAACAGCGCAGTCGGGCGGTAGGGATTGATCGACTGTTTCAGCGTCTTGTCGAGCGACAGCTTCATGCGTTGGCGATTGGCCAGGCCGGTCAGCCCGTCGAACAGCGCCAGCCGGGTGATCTCCGCCTCCGACCGGCGCTTTTCGGTCAGGTCCGAGCCCGAGCCGATGAAGCCGCGAAACCGGCCGATGCCGTCGATGATCGGACGGCCCGAAATCGACCACCAGCGGTCCTGCGCGCGCGGATCGCCCGACACCGCGCAGATAGTGTAATCGGAAAAGCTGGTGCGCGACGCCATGTGGAAGGACAGGGTCCGCTCGGTGCCGGGTTCCGACGAGTCCATCTGGAACAGCTCGGTCAGCAGCCGACCGGTGGGATCGACGCCGATCGCACGGAGGTCCTGCGCCACCTTGTCGGACAGATAGGTCAGCCGGCCATGGCGATCGGTTTCCCAGAACCAGCCGGTGCCGTGCTCCTCGAACTCGGCGATCATCTTGACCGCCTGCTGCCCTTGGCCAAAGGCGCGGGCGCGGGCATCGGCGACATTATAATCCATCTGCCCGCTGCATCGCGCGTTCATCACTAGGAAGAGCAGCGGCGGCACGACGGCGGCCAGCGTCAGCGGCAACGATGCGCCCCAGGCCATGGCGGCGATCGGCGCCAGAAAGGCGAAGCCGAACGAATAACCGATCAGCGCGCATCGGACCGGATGCAGCACCGTCGCGGTCGCCCACATCGCGCAGAACAGCGTCAGCGCCGATGCCCATCCCGTGACGCCGTCATGTGACTGCGCGGTCAGCAGCAGCAGGGGGCCGGACGCGACCGCGATCGCGAAGCCCATCACGATCAGCCACTGCTTCAACCGGTAGAAGGGCCATTGCCATGTGTTGCCGCGCCACAGCACCACCCCGAAGGCCGCCGTGGCGAGCAACAACGCCGCGCCGCCGGTCGCCTTTTCGATGAACAATGCAGAGGGGTCATAGCGCAGGCTGATGCCTAAAATGATCGCCACCGCGACCAGATTCTGAAGAATCGACAGCGGCCAGGTCCGGCACAAGATGCGGACGCGCGTCAGATGCAGATCGACCAGCAGTTCGTCATTGTCCTCGACGATCCCCATCAGGGCGAGAAAGGATATGCGGTCGGAGGCGGATGACATGCGCGGTTTTGGGTCCCAGGGCGGCTCGGGGCGACCCTGCGCCCGCCGGAGTTAAGATTGATTGAAGTGAATCCCCCCGAGGGAATCGTCATCGTCATCGCACATGGCGTTGCACCGCGCGCGCCGCTGTCGCAAAAGGCGACCCCATGACGACCCTGATCCGCGACACCGACCTGATCGAGAGCGTGGCCGACGCGCTCCAGTTCATCAGCTACTATCACCCGATGGATTATATCCGCGCCTTGGGTAAGGCCTATGAGGCCGAAAAAAGCCCGGCGGCCAAGGATGCCATCGCCCAGATCCTGACCAACAGCCGGATGTGCGCGGAGGGGCATCGCCCGATCTGCCAGGACACCGGCATTGTCACGGTCTTCGTGAAATGGGGCCAGGACTGCCGCCTGTCCGGCGACCGGTCGCTGCAGGAGGTCGTCGATGAGGGCGTGCGCCGCGCCTATCTCCACCCCGAGAACAAGCTGCGCGCCTCGATCCTCGCCGACCCCGCCTTCACCCGCCGCAACACCAAGGACAACACGCCCTCGGTCCTCCATGTCGAGATGGTGCCGGGGAACACGGTGACGGTCGACGTCGCGGCCAAGGGCGGCGGGTCGGAAAACAAGTCCAAGTTCAAGATGATGAACCCGTCCGACTCGATCGTCGACTGGGTGCTGGAGATGATCCCGCAGATGGGCGCGGGCTGGTGCCCGCCGGGCATGCTCGGCATCGGCATCGGCGGCACGGCGGAAAAGGCGGTGCTGCTCGCCAAGGAATCGCTGATGGGCGCGATCGACATGGGGCAGCTGAAAGAGCGCGGCCCGCGTAACGATATCGAGGCGCTGCGGATCGAGCTGTTCGACAAGGTCAACGCGCTGGGCATCGGCGCGCAGGGGCTGGGCGGCCTGTCCACCATCCTCGACGTCAAGATCCTCGACTGGCCGACGCACGCCGCGTCCAAGCCGGTGGCGATGATCCCGAATTGCGCCGCGACCCGCCATGCGCACTTCACGCTCGACGGCTCGGGCCCGGTCTATCTCGAAGCGCCCAAGCTGGAAGAATGGCCCAAGGTCGACTGGAAGCCCGACCTGCAAACGGCCAAGCGCGTCGATCTCGACACGCTGACGCCGGAAGAGGTGAAGAGCTGGAAGCATGGCGACCGGTTGCTCCTCAACGGCAAGATGCTGACCGGCCGCGACGCCGCGCACAAGCGGATCAAGGACATGCTCGACCGCGGCGAGGAACTGCCCGTCGAATTCAAGGGTCGGGTGATCTATTATGTCGGCCCGGTCGATCCGGTCGGCGAGGAAGTGGTCGGTCCGGCGGGCCCTACGACCGCGACCCGCATGGACAAGTTCACCCGCATGATGCTCGATCAGGGCCTGCTGGCGATGGTCGGCAAGGCCGAGCGTGGTCCGGCCGCCACCGATGCGATCCGCGAATATCAGTCCGCCTATCTGATGGCGGTCGGTGGTGCGGCCTATCTGGTCGCGCGCGCGATCAAGGGATCGAAGGTCGTCGGCTTCGAGGATCTGGGCATGGAGGCGATCTACGAGTTCGACGTGGAGAATTTCCCCGTCACCGTCGCGGTCGATTCCGAAGGCCAGAACGTCCACACGCTGGCGCCGCTGGTGTGGAAGGACAAGATCGCCAAGGAAGGCCTGCTGACCCCGGCGTGATCCGGTTCACCCTCCCTATCCGCGATGGGGAGGGCGGGCGGCTGGCAGAAAGCTCCCCTTTCCTGACCTCCGTTCAGCCTGAGCGTAGTCGAAGGCCACGGGACAACATCGCCAGCTGACAAAGTCTGGTGCCTCTGTCATCTCTTGGCCTTCGACTGCGCTCAGGCTGAACGGAGCGTGTGCTTTAACCGCGCCCCGTCACATCGTGTGGATTGTTCCTCCCCTCGCCAAGGGGGAGCCTGCACTCTCAATTCCTGTAGAGCGCGTCCAGGCGCTCGCCATACACATCGCGCAACACATGCCGGCGGATCTTCAGCGACGGCGTCAGCTGCTGGTTCTCGATCGAGAACGGCTCGTGGGCGATCACGAAGCGGCGGATGCGCTCGGTCACCGACAGATCGCGATTGACCCGGTCGACCGCCGCCGAGATCGCCGCGCGGAAGTCCAGATCGTCGTCGAGCGCCACGCGGTTGCAGCCCGTGCCCGACTTCGCGCACCACTCGGCGGTCCATTCGGAATCGGGCACGATCAGCGCCACCATATAGGGCCGCCGGTCGCCCGCGATCATCGCCTGCGCGATTTCGGGCTGGAGGGTCAGCATCCCCTCGACCTTCTGGGGGGCGACATTCTCGCCCTTGTCGTTGATGATCAGGTCCTTCTTGCGATCGGTGATGCGCAGGCGCCCCGCCCCATCGAACTCGCCGATGTCGCCGGTGTGCAGCCAGCCGTCCTTCAGCACCCGTTCGGTCTCGGTCGGGTTGCGCCAATATCCGTGCATGACCAGCTCGCCGCGCACCAGGATCTCGCCGTCCTCGGCGATCCGCACCTCGGTATCGACGAGCGGCGGGCCGACCGTCTCCATCCGCACGCCCGCCTTTGGCCGGTTGCAGGCGATGACCGGCGCGGCCTCGGTCTGGCCATAGCCTTGCAGCAGGGTGAGGCCGATCGAGTGGAAGAACAGCCCGATCTCAGGGTTGAGCGGCGCGCCGCCCGACACCATCGCCTTCAACCGGCCACCGAACTTCCTGGCGATCTTGGGTTTGAATAGCGTGGCGACCGCGAGCTGCGCGGGTCGGTCGACCAGCCGCAGCTTGCCGTTATAGCTGCGTGCACCCAAAGCCAGCGCCTGATCGAGCAGCCTTGCGCCGAGGCCACCCTTTTTCTCGATCGCCTTGGCGATGCGGGTGTGCAGTACCTCGAACAGGCGGGGCACGACGAACATGATCGTCGGGCGGACCTCTTCGATATTGGCGGCCAGCTTGTCTAGGCCCTCGGCGTAGTAGATCTGCCCGCCCAGTGAGATGGGGAAATGCTGCCCGCCGGTATGCTCATAGGCGTGGGAGAGGGGGAGGAAGGACAGGAACACCTCGTCCTCCCAGCCGAAATCCTCGGCGATCACCACGCTGCACCCGGCGCAATTGTGCAGGATCGCGCCGTGATGCTGCATCACCCCGCGCGGCGCGCCGCCGGTGCCCGAGGTGTAGATGATGCAGGCCAGGTCGCCCCGGCTGAAATCGGCCTCCGCCGCGACGGTGGCGGCCTGGGTCGGATGCGCGGCGATCAGCGCATCATATTGCCGGCAGTCGATCTGGCTCGGCCCCAGCTTCAGCGGCTCGATCCCGATCACCGTCTGGACATGGTTGGAGCGCAGCGCGGCGGGCATCAGCGTCGCGGCCAGCTTCTGGGTCGAGACGATGATCGCGCGCGCGCCCGAATTCTCGATGATATGCGCGTGATCGCGCTCGGTATTGGTTGTGTAGGTCGGCACGGTGACGCAGCCCGCCGCCATGATGGCGAGATCGGCGATGCACCATTCGGGCCGGTTCTCCGCGACCAGCATCACCCGGTCGCCGCGCTGCAGCCCCGTGGAGCGCAGCCCGCGCGACAGGCTGGCGACCTGCCGTGCCGCCTCGGCCCAGCTGATCGCGTGCCAGGCCCCGTCCTGCTTGCGCCACAGGAAGGGCGCGTCGCCCTTTTCGGCGGCGCGGGTGAAGAACATGGTGACGAGATTGGGAAAATATTCGAGCGTACGCATGGTCGTGCCTCTCCCACCGGCCCGTATCGCGCGCGTCAACGCGCGACCGGGCTCTTTGGTTGTCTTATTCCGCCGGGCGTCCCGGTTTGTCGCCGACCCGCTGGATCACGGTCATCCGCCCGGCCACGTCGATCGCCACGCCCTCGCTGCGCGGATCGGCGGCACCGACCCAGCGGCCGCCGACGCGCTCGATGGCATTGGCCTTCAGCCCCATCGGCGCGACCGTCACGGCCTCGCCCAGCGCCTGAAGGCCGGGGACCAGCGCCTCCAGCGTGGTGCCCTGTTCGATCGTGGCGACCTTGCCCGGGGCGAAGACCAGGCCGGTCGCGATCGCGTCCTGCGCGCTCAGCTTCCAGTCGATGACGCCGATGATCGCCTTGGCGACCTGCGCGATGATGGTCGCGCCGCCCGCCGCGCCGACCGCCAGGCGCACCTTGCCGTCCGGGCCATAGACGATGGTCGGCGACATCGAGCTGCGCGGCCGCTTGCCACCCTCGACCCGGTTGGCGACCAGATCACCGTCCTTGACCGGCACGATGTCGAAATCGGTCAGCTCGTTGTTCAGCATCGTGCCGTCGATCGACAGGCCCGAGCCGAACGAGCCCTCGACGGTGGTCGTCACCTCGGCGACATTGCCGCCCGCGTCGACCGCGACGAGATCGGTGGTGCCCGCGACCTCGCTGACCGGTGCGCGGACCCGCGCCGGCGCGCCGGGCGGCGTGCCGGGCGAGACCGATGCCATGGTGCGATCGGGTGAGATCAGTGCGGAGCGGCTGGCGATATATCGGGGGTCGAACAACCCCTTCAGCGGCACGCGGACATAATCGGGATCGCCCAGATACATGTCGCGGTCCGCATAGGCGAGGCGGGAGGCCTCGGCGAACAGATGCCAGGCCTGCGGCGAGTCCTTGCCCAGCGATCCCATGTCGAAGCGTTCGAGCAGTTTCAGAATCGACAATACCGTCGACCCGCCGCCCGAGGAGGGGGCCATGCTGCAAATCCGGTATCCGCGATAGGTGTCGCACAGCGGCGGACGCGGCTTGGCGGCATAGGAGGCGAGGTCGCCGGTCGTCATCTTCGACGGGTTGCGTGGCGCGGTGTTGACCGTCGTGACCAGCTTCTGCGCCTGTGGCCCGACATAGAAATAGTCGGGGCCGAGTTTGGCGAGGCGTTCGAACAAGGCGGCCTGTTCGGGATTGCGGATGGTGCTGCCCAGCGGCAGGACCTGTCCGTCGGGACCGGTCAGCCGGGCGCGGGTGGGGGCGTCGACATGTGCGCCGTACCGAGTCAGCGCGGTCTGGAGACGCGGGGTCAGCTGGAACCCGTCGCGCGCCAGCCGGATCGCGGGCTGGAACAGCCGCGCCCAGGGCAGCTTGCCGCCCTTGGCATGGGCCAGCGCCATGCCGCGCAGCGCGCCGGGCACGCCGACGCTGCGCCCGCCGGGCACCGCCTCGGCATGGGTCAGCGGGCGGCCGTCCGGGCCATAGAACCAGTTCGGGGTGGCGGCCATCGGCGCGGTTTCGCGCGCGTCGATGCTGTCGGTGCCGCGCGGCCCGTGGCGGACCCAATAGCTGCCGCCGCCGATGCCGGAGCTTTGCGGTTCGACCACGTTCAGCGCCAGCATGGTGGCGATCGCGGCGTCGGTCGCGCTGCCGCCGGCGCGCAGGATCTCGACCCCGGCGGCGGCGGCGCGCGGGTCAGCGGCGCTGACCATACCCTCGGCGGGGGGCTTTGGGGCGGGCTGGGGGGCGGGCTGGCGCGCCTCGGCGGGCGCGGCGAGAGGCAGCGCGAGCGCCGCCACGGACAGGAGCCAGTGCTTCATCCGCCCGACCCTAGCGGCAAGGCGCGCCCTGCGCCAAGCCGTAACGTCAGGCGCCGATCGCCTGCGCGATATTCTCGAATCCGTCGCGGGCGAGCAGCGCGTCGAGATCGCGCAGGATGCGCGCGGCCAGCCCCGGCCCCTCATAGACCAGCGCGGAGTAAAGCTGGACCAGGCTCGCCCCCGCCCGGATGCGGGCATAGGCCTCCGCCCCGCTATCGATCCCGCCGGCGGCGATCAGGGGCAGCGCCGCCCCGGTGGCTTTCCGGAAATCGGCCAGCCGCGCGCGGGCAAGCGGGGCGAGCGGACGGCCCGACAGGCCGCCGGTCTCGGCCGCGTTGGCGCTGGTGACATGGGGCCGGGTGACGGTGGTGTTGCCGATGATGATCGCGTCCAACCGGTTGTCGATCGCGGCGCGCACGATCTCGTCGATCTGCGCGGGCTCGAGATCGGGGGCGACTTTAAGGAACAGCGGCACTGTGCCTGCCGCCTCGCGCGAGGTGGCCAGCAACTCGGCCAGCGCCGCGCCGTGCTGCAGGTCGCGCAAGCCAGGCGTGTTGGGGCTGGAGATGTTGATCGTCACGTAATCGGCGATCGGTGCCGCCTGGGTCACCCCGTGGCGATAATCGGCGATACGGTCGGCGGCGTCCTTGTTCGCGCCGACATTGATGCCCAGCACGCCCTTGCGCTTCGCCGCCTTCGCGCGCGCCAGCCCGGCGTCCAACCCGCCATTGTTGAAGCCGTAGCGATTGACCACCCCCTTATCCTCGACCAGCCGGAACAGGCGGGGTTTGGGGTTGCCGGGCTGGGGCTTGGGGGTCAGTGTGCCGATCTCGACCATGTCGAAGCCCAGGCCGAAAAAGCCGTCGATCGCCTCGCCATTCTTGTCGACGCCCGCCGCCAGCCCCAGCGGGTTGGCGAAGTCGATGCCTGCGATGCGCGTGGCGAGCCGGGGATAACGCGCCGAATCCACCCCCATCGGTGCGCCCAGCGAACCCCAGCGCGACAGCATCGCCACCGTCAGACCGTGGGCGCGTTCGGCATCGAGCGCGAAGAGGAGCGGGTGATAAAAGGCCATGCCGGCCCGGTTAGCGGATTGCGGGGGGAGGGGGAAGCGGGGTGGGGGCGCCTTCTACTTCTTTCTCCCCTCCCGCCTTCATTGCTCCCCCTCCCGCAGGCGGGAGGGGCGTGCCAAGACCGGAGGGCCGGTGTAATCAAAACGGAACGCTATTACCCAACATCGGTTGGTGGGGACCCACAGGGAGAGCCCCGATGAAGATCCCCGTCGCATTCACCCCCCAGGTCGAAGACGTAAAGCCCGAAGAGGGCGACACCGTCGACCAGATGAAACAGTCATTCGAGCATATCCTCGACACCACATCGAAGGACTATGGCCACGGCGTCCGCGCGGTCCATGCCAAGGCGCACGGCATCATCCGGGGCAGGCTGAAGGTTCATGACGCGCTTCCCGCCGAGCTGGCGCAGGGCCTGTTCGCCAAGCCGGGCGAATATGACGCGGTGGCGCGCATCTCCACCAACCCGGGCGATATACTTGATGACGCCATCGCCCTGCCGCGCGGCCTCGCGCTGAAGGTCATTGGGGTCGAGGGCGAGCGGCTGCCAGGGTCCGAAGGCGATGCGACGCAGGACTTCGTCATGGCCAATGCGCCGGTCTTCACCGCGCCGACGGCGGATGCCTTCGCCAAGAACTTAAAGATGCTCGCCTCGACGACCGACAAGTTCGAGGGCGGCAAGAAGCTGCTCTCGGGCATATTGCGCGGGATCGAGGCGACGCTGGAGACGGTCGGGGTCGAGAGCGCGACGCTCAAGACGCTGGGCGGATCGAAGCAGGTACACCCGCTGGGCGAGACCTATTACAGCCAGACGCCGTTCCGCTACGGCGACCATATCGCCAAGTTCGCCCTGTTTCCGGTCAGCCCGGCGCTGACCCAGCTGACCGGCGATACGGTCGACACGCATGACCGCCCCGACGCGCTGCGCGAAGTGGTGCGCGAGGTGATGATCGAGCAGGGCGGCCAGTGGGAGCTGCGTGTCCAGCTCAACCGCGACCTCGATGCCATGCCGATCGAGGACGCCACCGCCGAATGGAGCGAGGCGGACAGTCCGTACATCACCGTCGCGACCTTCACCGCCGAACCGCAGATCAGCTGGCAGGACGGCCAGACCAACGCGATCGACGATGCGCTGTCCTACAGCATCTGGCACGGCCTGGCCGCGCACCGGCCGCTGGGCAATGTCAACCGCGCACGGAAAGACACCTATCGCTTCTCGGCCGAATATCGCGGGCGGGTGAACGGCTGCCCGATGCACGAGCCGCGCGAAATGGCCGAGTTGCCGTGAGCGGCCCGCAGCCGCTAGGACAGGCGGCATGATCCGCCTGTTTCATGTCAGCGACGTGCATTTCGGTGCCGAGGACCCCGCCGCGCTCGCCTGGTTCGCCGAGCGGGTGGCGGCGGAAAAGCCCGACGCCGTCATCATGACCGGCGACCTGACCATGCGCGCGACCAAGCGCGAATTTCAGGCGGGCGGCGAATGGCTGCAATCGCTGGGCGTTCCGGTGACGGTCGAGGTCGGCAACCACGACATCCCCTATTATTGGGACCCGTTCCGCCGGTTCTTCGCGCCCTATCAGCGCTATGCGGCGGTCGAACGGATGATCGAGAAGCCGCTTGACCTGCCCGGCGTAACGGTCGTGCCGCTCAAGACCACCGCACGCGCCCAGTGGCGGTGGAACTGGTCGAAGGGGCGGGTCAGTTCCGGCTCGCTCCGCCGTGCGCTGGCGCTGATCGAACAGGCGCCCAAGGATCACCTGATCCTGGTCGCCGCGCACCATCCGCTGATCGAAGGGCCGACCAAGGGCACCGCCAAGACCCGCAATGGCGACGAGGCGTTGACCCAGCTGGCGGCGGCGGGCGCGCATGCGGTGCTGTCGGGCCATGTCCACGACCCGTTCGACGTGCCGATCGACCGCGATGGCTGGATCATCCGCATGATCGGCGCTGGCACCCTGTCCAAGCGCACCCGCAAGACCCCGCCCGCCTTCAACGAACTCCGCGTGGAGGGCAAGGGCTTCGAAACGCTGGTCCGCAGCTTCGGCGAAACCGCGCCGCATGTGATTACCGAGGATATGCGGGCGGGATGATGCCTTACTCGAAAGGCGGCGTGCGATAATCCTCGGCCAGCTTGCGGTAATAGGCGGCCGAACCGGCATTCCCTTGTGACGCGAAGCGCCGCGCTGCCGCGCTGGCGCCTGCCGATCCCGTCCTGAACACCTGGGTCAATTGTTCTGGGCGGTCGGCCTCGGGAACGACGCCGCGCCATTCCGGATCGAAGCGATAGGCGGGGATCAGTTGTGATCCGTTGACCTTCAACACGCCCTGTACGGGGCGGCCGCTGGCCATCCTGCCCAGGAAGAACTGATAGGGTTCGGCCTTGCCGAGGCGTAACACGCCCAACCCCTCGGCCCTGCTCTTGATGCAATCGCCCAGCCAGCGTGCAGGCCGTTGAATCAGATCGGCCGGGATGATCACGCGGCAATCGGCGGCCGACGGCGCTGCCGCACCGCCCCCGGCCGAACAGGCGGCGGCACCGCCGATGGCCAGCGTGATACCGATCGCGACGATCGCATGTGGTGGACGGATCATCCCGATCCTCTCCTTCAAAGCCCGAAACTGTCGAGCAGCGACGTGCTGCATTCGAAATGCATCGCATCATCCGTGGGAAAGGTCGCCCCCCAATACCAACCCGCGCGATTGAAGAACGGTGCCAGAGCATCCAGGCCGCGATTGGAACGATGCGATCCGCGCTGGGTCAAATAGCGGTCGATATAGAAGTCGATCGCGGTCCCGAACGCGTGATTGGACAATTTCGTACTCGATCCGCGCTGGAGCCGGTTGACCAGCATCCCCGCATTGCCGAGCAACGGGTAGAGTTCGGGAAGCTCACGGCGCACCGCGCTCAATACGCCCCGCAGGCTGGCGACGGCGGGGCGGATGCCGGTGGCGCGGAAGGGGCCGACATCTTCGATGACGATCAGCGCTCGCAGCTTGGGGTTGGTGACCGGGCCGCCGTTTCGATAGGCGATCTCGCTGGGGCGGCCGCCGAAGCGCCGGATCTGGCTTTCCGGTCCCGGCGATGAAAGCCCATGGTTGACCGATCCGCGCGCCGGCAGCGCGGTTTCGGTTTTCCAGAAGGCGCGTCTATCGCCGGATGGCGTGGCAGGCGTCGCTGCGGGGGCGGCCTTACGTGGCAGCGTCGTGGGGACGGTGGGTGCGGTCGTGATCCGATCCCGCGTAGCCGGCGCCGGGGTAACGGAGGACGTCGTGGTCAGGCGTCGCCACGTCGGACCATGGACGTCCACCCGACCATCGGGGCGGCGGGGGACCCGGCGTTGAAACCGCTCGATCGCGGAAATGGTCAGGCGACCGCATCGCCGATCAATGGGGCCGGGATGTTCGCCTGCATCGGTCAGCAATTGCTGGATGATGCCGACATCGGCGGGGCGATTATGGCCGCCCAATCCTACGGACGCTTGAATCTGGCGCATGGCGGAATCGACTCCCGATCATGTGACGGACTTGGTCTGCGACTGGTTTCGTTGCGCTTCGATCTGGAATATAAGGGAAATTCTTCGCGGCGTCATGCCCCGGTTGCGGCCGAATGATCCGCGTCGGACGAAAGGAGAAGTCGAAGCTCGCGCCCCGACCTCGCCCGGCCTGATCACCCCCGCATGACGTGCGGCCGTGCGGCGACCTGGTCGTACATCCGCCCCGGCTGGTCGAGCCAGATCGGCGAGAGCTTGGACGAGTCGGTGCGCTCCAGCCCGACCGCATAGGCGCAGCGGGCGACGCCCCAGTCGGTGTGTGCGGCGGCGGCCAGGATCGGCACGAACATCGGCCGGCCGGCGGCGTCGATGACGTGGATCGCCTCGCGCGGCAGCGCGCTGACGCCGCGCACGGTGCGGCTCTCGCCGGGTGCCAGTGCGAAGGGCGGGACGATCGGGCGGCCCTGCGGCTGGCGTGCGAGCTCGATCAACTGGCCGTCCAGTTCGCTATGCGCGCTGAGCAGGCGCAGGTCGACGGCGACACGCCCGATCGGGGTGGCGCCGGTGTTGCGCACGGTGATCTCCGCCTCGATCGTCGCGGACAGCATGTTCAGCCCGACGCGCAGCGGTCGCGCCTCGACCTGCAGGAAGCTGGGTTCGGGCGGCAGCGCCGGCGGTGGCGGGGCGGCGGGCTGGGGTGCGGCGGCGGGCGTCGCCGACGGGCGGGGCGTGGGCACGGCGGCGAAGTCCGGGGCCGGCTCGGCCGGGCGGGGTGCCGGGGCGGGCAGCGCGCGCGTACGACCGGCGCTGCGACGGCCCAGCCAGATACCGATGATCAGCGCACCGATGCCGGTGCCCGCGAGCAGCGGCCAGAAGGGCAGGCCGCCGCGATCCGTCTCGCCCTGTTCGGGCGCGGCGGTGTCCGGTGCGACAATGGCGGGCGTCGCGCCCTGGCCATTGGAAATATTCAAGCCGTCCATCGCCGTATCGGGGCGGTTGACGGGGCTGGATTCGGGGTCGGGCAGCCGCGTCGCGGGCGGCTCGGGCGTGGGGCTCGGTTCGGGCAGCGGCGCGGCCGCCGGAGTCGGGCTGGGCGCGGGCGTCGGGGTGGCGCGCGGCGTCGGACGCGGGGTGGGCGTCGCACGGGGCGTGGGGGCCGGGGTCGGCTCGGGCGTGGCCTGGCCCGGCAGGACCAGGCGCGGGGCCGGCGGCGTCGGCACCGGGGTCGCCGATTGCTGCGGCGTGGTGGCGCGCGGGGTCAGGCTGAATCCGTCCAGCCCCGAGGTGGAGGGGCGGCTGCTGGCATCACTGTCCTGCGGGGCGGCCTTGGCGAGGACGGGACTGGCCAGCGTCGGTGCGAGTGCCGGGGCCAGCGTCAGGACAAGAAGGCGCGCGGCGATGCGCGGCCCGGACGATGTCATGAAATGCAATCCTCGTGGTAACAACAGTCTTCATCGGCCGTTCGGGTCACCGACCCGACCGCCTAGCCGTGCCCGCTCGAACCGGCGGATGCAACCCCCCTCGGCCATATGATGGGTCCGGCCCGGCGCGTGTTTGACAGCGGGGGGTGTAAAGCCTATATCGCGGTCCTTCACCACAATCTTCGGGAAATGACGCGTCGTCGCGCAGCGTGTCGGTCGAATGGGAGATTGCTGGTTCATCGGACGCCGGATGCCGCCGCAAGCGATTGCGAGCGGCCTTTCGGCGTCTTTGCGTCGCGTCCCGTCCGGAGGTTTCCGGGCAGCGATTATACGGCTGACGAGGCAGACAGATCCATGGCAACCAAGGCGATCGACAGCGGCTCCGCCCCGCGCAAGGGCGATGGCAGCACCGCCAAGCGGCGCATCCGCAAGGTGTTCGGCGACATCCACGAAGTGGTGCAGATGCCGAACCTGATCGAGGTTCAGCGCGAAAGCTACGAGCAGTTCCTGCGTTCGGACAAGTCGCGGGGCCATGTGTCCGGCCTCGAAAAGACGCTGCGCAGCGTCTTCCCGATCCAGGATTTCGCCGGCACCGCCTATCTCGACTTCGATGACTATGTCCTCGAGGACCCGAAGTTCGACGTGGAAGAGTGCCGCCAGCGGGGCATCACCTATGCCGCGCCGATGCGCGTCACGCTGCGCCTGACCGCGTTCGAGGTCGATCCCGACACCGAAGCCAAGTCGGTCATCGATATCAAGGAGCAGGACGTCTACATGGGCGACATGCCCCTGATGACGGAGAACGGCACCTTCTTCATCAATGGCACCGAGCGCGTCATCGTCAGCCAGATGCACCGTTCTCCGGGCGTGCTGTTCGACCATGACCGTGGCAAGACCCACGCCTCGGGCAAGTATCTGTTCGCCGCGCGCGTGATCCCGTATCGCGGCTCGTGGCTGGACTTCGAGTTCGACGCCAAGGACATCGTCAACGTCCGTATCGACCGCAAGCGCAAGCTGCCGGTGACGGCGCTACTCTATGCGCTGGGCATGAACTCGGAAGAGATCCTCAACTATTTCTACAACCGCCTGACCTTCGTTCGCGGCGACGGCGGCTGGAAGATCCCGTTCCAGGCCGAGAACTGGCGCGGCGCCAAGCCGATGTTCGACATCGTCGACGCCAATTCGGGCGAGGTCGTGTTCCCGGCCGGCCAGAAGATTTCCCCGCGCGCTGCCAACAAGGCGGCCAAGGACGGCCTGTCGCAGCTGCTGATCCCGACCGAGGAAATCTTCGGTCGCTACTCGGCCTATGACCTGATCAACGAGCAGACCGGCGAAATCTACGTCGAAGCCGGTGATGAGATCAGCGCCGAGAATCTCGAAGCGCTGGACAAGGCGGGCGTCGACACGATCGAGCTGCTCGACATCGACCATGTCGCCACGGGTCCGTGGATTCGCAACACGCTGAAGGCCGATAAGGCCGAAGAGCGCGAGCAGGCGCTGTCGGACATCTACCGCGTGATGCGCCCCGGCGAGCCGCCGACGCTCGAGACGGCCGAAGCGCTGTTCGCCGGCCTGTTCTTCGATCCCGATCGCTACGACCTGTCGGCCGTGGGTCGCGTCAAGCTGAACATGCGTCTCGACCTCGACTGCCCGGACACGGTGACGACGCTGCGCACCGAGGACATCCTGGCGGTCGTCAAGACGCTGGTCGACCTGAAGGACGGCAAGGGCGAAATCGACGACATCGACAATCTCGGCAACCGCCGCGTGCGTTCGGTGGGCGAGCTGCTGGAGAACCAGTATCGCGTCGGCCTGCTGCGCATGGAGCGTGCGGTCAAGGAGCGCATGTCGTCGGTCGACGTGTCGACCGTCATGCCGAACGACCTGATCAACGCCAAGCCTGCGGTCGCTGCGGTGCGCGAGTTCTTCGGTTCGTCGCAGCTGTCGCAGTTCATGGACCAGACCAATCCGCTCTCCGAAGTGACGCACAAGCGTCGCGTCTCGGCGCTCGGGCCGGGCGGTCTGACGCGTGAGCGCGCGGGCTTCGAAGTCCGCGACGTTCACCCGACGCATTATGGCCGCATCTGCCCGATCGAAACGCCGGAAGGCCCGAACATCGGTCTGATCAACTCGCTGTCGACCTTCGCGCGCGTCAACAAGTACGGCTTCATCGAGACGCCGTACCGCAAGGTGATCGACGGCCGCGTTACCGACGAGGTCGTGTACCTGTCGGCGATGGAGGAGCAGAAGCACACCGTCGCCCAGGCTTCGGCCGCGACGGATGCGGACAACCGCTTCACCGAGGATCTGGTCTCGGCACGTCAGGCGGGCGAATTCCTGATGGCGCTGCCCGATCAGATCACCCTGATGGACGTGTCGCCGAAGCAGCTCGTCTCGGTCGCCGCCTCGCTCATTCCGTTCCTGGAAAACGACGACGCCAACCGCGCGCTCATGGGCTCGAACATGCAGCGCCAGGCCGTGCCGCTGGTGAAGGCGGAAGCGCCCTTCGTCGGCACCGGCATGGAAGAGACCGTGGCCCGCGACTCGGGCGCGGCGATAGCGGCGAAGCGTGCCGGTATCGTCGACCAGGTCGACGCGGCCCGCATCGTGGTTCGCGCCACGGGTGAGGTCGATGCCGGCAAGTCGGGCGTCGACATCTACACGCTGATGAAGTTCCAGCGTTCGAACCAGTCGACCTGCATCAACCAGCGTCCGCTGGTGAAGGTGGGCGACGTCGTGAAGGCGGGCGACGTGATCGCCGACGGCCCCTCGACCGAGTTCGGCGAGCTGGCGCTGGGCCGCAATGCGCTCGTCGCGTTCATGCCCTGGAACGGCTACAACTATGAGGACTCGATCCTCATCTCCGAGCGGATCGTGAAGGACGACGTGTTCACGTCGATCCATATCGACGAGTTCGAAGTCATGGCGCGCGACACCAAGCTCGGGCCGGAAGACATCACCCGCGACATTCCGAACGTGGGTGAAGAGGCGCTGCGCAACCTCGACGAGGCGGGCATCGTCTATGTCGGGGCCGAGGTGGAGCCGGGCGACATCCTGGTCGGCAAGATCACGCCGAAGGGCGAATCGCCGATGACGCCGGAAGAGAAGCTCCTCCGCGCGATCTTCGGTGAAAAGGCCAGCGACGTGCGCGACACCTCGCTCCGCCTGCCGCCGGGCGTGGCTGGGACCATCGTCGACGTGCGCGTCTTCAATCGTCACGGCATCGACAAGGACGAGCGCGCGATGGCGATCGAGCGCGAGGAGATCGAGCGTCTGAAGAAGGACGCCGACGACGAGCGCACGATCCTCAACCGGGCGACCTGGAGCCGCCTGCGCGAGATGCTGCTCGACCAGACCGCCACCGCCGCGCCCAAGGGCGTGAAGAAGGGCATCGTCATCGATGCCGAGGTGCTGGAATCGGTCGATCGTCACGAATGGTGGAAGTTCGCCGTCGCCGACGACGCGCGCCAGAGCGATCTGGAAGCGGTCAAGGCGCAGTATGACGAAGCCGCCAAGCGGATCACGGACAAGTTCCATGACCGCCGCGACAAGCTGGAGCGTGGTGACGAGCTGCCGCCGGGCGTGCTGAAGATGGTCAAGGTCTTCGTCGCGGTGAAGCGCAAGCTGCAGCCGGGCGACAAGATGGCCGGCCGTCACGGCAACAAGGGCGTCATCAGCCGCATCCTGCCGCAGGAGGACATGCCCTTCCTCGCGGACGGGACGCCGGTCGATCTCGTGCTGAACCCGCTGGGCGTGCCGTCGCGCATGAACGTCGGTCAGATCTTCGAGACGCACCTGGGCTGGGCGGCGCGCAACCTGGGTATGCAGGTCGCGGCGCAGCTCGAGGATTGGCGTGAAGCCAACCCCGACGCCAAGCCGGGCGCGGTGCCGGAAGCGGTCAAGTCGCGGCTCGTGGAGATCTACGGCGATCATTATGCCGACGACATCCAGGCGCGTGACGACGAGGAAGTGGCCGAGCTGGTCCAGAACATCCGCACCGGCGTGCCGATGGGGACCCCGGTGTTCGACGGCGCGCGCGAGAGCGACGTGTCGGAGATGCTGGAGCTGGCGGGTCTGCACACCTCGGGCCAGTCGGACCTGTTCGACGGGCGCACTGGCGATCAGTTCGACCGCAAGGTGACCGTGGGCATCATCTACATGCTGAAGCTGCACCACCTGGTCGACGACAAGATCCACGCGCGTTCGATCGGGCCGTACAGCCTCGTCACCCAGCAGCCGCTGGGCGGTAAGGCGCAGTTCGGTGGCCAGCGCTTCGGTGAGATGGAAGTGTGGGCGCTGCAGGCTTACGGCGCGGCGTACACGCTCCAGGAAATGCTGACGGTGAAGTCGGACGACGTGGTCGGCCGCACCAAGGTCTACGAAGCGATCGTCAAGGGCGACGACACCTTCGAGGCGGGCATCCCGGAGAGCTTCAACGTGCTGGTCAAGGAAATGCGCTCGCTGGGTCTCAACGTCGACCTCAAGTCGATGGAAGACGCCCAGGACGACGGTCTGGCCGAGGCGGCGGAGTAAGACAGGTGACGCCGGTGGGGCACATGCTCCACCGGCGCCTTGCCTACCTCGCCCGATGAATTTTCCCTCCCTGTGAGGAAAGCGAAATGAACGAACTGACCAACTTCGCCAATCCGGTGGCCAAGCCGGAAACCTTCGACCAGATTCAGATCGGCATCGCGTCGCCCGACAAGATCCGTTCCTGGTCGTTCGGCGAGATCAAGAAGCCCGAGACGATCAACTACCGTACGTTCAAGCCGGAACGTGACGGCCTGTTCTGCGCGCGCATCTTCGGTCCGATCAAGGATTACGAATGCTTGTGCGGCAAGTACAAGCGCATGAAGTACAAGGGCATCGTCTGCGAAAAGTGCGGTGTCGAAGTCACGGTGTCGAAGGTCCGCCGCGAGCGGATGGGCCATATCGAGCTGGCGGCGCCGGTCGCGCACATCTGGTTCCTGAAGTCGCTGCCGTCGCGCATCGGCCTGCTGCTCGACATGCAGCTCAAGCAGCTCGAGCGCGTGCTGTATTTCGAAGCCTATATCGTCATCGAGCCGGGCCTGACCCCGCTGGAGAAGTATCAGCTTCTCACCGAGGACGAGCTGCTCGACGCGCAGGATGAATATGGCGAGGACGCGTTCTCGGCCGGCATCGGCGCGGAAGCGGTCCGCATCATGCTCGAGAGCCTCGACCTCGAGGGCGAGCGCGTGCAGTTGCTCGAAGAGCTGGCGACGACCAAGTCGGAGCTGAAGCCCAAGAAGATCATCAAGCGCCTGAAGGTCGTCGAGAGCTTCATCGAATCGGGCAACCGCCCCGAATGGATGATCCTGGAAGTGATCCCGGTCATCCCGCCCGAGCTGCGCCCGCTGGTGCCGCTGGACGGTGGTCGTTTCGCGACCTCGGACCTGAACGACCTGTATCGCCGCGTCATCAACCGCAACAACCGCCTGAAGCGCCTGATGGAGCTGCGTGCGCCGGACATCATCGTCCGCAACGAAAAGCGCATGTTGCAGGAAGCGGTCGACGCGCTGTTCGACAACGGCCGCCGTGGCCGCACGATCACGGGTGCCAACAAGCGTCCGCTGAAGTCGCTGTCCGACATGCTGAAGGGCAAGCAGGGCCGCTTCCGTCAGAACCTTCTGGGTAAGCGCGTCGACTATTCGGGCCGTTCGGTCATCGTGACCGGTCCGGAACTCAAGCTGCACCAGTGCGGCCTGCCCAAGAAGATGGCGCTCGAGCTGTTCAAGCCGTTCATCTACGCGCGCCTCGACGCCAAGGGTCTTTCGATGACCCTGAAGCAGGCCAAGAAGTGGGTCGAGAAGGAGCGCAAGGAAGTCTGGGACATCCTGGACGAGGTGATCCGCGAGCACCCGGTCATGCTGAACCGCGCGCCGACGCTCCACCGTCTGGGCATCCAGGCGTTCGAGCCGGTGCTGATCGAGGGCAAGGCGATCCAGCTTCACCCGCTGGTCTGCTCGGCGTTCAACGCCGACTTCGACGGCGACCAGATGGCCGTGCACGTCCCGCTGTCGCTCGAAGCGCAGCTGGAAGCGCGCGTCCTGATGATGTCGACCAACAACATCCTGTCGCCCGCGAACGGCAAGCCGATCATCGTGCCGTCGCAGGACATGGTGCTGGGCCTCTATTACCTCTCGCTCGAAAAGCAGAAGGAACCGGGCGAGGGCATGATGCTGGCGGACATGGAGGAGGTCCATCAGGCCCTCTTCGCCGGTGCCGTCACGCTGCACACCAAGATCGTCAGCCGCGTCCCGCAGACCGACGAGCAGGGCAACCAATACCTCAAGCGCTTCGAGACGACCCCGGGCCGCATGCTGCTGGGCGAGACGCTGCCGAAGAGCCACAAGGTGCCCTTCGACATCGTCAACCGCGTCCTGACCAAGAAGGACGTCGGCGAGGTGATCGACGAGGTGTATCGTCACACCGGCCAGAAGGAGACCGTGCTGTTCGCCGACGCGATCATGGCGCTGGGCTTCCGTCACGCGTTCCGCGCCGGCATTTCGTTCGGCAAGGACGACATGATCATCGCACCGGACAAGGATCGTCTGGTCGACGAGACGCGGGAGCAGGTGAAGGACTTCGAGCAGCAGTATCAGGACGGCCTGATCACGCAGCAGGAGAAGTATAACAAGGTGATCGACGCCTGGAGCCGTTGCGGCGACCAGGTCGCGAACTCGATGATGAACGAGATCAAGGCGGTCCGTCATTACGAGGACGGCCCGATGGAAGGCCGTGAGAAGCCGATCAACTCGATCTACATGATGGCCCACTCGGGCGCCCGTGGTAGCCCCGCCCAGATCAAGCAGTTGGCGGGTATGCGCGGCCTGATGGCCAAGCCGTCGGGCGAGATCATCGAGACGCCGATCATCTCGAACTTCAAGGAAGGTCTGACCGTCCTTGAATATTTCAACTCGACCCACGGCGCGCGTAAGGGCCTGGCCGACACGGCATTGAAGACGGCGAACTCGGGTTACCTGACCCGCCGTCTGGTGGACGTCAGCCAGGACTGCGTCATCATCGAAGAGGATTGCGGCACGACCCGCGCCCTCGAGATGAAGGCGATCGTGCAGGGCGGTTCGACCATCGCCTCGCTCGGCGAGCGTATCCTGGGCCGCACCACGGCCGAGGACATCGTCAACGCCAAGACCGGCGAAGTCATTATCCCGTCGGGCGTCCTGCTCGACGAGCCGATGGTGGCGAAGATCGAGGCCGCGAACACCCAGTCGGTCAAGATCCGCAGCCCGCTGGTCTGCGAATCGAAGGTCGGTGTCTGCGGCAAGTGCTATGGCCGTGACCTCGCCCGCGGTACGCCGGTGAACATCGGCGAAGCAGTCGGCGTCATCGCGGCGCAGTCTATCGGTGAGCCGGGTACGCAGCTGACCATGCGTACCTTCCACATCGGTGGCGCGGCGCAGCTGAACGAGCAGTCGAACCTGGAAGCGGCCGTGGACGGCACCGTCCAGTTCCGCGACCTGCGCCTGATCGTCGACCAGCGTGGTCGCCGCGTGGTGCTGAGCCGTTCGGGTGAGATCGCGATCGTCGACATGGACGGCCGCGAGCTCTCGGTGGATCGTATCCCTTATGGTGCGTACGTGCTGTTCGACGATGGCCACATCGTGTCGAAGGGCGACCGCATGGCCGAATGGGACCCGTTCACCATGCCGGTGATCACGGAAAACCCCGGTACGGTGAAGTTCCAGGACCTCATCGAGGGCAAGACCCTGACCGAGCAGGTCGACGAAGCCACGGGTATCGCCCAGCGCGTCGTCACCGAGTACCGCGCCTCGACCAAGTCGAAGGAGGATCTGCGTCCGCGCATGACCCTGCTCGACGACAATTCGGGCGAGGCCGGTCGCTACATGCTGGCGCCGGGTGCGACGCTCTCGGTCGAGGACGGGGCGCAGGTGCAGGGCGGTGACGTTCTGGCCCGTGTCGCTCGCGAGTCGGCCAAGACCCGCGACATCACCGGCGGTCTGCCGCGCGTCGCCGAGCTGTTCGAGGCGCGTGTTCCCAAGGACTCGGCGATCATCGCCAAGGTCTCGGGCCGTGTCGTGTTCGGCAAGGACTACAAGGCGAAGCGCAAGATCGGCATCCAGCCTGAGGATGGCGGCGAGGTCGTCGAGTATCTGGTGCCGAAGTCGAAGGTGATCGACGTTCAGGAAGGCGACTACGTCAAGCGTGGCGACAATCTGATCGGCGGCTCGCCCGATCCGCACGACATTCTGGAAACGATGGGCGTGGAGCCGCTGGCCGAATATCTGGTCAGCGAAATCCAGGAAGTTTACCGTCTCCAGGGCGTGAAGATCAACGACAAGCACATCGAGACGATCGTTCGTCAGATGCTGCAGAAGGTCGAGATCACCGATGGCGGCGACACCACGCTGCTGAAGGGCGAGCAGGTCGATCGCGAGGAAATGGACGCGATCAACGACAAGCTCGACGCGAACCAGGTCCGTGCACAGGGCAAGCCCGTCCTGCTCGGCATCACCAAGGCGTCGCTGCAGACCCGCAGCTTCATCTCGGCGGCGTCGTTCCAGGAGACCACCCGCGTCCTCACCGAGGCGGCGGTCCAGGGCAAGCAGGACACGCTGATGGGCCTGAAGGAGAATGTCATCGTCGGCCGCCTGATCCCGGCGGGTACCGGTGCTGGCATGAACCGTCTGCGCGTGGCGGCCTCCAGCCGCGATGCGGCGCTCCGCGCCCAGCAGCGCAAGCTGGCCGAGGCGATCGTCGCGCCGGTCAGTGCGGCCGAGCAGCGGGCGGCGGAAAACGCCCGTTCGCCGCGTGATGATGCGGGCACGGGCAGCGATCCGCTGGCCGAGGTCGTGCCGTCGGGCGAAGGCACCGACGCGGATGCCGGTGAGTATCTGAACGACTGATCCGGCTAACGGATTGGAATTAAAGGGCCGCCGTCCGGGCAACCGGGCGGCGGCTTTTTTGCAACCAGACCGGTACATTTTGTCGTTGACGCGCGCGCAGGACTGGCGGAGAGGCCGGCGCGACGAAAACCCCCGATTTGCGCCGAATGGAGGGTGCGCAAGACTTTGTAACGGGAACCGAAACCCCCTCCCAACCATATACAAATATTGGAGAAGATCCCCGAACCGCGCGGGTTATTGGCACGGCGCGGGGACCCTGGAGACCTGAGATGACGTCGCCTGAGATTGACGAAGATTATTTCTACCAACGTGCTGAAACGGAACTGGAACTGGCGCAGAAGGCGACCCACCCCGCAGCGGTTCGAGCGCACTATATCATCGCCAACCACTATCTCGATCGCGTGTACAGCCAGCCCGCCGAGGGCGCGGTGATCGAGGCGGCGGAGTAAGACGCGGGGCGGGACGAGCCGCTTTCCGACCATCAGTCGACAGGCGCCTGCGGGCGCCTGTTTCATATCTGGGTGCCGTCGGTTCCCTGGATCGGGCGAAGGTGGGGTGACCGCGTGGATATGGCGGGCGGTCCAGACATGCTGGCCGTCATCATCACCGGGCATCCCTGCTTGGATGCTGCTTTGAAGTCCGATGCTCACCCTGGCCTGACGGGCCAAGGGGCGGTTTATGGGGACTGCACCGGTCCCGTACGAGCCCCACCTTCAACAGGCTTAGAGCCGATCGACATTCCTCCCCTGGAAGGGGAGGTGGCAGGCCGTAAGGCCTGACGGAGGGGTGTCCCCGTTGGCGAGATCGGTCTTGTCTTACGACCGGGGGCACCCTTCCACCATAGTCCGCATGTGTGCGAGTAACACGGTGCCCCGGGCAGCCGTTTGGCATACCGGGGGTATGCCAATGCTTGCACACCTTACGCTTAAGGGCGGAATGAAAGGGGTGTGGCCTGAATGTTGATCGGGCCCAAGGCCGGATCAATACTCAAATATGCCCTTCCTTTCCCTCGCCCCTCTCAGAGGGGAGAGGGTTGCGCAGACTTGGTCTTTGCCAAGCAAAGGCCTAATCGGAGCTGGGTGAGTGGTGGGCGCTCGCAAGGGCGAGCACGCGAGCCGTCAGGCTCGCTCAACCCCTCACCCAAGCTGCGCTAGCCAGCACGCTGGCAAGCTCCGCTAACCCTCTCCCCTATCCAGGGGAGAGGGGAGCGTGAATGTCGATTGACCCTTGGCGGCCGCTTCGCTCAGCGGGCCGGCGATCCGCTTGCCATCGCCCGTCAAGCATAAGCCCTTGAGCAGGGTGACAGGAGATGGACCCACCCTTCGTTACAGGGGACCGTTGCGAAATTCGCGTTTTCTCGCTCTTTACGCACCACCCCGGCGAAGGCCGGGGTCCAGATGTTGAAGGCTTTCCATCGCTGATCGGCGCTTACCCGACTGGGCGCCGGCGTGCGCCGGGGTCGTGTAAAGCGTTTTGCAACGATACCCTTCAGGAGAGGGGGCGGGGGTAGGGTGTATCCGTAAGCGTGGCATTCGTGGACAGGCCCCACCCCAACCCCTCCCCTGAAGGGGAGGGGCCTGCATCGATCCAGGGTATCATCTCCGTCTTGTCCGACAGGAGCGGGAAAGGCGGGGCGAGGCCATCGCTCATTCGGTCACTGGGCTTTGGCAGGCGGTATCGGCGTGTATTGCGTGGACACCAGCCGCCAGTCGCCCTGGGCCTTGCGGGCGACATAGCGCACGCGCACCGAGCGGGTCGTGCCGTTGGGCAGGCTGATCGTGCGTCGTGCGGTTACGATTCCCACCGGCCCGTGGGCGTGGACGAAGATGTCGGTGCTGACCATCGGCGGGGCGGGGTGCCTGGCCTCCGGGGCGTAATAGCCCAGCACCTTGTCGCGCATATCCACGTCGCCGATAGGCGAAATCTCTTCATAATCGGGCGCCAGCGTCCGATCGAGCGCGGCCGGATCGAATCCGGTCCGCGCTGCTTCGAAGCGCTCGACCAGCGCGCGCAGGGGGGCGTCCTGTGTGGCGGTCATGGGGGCGGTTGCCGCGCCGACCAATACCAGTCCTGCCATCAGAAAATTCATCGCCATGCTCCCCCTATGCGTCTCGCCCCGCATTCCACGCGAGATCGTGCGCCGGCGCAAGCGGGTTTGCCGCAAGGATCAGGGGACCGTAGGGGGCCGACGCAAAAGAAAAGGGCGACCCCCGCAAAGGGGCCGCCCTTTCTGTAGCTCGCCAAGCGAACGGGTGCGGAAGGTTGCCCTGCCGCAGTCCGATTACTTGAGCTCGACGGTCGCGCCGGCTTCTTCGAGCTGCTTCTTGATCTTCTCGGCCTCGTCCTTGGCAATGCCTTCCTTGACGGGCTTCGGAGCGCCTTCGACCAGCGCCTTGGCTTCGGTCAGGCCCAGGCCGGTGATCGCGCGGACTTCCTTGATGACGTTGATCTTCTTGCCACCGTCGCCGGTGAGGATCACGTCGAATTCGGTCTTCTCTTCAGCGGCCGGAGCAGCAGCGCCGCCAGCAGCAGGAGCCGCGGCAACAGCAGCGGCGGCCGAGACGCCCCACTTCTCTTCGAGCATCTTCGAGAGCTCAGCGGCCTCGAGGACGGTCAGCTCGCTCAGCTGGTCAACCAGCGCGTTCAGGTCTGCCATGTTCTTATCTCCAATACGGGCCGGGTAAATTGGCCCGAGTGTGTCAGTTCAATCGTGTACGCCCGAAGATCAGGCGGCTTCCTTGTCCTTGTCGGCATACGCCGCGAGGACGCGGGCGATCTGCGCCGCGGGAGCCTGGGTGATGGTGGCCAGCTTCGTGGCAGGCGCCACGATGAGACCGACCAGCTTCGCCCGGAGCTCGTCCAGCGAGGGCAGAGTCGCCAGCGCCTGCACGCCTGCGACATCAAGGACGTTCGCACCCATCGATCCGCCGACGATCTCGAACTTGTCGGTCGTCTTGGCGAATTCCACGGCCACCTTGGCGGCGGCCACGGGATCGATCGAGCTGGCGATGCCGACGGGACCCGTCAGCATGTCAGCGACACCGGCATAGTCGGTGCCCTGGGCTGCGATCTTGGCAAGCCGGTTCTTCGAGACCTTGTAGGTCGCGCCGGCTTCCCGCATCTTCGTGCGCAGGGCCGTCGACTGGGCGACGGTCATGCCGTGGTTGCGGGTGATGACCACCACGCCAACCTCGTTGAAGTTGCTGTTCAGCTCGGCGACGGCCTGGGTCTTTTGATCGCGATCCATGCCATTCTCCATGGTTGGAACGACCGCGAACGGTCATCCCGGTTGCTTGACCGGGGGGTGTGACCACCCCTCGGGGTGTCCAGCGATGGGGAATGGGCAACCGACGCGTGAGAAACGCGGGGCAGACCGGGCGGGACCAGCGAGGGGCACGACCGGCAAAATCCTTTTCCCCGTCTCGGCAGGCAATTAAGCCAGGGCATATTCCCCGGCACCTGCTGTCTTGGACGGAATCCGATGGGGCGAACCCAACGGATGCGGGCGGGCCATTGCCATGATCGTGGACACGAGTCAAGCGGATGCACGGCATGACGATGCTGTCATAACAAAGTCATTTCTACGTCATGGGCGTGACGCGGAAATGAAGCCGATATGACTTGGTTGCACGGCAAACGGTCGCCCGAGACCGCACCCGTGTCCGGGGCGGTGCCGGGGGATTTTCCATGTCGGATATCAATAACCTGGTCGCCTATGACGATGGCGACATCGATACCAATCGCTCCGCCAACACGCATATGAGCGATCTGATCGCCACCCGCCTGTCGCGCCGCCAGACGCTGCGCCACGGCGTGTCGGCGATGACCACCGCGCTGTTCGGCGGCGCGCTGCTGGCGGGTTGCGACGACGAGACGCCTGAGACCGTCACCGCCAGCGCCTCGGGCAGCACCGCCAGCGTCGCCGCCGGCCGCCCCGTCACGCTGACCGGCACGGTTTCCGCCGGGCAGGTCGCCAACACCAACTGGAGCCAGACGGCAGGTCCGTCGGTCACGCTGACCAACGCCAACAGCCTGGTCGCCTCGTTCCGCGCACCCGCCGTGGCGTCCGCGACGCAACTGGCCTTCAATCTGGAGATCACCAGCCGCGACGGCGCGGTCACCAACAACATGGTGACGGTCACCGTCACGCCGATCGCGCTCGACTTCACCGCCGTGCCGCACAGCTTGGCCGACGTGGTGACGGTGCCGGCGGGCTATAGCGTCAGCGTGCTCTATCGCCTGGGCGATCCGATCGCCTCGGGCGTCGCGGCCTATGCGAACAACGGCACCGACACCAATTTCGCGCAGCGCGCGGGCGACCATCATGACGGCATGAGCTATTTCGGCCTGGCGGCGTCGGGCAGCAATCCCGATCCGAACAACAGCACGCGCGGCCTGCTGGTTCTCAACCATGAGAATATCAGCGAGCAGTATCTCCACGTCAACGGCCAGACGCCCGCCCCGCGCCCCGAGAGCGAGGCGATCAAGGAGATCGAGTGCCACGGCGTCTCGGTGATCGAGGTAACGCGGAGCAACGGCGCATGGCGCTATGTCCAGGCATCGGCGCTGAACCGTCGCATCACGCCGAACACGCCGATGGCGTTCAGCGGCCCGGTCAAGAACGCGGCGTGGCTGAAGACCGCCTATTCGACCGATGGCAGCATGGGTCGCGGTACGATCAACAACTGCGCCAACGGCACCATGGCGTGGAACACGTACCTGACCAACGAAGAGAATTGGGCGGGCTATTTCCGCCGCAGCAGCGGTGACGCGGCGGTGCGCACCGCGACGACGCCCAAGCAGAATGTGTCGCTCGCCCGCTATGGTATCGGCGAAGGGCGGGGCGGCAATTACAACTGGGCCACCGTCACGCCCTCGGACGCGTCGAGCACCATCTATCGCCGCTGGAACGCGACCGCCACCACCGCGCTGGCCGCCGATGGCACGGCGGATTTCCGCAACGAGCCGTTCCAGTTCGGCTGGGTGGTCGAGATCGATCCGTTCAACCCGGCATCGACCCCGCGCAAGCGTACCGCACTGGGCCGTATGAACCATGAAGGCTGCCAGAGCGGCCGGATGATCGCGGGTGTCCGCCCCGCTTTCTACATGGGCGACGACGCGCAGAACGAATATATCTACAAGTTCGTGTCGGCGACGCCGTGGAACGCCTCGGACGCCAGCGCCACCGACCGTCTGGCGGTGGGCGATAAATATCTCGACAACGGCACGCTCTATGTCGCCAAGTTCAATGCGGACGGCACCGGCCAGTGGCTGCCGCTGGTGTTCGGCCAGAACGGGCTGAACGCGTCGAACAGCATCTATCCCTTCGCCGACCAGGCCGATGTCCTGATCAACACGCGTCTGGCGGGCGATGCGCTGGGCGCGACCAAGATGGACCGGCCCGAATGGACCGCGGTCAATCCGGCGACCGGCGAGATGTATTGCACGCTGACCAACAATGCCTCACGCAAGCCGGTCGCGTCGGGCAGCAACACCGCCGTCGATGCCGCCAACCCGCGCGCCTATGTCGATCCGCCCTCGACCTCGGTCGGCAACCGCAACGGCCATATCGTCCGCATCCGCGAGACGAACGACACGACCGAGGCGACCAGCTTCACCTGGGACGTGTACGTCTTCGGGGCGGGCGCGGACCTCGATCCGACCAACATCAACCTGTCGGGTCTGGACGCGACCAACGACTTCTCCTCGCCCGACGGCCTGTGGTTCAGCCTGCCGAGCAATGTCGCGGGGCAGGCAACGCCGGTGATGTGGATTCAGACCGATGACGGCGCGTTCACCGACGTCACCAACTGCATGATGCTGGCCGCGATCCCCGGCCGGGTCGGCGATGGCGGCACGCGCTCGGTGACGAGCAGCGCGGGCGGGGCCTCTGCCACCGTCACCACCCGTATCGGCAAGGCGCCCGGCGTCACGCTGAAGCGCTTCCTGGTGGGGCCGAAACAGTGCGAGATCACCGGCATCCACTCGACGCCGGACGGCACCTCGGTGTTCGTCAACATCCAGCATCCGGGCGAAGGCGCGACCAACCCGTCGGCGCCGACCAGCAACTGGCCCGACAGCCAGTCGGGCAGCGCGGCCGCGACCGTGCGTCCGCGCTCGGCCACCATCGTCATCACCAAGAATGACGGCGGCGTGGTCGCGATCTGATCGACTGACCGCATCGTCGACGCTGGGGGCCAGGAAGGTGATTGCCTTCCCGGCCCCTTTGTCGTTGAAAGGCCGTGACGAAAGGGGACGACATGGCGACGACACGGCGCGAGGTGATGGCGGGTGCGGCGGTGCTCGGGCTGGGAACGGCGGTCGGGCCCGCGCTGGCACGCGCGCCGGGCGCGAACCGGCTGATCGCCGGCACCTATGCCAATGAGGGCGGCAAGGGGCTGTATCCCATCGTCGACGGGCGGGTCGGCGCGCCGGTGACGGGCATCGTCAATGCCTCTTACGGTGTCGGCAACGGGCCGGGCGGTGCCTTCTATTTCCTGCGCGAACAGGCGGACGGGCATGTCACCGCTTATGGTCCGGGCTGGCGCGTGCGCGGCGACGCGTCGACCGGCGGCAAGGACCCGTGTCATGTCGCGCTCGACCGATCCTCGGCCTGTCTGGCGGTCGCCAATTATTCCAGCGGCTCGGTCGCCTTCTACCAGCTCGACCGGCGGACCGGTGCGCCGGGCGAACCGCGTCTGTTCCAGCATCGGGGGAGCGGCCCCAACGCCGAGCGTCAGGCGGGACCGCATGCGCATTGGGTCGGGTTCAGCCCCGACCGCCGCTGGCTGCACGCGGTCGATCTGGGGGCGGATGCGATCTTCGCCTATCGCTTCGATCCGGTCGCGCGCACGCTGGCCGAGCCGGTGATCGCGTGGCACGCCCCCGCCGGGGTTGGGCCGCGCCATATGATCCGCCACCCGACGCTGGCGCGCGCCTATGTCGCGTGCGAACTCGAGCCGCGCCTGTTCGTGCTCGATGCGCTGCCCGATGGCCGTTTCCGTGACGCGGGCGAGCGGCCACTGCTGCCCGAGGGGGCGACGGGGCCGTCCTATGCCGCGCATATCGCGATCGATCGGGCGGGGCGGACGCTTTATGTCTCCAATCGCGGCGCCAACAGCATCACCGTCTTCGCACTGGATGCGAAGGGACAGCCCAAGGCGGTGCAGCATGTGTCCACCGGCGGCGACTGGCCACGCTTCTTCCTGCTGCGCGAGGGGCGGGCCGAGCTGCTGGTCGCCAACGAGCGGTCGGGCACGGTCAACACCTTCCGCATCGGCAAGGACGGGCGTCTGACCGCGACGGGGCAGAGCGTCGCCATTCCGGGCGTGGTGTTCCTGGCGGAGGTCTGATCGCCCATCCGTCATTGCGAGCGAAGCGAAGCAATCCAGTGTCTTGGCAAGACGCCCTGGATTGCTTCGCTTCGCTCGCAATGACGGATGTTAAGCACAGGTTATGAGGTGCCGAGGCTTTGCTGGTGGCGGGCTTGGGCCGGATCGGGTTAGACGGGCTCTACTCCTTTCCCTGGGCTGAATATCCATGCGCTTCTTCCAACCCCTGCTCGCCGGCGCGACGCTGTCGGGCCGCCTGATCGCCTGTATCGGCGCGGTGATCGGCATCGCCCTGACCATCATCGTCTGTGGCGGATTGCCGCCGCTCGGCCCCGACCTGCCGATCATCGTCGCGCCGCTGGGCGCCTCGGCGGTGCTGGTCTTCGCGGTGCCCGCCAGTCCGCTCGCCCAGCCCTGGTCGGTGGTCGGCGGCAATGTCCTCTCGACCCTGGTCGGGGTGGCGATGTTTCAGGCGATCCCGTCATTGCCGCTGGCGGCGGGCTGCGCGGTCGGGGGCGCGATCCTGGTCATGTCGCTATGCCGCTGCCTGCATCCGCCGGGCGGGGCGGCGGCGCTGACCGCGGTGATCGGCAGCCAGGGCATCCATGCGGCGGGTTTTGCCTTCGCCTTCGCGCCGGTGGCGATCAACTCGATCGCGTTGGTGGCGCTGGGCATGTTCTTCCACCGCGCGACGGGGCGAAGCTATCCGCACGAGCCGGCCGTCGCGCCGCCGGGCACCGACACTTCGCGCATCCGCCCGGAGGACGTCGATGCGGCGCTGGCGGACATGCACGAGAGCTTCGACATCGCGCGCGAGGACCTGGACACGCTGCTCGCCCATGCCGAGCGCCATGCGCGGGCGCGGGCTGCACCGGTGGCGTCCGGGCGATTGCGGATCTTGCGGCGAAGGTAGGGGCGTGGCCTTCGACTTCGCTCAGGCTGAACGGGGTGGGGGGGTGGGCAATGGATCAACCGCCGTTCACGCTGAGCGAAGTCGAAGCGCACGCCTCGACCGGGCGGCTTGGCGGATGTTCGCGCGTGACCTTCGACTGCGCTAAGGCTGAACGGGGCGGGGGGTGTGGGCGACGGCCCAACCGCCGTTCACGTTGAGCGAATTCGAAGCGCATGCCCTGACTGGGCGGCTTGGCGGGGGTAGGGGCGTGGCCTTCGACTGCGCTCAGGCTGAAAGGGGCGGGGGGTATGGGCAACGCCCCAACCGCCGTTCACGCTGAGCGAAGTCGAAGCGCACGCCTCGATCCGGCGGCTTGGGGGATGTTTGCCCTTGGCCTTCGACTACGCTCAGGCTGAACGGGGCGGGGCGTTTGCCGTCCAACAAAAGGCCCGCCCCTCGAGGTGAGGGACGGGCCTTCTCCGATCAACCGGTCACACCGATCAGCGATACTTGCCGCTGAACGATATGCCGATGATGCGCGGTTCGTTGAACACGGCCGCCATATAGTTTTCGATCACGCCCTTCAGGTTCTTCTCGTTCGTGATGTTGCGGGCGAAGACCGACAGGCTCCAGTCGTCATGCGGCGCGGTGTAGCCGATGCTCAGGCCGCCCTCGAAATTGCCGTTCGAGGTGAACTCCTTGGTCCGGTAGAGGACGAAGTTCGTATAGCCCTGCAGGTTCCAGTCGGTGCTGATGAACGCCTTGCCGCCATTGGCCAGCGGCATGTCGTACTTGGCCGCCAGGTTCAGGTTGTACTCGGGCGCGTTGGGTAGCGGGTTGCCGTTGATCTGCGCGAAATAGGCGTTCGCGCCGAACACGCGGCGGGTGACGAACGGGTCGAGCACGGTGCACACCTGCACCCCGTTCAGGCCGCAGGTCTGGGCGAAGACGCGCTTGTCGCGAATCTCCGAGTGCAGCAGGCTGAGGCCCGCCGACAGCGCCAGGTTGCGCACCGGCAGCCACTGCGCATCGGCTTCCATGCCATAGGCGACCGCCTTGTCCGCGTTGAACAGCACGCCATTGCCATCCGAATCGTTGCCGTTCAGCTGGATGCCCTTCACGCGGTACGCGAAGGCGGCGGCGTTCAGGCGCAGCGTGTTGTCGAACAGCTTCGACTTGAAGCCGGTCTCGAACGACAGGTTGGTTTCCGAACCGGCGGTGGTGAAGTCGGAGTTGAACACCGCCGAGCGGCCCTGGATCGTCGGGCCACGGAAGCCTTCGGCTGCGCGGACATAGACGTTCAGTTCGGGGGTGACTTCATACAGCGCCGACAGGTCCCAGCTGGGCTTGGTGTCGGACAGGCGCACGTCGCGGCGACCGCGATAGGTCGACACGCCGGCGGCGCTGTCGGCGGTGCGCAGCAGCTGGGTACGCTTGGTATCCTCGCTGACGCGGCCACCGGCGGTCAGCAGCAGGCGATCGGTCGCCTGATAGCTGACTTGACCGAACAGGCCCCAGGACGTGTTGACGTTGTGCAGGCGGACCCAGTTGTTCGGGTTCGCTCCGATCAGGAAGGCGCGCTGGTAGAAGTCGGTGATGTCGCGGCTGTCGAAATAGATGCCGCCGAACTGCCACTTGAACGGACCGCCCGAGGTCGAGGCCAGGCGGACTTCCTGCGTCCACTGGTCGAGATCGCGGACCTGACCCTGGCTCAGGCCATAGCCATTGGGCTGGCCGTTCACCGGGAAGTTGGTCGCCGCGCCGCCATCGGTGTCGCCCTTGCTGAAGCCCGAGGTGGTTTCATAGGCGGTGATCGACGTCAGCTCGGCCGCGCCCAGGTCCCAGGCAGCGCGCAGCGAGGCGCCCTGCGTGTCATAAGACTGCGGATTGCCGCGCCCTTCGTCGATCGCGACCTGGTCGCGCGGTTCGGCCGACACGTCGCGCGAACCCTTCTTCAGCGCCCCGCGATGGAACAGCGTCGAGGTGCCGTCATACCAGCGGGCGTGGCCGGCCAGGTTGAACGACAGCGTCTCGGTCGGCGTGAACAGCAGCTGGAGGCGCACGTCGCGCTCGGTGAAGCCGCCCATCGCGTCCTTCTTGGGCGTCAGCGTACGATCGGCGCTGGGGCCGGCATAGACATTGTCGACCCAGTTGTCGCGGTGCTGGACCAGCGCCGACAGGCGGAAGGCCAGCACGTCGGCGATCAGCGGGCCGCCGACGCCCGCGTCCATGCTGATCGTGTTGTAGGTGCCGATCGAGGCGGTGGCGCGGCTCTTGAACTCCTGGCTCGGCTTGATCGTGTCGAATTTGATGATGCCGGCGGTCGTGTTGCGACCGAACAGCGAGCCCTGCGGCCCGCGCAGCACTTCGACTTGGTCGACGTCGAACACCGGGTTCGACTTCAGCACGACATGTTCGAGGACGACGTCGTCCTGGATGATCGACACCGGCTGCGACGCGCCGAGATAGAAGTCGATGTTACCCAGGCCACGGATGTAGAAGCGCGGGAAGATGCGGCCCGTGGTGGTTTCGGCATAAAGGCCGGGGACGCGGCCCGACAGCGCCAGAATGTCCTCGCCGCCCTGCTGGAAGGCGCGCAGGTCCTGGCCGCCGACGACGCCGACCGACACCGGCACGCGGTTCAGGCTTTCCGAACGACGCTCGGCGGTGACGACGATGTCGTTCAGCCCGGCCTGGTCGTCGCCCTGTTCGCCGGCGGCGTTGGTCGTCGTGCCCTGGTCGGCGGTCTGCGCGATCGCCGGCACGGCCGCCAGCGTTCCCCACGCCGCGCCCAGCAGCGCCACGGTCTTGATAACGGACTTCATCTTGTTCCCCACGCTCGACGGATCGGTCGATGCCGTCCGCCTGATTGCAATTTCTCCCGGTGAGGCGGGCGGTTAGAGGCGCATTATGGCGCTTACGTGACAGAGGTGATGCGCTGCGAGCACAGTTACAAAGGAATATGCGGTTCGACGGCCGGCACCGTCATGCAACGCAACGCGGCCTGCCGCATTGATGCCCGAAAGGCTGTTTCGACGGCGCAACGACGGGGGATGGCATGGTGGAGGCGGTAACCGGGCGCGAAGCGAGGGGCGGCGAAGGGGCACTGGCGCGGCTGGCATTGCGGTTCACCGGCTGGGCCGAGCGCTGGTTTCCCGATGCCTTCGTCTTCGTCGCGATCGCGGTGGTGGTCGTGGCCGCCGCCGCGATGATCAACGGCGCCTCGGCCCCCGCCGTCGCCAAGAGCTTCGGCGATGGCTTCTGGACGCTGATCCCCTTCACCATGCAAATGGCCTTCGTCACGATCGGCGGCTATGTCGTCGCGACCTCGCGGCCCGTCCAACGCTTGATCGACTGGCTGGCCGAGCGGCCCCGCAGCGCGCGCGGCGCGATCGGCCTCATCGCCTTTGCGACCATGGTCTCCTCGCTGCTCAGCTGGGGATTGAGCCTGATTTTCGGCGGGCTGCTGGCGCGGGCCTGCGCGCGGCGGACCGAGCTGCGGATGGATTACCGCGCGGCGGGGGCGGCGGCCTATCTGGGGCTGGGCGCGACCTGGGCGATGGGGCTGTCCTCCTCTTCCGCGCAGCTTCAGGCCAATCCCGCCAGCCTGCCGCCCGCGCTGCTGCCCATCACCGGCGTCATCCCGTTCAGCCAGACGATCTTCCTGTGGCAGTCGATGCTGATCGCCGGCGTGCTGATCCTCCTGTCGACGATCATCGCGGTCGCCTCCGCCCCCGGTCGCGACACCGCCGTCACCGCGCAGGACATGGGCATCGACCCGGCGCGCGAAGCGGATGATCTGCCGCCGCGCACCCAGCCGGGCGAATGGCTGGAACATGCGCCGCTGCTCACGATCCTCATCGGGCTGCTGGCGCTGGGCTGGCTGGTGCAGGAGTTTGCGCGGCAGGACTGGATGATCGCCATCTCCAACCTCAACACCTACAATTTCCTGTTCCTGATGGCGGGGCTGGTGCTGCACTGGCGGCCCAAGCGCTTCCTGATCGCATTGGGACGCTCGGTGCCGGCGACGGCGGGCATATTGATCCAATATCCCTTCTACGCCGCGATCGCCGCGATGCTGACCGGCGCGACCAACGCCGCCGGGGTGGGCGTCGCCGACCGGATCGCGCAGGCCTTCGTCGCGCTCAATACGCAAGGGTCGTTTCCGCTGACCATGGGCGCCTATTCGGCGATCCTGGGTTTCTTCATCCCCTCGGGCGGCGGCAAATGGCTGCTCGAGGCGCCCTATGTGATGCAGGCGGCGAACGAATTGCAGGTCCATCTCGGCTGGGCGGTGCAGATCTACAACGCGTCCGAGGCGTTGCCCAACCTGATCAATCCCTTCTGGATGCTGCCCTTGCTGGGCATATTGGGGCTGAAGGCGCGCGATATCGTCGGCTTCAGCTTCCTGCAGCTGATCGTCCACCTGCCGGTGGTGCTGTTCCTGCTCTGGGCGCTGTCCTTCACGCTGCCCTATCAGCCGCCGATGATGCCCGGAACCGGATGACTGTCACATAGTTGTAACCCAGTTTTGCTTGACGTGGTGCCTGCGGCTGGTCAGGGGGGCGGCGTTCGTACCATCTTCCGTTCATGACCCTGTTACGGTCCGGCGTTTCGCCGTGGCCCGATAGGCCATGGGCCAAAGACGTGTATGATATCGGATCACTATCGGGGTTTACCGACTGATGTTCGCCTGGTTTCAACGCCTTCTGCCGAAGACGGGCAATTTTTTCGAACTGTTCGAGGCGCAGGCCGCGACGATCCTGGCGGGGGCCGAGGCCACCGTCCGGCTGTTCGACACGCAGGGTGACACCGCCGACGAGATCGCCGTCGTCGCCGCGCGCGAGCATGACGCGGACGAGATCACCCGCAAGGTGCTGACCTCGGTCCGCTCGACCTTCCTGACGCCGTTCGACCGCGCCTCGATCACCTCGCTGATCGGCTCGCTCGACGACACGATCGACGAGATGCACGCCGCCGCCACCGCGATCGGCCTGTACCGGCTGACCCGCTTCGCCCCCGAAATGCGCGAGATGGCCACCGTCGCGGTCGAGGCGGCCCGTCTGACCGTCGAGGCGATGCCGCTGATGCGTGACGTCGCGCGCAACGGCGACCGGCTGCACGCGCTGACCGAAGAGCTGGTCCGCCTGGAGGGCCGCGCCGACGACATCCATGCCGCCGGCCTGAAGCGCACGCTGGAGGAATGCGGCGAGCGCGACACGCTGCGCTTCGTGATCGAGCGCGAGGTGTACAAGCATCTGGAACGCATCCTCGACGCGTTCGAGGATGTCGCCGACGAGATCGACGGCATCGTCATCGATCACGCCTGAGGCGGCGGCCATGCACGAACTTGCCACTCCCCTGCTGGTCGGCCTGATCCTGGTCGCGCTGGCGTTCGATTATCTCAACGGCCTGCACGACGCGGCCAATTCGATCGCGACCGTGGTGGCGACGCGGCTGTTGTCGCCGGTCGCGGCGGTGGTGTTCGCCGCCTTCTTCAACTTCGCGGCCTATTTCCTGACCGTCGCCTTCCCCAGCCTGCATGCGGTGGCGGAGACGATCGGCAAGAACCTGATCGACCAGAGCGTGGTGACGCCGGCCGTCATCTTCGGCGCGCTGGGCGGGGCGATGGCATGGAACGTCATCACCTGGCTGCGCGGTATTCCGTCCTCGTCCAGTCATGCGCTGGTCGGCGGGCTGGTCGGTGCCGGCGTCGCCCATGCGGGCATGGGCGCGGTGCAATGGGCGGGCCTGAACAAGACGCTGCTCGCCATCGTCCTGTCCCCGCTGCTGGGCATGATGCTGGCGATGCTGGTCATGCTGCTGAGCAGCTGGGCATTGCGCAAATCCAGCGCGGGCGGGGCGGAGCGCAGCTTCCGCGCGCTGCACCTCGTCTCATCGGCGGCCTATTCGCTCAGCCACGGCCTGAACGACGCGCAGAAGACGATGGGCATCATCACCGTCCTCCTCTATTCGACCGGCCGCCTGACCGGACCGTTCGAGGTGCCGCACTGGGTCGCCATCTCCTGCTATATCGCGATCGCGCTGGGCACGATGACCGGCGGCTGGCGCATCATCGAGACGATGGGCACCCGCATCACCAAGCTGTCGCAGCATCAGGGCTTCAGCGCCTCGACCGCCGGGTCGATCGTGATCTTCCTGGCCTCGGCCATGGGTATCCCGGTGTCGACGACGCACACCATCACCGGCTCGATCATCGGCGCGGGCGTGGCCAGGCGGGCCTCGGCGGTGCGCTGGGGCGTGGCGGGCAATGTGGTGATCGCCTGGATCATCACCATCCCGGCCTCCGCCGCGATGGGGGCGGGGTTCTACCTGCTGACCCGGTTGTTCTGATGACGGGGGAGGCGAGGGCCTCCCCTTTTTCTCATACTCAACATCCGTTCAGCCTGAGCGCAGTCAAAAATCCTTCCTCCCCTGTAAGGGGAGGGGGACCAGCGAAGCTGGTGGAGGGGTGTTACCCGTTGTGAGTGAGGTCCGCCCTCGCCGAGCGGGACACCCCTCCGTCAGGCCTGCGGCCTGCCACCTCCCCTTACAGGGGAGGAATGGGGGGGCTTCGACTGCGCTCAGGCTGAACGGAGGATGGGAATGAACTACATCGGCCCATCCCCACACCCTCACGCCCCCGTGACCGGCCCTCCGGCGGCCTGGAACAGCGCGACCGTGTCGGTCATCCGCGCCGCCTTGGCCTGGATCAGTTGCGAGCGCGCCTGCGCGTCCGTGGCGGTGGCGTTGAGCAGTTGCAGCGTCCCCACATCGCCCAGCGCCAGCTGACGCCGCGCGAAGGTCAGCGCCTGGCCGGCCGCGTTGCTCGCCCGCTGTGCCGCGTCGAGCGCCTGGGCGTCGGTCGACAGGCCGGTCAGCGAGTCGGCGACATTGCCGAACGCCTGGAGCACCGCCTGGCGATATTGCGCCTTGGCCCCCTCCAGCGCCGCTTCCGCCGCCTTTTGCTGGTGACGCAGCGCATTGGCGTGGAACAACGGCTGGGTGATCCCGCCGAGCAGCGCCCAGAAGGGATTGCCGCTCTTGAACATGTCGCCGAAATTCTGCGCCGAGCCGCCGGCATTGGCCGAAAGCTGGATGCTGGGCAGGCGCGCGGCGATGGCGGCGCCGACATCGGCTCCGGCACCCTGCAACTGCGCTTCGGCCGCCAGTATGTCGGGCCGGCGATGGACCAGCTCGGACGGTACGATCGCGGGCAGTTCGGTCGGCAGGGTCAGCTGCGACAGTTCAGGCAGCGGCGGCAGCGCGGAACCTGCCGGACGGCCGATCAGCGTCGCGATGATCGTGCGCTGTGCAGCCTCGGCGCGGACCAGTGGGGGCAGCGCGCCCTCGGCATTGGCGAGCGCGGCCTGTTGCTGCGCGACGTCGGACGCGCCAACCGCGCCCAGCCGCTGACGCTGTTGCAGCGCGCCCAATATGTCGCGGTTTACCGTCACGGCGGTCTGCGCGGCGGCGACTTGTTCCGCCAGGCTCGCCCGCTCGATCAGCGTAGTGACGAGGTTGGCCGCCACCGTCATCCGCGCGGCATCCAGCTGATGCCGCTCGACCTCGGCCCGCGCCACGGCGGAGCGGACCTGCGCCCGGTTGCCGCCGAACGCATCGACATCATAGGAGACGCTGACCTGCGCGGTGTGCAGGGTATAGAGCTGCTGGTTCTGGTCGGCGACCGCCGGCGACAGCGCGTTGGACACGCGGGTCCGCTGCACATTGTAGTTCAGCCCGCCCTGCGGAAACAGCAGCGAGCCGCGCGTCGCGCGCGCCTGTTCCCGTGCCTGCCGCAGTGAGGCCTCGGCGACTCCGACGTAGTTATTGTGGGCCAGCGCCTCGGCGACCAGCGCGTCGAGCTGCGCATTGCCGAAGGCGTGCCACCATTCGGGCGCGATGGTGGCCGAGGCGGTCTGCGCCGGGCCGCTGGCCGGTGCGATCACTGGCGCCGGGGCCATGGGCGGCAGGCTGGCATGCGCGTCCAGATCATGCGGGCCGACCGCACAGGCGGAGACGCAAGCGAGCAGCGGCAGGGTCAGGAAACGCTTCATGCCATGGCTCCCGTATCGGCCTGGTCGTCGTGGAAATGGTCGTTCTTCTTCGGGCGCTGCGACAGCGGCAGGCGGGTCGAGAAGCGGCTGATCAGCACCGGCAGGACCAGGAGGATCAGCACGGGCGCGAGCGTCATGCCGCCGACCACGACCAGCGCGAGCGGCTTCTGCACTTGGCTGCCGATCCCGTGCGACAGGGCGGCGGGCAGCAGGCCGATCGCGGCGACCAGACAGGTCATGACGACCGGACGCAGGCTGTTCTTGACGGTGGTGGCCAGCGCATTCTCACGCGGGGCGCCTTCGTCGATCGCATTGTTGAAGGTGGTGACGACCAGGATGCCGTCCATCACCGCGATGCCGAACAACGCCACGAAGCCGATCGCCGCCGAGATACTGAACGCCGTGCCGGTCAGGGCCAGCGCCAGTACGCCGCCCACGATCGCCATCGGGATCGCGGAAAAGGCGAGCAGGCTGTCGCGCATCGCGCCGAAGTTCGCATAGAGCAGCAGCAGGATGAGCACGAGGCTGATCGGCACCACGATCTCCAGCCGCGAGATCGCGTTCTTGAGGTTGTCCAGCTCGCCCGCCCATTCCAGATGATAGCCCGGCGGCAGCTGGACATTCTGGTTGATCCGGCTGCGCGCCTCCTCGACCGCGCTGCCCAGGTCGCGGCCGCGCACCGAGAATTTGATCGGCACATAGCGTTCCTGATGCTCGCGATAGATGAACGAGGCACCGCTGGTCAGCTTGACGTTCGCCACCTCTGACAGCGGCACCTGGATGGTCCCGTTGCCGTCCGGGCTCGGCGCGCCGATCGTGATGTTGCGCACCGACTCCAGCGAGTCGCGCTGCGCCGGCTGAAGCCGCACGATGATCGGGAAGTGGCGGTCGGTGCCGGGTTCGTACAGGTCGGCCGACGACTGGCCACCGATGGCGGCGGCGACCGTCTGGTTGATGTCGTCGGGCGTCAGGCCATAGCGCGCGGCCTTGGCGCGATCGACATCGATCCGCACGGTCGGCTGGCCCAGAATCTCGAACACGCCGAGATCCTCGATGCCCTTCACCTTGGCCATCTGCGCCTTGATCTGGTTGGCCAGCTTTTCGAGCGTGACGAGGTCGGGCCCGAACAGCTTGATTGAATTGGCGCCCTTCACGCCCGAGGCGGCTTCCTCGACATTATCCTCGATGATCTGCGAGAAGGAGAAGTCGACGCCGGGGTATTTCTTGGCAAGCCGGGTCGACAGTTCGTCGATCAGCTTCTCCTTGGTCATGCCGCTCGGCCAGGTGTCGAACGGCTTCAGCGGTACGAAGAATTCGACGTTGAAGAAGCCGGTCGCGTCGGTGCCGTCGTCTGGGCGGCCATGGGCGGACAGGACCGCCGTGGTCTCCGGATAGGTGGCGATGATCTTGCGCACCTCGTTGGTCACCTTCTCGCCCGCCTCCAGGCTGATCGAGGAGGGGAGGGTGGCGCGGATGTACATATTGCCTTCTTCGAGGTGCGGCAGGAACTCGATGCCGAGCGAGCGCACGCCGACGATCGCCAGCACCATCATCAGCGCCGCGCCGCCCAGCGTCACGATCTTGTTGCGCAGCGCGAAGGAGGCGGCGGGTTCGTAGATGCGGCGCAGGCGGCCGACGATGAAGGTCTCGGTCTCGGCCAGCTTGTCCGGCAGGAGGAGCGTCGAAAGCACCGGCGCGACGGTGAAGGTCGCGAGCAGGCCGCCGGTGATGGCATAGGCATAGGTCTTGGCCATCGGGCCGAAGATGTGCCCCTCGACGCCGGTCAGGGTGAACAGCGGCAGGAAGCTGGCGATGATGATCGCGGCGGCGAAGAAGATGCCGCGACTGACCTCGCTCGAGGCGCCCAGCACCGCGCCGAAGCGGCTGGCCATGGTATAGCGGCCTTGGCCATTCTCGACAGCGGCGGAGCGTTCGACCATGTGGCGGAAGATATTCTCCACCATGATGACGCAGGCATCGACGACGAGGCCGAAGTCCAGCGCGCCGACCGACAGCAGGTTCGCACTCTCGCCCTGGAGCACCAAGATCAGGATCGCGAAGGCCAGCGCGAACGGGATGGTCGCCGCCACGATGATCGCCGAGCGCAGATTGCCGAGGAACAGCCATTGCAGCGCGAAGATCAGCAGGATGCCGACCACCATATTTTCCATGACGGTATGGATGGTCAGGTTGATCAGGTCGGAACGGTCGTAGATGCGCTCCAGATGGACGCCGGGGGGCAGGATGCCGCTGTCGTTGATGTTGGCGACCTCGGCCTGCACGGCCTTGATCGTCGGCATCGACTGGGCGCCGCGCTGCATCAGGACGATGCCCTGCACGATGTCGTCGTCGTTATTGTACCCGGCGATGCCCATGCGCGGCGCGTTGCCGATCTTGACGGTCGCGACGTCCTTGATGAGCACGGGCGTCCCGCCCGCCTCGCCGACCAGCACGTTCTGGATCGCGTCGGGCGACTGGATCAGGCCGATGCCGCGCACGATCGCGGCCTGTTCGCCGAAGTTGATCGTCTGGCCGCCGACATTGCCGTCGCTCTTGGACAAGGCCGCCAGCACCTGCGCGACCGTCACGCCATGTGCGGTCAGACGGTTCTGGTCGATGACCACGTCATAGGCGCGCAGCTTGCCGCCCCAACCGGTCACGTCGATCACGCCCGGAATCCGCTTGAACCGGCGCTGGAGCACCCAGTCCTGCAGCGTCTTCAGGTCCATCACCGAATAGCCCTTGGGCGCGGCGATGCGGTAGCGATAGATTTCACCCACCGGCGAGGTCGGCGACAGCGTCGGCTGCGCGCCACCGGCCAGCGGCGGCAGCTGGGACAGGCGGTTGATGACCTGCTGGCGCGCCTGTTCGTTGGTATAGTCGTAGGTGAACTGAATCTTGATGTCCGACAGGCCGAACAGGCTGATCGCGCGGATCGCGGTCAGATGCGGGATACCCGCCATCTGGACCTCGATCGGGATGGTGACGTTGCGTTCCATCTCCTCGGCCGACAGGCCTTGGGTCTGGGTGATGACCTCGACCATCGGGGGAACGGGATCGGGATAGGCCTCGATGTTGAGGTTGATGAAGCCGATGACGCCCGCGACGATCATCGCGAAGAACAGGCCGACGATCAGCAGTCGCTGACGCAGCGCAAAGTCGACGATGCGGTTCATTATTCGCCGATCCCCGCTTCGTTGACGAACAGCGCGCCCGAGGTGACGATCTTCTCGCCCGGCTTGAGCCCGGAGGTGATGGTGACGAGACCGTTGGCGGATTCGCCGGTCTGTACATCGCGCGCGACCAGCAGGCCGTCGGGACGCATGATCCAGACGCGCGCGGCATCGCCCTCATGGATGACGGCGGCGGCGGGGACGCGGATCGCCTCGCCGGCCCCCAGATGATGGATCGCGAAGCTGGCGAACATCTGTGGCTTTAGCAGCTTGTCGGGGTTGGGAATCGCGGCGCGCACCGGCAGGCGATGGGTCTGCGGGTCGAGCGCGGCGCCGACCAGATCGATGGTGGCGTGGAAGACGCGGCCGGGCAGCGCGGGGGTGGTCACCTCGACGGGATCGCCGACGCGGACATTCTCGGCATCGCTTTCGGCCACCTGCGCGACCAGCCAGACGCGCGAGGGGTCGGTGATGGTCATCACCGGCTTGTCGCCGCCCTGCGAGACATATTGACCCGGCGCGACATCGCGCGAGGCGACGACGCCGCTGATCGGCGCATGCAGCGTGGTGATGTCATGGATGCCGGAGACTTCGCCGACATTCTCCAGCCGGTTTATCTCGCCCGGCGACTTGCCGAGGATCGCCAGCTTGTCGCGCGCGGCGCCGAGCGAGGCGGCGGCGGTGCGCGCGGTCGCCTGCGCGGCGGCGAGGTCGGCCTTGGCCTGCTGATAATCCTTCAGCGCGCCGCCGGCGGTCTGATAGATTTGTTGCTGGCGATCGGCATTGCGCTGCGCCGCGACTAGCTGCGCCTGCGCGTTCTGGTAGGATGCACGGGCCGAGAACAGGCCAGCGCGTGCGTCGACGAAATCGCTGGTCTTGATCAGCAGCAGCGGCTGCCCCTGCCGCACCACCTGACCCGCATCGGCCAGCACGCGTACGACCTGCCCGGCATAGGGCATCAGCACAGGGGTCGAGCGGGTGGCATCGACCGTGATCGCGCCCGTCGCCATGGTCTGCGCCCCCGAGGCGCCCAGGCCGACGCGCATCGTCGGCATCGCTGTCAGCTGCGCCTTGGACAGCCGCAGCGTCCCCGCTGGCGGCGGGGTGGGCGGCGCCTCCTCCTTATGGGTCAGCTTGCCGACTAGCGTGATCAGCAGCAGCACGCCGACCAGCACGGCGGCGGCGATCGCAACCCAGCGCCATTGCTGCGCGGAGGACAGGCGACGGGTTTCGGGTAGCGTTTCGTCGGCGGGGTTGGCGTGCATCGGCTTCTTTCGGCGCGAAGGACTGGAAATTGCGCCGGGCGATAGGGCCAGTGCCCTGACGGATCGCTTACGGAAAACTTACGAGGCGTTCATGTTGAAAGGGGGCCGTGGACATGTCCCGGATGGGCAGGGCCAGCCATTCGGCGGTGCCGCCAAACGACGCCGCCGCACGGTGTGGGGAACAAGTTGCGCGTCTTATCGTTGAAAACAAACGATTCGACATAAAAAGGGGCATTTACCATGGCCAGCCATATGCCGCCGCCGCGCATCTCCGATCTGCCGCGCGAGGAGCGCCTCGACGCGCTGTATCGCCGTGCGGCCAATGATCGCGCGCGTTATCTGGCGGCGCGGACGCGTCGTCCGGGCTTGCTCGACCGGCTCCTTCAGCTGTTCTGATCGTTCGTCGCGGCTCCCGGGGTCGCGACGTCTTCCATGTCAGACCCGACGTGTCTGACGTCGGCGTCGCCGGGGCGTCCCGGCGCGTACGCGATCCGGCCGGGTTTTCAGGCGACGTTCTAGCCGCAGATCGCTGTGACCGATCGCCACCAGCACGATCAGCAGCGACGACAGCGCCGACACCGTCAACCAGATTTCCAACAGCGCGCCGGCCATGCCATTCCCCGAATGTGAATGGCGCAAACGTTCCGATGGCCGATCCGATCCGGTCCTTTTGCCCTGATGGCAATAATTTGCGAAAAGCCTCGACCGATGCGGTCGAGAGGCATCGCGCGGTGCCCGGACGCCGTGATAAGCAGCGTTCATGATCCGATCCGATCGTGCTTCCTGGCCGCTGGCGATCGGCCTGTCGCTGCTGGCGGGCTATGTCGATGCCATCGGCTTTCAGTGGCTGGGCGGCTATTTCGTGTCGTTCATGAGCGGCAACGGCACGATGCTGGCGCTGGGCCTGGCGAGGCCGGGCGGGGCGGGGCATGGCGTGGCGATCCTGGCCGCCCTGCTGGCCCTGTTCGTCATCGGCGTGATGGCGGGCACCTTGATTCGCCTGACGCGGCCGCGCCTGGGGCAGGCCATCGTCTTGTTGCTGGTCGCGCTGCTGCTGGCGATCGCGGCGCCGCTTCGCGGTTGGGCGGCGCTGCTGATGGCGGTGGCGATGGGCGTGGCCAACGCGACCTTCGAGCGCGATGGCGAGGTCAGCATCGGCGTCACCTATATGACCGGCACGCTGGTCAAGATCGGCCAGCATCTGGCGCGGACCATCGCGGGGCGGACGCGCTGGGCCTGGCTGCCCTATCTGTTGCTGTGGACCGGGTTCGTCGCGGGCGCGGCGCTGGGCACGCTGGGCTATGCGGCATGGGGTGTGGCGGCGTTATGGGGTGCGGTCGGCGCCGCGTTGCTGGGCGCGGGCGCGGCCTGGCGGATGGCGCCCGCCATTTGACGCCGGGGAAGGGGGCTTTGTCCGCTTTTCTCGGCACAGCGCTTGGATTTCACGAGCGAGCAATATAATTACAAGGCCGAGAGTCGGGCATCAGACCCGCGACAGGAGAGAATATGCGCGTGATCGATCACTTGGTCGCTGGCGGACAGACCGCGACCGATGCCGCTGCCACCCGGGCCGAGGGCCGTCAGGGCGATGTCTTCGACCCCAATAGCGGTCAGGTGCAGGCCCGCGTGATGCTGGGCGACGCCGCGCTCCTCGAACGCGCCGTTGCCGCCGCGCAAAGCGCACAATCCGGCTGGGCCGCGACCAATCCGCAGCGGCGGGCGCGCGTGATGTTCCGCTTCAAGGAACTGGTCGAGCAGAATATGGACGCGCTGGCGCATCTGCTCTCCTCCGAACATGGCAAGGTGATCGCCGACGCGAAAGGCGACATCCAGCGCGGGTTGGAGGTGATCGAGTTCGCCTGCGGCATCCCCCACGCGCTGAAGGGCGAATATACGCAAGGCGCGGGGCCGGGCATCGACGTCTATTCGATGCGGATGCCGCTGGGCATCGGTGCTGGCATCACCCCGTTCAACTTCCCGGCGATGATCCCGATGTGGATGTTCGGCGTCGCCATCGCCTGCGGCAACGCCTTCATCCTGAAGCCGTCCGAGCGCGATCCGTCGGTCCCCGTGCGTCTGGCCGAGCTGATGCGCGAAGCGGGCGCGCCCGAGGGCATTCTGCAGGTCGTGCACGGCGACAAGGCGATGGTCGACGCGATCCTCGACCATCCGGCGATCAGTGCGGTCAGCTTCGTCGGCTCGTCCGACATCGCCCATTACGTCTACCGACGCGGGGTAGAGGCGGGCAAGCGCGTCCAGGCGATGGGTGGCGCCAAGAACCACGGCATCGTCATGCCCGACGCCGACCTCGACCAGGTGGTCGCCGATCTGTCGGGCGCGGCCTTCGGCTCGGCGGGCGAGCGATGCATGGCGCTGCCTGTGGTGGTGCCGGTCGGTGACAAGACGGCCGATGCGTTGCGCGAAAAGCTGATCCCCGCGATCGACGCGCTGCGGGTCGGCGTTTCGACCGATGCGCAGGCGCATTACGGCCCGGTCGTGAACGCGGCGCACAAGAAGCGCGTGGAGGACTGGATTCAGACCGGCGTCGATGAGGGGGCGGAGCTGGTCGTCGACGGGCGCGGCTTCCAGTTGCAGGGCTATGAGGAGGGCTTCTTCATCGGCCCCTCGCTGTTCGACCGGGTGACGCCCGCCATGCAGAGCTATAAGGAGGAAATCTTCGGCCCCGTCCTCCAGATCGTCCGCGCCCCCGATTTCGAGACGGCGGTGCGGCTGCCGAGCGAGCACCAATATGGCAACGGCGTCGCGATCTTCACCCGCAACGGCCATGCGGCGCGCGAGTTCGCGGCGCGCGTCGAGGTGGGGATGGTCGGCATCAACGTGCCGATCCCGGTGCCGGTCGCGTATCACACATTTGGCGGCTGGAAGCGCTCGGCCTTTGGTGACGTGAACCAGCATGGCATGGAGGGCGTCCGCTTCTGGACCAAGGTGAAGACGGTGACCCAGCGCTGGCCCGATGGCTCTGCCACGGGCGAGAATGCCTTCGTGATCCCGACAATGGCCTAACAGCACGCCCCTCCCGCACGCGGGAGGGGATGGGGGAGGGCAGGCCACAGGCGATGGTCTCGGTGAGACTCCTTGCCCTCCCCAAACCCCTCCCGCCTGCGGGAGGGGCTTAAAGAAGCGAGAAACCCGATGACCCAATTCGACCTGACCGACGAGCAGCGCGAGATCCAGGAGCTGGCGCGCCGCTTCACCGCCGACCGCATCACGCCCTTCGCGGGCGAATGGGACGAGAAGCACATCTTTCCCCGCGACACGATTCGTGAAGCCGCCGAACTGGGTTTCGCCGCCATCTATGTGTCCGAAGAATCCGGCGGCATCGCGCTCGGGCGACTGGAGGCGGCGCTTATCATGGAGGCGATGGCCTATGGCTGTCCCTCCACATCCGCCTTCATCTCGATCCATAACATGGCGTCGTGGATGATCGACCGCTTCGGCGATGCGGATGTGAAGGGGCGCTATTTGCCCGACCTCGTCACCATGGCGCGCATGGCGAGCTATTGCCTGACCGAGCCGGGCTCGGGCTCCGACGCGGCGGCGCTCAAGACCCGCGCGGTCCGCGACGGCGACCATTACATCGTCTCCGGCTCCAAGCAGTTCATCTCGGGCGGCGGCGAGAATGAGGTGTATGTCACCATGGTTCGCACCGGTGAGGACGGGCCCAAGGGCATTTCCTGCCTGGTGATCGACAAGGACACCCCCGGTGTCTCCTTCGGCGCGAACGAGCGCAAGCTGGGCTGGCATTCGCAGCCGACGCGGCAGGTGATGTTCGACAATGTCCGCGTTCCGCAAGCCAACCGGCTGGGCGCGGAGGGCGAAGGGTTCCGCATCGCGATGATGGGGCTGGACGGCGGGCGGCTGAACATCGGCGCCTGCTCGCTGGGGGGGGCGCAGCGCTGTCTCGACGAGTCGGTCGCCTATGTGAAGGACCGCCGCCAGTTCGGCAAGGCGATCGCCGAGTTCCAGAACACCCAGTTCACCCTGGCCGACATGGCGACCGAGCTGGAGGCGGCGCGCGCGCTGCTCTACCTCGCCGCTGCCAAGGTGACCGACAATGCGCCCGACAAGACCCGCTTCGCCGCCATGGCCAAGCGCCTTGCCACCGACACCGGATCGTCGGTGGTCGACCGCGCGCTCCAGCTGCATGGCGGTTACGGCTATCTGATGGACTATCCGATCGAGCGCTTCTGGCGCGACCTGCGCGTCCATTCGATCCTGGAGGGTACGAACCAGGTGATGCGGATGATCGTCGGTCGGGATTTACTTAAAGATTAAGCCGTTCCCCGGCGAAGGCCGGGGTCCAGTTTCTAAGCAGCCGGTGGCGCCTCATACGTTACCGCAACTTGGCCCCGGCCTTCGCCGGGGAACGGGAAGGGGTTAGGGAAAGATATGAGTGAAGACCTGATCGTCACCCGCGAAGGCCCGGTCGGGCGGCTGCGGCTCAACCGGCCCAAGGCGATCCACGCGCTGACCCGCGACATGTGCGAGGGCGTGCTCGCCGCGCTGGAGGACTGGCGTGGCGACTTGTCGGTCGAGGCGATCATCATCGACCATGCCGAGGGACGCGGCTTTTGCGCGGGCGGCGACATCCGGTTGCTCGCTGAAAGCGGTGCGGGTGACGGTGAGGCGGCGCGGGGCTTCTTCCACAGCGAATACCGGATGAACCACCGGCTGTTCACCTATGCCAAGCCGATCGTCGCTTTCATGGACGGAATCACCATGGGCGGCGGCGTCGGCGTTTCTGCGCCCGCCCGCTTCCGCGTCGCCACCGAAAATACCCGGTTCGCCATGCCCGAGACGGGGATCGGCCTGTTTCCCGATGTCGGCGGCGGCTGGTATCTCTCGCGCCTGCCGGGGCGGATGGGCGAGTTCCTGGCGCTGACCGGCCACCGGCTCGACGGGGCGGAGGCGCATGCCCTGGGCCTCGCCACCCATTATCTGTCAGCTTCCGCACTGGACGAGTCCAAGGCCGCGATTATTGCCGCGCCGCAGGAAATTGCCGCGACGCTTGACCGGCTCTCCATACCGGCGCCCGAGGCGAAGATCATGGCCCATGCCGCGGAGATCGACCGGCTGTTCGCCGCCGACACGCTGGAGGCGATCATCGCAGCATTGGAAGCCGATGGCGGCGAATGGGCGACGAAGCAGCTCGCCGTGTTGCGCACCAAATCGCCGCAGGCCTGCAAGGTCTCGCTGCGTCTGCTCCGCGAGGGCAGGCTGACCACCGACTTCGCCGACGAAATGCGCCGCGAGTACGGCGTCGCCTCCCGCGTCGTCCAGCGCTCCGATTTCGTCGAAGGCGTTCGCGCGCTCATCGTCGACAAGGACAATGCGCCGCGCTGGGACCCGGCTACGCCCGAAGGCGTGACCGACACCATGATCGACCATATCTTCGCGCCCATGCCCGACGGGCAGGCCTGGACCCCAGATGATCGTTGAAAATGCCGACCGCTGAAGAGGACGCCATGACCGACTATAACACCCTGATCGTCGAGCGCCGCGAGGCGGTGACCCTGGTGACGCTGAACCGGCCGCAGGCGCTGAACGCGCTCAATGCCGAGCTGCTGTCCGAACTGCTGGACGTGATGCGCGCCTATGACGCCGACCCCGAACAGCGCTGCGCCGTCATCACCGGCTCTGCAAAGGCGTTCGCGGCGGGCGCGGACATCAAGGAAATGCAGGAGATGGACTTCGCCGCCATGTATGGGCGGAATCACTTCTCCGGCTGGGACGACTTCACCCGCACGCGCAAGCCCGTCATCGCGGCGGTCGCGGGCTATGCGCTGGGCGGCGGGTGCGAGCTGGCGATGATGTGCGACTTCATCCTCGCCGCCGACACCGCCAGGTTCGGCCAGCCCGAGATCAAGCTGGGCGTGACGCCGGGCATGGGCGGCTCGCAGCGCCTCGCCCATGCGGTCGGCAAGGCCAAGGCGATGGAGATGTGCCTGACCGGCCGGATGATGGATGCCGAGGAAGCCGAGCGCTCGGGCCTCGTCGCGCGCATCATCCCCGCCGCCGATCTGGTCGAGGAGGCGCTGAAGACCGCCGCGACCATCGCCGGTATGGCGCCGATTGCGGTGCGCGCGAACAAGGAAATGGTCAACGCCGCGTTCGACATGGGGCTGGCACAGGGCGTCCAGTTCGAGCGACGGCTGTTCCACGGTCTGTTCGGTTCCGCCGACCAGAAGGAAGGCATGGCCGCGTTCGTGGAAAAGCGCACGCCCGTCTGGACCAACCGCTGATGAGTCTCACACCCCTCCCGCAGGCGGGAGGGGATGGGGGAGGGCGGGCCGCAGGGGATAGTCTCTGTGAGACTCCGTTCCCTCCCCAAACCCCTCCCGCCTGCGGGAGGGGCTTAAGAAGAAAAAGAACGAGCTAGGAGAGAGCACCATGGCACGGATCGCCTTTATCGGCCTGGGCAATATGGGCGGCGGTATGGCCGCCAACCTCGCAAAAGCGGGGCATGACGTCCGCGCCTTCGACCTGTCGGCGGACGCGCTGGCGGCGGCGAAGGCGGCCGGATGCCTGCCCGTCGACAGCGCGGTCGCCGCGATGGACGGGGTCGAGGCGGTCGTGACGATGCTGCCCGCCGGAACCCATGTCGAGCGCGTCTATGCCGACGCCGTGTTCGCCGCCGCGCCGCCCTCCGCCATCCTGATCGACTGCTCGACCATCGACGTCGCCACCGCACGCCGCGTCGCCGAGGCCGCGCAGGCCAAGGGCATGATGGCGGTCGACGCCCCCGTATCGGGCGGGATCGCGGCGGCCAAGGCCGGCACGCTGACCTTCATGGTCGGCGGCCCCCAGGAGGCGTTCGAGCGCGCCGAGCCGTTCCTGTCGGCCATGGGCCAGGCGGTCATCCACGCCGGTGGACCGGGCGCGGGGCAGGCGGCGAAGATCTGCAACAACATGCTCCTCGGCGCGACGATGATCGCGACTTGCGAGGCGTTCGTGCTGGCCGAGAAGCTGGGGCTGGAGGCGCAGACCTTTTACGACATCGCTTCGGTGTCGTCGGGCCAGAGCTGGTCGATGACCAAATATTGCCCCGTCCCCGGCGTCGGACCGGAGACGCCCGCCGACCACGACTATCAGGGCGGCTTCGCGGCGGCGCTGATGCTCAAGGACCTGAAGCTGGCGATGCAGGCCGCGCAGGAGGCAGATGCGACCACGCCGATGGGCGAGCGCGCGGCGGAGTTGTATGCGGCGTTCGTCGGCGAAGACCAGCCGCCGGTGGACTTCTCCGGGATCATCCGCACCCTGCGGTGAACGCCACGCCCAACCTCCGTTCCGCCTGAGCGAAGTCGAAGGCCACGTCCTACGCTTTCCACAAGTCGCCACCCGTAGATCGGGATTCCCTTGGCCTTCGACTGCGCTCAGGCTGAACGGAGCGAGGGGGAGGGCGGAAAAACCCATCCCGCCTTTTCCCCCTGATCAATGCGGCCTAAAGCCCGCTGGGTGATCGAAATACCCGCCCCCCTCCGCCTGCGCGTCGACCGCGACGCGCTCACGTCCAACTGGCAGGCGCTCGCCCGGCTGAGCGGAACGGCGGCGTGCGGCGCGGCGGTCAAGGCGAATGGCTATGGCCTGGGCGCAACACTGGTGGCCGAGACGCTGGCCAGGGCAGGGTGCCGCGACTTCTTCGTCGCCAACTGGGCCGAGGCGCAGGCGCTTGCGCCGCTCGGACTGACGGTGTCGGTCCTGCACGGCCTGCGCGCTGAGGACATGCCCGCCGCCAAAGCCGGCTTCGCCCGCCCGGTGCTGAGCACGCCCGAACAGATTACCCGCTGGCGCGACGGCGGCGGCGGAGCGTGCGACGTCATGGTCGACACCGGCATGAACCGGCTCGGCGTGTCGGTGCGAGACGTGCGCGACGGCCTGCTCGACGGCCTGACGATCGAGACGCTCATCAGCCACCTCGCCTGCGCCGACGAGGATGTCGCGATGAACGAACGCCAGCGCGCCGCCTTCGCCAGCCTGACCGGCCGTACGGCCGCGCGGCGGATGAGCCTCGCCAATTCGGCCGGGATCGCGCTGGGTGCGGATTATCATTTCGACCTGACCCGGCCGGGCCTGGCCCTGTACGGGGGGATACCCCGCCCCGACATGGCCGGACATCTCCGCCAGGTCGCTTATCCGGAAGCCCAAATCCTCCAGCGTCGCCAGGTGCCCGCGGGCGAGACGGTCGGCTACAACGCCACCTGGACCGCCCCCGCCGATACCGCAGTGGCGATCCTGAATCTCGGCTATGCCGACGGCTATCGCCGCGCGCTGTCGGGCCTGGGGGCGGCGGTGTCGGACGGGGTGCGATTGCCGGTGCTGGGCCGCGTGTCGATGGACCTGATCGCGGTCGACGTAACCGCCTGCCCCGACTTGGCCGAGGGCGACTGGCTGACGATGGACTATGATCTCGCAGCCGCGTCCGCCGCATCGGGCGTGTCGCAATATGAACTGCTGACCGGCCTCGCCCAGCGCTTCGCGCGTCAATAACGCCGAGCCATCATTCCGGGCCCATCCAGGGATCGAAGCTTTTTGCTCGAATCCAACGTGTGGCGATCCATTTTGCGCCTTTACTGACCGGAAGGCCTGCATGCCGCGCCTTAGAATCGGGACGCCCATCTTCCAAAACGTTCTGAAAGATCAACGCTCCCCCGCGCCGTGGTGTAATGTCGAGATCATGGTCCGGGAACCTGGTCTGGCCACCCACAAATCCTTCGTTGAGATATAAGATCGCCGTACAAATTCGCTGATTGCGCGTGCCCGGAATGATGTCGGAATGGAGGCGGAACTGTTGTCTCGGAGCGTATCGCAATAACGTCAAGGCCTCGCCTTGGTCGACCGCTGTATCGGTTTCGTGGGCGATGCGAAGATTGATGCTGCGTATAGCAAGGTCTTCACGAACCGGGCCGATTACGGCAACATCCGATGTCCGTATTGGATGGGGTATATTGCGGCCGGTTGCCGGATCTATGACACGTGCCGGCTCGAAAAGATCTGCACCTGCTCGGGCAATATGATCGCATTCGTTGTGGGAAAGAAATCTTGGAATGTAATAGACCGAGCCGTTGTCAGTAAGATGCTGTCTTTCCAATTTCTGTTGGGGGTAGCCATCCTCCGTCAGGTTATTGGCATTTACCAATTTTAGTACGGCGGCAGCATGTGCATGATGTTGTGCTTCGCGCTTTAGGAGGTTTAGAGCGCCGGACCAGTCGATCCGGCCGCCGGAGCCATTCGCCGTCAAGGCGATTAGCATCATTGCGGCATCTGCGTGACCACCCTTTGCTGCCATAGACAAGGCTTGGCGAGCGGCAGGAAGATCGCGAGCTACCGGATGGCCGATGAGCCGCCATAGGGCGAGTTCGTACCAGGCTTCTATGTTCCCGGTGCCAGCCGCACGTTGCAGTGTCGTTAAGGCATCGTTTCCTCGAGCGCGCTGCAAAAGGTCTCTAGCCGTAGAGACGGGGTCGTTAGGGGGTGACGTCGCCATGCAAGCGAATTTGACCGAAAAAAGGGCCGGTGGAAACCACCGGCCCGAAAGGCGATCAGATTTAGTCGTTAGGATCAGAAGCGAGCCTGGAAGCCCGCATAGAAGCGACGACCGACCGGTTCGTAGATGCCCGAACCAGCCGCAGTACCGGTCGCGCCCAGCGGCGGGATACGATCGGTCAGGTTGTCGATACCAAAGTAGAAGTTGGTCTGCTTAGTGACGTTCACGCCGAACTTCACATCCATATAGAAGACATCCGGGTAATAGGGAATGTCATACTGATCAAGATTCTGCGGCGGACGTCCCTGGAACGAAACCAGATTTTCGATCGCACCGACCGACATCTTCGTCAGGTAACGCATCTGAAGATTCGCGAAGAAGGTTTCAAAGTTGGCACCCAGATTCCAGTTAACCTGATCACGGGGATAGCCTACTTCGCCCAGAGCGCGGTCTGCGAAACCGGGCTGGGTCGGATCGAGGAACGAGTCGTTCTGCAGCTGATGCGTATAGACCAGATGCGACGTCAGGTTCATGCCGCCAAAGCGGTGCTGGTAGCTGAGATCTACGTCGATGCCGCGAACCTGCAGACGAGCATAGTTCAACTGGACCTGCTGAAGCGAGCCCTCGATGATGCGATAGGGGTCTTCGACATTCAGCTGCGTATTGCCACCGCTCATGATTTCGAGCGACTGAGCGTAATTGTAGTCATAGTTGGTCGGAATACCCGCAGCTGCGCAGTTGGCTGCGCGGAACTGCGTACCGCTGGCGATGTTGCGAGCCGAGCACGGATCGCCAAAGCTGGGCGCGAAGTTCTGGCCCAGCGGGCTATACAGTTCGGTCAGGTTTGGCGCACGAACGGCGCGCGAGTAGTTGGCCCGGAAGCGCAGATCGTTGATCGGTGCGTAGACGGCGTTGACGCTATAGGTCCAGACTGTTCCCGCCGCGCCCTTATAGTCCGACACACGCCCAGCACCCGAGAGCGTCAGCTCCTTGGCGAACGGCAGGTCACGCAGCAGGGGAACCGAGACTTCACCGAAAGCTTCCTTCACTTCGAACGACGGGGGCGTGAAGTCGGGAATGGCATTATAGAAAGTATAACCCGACGAAACGAGCGGGTCCTGGCGATACATCGCTGTTTCACGACGATATTCGCCGCCCAGCGAGAAGCCCACGGCACCGCCACCCGGCATGGTGAACAGCTGCGACAGATCGCCCGAGATATAGCCCATGGTATCGAACTGGGTAATCCGCCCTGTCGATATCGTATCCTGCAGGACATAATTGCGAGCGGCCTGCGAGATCGCCCCCTGGCCAAACGGGTTCAGTGGCTGACACGCGGCAATATCAGCGGCCAAAACGGCAGGATTGCCTGCGAAGTCAGAGCGGGCAGCGGTGTTGCCCGCAATCTGAGAACCGCAAACGATGCGGCCATCGGGTGCGCGCTGAGCGTCAAGAGCCAGCAGCATGCGCTGCACGTTCAGGTTGCCCAGAACGCGCGTCTTTTCGTCAAACTGACCGTAGTTGACCGATACCTCGTAATTGAGATGGTCGGTTAGATCGCCGCGGAAACCACCGACGATGCGGAAGACATCACGCCGCGAAGCCTCGCTGCGAACACCCAGGTCGACCAGGTTCTTGCGCAGGATGAAGCGATAGGAACCCGCGTTGATGCTGTTGATCGCAGCCGCCTGAACCTGTGCAGCCGTCTGGGTGATGTTGCCGTTTGCATCGCGGACTTCCGCGAAGGCCGCGCCAGACGTCGGGTTGAAACCGGCATTCGCCAGAGCAAGAGCCTGGTTCGCGAGAGCCGTTCGGCTGTCGCCCGACAGGAACGGATTATCCAGACGGGGACGTTCGTAATAGATCGAGTTGCCATCGAAGCGACCCAAGGTCGAGCCCGTAAAGAAGGCCGGGCCCGAAGTGCCTTGGCCGAACGTCTCGGTACGGACATACTTGGCTTCCACGAACGGCTTGAAGGCGTCCGAGAAGTCATAATGGGCGATCAAATTGGCCGCATAACGCTCGGTCTGGGGCAGAATCTGGACCAGCATGCCTTCACGGCGCGTGTCGCCATTGCCGCCGATATAGGCGCCGGTCGGAACTGAACTTGCGGCGGTGACGGTGGTGCCATTGACGACAGAGGAAACGGTCTGGCCGAGGCCGACACGACCACCCACCTGCTGGGCAATCGAGCCGCCCGGTTGGAACAGGAAGTTGCAGGTGAACGGACGACCGGCACCGCCGAAAGCGGCGTTAGGCTGCGTATCACGACCGCAAGCACCATTCGGGCTGGCGAAGCCGACAAGACCGCCAGCCGAGATCGTGGCCGAACGAATATCCCGGAAGAAGACGTTGTCCGGGTTGCCATCATAGTTGATGAAGCTCTGGCCTGTAGCGAGGCCGGGGGAGTCGGCGTCGACCGCCACGAAACCATCGGCACGGCGCAGTGCGCGACGCTGCGACGCATAGAGAGAGTTCTGGCGCGCATACTCGACATTCAGGGCGATGTTGCCGCGGCCTTCGTTAAAGTTCTTACCACCCGTCGCGCTGATGAAATAGGCACCGGCATCACCGTGCTGGCTCACGCCACCTTGGCCGCGAATCTGAAGACCCTGGAAATCCTGCTTCAGACGGAAATTCACCACACCTGCCAGCGCGTCCGAGCCATAGATAGCCGAATTACCGCCGGTGACGATGTCGACGCCCTCGATCAGATCGGTCGGGATCGTGTTCACGTCGACGGACGCGGCGTTGTTTAGAATGTCCGACGCGACGTGACGGCGGCCGTTGACCAGCACCAGCGTACGAACCGTGCCCAGGCCGCGGAGGTCGAGCAGGCTGAGGCCAGCCGTACCTAGGAAGCGGGTCGAGTTGGCGGAGCTGAAAGTGCTCTGAAGCTGGGGCAGATCGTTTAGAACGTCGCCGATCGACACGCGCGACGTGCTGGTGAGTTCGGCGGCCGATACAGTGCTGATCGGCACGGGCGACTGATCGTTGGGGCGGCGAATGCGCGAGCCAGTCACGACGACTTCGCCGCCGTTGTTGCCCTGATTGCTGGTGCTATCCGCTTGATCGTTCGAGCTGTCGGTTTCCGTCTGGCCCGTTGCAGGCGTTGCGGTGGTTTGCGCAACCGCCGGGATTGCGAAGGCGAGCGTACCTGCCAAAGCGGACGCTTCGAGAAGGTGGCGAATTTTCATGGTCTGGAAACCCCCAAAAAAGCGCGGATTTTTCATCCGTCGGGGGCAGGGGAGGAAATTTTGCCGCTGAACACAAGCAATTGCTGAACGGCAGATTAAAAAACAAAATCGTTGTTGCAGGGATGTGACACGTTCGACACATCCCTGCAAGCAGGCCAATACTCGCGAAATTTTCGCAAAGTGGTGTATTGCCCTTTTAGATCACTTTACCGCTCAACACACATGGCGATGCCCATGCCGCCGCCGATGCACAGCGTTGCCAGACCCTTCTTCGCGTCACGCTTCTGCATCTCGTAGATCAGAGTCGTGAGCACGCGCGCGCCGCTGGCGCCGATCGGATGGCCCAGCGCGATCGCGCCGCCATTGACGTTAACCTTGTCGGGATCGAGGCCCAGTTCCTTGCCGACCGACAGCGCCTGTGCGGCGAAGGCTTCGTTGGCCTCGATCAGGTCGAGGTCGCCGATGGTCCAGCCCGCCTTTTCCAGCGCGCGTTTGGTGGCGGGGACGGGGCCGATGCCCATCACCGACGGATCGACGCCGGCCGAGGCCCAGCTCTTGATCGTGGCGAGCACGGTGCTCCCGCGCTTGGTCGCTTCCTCGCGGCTCATCAGGACGAGTGCGGCGGCGCCGTCGTTCAGGCCCGAGGCATTGGCGGCGGTAACGGTGCCGTCCTTCTTGAAGGCGGGGCGGACGCCAGAGACGCTCTCCAGCGTGGCACCGGCGCGGATATATTCGTCGTCGGCGACCACCGTCTCGCCCTTGCGGGTCTTGATGGTGACGGGCGCGATCTCGTCCTTGAAGCGGCCCTCACCACGCGCCTTTTCGGCCAGGTTCTGCGAGCGGACGGCGAACTGGTCCTGTTCGTTGCGGGTCACCTGATATTGCTCGGCGAGGTTCTCGGCGGTGATGCCCATATGATAGCCGGCAAAGGCGTCGGTCAGGCCGTCATGGACCATGGTGTCGACCATGGTCAGCGGACCCATCTTGGTGCCGCCGCGCATCGCCTGGGCGTGCGGCGAGAGCGACATCGACTCCTGGCCGCCCGCCACGACGATGGTCGCATCGCCATTGGCGATCGCCTGCAGCCCCAGCGCGACGGCGCGCAGGCCCGATCCGCAGACCTGGTTCACGCCATAAGCGGGGACTTCCTTGGGGATGCCGGCCGCCATCGAGGCCTGGCGCGCCGGGTTCTGGCCCTGCGCGGCGGTCAGCACCTGGCCGAGGATCACCTCGGACACGTCCTCGCCTTTGATGCCCGCCTGTTCCAGCGCGGCGGTGATCGCCACCCGGCCGAGTTCGTGCGCGGGCGTGGCGGCGAAGGCGCCCAGGAAGCTGCCCACGGGGGTGCGCTTGGCGGCGGTAATGACGATCTCGGTCATGAAGGCTCCTCTTGTGTCACATCTATTTAGGCGTTGGGAGTTGGGTGATCCAGTCGGCCAGCGGCTGCCAGAGCTGGTGCTCCGCACGGCCGCCGACGACCATGCCGACATGGCCCGTGCCCCCCGCTCGCCGGTCGGACAGGCCGATGGCGGTGGCGGCGGGGACGATCCGGTCGGCGGTGGCGACGAATTCGACGCTAGGGGCGTCGCATTGCGCGGGTGTGACGGTCGTCCCGGCGACGCGCCATTGCCCCTGGCCGGGGCGATCCTGCGCGATCAGCTCCTCGAACAGCTCACGGCCGAAGGCATGGGGCAGGGGGGCGCCCTGATTGGCCCAGTCCTCCAACCGGATGAAGCGCCGGGCGGCCTCGCTGCGCGGATCGAGATCGGCGAAGGCCGCATATTTGGCGATGGTGCGGCCCGGGTCGAGTCGCCAGAAGCCCGCCTGCAGCGCCTCCATCGGCACGAGGCCCAGCGCTTCGGAGGTCGGCTTGATCGCGGCCCATTGCGCGGCCATCGCGGCGCGCGCCTCGTCGCCATAGCCGGTGAAATGCCATGGCGCGGCGATCGCGGCGAGGCCCGCGACCCGACTGCGCGCCGCCGCCGCGACGGCGAGCGTGCCGCCCAGGCAATAGCCGACCAGCACCGGCGGCTCTGGGAAGGTCGCGATCAGGGGCAGCAGGAAACGCTCGACATGTCCCGCCGCATCGATGTCGCGGTCCTTCACCCCCGGTGTGCCCCAGTCGATCAGCCAGGGGTGAAAGCCCTGTCCCCGCATCCAGCGGATCAGCGAACGGTCGCGCGACAGGTCGAGGATCGAGGGCGGATTGATCAGTGAGGGGATGAACAGCACCGGCCGGCCTTCGCACCCGACGCCGCCATCGCGGAGCCGCACCCGGCCGCGCCGTCGCCGGACGGGCAGGGCGCGCATCGGGCGTTCGCGCTTCGCCGCCTGGAAACGTCGCAATCCCTCCAGCGCTGCCTGCGCCAGTTCGGGATTTGCCGCAGCCTCGCTGCGCAACATCGCCAGGAACAGCGGCAGCGGACGCGGACCATGTTGCGATGCGAAATCCATGGCGTTAGGCTACACCAAAATCAGGAAAGGCGGGGATCGATGAAGAAGCAGGCGGTGGACGGCATCGTGATCGTCAAGAAATACGCGAACCGGCGACTCTACAATACCGAAACCTCTTCCTACATCACGCTCGATCATCTGGCGGCGATGATCCGGGCGGGCCGCGACTTCAAGGTGGTCGACGCCAAGACGGACGAGGACATCACCCATAATGTCTTGACCCAGATCATCATGGAAGAGGAAAGCCGGGGCGAGACGATGCTCCCCGTGAATTTCCTGCGCCAGCTGATCTCGATGTACGGCGATTCGATGCAGGCGGTGGTGCCGGGTTATCTGGAGGCGTCGATGGACAGCTTCCGCCGCAACCAGGAACAGTTCAAGTCGGCGGTCGAGGGCGCGTTCGCGAACACGCCCTTCGCCGATATGGCCAAGCGCAACCTGGCGATGTTCGAGGCGGCGACGCAGGGGTTCAAGCCGGGCGGAGTCGCGCCCACGCCGGCCCCGGCACCGGCGGCCCCCGCCGCGAGCAAGGACGCCGAGATGGCGGCGCTGAAGGCGGAACTCGCTGCGTTGAAGGACAAGATCGAGAAGCTGGGGGAATAATCCTCAACCGCCGTTCAGCCTGAGCGAAGTCGAAGGCCACGCTGGAAGGGTAGACTCTAGGCATGAATCAGTTCCTCCCCTGCAAGGGGAGGGGGGCCAGCGAAGCTGGTGGAGGGGTGTCGCCAGTTGCGAGTGAGCCCTCATCTCTCCAGCCAAGACACCCCTCGGTCAGGCCTGCGGCCTGCCACCTCCCCTGCAAGGGGAGGAATGGGTACGTCCAGCCGCAATGGCCGGTCGTGGCCTTCGACTTCGCTCAGGCTGAACGGAGTTGGGGGCGATCGGTCATGCCCAGTACGCTCCCATTTCCCTCATTGAACCCGCGCATCCCCACCTCCATATCGCCGCGCATGAGCGGGAATGAACACGCCATGCCCACTTGGCATGGTACGACGATTTGCTCGGTACGCCGTGGCGGCCGGGTGGTGGTGGCCGGGGACGGTCAGGTTTCGATGGGCCAGACGGTCATGAAGCCGAATGCGCGCAAAGTCCGGCGATTGGGCGACGGCTCGGTCATCGGCGGCTTTGCGGGCGCGACGGCGGATGCCTTCACCCTGTTCGAGCGGCTGGAGGCCAAGCTGGAGCGGCATAACGGCCAGTTGCTGCGCGCCGCGGTCGAACTCGCCAAGGACTGGCGCACCGACAAGTTCCTGCGCAACCTGGAGGCGATGATGATCGTCGCCGACAAGGATGTGACGTTGATCCTGACCGGAAACGGCGATGTGTTGGAGCCGGAGAACGGCATTTGCGCGATCGGATCGGGCGGCAATTACGCGCTCGCGGCGGCCCGTGCACTCGTCGACTATGAACAGGATGCCGAGACGATCGCGCGCAAGGCGATGGCGATCGCCGCCGATGTCTGCGTCTACACCAATGACCGCGTCACGCTCGAAGCCATCGACGGCGCGAACTAATCCGAAAGCTCCCATGAACGACCAGTTGACCCCCAAGGCGATCGTCGCCGCGCTCGACGCGCATATCATCGGCCAGGCCGACGCCAAGCGCGCCGTCGCCGTCGCCATGCGCAACCGCTGGCGTCGCCAGCGGCTGGGCGCGGATCTGCGCGACGAGGTGACGCCCAAGAACATCCTGATGATCGGCCCGACCGGGTGCGGCAAGACCGAGATCAGCCGTCGTCTGGCGAAGCTCGCCGATGCGCCCTTCGTGAAGGTCGAGGCGACCAAGTTCACCGAGGTCGGTTATGTCGGCCGCGACGTCGAGCAGATCGCCCGCGACCTGGTCGAGGAGGCGATCCGGCTGGAAAAGGAACGCCGCCGCGTCGCGGTCAAGGACAAGGCCGAAGAGGCGGCGATGAACCGCCTGCTCGATGCGCTGGTCGGCAAGGACTCGAGCCAGGCGACGCGCGAGGCCTTTCGCCAGCGCTTCCGCGACGGCCATCTCGACCAGACCGAGATCGAGATCGAACTGGAGCAGGCCCAGGCCACGCCGTTCGAAATTCCCGGTGCCGCGCCGCAGATGATCAACCTGTCCGAGATGATGGGCAAGGCGTTCGGCGGCGGCCAGCCGCTCAAGCGCCGCAAGCTGACCGTCTCCGCCGCCTGGACCAAGCTGGTCGAGGAAGAGGCGGACAAGCGGCTCGATCAGGACGAGGTCAGCCGCGCCGCGCTGGCCGATGCCGAGGCGAACGGGATCGTGTTCCTCGACGAGATCGACAAGATCGCGGTCAGCGACGTGCGCGGTGGCTCGGTCAGCCGCGAGGGCGTGCAGCGCGATCTGCTGCCGCTGATCGAGGGAACGACGGTTTCGACCAAATACGGCCCGATGAAGACGGACCATATCCTGTTCATCGCGAGCGGCGCCTTCCACGTCGCCAAACCGTCCGACCTGTTGCCCGAGCTTCAGGGCCGCCTGCCGATCCGGGTTGAACTCAAGGCGCTGACTGAAGGTGATTTCGTCGCCATCCTGTCCGACACCAAGGCGTCGCTGCCCGCGCAGTACAAGGCGCTGATCGGCACCGAGGGGGTAGAGATTTCCTTCACCGAGGACGGCATCGCGGCGATCGCGCGGATCGCGGCGGAGGTGAATGCGCAGGTCGAGAATATCGGCGCGCGGCGGCTGCAGACGGTGATGGAGAAGCTGTTGGAAGAGGTGAGCTTCGAGGCGGAGGATCGTCAGGGGACGGTGCTGACGGTCGATGGGGCGTATGTCGACAAGCAGCTGTCGGCGGTGGCGCGCAATACGGATTTGAGCCGGTTTGTTTTGTGATCGGGGTGGGGGCTCGGTGAGACACCGGGCCCTCCCCCATCCCCTCCCGGCTGCGGGAGGGGCGTGCCCAGTCCGTAACGAGAAAATTAAGTCGCAACGATCGACCTTGCCGCTCCCCTCTCGCAGGCGAGTTTCAGGTCGGTCATGCCCCCGGCATGACCTAAACGATGCGGGGTATCGTTTGCCTGAAACTGGGATGGGGGAGGGGCTAGGCGTTCCCTCTACGGCTTGACCCGATCATAGGGCACGAACCCATCGAAGAAGCAGGATGCCGACGGAATCGACAGGCCCTGTTGCAGCACCTGGAACCGGTCGTTCCGGCATAGTCGCGAGCCCCATTGCTGGATCAGCAGCGTATTGAACGGGCGCAGGCTGGGACATTCACCGCGCACTTGCGCACGCCAGATGCGGCGGCCGCCCGCATTGATGATGATCGTGCCGTTGTCGACGATGCTCGGCCCCGACTGGGCGGTGCTGGTATCGACGCATTGCACGGGCGGTCCCGCGACACGGCCGGCAAAGGGATCGGACTTGGCGGCGACGAGCGTCAGGCCCAGCGCCGCCACCATGACAGGACGGCCACGCATCACTTGGCGGGCCGATAGGGCACGAACGGCCCGAAGCTGCAGCTGCCGGTGAAGAAGCCCGACACGCGGTCGACCGTCTGCGCGATGTCGCCGGCGCAGAGCTGGCCGGTGGTGGTGCGGGTGACCAATATGTCGTTGCGTCCCCGCTGTCCGATCGTCTCGCACCCGCCTTGCGTCTCGCTGACATATTTCAGGCGCGGCGAGATCGTATAGACGATGGTCGGGCCATAGGCCGTCACCTGCCGCGTCTGATACTGGCCGATGCACTGGGTCGGCTTTTGCGGGATCAGGCCGCGCAGCGCCTTGTCCAGATCGGCGCGCTCGGTCGCCTGGCGCTGGTCGATCCGCGCCTGCTCGGCGGGGGCGGGGGTACAGCCGGCGATCGCCGGTAACAGGAACGCCGTGGACAGCATTGTCAGGCCGCGCATCGTCTTCGCCTCCTTCGGTCGGTTCCCCTGCAACATTTCCCTAACCCTTGAACGCGTCCTTGGCTGCACGACGCTCGGCCAGTTCCTGCGCATCGACCGAACGCAGAAAGGGGTTGGTCGCGCGTTCCAGCGCGATGGTCGTCGGGATGGTCGGCTCGCCCGCCTCGCGCATGGCGGTGACATCGGCCAGCCGCGCGGCGATCACGTCGTTGTCCGGCTCCGCCACCGCCGCGAAGCGCGCGTTGGACAGGGTATATTCGTGCCCGCAATAGACGCGCGTATCCTCGGGCAGCGCGGCGAAGCGGCGCATATTGGCGTGCATCTGCGCCGCCGTCCCCTCGAACAACCGGCCACAGCCCATGGCGAACAGCGTATCGCCGCTGAAGATCACACCGCGCTCGGGCACATGAAAGGCGATATGCCCCGCCGTATGCCCCGGCACCGACCAGATCACCGCCTCGAGCGTGCCGACGCCGATCCGATCGCCATCCTCCAGCAGCCGGTCGAGCCCCTCGATCTTGGCTGCCTCCGCTGCCGGACCGGCGACCCGCGCACCGGCGGCGCGCAGTTCGCTCGCGCCGCCGACATGGTCGGGATGCCAATGGGTCAGCCAGACCTGGTCGATGGTCCATCCGCGCGCCGCCGCCGCCGCCGCCACCGGCGCCGCCTCGCCGGGATCGAGCGCGACGGTCTGGCCATCGTCATGGATCAGCCAGGCATAGTTATCGGAGAGGACGGGGACGCGAATGATTTCCATGCGCGGCCTTTACCAGCTTCCGACATTGGGCATCGAGGCCCAAGGTTCGGCCGGGGGCAGCGCACCGTCCTGTAACAGTTCGATCGAAATGCCGTCGGGCGTCTTGACGAAGGCCATATGCCCGTCGCGCGGCGGCCGGTTGATGGTGATGCCGGCATCCATCAGCCGCTGGCACGTCTCGTAGATATTGTCGACGCGGTAGGCGAGATGGCCGAAATTGCGGCCACCGGTATAGATTTCGGGGTCCCAATTATGGGTCAGCTCGACCTCGGCGCGGCCCTCGTCGCCCGGTGCCGCCAGGAAGATCAGCGAGAAGCGCCCGCCCTCGTTATCGATCCGCCGCACCTGTTCCAGTCCCAGCAGCGCGAAGAAGCGGATGGTGGCGTCGGGATCGCTGACGCGGATCATGGTGTGGAGATAACGCATTCGATTTCCTGCCTATTAGGGAGGGCACGCTGTCCTACCCGCAAATAAAGGGCAAGACCTTTACCTGCGATAAGGCTCAGCGTGAGGGGAATTGCGCCAGCGCCTTGGCGGCGATCGCGCGGACCGGGCTGTCGGGCGGGGCGAGTCGCGCAGCCTCGCTCCACGCCTTGCGCGCGCCCGCTTCGTCCCCGCCGGCGGCGGCGATGTTGCCGGCCTCCAACTGGACATTGGCGTCGTCCGCCGACCGCGCCAGCGCCTCGCCAATGTCCTTCTTCGCACGGGGCAGATCGCCGGTGCGGCGCGCCAGCGTCGCCGACAGCAACCAGGCGAGCGGATCGCTCGGCACATGCGTCAGCGCGGCGTCCAGATCGACCCGCGCAGCCGCCGGCTGTCCGCCCGCGACCAGCGCGCGTGCCCGGTCGAGCAGCGCTTCGCCCAGCGCGAAGTCGGTCAACTGGCCCGAGGCGAGCGCGGCATCCAGCGCGGTGCGCGAATGGGCGGCGTCGCCCCCCGCCAGATAGGCATTGCCCGCCTGCGCCCAATAGGTGGCGGCGCGTATGTCGCGACCGGTCTCCGCCGCGCGTGCCGCCTGTTCGAAGGCGGTGGCGGCGGCGCTCCAATTGCCCTCTGAGGCATAGGCGATGCCGGCGCATTGCTGCGCGAAATAGCCGCCGCCCGCCAATTGCCAGCGCCCCGCCTCGGCCCGCCCGGCGGCGGGATCGCGCGTGGCGGTCGCGACGCAGCGTTCATGCCGCGCCTCGCGCGGATCGGCGGGGAGGGCGGGGGGCTTGGCGGCGGCCGGGGTCGGGGCCTGGGGCTGAGCTGCGACGGCGAGTGCCAGGGAAAACAGGATCATGGGTGGTTCAACACGTCCTCAACGCTGCGGATCAACAGCGCGATGTCCTGCTCGCGCGACAGCCGGTGGTCGCCGTCCTTGACCAAGATCGTCTGCACATCAGCTGAACGGAACAGCCCGGCCAGATGGGTGGTGCGCTGCCACGGGACGTCGGGGTCCTGCATCCCCTGGAGCAGCCGGACCGGGCCGTCGAAGGCGATGGGACCGAAGGTCAGCCGATTGGCCTCGCCCGATGCCCAGAAGCGGCGGGTGTAAAGGGTGGGTTCGGGGCCATAGGGATTGGGCCGCTCGAGCCGACCCGTCTGGAGGATCGTCATCTTCTCGTCTTCGGAAAAGCCCCAGTCGGTGAAGTCGGGCGCGGGCGCGATGCCGACCAATGCCGTCACCTGATCGGGCCGGGCCAGCGCGGCGAGCAGCATCAGCCAGCCGCCCATCGACGATCCGACCAGCACCGCCGGCCCCTTCACCACATCGTCGAGCATCGCCACGACATCGTCGCGCCAGTCCGCCAGCGCCTGATCCGCGAACGCGCCGTCCGATGTGCCGCATCCGCCATAGTCGAAGCGCAGGAACGCGCGGCCGTTCGCTTTGGCCCATGCCTCCAGCGCAAGTGCCTTCGACCCCTGCATGTCCGAGGCATAGCCGGGCAGGAAGACGATCGCGGGGCCGGCGCCGTCTGTCCAGTGATAGGCGAGCTTGGGGCGGTGCGTGGGGCTGTCGGTCATGCCCGGAGTGTAGGGAAGGGCTGGGGCGATGGAAACCCGATCGCGGCTTTGCGGCGTCATCCCAACTTCCGTTCAGCCTGAGCGAAGTCGAAGGCCAAGGGACATGCTCACCCCCGCGCCCGGAGGAGAAGGGCGGGACGTGGCCTTCGACTACGCTCAGGCTGAACGGGGCGGGGGGAATTGCGCCGCGCGGCGAGGACTGCCAGTCCCTCGCAAACGATCCCGAAAGTCTCCGGTCCTACAGCCGCCAGTTTCACCGTGTCATGCGCGATGCGCAGACCTTTTACGCTCGGCACGCCGGAGCGACAGATCAGGCCCTCCCTCCGTTCAGCCTGAGCGAAGTCGAAGGCCACGTCCCGCCTCCGCCGCCGGCTATGGAGGAGAGTGCATCCCTTGGCCTTCGACTGCGCTCAGGCGGAACGGAGGTGAGGGCGGCGATAATAGTCTTTGATGGGCCGGTGCCTCAGATCACATATTCGACGGTCTTCGCCTGGGTTTGCGCCGCCTGCTTCCTGCGCCGCTTGGCCACCATCTCGGCATGGAGCCGCGCCACCGCATCGCTGCCGGTGGTCTTGCACAGCCCCGGTACGACGGCATGCACCAGCGCGCCGACGCCGCCGACGATCATGATCGCCCCGAACCGCGCCGCGACGCCGAAATGCTCGACATAGCTTTCGCCGACGCTCTCGGGATGTTCGGTGAACAGGCGACGGAACATGGCGGGCATTCTCCTTTGGCCGTGTCCGATGATCCTATCATGGCCCTGGGGATTGGCAAAACCGGCCATCGTCACCCGGTCCAGGCCAGCCGCTCCACCATGTCCTGCGCCAGCAGGCTGAGCGTGTCGTCGCGCGCGCCCATCACCACGATCCGGTCGCCCGGCCGCGCTTCCGCCACCAGCATCGCCGCCGCCTCGGCGCGGTCGGCGATGTGGCGGGCGTCCACGCCGCCTGCGCGCAGGTCGGCGACGATGTCGGCGCTGGTTACCTCGCGCGCGACGGTGCCGCCGAAATAGGCGGGGTCGGGCAGGACGAACACGTCGCCGTCCCGCATCCGCCGCGCGATGCTGTCGACCAGCTCGGTCCGCATGACCTTCAGCGGGCCATAGCCGTGGGGCTGGAACAGGATCAGCAACCGGCCGGGAAAGGCGTGGAGCGTGTCGAGCGTCGCGGCGATCTTGTCGGGGTTGTGGCCGAAATCGTCGATAACGGTGACGCCGTTCGCCTCGCCGACCCTCTCGAACCGACGCTTGAGGCCGGTGAAGCGTTCGACCGCGCGGATCGCGTCGATCAGGGGGACGCCAGCCGCCACGCTCGCACCGATCGCCGCCAGCGCATTGGAGACATTGTGACGGCCCGGCACCGACAGCCGAACATGATAGCCGGCGCCCCCGGTGATCAGATCGAAGCTGATGGCGAAGGGTTCGGGCTTGAGCGCCTCGGCGACCAGATCGGCCGCGCCCTCGACCGCGAAGGTGGTGAGGTTGGGGATGTCGGCCAGCAGCGCCGCCGTCTCGGCATCGCCGGCATTGGCGACGACATGCTGCGCCCGGCCTGCGAACCCGCCGAACAGGGTGCGCAATTCCTCCAGCGACTTGTGGTCCAGGCTGACATTGTTCAGCACCGCGATGGCGGGGTCGTAGAGCGCGATCGAGCCGTCGCTTTCGTCCACCTCGCTGACGAACGCCTCGCCGCCGCCGACCAGCGCGCTGGCGAAGGGGCTGTCGGGCGAGACGAAGTCCTTCATCACCGCGCCATTCATCGCGGTCGGATCGCGCCCCGTCTGGTGCAGGATGAAGGCGATCATGCCGGTGACGGTCGACTTGCCGCTGGTTCCTGCCACGCCGATCGGCAGGGTGCTGTCGTTGAACAGGCTGGCCAGCATCTGCGCACGGCTGGCGCGCGGGCAGCCCAGCCGGTTGGCGGCGACGATGTCGGGCACCGTCTCCTCCACGGCGGCGGAGGCGATGACGAGCTGGTCGGGCGAGGTCACGCCCGATCCGTCCTGCGGGTAAAGCGCGATGCCGGCGTTGCGCAGCGCATCGAACTTGGCGGCGACGCGGCCCTGGTCGAGGCCCCGGTCCGAACCCGAAACCGTCCATCCGCGTGCGCGCAGGATCATGGCGAGCGGCATCATCCCCGATCCGCCGATACCCACCAGAAAACAGGAATTGCCGTTGGTCATGGCCCCACGCTATCGGCGAGTTGACGGCGCGGGGCAATGCCCGGCCGGCTGGCCAAGGCGAGGAACGTGCTGACATGAAGATCGGAATCCTCGCTCCCTCGAGCATCGGCAACCCCGCCGCCGAAGCGCCGGTCAGCGCCTTCGCCGCGATCGCCTATCCGGATGTCGACCTGATCTTCCACCCGCAATGCTATGAGCAGGACGGGCATTTCGCAGGCTCCGACGAACGCCGCGCCTCGGCTTTTCTGGAGTTCGCCAACGATTCCGCAATCGACGCGATCTGGTTCCTGCGCGGCGGATACGGATCGAACCGCATCCTGTCGCGCGTCATGCCCAATCTGAACGGCGCGGCGGGGCACAAGACCTATATCGGCTATTCCGACCTCGGCTTCGTGCTGGCTGCGCTCTATGCCCGGCGGATCGGGCGGCCCGTGCATGGCCCGATGGCGAGCGACATTAGGCGCCAGCATGGCGATGTGACGGTGGCGCGATCGCTCGGCTGGCTGACCAGCGGCGACCGGCAAGGGCTGGAGCCGGGGCTGGACGGCCGCCCGGCGGCGGCGTTCAACCTGTCGATCCTCGCCGCGCTGATCGGCACGCCCTGGCTCCCCGACCTGACCGACCATGTCCTGATCATCGAGGAAGTGTCCGAGCATCTGTACGCGGTCGACCGGATGCTGTTCACCATGGCGAACGCGACCCAGCTGAAGGGCGTCGCGGGTGTCCGGCTGGGCGCGGTCAGCAACGTGCAGGAGAATGAGCCGGAATGGGGCGAAACGCTGGAATTCATGATCCAGCGCTGGTGCGGCGAGATGGGCGTGCCCTATCTGGGCCGCGCACGGATCGGGCACACGCAGGACAATCATCTGGTCCCGTTCGGAATCGCGTAAGGGATCATAAGGGGAGGCCGGATATGAAGACGGTGATGATCGGGATGCTGCTGGGGATGTCCGCCACGGGCGCGCTGGCGCAGACGGTGCCGCCGCCGCAGATCCAGGTGTCGGCCACGGGTATCGCCAAGACGCTGCCCGATCGCGTGACCATGACCTATCAGGTGCGCGGCGAGGGAGCGACGTCCGATGAAGCGGCGGCCAAGGCGCGCGATAGCGCGAAGGCGATCCGATCCGGCGCGGAAGGGCTGTTGCGCGGCGCGCTGGAGCTTCATGCCTCCGACTTCGACATCACGCCGGTGCGCTCGCGCGAGTGCAACCAGAATGAGTATGGCCAGGCACAGCTGTCGACCGGGCCATGCGCCATCCTGGGCTATGTCGCGACCATGCCGGTGTCGATCGATACGCCGCGCATCGACGATGCGGGGACGCTGGCGGGGCTAATCGGGCGGCTCGGTGGATTGCAGGTCGGGGTACGCAACTATTGGCTGAGCGACGATCGACCGGCCCGCCAGCAGGCGATGCGGGCCGCCCTGGCCAGCGCCAAGGCGCAGGCGCAGTTGATCGCGGAGGGCTCCGGTGCCCGGCTCGGCCGGTTGCTCCGCGTCGACGATGGCACCAATCGCGACATGACGATTACGGTTTCCGCTGCGCGGGCGGCCGACATTGTGCCACTTTCGCAACCGGTGGCGCCCCCGCCGATTCAGATCGACCTGTCGCCCGCGCCGATCCGCACCAATGTCAATGTGACGGTGGCCTACGCGATCGAACAATGAGGGCCGGTCCCCGACCGGAAATGTCGTCGGGGGACATTCGCTGCCTCGTTGTATTGGGGCGCGTATTCTCCGCTCGCAGGCCAAACTATACGCCGCGTTGAATCTTCCCTATAGACCGCGTCCACGTCCGCCATCCCGTGCAGGCGTGTCATCCGCATCTATCGAAGAGAGTTACCATGTCCGCGATGTTCCGTATCACGCTGCCCGACGGTTCCGTCCGTGAGGTCGCGCCCGGAACCACTCCCGCGGACATCGCCGCCGCGATCGGGCCGGGTCTCGCCAAGGCGGCGATCGCCGCGCGCGTCGATGGCGAATTGCGCGACATCATGCGGCCGTTCGAGGGCGACTCCGCCCTCGCCCTGGTGACCGCGAAGGACGAGGCCGACGCGCTCGAACTCGCGCGCCACGACTATGCGCATGTGCTGGCCGAGGCGGTGCAGGCGCTGTTCCCCGGCACGCAGATCACCTTCGGCCCGGCGACCGATGACGGCTTCTATTACGATTTCGCGCCCAAGGATCGCCCCTTCACCGAGGAGGACCTGCCCGCGATCGAGGCCGAGATGCGCAAGATCATCGCGCGCGACGAGCCGCTGATCCGCGAGGTCTGGACCCGCGAGCAGCTGATCGAGCGCTGGAAGCAGCAGGGCGAGAGCTTCAAGGCCGAATGGGCCGCCGAACTGCCCGACGACGAGGAACTGACCGTCTATCGTGCGGGCAAGGGCGAGGACGCCTGGCTCGACATGTGCCGGGGGCCGCATCTCGCCTCGACCGGCAAGCTCGATCCCAACGCCTTCAAGCTGACCCGCGTGTCGGGTGCCTATTGGCGCGGCGACCAGAAGAACGCGATGCTCAGCCGCATCTACGGCACCGGCTGGCTGAACAAGAAGCAACTGGCCGAGCACCTGACCCGCTTGGAGGAGGCGGCCAAGCGCGACCATCGCAAGCTGGGCAACGAGATGGATCTGTTCCACCTCCAGCAGGAGGCGCATGGCTCGGTCTTCTGGCATCCCAAGGGCTATCGCATCTGGCGCGAGCTGGAGGCCTATATGCGCCGCGCGATCGACGCGAGCGGTTACCGCGAGGTGAAGACCCCGCAGGTCATGGACGCGCGCCAGTGGGAGCAGTCCGGGCACTGGGGCAAGTATCGCGAGAACATGTTCGTGATCCCCGACGAGGTGCCGAACGTCGAGGACGAAGGCCCGCTGGTGTCGGACGATGCGCAGTGGATGGCGCTGAAGCCGATGAACTGCCCGGCGCACGTCCTGATCTTCCGCCAGGGCATCAAGTCGTACCGCGACCTGCCGCTTCGCTTCTACGAAAATGGCTGCTGCCACCGCAACGAGCCGCACGGCGCGCTGCACGGCCTGATGCGCGTGCGCCAGTTCACCCAGGACGACGCGCATATCTTCTGCCGCGAGGACCAGATCGTCGAGGAAGTTCGCGCCTTCTGCGAACTGGCGGACCGGATCTACAAGGATTTCGGCTTCACCTATTCGATCAAGCTGGCGCTGCGCCCCGAAAAGCGCTTCGGCACCGAAGAGATGTGGGACATGGCCGAGACCGAGCTGCGCGACGCGGTCGTGCGCGCCGGGCTGGCGACCGAGCAATATGGCTGGGAAGAGCTGCCGGGCGAGGGGGCTTTCTATGCGCCCAAGCTGGAATGGCATCTGACCGACGCGATCGGCCGCACCTGGCAGGTCGGCACCATCCAGTCGGACCGCGTGCTGCCCGAACGACTCGATGCATCCTATATCGGCGAGGATGGCGAGCGGCATCGCCCGATCATGCTCCACCGCGCGATCTTCGGCTCCTATGAGCGGTTCATCGGCATCCTGATCGAGCATTATGCGGGCCGCTTCCCCGTCTGGCTCGCGCCGGTGCAGGCGGTGGTCGCGACCATCGTGTCGGACGCCGATGGCTATGCCGAGGACGCGGCGGCCAAGCTGGCGGCGGCGGGCATCCGGGTCGAGACCGATCTGCGCAACGAGAAGATCAACTACAAGGTGCGCGAACACTCGGTCGCCAAGGTCCCGGTGCTGCTGGTCGTCGGCAAGCGCGAGGCCGAGGAAGGCAAGGTCGCCGTCCGCCGTCTGGGCAGCCAGGCGCAGGAGATCATGACGCTGGACGAGGCCATCGCGATGCTCCGCGAAGAAGCGACTCCGCCCGATCTGCGCGGCTGAACCATCACGGGATGAACGAAAGGGCGGGGCGTTTGTCCCGCCCTTTCAAATTTGCGCCCGATCGCTTATATTAGGCATGTAATTGCTACAGGAGAAATACCCATACGTCCTCCCATGATGCGCCGTCCGATGCAGGCGCCGCCGATGAACGGTCCTCGGTTCAACGAGTGGATTCAAAGCCCCAAGGTTCGCGTGATCGACCATGAGGGCGAGAATCTCGGCGTGATGTACACGCGCGAGGCGATGGCCCAGGCCCAGGAACTCGGCCTCGACCTGGTCGAGGTGTCGCCCAACGCCGACCCGCCCGTCGCCAAGTTCCTCGACGTCGGCAAGTATAAGTACGAGGCGCAGAAGAAGGCGAACCTCGCCCGCAAGTCGCAGAAGACGCAGGAGATCAAGGAGATCAAGATGCGTCCGAACATCGACGACCATGATTACGACACCAAGATGAAGAAGGTGGTCGAGTTCATCGGCGAGGGCGACAAGGTGAAGGTCACCATGCGCTTCCGCGGCCGCGAGCTGAGCCACGGCCAACTCGGCATGAACGTGCTCCAGCGCGTCGCCGAGCAGGTGGCCGAGGTCGCCAAGGTCGAAGCCTATCCGCGCATGGAAGGCCGCCAGATGCTGATGGTGCTGGCGCCGAAGTGATGCAGGGCGACTCGGGGGTGTGAGCCCGCCGGGTGGCGATGTTTCCGAAACCCCTGGTGGCCCAATCGGCCGCCGGGGGTTTTGTTTTTTGGGTTCGCGCAGAGGCGCGGAGGGCGCAGAGGTCTTCGGGCGCCGCCTGAGTATTTACCCCCAACCTCCGTTCAGCCTGAGCGAAGTCGAAGGCCAAGGGAATCCAGCTGGTCCAAGTGGCCTTTCGAGGGTGGTCAGGAGGCGGGGGCGGGGCGTGCGCTTCGACTTCGCTCAGTACGAACGGCGGGGAGGATTTGGGGCGAGCGAAATTTGGCAAGTCTGATCTTCCTCCCCTGTAAGGGGAGGGGGACCAGCGAAGCTGGTGGAGGGGTGTCACCGGTCGTGAGGGCGGGTTACCTCTCCGTCCGGGACACCCCTCCGTCTGGCCTTCGGCCAGCCACCTCCCCTTCCAGGGGAGGAAAGATTGCTGTTCGTCTGAAAGACCCTCTGCGTCCTCCGCGCCTCTGCGCGAACCGCCGTTCGCACTGAGCGAAGTCGAAGTGCATGTGGCGACCTTCAACCCGTTGCCTTCGACTTCACTCAGGCGGGCCGGGGGTAGGGCGGCTAGAGAAGGATGACATGGGATCTGTCATTGCGAGCGTAGCGAAGCAATCCAGAGCGTCTTGCCCCGACACTGGATTGCTTCGCTACGCTCGCAATGACGGAATGGGCCAAATTGACGTCATCGCGATCTACGCCGCAATCTCCATCGCTTCTCCCGCCGCGGCCCCCAGCAATCGCTTCTCCAGCGTCTTCAACCGCCCGCCATTGGTGATCCGGTCGCCGGTCAGATCGGTCAGGTAGAACACGTCGACCGCGCGCTCGCCATAGGTCGCGACATGCGCGGAGTGGATCGTCACCTTCGATTGGAACAGCGCATGCGCCAGCTGGTTGAGCAGCGCCGGCCGATCCCGCGCATGCACCTCGACCACGGTGAAGCGGTTGGACGCGCGATTGTCGATCAGGACATTGGGCGCAATCGGGAAGGCGTCGGCGCGGGGGCGGACCAGCGGCTTGGCGACCAGCCGGTCGGCCAGCTTGCTGCGGTTGGCGAGCGCATCCTCGATCGCGCGGCGTAGGCGCGACAGCTGGCCCGGATCGTCGAAGGGGCGGCCGAGCGGGTCCTGCACCAGGAAATTGTCGATCGCCATGCCGTCGCGCGTGGTGTGGATGCGCGCATCGATGATGTTGCCGCCCGCGACATGGATCGCACCCGCAATGCGGTAGAACAGCCCCGGATGGTCGGCGGCATAGATGGATACCAGCGTCGCACCGCGCTCGGCATACACCTGCGCATCGATCGACAGCTGCGCATCGCCCGCCGCCGCCATCTGGCGCGCGTTATGCGCCAGCACATCGTCCGGCTCGGCGATCCAATAGGCCTCGGGCAGGCGGCGGACATGCGCGGCGAACTGCTCCTCAGACCAATCCAGCGCTTCGCGAAGGCGGGTATGCTTGCTGGCGATCCGCTCGGTACGGCCGCGCTGCTTGTGGCCGAGGCGCAGCACCTCCTCGGCGGCGTCGTAGAGATCGGCGAGCAACTGGCGCTTCCAGCCATTCCAGGTGCCCGGCCCCACCGCGCGAATGTCGACGATGGTCAGCAGCAGGAGCAGGCGCAGCCGCTCGGGGCTCTGCACCGTCTCGCAGAAGTCGAGGATCGTCTTGAAGTCGGACAGGTCGCGCTTGAACGCGGTGGCGGACATCAACAGGTGCCAGCGGACCAGCCACGCCACCGTCTCGGTCTCGGCATCGCTCAGGCCCAGGCGCGGACAGAGCCGCTCGGCCACCTCCGCGCCCAGGATCGAATGGTCGCCGCCGCGCCCCTTGGCGATGTCGTGGAGCAGCACCGCGACATAGAGGACGCGCCGCGACACGATCTGGTCGATGATCGCCGAGGCGACGGGGTGCTCCTCGACCAGTTCCTGCCGCTCGATCCGGGCGAGCAGGCCAAGCGCGCGGATGGTGTGCTCATCGACGGTATAGTGGTGGTACATGTCGAACTGCATCTGCGCGACGACGCGGCCGAAATCGGGCACGAAGCGGCCGAATACGCCCGCCTCGTTCATCCAGCGCAGCACCAGCTCGGGATCGCGGCGGCTGGTCAGCACGTCGAGGAACAGCGCATTGGCGCGGGCATCATTGCGGATGTCGTCGGCCAGCTTGGCATCGCGTGAGGCGGCGCGCATCGCCAGCGGATGCACTTCCAGCTCGTAACGGTCGGCGAGCTGGAAGATCTCGATCAGCCGGACCGGGTCTTCCTGAAAGAAATCGTCGCGCGGCAGAGCCAGGCGTCCGCGATCCAGCACGAAGCCGTTCAACCGGCGCGGACGGCGGCGGATGGTGGGCAGGCCGAAGCGGTGCCCGCGCGCCGCGAACCGCTCGTCCAGATGCGCCAGGAAGGCGCCGGTCAGCGCGCCGACCGTCTTCGCCTGCAGGAAATAGAGCTGCATGAACCGCTCGACCTTGGCCTTGCCGGGTCGATCGGAGAAGCGCATCCGCTCGGCGATCTGGCGCTGCACGTCGAAGGTGAGGCGATCCTCGGCGCGCCCCGTGATGGTGTGCAGATGACAGCGTACCGCCCACAGGAAATTGTCGGCGCGGTGGAACTGGCGATATTCCTCGCGAGTGAACAGGCCCCGGTCGATCAGGTCGGCGGCGCGGTCGACGTCATAGACGTACTTGCCGATCCAGAACAGCGCGTGAAGATCGCGCAGGCCGCCCTTGCCCTCCTTGACATTGGGTTCGACGACATAGCGGGTATCGCCCATCTTGCGATGGCGCAGGTCGCGCTCGGCCAGCTTGTCGGCGATGAACTGACGGTGGGTGTCGGTCTGGATCTCCGCCTTGAAGCGGCGCGACGCCTCGTCATACAGCGCCTGGTCGCCGCACAGGAACCGCCCTTCGAGGAGCGCGGTGCGCACCGTCACGTCGCCACGCGCCTGGCGGATCGTCTCGTCGATCGAGCGGCTGGAATGACCGACCTTCAACCCCAGGTCCCAGAGCGAATAGAGCATCGATTCGATGACCTGCTCGGCATGCGGCGTCTGCTTGAAGGGGGTGAGGAAGCCGATATCGACATCCGAATAGGGCGCCATCTCGCCCCGGCCATAGCCGCCCACCGCGATCAGGGTCAGCCGCTCGCCCGCCGTGGGGTTGCTCAACGGGTAGAGCGTGTCGGTGGTAAATTCGAACAGCAGCTTCAGTATCTGATCGGTCAGATAGGCCTGCGCCGCCGCCGCCTCCAGCCCGCGCGAGGGATGAATGGACAGCCGCCGCGCCACCTCCTGCCGCCCGGCGTCGAGCGCGGCGCGCAGGACCGGCGTGACCTGCGTGCGCCCCTCCGGCCCGGTGATCCCCAGCGCGGCGATCTGTTCGGCCAGCGCGCGACGGTCGACGATGGCGCGGCGGTTGGGGAGGGATTCGAAACGGCTGTGCATCGGGATGTCATAGAGGGTCGGGATGAACAAATGGAGAGGGAGGTGAGATTTGCGAGGGGGCTACCCCTCCACCACCCGGCTCCGCCGGGCGGTCCCCCTCCCCAAGCACAGCTTGGGGAGGATTTGTGTAGCCCATTCCTCCCCAAGCTGTGCTTGGGGAGGGGGACCATGCGCAGCATGGTGGAGGGGCAAGGCCCTGCCCTTTCGACGGGCCAAGATTCCGATGCTTGGGCCCATCGCCCGTCCATGATACCGCCCCCGGCATGGCCGACCATCACGACATTCCCGCCCTGATCACCGATATGGGCCAGCGCGCCCGCACTGCTGCTCGGACTTTGGCGCAGATGCCGACCGCAGCCAAGGCGAACGCCCTGCATGCCGCCGCCGCCGCGATCCGCGACGCGACGCCGGCCATCCTGGAAGCCAATGCACAGGATGTCGCGGCCGGCGCGGTGAACGGCCTCAGCCCGGCCATGCTCGACCGGCTGAGGTTGGACGATGCCCGGATCGCCGGCATCGTCGCCGGCGTCGAGGCGGTGGCCGGTCTGCCTGATCCGGTCGGCGAGCGGATCGACGAGCGCACCCGGCCCAACGGCCTGAACCTGTCGCGGGTCCGCGTGCCGGTGGGGGTGATCGGCATCGTCTATGAAAGCCGCCCCAACGTCACGGTCGACGCCGCCGCGCTATGTGCGATGGCGGGCAATGCCGCGATCCTGCGTGGGGGCACGGAGGCGGTGCACAGCAACCGCGCGCTGCATGCCGCCTTCGTCCGGGGCTGGACGGCGGCGGGCGGGCCGGCGGATGCGGTGCAATTGGTGCCGACCACCGACCGTGCGGCGGTGGGCGCGATGCTGGCGGCGGACGGGGTGATCGACCTGCTGATCCCGCGCGGCGGCAAGAGCCTGGTCGCGCGGGTGCAGGCCGAGGCGAAGGTACCTGTCCTCGCGCATCTCGACGGGATCAATCACGTCTATGTCGACGGCTCGGCGGATACCGCCATGGCGACCCGGATCGTGCGCGACGCCAAGATGCGCCGCACCGGCATTTGCGGGGCGATGGAGACGCTGTTGATCGACCGTGCCTATTGCCGCCCGGCCGAACTGGTCGCCGCGTTGATCGACGCAGGGTGCGCGGTGCGCGGGGACGCCGACATCCGCGAGATCGTACCCGGACTTGAAGCGGCCACGTCCGAGGACTGGGACACCGAATATCTCGATGCTATCGCCAGCGTGGCCGTGGTCGACGGGGTGGAAGGCGCGATGGCGCATATCGCCGCGCATGGATCGCACCATACCGATGCGATCGTTGCCGAGGACGAAGCCGTCGCCGAGCGCTTCCTGGCACAGGTCGACAGCGCGATCGTGCTGTGGAACGCCTCCACCCAGTTCGCGGATGGCGGCGAGTTCGGGCTGGGCGCGGAGATCGGCATCGCCACCGGGCGACTGCACGCGCGGGGGCCGGTCGCTCTGGAGGGGTTGACGACGTATAAGTGGGTCGGGCGCGGGACCGGGCAAATCCGCGGATGAAGATCGGTCTGCTCGGCGGGTCGTTCAATCCCGCCCACCGGGGGCATCGTCGCATCACGCTGGACGCGATGCGTGCACTGGACTTGGATGAGGTCTGGTGGCTGGTGTCGCCTGGCAACCCGCTGAAGGACGGGGCCGGCGACATGGCGCCCTTTGCCGCGCGGTTCGCCTCGGCTGAGCGCATGGCCCGGCGCGCACCGATCCGGGCGAGTGCGATCGAGCGGGAGCTGCACACCCGCTACACGCTCGACACGGTGCGCAAGATCATCCGCCGCTACCCCGGCCACCAGTTCATCTGGCTGATGGGCGAGGACAATCTGGAGCAGTTTCACCGCTGGCGCAGGTGGCGCGATATTGCCCGCGCGATCCCGATTGCGGTTATCGGCCGTCCGGGGTACAATGCCGCCGCCCACGCGACACCCGCGCTGGGCTGGTTCAGGCGTTTCCAGAGGCGTCCGGGCCAGGCGAAGAACTGGACGATGTGGAGTTTGCCGGCCTTCGTGCTGTTGCGCTTCCGCCCCGACCCGACTTCCGCCACGGGCCTTCGGGCCCGCGATCCGGACTGGTTTCGGCATATGGGCCGAAACGTCCCCTGAACAGGAGCTCACTTGGCCACTTCCCCGCAATCGCCGCGTCCGTCCGATCCTGCCGAGGTGGAGGCGCTGCACCGCCTGATCCTCGCCTCGCTCGATGACGACCAGGCGGTGGAGACGATCTCGATCCCGCTCGCGGGCAAGTCGTCGATCGCAGATTTCATGGTGATCGCCAGCGGTCGTTCGACCCGGCAGGTCGCCTCGATGGCGATGAAGCTCGCCGAGAAGATCAAGGCCGAGTTCGGCCGTTCGGTCCGGATCGAGGGTCTGCCGACCGCCGACTGGGTGCTGATCGACGCGAACGACGTCATCGTCCACCTGTTCCGGCCCGAGGTCCGCAGCTTCTACAATCTTGAGCGCATGTGGGCGTTCGGCGATGCGCCGACTCCCCCTGCGAGTCCCGCCGACCGCAACCTCTGACGCCTTAGAGGCCGCCCGTGCTGCTGCATATCGTCGCGCGCGGGCGGATCGGCCGTTCGCCCGAGGCCGAGCTGGTCGATCGCTATATCAAGCGGATCGGCTGGCCGACCAAAATCACCGAACTTCCCGATACCGGCGGCAAAGTGCCGCCGCTGGAAGGGCAGGCGCGCCTCGTCCTGATGGACGAGAAGGGCGAGAATCTGTCCTCGATGGATTTCGCGCGCCGGCTGGAGCGCTGGCGTGACGACGGCGTGCGCGAGTGTCGCTTCATGATCGGCGCGGCGGACGGGTTCGAGGATGCCGACCGGGCACGCGCCGACCTGCTGATCTCCTATGGCCGGGCGACCTGGCCGCACATGATGGCGCGCGCGATGCTGGCTGAGCAGCTGTTCCGCGCGACCAGCATCCTCGCCAACCATCCCTATCACCGCGAAGGCTAGGCGCATGGCGCGGCGGTGGCTCGCGGCTTTTGGCGGATTGCTGCTGCTGGGGGCGACCGACATCGCTGGCGACCAGCGCAGGCTGGCCGAAGCGCGCGTCGGCGCGGCGGAAGCGCAGGCCAGGGCCAAGGCGCTGGAGGCGCGCGCGGGTCAGGAACGCGATGCCGCCGCCGCCGCCGATGCCCGGGAGCAGGCCATGGCCGCCCGCGTCGCGGCGACCGAGGCGGAGGTGCGGGCGGCGCGGGCGCGGGTGACGCTGGTCGCCGGGCTGCTCGACCGCCAGCGGACCCGGCTGGCGCGGGCGCAGGCGCCGCTCGCGCATCTGCTGGCCGCGATGCAGGACATGGCGGCGCGCCCGCCCATTGCGGCGGTGGCGCAACCCGGATCGGTCGCCGACCTCGCGCATGTCCGCGCGGTCTTCTCCACCATCGCCCCCGTCATCGCCGAGCGATCGGCGACGGTTCGCCGCGAACTGGCCGCATCGCGCCGGGTCGAGGCGCAGGCCAAGGTGGCGGCGCAGGCGCTCGCCACGACCTCCGCCAGGCTGGAGGGCCAGCGTCAGATGCTCGCCCGGCTGGAGGCGCTGCACCGCGGCCGCGCCGACAGCCTGGGGCGCAGCGCGATCGACGAATCCAACCGCGCGCTGGCGCTGGGCGAGGCGGCGCGCGATCTCGTCGACCAGATGGCCGAGCGCGGGACGGCACAGGCGACCGCGGGAGAGCTGGTCCGGCTGGCGGGGCCGGTCGCACGGCCGCTGGCGCCGGGGGTGAAGGGGCCGGAGATCGCGGCCGGCACCTACCGCCTGCCGGTGCGGGGCCGCGTCGCCGGCGGCTTCGGTGAGATTTCGGATGCCGGCGTGCGGGCGCGTGGCATTACCCTGGCGACCGCGTCCGCTGCGACCGTGGTGGCACCGGCCGCCGGCACGGTCCGCTACGCCGCACCGTTCCGGGGCTATGGCGGGATCGTCATCCTCGACCATGGCGAAGGCTGGACCAGCCTGGTGACCGGCCTGGGCGCGCTAGCCGTGCATACCGGGGAGCGGGTCGAAGCCGGCGCGGTACTCGGCCGCGCTGGCAACGGCCGTGGCGGAGCCGCCCCGCGCGTCACGGTGGAACTGCGCCGCGATGGCCGGCCGATGGATATTGCCGCGCTTCTGGGGTGAGCGCGAATCGATCGGGGTGCTATGCCGCCATCCTGTTACCCAGGGCGTGCCTGTAAATGGGTTAAGCCATTTCCGTGGTGATTTACGCTTCATCCCGCTGATGTCAGAGGTTATCCTGTTGTGATGAAAGCGACCGTGACCTTGGCCATGGCCATGGCAACAGCCCTTTTCACTCTCGCCGGCTGCGGTTCGGCGGAGGATGTCGACACCAACGCGGCGAGCGCACCGGCTGCCACCGTTCTGACTTCGGATGCGATCGAGGTGACAGGGGATACCGGTCTTTACACCTATGGCGACGGTGGCGCGAAAACACAGATTCGCTTCCCGGTCACAACGCAGAGGGCCGATCCCGTCCTCTATCACGACGTACGGCGGCTAGGAGAAAGCGACGGCGTCGTCGTGGTTCTTGACAGCTATGGCAGCAGGAATGGGGGCGAGCGCTGCGCCAATGGCCGGGAGTCGTGGGTAAGGCTCTTTTCGATCGCGAAGAAGCGCATGACGGACGCCGTTTTAGCCGAAAGCTGTCTCGATCGACGTGAGGCGGGTGAGCCGCCGGTCACGTGGGAGGGCAATGGCTTTACCGTCAACGCCAGGGAATCGCGCAGGTTCGTCATCGTCAATGGTAAGGCCAAAAGCACGGAGGCGCCACGATGAGCGATCAGACCAACCAGATCGTCGTTGCCGACCGGGACATGCTGGTCCGCATGTGGCTTGCCGAGGCGGTCGCGACAGGCAAGATGACGCAGGCAGCAGCGGACAAGCATTGGAACGACTATTCCGACAACTGGCACACGATCGCCAATTACTTTTCCGCCACAGACGATGCGATGCTGATCCGCAAGCTGGTCCGTGAAACGGGCATTCGCGGGCGCTGCTATTTTAAAAGCTATAACGGCAAGCTGCATGTCGTATTCAAAGGCTATCCGGGCCTGCGTCGTGTTCTAAACGGCACAAAATATGGCGCCCTCCATCCCAAGGTCGTGGGTCTGGGGATCGGCAAGGCGGGTGTGGCGAAGTCGGTCAAGGGCGGCACCATCGTATCCGTCGTCCTGCTGACAGTATGGAACATCGTTGATTATGTCATCCGTGACGAGGCGACCCTCGGACAGATGCTTGGCGGTATTGCTGGCGACGTCAGCAAGGCGCTGATTGCGGGCGGTGTCGGCTATGCTGCGGGGTCGGCGGCGGTCGCCTTGGGCATGACCGTGGCGGCCGGGCCCCTGGTGATCGCCGTGGTGGTCGGTTTGGGCGTCGGCTGGGCGCTCGATGCGCTCGATCAAAAGTATCGATTTACTGAGCGTCTGCAAAAGCAGCTCGACGAGGGGATCGCCGAGCTGGAACGTAAGAAGCAGGCCTTGGTCGCGCGGGGTAGAAGCACGGCATTCCAAGCGGCCGGAAATCTGATCGACCTGATCCGCGATGCGGCGATCGCGGAAGGTAAGCGGCAAATCCGCGACATGGTCTGGAAGCTCCTTCCCCGTTATCCCACGCTGCGATGACCCGAGAAAGACGACGCGCCGCGCTTGTGATGGCGGGCATAGGCCTGACGCTGTCGCTCCTCTGCGGTTGGCTGCTGATGGATACGATCGGCACGTTTCTGGCCGCATGGCGTGCCGGGGCGGCGGAGATACGGGTGTCGGGCGGTGATGTCGGCATGCTGGCGTTGATGCCGGTCTTCGTCGCATTGGCGGCCTGGGGCATGGTCGCGGCATTTCGGGATGGTGTCGCGCTGCGCCGGGCGGGGAATGGGATCGCGGTCGCGGCGATGATCGCGCTGGTCATCGCGCTGACGGGGTCCTGGGTGTTTCAGGACTGGGCGGAGCGGCGGTTGGTCAAGGACGGCTATGTGCGGTGCGGGGTGGAACGCGCCGGTCGTTTCTCGGCGCTGACCCTATGCGCCCGCAAGGCGGGCCCGGCGTAAAGCCGGCTGGTGGCCGAGATCGGGAAGGCATCGCCGCCATTCCCCGAACTCGGCCCCGCCACTCCCGCTCAGCCTCGGTTCAGCACGGTTACGCTTTGATTGCAGGCGGCTTGCGGCTACAAAGGCCGCCATATTACCAGGTCCAGGACCCTCAATGCCCCGTCCGCTTGCAAAACGTCCGTTTCTGACTGCTACTGCGATCGTCGGCGCGCTTGCCATGGTGCCGATCACGACCTCCGCGATGGCCGCCGTCGACAGCTCCACCGTTCGCCAGTTCGATCGCTTCCTCGACGTCTATAACCGGATCAAGGCCGATTATGTCGACAAGGTCGACGACGACACGCTGATCAAGGGCGCGATCCAGGGGATGCTGGCCGCGCTCGATCCGCACAGCAGCTATGTCGACGCGCTCGATTTTGACAACCTGAAAATCCAGACCGAGGGCAATTATGGCGGGCTGGGCCTGACCGTCTCGATGGAGGACGGCGCGATCAAGGTCATCGCGCCGCAGGAGGATACGCCGGCGGGCCGCGCGGGCGTGAAGTCGGGCGATTACATCACCCATATCGACGGCAAGCTGATCTACGGCCAGTCGCTGGACGAGGCGATCGGCCAGATGCGCGGCAAGCCCGGCACCAAGATCAAGCTGACCCTCGTCCGCCCCGGCCGCGACAAGCCGATCGAGCTGACCCTGACCCGCGAGGTCATTGTCCAGCGCCCGGTGAAGTGGGAGGTGAAGGGCGATATCGGCTATATCAACATCAACACCTTCTCCGAGAATACCGGCGCGGACACGCGGGCCGCGATCATGGCGATCGACAAGGCGCTGGGTCACCGGCCGCTCGGCTATGTCGTCGACCTGCGCGACAATGGCGGCGGATTGCTGACCCAGGCGATCGCGGTCAGCGACGCCTTTCTCGATCACGGCGAGATCGTGTCGCAGCGCGGTCGCGAGAAGTCGGACATCGAGCGCTATTACGCCAAGCCCGGCGACGATGCGCATGGCCTGCCCATCATCGTGCTGACCAACTCCGGCACCGCCTCCGCCTCGGAGATCGTCGCGGGCGCGCTGCAGGACCATCACCGTGCGATCGTCATGGGCGAGCGCAGTTTCGGCAAGGGCTCGGTGCAGACGCTGCTGCCGCTCGGCCCCGAAACCGCGCTGCGCCTGACCACCGCGCGCTATTACACCCCCTCGGGTCGGTCGGTGCAGGAGGGCGGGATCGAGCCGGACATCAAGGTCCCGCAGATTTCCGACCCCGATTACAAGACGCGCCCCGTCTTCCGCGAGGCCGATCTGCGCCGTCACCTGATCAACGAGGTGAAGGCCGACAACAAGATTCTGGAGGAGGACAATAAGGACGATCCGCGCTTCGCCGCCACGCCCGAGGCGCTGAAGAAGCAGGGGGTTGAGGACTTCCAGCTCTATTATGCGCTGAAGACGATCGCCCGGCTGGGCGGCCCGGCGCAGGTCGCCGCCGCCACCAAGCCGCCGGTGAAGTGACGATGGCCGTGCCGCGCACCCGCAACGAGACGCGCGCCAATATGCTGGCGCTGCTGATCCCCGCCGCGCTGCTGGCGGGCGCCTGGGCCAGCCAGCTGATCGGCGGGCTGTACCCGTGCGAGATGTGCCATTGGCAGCGCTGGCCGCATTATGCCGCGCTGGTGCCGGCGCTCCTCGCCTTTGTCGTGCCGCAGCGGAGCATTCGCGGATCGCTTGTCATCCTTGCCGCGTTGTTGATCGCGGTGTCGGGGGTGATCGGTGTGGCGCATGCCGGGGTCGAATATGGCTGGTGGCAGGGCTTCACCGCGTGCACCTCGACGGTGGATTTGACGGGGTTGAGCGCGGCGGACCGATTGAGCGCCATCATGAAGGCGCCGGTCATCCGCTGCGACGTGGCGCAATGGACGTTGGGCGGCATCTCGCTGGCGGGGTTCAATGCGATCATCTCGCTGGGCGGCGCGGCGGCGATCCTGTTGTTGATGAGGAAGGCACGATGAGCCAGCTTCGCTGGATGCCGGGCGACCGGCGCGAGACGATGAAGGCGATGATCCGGGTGGATCAGGCCGGCGAATATGGCGCGACCCGCATCTATGCCGGGCAGCTGGCGGTGCTGGGCGACCGGCATCCCGCCTCGCGCGCGATCCATCACATGGCCGAGCAGGAAGAGCGTCACCGCGCCTTTTTCGACCGGATGATCGCCGAGCGCCGCGTGCGGCCGACGCTGTTCCAGCCCTTCTGGGACAAGGCGGGCTTCGCGCTGGGCGCGATCACGGCGGCGATCGGGCCGAAGGCGGCGATGGCCTGCACCGCGGCGGTCGAGACCGAGATCGACAAACATTATCAGGCACAGCGCGACCAGCTGGGCGACAGCGATCCCGAATTGTCGGACGCCATCGCCGATTTCCAGGCCGAGGAGCTGGAGCATCGCGACCATGCGCTGGGCGCGGGCGCGGAAGAGGCGATCGCCTATCCGGTGCTGTACGGCGCGATCCGGGCGGGCTGCAAATTCGCCATCGCGGCGGCCAAGCGTATCTGAGCCGGACCAACGGGAGAGAGAGGATGAAGAACCGGACCTGGGCCGCAGTCCTGCTGGCCACCCTCGCCATGACCGGCACCGCGACGGCGCAGCAGGTCGCCGCCCCCGGCGCGATCAAGCCCAAGCCGGTCGAAGGGCCGGGCGAAGTGTCGCGCAACGCACCCGTCAACGGCGTGCTGACCCTGTTCGGCAACGAACGCTGCCCGACCGACAATAGCGGCAACGAGATCGTCGTCTGCGTCCGGCGCGGCGCGGAGGAGCAGTTCCGTGTCCCGAAGGAGCTGCGCGATCTGCAGGTGACGCCCGAGAATGAGAGCTGGGCGGTGCGCGCGACGGGCACGGTGAACGAGGGCGTCGGCGTGAACGGCATCGGCAGCTGCTCGGCGGTCGGCGCCGGCGGCGCAACCGGCTGCTTCGCGCAGCGGGTCCGCGAGAACCGGGCGGCCAATGCCGACCGGCGGCGGCAGGAGGAAGCGGGCAACCGCTGATCGCGTTTCGGTGTTTCCGGGGGGCGTGCTGGCTCACGGGCCGGGACACCCCTCCGTCAGGCCTGCGGCCTGCCACCTCCCCTTACAGGGGAGGATGACTCCCGCCTTCGTTCGGCTGAACCCACTAGGGCTCTGCCATGAGGATGTTGGGGGAGGCCGAACACCCCACCGCCGTTCAGCCTGAGCGAAGTCGAAGGCCACGGGACGCGCTTGCCCACGGCAATGCCGAGGGAAGGCGAGGGCAGGACATACGCTTCGACTCCGCTCAGCGTGAACGGCTTTGGTGGCCTGGGGCCGAGATCCGCGCGGCCGCTGTAGAACCTTACGCTGCCACGGCCTCCACCCGCCGGGCCTGCGCCATCCGGTCCATGGCGATCGTGCGGGCCGCCTCATGCGGCGTCATCCCCTCACGCGCCGCCAGCGCCAGCGTGGTCTTCATCCGCTGGCCGACGCCCATGACCCGCCGCCGCACCTCTGAGGCGTTCCAGCCGAGATGCTCGCCCGCGACATTGATGATCCCGCCGGCATTGACCAGGAAGTCCGGGGCATAGAGCACGTCGCGCTCGGCCAGGCGGACGGCCAGATCCGCATCGGCGAGCTGATTGTTGGCCGCGCCGCATACCACTCGCGCACGCAGTTGCGCGACGGCTTCGGCATCCAGCACACCGCCGAGCGCGCAGGGTGCGAACACATCGGCGCGGGCGGACAGCAGCGCCTTGCTGCTCATCACCATGGCGCCGAAGCGATCCGCCGCGCGCGCCGCCACCTCGCTGCGCGGTTCGGCGACGATCAGCTTCGCGCCCATGCCGTGCAGCAATTCGCACAGCGCGAAGCCGACATGGCCCAGCCCCTGCACCGCCACCGTGACATCGGACAGTTCGGCGTCCAGCCGGTGACGCACCGCCACCCGCATCGCCTGTACGACGCCCAGCGCGGTCCAGGGAGACGGATCGCCGCCCGGCCGGCCATCGCGCGGCGGCAGGCCGGCAACGTGGCGGGTTTCGCCCGCGACGACCTCCATATCCGCGACGCCGGTGCCGACATCCTCGGCGGTGACGTAGCGGCCCTTCAGCTCGCGGACGACCCGGCCAAAGGCGCGGAACAGCGCGGCGCGGTCATGCGGTCGTTCGGGACTGCGCAACACCGCCTTGCCACCGCCAAAGGGTAGGTCGGCCAGCGCGTTCTTCAACGCCATGCCCTCGGCCAGCCGCAGCGCGTCGACGACGGCATCCTGATCACTCGTATAGTGCCAGAAGCGACACCCGCCCGCCGCCGGCCCCAGCGCGGTCGAATGCAGTACGATGACGCCGCTCGCCCCGCTCTCGGCATCGCGAAAGGGTACCACCTCTTCGGGCGGCAGGCTGTGGCTGTCATGGGGCAATCGCATCGTCTTCATCCTCGATCTGATGCAGGCAATCTAGCCGAAGGGCCGCAGAGAAACTGGTCGCATTCGAGGGGTTTTCCCCCAAAGCGGGGATGGATCGTTCGACAATCCTGTCTTACGAGAATGATCATGCCGCATGATCTCGATATTTGGGAACGTCGTATCCTCGCGCTGCTGCAAGAGGATGCGAGTCTGTCGACCGCCGCCATCGCCGAGACGGTGGGGCTGTCCGCCTCGCCCTGCTGGCGGCGGATCGACCGGCTGGAGCGTGACGGGATCATCAAGCGGCGCGTGGCGCTGGTCGATCGCACCAAGATCGGGCTGAAGGCGCAGATCTTCGCGCAGGTGAAGCTCAACGCGCATGGCCGCGCCAATCTCGACGAGTTCACCGCCGCGATCCGCGAAGTGCCCGAAGTGATGGAGTGCCACGTCCTGATGGGCTCGGTCGACTTCATGCTGCGTATCGTCGCGGCCGATATCGAATCCTATGAACGGCTGTTCTTCGAGCGGCTGTCCAACCTGCCCGGCGTGCAGGAGATCAACTCGACGGTTGCACTGTCGGAGATCAAGTCGACGACCTCGCTGCCGATGCCGGGCTAACCAAATTCCTCCCCTGCAAGGGGAGGTGGCGCGCATAAGCGCGTCGGAGGGGGGTCCAGCTTTCGAGAGGGCGACACCCCTCCGTCAGGGCTTCGCCCTGCCACCTCCCCTTCCAGGGGAGGAATTTGGTGGTCGCGCGCTTGTCCCCGATCTTGCAGGCGGCTAGCGCCAAGGCGACCAACCAGGGGGTGATCCGATGACGCGGTGGCAGGGCTTGGGCGGCATTCGGGCGGGCCTGTTCCTTCTGGTCTGGGTCTCCTGCGCCTGGTTCGGCTCGTGGGAACTTAACCCCAACAACGCCACCCGCCTGTTCGCCGCGATCCGCATGGTCGAGGATGGCTCCGCGACCATCGATCCCTTCGCGCCGCTGACCATCGACAAGGCGCAGTTCGGTGACCATGCCTATCTCGACAAGGCGCCGGGCATGACGCTGATGGCGGTGCCGGCGGTCGCGCTGACCGATGCGGTGACGGGCGATCGCGCCGACCGGTATCAGCCGAGCGTCTTCGACTTGGGCTTCGTCGACTATCTCAAGCTGCGCACGCGGGTCGCCGCCGCGACCGGCTCGGCGCTGCTGACCGCGATCGCGGCGGTGATGCTGTTCGACCTGGCGCTGATCGTGACGGGCGGCGTCGGTGCGGGCCTGTTCGCGGCGCTGGCCTATGCGCTGGGCACGCCGATCTGGGGTTATTCCACCACGCTGCTCGGCCATGCGAGCGTGGCGGCGCTGTTCGTCATCGCGCTGGTCGGGGTTGCGCGGGGCGGCGGGCGCTGGCTGGCGGTGGCGGGACTGGCGCTCGGCTGGGCGGTGGTGGTCGAATATCAGGCGGTGCTGGCGGGATCGGTCATCGGGTTTTGGGCGCTGTGGCGGCACCGCACCGATCGCAGGGCGATCTGGCCGTTCCTGGCCGCCGGCTTGGTCGGCGTGGTGCCGCTGTTCGCCTATAATCTCTTCGCCTTCGGGACGCCGTTCCGCATCGGCTATTCGGGCGTCGTCGGGTTCGAGGGGATGCAGCAGGGGCTGTTCGGGCTGACCGTGCCGCATGTCGCGGTGCTGCGCGAAATCCTGATCGGGCCGACGCGAGGGCTGGTCTGGGTCGCGCCGATCCTGATCCTAGCGCCGATCGGCCTGTGGCAGCTGGCGGAGGCGCGCGCGACGCGCGGGCTGGCGCTGACCGCCGCCGGGGTGGCGCTGATCGCGCTGCTGGTCAATGCGGCCTATGTCTATTGGGACGGCGGCAACGCCACCGGCCCGCGCCATGCCATGCCGCTGACCGGGGTCGCGGCGCTGGGGCTGGCGCCGCTCTGGGCATCCTTGCACTGGGGATGGCAGCGGGCGGCGCTGGCGCTCCTGCTGGCGGGATCGGTGGCGATCAACCTGACGATCGCGGCGGCGGAGATTTTCGCGCCGCCCGAATATCGCTGGGCCTGGTGGCAGGCGGTGATCCAGCTTCGCTTCCGCCATGGTGACCTTCGCACCATCCCCTCCGAATGGTGGGGATGGACGACATGGGCCGGACTATATTTGTGGGTGGCCGTCGCGATCCCGCTGGCCCTGTGGCTGGTTCAGCGCGCGTGGCGCTTGAGCCCGCGCACCCGGTGCCAGATGTAGAAGGCGATCAGCACGACCAGGACGATCCCGATCGCCAGGTCGGCGCGGTGGAAAAAGGCTTTCACGCGCGGGTCCGAATCCCACTTCTCGCCCAGTTCGCGCCCGACGATCGCCAGCACCAGGCAGAAGGGCCAGCTGCCGATAAAGGTGTAGAGGTGGAAGGGGACGAGCTTCATCCGCGCGACGCCCGCCGGAAAGGCGATGAAGGTGCGGATGACCGGCAGCAACCGCCCGATCAGCACCGCGATCGAGCCATAGCGCGCGAAGAAGCGGTCGGCCGCATCCAGCTCGCCCGGCCCGATCAGCAGATATTTGCCCCAGCGCTCGGCGACCGGCCGGCCGCCGCGCTTGCCGATCTCATAGGCGACGACCGACCCCAGATTGCACCCCAGCGCGCCCGCCGTCGCGGCGAGGTACAGGTTGAACTGCCCGGTCGACACCAGATAGCCCGCGAAGGGCATGATGATCTCGGAGGGGAGCGGAATGCACGCGCTCTCGATCGCCATCAGCAGCATGATGCCCAGATAGCCGCCCGTCGAGATGACCCAGATGGCAAAGCTCGCCAGCGCGGAAAGAATATGTTCGACCATGGGGCCAGCGACTTGCGCGATCGGGGGGCGGGGGTCAATCGGAACCGCGCGAGGGGGCGGTCGGTTTGGGACGCCATGACCAAGCTGACCCTGAATGACGGCCGCAGCCTGCCCCAACTGGGCCTGGGCACCTATCAGATCCCGGATTCGCAGGCCGCGATGGTGGTGCGGCGCGGACTCGACACCGGCTATGGCCTGGTCGACACCGCCGCCATCTATGGCAATGAGCGCGGGGTGGGCGATGGCCTGCGCGATGCCGATGTCTTCCTGACCACCAAGCTGTGGAACGACCGCCACCGCGATGCCGAGGCGGCCCTCGACGAAAGCCTCGCGCTGCTGGGCGTCGAGGCGGTCGATCTATATCTGATTCACTGGCCGGTGCCGGCCGAGGACGCCTATGTCGAGGCGTGGCAGAGCCTGATCGGCTTGCGCGAGGCGGGCAAGGCCAGGTCGATCGGCGTGTCGAACTTCCTGCCCGAGCATCTCGACCGCATCATCGATGCGACCGGCGTGGTGCCGGCGGTCAACCAGATCGAACTCCACCCCCGTTTCCAGCAGCGCGAGGCGCGAGCCTATCATGAAGCCAAGGGCATCGTGACCCAGAGCTGGAGTCCGTTGGGGCAGGGCGGCGAACTCCTGAAGACGCCTGAGATCGTCGCTATTGCCGAGAAGCATGGCCGATCGACGGCGCAGGTGGTGCTGGCCTGGCATCTGGCGCACGGCCTGTCGGCGATCCCCAAGGCGGCGGATGCGGCGCACATGGCGGACAATTTCGCCGCAACGGACCTCACGCTCGACGATGAGGACATGGCCGCGATCGATGCGCTGGACGATGCGGACGGGCGGATCGGGCCTGATCCCGCGAACATGGGCGCCTGATCCGGACCAGCCGTTCCCTATAGCGGTAACGGCTGTCCCGCCTGCCGATTGTCGGATCGGCCTCGAGCCGTCCATCGCAGGGGACGAAGCAGATGTCCGGTGACATAACGCGATAGCGGCCGTTCCAGATAGACATGGCCTAGCAGCGACAGGGTACAGGTGATCGCCATGATCATGATCGTCGCGAACAGTGCCGGGGCCAGTCCGGGCGTGACGTGAAACACGTCAAACAACAGGCCGGTGACGGTTATGATGACGTAGAAATGGACCAGGTACAGAAAATATGATGCATCGCCCAAGGCGACCGGCCCCCGCCACCGCATCCGCATGAAATAGGGTTCGGCCATCATGATGCCGAAAACGAACAGGAAGGATGCGGCAAACCAATAAGGGTGGCCGTGATTATAGTCGTGATGCCCGTAAAGCATGACCATGCCGGCCAGCCCGGCTAGTGCCGTCATGATCCCGACATGGGGTGGCAGGCGATCACCGAATTTGTTCAGGAGGAACCAGATCAGCCCACCCGCTGCGAACTCGAGGATCAGCGGGTTGCCGACGATACGCCCGGTATATTCCGCCACTATCCCGACAAGAACCAGCGCCGCCAGGGTCAGCGATATGGCAAGCAAGCGTGTCGAATTGCGGGTGATCGCCAGAATGGCCACGCCTGACAGGAGGTAGAAGAACATTTCATAGGCCAGCGTCCATCCCACGCCGACGATCGGATTGGCGTCGAGGAACAGCAGGTTTTTCACGACGCGTGATGTCCGGAAATAGTGGTTCATGCCGCCGGACAGATCATTGCCCGTGATTTGCCAGACCAGAATGACCGACAGGATGACGAGCCAATAGATCGGCACGATACGCCCGACACGTTTGGCCGAGAATATATAGGCCTCCCGTCGCCCCTGGGGCAGGCCGTCCATCAGCCCGAACATGACATAGCCGCTGATGATGAAGAAGATGTCGACGCCGATCCCACCGATCCAGCCGTCGTAAAACTCCATGCCGTGTTTCAAAAGAAAGTCATGATTATGCGCCATGACGACCATCAGCGCGGCCATCGCCCGAAGCCATTGCAGGCCGATCAATTTTTTCTGCAGCATGAAGTTGGATGTTCCGACGGAGCATGCCCGTGACGCGCACAGGCGATCGCGCGCGAAGACCGCGCATGGTGATCAATGGCGATCCGCCGCTAGGTCGATGAATTCGTCATGGTTCGCCCCCGATTGGCAAGGGACGTGGTGAACATTGGCGCTTCGGTGCGATGATGGATTCGTCGACGGTCTCTGTCGGGATCAAGCGCCGGCCGAGTGTCCGGCCTGCCCCATGCGCTCGCCCCTGCGACTGTCGTCAATCCCCCTGCGCCACCGCCTCGGCCGCCATTTTCAGGTCCGCCACGAACCTTGCATATTCGATCTCTTTAGCCGCCGGGTCGGGCAGGCGCAGCAGGTAACTGGGGTGGACGGTGATGAAGGCCGTCCCGCCATCGGACAGGGTCAGCGCCTTCCCCCGCTCGCGGCCGATCGTCATGGCCTTGCCGAACAGCGACCGGGCCGCCGTCGCGCCGAGCGCCACCGTGACCCTGGGCTGGATCAGCAGGCGTTCCTGCTCGACCCACCAGCGACAGGCCTGGATTTCGCCCGCATCGGGCGAACTGTGGATGCGGCGCTTGCCACGCGGCTCGAATTTGAAATGTTTGACCGCGTTGGTGACATAGGCGCGCGCGCGGTCGATGCCGGCCTCGGCCACGGCGCGGTCGAAGACTTGGCCGGCGGGGCCGACAAAGGGATGGCCGGCCAGATCTTCCTGGTCGCCGGGCTGTTCGCCGACGAACATCAGGGCGGCGTCGACCGGGCCTTCGCCGAACACCGTCTGGGTCGCGGGCGCATGGAGCGGGCAGCGCGTGCAGGTCATCGCCTCGTCGCGCAAAGCCGCCCAGGCCGCTTGCGCATTGCCGCCGCGCCCGGAGCGGACATCCACCTTCGCCGTATCGATCATGCCCGTCTCCCGCGCGTGCGCGCCTGCGATCAGTTGCGGGACCAACGCGGTTTCCGGCATGTTTTTCCAGTATTTGCGCGGCATCTCCTTCAACATCGCGCCGATCTTGACGCGGGCGGGATTGAAGATGCTGGCATAATAGGTCTTCCACACCGCCTCGGTCGGATCGCCCTCGGGGGCGTCGGCGCGTGCGGCGCCGGGGCCTTCGGTGAGGGTCTTGCCGTCCCAGTGGAGCGAGACCTCGGGCGTCAGGATCGACCAGCGCATCGTGGTGAAGCGGTTGACAAAAAAGGCCGCATTGGCGCGCACGATATGATGCTCGGGCTCGAACCAGGCGACATAGCGCGGGCCGTCTGTATCCTCGGTCTCGCGGAAGCGGAGGAAGGCACGCATCTTGTGGATGTCGCGGCGCACCGCCTTGGCCAGCCGGTCGAGGCGGCGGATCAGCGGGTCGGCCTGATCCTCGATCAGCCGGGGCTGGCGACGCAGTCGGTCGAGTGCGGTGTGGAGCAGGGCGAACCGCTCCGGGTCGTTGGACAGGATGACGCTGCGCGCGAGGTCGATGAAGGCGCGCGATACCGAGAAGCGCGGGGCGGCGGCGGCCGGGCTGTCGTCGGCGACCGCGCCGAACAGGTCGGCGGGTTGGTCGCCGACCTGCCACACGACCTGATCGGGTGGTACGCTGTCCGTGATCAGACCGCGTGCGGCGTCACGCCAGGCGTCGAAGTCGTCCGGGGCGGGGAGGGTTATGATGCGCATGGGTTAGTGGGGGTGGCCCAACGCTATTCCTCCCCTGCAAGGGGAGGGGCACCATGCGCAGCATGGTTGAGGGGTGTCCCGCTCTCGATAGGTGGACACCCCTCCGTCAGGGCTTCGCCCTGCCACCTCCCCTTACAGGGGAGGAATAGGCTGGCAGCTAAATTCAATCGCGCTCGTCTCCGCCGGGCGGGTTGGCCTTGGCTTCCTTCGCCTCGATGGGTTTGCGCTCTTCGTAAATCTCCGCCAGCTTCTGCTCGGTCGCGTCGTCGAGCTCCTTCTCGGCGGCCGGGAACATCTCTTCCTCTTCCTCATCGATATGATGCTCATAGCGATGGCGCATGTGGAAGAATTTGGATTCCCACTCGTCCGACGCGAAGTCGAGGTCCATCATCTCGCCGAGCAGATCGTCGATCTCCTTATGCTCGGACACCGAGTGGCGCGCATCGTCGCGCAGTTCGGGCTCGCCCAGCATGGTCGCATAGAGCGACTCTTCCTCGGCGGCGGCATGGCTCTGGATTTCGATGCGGAACGCCTCGAACAGCTTCTTGCGCTTAGGCCCATCGCCCTTCAGCTCGGCGAGTTCCTTCAGCATCTCGCGCTGCTTGTCGTGATCGCGCTTGAGGTCGGCGTAGATTTCGGCGGTGGCCATGATCGTCTCCTTCGCGATGCCCAACGGCGCAAGGTGATGCCCGTTTCACCCGCGAATCACTCTCATGGAATCAAGGGCACTCAGGCAAAGAGTTCGAACTGCTCTGTCTTCGGCTTGACCAGCGGTTTCAGGTCCGCCCGCTCGGCCAGCGCCACGGGCCGCCAGTCCTCGGCGATCAGGAAGGGGCGCAGCTTGGTGATCGAGACGGTCAGCCGCCCGACATCCTCCAACCGCAGCTTGCGCCATTTGCGGGTGGCGATGATCCGGTCGACCGCCTTCACGCCCAGTCCCGGCACGCGCAGCAGCATCTCGCGCGGGGCACGGTTCACATCGACCGGGAAATGCTGACGGAATTTCAGCGCCCAGGCGAGCTTGGGATCGATGTCGAGCGGCAGCATCCCCGTCGCTTCATCGGCGGCGGCGGCCACTTCGCGCGGCTGATAGTCGTAGAAGCGCATCAGCCAGTCCGACTGGTACAGCCGATGCTCGCGCATCAACGGCGGCCGTTGCAGCGGCAGGACGGCGGAGGCATCGGGGATCGGGCTGAACGCCGAATAATAGACACGGCGCAGACGGAAACGGTCATAGAGCGTCGCCGCGCGTCCGACGATGTCGCGGTCGGTCGCGGCATCCGCGCCGACGATCATCTGGGTCGACTGGCCGGCGGGCGCGAAGCCGGGGGCGGACTTGTATTTCTTTGCCGCGTCGGTGCGATCCTCGATCGCGGTCTTCACATCGGCCATCGCGCCTTCGATCCGGCCCGCATCCTTTTCGGGCGCGAGGCGACGCAGCCCGCCGACGGTCGGAAGTTCGACGTTGATCGACACGCGGTCGGCATGGACACCCGCCAGCCGGACCAGCTCGGGATCGGCGTCGGGAATGGTCTTCAGATGGATATAGCCGCGAAAGCCATGGTCTTCGCGCAGGGATCTCGCGACCTCGACGATCTGCTCCATCGTATAGTTGGAGGACTTGATGATGCCCGAGGAGAGGAATAGCCCCTCGATATAATTGCGCCGGTAGAAGGCGAGCGTCAGGTTCACCACTTCCTGCGCGGTGAAGCGCGCGCGGCGGACGTTCGACGATTTGCGATTGATGCAATAATGGCAGTCGAAGATGCAGCTGTTCGTCAGCAGGATCTTCAACAGCGAGATACAGCGGCCGTCAGGCGCATAGGCGTGGCAGATGCCCATGCCCTCGGTCGAGCCGATCCCCTTGCCGTCGCGGCTGTTGCGTTTCGACGTGCCCGACGACGCACAGGAGGCGTCATATTTAGCGGCATCCGCCAGGATCGCCAGCTTTTCACGGGTGTCGAGTTGCGCCATGTGTTCGATATATGTTCGCGCCTGCGGCGGGGCAAGCGGAACTCCGCCAGTCATCGGCCGTACAGGCCGTCTGATCCAGATTGGCGGCGTCGAGGGGAGACGGATGATGCGTAAGATGATGATCGCGCTGGCTTTGGCGGGTATGAGCGGGGCGGGTATGAGCGGGGCGGGTTTGAGCGGCCCCGTGCTGGCGCAGGGGGTGGAAACCAACGTCAAGACCGCCGACTATGAATTCGCCTATCGCTATCCCGCCGCCGCCGCGCGGATACCGGGCCTGAAGGCGTGGCTGGAAAAGGACAAGACGGCGATCCGCGCCGAGACCGCGCGCGACGGTGCCGCCGGCCGGCGCGAGGCGAAGCAATCGGGCTTTCCCTATCGCCGCTATTCCTATGAAAAGACGTGGAAGGTGGTGGCGGAGACGCCGCGTTTCCTCAGCCTGTCGGGCGACAGCTATGACTATACCGGCGGCGCGCATGGCACGCCGGCATCCTCGGCGCTGCTGTGGGACAAGGCGAAGGCGCGGCGGCTGGATACGACATCGGTCTTCGCCTCGCTGCCCGCGCTACAGGGCGCGATCCGTGCCGATTATTGCACCAAGCTCAAGGCTGAGCAGCGGCGGCGGACGGAGGGCAGCCCGTCGTCGATGAACATCTGCCCGCCGCTCAAGGACCTGACCCTGCTGCTGGGGTCGTCGAGCGGCCGGGCGATCGACCGGATCGGACTGATCGCCGATCCCTATGTCGCTGGCTCCTATGCCGAGGGGAATTACGAAGTGACGCTGCCGGTCGAAGAGGGGGGAGTCGCGATGGATCGTAAAGGGCTATGGCGCGTCATCCTTCTGATGGCCACGCCGCTGACGTTCGTGGGTTCGGCCGGCGCCGATCCTGCTCCGGCCGCGTCAGCCGATCGAGTGGAGCAGGTGCGCATCCCGTCCGCACCGGGCGTCGTGCTTTACGGGGAACTCCGTCTCCCCGCAGGATCGCATGGCCGTTACCCGCTTGTCCTGCTGCTCGGCGGGGGCGGCGCTTCACCGCATGGCATCTATCCCCTGCTTGAGGCCCGGCTTCATGCCAAGGGTATCGCCACGTTCAGCTTCGACAAGCGCGGCGTGGGCCAGTCGACCGGCGCATTTCAGGACGCGATCGAACTGGCCGAGCAGGACGCGCGTGCGGTGTTGGCCCATCTGCGTTCGCGCACCGATGTGATCGATGGCGATCGTGTCGCGATCTTGGGGTTGAGCCAGGGCGCGGTGATCGCCCCCGTCCTGGCGGTGGAAAATCCCTCCATCGCGGCTCTGGTGCTGCTGGCGGCGCCGGCGGGTGAACAAGGGCGCATGTTCTTAGACGCAATGCGGGAAAAGCTGGCAGCCTCCGGCATGGCGGCACAGGCCGTCGATAACGTCGTCGAGGCGACGCGGCATTATCTCGACGGCTTGACCGGGGCGGCCGCCGCCGATGCCATAGCTTTGCATCGGGCAGGTCTGGTGGACGCCTTCGTCAAGGCGGGGTGGCGGCGGGACCAGGCGGAAGGGGCGGTCAAGACATTGGCCGATCCGGCGACGGCATCGCTCTATCGGGTCGCGGCCAGCAAGACCCTGTCACAGGTCAAGGCGCCGGTACTGGCGATCTATGCCGCCGACGACACGGTCGTGTCCACGTCGCTGAGCATAGCCGAGGCCCGGCGTGCGCTCGCCGATAATGCCGATGCCCATGTCGTCGAGATGCCCAATGTCGAACATGGCTTCAAGCCGCTCGTCGCCACGGCTTCGGGAAGGAAGGAATATGCCGGGTGGCCGATTTCCGACCCGGCGACACTGGATGTCATCGACGCATGGCTGCCGAAGCGGGTGAAGGCACCGCTAGGCTCGCGGTAATGCGGGAAACGGCTGGCGCGTGGTTCGCCCGCTCCAGCTCAACCCTGACGCCGCCCGCGCCCCTTGGTCATCGGGTCGGGCTTTTTCGGCGGCACCCAGCCTTCGGGGCGTTCGGGGCGGGACTGGCTAGTGCCTAGCCCCATCGCGCCGGGGCGCTGGCGGGTCAGGCCGCTGGTGTCGACGTCCGTATCGTCAGCGCCGCCGCGTAAGAGGTTGATGCGGTCGCGCAAGGCCCGCGCCTCCTCGAAGTCGAGGCGTTCGGCGGCCGCCTCCATCTGGCGGCGCAGCTCTTCGAGGGTGGGGGCGGTCATCCCCGGATCAACGCCTCAGGCGGCGATGCGTGCCGCCTCGGTCTCGGCGATCCAGCCGCCGCCCAGCACCCGGTCGCCGTCGTACAGCACCGCCGCCTGACCGGGCGACACCCCATATTCGGGCGCGTCGAAGACCAGCCGGTCGCCGACCATGCGCGCGGGGACCGGCTTGGCCATCGAGCGGACCTTGGCGAAGAGCGGACCGTCCAGCGGGCCCAGCACGTTCATGCCCGTCAGCCGCGCGGCTTCGACCGCCAGCGCGGTGCGCGGACCGACGACGACGCGCTTGGTATCGGGCTCCAGCCGGACGACATAGAGCGGCTCGGGGCTGCCGCCGATCTCCAGCCCGCGCCGCTGGCCCACCGTATAGTGAATCAGCCCGCGATGCTCGCCCAGCTTCGTGCCCGCCAGGTCGACGATGTCGCCGCGTGTATCCGATTCCGGACGCAATTTTTTGACGAGGCCGGCATAGTCGCCATCGGGGACGAAGCAGATGTCCTGGCTGTCGGGCTTGGCCGCGACGCCCAGACCCAGTTCGGCGGCGATCTCGCGCACCCGCGACTTCGGCAGCGCGCCCAGCGGGAAGCGCAGGAAGTTCAACTGCTCTTGCGTCGTGGCGAACAGGAAATAGCTCTGGTCGCGCGCCGGATCGGCGCCGCGATGCAGCTCCGCGCCGGCCGCCCCCTCGACCCGGCGGACATAATGGCCGGTCGCCAGGCAGTCCGCGCCCAGATCGCGCGCCAGCTTCAGCAGGTCGGTGAATTTCGGCCCCATATTGCACTGGACGCACGGGATGGGGGTGCGCCCGGCGAGATACTCATCGGCGAAGCGGTCAACCACTTGGGTTCGAAAACTGTCTTCATGATCAAAGACATAGTGGGCGATACCCAGCCGATCGCACACCGCGCGCGCGTCGCGGATGTCGCGTCCCGCGCAGCACGCGCCGGCGCGGCCGACCGCCTCGCCATGGTCATAGAGTTGCAGCGTGACGCCGATCGTCTCGGCGCCCGTGGCATGGGCGAGCGCGGCCACGACCGAGCTGTCGACCCCGCCCGACATCGCCACCACGATCCGCTTGGCCCGGGGATCGCCCCCAAGCTGAAAATCCACCATCTGCTCCATGGTCGCCCCCATACGCCTTTCCGATGGGTCATGCAAAAAGCACGGCTCGACGATCGGGGCGGGGGTGGCGGGGGTTGCGAAAAAAGGGGAAGGTTTCACGACCTTTACCGTGTTTTCATATCCGGCCGATATGCAGGGGACAGACCAGACAGGGATGGATTGCGCTTTTGGACCTCAGCTTCAACCGGTTCGATCGGGATACCGAACTCACCGTGTTGCCGCCCGATCTGGCGGTGCTGATGGTCGGCGTGACCGCGCGTCAGGCGGCGAGCCTGACCGCGGCCGTCCAAGCGGGTCTGGTGCGCGCGGCCCCCGATCCGTCGCTGTTCGCGCCGCTGGACGGAGCGTTCAACGGCCCGATGGCCCGGGCTTTGACGCAATGGAGAGCGGGTGAATGATGCGTTAACCGCACGGCGATAGGTGATGTTCAACGGCCCGTGTCCATAAAGGCCCTGGTAAACGATATGGGGTAGGGAGCCCCGACGAGGTAATGATGATCGAGAACCAGAAGATCCGCCCCGCAAAGGTAATCGGACCGCTCGGCGAACCGCTGACGCTGGATACCTTGCCGCCGCCCAGCACCACGCGCTGGGTCGTCCGTCGCAAGGCGGAAGTGGTGGCGGCCGTCAATGGCGGCCTGCTCTCGGTGGACGAGGTGTGCGACCGCTACGGTCTGACCGTGGAGGAGTTCGCCGGGTGGCAGCGGGCGATCGACCGCTCGGGCATGCCGGGCCTGCGCGTCACCCGCATCCAGCATTATCGCTCGCTCTACGAACGTCAGCAGAAATATTGACAAATCGATTTTGCGCCGAATCGATGATACGGGCGCGGAACAAGTAGCGCATTCGCACGTCTTTTCCCCGTGTCCCGCTCGCGGGCCCAACGGAGGGAAAGACAATGGGTATTATCCTGTGGCTTATCGTCGGTGGTGTCATTGGCTGGCTGGCCAGCATCATCATGCGTACCGATGCTCAGCAGGGCATCTTCCTGAATATCGTCGTCGGCGTTGTCGGCGCATTCATCGGCGGCCTGATCTTTGCGGGCGGTTCGATCAACAATGCGGGTCTGACCCTGACCTCGTTCCTCGTTTCGCTGCTGGGCGCTGTCGTCCTGCTGGCGATCGTGAACCTCGTTCGTCGCGGTCGGGTGCGTTAATCGCATCTGCCTGACGAAGGATCGAAAGGCCGTCCGGGCGACCGGGCGGCCTTTTCGCATATGGGTGTTCGGCCGCAGCGCCCTCGTGGTGCGGCACCGGTCGTCCCGGCGGGTTTGCCATGACGAACGGGCCGGTGACGCCCGCCCCCATGCCCGGACGGCGATGGGGGCGGGATCGGTTCAGCCCAGCAGGAAGCGGACCGAGACGTTGACGGTGACGTCGCGCTCGCCGGGGGCGATGCTGGTCGGGGCGGCGACTTCGGCCGCCATCGCACGCAGCATGACGGGGCGGACGGGACCGCCCGCATTCTCGCCATTTTCGGTGATCGACACGATGCGCACGACGCGCAGGCCGGCCGCCTTGGCATAGAGCTCGGCACGGGCGCGGGCGCGCTTGACCGCATCGGCGCGCGCCTCGTCCAGCGCGGCATCGGGATTGTCGAGCGACAAATTGGGGCCGTCGATCTGGTTGGCCCCCTGCGCGACCAGCGCGTCGAGCACGCTGCCCGACTTGGCGATGTCGCGGAAGCGGATGCTGAGCGTGTTGGTCGCCTGATAGCCGGTGATCACCGGCGGCACATTCTCGCCATAGCGATATTGCGGCTGGAGCTGGACGGTCGCGGTCTGGATGTCGCGATCGGCGACGCCGGCACGCTTCACCGCCGCCAGCACGCGCTGCATCCGCGCGGCATTGTCGGACAGCGCGGCGGCGGCGGTCGCCCCCTGGCTGACCACGCCGGCGCGGATCGTCGCCAGGTCCGGCACGCGGCTCGTCCGCCCCTCGGCCGAGACGTCGAGGACGGTGCCGGCGGCGGGCACCAGCGGCTCGACCGTGGTGGGGGCGGGCGCCGACTGCGCGCCGGCGATACCGGGCAGCAGCGCGGCGGGGGCCAGCATGGCGGTGAGCAGGATCTTGTTCATCAGTATCTCCCTCGATGTGGACAAGTCTTTGGCCTGATGCGGCAAAACGTGCGATGAACGCGCCACATTCCTTCTGGAGCCGCCTGAATCGGGTGATGTGCAAAGGCGCTTGAGGAGAGTGATGTATTTCTATAATACAGCATCAAAGTGGCGCATCCTGCGTGGTGGAGCGACATAGAGGATGCGGAGCGGGGATTGGTGGCGAACATGAATTACGAGACGGGTGCGATCGGTGGCGGCCAGCATCTGGAGCTTGAGGGGCCGGCGCCAAGCAAGCGGTCGCGCTGGATCGCGATCGTCGCGGTCCTGCTGGTCGCGGGGCTGGCCGCCTGGTTCTTCCTCGGCAACAAGAAGCATGAGGCCGGCGCCACGGCGGGGGCGGGGACCCAGGTGCCCAACATCACCGTCATCGTTCCCGGCCAGCAATCGGTCAGCCGGCTGATCTCGGCCACCGGCACGCTGGCGGCGCGGCGCGAGATGCCGGTCGGCGTCGCGGGTGAGGGCGGGCTGGTCACACGCGTGCTGGTCGAACCCGGCCAGTGGGTCGGCGCGGGCCAGGTGCTGGCGACGGTCGACCGCTCGGTCCAGACCCAGACCGCCTCGGCGCTCAACGCGCAGGTCGCGGTGGCGCAGTCGGATCAGCAGATCGCGCAGGCCGAGCTCGACCGTGCGCAGCAGCTGGTCGATCGCGGGTTCATCTCCAAGGCCGATCTGCAACGCCGCACCGCGACCCGCGATGCCGCCGCCGCCCGCGTCCGCGCGGCGCAGGCGACCTATCGCGAGGCGCAGGCGCGCAACGGCCGGCTCGACATCCGCGCCCCCGCCGCCGGCCTGATCCTGACCCGCGCCGCCGAGCCGGGCCAGATCGTCAGCTCGGGCTCGGGCGTATTGTTCCGCATGGCGATGGGCGGGCAGATGGAATTGCGCGCGCAGCTCGCCGAATCCGATCTCGTCGGCCTCAGCGTCGGCGCGCCCGCTACGGTCAAGCCGGTCGGCGGCGACCAGAGCTTCAAGGGCGAGGTGTGGCAGGTGTCGCCGGTCATCGATCCGCAGACGCGACAGGGCGTCGCGCGCATCGCCCTGTCCTATGACCCGGCGCTGCGTCCGGGCGGCTTTGCGGCGGCGACGATCCGCGGCGGCACGGCCAATGCGCCGCTGCTCCCCGATTCGGCGATCCAGAGCGACGACAAGGGCAGCTTCGTCTACATCGTCGGCCCCGACAACAAGGTCGCGCGCCGCGACATCAAGATCGGCCAGGTATCGGACAGCGGCGTGACCATCGCCTCGGGCCTGAACGGCAGCGAACGGGTGGTGCGTTCGGCGGGCGGCTTCCTGGCACCGGGCCAGGTGGTGCACCCGATCCTCGCGGGCCGGGAGGCCAAGTGACATGAGTTTCCGCAACATCTCCGCCTGGGCGATCCGGAACCCCGTTCCGCCGATCGTCCTGTTCGTCGCCCTGACGCTGGCGGGGATCGTCAGCTTCATGCGGATGGACGTCAACAACGACCCCGACATCGATTTCCCGATCGTCGTCGTCGTCGTGAACCAGCCGGGTGCGGCCCCGACCGAGCTGGAGACGCAGGTCACCCAGCGGGTCGAGGCGGCGCTTCGGAACCTGCAGGGCGTCGACCAGATCACCTCGACCGTGACCGAGGGCACGTCGCAGACCCTGGTCCAGCTCGATATCGGCACGCCGATCGACCGCGCGGTCAGCGATGCGCGCGACGCGATCACCCAGATCCGCTCGATGCTGCCCGACGGTATCCTCGAGCCGCAGGTGATCCGCGTCGACTCGACCGATAACGACCTCGCCAGCTATTCGGCGGTCGCGTCCAACATGACGCCCGAACAGCTCAGCTGGTATATCGACAACAACGTCACCAAGGAGCTGTTGTCGGTCCCCGGTCTCTCCAAGGTCATCCGCAACGGCGGCGTGACGCGCGAGATCCGCGTCATCCTCGATCCGCTCAAACTGCAGGCGCAGGGCCTGACCGCCAGCGAGGTCAATGCGCAGCTGCGCATGACCAACCTGAACGCCGCCGGCGGCCGTGCCGAGATCGCCGGCACCGAGCAGGCGGTCCGCGTGCTGGGCAATGCCCGCAACGCCTATGACCTGGGCCAGACCCAGATCAACGTGCGGGGCGGCCGGACCGTGCGCCTGGCCGACATCGCCACCGTGCGCGACCTGTATGCCGAGCAGCGCTCGCAGGCGGCGGTCGACGGGCGGCAGGTGATCAGCTTCGACTTTCAGCGCGCCAAGGGCGCCTCCGACGTCAGCGTCTTCAACGGCGCGGTCGAGAAGCTGAAGGGGCTGGAAAAGCGCAACCCGGAGGTGAAGTTCGTCCTCCGCTCGAACAGCGTGAAGTACACCGAGCAGCAATATGAAAGCGCCATCCATGCGATGATCGAGGGCGCGGTGCTGGCGGTCATCGTCGTCTTCATTTTTTTGCGCGACTGGCGTGCGACGGTGATCTCGGCGCTCGCCATCCCGCTGTCGGCGATCCCGGCCTTCTGGTTCATGGACCTGCTGGGCTTCACGCTGAACCAGATGACGCTGCTCGCGCTCAGCCTGGTGGCGGGCGTGCTGGTCGACGATGCGATCGTGGAGATCGAGAATATCGTGCGCCATATGCGCATGGGCAAATCCGCCTATCAGGCGTCGATCGACGCGGCGGACGAGATCGGCCTGGCCGTGCTGGCGACCACCATGGCGATCGTCGCGGTGTTCCTGCCCGTCGCGCTGATGCCCGGCGTCCCTGGCCAGTATTTCAAGAATTTCGGTCTGACCGTCGTCGTCTCGGTGCTGATGAGCCTGGCCGTGGCGCGTCTGATCACACCGATGATCGCGGCCTATTTCCTGAAGTCCGCCGGCCATGCCAGCCATGGCGAGGGCAAGCTGATGGACGCCTATATGGCGACGCTGCGCTGGTCGCTGCGCTATGATCGACCGACCGACGGGGTACGGCGCGGGGTCTTCCGGCGCTTCTTCGGCCGGTTCCGCGACCATCGTCTGTGGGTGATCGGCATCGGCTTCGGCGCGTTCGTGCTGACCGTGGTGATGTTCGGCATCATCCCCAAGACCTTCCAGCCGCCGCAGGACAATGACCAGGCGGTCGCCAAGATCGAGATGGTGCCCGGCACCACGCTGGCGCAGACCGACGTGGTCGTGCGGCAGGTGGCGCAGTTCCTGAAGAAGCAGCCCGATGTCGAATCGGTCTATTCGCGCACCAGCGTCGGCAATGGCCGCGTCGTGGCGACGTTGAAGGAGGATCGCTCGATGAAGAGCACCGACTTCGAACGCTCGCTGTCGCCGCAGCTCGCCGCCATTCCCGATGCGCGCGTGACCTTCCAGTCGCAATTCGGCTGGGGATCGAGCGGGCGCGACCTGACCATCACGCTGGGCGGCGACGACCCCGCCGTGTTGCGTGACACCGCCAACAAGATCGTCGAGCAGATGGGCACGCTGCCCGGCCTGATCGCGCCGCGCATCGTCGGCAATCTCGACCGGCCGGAAATCGTCATCCGCCCGCGCCTCGACCTCGCGGCCAATCTGGGCGTGACGACGCAGGCGCTGTCGAGCGCGATCCGGATCGCGACGCTGGGCGATATCGACCAGAATTCTGCGCGCTTCTCGCTGTCCGACCGTCAGGTGCCGATCCGCGTCGCGCTCGACCAGAATGCGCGTGCGCGCATGTCGACGATCCAGAATCTGCCGGTGCAGACCCAGACGGGCGGATCGGTGCCGCTAAGCGTCGTCGCCGATATCGGTCTGGGCGCCGGCCCGACCCAGATCGACCGCGTCAACCAGCGCCGCCAGGTCACCGTCGGCGCCGACCTGGCCAAGGGCGTCATCAGCGGCGACGCGATGAAGAAGGTCCATGACCTGCCGATCATGAAGAACCTGCCCATGGGGGTCAGCGAGATGGTGCTGGGCCAGGCCAAGATGCAGGCGGAGATGATGCAGAACTTCTTCACCGCGATCATCTCGGCCATCTTCATGGTCTTCGCGGTGCTGGTGCTGCTCTATCGCCGCTTTCTGCCGCCCTTCGTCAACATGGCCTCGCTGCTGCTGGCGCCGCTGGGCGGGTTGATCGCGCTGTATGTCACGGGCAATCCGCTGTCGCTGCCGGTCTATATCGGCCTGCTGATGCTGCTGGGCATCGTCGCGAAGAATTCGATCCTGCTGATCGACTTCGCGCTGGAGGAGATCGCCAAGGGCGTGCCGATCCGCGAGGCGGTGCTCGACGCCGGCCACAAGCGCGCGCAGCCGATCGTCATGACGACCGTCGCGATGGTCGCGGGCATGGTGCCGACCGCCCTGTCGCTGGGCGGCGACGGATCGTGGCGCAGCCCGATGGGCGTGACGGTGATCGGCGGCCTGACCATGTCGACGATGCTGACCCTGCTGATCGTGCCCGCCGCCTTCAGCCTGGCGGTCGGGGTCGAACGCTGGATCGGCCCGCGTCTGGGTCGCCGCTTGTTGACCTACAAGCCCGGCGACGAGCAGGGTGGGCCGGTGATCGAAGGCCCGGCGGGCGGCCCCGCGCTGCCGCCCGCGACCGGCAAGCTGGGGTATGATCCGGCGGAGTGACGGAACCATCCTCCCCGGGACGGGGAGGGGGACCATCCGAAGGATGGTGGAGGGGGAGCGCCGCAAGCGACACGCTGTGTGGAAGCCCCCCTCCGTCAGGGCTGACGCCCTGCCACCTCCCCGTGCCGGGGAGGATTTGCTCCCGCTTCGTTACGCTCGGGAAAGATTCCGCTTGAACAAAGCCGTCGCTCGCGAATTGTTCTGATCGATGGAAGTCGCCATGCGATCGGGGGGTAGCCAGACCGTTCCACCCGCCCTGCGGAAGATGCGGGTCGTGGCGACCGGTTTGCTGGTCACCATGGCGGCGCTGTTCCTCGTCGCCCGCTATTTCCAGCCGATCCACCCCGTCTGGGGCTTTGTCCGCGCCTTTGCCGAGGCGGCGATGGTCGGCGGACTGGCCGACTGGTTCGCCGTCACCGCGCTGTTCCGCCATCCGCTCGGCCTGCCGATCCCGCACACCGCGATCGTGCCGCGCAACAAGGACCGGATCGGCGACACGCTGGCCAATTTTCTGCGCACCAATTTCCTGATCCCGCGCGTCGTGGCGCGCCGGATGAACCGGCTGGATGTCGCCGGTGCCGCCGGCCGCTGGCTGGCCCAGCCGCCGCAGGAGGGCGGACGCATCCGGCGCGGGGCGTCACGCCTGTTCGCCGAGATGCTGACCGCCTTCGATCCGCAACGGCTGGGCGGCATGGTGAAGGCGGGCATCGGATCGCGGCTGCGCGCGACCGAGGTGTCGCCGATCCTCGGCCAGTTGCTCAAGGCCGCGATCGCCGAGGGGCGGCATGTACCGTTGATGGAATCGGTCATCCGCTGGGCCGGGCAGGCGCTCGCCGCGAACGAACCGGTGGTGCGCGCCATGGTGCATGAACGCGCCGGCGCGATCCTGCGCTGGACCGGCCTGGACGAGACGGTCGCCGACAAGCTGATCGACGGCCTCGACAAGCTGCTGCACGACATGGCGGACGACCCCGACCATCCGATCCGCCTCAAGATCGAGGAGGGGCTCGATCGCCTCGCCTGGGACCTGCAATATGATCCCGACATGCGCGCCCGGGTCGAGGCGATGAAAGCCGATCTGATCGCCAATCCGGCGATGCAGCGCTGGCTCGACGGATTGTGGGAACAGGCGCGCGAGGGGCTGTTGCGGCTGGCGCGCGATCCCGAGGCGGTGACCGCGGGCAAGCTGGGCGAGACGCTGCGCCAACTGGGCCAGACGCTGCAATCCGATCCCCGGCTGGCGGCCACGATCAACCGTTTCGTCCGTCGCGCGGTGGTGGGGATCGCCGCCGATTATGGCGACGGCATCGTCCGGCTGGTGTCGGAGACGGTGCGCGGCTGGGACGCCGATACCGTCACCAGCCGGCTGGAGAATGCGGTCGGCCGCGATCTGCAATATATCCGCATCAACGGCACGCTGGTCGGCGGCAGCGTCGGCCTGGTCCTTCATGTCGTGGACAGGCTGCTTTGAAAACGTCACCAATCCGTCTAATTAAGGCACGACTTCGATTCGTCGCGGGGACGAAGCGCCTTGTCGATGCCCGCGCTTTCCCGCAAAGAGGCAGGTGATGAACGCCAAGGCCGATTATCAGCTCGATCCGGCGGACGGGGGCGCCCTGCGCTTTACCGGCAATCTGTCGTTGGCGACGCTGGGCGACCTGCCCGAACGGCTGGATCGCGAGGATGCCTCGATCAAGCGGATCGACCTGTCGCAGGTCGAGCGGATCGACACCGTCGGCGCCTGGCTGGTCCATCGCTTCGCCGCGCGCAACGATGCCGCGATCGAGGGGCTGAACGAGAATCAGCGCAATCTGGTCGACAAGGTGGTCGAGGCGGATCAGCCGGTCGCGATGCGGCCCAAGCCGATCAGCCCCTTCGCGCGCGTCGCGGGCGAGGTGGGCGACGCCGTCGTCACCGCGATGAAGACGCTATACGGCCTGCTGGGCTTCATGGGCGCGACGGTGCTGGCCGGCCTGGCGGTGCTGCGCCATCCCCGCCGGTTCCGCTTCAATGCGGTGGTGCACGAGTTCGAGACGGTCGGCGTCTCGGCGCTGGCGATCATCGGGCTGATGAGTTTCCTGATCGGCATCGTCATCGCGCAACAGGGCGCGGTGCAGCTTCGCCAGTTCGGCGCGGAGGTGTTCACGATCAACCTGGTCGGCCGCCTGACGCTGCGCGAACTGGGCGTGCTGATGACCGCGATCATGGTCGCCGGTCGCTCCGGCTCGGCCTTCGCCGCGCAGCTCGGTACGATGAAGCTGACCGAAGAGATCGACGCGATGCGCGTCATCGGCGTGTCGCCGATGGAGGCGCTGGTCGTGCCGCGCACCATCGCGGCGGTCACGCTGATGCCGCTCCTGGGTTTCTATTCCTCGCTGATCGCGATGATCGGCGGCTGTTTCCTGGCGGCGGTGTCGCTGGGCATCCCCCCCGTCACCTTCATCGCGCGCATCCGCGAGGTCGTGCCGATCACCGACCTGTATGTCGGCTTGATCAAGGCGCCGGTCTTCGGTGCGATCATCGCCATCGCCGGCTGTTTCCAGGGGATGCAGGTCAAGTCGGATGCCGAGCAGGTCGGCCTGCGCACCACAGCGGCCGTGGTGCAGGCGATCTTCCTTGTGATCGTGCTCGACGCGTTCTTCGCGGTCTTCTTCACCTGGATCGGATGGGACTGATGGCCGGCGCGGAAAACATCATCCAGGTCCGGGGCCTGCGCAACAGCTTTGGCGAGCAGGTCATCCATGACGGCCTCGACCTCGACGTGCGCAAGGGCGAGATCCTGGGCGTGGTCGGCGGATCGGGCACCGGCAAGTCGGTGCTGATGCGCACGATCATCGGGTTGCAGACCCCCGATGCGGGCGAGATCACCGTGTTCGGCGAACCGACCATCGGCCGCGAGGCGACCGAGGCGACCGAGGTGCGCAAGCGCTGGGGCGTGCTGTTCCAGGGCGGCGCACTGTTCTCGACGTTGACCGTGGCGGAAAATGTCGCGGTCCCTTTGCGCGAATTCTACCGCGACCTGCCCCAGGCGCTGATGGACGAGATCGCGTCGTACAAGGTGGTGATGACCGGCCTGCCCGCCGACGCGGGGCCGAAATATCCGGCCGAACTGTCGGGCGGCATGAAGAAGCGCGCCGGCCTGGCGCGCGCGCTCGCGCTCGACCCCGAACTGCTCTTCCTCGACGAGCCGACCGCCGGCCTCGACCCGATCGGCGCTGCCGCGTTCGACCAGTTGATCGCGTCGCTCCAGAAGACGCTGGGGCTGACCGTCTTCCTGATCACCCATGACCTCGATACGCTCTATGCCATTTGCGACCGTGTCGCGGTGCTGGCCGACAAGAAGGTCATCGCGGTCGGCACGATCGACGAACTGATCGCGCTCGACCATCCGTGGATCGAGGAATATTTCAAGGGGCCGCGCGGCCGCGCCGCCATCGCCGCCAAGGACGAGGTCGCCGGCATGGCGCCGCGCTCGGCGGACGCGGATGCGGCGCGCCACCCCACCGAAGTCGAAGCCCATGCCACCGGCCAGCATAGCCAGGGCAATGCGGCCGATGCCCATGCGAGAGGCGAAGCAGGGACACGCTGATGGAAACCCGTTCGAACCACGTCCTTGTCGGCTCTGTCGTGCTGATCCTGCTCGCAGTGCTGGCGATCTTCACCGTCTGGATCGCCCGTCTGGGCGGTACGTCGGAGAAGGAATATGACATCTTCTTCCGTCAGTCGGTGGACGGTCTGGCCAAGGGGTCGGCGGTCACCTATTCGGGCGTGCCCTCGGGGCAGGTGAAGGAAATCGCGCTGTGGCGGCCCGATCCGCAGTTCGTGCGGGTGCGCGTGGCGGTCAACGACCAGACGCCGATCCTGCAGGGCACGACCGCGTCGATCTCGGCCAGCTTCACCGGCACCAGCACCATCTCGCTGGATGGCGCACGGAAAGGCGCGCCGCCGATCGCCTGTCCGCAGCCCGAGAATCTGACGCTCTGCCCTTACGGCGTGCCGGTCATCCCGACCAAGCAGGGCGGTATCGGTGCGATCCTGAACTCCGCGCCGCAACTGCTGGAGCGGCTGTCGACCCTGACCGAGCGACTGACCGGGCTGTTGTCCGACCGCAACCAGGCGTCGATCGCGGGAATTCTCGACAACACCAACCGCCTGACCGATGCGCTGGCCGATCGCGGGCCGGAGATCGCCGCGACGCTGGCGCAGACTCGCGTCGCGATCCAGCAGGCGGGCGATGCGGCGCAATCGATCGGCCAGCTGGCGGCGACCACCAACGGCATCCTCGCCGATGAGGTGAAGCCGACCATGGCCAATCTGAACAAGGCGATCGCCTCGGCGCAGAAGAGCGCGGACACGCTGAACTCCGCGATCGGCGATGCGCGGCCGGGCCTGCAGACCTTCTCGAAGCAGACCGTGCCCGAGGTGGATCGTCTGGTGAAGGACCTGCGCGTCATGACCCAGTCGCTGTCGGCCGTCGCCGAAAAGGTCGACCAGCAGGGCGCCGGGTCGCTGATCGGGCAGCAGAAGCTGCCGGACTATAAGGGCAAGTGAGGAAGCCGATGAGGACCGTCATGAAGACTCCGCTGATCGTTCTGATGGCATCGCTTCCGCTGGCCGGGTGCATCAGTTTCGGGGCCAAGCCGCCCCCCTCGCTGATGACGCTGCAGGCGCAGTCGGCGCCGACCGTGGGCCAGACGCAGAATTCCGCGCGCGCCAAGTCGATCACCATCCAGGTGCCGACCACGCCCCAGGAGCTGGCGACCGCGCGCGTGCCGGTGCAGGAGGACACGACCAGCATCGCCTACGTGAAGGACGCGCAATGGGCCGAGCCGCCCGCGCGGCTGTTCGCACGGCTCGTCTCCGACACGCTGACCGCGCGCGAAGGACGGGTGGTCCTGTCGGCGCGCGAGTCGGTGGCCGATGCCGGCGATCGCCTGGCGGGCGAGCTGCGCCAGTTCGGCATGGACGCGGTACGCCGCGACGCCGTGGTGGTGTTCGACGCCTCGCTGATGCGCGACGGCCAGACCGCGATCGAGAAGCGCCGTTTCGAGGCGCGCGTGCCGGTCGGCAAGATCGACGCGGAGAGCGTCGGCCCCGCGCTGAATCAGGCGGCGAACCAGGTCGCCCAGCAGGTGGCGGACTGGGTCGGACGGTAATCGCGACGAATCCTCTCCGGCGGAGGCCAATCGACGTTTATTCCATTCCTCCCCTGCAAGGGGAGGTGGCAGGCCGAAGGCCTGACGGAGGGGTGTCCCCGTTGGCGAGATAAGTCTTCCCTTACGACCGGGGATGCCCCCCATCATGCCCGCATGGCTCCTCTTACAGGGAATCGTTGCGAAATTAGAGAAGGATGACATGAGGTGGATTCGTCATTGCGAGCGTAGCGAAGCAATCCAGGCAAGACGCTCTGGATTGCTTCGCTACGCTCGCAATGACGGCTTGGGTCAAACTGACGTTATCCCGCTCTAGCGTTTCCCGCCTGTCAGGCACCACCCCGTCGAAGGCCGGGGTCCAGACGCTGAATGCTTTCCATCGCTTATCAGCGCTAATCCGACCGGACCTCGGCCTGCGTCGGCATAGTGCAGAGCTTTGCAACGATCCCTAATCGGGGTGGACGGAAGATGGCCTTGTCGGAATGTCGATAGGCCCCAGGGAGCGAAGTTTGACATGCCCGGACGATGTCGGGGGCATGGCTCGGCAGTTGAACCGCCCTCGCGACCGGTTACACCCCTCCGTCAGGCCTGCGGCCTGCCACCTCCCCTTGTAGGGGAGGAATGGATTCAGCCCGCGTGCGCGATCGCCAGCACCCGTTCCGCGTCGGCGAGATGCAGCCGCTCGACCATCTGCCCGTCGAGACGGATCGCGCCCAGCCCGGCATGCGCCGGTTCGGCGAACGCCGCCACCACCTTGCGCGCCCAGGCGATTTCCGCCTCGCTCGGGCCGAAGCCGTGATGCGCGGCGTTGATCTGGCTGGGGTGGATCAGCGTCTTGCCGTCAAAGCCCAGCCGCCGCCCCTCGGCACATTCCTCCGCCAGCCGCTCGGGCGCGTCGATGGCGTTGCAGACGCCGTCGAGCGCGATCAGCCCCGCCGCGCGTGCCGCGACGACGATCTGGACGCGCAGCGGGCGCAGCGCCTCGGGGGCGGGCGGGGAGGGCAGGCGCATCTCCTTGGCCAGATCGTTGGTCCCCGCGACCAGACAGGTCAGGCCCAGTTCCGCCGCCGCCCCGGCGAGCGCGCCCAGCGACAACAGGCCCCGGCACGTCTCGATCATCGCCCAGAGCGGCACGCCCGGCCCCAGCGCCTGCCGGGCCGCCGCCAGCGTGGCGACGTCATCGACCTTGGGGATCAGCACCGCCGCCGGCCGCACCGCGGCGAGCGCCGCCAGATCGTCGGCGGCCCATGGCGTGTCCAGCCCATTGCTGCGCACCACCAGCAGGCGCTTGCCAAAGCCGCCCTCACGCACCGCCGCGACCGCCGAATCGCGAGCCGCCGCCTTGGCCTCGGGTGCGACCGCATCCTCCAGATCGAGGATCACGGCATCGCTGTTGAGCTGGCGCGCCTTGGCGATGGCGCGGGGATTGGAGGCGGGCAGGAACAGCGCGCTGCGCAGGATGGCGGTCATGGATCAAATATATGCGGATGTAGCGCATCATGCCATTGGCGAAGCGATGGCCGGTCACCACTTCGCCGGTGTCAATCGGGGAGGAACAGGTGGGGGGATCGATAACGCTGGTTGCAATCATGGTGGCGGCGATGCTGATGATGCGGCGCTTTCCTAATGTGCCGGTCAGCCGCTGGCTGGCGGCAATGACGGTCGATCCGCTGGCGCGGCGGCTCAACCGGACGACGCCGGCCCAGTGGGTAGTCCTGATCGGCGGCGTGGCCCTGATCGGCCTGGCGATCTGGTTCGAGATCGATGAAATCCGCATGTTGGCAGGGCTTGGCGGCTCGGTCGGCGAAATCACGACGCTGTTGTCCACCATCGAATGGAGCGGGATGGTCGAGCTTGGCATGACCGGGCTGATGTCGCGGACGGTCACGGCGCGCTTGCCGGTCTTTCGTCATGTCTTTCGCATGCGTGCCCAGCGGAACACGACGCGATCCGTTCGCTCCCGGACCCCGGCCAATGACGAAGGCGATGGAGGGCCTGTCCGACGGATCGCTTGATCCGGATCAGGCCATGGAACGAAAGCCTTGGCCTGCCGTTCAGCGCCGTGATGATCCGCACGCCGCGCCTGCCCATTGGAATTGCGCGCGTTACGTGCCTTCTACCCTGTCTTGTCCTCGCCGCCTGTGAACCCGGTATCTTGAACCCGGCCGGGCCGATCGCTGCGGGCGAGCGCAGTATCTTCTTCAATGCGCTGGCGGTGATGCTGGCCATCGTCGTGCCGGTGATCATCCTGGCCTTCGCCTTCGGTTGGTGGTTCCGGGCGAGCAACACTCGCGCCAAGCATCTGCCCGAATGGGCTTATTCGGGGCGGCTGGAGCTGCTGGTCTGGTCGATCCCGGCGCTGGCCATCATGTTCCTGGGCGGCATCGCCTGGATCGGCAGCCATGATCTCGATCCGCCCAAGCCCATTGCATCCAAGGCTAGGGCGATGACGGTCGAGGTCGTCGCGACCGACTGGAAATGGCTGTTCCTCTATCCCGAACAGGGGATGGCGACGATCAACCGGCTGGTCGTGCCGGTCGGCACGCCCGTAAAATTCCGCATCACCTCGGCGGGCGTGATGAACAGCTTCTTCGTGCCGCAGTTGGGCAGCCAGATTTACGCCATGTCGGGCATGGACTCGACGCTGCATCTGCGCGCCGACAAGGCCGGGCGCTATCGCGGGCTGTCGGCGCATTATAGCGGGGAGGGCTTTGCCGATATGGACTTCTTCGTCGACGCGGTGCCGCAAGCTGCCTTCGACCGCTTCGTCGCGACCGCGCGGGGAGGGATGGGCAAGACGCTCGACTGGACAGAGTTCGTCGCGATGGCGCATCCCAGCCGCAATGTCCGCCCCGCCAGCTATCCCCGGCTTCAGCCCGGCCTTTACGATCAGATCGTCATGCGGAACGGCGCGCCCGAGGGTGAGCAAGCCAAGGACGGGCGCGAGCAATGAGCCTGACCGGCAAGCTCGGCTGGGACTCGATCCCGTTCCACGAACCGCTTCCCCTGGTGTCGGCGGGCGTCATCGGTCTGGTGCTGCTGGGCGTCTTCATCTGGGTGTGGCGGCGCGGGCATCTGCCGTACATCTGGAGCGAGTGGATCACGAGCGTCGATCATAAACGGATCGGCGTCATGTACTGCCTGCTGGCGGGCGTCATGCTGTTGCGTGGATTTTCCGACGCGCTGCTGATGCGGTCGCAACAGGCGATCGCGTACGGCAATGAAGGTTATCTGCCGCCAGATCACTACGACCAGATTTTTTCCGCACACGGCACGATCATGATCTTCTTCGTGGCGATGCCGTTCATGATCGGGCTGATGAACTTCGTCGTGCCGCTGCAATTGGGCGTGCGCGATGTAGCCTTCCCGACGCTCAATTCGGTGAGCTTCTGGCTGACCGCCAGCGGCGCGCTGCTCATCAATATGAGCCTGGTCATCGGCGAGTTCGCCAAGACCGGCTGGCTGGTCTATCCGCCGCTGTCCGAGCTGCGATTCTCGCCCGGTGTGGGCGTCGATTATTACCTCTGGGCGTTGCAAATCTCAGGCATGGGAACGCTGCTCTCGGGCGTGAACCTCGTCACCACCATATTGAAAATGCGTGCGCCCGGCATGGGTTACAGCCGGATGCCGATGTTCACCTGGACGTCGCTCGCCTCGAACCTGCTGATCGTCGCGGCCTTTCCGGTGCTGACCGCCGTGCTCGGCATGTTGATCCTCGATCGCTATCTGGGGTTTCACTTCTTCACGCCCGAAGCGGGCGGCAACCAGATGATGTTCGTGAACCTCATCTGGGCCTGGGGTCACCCTGAGGTCTATATCCTGATCCTGCCCGCCTTCGGTGTGTTTTCGGAGATCATCTCGACCTTCTCGTCCAAACCCTTGTTCGGCTATCGCTCGATGGTCATCGCGACCATGGTGATCTGCATCCTGTCCTTCATGGTCTGGCTGCACCATTTCTTCACCATGGGGGCAGGCGCCGATGTGAACGGCTTCTTCGGCATCACGACGATGATCATCGCGGTGCCGACGGGGGTGAAGGTCTTCAACTGGCTGTTCACCATGTATGGCGGACGCATCCGCTATACGTCGATGATGCTGTGGTCGATCGGGTTCATCGTGACCTTCGTGATCGGCGGCATGACCGGCGTGATGCTGGCGGTGCCCCCGGCCGACTTCGTGCTGCACAACTCACTGTTCCTGGTCGCGCATTTCCATAACGTCATCATCGGCGGCGTGCTGTTCGGGGCCTTTGCGGGCTTCACCTTCTGGTTCCCCAAGATGTTCGGCTTCACGCTCGACGAGACCTGGGGCAAGCGCGCCTTCTGGTTGTGGATCAGCGGTTTCTACGTCGCCTTCATGCCGCTCTATGTGCTCGGCCTGATGGGCATGACGCGCCGGATGCAGCATTATGACGTGCCCGGCTGGCACCCCTGGCTGCTGGTCGCGGGCGTCGGTGCGCTGCTGATCGCGGCCGGCATCGCGTGCCAGGTCATGATGCTCTACGTCTCGATCAAGACCCGCAAGGACCGCATCGACGAAAGCGGCGATCCCTGGGACGGGCGGACGCTGGAATGGATTACCACCTCGCCGCCGCCCGCCTTCAACTTCGCGGTGCTGCCCGATGTGAAGGGCGAGGAAGCCTATTGGGGCATCAAGGCGCGCGCGCGGGAGAACCGTGCCCTGTCCGATCGCCCCGATTACGAACCGATCGAGATGCCGCGCAACTCGCCGACCGGGATCGTCGCGGCCTTCTTCGCCACCGCCATGGGCTTTGCGCTGATCTGGCATATCTGGTGGCTGGTGATCCTGGGCTTCTTCGGCGCGTGGGGGACGTTCATCGTCTTCGCATGGCGCGACAAGGCGGAGTATGAGATTCCGGTCGAGGAGGTCGAACGCCTCGACCAGGCGCGCCGCCGCAGCAAGGCGACGCTGCTCGATCTGCCCGAAGAGGCGCTGTCGTGAGCCAGGCCGCGCCAACCCATGACCCCAACAAGCTGGGCCGCGCCGCCGAGCCGAACCCGGACGGCCCCGCGCCCAAGCGGGTGGTGGTGTCCTACGGCTTCTGGATTTTCCTGCTGTCGGACTTCATCCTCTTCGCCTGTTTCTTCGCCGGTTATGCCGTGCTGAAGGACGCGACGGCGGGTGGCCCCTCGGGCAAGGACCTGTTCGAGCTGAACCTGGTCAAGGCGGAAACGGCGCTGCTGCTGCTGTCGAGTTTCGCCTGCGGGATGGCGGGAATCGCGACGCTGGCGCGCGACATGCGCTGGTTCCAGATCGCAATGGCGGTGACGGGGCTGTTCGGCGCGGGGTTCCTGGCGCTGGAGGCCTATGAGTTCCTCCATTTGATCGGGGAGGGGCATGGGCCGGGCCGCAGCGCCTTCCTGTCGGCCTTTTTCGCGCTGGTCGGGTGCCATGGTCTGCACGTCCTGCTGGGCATGCTCTGGCTGGCGACGATGATGGCGCAGGCCTGGGCCAAGGGGTTCCGCGAGGACATATTGCGCCGCATCCTGTGCTTCAGCCTGTTCTGGCACGCGCTCGACATCATCTGGGTGGCGCTGTTCACCATGGTCTATCTGATGGGAATGCGGGGATGAGCGAGCGGCCCGACGAGGAAATGGCGCGCGACGAAACCGCGCCCGGCGAGGATGCCGAGCGGGACTCGATCGTCGGCGGCATCCGCAGCTATGCGATCGGGCTGGTCGCGGCGGCGATCCTGACGGCGGCATCGTTCGCACTCGTCCAGTTCGACATCGTCTGGGGTCCCGCCGTGCCCGCCGCGCTGGTCGCGCTGGCGATTGGGCAAATGGGCGTGCATCTGGTCTTCTTCCTCCACATCACGACCGGGCCGGACAACAGCAACAATGTGTTGGCGCTGTTGTTCGGTATCCTGATCGTGGCGCTGGTGCTGCTGGGGTCGATCTGGATCATGGGGCATCTGAACCATAATCTGATGGGACCGATGGCGACGCCCTGAGCAAGAATTAAGCCCCTCCCCTTCAGGGGAGGGGTTGGGGTGGGGGCCATCCACTTGCCGTTCGCCTGTTGCAGCGCCCCACCCCCGGCCCCTCCCCTGAAGGAGAGGGGAGCGTTTAAGTTCAGCTTTCCAGCATTCGGCCCCGGATGGCAGAGACGCCACGCTTATGGTCGAAGCGCAGTATCAGGCTCTCGTCGCCGACCGGCAGGTGCAAAGCAAAACCATCGCCTTCCCAGTCTTCCGGCGTCATCGGATCACCGGACAGGTTGCGCCACTCCGCCTTATCCAGCCAGTCCGTCCAGTCGAGCGGCGTCTCCCGGCGAAAGGTGCTCAGCGCCGCAACAAAATCCTCCAATGCCTCGTCGCGGTTTTCCCAGTCGAGCCAAGTCGTCTCGTTATCCTGCGCATAACCATTGTTGTTGCCCCGCTGCGTCCGGCCAAATTCGTCGCCTGCGGTCAGCATCGGAGTGCCACGCGACAGGAACAGCGTCGCCAGCATCGTGCGCACCGATCGGGCGCGGGCGGCGCGGATGGCGGTGTCGTCGGTCGGGCCTTCCTGCCCGTGGTTCCAGGACACCTCGTCGCCATGCCCGTCGCGATTGTCCTCGCCATTGGCGTGGTTGTGGCGTTCGGCATAGGCGGTCAGGTCGGCGAGGGTGAAGCCGTCATGCGCCGCGACGAAATTGACCGAGCGGCTGGCGGGGCCGGTAAAAACATCCGCCGACCCCGCGACCCGCGTCGCCAGATCGCCGCTGCACCCATCGCCACGCCAGAAACGGCGGACCTGATCGCGGTACTTGTCATTCCACTCCAGCCAATGCTCGGGGAAGGCCCCGAGCTGATAGCCACCGGGGCCGATGTCCCAGGGCTCGGCGATCATGATGCGGGTCGAAAGGATCGGATCGGCGGCGATCTCGGCGAAGATGGGGGCGCGGGCATCGAAGCCCGGTCCGCGTGCTAGCACCGGCGCGAGATCGAAGCGGAAGCCGTCCCCCCCCACTCGCGTGAAATGGCGCAAGCTGTCGAGGATCATCGCACGCACGCTCGGGCGGCTGGCGTCGAGCGTGTTGCCGGTTCCGGCATCGTTGATGAGCGTGCCATCGGGGGCATGCGCATAGGCGTCCGGATCAAGGCCCCGGAAGGACAGCGTGCCGCCCTGCACGTCGCTCTCGCCCATATGGTTGAACACGAGGTCGAGGATGACGCCGATCCCGGCCTCGCGCAGCGCGGCGATGGTGGAGACCAGTTCGGCGACGCCGCCCGGTACTCGCTCGGGGCAGAGCGCCATCGGCACGACCGGGTTATAGCCCCAGGCATTGCGCAGGCCGAGCGGGGGGAGATGCCGCTCGTCGATGGCGGCGGTGATGGGCATGAGTTCGACCGCCGCCACGCCCAGCTTGCGGAGGTGATCGAGCACCGCTGGATGCGACAGCGCCGCCAAAGTCCCGCGCTGCTCGGGCGGGATGGCGGGATGGCGCATGGAGAAGCCGCGCACGTTGAGTTCGTAGATCAGTCCGCCCGGCCGAAACAGCGGCGGCGGTGGGGTGGTGGTCAGCGGGGCAATGACTCTGGCGCGGGGGACGATGTCGGCAGTGTCCTCACCGTATTGCCCAAGGCGCGGGGACTGGACGAAGGGTCGGTCGAGTTCGAGGGCGTAAGGGTCGACAAGCAGCTTGGCGGGGTCGAACCACAGGTTACACGGCGGATCGTAACGTCCGTGCGCGCGATAGCCATAGAGGTGGTCGGTGCCGGGGACCGTGGCGCTCCACACATCGCCGTCGCGCGTCATGGCGATGCGGCGTTCGTCGGGGCCTTCGAACAGGCAAAGCTCTACCCGCTCGGCGGTCGAACGCACGGCGAAGCGGGTGCCGCCGGGGACAGGCATCGCGCCGAGAGGTAAGGCAAGTTGATTCGTCATGGTGACAGCATTGCAATTCCTCCCCTGTAAGGGGAGGGGGACCATGCGTAGCATGGTGGAGGGGTGTCCTCGCTGGTAAGTGCGGTATGACCTCGCAACCGGGGACACCCCTCCGTCAGCGCTCCCGCGCTGCCACCTCCCCTTGCAGGGGAGGAATCATAGAGGCCTTACGTCACCACATCGGGTTCGGTGCGGCCGGTATGCCGGGTGATCCCGGCGATTTCGTCGGCCGCCTGGATGATGTCCGCGAGCATCTCGGGCGTCTCGCGGTCGAGTTGGTCGGCCGAATACCGCTCCAGATAGACGCGCAGGGTCGCGCCGCTGGTGCCGGTGCCCGACAGGCGGAATACGACGCGGCTGCCGCCCTGGAACAGCACGCGGATGCCCTGGTTGCGGCTGACCGACTGGTCGGTCGGGTCGGTATAGGCGAAGTCGTCCGCCGTCTCGACCGTCAGCCCGGCGAACGTCTCGCCCGGCAGGGTCGGCAGTTTGGCGCGCAGATCGGCCATCAGTGCATCGGCGCGTTCGCTCTCGACGCCCTCATAGTCATGGCGCGCATAGTAATTGCGGCCATAGGTCGCCCAGTGATCGCGGGCGATCTGGTCGACCGACTTGCCCAAAGCGGCGAGGATGTTGAGCCAGAGCAACACCGCCCACAGCCCGTCCTTCTCGCGCACATGGTCCGAACCGGTTCCCGCGCTCTCCTCGCCGCAGATCGTCGCCATGCCGGCGTCGAGCAGGTTACCGAAGAACTTCCAGCCGGTTGGGGTCTCGTAGGCGGGGATGCCCAACTTCTCAGCCACGCGGTCGGCGGCGGCGCTGGTCGGCATGGAGCGCGCGATACCCTTGAGGCCACCGGCATAGGCGGGCGACAGATGCGCGTTGGCCGCCAGCATCGCCAGGCTGTCCGAGGGCGTGATGAAGCGCCCACGCCCGATGATGAGGTTGCGGTCACCGTCCCCGTCCGACGCCGCGCCGAAATCGGGCGCGTCCGGGGCCATCATCCGGTCGTACAATTCCTTGGCGTGGACCAGATTGGGGTCGGGGTGATGCCCGCCGAAATCGGGAAGCGGCGTGCCGTTCTTGACGGTGTCGGGCGCAAAGCCGAGGCGCTTTTCCAGGATTTCGGTCGCATAGGGGCCGGTCACCGCGCTCATGGCGTCGAACGACATGGTGAAGCCACCCTCGACCGCGCGACGGATCGCAGCGAAGTCGAACAGGCTTTCCATCAGCGCGGCATAGTCGGCAACCGGGTCGATCACCTCGACCGTCATGTCGCCCACCGTCACCTCGCCCAGCGTATCGAGGTCGATGTCATCAGCCTCGACGGTCAGCCAGCGGCTGATCGACTTGGTGTTGGCGTGGATCGCGTCGGTCACCTTCTCCGGCGCAGGTCCGCCATTGGCGATATTGTACTTGATGCCGAAATCTTCGTCCGGGCCGCCCGGATTGTGGCTGGCCGACAGGACCAGGCCGCCCAAGGCTTTCCTCTGACGGATCACGTTGCTCGCCGCCGGGGTCGACAGGATGCCGCCCTGACCCACCACGACGCGGGCGAAGCCATTGGCGGCGGCCATGCGAATCGCGACCTGGATCACTTCGCGGTTCAGGAAGCGACCGTCGCCACCGATCACCAGCGTCTGGCCCGTCTTTTCGTCACCCAGCGCGTCGAACACCGATTGCACGAAATTCTCGGCATAGTTGGGCTGTTGGAAGACGCGGACCTTCTTGCGCAGGCCCGAGGTGCCGGGCTTCTGGTCGAGATAGGGCGTGGTCGCGACGGTCTTGATCATTGGTCCCCCAGGACGGAACGATAGAGTTCGGCATAGTGGCGGCCGCTATGGTGCCAGCTATAGTCGGCATTCATGCCATTCACCTGAATGGTACGCCATTGGTCTTGATCGGCGTACAGTCTCATAGTGCGACGCAGCACCGCGACGATGTTGTCGGCGGTGACATTGTCGAACTGAAGCCCGGTCGCGACGCCGGTCGCCAATGCGGCCTCGTTGGCGTCGATGATCGTATCCGCCAGCCCGCCGGTGCGCGCGACCACGGGCACGCAGCCATAGGCCAGCGCGTAGAGCTGGGTCAGCCCGCACGGCTCGAACCGTGAGGGGATGACGATCGCATCGCAGCCGCCCTGCAGCAGATGCGAGACCGGCTCGTCATAGCCGATCCGCACCGCGACGCGCCCCGGATGGCGCAGCGCAGCGGTGGCGAAGGCGATCTCCAGCGCCGGGTCACCGGTGCCCAGCACCACCAGCCGCCCGCCCATCGCCACAAGGTCGTCGATCACCTCGACCAGCACGTCCATGCCCTTTTGCCAGGTCAGGCGGCTGATGACGGTGAAGATCGGGCTGTCGTCTGTGTCCAGCCCGAACGCCGTCTCGACTGCGCGTTTGTTGGCGATGCGATCGTCGAGCGTCTCGACGGTGAAGGGCGCGGGCAGCGCGGCATCGGCCTTGGGGCTCCAGATGGCGGGGTCGATGCCGTTGACGATGCCGCTGACGCATTCGGCGCGCGCGGCGATCAGGCCTTCGAGGCCCATGCCATACTGCACCCGGTGGATTTCCTCGGAATAGGTCGGGCTGACCGTGGTGATCGCATCCGCCGTGCGCAGGCCCGCCTTCAGATAGCCGATCTGGCCATAATATTCGACGCCGTCGACCGACCATGCCTCGGGCGGCAGGCCCAGATCGGGGAAATGGTGCGCCGCGAACGAGCCCTGGAAGGCGATATTGTGGATGGTGACGATGCTCTTGGCAACCTTGCCGGGGCCGGGGGCGTAATGGAGAAAGGCGGGGGCGAGGGCCGCCTGCCAGTCATGCGCGTGGAGCAGGTCGAAGTCGTAGCCCGGCACCGCGCCCGAGGCGAGGTCCGCGCCCGCGCGCGCCAGCACCGCGAAGCGCCGCCAATTGTCATGCCAGTCGTTCCCGTCCGCATCGACATAGGGCAGCCCGTCTCGCTCCCAAAGCTGCGGCGCGTCGATGACCAGTAGCCGGTGGGTGCCGATCATGGCCTCGCGCAACCAGGCGTCGGTGCCGATGATGTGCGTCCAGTGATGGACGCGGGGTGCATCCTCGCCGATCGCGCGCATGACCTTCGGATAACCGGGGATCAGCGTGGTGACGGCGATGTCGTGCGGCGCCAGGGCCTCGGGCAGCGCGCCGACGACATCGGCCAGACCGCCGGTCTTGATGAGCGGAAACGCCTCCGAGGCGACCGACAGGACGGAAAGGGTCATGGGGACTTTCAGTTGGCCAGACGGTCGATCATCGGCTGGGTGATCAGGCAGATGCCCTTGTCGGTGCGGCGGAAACGGTGGCCGTCGAGCACCGGATCGTCGCCGACCACCAGACCGTCTGGGATCTTGACGCCGCGATCGAGGATCACGCGCCGCAGCCGCGCGCCGCGCCCGATATGGCAGAAGGGCAGGACCACCGCCTCGTCGAGCATCGCGAAGCTGTGGGTGCGAACGCCGGTCGACAGCAGCGAGCGGTGGATCGACGATCCCGACACGATGCAGTCGCCCGCGACCAGGCTGGCGACCGCCGACCCGCGCCGGCCATCGATGTCATGGACGAACTTGGCGGGCGGGGTGATCTCGGCATAGGTCCAGAGCGGCCAGCTGCGGTCGTACAGATCGAGCTGCGGCACCACATCGGTCAGATCGAGGCTGGCCTCCCAATAGGCGTCGACCGTGCCGACATCGCGCCAATACGCGCCCGGCTCGTCATGCGAGCGGACGCAGGAGGCGGAGAAGCGGTGCGCCTGCGCTTTGCCGTGTTCGACCAGATAGGGGATGATGTCCTTGCCGAAGTCACGGGCGGAGCCCGGCGTCGCGGCATCCCGGCGCAGCTGCTCGAACAGGAAGGCGGTGCGGAAGACATAGATGCCCAGCGACGCCAGCGACACGCCCGGATTGCCGGGGAGGGAGGGCGGATCGGCGGGCTTTTCGACGAAATCGACGATGCGGTCGGTTTCGTCGACATGCATCACGCCGAACGCGCTGGCCTCTTCGCGGCTGACCTCCAGACAGGCGACGGTGACGTCGGCGCCGCTGTCGCAATGCTGCTGGAGCATCAGCTCATAATCCATCTTGTAGACATGGTCGCCCGCCAGGATGACCATGAATTCGGGCGCATAGCTTTCGATGATGTCGATATTCTGGAACACCGCGTCGGCGGTGCCCTCATACCATTGGAACTCGCTGATGCGCTGGCTGGCGGGGAGGATGTCGAAGCTCTCGTTGCGTTCGTCGCGCAGGAAGTTCCAACCGCGCTGGAGGTGACGGATCAGCGAATGCGCCTTGTACTGGGTCGCCACGCCGATGCGGCGGATGCCCGAATTGATCGCGTTGGACAGAGCGAAGTCGATGATCCGCGCCTTGCCGCCGAAATAGACGGCGGGCTTGGCGCGGGTGTCGGTCAGTTCCATCAGCCGGCTGCCACGGCCGCCCGCCAGCACATAGGCCATGGCATCGCGCGCCAGCGGTTGTCCGCGCCTCAGGTCCATCGTCCGTCTCCCATTCTTCTGTCAGTGTCGCAACGCGCATTCAGGGCGTTGGTATTCGGCTAAAGTCGTGAACCTGGATCAACCATCGAAGCGCAGGATGACGGTCGCCAGCGGTGGCAGCGTGACCCAGGCGGCACCGTCATGCGCATCGACGCCGCCCATATTGCCCAGCCCCGATCCCCAATATTGGGTCGCGTCGGAGTTCAGCACCTCGGTCCAGCGGCCGTCCTGCGGCAGGGGCAGGCGATAGGGGGCGCGGGCGACAGGGGTCATGTTGGCGATCACCGCGACCGGCTTCTCGCCCGGTGCCTTGCGCAGCCAGGCGAAGACCGACTGCGCGCTGTCGTCGGCGACCAGCCATTCGAACCCCTCGCGCTCGCAGTCGCGGGCATGGAGCGCGGGTGTGTCGCGGTAGAGATGGTTCAGGTCGCGGACCAGCGAGCGGACGCCTTCATGCGAATGGCTGCACCGCAGATGCCAGTCGAGCGGGCGATCCTCCGACCATTCCTCGCGCTGGGCGAATTCCTGGCCCATGAAGAGCAGCTTCTTGCCCGGATAGGCCCACATGAAGGCGTAATAGGCGCGTAAGTTGGCGAATTTCTGCCAGTCGTCGCCCGCCATCTTGGTCAGCAGGCTGCCCTTGCCGTGGACGACCTCGTCATGGCTGAGCGGCAGGACAAAATTCTCGTCGAAGGCATAGTGGAGGCCGAACAGGATCTCGCCATGATGGTGCCGCCGATGCACCGGCTCGCGCGCCATGTACTGGAGCGTGTCGTGCATGAAGCCCATGTTCCACTTGAACCCGAAGCCCAGCCCGCCGTCATGCGCGGGAGCGGAGACGCCGGGCCAAGCGGTGGATTCCTCGGCGACGGTGAAGACGCCGGGATGCTGGCCGTACACCTGCCGGTTGACCTGGCGGAGGAACTCGACCGCTTCCCAATTCTCGCGCCCGCCCTGTTCGTTGGGCACCCACTCACCGTCCTTGCGGCTGTAATCGCGGTAGAGCATCGAGGCGACGGCATCCACGCGCAGCCCGTCGATATGATAACGCTCGGGCCAGAACAGCGCGTTGTTGACCAGGAAGCTCGCGACCTCGCGCCGCCCGAAATTATAGATGGCGGTGTTCCAGTCGGGGTGGAAACCCTGGCGCGGGTCCTCATGCTCGTAGAGCGCGGTGCCGTCGAAATGCGACAGGCCATGCGCGTCGGTAGGAAAGTGCGCGGGCACCCAGTCGAGGATCACGCCGATCCCGGCGCGGTGCGCGCCGTCGACGAAACGCGAAAAGCCCTCGACATCGCCGAACCGCGCGGACGGCGCATAGAGTCCGGTCGTCTGATAGCCCCAGCTGGGGTCGTAAGGGTGTTCGGAAATGGGCAGGAATTCGATATGGGTGAAGCCCATCTCGACGACGTAAGGGATCAGCCGGTCGGCGAGCGCATCCCAGCTGAGATACCAGCCATTCTCGTCGCGATCCCACGACCCGGCATGGACCTCGTAGATGCTGATCGGCACGCGGCGCGGATCGACGCCCGCCCAATGCTCGCGGTGGGGCGCATCCTGCCAGACATGCTGGGGCGGCGCAGTGGTGATCGACGCGGTCTTGGGGCGAAGCTCGGCGGCGAAGGCGAAGGGATCGGCCTTCATCGGCTGATCCGCGCCATGGGGGCCGGTGATCGCGAACTTGTAGGCGCGGCCCTCGCCGATGTCGGGAATGAAGATTTCCCAGACGCCGACATCCAGGCGACGGCGCATGACGTGGCGACCGGGGTTCCAGTCGTTGAAGTCGCCGACGACCGCCACCCGCTCGGCATTGGGGGCCCAGACGGCGAAGTGCACGCCCGCGACACCCTGATGCGCGATCAGATGCGCGCCCATCTTGTCATAGAGGCGGAAGTGATTGCCTTCACCCATCAGGAAGTCGTCGAGGGGCCCGAGCACGGGGCCGAAGCTGTAGGGGTCGGTGATCCACCATTCCGCCCCGTGCCCGCGCGCGCGGTATTTCACCGGCTGGACCGGGCCCTCGATCACGCCCTCGAACAGGCCGCGCGGGTCGACGCTTTCCAATTCGCCCAGCGCCAGGCCGGACAGGTCGAAGGCGGTGACCGCCTCCGCGCCCGGCACCAGCGCCCGCAGGAACGTGCCGCCCGGTCCTTCATGAGGTCCCAGCAACGCGAAGGGATCGGCGTTGCGGCCCTCGATCAGGGCATCCAGAGCGGCACGGGGTGGCTTCACATCACGTTCCAGATTTCCTCGGCATATTGCCGGATGGTGCGATCGGAGGAGAACCATCCGACTTTCGCGACATTGTGGATGGCCGAGGTCGCCCAACCCGCCTGGTCCTGCCAGCGGGTGTCGACCTGGCGCTGCGCGGCGGCATAGGCATCGAAATCGGCGGCAACCATGAACCAGTCGCCGTCATACAGTCCGCCCATGAGGCCCGCGTAGCGGCCGGGATCGTCGGGCGAAAACACGCCCGAAGCGATGGCCGAGACGGCCTGGCGCAGCTCCGGGCTACCCTCGATCACCGCGCGCGGGTTGTAACCGTCGCGGCGCTTGGCGGCGACCTCGTCGGCGGTCAGGCCGAAGATGACGATATGCTCGTCACCGACATGCTCCTTGATCTCGACATTGGCGCCGTCGAGCGTGCCGATGGTGAGAGCGCCGTTCAGCGCGAACTTCATGTTGCCGGTGCCCGACGCCTCCATGCCCGCGGTCGAAATCTGTTCGGACAGATCGGCGGCGGGGATGATCTTCTCGGCCAGGCTGACATTGTAATTGGGGACGAAGCCGACTTTCAGCAGATGGCCGACGCTCGGGTCCGAATTGACGCGGCGCGCGACGTCATTGGCCAGTTTGATGACCAGCTTGGCATTGTGATAACTCGACGCCGCCTTGCCGGCGAACAGCTTGACGCGCGGCGTCCAGTCGCGCTCGGGATGGCTGCGGATCTGGTCGTACAGCGCCACCGTCTCGATGATGTTGAGCAGCTGGCGCTTATATTCGTGGATGCGCTTGATCTGGACGTCGAACAGCGCATCGGGGTCCACGCGCAACCCGGTCGACTCTCTAAGATAATTTGCCAGCCCCACCTTGTTGGAACGTTTGATGCTGAGAAAGCGTTCCCGGAAATTCGCGTCCTGCGCAAATTCCGTGAGCGCTATCAATTTTTCCGCGTCATCCTCGAATCCCGGCCCGATCGCCTCGCGGATCAGCGCGGTCAGTTGCGGATTGCATTGCCGCAGCCAGCGGCGCGGGGTGATGCCGTTGGTCTTGTTGTTGATCCGCGTCGGATAGAGGTGATGCAGGTCGGCGAAGACCGTCTGCTTCATGAGTTCGGTGTGGAGCGCCGCCACGCCGTTGACGCTGTGGCTGCCCGCAAAGGCCAGGTTCGCCATGCGCACCCGCCGCTCGCCGCCCTCGTCGATCAGGCTGATCGCGGCGATGGCGCGGTCGTCCATCCCTTCGACCGCTCGCGCCTCACGCAGCAGCTTGGCGTTGATCGCATAGATCAGTTGCATGTGACGCGGCAGCAACCGCTCGAACAGATGCAGCGGCCAGCTTTCCAGTGCCTCGGGCAGCAGCGTGTGATTGGTATAGCCGAAGGTGCGCCGGGTGATGTCCCACGCCTGTTCGAAGCCCAGATCGTGATGATCGACCAGCAGGTGCATCAGCTCGGCGACCGACACCGCCGGGTGGGTGTCGTTCAGCTGGATCGCGGCCTTGTCGGGAAGCGTGCGGATGTCGTGGAAATACTGGATGTGCCGGCGGACGATGTCCTGGATCGAGGCGGAGGAGAAGAAATATTCCTGCCGCAGCCGCAGTTCCTGACCCGCCGGCGAACTGTCGGATGGGTAGAGGACGCGGACCAGCGTCTCGGCCGCCAGCTGTCCGGCGAGCGCGCCGGTATAGTCGCCCGCGTTGAAGCGATCGAGCCGGATGGGATCGATCGCCTGCGCGGTCCAGAGGCGCAGCGTGTTGACCCGCTTGCCGCGCCAGCCGACGACGGGGGTGTCGACCGCGATCGCCTCGATCGCCTCGGCGGGTTTCCAGTGGACCGCACCCGTCTCGGTGCCCACCACCTCGCCGCCGAAGCCGACGAAATAGGCGCTCTCGCGACGCTCGAACTCCCAGGGATTGCCGTGGCTCAGCCAGGTTTCGGGCAGCTCGACCTGCCAGCCATCGTCGATCCGCTGGCGGAACATGCCGTTCACATAGCGGATGCCGTAACCGTAGGCGGGCAGGTCGAGGCTGGCGAGGCTCTCCATGAAGCACGCCGCCAGCCGTCCCAGGCCGCCATTGCCCAGTGCCGCGTCGGGTTCGATCTCCTCCAGATCGGCGAGATCGACGCCCAGCGTCTGGAGCGCGCCCGCCACCTGCGCCATGACGCCCATGTTCGACAGCGCGTCGCGCAGCAGCCGGCCGATCAGGAATTCCAGGCTGAGATAATAGACGCGCTTGGCGCCCGCCGCATGGGCTTCGCGGGTGGAGGCCATCCAGCGTTCGATGATGTCGTTGCGGACGGTCAGGATGGTCGCGGCCAGCCAGTCGTGCGGTCGCGCATTGGCGGCATCCTTGCCAATCCGGTGCACCAGCGTGTCGACGATCGCGTCGGCCAGAGGGCCGGTGTCGTCGACGTGCAGAGTGGTGATGGTCGTCGTCATTGATTCGGGCGTCCCTGTCGGTCCAGTCGCGCCCAGCTTAGCCGCGTAAGGGGTGAAGTCACGCGGCATTCCTTCGCAATTGCGAAAAGCGATCAGCCCGTCGCCAGGCCCCATAGCAGCGTCAGATTAAGCCCGATGATGATGGCCGCAATGATCCAGGCTAATATCCGCAACCAGACGGGGCTCGCGAACGGCCCCATCATCCCTTTGTTCGCGGTGAAGCGGACCAGCGGCACCACCGCGAAGGGAAGCTGGAGACTGAGGATCACCTGGCTGAGGACCAGCAGCTTGGTCGCGCCCGCCTGACCGCTGGCGCCGACGACCAGCACGGCGGGGATGATGGCGAGGCCGCGGGTGATCAGCCGCCGCAGCCATGGCGCGAGCCGCAGGTCGAGAAAGCCCTCCATCACGATCTGTCCCGCCAGCGTCCCCGTGACGGTCGAGTTCTGCCCCGAGGCGAGCAGCGCCACGCCGAATACCACGCTCGCCGCGCCCGCGCCCAGCATCGGGGCGAGCAGGCGGTAGGCCTGGTCGATCTCCGCCACATCGGTGCGCCCCGCGACATGGAAGGTGGCAGCGGCGACGATCAGGATCGCGGCGTTGATGAAGAAGGCGAAGAACAGCGCGACCGTGCTGTCGATCGTCGCCATCTTGATCGCATCGCGTTTGCCGTTCTCGGACTCGTCGAAGGCGCGGGTCTGCACCACCGAGGAGTGGAGGTAGAGATTGTGCGGCATCACGGTGGCACCAAGGATGCCGATCGCGATGTAGAGCATCGCCGGATCGGTCACGATGCGCGTCGTCGGGATGAACCCCGCCATCACCGCGCCCGGATCAGGGCGCGAGGCAATCAGCTCATAAAGGAAACAGCCGCCGATGATGAGGAGGAGCGCGATGATGAACGCCTCGACCTTCCTGAACCCGTAATGCTGGAGCGCGAGGATCAGGAAGACGTCGAACCCGGTGATCAGCACGCCCCAGACCAGCGGCAGGTCGAACAGCAGTTGCAGCGCGATGGCGGTGCCCAGCACCTCGGCCAGGTCGCAGGCGATGATCGCGATCTCGCAGAGCAGCCAGAGAATGCGCGAGACGGGCTTGGAATAGGCCGCCCGGCATGCCTGCGCCAGGTCCAGTCCGGCGGCGATGCCCAGCCGCGCCGACAGCGCTTGCAGGATCATCGCCATGATGTTGGACAACAGGATGACCGACAACAGCGCATAGCCATAGGCCGAACCGCCCGCGATGTCGGTCGCCCAGTTGCCGGGGTCCATATAGCCGACCGCGACCAGATAGCCGGGTCCGGCAAAGGCGAACAATCGCCGCAGGAAGGACGCGCCCTCCGGAATGGCGATCGAACGATGGCTTTCGGCAAGCGAGCGGGTGGCGGGCGTGGCTACGGTCATCGACCGCGAGGTGTGGCGGAGTTTGGGCTAGGCGACAACCCGCCAATGCGTTGTGGGGAGCTGTTTGGCGAGGGTTCTCAATTCCTCCCCTGCAAGGGGAGGTGGCGCGCGTAGCGCGTCGGAAGGGTGTCGCGCTCTCGATAGGGGGGACACCCCTCCGTCAGGCCTTCAGCCTGCCACCTCCCCTTACAGGGGAGGAATTAGAGAGAAGACCCCACCACCGCGCAGGCCAGCGCCATCAGCAACCCGGCAAAACGGTTCGACCGGAACCGGTACAGGGCGCCCGCGCCGTCCTCCGGCCGCAGCGTGATCGCCTGCCACGCCAAATGCAATGCCACCGGCACCAGCGCCAGAACCGCCAGCACATCCGGTCGCACCAGCCAGATCGCCCCCGCCCAGCACAATATCGCCGCCAGGTAGAACGCGCCCACGCCCGGCTTCACATGCGCCCCCATGCGCAGCGCCGAGGAGCGCACGCCGATCAGTGCATCGTCCTCGCGGTCCTGCAGCGCATAGATGGTGTCATAGCCGATCACCCAGGCGATCGACCCGGCATAGAGCAGCCAGAGCGATGCGGAGAGTTCTCCCGCTACCTCGGCCCAGCCGACCAGCGCTGCCCAGCTGAACACCATGCCCAGCCAGGCCTGCGGCCACCAGGTGATCCGCTTCATGAACGGATAGGCCGCGACGGGCGCCAGGCTGGCCACCGCGACGATCGCGGCGAGCGGGCGCAGCTGTACCAGCACGATCAGGCCGATCAGGCACAGCGCGACCAGCCAGATCGCGGCCAGCTTCACCGAGACCAGCCCCGAGGGGATCGGCCGCGCCCGTGTCCGCGCGACCTTGGCATCCAGATCGCGGTCGACGATGTCGTTGAACACGCAGCCCGCACCGCGCATCGCGATCGACCCGAGCAGGAACCACAGGACCAGCGGCCAGCGCTCGGGCAGCCCGCCGGCCAGCGCGATCGCCCAGACGCCGGGCCAGAACAGCAGCCACCAGCCGATCGGCCGATCCAGCCGCGCCAGCAGCGCCAGCCCGCGCCACCGGGGCGGCAGCCGCCCGACCAGTCCCTTATGCTCGCTATCGGGTACGATCTCGATCGTCATGGCGCGGGCCTATGGGGGCGGGTGCCGCCATGCAAGGGGGTATGGACCGGGCGACAGGTGTATCAACCCTGGTCAATCGCGCCGCATAGCCGTGACAAAGCCGCTGCGCCGGCGATCACCGATGCGCTAGGCCCCGCTGCCAGATGATGGGCCGTGACGGTGGGGAACGATGATGCAGGGGTTGATCCAGCGAATAGCGCGGCATGGCCGCTTCCGGCTCGGGCAGATGGCGGAGGCGTCGATCGTGTTGCGTGCCCGGCGCCTGATCGACCGGTCCGACGCCCGTCACACACCGGTTCGGATCGAAGGCGTCGAGCGGCTGTGCAACCCCAGCATCCTGCGCACGCGCGGTCGTGGCGAGGGCGCCTGGACCGTCATGGTGCGCAGCCCCAATTACCGGATGCTGTCGGACGGCGCCTATATCGTGCCCGGCGGGATCGAATGCCTGTCGTCGGACAATTGGCTGCTCGGTTATGACGAGGATCTGACGCTGCGCTCGACGGTCCGGCTGGCGGACGAGGAGGCCAAGGCGGCCTCACCGGACGCGCGCAACGGCTTTGAAGATCCCCGCATCTTCGACTGGAACGGGACGCTTTACGGGCTGTGGAGCGCGTGCCGACTGGGTCCCGATCAGGTCGCGCCCGATGCGCGAGGCGCCAGCAAGCCCAACTGGAACGGCAGCCGCAACGTCATGGCGATCGCGCCCGTCGTGCACGGCGCGATCGGCCGGTCGCTGTCGCTGCCCTCGCCGCATGGCTGCGCCCGCGAAAAGAACTGGATGCCGGCGGTCGACGGCGATCGCCTGATGCTGCTTTACCGGCTGGACCGGATGGAGGTGTACCGGGTCGCCGATGGCGCGCTGGCGCCGGTTCACCGGGCCGACCGGCCGATCCGCCCGCTGGTCGGCTGGTCGGGATCGTCGCAGCTGATCCCGTGGGAGGACGGTTGGCTCTGCGTCGCGCATCTGGCCTGCCGGCAGCTGAAGGCGAGCATTTCCGCCGGTCCCTTCTACCCGCATCGCTTCGTCCGCATATCGCGTGACTGGCGGGTGACGGGGCTGTCCGATCCGTTCTTCTTCGAAAAGCGCGGCGTCGAATTCTGCTCAGGGATGGCGGTCCATGACGGCCGGGTGATCATGTCCTATGGCATCGACGACTCTGCCGCCGCGCTGATGTCGCTGCCCGTCGAGAGCGTCGGGGCGATGATCACGCCGCTACGCTGAGGTCCGTGGCGTCCGGCACTCCGGCTGGCTATTAGGGACGGACCATGGACAGCCGGCCCCTTTTTCGATGATCGGCCTGTCGGTCGCGGTCGGACGCTTTGTCGAGGCGCTGTTCTGGGCGATCCTGCGCGTCGCCGGGATGGTCGGCGGCGTCGCGCTGCTCGGGCTGGTGCTGCTGGGCGCCTTGTGGTGGCTGATCCGACGGCGGCGCTAGGCGGCGAGCGCCTTCAGCTGCGAGCGCAGGACGTCCAGATTATGCCGTGCCAGATGGCTGCCACGTCCAGCGACGCTGCCATCCAGTTCCGGGCGTTCGCCGATCGTGAGGCATTGTTCCCACGCCGCCTCCGCCAGCGGGAGCCAGTGCCCCACCGCCTGGGCCGGATCGGCCATCGCCTGGTCGAGCAGGACGTCCCCCAGGACAAAGAAATAATCGGGCGATTCCGGCCATTGGCCGAACTCCGCATCGGCCAGCGCCAACGCATCCGGCACCCGACCCGCCTGCGACATCAGGGGGATGGCGGTGGTGACCAGCGCATGACGCCAGTTCGCCTCCACCGGGGTCGCCGCCAATGCGCGTGCGAGATAGTCGCAGGCCGCCGGCAGATCGGCGCGCATCTGGGCATCCTTGCCGAGCTGATAGAGGAGATAGGCATCGTCCGGCAGCGCGGCGAGTTCGCGCAGCAGCAGCATGTGGTTGCGGTCGCGCTTCGCGGCGATCTGTTCATCGCGATAGCCGTCATGCCCGACATGGAGGGGCAGGCGCACCCTCGGCAGCGGTGAGGCGACCTGCTCATGGACGCGGCCTTCGAACCGGGCACCGCGCGGCAACAGCCGCGTGATCCAGCTTCGCGCGGTATTGGCCCCGTCCTGCGTATCGCTCTCGACGCAGATTCGGCCCAGACGTGGCAGGCCGGCACAGAAGTCACGTAGCGCCTCGCCCCCGGCCATGATCCATTCGTCGGCGTCGATGACGAGGTTCCAGTCGGCATCGGCACAGGCCAGCGCATGATTGCGCGCGGCGGCGAAATCGTCGGGCCAGGGCAGGTGATGCACCTCGGCCCCGGCGGCCCGTGCGATGGCGACGGTGTCGTCGGTCGAACCGGTATCGATCACCACCATCCTGTCCACGAACGGCGCGACGCTCGTCAGGCAGCGGGCGAGGCAGCGTGCCTCGTTTCGAACGATCAGGGTCGCGGCGATCGATGATGGTCCAGACATGGCATGGATAGAGCCATGATATGGTAAAGATCGCGCTAAGGTCCGCATGTCGGCCGGCGGGTTCCCGACCGACTGGCGGGCATGTGCGGTCGATCCTGCGGTCAGGCGGCCAGCGTCGCCAGCTGGGAGCGGACGATGTCCAGGCTCTGCTGCGCCAGATAGCTGCCGCGCCCCGCGACGCTGCCGTCCAGATCGGGGCGTTCGCCAATGGCGAGGCAGCGTTCCCACGCGCCCTGCGCCAAGGGCAGCCAATGGTCGATCGCCTGTGCCGGATCGGCCAGCGCCCGGTCGAACAATATGTCGCCCAGCACGTAGAAATAGTCGGGCGAGTGCGGCCAGTGCGGAAACTCCGCATCGGCCAGCGCCAGCGCCTCGTCGCGCCGACCCATATGGGCCATCAGCGTCATGGCGCTCGTCACCAGTGGATGCCGCCAGCCGGCGTCGCGCGGCGCGGTCGCCAGCGCGCGTTGCAGATAGTCGCAGGCGGTGGGCAGATCGCGCCGTGCCTGCGCCTCCATGCCGAACTGGAACATCAGATAGGGATTGTCCGGCTGCTCGGCGAGTTCGCGCTGCAACAGCTCATAGTTGCGATCGATCTTCTTCGCCTTCTGCGCGGCGAGATAGCCGTCATGCCCGACATGGATCGGGGTGCGGACGATCGGCAGGGCGGAGACGACATGTTCGTGGACGCGCCCCTGATAATAGGCACCGCGCGGCAAAAGGCGCGGAATCCAGCTGCGCGTGGGATCGGGGCTGCCGTCCACCTGATTCTCGATGCAAACGGCCCCCAGTCGTGGCGGCCCGGCGCACCAGCGGCGCAGCTGCTCGCCGCCGTCGCTGATCCACTCGTCGGCGTCGAGCATCAGGTTCCAGTCGGCATCGGCGCAGGCCAGTAGGTGGTTGCGCGCCTCGGCGAAGTCGTCGGGCCAGGGCAGGTGATGCACCTCGGCCCCGGCGGCCTTGGCGATGGCGACCGTCCTGTCGGTCGAGCCGGTATCGAGCACCACCATCCTTTCCACGAACGGCGCGACGCTTTCCAGACAGCGGGCGAGGCAGCGCGCCTCGTTCCGGACGATCAGCGTGGCCGCGATCCGAGGGGCGGGGGGCAACATCAGGCGCTATCCTCGACAAAGGGTCTTGTCGCGCCCTCTATCATCCGCCCCGTGAAGATTTGGCTAACCGGACCGTAACCCTATTTCGCCAGCCGTCCGTCCTCCAGCGCGGCCATGTCGAACGGGAAGAGGATGTCGGGATCGGGGGCCTTCACGTCCTTGGCGATGTCGGCGGGCGCGATGCGGTGCAGGATGTGGCGGATGATCGCGATGCGGGCGTCCTTCTTATCGTCGGCGCGCACGACATGCCACGGCGCGAAGGGGGTGTGGGTACGGGTCAGCATCGTGTCGCGCGCCGCCGAATAGTCGGCCCATTTGGCCTGCGCGACCTTGTCCATGTCCGACACCTTCAGCGCCTTGAGCGGATCGGTCCGCCGAGCCTCCAGCCGCTCGGCCTGTTCCTTCTTCGAGATGTCGAGCCAGATCTTGACCAGCCTGATGCCGCTTTCGACCAGCATCCGCTCGAAATCGGGGGCGTCGCGCAGGAACGCTTCCTGCTCGGTGGCGGTGGAGAAGCCCATCACGACCTCGACGCCGGCGCGATTGTACCAGCTGCGGTTGAAGATCACGATCTCCCCGGCGGCGGGCAGGTGCGCGGTATAGCGCTGGAAATACCACTGTGTGCGTTCGCGGTCGGAGGGTTTGGGCAGCGCCACGACGCGCGTGGCGCGGACCGAGAGATGCTCGGTGATCCGTTTGATCGTCCCGTCTTTCCCGGCGCCGTCGCGGCCTTCCAGCACGATGACGACGCGCTCGTCCGATCCCGCCATCGCCATCTGGGTACGGACCAGCGCGAGTTGCAGCGCTTCCAGTTCCTCCTGATAATGTTTCGCCATCGTCACCTCCTTTGCGCGAAGAAACGTCTGGCGCGGCAAAAGTGGCATGATGCGCGCCCACGGTGTAAGCGCACCCCATGCCCGCTACCCCCGCCTGGCCGCCGCAATCCACGCCCCGCCTGTTCGTCGACCAGCTGCTCGCCGAAGGGCCGATCCGCATCGACGGCCCGGCCGCGCATTATCTGGTGTCGGTGATGCGCACCAAGGTCGGCGATCCCGTCAAGCTGTTCGACGACCGCACCGGCGAATGGCTGGGCGTCGCGGCCTCGGTCGGCAAGCGCGACCTGACGCTGGACGTCACCCAGCTCTTGCGCGAGCGCGAGGCGGTGCCCGACCTGTGGCTGTGCGCGGCACCGCTGAAGAAGGGCCGGGTCGACTGGCTGGCGGAAAAGGCGTGCGAGCTGGGCGTGGCGCGGCTGGTCCCCGTCGTCACCCGCCGCACCGTCGTCGACAAGCCCAATACCGAGCGGCTGCGCGCCCATATGATCGAGGCGGCCGAGCAATGCGGCCGCACCGCGCTGCCCGAGGTCGCCGAGCCGGTGAAGCTGGCCGCGCTGCTCCGGGAATGGCCCGAAGGCCGTGCGCTGTTCTTCGCCGACGAAACCGGCGGCGTATCCGCGCTGGAGGCGATGCGGGCACACAAGGGTCCGGCGGCGATCCTGATCGGCCCCGAGGGCGGCTTCGATGCCGAGGAACGCGCGGCGATCCGCGCGCATCCGTCCGCCATCGGCATCGGTCTCGGCCCCCGTATCCTGCGCGCCGACACGGCGGCGGCGGCGGCGGTGTCCCTCTGGATGGCGGCGGTAGGCGACTGGTGTTGATTCAGCCTATGGCGTGGACGCGCGCTCGCGCGTAAGGCGCGGTTCATGAGCACGAAGACCGCGAGCACAGCCAAGAGCGCCATCATCGAGTCGCGCGACCAGTTGATCGCGAGTTTCGCGCGCGGTGAAAAACCCAGCGATCGCTGGCGGATAGGCACCGAGCACGAGAAGTTCGTCTATGCGCTGGGCGATCATCACGCGCCCTCCTACGACGAAGCCTCAGGCATCCGCGCGCTGCTGGGCGAGCTGGAGCAATATGGCTGGGCGCCGGTCCTGGAGGGCGGCAACGTCATCGCGCTGACCGGCGCGGACGGCTCGATCAGCCTGGAGCCGGCCGGGCAGTTCGAGCTGTCGGGCGCGCCGCTCGACAATCTGCATGAGACCTGTGCCGAGACGGGGCGCCATCTCGCCCAAGTGAAGGCGGCGGGCGACACGCTGGGGCTCGGCTTCCTGGGCCTGGGCATGTGGCCGGACAAGACCCGCGCCGAACTGCCGATCATGCCCAAGGGCCGCTATGCCATCATGCTGCGCCACATGCCGCGCGTCGGGTCGCTGGGCCTCGACATGATGCTGCGCACCTCGACCATCCAGGTGAACCTGGATTACGCGTCGGAGGCGGACATGGTGAAGAAATTCCGCGTCGGCCTGGCGCTCCAACCGCTGGCGACCGCGCTGTTCGCCAATTCGCCCTTCACCGAAGGCAAGCCTAACGGCAAGCTGTCCTTCCGTAGCCATATCTGGTCGGACACCGACCCGGCGCGCACCGGCATGCTGCCCTTCGTGTTCGAGGAGGGCTTCGGCTATGAGCGCTACGCCGACTATGCGCTCGATGTGCCGATGTACTTCGTCTACCGCGACGGCAAATATATCGACGCGGCGGGGCTGTCGTTCCGCGACTTCCTGAAGGGCGAGCTGTCGGTCCTGCCGGGCGAATTGCCGACGATGGAGGACTGGAACGATCACCTCTCGACCGCCTTCCCCGAGGTGCGGTTGAAGACCTTCCTGGAGATGCGCGGGGCGGATGGCGGCCCGTGGAACCGCATCTGCGCGCTGCCTGCTTTGTGGGTCGGGTTGCTGTACGACAATGGCGCGCTCGATGCGGCGTGGGACCTGGTCAAGGGCTGGTCGCTGACCGAGCGGCAGAGCTTGCGCGATGCGGTGCCCGAGCTGGCGCTGGACGCGCCGCTGCCGGGTGGCGGGCGCCTGCGCGACATTGCGGGCGAAGTGCTCGACATCGCGCATGCGGGCCTTGCGGCGCGTGGACGGCTGAATGGGGCGGGGGATAACGAGACCGGCTTCCTCGATCCGCTGCGGGAGATCGTGCGGTCGGGCAAGGTTCCGGCGCAGGTGCTGCTCGACCGCTATCATGGCGAATGGGGTGGCGACATCTCGCGGGTCTATGGCGAGGCGAGTTTCTGACCGAGCAGCGTGGGCTTCGACTTCGCTCAGCCTGAACGGAGGCTTACCCCTTCATCCGTTCAGCCTTGAGCGAAGTCGAAGGCCAAGGGAAATCTACCGCCCCGAAACCCAGCGAAAGAACCGCGGCACCAACCCATACCGTGCCATCCAGTCATAATATTCCCGATACGCCGGATCGGCCGACAAATGCCGCTCCTCCGTCCGCGCGCGCCAGTAATAGACCCCGCTGACCGCCCCCAGCAGCAGCGTGCTCCGGCATGCATCGACCCAAGTCCCGGTCGACAGCACGGGGATCGTCGCGATCCACCAGAAGATGTTCTTCGACAGATAGGCCGGATGCCGCGACACGGCATAGGGCCCGTGGGTCAGGATGCCCCGGTGCGTCAGGTTGGAAAAGCGGATGCCGAACGCCACGGTCGACCAGGCATAGATGGCGGTCAACGCCACCAGCACCGCGCCGATCGCGGCCAGCAGGACCGGATGCCCGGCGAACCAATGGCTCCACTCGGCAGTGCCCGGCCGATAGTCCAGCGGCCCGCCATCGGCCATCATGATCGTCGGCGGATAGCAGATCAGCGCCGCCATCCACGCCGCCGCATAGGGGTTAGCCGAGCGGATATGCGCATCCAGCGGCCGCAGGGTCAGCATATAGCCGACGGTCGCGAAGGCGACGTCGATCACGAACATCAACGTAATCAGCCAGTTGGCCAGCGCCACCGGATCACGCAGCACGGTGGACAGGTCGCCGCGCACGAAATTGCCGAACCCGCCGGGGAGCACCGCCAGCATGAAGGCCAGGAAAAACGCCTTCACCCCCCAGGCGCGCAGGTGCGCATAGATCGGCTCCGCTGCGACGCCCTTCTGCCCGGCCAGCCACGCGCCGAGCGCCCAGGCACCGTCCTTCGGCTCGACCAGCCGCCGGTCGAGCCATAGCACATAGGGGATCGACAGCAGGAACGAGGCCGGGGCGATCCATTCGAAACACCACATGGCAAAGGCGAAATTGCCCCGCCAGTAGAAGCGCCCGGTGGCATAGATCAGCCCGATCGCGGCAAAGGTCGCCCACAGCCCGACCAGCTTGGTCAGGCTGATGTCCAACGTCTCCCGCGCCGGGCGGGGATGCGCCCAGTCGATGCCGGTGGAGGCGTGGCGATGCACCTTGTCCACCAGCAGCGACCACAAAATCATCGGCAGGCCCGCCGCCAGCAGATGGACGAGCGCGGCATAGGGGCCGTCCAGATGCCGCCACCGCGCCACCGCAATCCAACCAAGCGACCCCGCCAGCCCGGCCAGCCCCACGCCATGCGTCACCGCCGAAGCGGGGCGGGGCGGGCGGGGCGGGGCGGGGGGCGCGTCGGACATGCGGCCATGGCCTTAGCGCAATTTGGTAAGCGGGGCGTTAGGATGTTCGGGTTTTTGGGGTGAGGGTGAGGCGTGCCTTCGAAGCTGCCGCATCGCGCCGAAGTTCATCCTAGGCGGCTGGCCTGCCAGCCGATCGACGGGTTCAGGCTTAACGGCGAGTGGAAACCGACGGGCAATCCCCGACCGCCATCAATGTCGTAAAGGGGGGGGCGAAAGGGGCGGTTGCCCCAAAACCAAATCGCCGTTCATGCTGGGCGAAATTGAAGCGCACGTTCCGCGCTCGCCCAGCGCCGCAATTCGTCAGTGCTAGGTGGCGAACGGGTGCCCGTGGCCTTCGACTTCGCTCAGGCTGAACGGGGGTGGGGGTTGGGAAGCAGGATCGCTACCGGCAATCCCTAACGGTCATCAATGTCGCGAAGGGGCGGGATGGAAGAGCCGGTTGCCACGAAACCAAACCACCGTTCACGCTGAGCGTAGTCGAAGCGCACGTTCCGCGCTCGCTCAGCGCCGCAATTCGCCAGTGCCAGGTGGCGAACGGGTGCCCGTGGCCTTCGACTTCGCTCAGGCTGAACGGGGTTGGGGGTTGGGAAGCAGGATCGCTACCGGCAATCCCCGACGGCTATCAATGCAGCGAGGGGCGGGGCGAAAGGGCCGCTTGCCACAGAACCAAACCGCCGTTCACGCTGAGCGAAGTCGAAGCGCACGCTCCGCACTCGCCCAGCGCCCTAATCCGTCAGTGGAAGCAGCAAACTCATGCCCTTCGACCACGCTCAAGCGGAACAGGCGTAGGGGAAGCCGTCCGCCCCCGGCACCCTCAACCCTTGGCCAGCATCTTCTCCGCGCTGGTCTTCACGAACTCGCTGATCGGGCCGGCCATCATCGACAGCATCATCGGGATCGCCACGGTGCCGGTGATCGCATGGTCGGCGATGTTCATGTCGGCCTTCACCGTCTGGCCCATGGCGATGATGGTCAGGAGCAGCCGATCCTCCGCAGGCCATTCGGAGGTCACCTGGCCGCCGCCGGGGATCTTCGATTCCAGCTTGGGCAGGCCCTGTTCGATGCGGCGGCGCGCTTCGGCCCGGCCCAGATCATGCGGAACGTCGAAATTGACCGATGCCATGGTTGCAACTCTTTCCAATCGATGGGAATCGCGGGCGGAGTGGCGAGCATTGACGTAATCGTCAAGCAGGGGCCGATGAAATATTCAGCTTGGAAGGCTGCTGCATCGCCGACGGTGAGGGGGTGGAGCGGGTAACGGGAATCGAACCCGTGTATTCAGCTTGGAAGGCTGCTGCACTACCATTGTGCTATACCCGCTCAGATCCGGCGCCGTGGTCGACCCTAGCCGATCGGCGGGGATGGTGGAAGGGACTGGATTCGAACCAGTGTACGCTCACGCGGGCAGATTTACAGTCTGCTGCCTTTAACCACTCGGCCACCCTTCCGGGGTGTCACTCCATCGGAGCGAGGCGCGCCCAATGCCGAAGCGCGGCGGGCCTGTCAACGCCGTTTTGTACGTTTTCTGCCGATTGCGCTTGATCCGGTTGCTTGCATGTCGCGCAATCGGGACATAGCCTCTGACCCATAGACGATTTTCCGGGGGTTCTTTTCCATGCGTCCATCCTTGCTCGCCGCCGTCGCGGCGGTCGCCCTGCTGCCCGCCGCCATCGCCTCCGCGCAAGACCGGAGTGCGGCCAACCGCCTCATCGACGAGGGCATGAACCACAGCCAGGCGATGCAGACCGCACAGCATCTGACCGACGTCATCGGCCCGCGCATGACGAACAGCCCCGCGATGCGGACCGCCGAGGCCTGGACCGCCGAGCAGTTCGCCAAATGGGGGCTGAAGAACGTCCATAAGGAAGGCTTTCCCTTCGGGCGCGGCTGGTCGATCGAGCGGTCGAGCGTGCGGATGGTCAGCCCCCGGCCGCTGCAACTGACCGCGATCCCGATCGCCTGGACTCCCGCCACCAACGGCGCGGTGACCGCCCCCGTCATCGTCGCGCCGATGAAGCGCGAGCGCGATTTCGACAAATGGCGCGGCCAGCTGCGTGGCAAGATCGTGATGGTGACGATGCCCGGCACCGGCGACGAGCCGTCGTCGGCACCCTTCCGCCGCCTGTCGGGCGAGGACATCGCCAAGCTCGACGTCTATGTTCAGCCCGAGCATGACCCCGAAAGCGCCGATCGCCGGCTGAAGCGGCTCGACTTTTCGCAGAAGCTCGACGCGTTCCTGAAGGCCGAGGGCGCGGTCGCCTATGTCACGCAGAGCTATCGCGACGGCAAGCTGCTGCACGGTGAGGGCTATCTGTTCGGACGCGGCGAGACGCCGGCGGTGCCCGGCATCGAGCTGGCCGCCGAGGATTATCGCCGGCTCGCGCGCCTGGCCAAGGCCGGCCCCGCGCCGACGATCGAGGTACTGAGCGACGTCCGCTACGACGACAGCGATGTGAACGCCTATAACATCATCGCCGAGATTCCCGGCACCGATCCCAAGGCGGGCTATGTGATGGCGGGCGCGCATCTCGACAGCTGGGTCGCGGGCGACGGCGCGGCGGACAATGCGGCGGGCAGCGCGATGGTGATGGAGGCCGCGCGCATCCTGGCCGCCACCGGACAGCGGCCGAAGCGGACCATCCGCTTCGCGCTCTGGTCGGGCGAGGAGCAGGGCATTCTGGGCTCGATGGCCTATGTCGAGCAGCATCTGGCGACGCGCGGGCGACCGGGCGATGCGCCGCAGACCGGTCTGAAGCGTTATTATGGCTGGACCAATCGCTGGCCGATCACGCCCAAGCCGGGTTACGCCGATCTGGCGGCCTATTTCAATATCGACAACGGCTCGGGCAAGCTGCGCGGGCTTTATGCCGAGAATAATCCGGCGGCGGTGCCGATGCTGAAGGAATGGCTGTCGCCCTATGCGTCGATGGGCGCGGGCAATGTCGTGCAGCGGACGACCGGCGGCACCGACCATGTCTTCATGCAGGCGGTCGGCGTGCAGGGCTTTCAGTTCATCCAGGACCCGCTGGACTATGGCAGCCGCATCCATCACAGCTCGGCCGATACCTTCGATCATTTGAAGGGCGACGACATGCGGCAGGCCTCGGTCGTGCTCGCGGGGGTCTTGCTCGCGGCGGCGAATGCGGACAAGGCGTTGCCGCGTCCGCCGGTGCCGACCCAACCGGCACCGACCAACCCCTTTGCATATACGGATACCGACGACTGATGGCACGCCGAGGACATCGCCCCAGCCAGGCTTCTTCCAACCGCCCCCGTTTCTGGGGGCGGCATGCGGTGACGGCGGCGCTCGCCAATCCGAACCGCACGGTGCGCAAGATCTGGGGCACGCGCGAGGCGCTGGCCGCGCTCGACCTGCCGCCGATCCTGCCGGTCACCTTTGCCGATGCCGCCGATCTGGGCCGCCTGGTCCCCGCCGACGCACCGCATCAGGGCCTGGTGGCCGAGGTCGATCCGTTGGAGGACATCTGGCTGGGCGACCTGCTGCACGAGGGGCAGGACGACCGCCGGCCGCTGGTGGTGCTCGACCAGGTGACCGATCCGCATAACGTTGGCGCGATCCTGCGCTCGGCCGCCGCATTCGACGCGCTGGGCATCGTGACCCAGGACCGGCACGCGCCGCCCGAATCGGGCACGGTCGCCCGCTCGGCCAGCGGCGCGCTGGAGACGGTGCCGTGGATTCGCGTCGTGAACCTGGCCCGCGCGCTGGAGGAGATCGCCGAGGCCGGCTTCTGGCGGATCGGTCTGACCGGCCATGCGAACCAGACGCTGGCCGAGGCGATGGGCACGCAGCGCATCTGCATCGTGCTGGGCGCCGAGGGCGAAGGCATGCGCCAGAATACCGAGGCGCATTGCGACGAACTCGCCAAGCTGCCGATCAGCCCGAAGGTGGAGAGCCTGAACGTCTCAAACGCGGCGGCGATCGCGCTCTATGCGGTGGCGGCGCGGTGATTTTCTGGCGGCGGGGTGGGGCCTCGCCGCTTTTTTGCGCGCAGAGGCGCGGAGGACGCAGAGGGTGTGAAAGGCAAGCGCCGGGCGTGCGCTTCGACTTCGCTCAGCGTGAACGGCTGTTGGTACGGGTGGCCATAATGCCCACCCTCCGTTCAGCCTGAGCGAAGTCGAAGGCCACGGGATTTTGTTCGCGCGGAGACGCGGAGGCGCGGAGATGTCCGGCGCGCTGTGATCGAACACTACCTCGCGACCGGAAGACAAAGCTGCGCCGATGATAGCAGGCTGGCCTTGCGGCCGGACATGCCAACTCCGCGCCCCCGCGTCTCCGCGCGAACATCATCTTTCCCATACACCGGAACGTCGCCAAACAGGACACCCCCTCTGCGCCCTCCGCGCCTCTGCGCGAACAAAAAAGGGCGGGGCCGAAACCCCGCCCTCCGGCGTTCAGACCGGATGCCCGGTCAGTCCTCCGCCGCGATCCGCACCCGCATCCCGTCCTGCGCCGCCCCGAACGGCAGCTGGCACGACAGGCGCGAGGTCGCGTCGCGATCGCTGGTCGAATCGAGCAGGTCGTCCTCGTCCGGGCCGATCGCGGGCAGCGTGTCGGCGAAGGCCGGATCGACATGGACATGGCAGGTCGCGCAGGAGCAGCAACCCCCGCACAGCGCCAGCAATTCGTCGACACCGGCGTCGCGGATCACTTCCATCACCGACAGACCGGCCTCGCCGTCGATTTCGCGTTCTTCCCCGTCGCGGGTCACGACGATAAGCTTGGGCATGTCCATTCTCCTTGTTGGCGGCGGCTCTGCCGGGCCTGAACGCGCGGATCAAGTATCATGGGGCTAAGCGCCGAACAGATTCGCGAAAGCATGGATGCGCTCGCCGCGTCCGAACCCGCCATCGCGGCGGCGCTGGCGCGGATCGGCTATCCCGAACCGCGCATCCGGGCGCGCGGTTATGCCACGCTGGTGCGGACGATCCTGGGCCAGCAGGTCTCGGTCGCCTCGGCCGATGCGCATTGGCGACGGCTGAACGAACTGCTGGGCGACGCGAGCGATCCGACGCGGATGCACGGTGTGACCGACGAGGAACTGCGCGGCGCGGGCATCTCCCGGCAAAAGGCCGGCTATCTGCGCAGCCTGGCCGAGGAGGTGACGAGCGGTCGCCTGAACCTCGCCGACCTGCCCGCCGATGACGAGGAGGCGATCGCCAAGCTGGTGGCGGTCAAGGGCATCGGCCGCTGGTCGGCGGAGGTCTATCTGCTGTTCGCGGAAGGCCGCACCGACATTTGGCCCGCCGGCGATCTGGCGGTGCAGATCGAGATGGGGCGCATCCTGGGCCACGACGCGCGGCCGTCCGAAAAACAGGTCCGCGCGCTCGCCGAAGCCTTCCGCCCGCACCGCAGCGCGCTCGCCATCTTCACCTGGCATCATTATGGCGCCGGCGCCGACGCCGCGCCGGTATGAGGATCACCGATCCCGCTTCGGCAGATGCCGGGTCGCCACCCCGACCAGCACCGCCGTCGACAACAGGATCGACGATACCAATCCACCGATGGCGAGCAGGCCGCCGCTGGTGATTTCGAGCTTGGCGCGAAGCGTGACCTTGCGTCCAAACGCGGCGCGGACAGTGGCGATGTGCGGTTGAGACATGCTGTCCCAACGCACCCGAAGCGGCTCCGTTCAAGGGCCGTCATGTTCCGCGATTCAGCGGCGTGTCTGGGGGATCGGCGTGTCGGGGTTGAGCTGCACCAGTTTGACGCCCGTTGGCGACATCGCCTCGCGAACCTCCGGCCAGATGTCGTTCCGGGCCGCAACGTAGAGCGTGACCTTCGTGAGCGATCCGCGCGGCACGGATGATGCGATCTTGCGCAACACCGGCACCATGTTCGACGGTGACAGCGAGGCGACGGCCACCTGGTCAGCATAGAATTTGGTCAGCGCTTCCCGTAGCCAGGTCTCGGTGATCGCATAATCCGATGCGCCGGGAATACGCAGGATCGTGGTGGAGGGGAATTCCCGGCCCTTGGTCTTGCGGGCAACAGCTTCCCGCAGATAGGTATGCCATTCGCCTTGGTCATTGTCTTTCGGACCCAGCAAAGGGGCAAGGAAGGCTGCCCTTTGCCGCGCCTCGGCGGCCCTCTGTTCGGCATGAACGCGGCGGCCCGTCGCCAGCGCCTGCTGCCACGCCAGGCCGATGGCGGGCGAGACGGTGCCGGTCGCCAAGTTGATGGTCGTCTCGACATAGGCGGTTTCGCCCGGGAACTCGGACGATGGAATGATGGCTGGAATGACGACCTGCCGTCCATCGGCGGTAAAGCGCGGCTGGCCACGCCATTGGATGGAACTGACCGAATGAGGCAGCGCCTCGATATAGTCCCGAGGTATGATGTCCGACAGCGACAAGGCCCGAACGATGCTGCCCTTCGCGTCATAGATGACGACGGCGCGCGGACCATAGCCGGTGCCGTGCCAGTCATCGAAGGTGACGGTATAGCCGCCATCGTCGCGCACGATGACATGCACCGGGGCGACATCATTGGCGATCTGCTCGTCCCACACCGCGCGCCACGTCCCGCCCACCAACGTCTCGACGCGCGCCCTCGCGTGAGTGGGCCCGGTTCCCGTCTGCCCGGCGGGTTCGACCCCGTCGACTTTGTCCTCGAAATAGGCGAGCTGGCTCTCCAGATCGCGCGGCGTCACGACGACGCGCGCATGGCCCTTGCACGAGGTGAAGGTTTGCGTAGTTGGCGTCGCCCAACTGTCCGCGCAGGATGCCGTCGGCATGAACGACGTGGCGACGATGGCCAGTCCCGCCAGAATGACCGCCCCGATGACCTTCATGCCCGTACCCTCCCGGACCCGCTATCCCATCATCGCTACGACGTTCGCAAGCGACTTGACCGTTTCAAAATCCGTGGCGGGACTGGCATCCCCGTCCATGCGCCCTTAAGTCCCATGCCATGTTGACCCCCGAACAGGCCCGCGACCGGGCCGCCGAGATCGTTGCCCGGGCCCGCGCCGCCGGTGCCGATGCCGCCGATGCCGTTTTTGCCGCCGACGCCGCGCTCGAGGTTTCGGTGCGGCTGGGGCAGTTGGAGGATGTCGGCCGGTCGGAGAGCGAGGAGTTGGGCCTGCGCGTCTTTGTCGGGCGGCGCTCGGCCAGCGTGTCGACCTCGGACCTGTCGGGCGATGCCATGGACCGCGCCGTCGAGCGCGCCGTCGCCATGGCGCGTGAAGCGCCCGAGGATCGCTGGGCCGGCCTCGCGCCCGAGGAGCGGCTGATGCACGGTGCGCCGCCGATGCTCGATCTGGACGATGGCGGTGAGATCGCGCCGGAAGAGCTGCGCGCGTTGGCGCTGGCGGCGGAGGATGCCGCGCGTGGCGTGGCGGGCGTGACCAATTCCGAGGGCGCCGGGGCGTCCGCCTCGCGCATCGTCACCGCGCTGGCCACCAGCCATGGCTTTGCCGCCGGCTATGCCGCGACCGGCTATGGCCTGTCGGCCAGCGTCGTGGCGGGCGAGGGCGCGGGCATGCAGCGCGACTATGCGCATCATGGCGCACGCCTGTACCGGCTGCTCGAAGGGGCCGAAGCGATCGGCCGGCGCGCGGGCGAGCGCGCGGTGGCGCGGCTCAATCCCGGCCGACTGGCGAGCGGGGCGATGCCGGTGGTGTTCGATCCGCGCGTCGGATCGTCGCTGGTCGGCCATCTCGTCTCCGCCATCGCCGGCAGCGCGATCACGCGGCGGACCAGCTTCCTGCTCGACGGGCTGGGCGAGCGGGTGATGGCCGAGGGTATCCGGATCGAGGATGATCCGCACCGCCCGCACGGCCTCCGCTCGCGCCCCTTCGACGGTGAGGGGCTGGCGGTGTCGCCGACCGCGATCGTCGAGGACGGGGTGCTGGAGACCTGGCTGCTCGACTCCGCCTCCGCCCGGCAATTGGGGCTGGAGCCCACCGGCCATGCCGCGCGCGGCACCAGCGGCGCGCCGGGCGTGTCGACCAGCAACCTTTATATGGTTGCCGGGCATGTGCCGGTCGACACCCTGATCGGCGACATCGCTGACGGCGTCTACGTCACCGAGCTGATCGGCAGCGGGGTCAACCCGGTGACCGGCGATTACAGCCGGGGCGCGGCGGGCTTCCGCATCGTCGGCGGGCGGATCGCCGAGCCGGTTGCGGAGTTCACCATCGCGGGTAATCTGAAGGATATGTACCGCGAGATGACGCCGGCCAATGATCTGGAATTCCGCTACGGCGTCAACGTGCCGACGCTGCGCGTCGACGGGATGACGGTCGCGAGTGGCTGATCCCGTGCCGGCCCCTGACATGGTGCCGGCCGTGGTCGCGGCGGCGCGCGAGGCGGCGGCGATGGCGCTCGCCCGCTGGCGCACCGATTTCCGCCAATGGGAAAAGGTGCCCGGCAGCCCGGTGTGCGAGGTCGACCTGGACGTCGACCGCATGCTCCACGCCCGGCTGACCGCGCTGATCCCCGATGCCGGCTGGCTGTCGGAGGAAACCGCGGACAAGCCCGACCGGCTGGCCGCGCGCCGCGTCTGGGTGGTCGATCCGATCGACGGGACGCGCGACTATATCCGGGGCCGCGAGGGCTGGGCGGTCTCGGTCGCGCTGGTCGAGGATGGCCGGCCGGTGATCGGCGTGCTTGCGGCGCCGGCGCGCGGCGAGCTGTGGCTGGCGCGGGCCGGCGGCGGCGCGACGCGCAATGGCCGCACGCTGTGCGCAGGGCATCGCCGTGCAATGCCGGGCGCGCGCGTGCCGGTCGATGCGCTGCCCAAGGCCGACCGCGATCTGGTCGCGGTGTTCAAGCCCAATTCGATCGCGCTGCGCATCGCCATGGTCGCCGCCGACGAGGCCGATCTGGTCGCCACGCTGCGCTGGGGCAATGAATGGGACATTGCCGCCGCCGCGCTGATCGCGTCGGAAGCGGGGGCGGGGGTGGCCGATGCGCTGGGCCAGCCGCTGCTCTTCAACAAGCCCGATCCGCGCGCTTTCGGCGTCCTGGTGACGGCGCAGGGGCTGCAGGACGCCGCCGTCGCGCGGCTGGAGCCCCGCGCCCGCGAGGTGATCGTGCCGCTCAGCGGCTGAGCATGTCCTCGACCCATGCCGGCACCAGTGTCCCTGCCGGGCCGAAGCGGCTTTCGTCGAACCAGCTGCTTCCCTCCGACGGATCGAGGTTCAGCTCCAGTGTCGCCGCGCCATAGGCCTTCGCCATCCGCACGAACCCCGCCGCCGGATAGACCGCGCCCGAGGTGCCGATCGAGGCGAACAAATCGGCCTGCGCCAGCGCCGCCTCGATCCGCTCCATCTGATAGGGGATTTCGCCGAAGAAGACGATGTCGGGCCGCAGCGCCGGGGCCGCACAGGCGGGACAGGGCGTGCCGGGCGGCAGGTCGTCGGCCCAATCGAACCGCTCGCCACAGGCCGCGCACAAGGCCTGCTTCAACGCGCCATGCATGTGCAGCATCCGGGTCGCCCCCGCCCGCTCATGCAAATCGTCGACATTCTGCGTGACGATCAGCAGGTCGCCCGCCCATTCCCGATCCAGCCGCGCCAGCGCGTCATGCGCGGGGTTCGGCCGGACGGACGCCAGCGCCGCGCGCCGAAGGTCGTAGAAGCGATGGACCAATGCCGGATCGGCGGCGAGGGCTTGCGGCGTGCAGACATCTTCGACGCGGTGCCCCTCCCACAAGCCGCCGGGGCCGCGAAAGGTGGCGATACCGGACTCGGCGGAGATACCCGCGCCGGTGAGGATGACGATGTTTTTGGGGTCAGCCATCATCGAACAATAGGTCATGCGCGTAACGGCTGGAAGTCGTTCAAAGCGGGCGCTGCCGCCGTGATCGAAAAAGACGCCGCTGAGCTTCGTTGATCGAACGATCGTCCCAATCGATTTCCCGCCGGGAAGACGGGAGATAGTTACGACGCGATGGTTCATCGTAAATCAGTGTGGCGTGGATGCCCTGCGCCTCGCTTTTGAGGATAGGGCGTTCCTACACACGAGTGAATATCTCGTCGGCGACTGCTTCCCCTGTTCGCTCGATCACATCCTCGGCCACCTCGATCTCCTGTCCATTGGGGAAGAGCATCGCGAACTCCTCATCCGTGGCTTGGAAGACGCTGAAGGTCGCGTTCAATGCGCCATCGACAATCAGTATATTCTTCACAGCGTTCCTACGTCAGTTGCTGGAGTGTTCGCGGGTGGAAGTGGTCGATCTGGCACATCTGAAAATAAGCGATAGCGTCCGCCCCGAAAGGCAACCGGGACTATCGTCCTTTCACCATCAGATGCCTTATTTGGGTCCAGTGGGACCTCGATCTGTAACCCTGCCATAGGACACAGCGCAACGTCGGTGGTTGAGCCTTGCCGTTGGGCAATCGGTTTCCCCGCGCCTCAACCTGTGTCAAGGAGCGCTCCCATGACCATGTCCTCACCCATCACTCGGCAGGAGCAGCTATGACCGCGATCGGCATTTACGGCAGCGCGGGACGCATGGGCCGCGCCATCGCGCAGTTGATCGAGGATGAGGGCGCGACGCTGGCCGGCGGGTGCGACTCGCATGACGATCCGACGGTACTGGCCAGGTCGGCCGATGTGCTGGTCGATTTCTCGATCGCAGGTGCGCTCGATTCGCATCTGGCGGCGGCGCGGGCGGCGGGGACGCCGATCGTGATCGGTACCACCGGCCTGTCGCCGGCGCAGCATGCCGCGATCGATGCCGCCGCCGCCGACATCGCGGTGCTTCAGACCGGCAACACCTCGCTCGGCATTACGCTGCTCGCCAATCTGGTGCGCGAGGCGGCGGCGCGGCTGGGCACCGACTGGGATATCGAGATCACCGAGATGCATCACCGGCACAAGGTCGATGCCCCCTCGGGTACCGCGCTGCTGCTGGGCGAGGCGGCGGCGGCGGGGCGCGGGCATAGTCTGTCCGAGCTGCGTGTCGATGGCCGCGCGGGCCTGGTCGGTGCGCGTACCGAGGGGACGATCGGCATGGGCGCGTTGCGCGGCGGCTCGGTGATCGGCGACCATGAGGTGATCTTCGCGGGCGAGGGCGAGCGGCTGACGCTCGGGCATTTCGCGCAGGACCGCACCATCTTTGCGCGCGGCGCGGTGCGCGCGGCGCTGTGGCTCGCGGGGCAGGCGCCGGGGCGCTATCGCATGGGCGACGTGCTGGGCCTGTAAGACCGATGAAGAAGGCGGACGTCGTCGAATTCTACCACCGGCTCGCGGAGGCGAACCCGCATCCCGAGACCGAGCTGGAATTCCGCAACCCCTATACGCTGGTCGTCGCGGTCGCGCTGTCCGCGCAGGCGACCGATATCGGCGTGAACAAGGCGACGCGCGCGCTGTTCGCCGAGGTCGATACGCCCGAGAAGATGCTCGAACTGGGCGAAGAGGGGTTGAAGCGGCACATCAAGACGATCGGCCTGTTCAACACCAAGGCCAAGAACGTCATCGCGCTGTCGCAGATGCTGGTCGACGATTATGGCGGCGAGGTGCCGAAGGACCGCGCGGCGCTGGAGCGATTGCCCGGCGTCGGGCGCAAGACCGCCAATGTCGTGCTCAACGTCGCCTTCGGGCAGGAGACCTTCGCGGTCGACACCCATATCTTCCGCGTCTGCAATCGCACGGGCCTGGCCAAGGGCAAGACGGTGCTGGCGGTCGAGCTGAAACTCGACAAGGCGACGCCCGCACCGTTCCGGGTGCATGCGCATCACTGGCTGATCCTGCACGGCCGCTATATCTGCAAGGCGCGGCGTCCCGAATGCTGGCGCTGTCCGGTCGAGGATCTGTGTGCCTATCGCCCCAAGACGCCGGCCCCGGCGGCAAAAGCGACGGCATCGGCCTGACGGCGCACAAAAGGGCTGGCGCGCGCGGACGGGCGATGCTAGTCGGCTCGCCCACGCACCCGTAGCTCAGCTGGATAGAGCGCTGCCCTCCGAAGGCAGAGGCCACAGGTTCGAATCCTGTCGGGTGCGCCACTTTTCCTACATTTTAAGCGCTGGAATGGTTCCGGTCCGAGGGTCGGGTGCGATACCGTATAGGCCATGCGAAAAGCCGCGTTCATAGGCTTTCTCGGCTGCCGTCACCGGTTCTGAAGCGCCGCGCCCATAGCATTAATTTGTCTTACTTTTCATCTTTACATCCCCTTTGCATGTGTCAAACTCGAATATGAAAATAAGTTCATGATCGGTGATACATGGGAGAGTGACATGCGAAAGGGTCTGCTGCCGCAATCATCACGTCTGGCGATCGCACTGGGAGTGAGTGTGCTGGCATTTGGCTTGGCCTCCTGCGGCGGGGAGGGGGCGTCCGATGCCGTCTCGGTCGTACCGGGTGGTACGGCGTCGGCCAGCACCACGACCGTCGCGAGCACGCCGCCCCCTGCCGCCACCACGCCTCCGCCGGCTGGCACGACCGCTGCGGCCCCGGCCGAGCTGGAATATTACAAGATCGGCCAGCTGACCTGGTCGCTCGATACCGACGTGTCCGAGGATATTCGCAACCGCATCACCGATGCGATGAACTGGACGATCAACCACACCAATACGCTGGCCGGCTATAGCGGCCATGTCAGCGTCACCTATCATGCCGGCACGCCCACCGCGGAGGCCGGCTATCGCTGGCGCATCCAGTTCGGCGGATCGATCGGCCGGCGCGTGGCGCTGCACGAAATGGCGCATTGGCTGGGCTCGGGGACCTTTGGCGAGTGGGAACGCTATATGGTCAACGGACGCTGGACGGGGGCGGTCACCAACGCGCGGATCAAGGCGTTCGACGGCCCCGACGCGGTGCAATGGGGCGACCGCATCCATTTCTGGCCCTATGGCCTGAACTACGACAGCGAGTTCTTCGAAACCCAGCGCAATGTGCAGCTGGTGTCGTCGCAACTGGCCGATATGGGGCTGGGCGATGCGGCGACCCAGTTCGCCGGCAACCGGCGCTTCGTCAATCGATCGAGCAAGCTGCTGCTCGACGGCACCGGCACCGGCCCGGTGGCCAATAGCGGATCGGCGGCAACGCTGGTCTGGAACGTCCGTTATGCGGACGGCTATGTCGAGCTGGTCAGCGCGGACGGCCGGGCGATCGACTCGCTGGGCAATACCAACAATGGCGACCCCACCGGACTGGCACCGCGCTCGCAAGGCGTCGGCCAGCAATGGGAGGTCCTGCCGACCGAGGACGGCTGGTTCCTGCTGCGCAATCGGCAGACGTCCAAATGCCTGGACAATATCGGCGAGCTGGGGGCCGGCACCGCGATCCGCGTCTGGGACTGCGGCGGTCATCCCAACCAGCAATGGCATCTGGTGCGATAAGCCAGCCGGATCGGGTTTCGTTCGATCCGATGCGCCGGGGAAGGTCCTGCCTTCCCCGGAACGGCGTTCTTTCCAAGCTCAGATCAGCGAGGATTTACGCGGCGGGGCGTCCTGCCCCTCCGTGCTGGTCTGGCCTTGGTCGAGCGTATCGCGCGGCCGGCGGGCATCGCCGGGTTTCTGATGCTCGGTCGACAGGTTCGGCTGATCGGTCTCGGTGGTGGGTTTGACGGCGTCGTCCATGGCCCTGTCCTTTGCGGCTCAGCGCTGCAGCTGCGACAGCATCTGGATATGCTGCTGAACGATCGGCACGGCGGCCTGGGCGCTGGTCTTCAGCGCGGGCTGATCGCCATTCGTCGCATAGCTTTGGTGCAGGTCGAGCGCGGCCTGATGCGCGGGGGCCTGCTGGCCGAGATAGAGGCGGTCGAAGTCGGCGGCCTTGGCGCGGCGCAGTTCCTCGATCGAGGCCTTGGCGCCGCCCAGTTGCGGCGGCGTCGGGGTCAGCCCGGCCTGGCGCGCGGCCTGTACGGTGGCGGCGGTGGTGTGGCGGTGATGCTCGATCATCGCCTGGGCGAAGCGCCGCACGCCCGCGTCGCGCGACTTTTGCAGCGCGATCTCGCTGGAGGTGATCTCGTACAGGTCGCTCATCCCGGCGGCCTTCACATAGGCGGCGGCCTGCGCCTTCGCGGCGGCGGGTGGCGGCGGCGGCGGGGTCTGCGCGACGACCGGCGCGCCGGCGAGGATGAGGGCCAGCGCGATGGGCAGGGGCTTCAGCATGGTGATCTCCCGTGACGGTGATGCCAGGGCAACCGGCGTCACCGACCGCCGTTCCGCTAAATCGTTGAATTGTGATCCGTATCAGTATGTTTGTCGTCGGGGAGCGGCGGGGATGCCGGAGCAATTCGACGCCGGCGTGCGATTAGCGCATGACACCGCCGCATCCGGTCTGATAGCCCTGTCGCCATGCCCGTTTCGGCCGCCGCCTCCGCCCGCGAGATCCTCGTCCGCCTGCACGACGTCATGGCGTCGCGCGCACCCGCCCAAGCCAAGCTGAACCAGGTGGTCCAGATCATCGGCGAGTCGATCGGCAGCGAGGTGTGTTCCATCTATCTGCTGCGCGAAGGCGTGCTGGAGCTGTTCGCGACGCGCGGGTTGGCCGAGGAGGCGGTGCACGTCACCAAGCTGGCGCTGGGCGAGGGACTGGTCGGCACCATCGCCGAGGATGTCGAGGTGCTGAACCTGGACGAAGCCGCGAGCCATCCCGACTTTGCCTATAAGCCCGAAACGGGCGAGGACCGCTTCCACAGCTTCGCCGGCGTGCCGATCATCCGGCGCGAACGGGCGGTGGGCGTGCTGGCGGTGCAGCATGCCGAGCCGCGCAAATATGCCGATGTCGAGATCGAGGCGTTGCAGACGGTCGCGATGGTGCTGTCCGAGCTGATCGCCAATGCCGGACTGATCGACGCGGCGAGTGCGGCGGGCGCGCGGCCGCAGATGACGGCGACGGTCCGGCTGGCGGGCCAGAAGCTGGTCGACGGCATGGGCAGCGGCTTCGCCGTCTTCCACCAGCCGCGCATCGTCATCGAGCATACGGTCGCCGAGGACATCGATGCCGAGCGTCGCCGCGTCTATGCCGCGTTCGACAAGATGCGCGAACAGATCGACCGCATGGCGCGCGAGGCCGAATTCGGCGTGGCGGGCGAGCATGTCGAGGTCATCGAGACCTATAAGATGTTCGCCTATGACGAGGGGTGGGCGCGCCGGATCAACGAGGCGATCGACAGCGGCCTGACCGCCGAGGCCGCGATCGAGCGGGTGCAGCAGCGCACGCGCCAGCGGATGCGCCAGATCGACGATCCGCTGCTCGCCGACCGGATGCACGACCTGGAGGACCTGTCCAACCGGTTGCTGCGCATCGTGTCGGGGCAGATGGGCACGGCGGCGCAGCTGGGCCTGCGGCAGGACACCATCCTGATCGCGCGTAATCTGGGGCCGGCCGAGCTGCTGGAATATGATCGCCGGCGGTTGAAGGGCGTGATCCTGGAGGAAGGGTCGCTGACCGCGCATGTCATCATCGTCGCGCGCGCCATGGGCGTGCCGGTGCTGGGCCGGGTGCGCGACGTGCGGCGGCAGATCGCCGATGGCGACCAGTTGCTGCTCGATACGACCGAGGGCAGCGTGCTCGTCCGCCCGACCGCGGCGATGGAGGAGGCGTTCGAGGCCAAGCTGGCGCTGCGCCAGAAGCGGCGCGCGGCCTTCGCCGCGCTGCGCGACGTGCCGCCGGTGACCAAGGACGGGCACCGCGTCACGCTGATGGTCAATGCGGGCCTGCGCGACGATGCCGCCGCGCTCGACACGACGGGGGCCGATGGCATCGGCCTGTTCCGCACCGAATTCCAGTTCCTCGTCTCCGCCACCCTGCCGCAGCGCGAGCGGCAGCAGCGGCTGTACCGCGACGTGATGGAGGCGGCGGGCGATCGCCCGGTCGTCTTCCGCACCATCGACATCGGCGGCGACAAGGCGTTGCCCTATCTGAATGTCGAGGCGGGGGACGAGGAGAACCCCGCCATGGGCTGGCGTGCGCTGCGCCTGGCGTTGGAGCGCGAGGGCCTGATGAAGGCGCAGGCGCGCGCGCTGCTCGAGGCCGGCTCGGGCCGCACGCTTCACGTCATGTTCCCGATGGTCTCCGAGGCGTGGGAGTTCGACGAGGCCAAGGCGCTGTTCGAGGCGCAGCGGGTATGGCTGGCGGGGCGCGGCCGACGGTTGCCGATCGAGGTCCGTTACGGCGCGATGCTGGAGGTGCCGGCACTTGCCGAGCAGCTCGATCTGATCCTGCCGAACGTCGATTTTCTGTCGATCGGCACCAACGACCTGACGCAGTTCCTGTTCGCCGCCGACCGCGCGAACCCCAAGCTGGCCGAGCGCTATGACTGGCTCAGCCCCTCCATCCTGCGCTTCCTGCGCCGGGTGGTCGAGCCGGCGCGCGCGGCGGGCGTACGCGTCGGCGTGTGCGGCGAAATGGGTGGCCGTCCGCTGGAGGCGATGGCGCTGATCGGGCTGGGGCTCGACCGGCTGTCGATCACCCCGGCGGCGGTCGGTCCGGTCAAGGCGATGATCCGCTCGCTCGACCGCGCGGCAATCACCGAGGAGATGACGCGGCTGCTCGCGCATCCGGTGCGTGACATGCGCGGGGCGCTTGGTGCCTGGGCTGCGACGAACGGTGTGGAATTGGCCTGATCAGGGGCCGGGCTTCGCGTTGACTTGAACCCAACCGTCTGAAAGAACGACCGCGATCATGGGGTGGGCCATGGTCACTTCGGAGTTGAGAATGGACGAGGTCAATCCGGGCCACGATGCCGCACCATCGGCACCCGCCCGCGCCGGTGACGTCCTGCGTGCGGCGCGAGAGGCGCAGGGTCTGTCGCTCGGCGACATCGGTGCGCGGACGCGTATTCCGAGCCGCCATCTCGCGGCGATCGAGGCATCCGATTATCAGAGCCTGCCATCGGCCACCTATGCGGTCGGCTTCGCCAAGGCCTATGCCCGTGCGGTCGGCGCCGACGAGGTCGCGATCGCGCAGGCGGTGCGCGCCGATGTCGACCGGATGGGCCGGCGGGTCAGCGAGTATGTGCCGCAGGACATCGCCGATCCCGCCCGCGTGCCATCGCGCGGGCTGGCGATCATCGGTGCCGGCATCGCGCTGGCGCTGCTGATCATCGCCGGGCTGTGGTACGGCACCGACCTGTTCCGCCGCGATCGCACCGCACAGGATGTGCCGGCCGTCACCCCGCTGACCAACACCACCGACGCCAGCACCCCCGCGCCGGTCGCCAGCCCGACGCCGGTGACCGGCGGCAAGGTGCTGCTGACCGCCAATGGCGAAGTCTGGCTGCGCGTCTATGACGCCGACAACAAGACGCTGAAGATCGGCACGCTGAAGCAGGGCGAGCAATATGAAGTGCCCGCCGACGCCAATGGCCCGATGCTGAACGTCGGTCGTCCCGACAAGCTGACCGTCACGCTGAATGGCTCGGCCATCCCGCCGCTGGGCGACGGATCGCGCGCGATCAAGGACGTGAAGCTCGATCCTGCGTCGATCGCGGCCCGGGCCTCGGGCGCGCCGCTGGTCGCTACGCCCGCCGTGCGGGAGACGACCACGCCGCGCCGCGCACAGCGTCCCGCCGCCACCACGCCGGCCGCGCCTGTGCCCGCACCGTCGTCCAGCCCGGCGACGACGGCACCGGCCGATCTGTAAAGGGCGGTCTTTCAGGCTGGCGACAGCTTTGGCGGGGCAGATAAGATGTCCCGCCTTTTCCAACAGACCCACCGGGGGGTGAGAGCGATGCGTAACCTGTTGCTGGCCGGCGTTGCGGCCGTTCTGATCGTACCGACGGCGGCGTCGGCTCAGTCCAATATCGAGGGCCGTGTCGGCAAGCTGGAAAGCGAGATGCGCGCGGTGCAGCGCAAGGTGTTCCCGGGCGGCGCGAACCAATATGTCCAGCCCGAGATCACCGCGCCGCAGACCCAGACGCCGGTGACCGGCGTGCCCGCCACCAGCGCGCTGGCCGATCTGAGCGCGCGCGTCACCTCGCTGGAGGAGCAGTTGACGACGCTGACCGGGCAGGTCGAGCAGAGCGGCTATCGCACCCGCCAGCTTCAGGATCAGTTCGACGCCTATAAGCGCGCGACCGATGCGCGGTTGAAGGCGCTGGAATCGGGCCCCGCCCCGATCGCGCCGGCCGGCCAGAGCACACCGCTCGATACGTCGGGCGATGGCGCGGCCGCGACCCCGCGCCCCGGCCGGACCCCGGCGGCGGTCGTGGCTAGCGGCGATACCGCGACGGGCGCCCCGGCGGCGGCTACGGCTGCGGTCGACAAGCCCTCGACCGGCGATCCGGCCGAGGACGCCTATCTCTATGGCTATCGCCTGTGGACCGCCAAGCGCTATGCCGAGGCAGAGACGCAGCTCAAGAAGGTGGTCGCCGACTATCCCAAGAGCCGCCGCGCCAGCTTTGCGCAGAATCTGCTCGGCCGCAGCTATCTCGACTCGGGCAAACCCAGCCTGGCCTCAATGGCCTTTTACGAGAATTACAAGAAATTCCCCGATGGCGAGCGCGCACCCGACAGCCTGCTCTATCTCGGCCAGGCGCTGACCAAGCTCAACAAGCCGGCGGACGCGTGCAAGGTCTATGACGAGCTGAGCGACGTCTATGGCGCCAAGATTTCCGCGTCGATGAAGACCCAGATCGAGGCGGGGCGGAGCGCGGCCAAGTGCAAGTGATGGCGTGACCGCCGGACATCGGGCGTCGCCGGATCGCGCGGCGTCCGATGTCCGACGCTTTCGATAGGCGTTCGGGCCGGAAATCGCTTGCACGCGGCTTGGGGAGGGGCCTAGAGCCGGGTCTTCCCTGACCAGCTTTGAGAATATCATGGCCACCGACGCCACGGCCGAGGATCAGATCGCGCGTTTCGCCGCCGATCTGGCGACGCTTCACGATCTCCGTTCGAACCCCGCGCCGCTGTTGCTGGCGGTCTCCGGCGGGCCCGACAGCATGGCGATGCTGACATTGGCGGCGGCGGCCTGTCCGGGACGGATCACGGTGGCGACGGTCGATCACGGCTTGCGGCCCGAGGCGGCGGACGAGGTGCGGATGGTCGCGGAGCATTGCCGCGATCTGGGCGTGCCGCATCACGGCCTGCGCCCGGCCGAGGCCATCGCCGGCGCCAGCCTACAGGCGCAGGCGCGCGAGGCGCGCTACGCGCTGCTCGCCGATCATGCCCGGACTTCGCACGCGGCGGCGATCCTGACCGCGCATCATGCCGACGACCAGGCGGAAACCTTCCTGATGCGCGCGGCGCGCGGGGCGGGGCTGTCGGGCCTGTCGGGGGTGCGGGCGCGCACGGAGATCGGCGGGGTGGCGGTGCTGCGTCCGCTGCTCGACTGGCGGCGCGCCGAGCTGCGCCAGATCGTGCGGCGCGCGGAGGCGCCCTTCGTCGACGACCCCGCCAATCACGATCCCCGGCATGACCGGACCCGGTTTCGCCAGCTGCTCGACGCCAATGAGTGGCTGGGCGTCGCGCAGATGGCGCGCGCCGCCGCACAGCTGGCGGAGGCCGATGCCGATCTGCGCGCGACCGTGGAATGGCTGTGGCGGGAGCGCGCGCAGATCGACGGCGACAATGTCCGTATCGCCGCCGCCGACCTGCCGCGCGAGCTGGGGCGTCGGCTGGCCCGCCGCGCGATCGGCACGGTGCGCCAGGCCGCCGCGATCGAATCCCCCGCCTGGAGCGACGGCGCCAATATCGAGAAGCTGCTCGACGCGCTGGCCGGCGGCAGCCGCGCGACTCAGGCGGGGGTGATCGCCAGCGTGCGGTCGGGCGTCTGGCGCTTCCGACCCGCACCGCCGCGCAGGACCGGCTGACGGGCGCGCAAGACTGACGCTTCTGTCACCGATCGATCACTTTGATCGGTGTTGTTCCATTGCCATTAACCTCGCTACGCCTATCTTGGAGGCGGAAAGGTATCCGGCACCGATGAACGACAACGACAAGCAGCAGAGCCCCGATCCCAATGGGGGCGGCAACCCCTGGATGAAGAGCCTGTTGATCTGGGTGGGCATCCTGATGGCGCTCGCCCTGTTCGTCAGCCTGTCCGGCGCGGGTTCGTCGGCGCAGAGCGGCAACCAGATCGAGTATTCGACCTTCCTCGACAAGGTCGATGAGGGCACGGTGAAGACCGCGACGATCTCGCGCGAGTCGATCACCGGCACGCTGTCGTCGGGCGAGAAGTTCCGGACGACGCCGGTCCCCGATTCGCAGCTGATCCCGCGCCTGCGCGAAAAGGGCGTGACCTTCACGGCGAAGACCGAGGAAGGGCCGTCCATCTGGATGCTGATGCTCTATAATTCGCTGCCCTTCCTGCTGTTCATCGGCATCGCCTTCTTCGTGCTGCGCCAGATGCAAAAGGGTGGCGGCGCCAGCGGTGCGATGGGCTTCGGTAAGAGCCGCGCCCGCATGCTGACCCAGAAGGAAGGCAAGGTGACCTTCGACGATGTGGCCGGCATCGACGAGGCGCGCGAAGAACTGCAGGAAATCGTCGAGTTCCTGAAGGACCCGTCGAAGTTCGCACGCCTCGGCGGCAAGATCCCGAAGGGCGCGCTGCTGGTCGGCTCGCCGGGTACGGGCAAGACGCTGCTCGCCCGTGCGATCGCGGGCGAGGCGGGCGTGCCCTTCTTCACCATTTCGGGTTCGGATTTTGTCGAGATGTTCGTCGGCGTCGGCGCCAGCCGCGTGCGCGACATGTTCGAGCAGGCGAAGAAGTCGGCACCCTGCATCGTCTTCATCGACGAAATCGACGCGGTCGGCCGCCATCGCGGTGCGGGCCTGGGCAACGGCAATGACGAGCGCGAGCAGACGCTGAACCAGCTGCTGGTCGAGATGGATGGTTTCGAGGCCAATGAAGGCATCATCATCATCGCCGCGACCAACCGTCCCGACGTGCTCGATCCCGCGCTGCTGCGTCCCGGCCGCTTCGACCGCCAGGTCGTGGTGCCGCGCCCCGACATCGACGGCCGTGTGAAGATCCTCGAAGTCCATATGAAGAAGGTGCCGCTGGCCCCCGACGTCGACGCCCGCGTCATCGCGCGCGGCACGCCGGGCTTCTCCGGCGCCGATCTGGCGAACCTGGTCAACGAGGCCGCGCTGATGGCGGCACGCAAGGGCAAGCGCCTGGTCGCCAGCGCCGAGTTCGAGGAAGCCAAGGACAAGGTCATGATGGGCGCGGAACGCCGCTCCATGGTCATGACCGAGGACGAGAAGCGGATGACCGCCTATCACGAGGCCGGCCATGCGATCATCGCGCTGCATGAACCGGCGTCGGACCCGATCCACAAGGCGACGATCATCCCGCGCGGCCGCGCGCTGGGCATGGTGATGCGCCTGCCGGAGCGCGACTCGTACAGCTATCATCGCGACAAGATGTACGCGAACCTGGCGGTCGCCATGGGCGGTCGCGTCGCCGAGGAGATCATCTTCGGCTATGACAAGGTGTCGAGCGGCGCGAGCGGCGACATCCAGTACGCCACCGGTCTGGCCCGTGACATGGTCACCAAATGGGGTATGTCGGACAAGGTCGGCCCGGTCGAATACGCCCAGCCGGAAGGCGAGAGCTTCCTGGGCTATTCGTCCAGCCAGCCGGTGCGCATGTCCAACCAGACCGCGCAGCTGATCGACGACGAGATCAAGTCGATCGTCGAGGGCGGTCTGCACCGCGCCAAGCATGTGCTGACCGAGCATGTCGACCAGCTTCATCTTTTGGCCGGGGCGCTGCTGGAATATGAGACGCTGTCGGGCGATGAGATCAAGAAGCTGATCGCGGGCGATGACATCGGTCGCGACGATCCCAAGGCGAAAGCGACGCCGGTTGCCAAGGCGGGGACCTCGATCCCCAAAACCCGGCGCGGCGCGGGTCCGTTCGGATCGCCGAGTCCGCTCGGCACCTGACCCCTCAGGCCGGTATTTTGTGGAAAGGCCGTCCCTGTCAGGGGCGGCCTTTTTGTTTGGGGGGCGGGGCGTGGCCTTCGACTTCGCTCAGGCTGAACGGGGCAAGGGGAGTGCGGCGCGGATACTTGCCGGGCGATGCATGAGAGCAGCACCACTCCGAAACCCCCGTTCAGCCTGAGCGAAGTCGAAGGCCACGCCCAACACCCCTCAATCCGACAGATCCGCCACTTCCCTGGCAATGTCGGGCGTCGCGCAGAGCCGAACCTCCGTCTGGCTCAGCGGCGCATCGCCCGGCTTGGCGCAGCGATAGGCCGCCTCACGGGGCGGGATCATGTCCAGCGGTTCGACCGAGGCATCGCGCCGGGCGATCACCGTCCCCAGCTTGCCGAGATAGTCATCCCAACCCTCACCGGTCCCCGATTGCCCGATCACCGCCATCGCCGCCTGCCGCATCGCCTCCGCATCCTTGAAATCACCCGACTGGCGCAACTGGTTGGCGGCGCGGGCGGTCGACCATAGACGGTCCTTGGCACTGGTATCGGCGGGCAGGTTGCGGACCCGCGTGACGAACGCCTGCCCATAACGGCTGCGGCGCTCCTGCATTTCGGGAGTATCGCGGCCGTCACGCGGACCGGGCGTCTGTCCCCATAGCGCGGCCTGAAGCCAGGTCAGGACTTGCGGCTCGGGCCGGCTCAACCGTGCCGCCAGCCATGCGGCCCGATAATGGCCAGAATCCTTTCGTGCGACCAGTTCGGCATAATCGGGTGTGGCGATCAGCACCGCCAGCGCCGCCTTGTCGCTGTCCGAAAACCGATCGAACACGACCAAGTGATTGCCCGGACATTCGGGCACGGGCAGCGGGAACATCATATAGCTATAGGGGCGCCCGTCGGGCCGCTCGCCATAGGTCGAATAGCTCCCCATCTGCCAGCCCGAGAATGTCTCGCCACCGATCGGGCAGGTCATCGGCACGTTGCCGCCATGAATCGGGGGAGGGGGCGGCGGCGGTGGTGTCGGGGCCGATGCCTGCGCCTGAAGGAGCGCCCATGCGAGACCGATCATCATGCCCATCCTCCCCCTATAGTCCCGCCAAGCCTAGCCGATCGGAGCCGCAGCGACTATGCTGCTGGCGTGGTCGTGACATAAGCCAGGGTGGCAGACCCGTCGCGCGGCCCGATGGAGGATGTCCGCATGACCGAAGTCCCCCGCAACGATACACCGGGCGACACGCTGCGCGACCGCGCGGTCCGCCTCTACGACGCCTTTACCCATGACCATCACGACCGTCGCACCCTGCTGCGCCAGATGACCGCGCTTGCGGGCTCGGCGGCGGCGGCCGAGGCGCTGATCCTGGGAATCGCCGCCAGTCCCGCCGCCGCGGCGATGACCGATCCGCAGGATGTCCGGCTGCGAATCGATCGCCGCGAGGGGATGGAGGCCGGCGCCCGCTCCGCCGCCTATATGGTCGCCCCGCGTGACGCGAAGAAGCGGCTGGGCGAGGTTCTGATCATTCACGAAAATCGCGGGCTGACGCCGCATATCGAGGATGTCGCACGTCGTCTGGCTTTGGCCGGCTTTCGCGTGACCGCGCCCGATCTGCTGGCGCCGCAGGGCAGTACGCCGGCCGACGAGGATCGCGCCCGCACGCTGATTGGGACGCTCGACTATGATCTGGCGCTGGCCCAGGCGCGGGCGATGATGGCGCGCGCCGCCGCCGACAAGGCGGGAACGGGCCGCGTCGGTGCGGTCGGCTTCTGCTGGGGCGGGGCGTTCGTCAACCGGCTGGCGGTGGCGGCGGGGCCGGCGCTGGCGGCGGGCGTCGCCTATTACGGCCCCGCGCCCGCACCCGGCGAGGCGGCCAGGGTCCGCTCGCCGCTGATGCTCCATTATGCCGGCAAGGATGCGCGGGTGAACGCCACCGGCGAACCCTGGGTCGCGGCGCTGAAGGCGGCGGGTCGACCGGTCGAGGCCTTCACCTATGCCGGCGTCGACCACGCCTTCAACAACGACACCAGCGCCGAACGCTATGACCGCGCCGCCGCCGAACAGGCCTGGGCGCGGACGACGGCCTTTCTGCATCGCCATCTCGATCACGGCTGACGCCCCCGATGGGGCGGGGCACCATTCAGGGGAGACATGTCATGACCAGCGAGTTGACGCTCTACACCAACCCGCATTCGCGTGGCCGGATCGCGCGCTGGATGCTGGAGGAGACGGGGGCCGCCTATGACACGGTGATCCTGGACTATGGGACGACGATGGTCGCCCCCGACTACCGCGCGATCAACCCGATGATGAAGGTGCCCGCGATCGTCCATCGCGGCCAGGTCGTGACCGAGACGGCGGCGATCTGCGCCTATCTGGCCGAAGCGTTTCCCGATGCGGAGCTGACCCCGCTGCCGGAGGAACGGGCGGACTATTATCGCTGGCTGTTCTTCGCGGCGGGGCCGCTGGAGGCCGCCATCACCAATCGTGCGTTGAACGTCACGCCGACCGCCGAGCAGCAACGTATGGCCGGTTATGGCGATTTCGACCGGGCGGTCGGGGTCGTCGATCAGGCGGTGGCGCGCCATCCCTATATCGCGGGCGAGCGGTTCACCGCCGCCGATGTCTATCTCGGCTCGCAACTCATGTGGTTCACCCAGTTCGGGCTGATCCCGCGCAGCGACGCGATTATGGCCTATATCGGCCGGCTGGCCGAGCGCCCCGCCCATGCCCGCGCCACCGCGCTGGACGATGGCAAGGTGGAGGAGGTCATCGCCGATTAGGCGATGACCCCGCCCCTCCGGCCCGTGCTCACAGGCTCAGGCCGGATCGTGGGCCTCGACCTGCTGGGGGCAGGCGGCGCGCAGGATGTCGAGGCCGGCGGCGATATGATTGCCCGCCAGCGGCATGCCGAGCGCATCGGCGCCCTCCATGGCGGCCTGGGCCAGGGCGATGACATGCTCCAATGTGACGTTCGGGTGGCTCATCGGACGGATAACTCGAAAAAGGGCGTGGCCGTCACGCGACGGCCGGGGGAGGGGGTGTTCGACCAAAAGATTGCACCAACCTGATGCTTATCGCGACAAGTATTTTTGCAATCGATTCTGACCACCTGCCCCCAAGCGGGACTCCGCCAAGGGGCAGGTGAAGAAAATTATCGCATCAGAACAAGCTCTTCCGACATGGTCGGATGCAGCGCGACCGTGGCGTCGAACTGCGCCTTGGTCAGCCCGGCCTTCACCGCGACGGCGGCGGCCTGGAGGATTTCGGGGACGTCGGGGCCGATCATGTGCAGGCCGACGACACGGCCCGTCACGCCCTCGCACACCATCTTGTACAGCGCGCGTTCGTCGCGGCCGGCCAGCACATTCTTCATCGGGCGGAAGTCGGAGGTGTATACCTGCACCGAGCCGAGCTTCTGCCGCGCCTCCGCCTCGGTCATGCCGACTCCGGCCATGGGCGGGTGGCTGAACACGGCCGCCGGGATGCAGTCATAATCGACCCGCGTCGGCTTGTTGCCATAGACGGTGTCGGAAAAGGCCTGTCCCTCGCGGATCGCGACCGGGGTGAGTTGCACCCGGTTGGTCACGTCGCCGACCGCATAGATGCTGGGGCAGGTCGAGCGATTGTCCTCGTCGACCTTGATCGCGCCGATCTCGTCCAGCTCCACGCCCGCCGAGTCGAGCCCCAGGCCATGGGTGTTTGGCACGCGGCCGGTGGCAAACATGACCAGGTCGACCTCGATCGGATCATGGCCCGACATGGAGACTTTCAGCGAACCGTCCGCCTGCTTCTCGATCCCCTGGAAGGTCGCGTCGAAGCGGAAGTCGATGCCCTTCATCATCGAAATCTGAAGCAGCCGGTCGCGGATCGTCAGGTCATAGCCGCGCAGGATTTCCTTGCTGCGGTTGATCAGCGTGACGTGCGCGCCGAACTGGTGGAAGATGCCGGCGAACTCGTTGGCGATATAGCCCGCGCCCGCGATCAGCACACGCTTCGGGATCGAGTCGAGATGGAACGCCTCGTTGGAGGTGATGCCATGCTCATGGCCGGGGCAGGACGGGATGGCGGGATGCGCGCCGACCGCGACCAGGATGCGCTCGGCGGTCTTCTCGGTGCCATCGGCCAGCCGCACGCTGTTGGGGCCGGTGACGACGGCGCGCTGGTCGATGATCTCGACGCCGTGGCTCTCCAGCGTATTCTTATAGGCGCCATTGAGCCGGTCGACCTCGGCCAGGACATTGTCGCGCAGCGTACCCCAAGAGAATTCGCATTCGCTCGGCACCTGCCAGCCGAAGCGGCGCGCGTCCTTCAAATCCTCGGCGAAATGCGCGCCATAGATCAGCAGCTTCTTCGGCACGCAGCCGCGAATGACGCAGGTGCCGCCGACGCGATATTCCTCGGCCACCGCCACGCGTGCGCCATGCGCCGCCGCCACCCGCGATGCGCGCGTACCCCCGGAGCCTGCCCCGATGACGAACAGGTCATAGTCATACTCAGCCATGGGACGGTTTCTCCGGGAAAGTCAGAACAGCGGGCTTGCATGCCGCGTAAAAGCACAACGGGGGACGCCGAGCCAAGTTCAGCATCCCCCTTACAGTAAGTGGAAACTTCAATCCTCCCCGGCACGGGGAGGGGGACCAGCGAAGCTGGTGGAGGGGGCGTTCCACGAAGCATGTCCTATGGGGAAGCCCCCCTCCGTCAGGGCTACGCCCTGCCACCTCCCCGTACCGGGGAGGATTTTTTACTCTCCAAATGCCCGCTGGATCAGGTCCTCGGTCGAGGGATCGAAATCCTGCCCGCCCTGATCCGCCGCCTTGGCCATTTCCTTGCCCAGCTCGACGCCGAACTGGTCGAAGCTGTTGATGCCGAGCAGCACGCCGTTCACGAACACGCGGTGCTCATAGAATGCGATCAGCGCGCCCAGCGTACGCGGGTCGAGCGTGTCGAGCAGGATGGTCGAGGACGGACGATCGCCCGAATAGCTGCGGGCGGGGTCGTCGGTCTTCTTGCCCTTCATCAGCGCCGCGCCTTGCGCGAACGCATTGAGCAGCAGCTGGCGGTGATGATCGTCGCTCAGCACATCGCCCGGCTCGATGACCGCGATGAACTCGACCGGCACCAGATGGGTGCCCTGGTGGAGCAGCTGGAACACCGCGTGCTGCGCATCGGTGCCGACCCCGCCCCAGGTGATCGCGGCGGTGGGACGGCCGACCGGCTGGCCGTCGACGGTCACGCCCTTGCCGTTCGACTCCATCTCCAGCTGCTGGAGATAGGAGGGGAGGAGGCGCAGGCGTTCGTCATAGGCGAAGGGCGCGCGCGTCTCGGCATGGCGGACCTGGGTGTAATAAAGGTCGGCAAAGGCGGCGAGCGCGGGGGCATTCTGCGACAGGTCGGTCAGGCGGAAATGGCGATCCATCTCGGCCGCGCCCTCCAGCAGTTCCTCGAACGCGTCCCAGCCCAGGCCCAGCGCGGCGGGGAAGCCGATCGTCGACCAGAGCGAATAGCGCCCGCCGACCGACTCGGCGAAGGACAGGATGCGGGTCTCGTCGATGCCCCATTCGACCGCCTTGGCCGGATTGGCGGTCAGCGCGATGACGCGGCCATAGGGGTCCTCGACGCCATGCTCGGTCATCCATTGCAGCGCCGAGGTGGCGTTCAGCATGGTCTCGGTGGTGGTGAAGGTCTTGGACGCGATGACGAGCAGCGTGGCGGCGGGATCGAAGCGCTTGAACACCTCCTCCAGCGCGACGCCGTCGACGTTGGACACGATCGCCACGTCATAACGGTCGGTATCGCGGCCCAGCGCATCGACCAGCAGGTCGGGGCCGAGTGCCGAGCCGCCGATGCCGATATGCAGGACATGGCGGATCGGCCCGAGCGCCTCCGCCTCGATCGCGTCGATCAGCGCGCGCATCCGGGCGTGCGACTGGCGCGCGGTGGCGACGCTTTCGGGATTGCCCTCGCCACGCTCGGCAGTGTGCTCGACCGCACGGCCCTCGGTAACGTTGACGACCTCGCCACCGAACAGCGCGTCGCGCTTGGCGGCCAGCCCTTGCGCCTTGGCCAGCTCGGCGAAGGCGGCGATGGCTTCCGGGGTCAGGTGGGTCTTGGACCAGTCGAAATGGATACCCGCCACGTCCAGGCTGAGCGAGGCCAGCCGGTTGGGATCATTCGCGAAAAGATCGAGAAGCGGGGTCTGCGGGAGCGATTCGATCGTCGACCAGTCGGCAGCCATGATGCCTGTTCCTTCCTTGCGCGCGCCCGGTTGGGCTTCGCTTACGGCGTTAGACAAAGCCGGGGCGCAAAGCCAAGCCCTAGATTGGTATGGTGGGTTGGGAAGGTATGACGGAAAGGCGGTGGGAGCCGCTCTTCCCTTCGTTCGACATGGCTAGAAGGTTATTCGACGCGGCTGCTCGATGATCTGGCCATTCGGCCGCACGATCTGGGCGGCACAGGCCAGCACCCGCCCGGCGGCGAATTGCGGCCTGCGACAGCGTTGTTCGATGCGGATGCGGGTCAGGTCCGAAGCGCGGTAGACCGACATGCGGTACAGCGCCGCCTCGCCGACCTGTTCGACCGCGCAGGCGATCGCGATGTAGCCGCCGTTGCGGGCGACTTCGGCCTGATTGCAGTCCCGTTCGATCACACGACGCGGGCCGGCGACATCCTCCACCGCCATGCGAAGACCTTCGCGGGGATCATTGGCATCGGGCACATACCAGGGGCGAAGCAGCAGTCGCGATCGGACGGTGCTGACGATATCCGATCCGTCGAGATTGACGGGCTGATCGCGCATCCTGGCAAAGCTCGGATCGACCGCCGGCAGACCCAGCGCGGCGACGCTGCCCGCCTTTGGCGTGCAGCGCTTCACATAGCTGCCGGGGCTAGGCGCACCAGACGGCCGCGTCTGGCCCGGCCGGGCGAGGACATAGACGCCGGGGCGGAACTCGACGCAATCCGAACCCGACATGACCTGCGCACCCGGCGCCCGCCGCGCCGCCGCCGCGCCGACCAGGGCCAGTGGATCGCGCGCGCTCTGGATGATCGTCCAGGTCGATCCAGTCGAGCGGCTTTCCGCAGCCGTTGCGGGGCAGGCCAGGCCCAAGGCGGCGGGCATGAGGGCGGTACACAACAGGCTGAAGACGTTTCTCATGGCCCAGTCTCCCGTTTGTTCGCCGCAACGTCGGTCCTTCTGACGACGTGCGTGACGAGTCCGCTCCGCCTGCCGCCCGGTCGCTTGTCATTCAGCGGCGATGGCCGATGAAAAGCGCGACCTGTGCCGACGATCCAGCTTACCGATGCTTCCCCGCCACCGGATCGCGGACCACGCCGACATCGGCAAACCGCTTGGGTTCGGCGGGGTGGGGGGCGGGTTCGGCGAGTTCGCGCTGCCAATAGCCGACGTCGATCCAGCGGCCATGCTTGTGACCGACTTCGCGGAAGACGCCGGCGCGGCGGAAGCCGACCGCTTCGTGCAGCTTGATCGAGCCGTCATTGGGCAGCGCGATCACCCCCATCGCCTGGGTGAAGCCCTGCGCGGTCAACGTGTCGACCAGCGCTTCGTAGAGGAGGCGGCCGACGCCGGCGCGCTGCGACACGTCGGCGACATAGATCGTCGTCTCGACCACCCAGCGATAGGCCTCGCGCTCGCGGAACCGCGCGGCATAGGCATAGCCGATAATGCCCTCTTCCCGGCCTTCCTCGTCGCTCAGCGTGGCGACGATCCAGGGGTAGAGGCCGTCCGCCCCCTCCATGCGCGCGCGCATCGTATCGGCGTCGGGGGCCTGGGTCTCGAACGAGACGACGCCGGCCAGGACATGCGGCGCATAGATGGCGGCGATGGCGGCGGCGTCATCGGGGCGGGCGGCGCGGATGGCGATCATTGGGGTCTCCGAAGGCGATGGGCCTGCGTAGCGTGGGTATGCGCGGTTCGGAAAGCCCTGATTCCAACCTCCGTTCAGCCTGAGCGAAGTCGAAGTGCACGTTCCGCGCTTAGTGGCAAAGCGCTTCCCGTGGCCTTCGACTTCGCTCAGGCTGAACGGGGGTTAGGTATCAGGGTGTAGGGGATCAGATCAGAGCCCCAACCGGGCGATCAGCAGGTCGAGCAGCCGCTCGTCGCTCGCGGTCGCCATCGGGCCGAGCGCGCCGCATTCCAGGCACGTCGCCTGGACCGAGCCACCACGCACCAGGCGCTGGACATCGCCCAGCGCGCGCGCGGCCACCGCACGGCGTTCGGCCGCGGCGATGGCGAAGACGTCGCCGCCATTATCGGTCGAATCGTCGTCATTGCCAAAGCCCTGGACCAGTTCGGCGGCGAAGCCGGGCTTCTTCTCCAGATATTCGGGATAGACCTTGGCGGGGTCCAGCTTGGCGCGACGCGCGGCTTCGGCGATCGCGTCGGACAGGTTGCCGAACCGGTCGACCAGGCCGATCTGGCGGGCGGTGCCGCCGTCCCACACGCGTCCTTGCGCGATGGTGTCGACCTTTTCGGGCGTCATCCGTCGCGACTCCGCCACGCGGGCGAGGAACTGGCGATAGCCATTCTCGATCCCGGCCTGCAGGATGGTGTCGAGCATCGGGGTGAAGCCGCCCAGCACATCGGGCTGGCCGGTCAGCGGCGTCGTCTTCACCCCGTCGGTGGTCACGCCGATCTTGGCCAGCGTATTCTCGAACGAGGGGATCAGGCCGAAGATGCCGATCGAACCGGTGATCGTGCCCGGCTCGGCGAAGATGACGTCCGCCGGGGTCGACACCCAATAGCCGCCCGAGGCGGCGAGGCCCCCCATCGAGACGACGATGGGCAGCTTCTGCCGCTTGGCCTCCAGGATCGCCTGGCGGATCTGTTCGGAGGCCAGCACCGAGCCGCCGGGCGAATCGACGCGCACGACCAGCGCCTTCAGCTTCTTGGTGGCCAGTCCGTCGAGCAGCGCCTTGGAGATGGTCTCGCCCGCCGCCGTGCCCGGACCGCCCTCGCCATCGACGATCGAGCCGGCGATGGTCACCACGCCGATCGCATCGCCCTTGGTTGGCAGAGGATTGGCGCGGACCCAGGCGTCATAGCCGATGGTGCGGAAGCTGCCCGCCGGCTTGGCATTCTCGACGCCGGCGATCTCGGCGATACGCTTGCCGAACGCCATGCGGTCGCCCAGCTTGTCGACCAGCCCGGCCTTCAGATTGGCGTCGGCGATATTGCCGCCCGAGGCGAGGATCGCGCGATCGGGCTGGGCCAGGAAGCCGGCGAGCTGCGCCTTGGGCCGCGCCTTGGCGATCGACTCGCGCCACTGGGCGAACAGCGTGCCATAGAGCGCCTGCGACGCGGCGCGGGCATCGGGGCTCTGATCGGTGCGGATATAGGGTTCGACGAACGATTTGAACTTGCCGACGCGGTAGACATGGGTGGTGACGCCCAGCTTGTCGATCAGCCCCTTATAGTAAAGCTGGTTGCCGCCCGGCCCGGTGAACAGCGTGCCGCCCAGCGGATTGACCCAGATCTCGCTGGCATGCGCGGCTAGGCGGTACGCGCCATCGGTATAGGCGGTGGCATAGGTCAGCACCGGCTTGCCGCTCTGGCGGATGCGCGCCATCGCGTCGCCGATCTCCTGAAGCGCAGCCGGATAGGCGCCGCCGAAGGCATCGAGATCGAGGACCACCGCCTTGACGCGGCTGTCGCCCTTGGCCGCATCGATCGCACGGACGACATCGCGCAGGCGGAATTCGCGTGGGCGACCGCGCCCCGACAGCATGGCGAAGGGGGCGATCGCCTCGGGCTGCTCGACGATGGGGCCGTCCAGCTTGAGCAGCAATGCGCCGTCGGTGATCGCCTTGGTCCCCGGCCGGGCGTTGAGCGCGGCGAAGATCAGCCCGAAGAACAGCAGCATCGCCGCCAGCACCAGGAAATCCTTGATGCCGACCAGCAGCCGCCAGGCGCCGCGCACCAGCCGCCAGCCGCTGCGCCGGCCGGCCTTGCGCCCCGGTCGGCTGAAATCCTGGTCGAGCGGGGAGGCGGGCGGAAAGGCGTCTGCGCGAGCGTCGGTCATGCGCCATGGCTAGCCCAGCCGCGAATAGTCGGCAATGGCCCGTATTAGAGGGCCAATACGGATGGGCATCGCCGAAATTTGTTCCCGCCGGCGGAGCGCTTCGTCGAAATTTTTTGGGGGCAGGCGTTGACGGCCTGAACGCCCGTTCACATATCCGGTTCTGTTGGCACTCCCCCCCGGTGAGTGCCAGAAAAGTGTAACACGCCAGATTAAAGGGACATGGCAATGAACTTTCGTCCGTTGCACGACCGCGTTCTCGTCCGTCGCGTCGAGGCCGAGGAAAAGACGGCTGGCGGGATCATCATCCCGGATACCGCCAAGGAAAAGCCCCAGGAGGGCGAGGTCGTCGCCGCCGGTTCGGGCGCGAAGGCCGAAGACGGCAAGGTCACGCCGCTGGACGTGAAGGCGGGCGACCGCATCCTGTTCGGCAAGTGGTCGGGCACCGAGGTCAAGGTGAACGGTGAAGACCTGCTCATCATGAAGGAATCGGATATCCTCGGCATCATCGGCTGAGACTGATCCTTCTCCCGTTTTTTACGACAATTCCAGATTGAAAGGGTAGCCACCATGGCAGCCAAGGAAGTCAAGTTTTCGCGCGACGCGCGTGAGCGCATTCTGAAGGGCGTCGACATCCTCGCCGATGCCGTCAAGGTCACGCTGGGCCCGAAGGGCCGCAACGTCGTGATCGACAAGTCGTTCGGTGCGCCCCGCATCACCAAGGACGGCGTTTCGGTCGCCAAGGAAATCGAACTCAAGGACAAGTTCGAGAACATGGGCGCCCAGATGGTGCGCGAAGTGGCGTCGAAGACCAACGACATCGCCGGTGACGGCACCACCACCGCGACCGTGCTCGCCCAGGCGATCGTCCGCGAGGGCATGAAGTCGGTGGCCGCCGGCATGAACCCGATGGACCTGAAGCGCGGCATCGACATCGCCGTCGCCAAGGTGACCGAGGACATCAAGTCGCGCTCGAAGCCCGTCTCGGGCAGCCAGGAAGTTGCCCAGGTCGGCATCATCTCGGCGAACGGCGACCGTGAAGTCGGCGAGAAGATCGCCGAAGCCATGGAAAAGGTCGGCAAGGAAGGCGTCATCACCGTCGAGGAGGCCAAGGGTCTCGAATTCGAACTCGACGTCGTCGAGGGCATGCAGTTCGACCGTGGTTACCTGTCGCCCTACTTCATCACCAACCCGGAAAAGATGACGGTCGAACTGAACGACCCGTACATCCTGATCCACGAGAAGAAGCTGTCGAACCTTCAGGCGATGCTCCCGATCCTGGAAGCCGTCGTCCAGTCGGGTCGTCCGCTCCTGATCATCGCCGAGGACATCGAGGGTGAGGCGCTCGCCACGCTCGTCGTCAACAAGCTGCGCGGCGGCCTGAAGGTCGCAGCGGTCAAGGCACCGGGCTTCGGCGATCGTCGCAAGGCGATGCTGGAAGACATCGCCATCCTGACCGCGGGCGAGCTGATCTCGGAAGACCTGGGCATCAAGCTCGAGTCGGTTACCGTCGGCATGCTCGGCACCGCCAAGCGCGTCACGATCGACAAGGACAACACCACCATCGTCGATGGTGCGGGTGATGCCGACGCGATCAAGGGCCGCACCGAGGCGATCCGTGCGCAGATCGAGAACACCACCAGCGATTACGACCGCGAGAAGCTCCAGGAGCGTCTGGCCAAGCTCGCTGGCGGCGTGGCCGTGATCAAGGTCGGCGGTGCGACCGAGGTCGAGGTGAAGGAGCGCAAGGACCGCGTCGACGACGCGCTGCACGCGACCCGCGCGGCCGTCGAAGAGGGCATCGTCCCCGGCGGTGGTACGGCGCTGCTGTACGCGACCAAGGCGCTGGACGGCGTCAAGGGCGTCAACGACGACCAGACCCGCGGTATCGACATCGTCCGCAAGTCGCTGACCGCGCTGGTTCGCCAGATCGCGCAGAATGCCGGTCATGACGGTGCGGTCGTGTCGGGCAAGCTGCTCGACCAGAACGACACCTCGTTCGGCTTCAACGCGTCGACCGACACCTATGAGAACCTGGTTGCGGCCGGCGTGATCGACCCCACCAAGGTCGTGCGCACCGCGCTCCAGAACGCGGCATCGGTCGCCGGCCTGCTCATCACCACGGAAGCCACCGTGGCCGAGCTGCCCGAAGACAAGTCGCCCGCCATGCCTGCCGGCGGCGGCATGGGCGGCATGGGCGGCATGGACTTCTAAGTCGGATTTCGGGGACCGGTGGGGCGACCCGCCGGGAACCGGACCGGCCTGTCCTTGCGGCAAAGCCAAACGGAAAAGGCTCGGGGAGCGATCCCCGGGCCTTTTTTTCGTGTCCTGCAATCGCCGTTCGGGGGGCGATTTGCAGTTCTGTCTGGGGAGCATGCAGGACGTGCACTTCGACTTCGCTCAGTGCGAACGGAGGTTGGGGCGGTGGGGATGTAGCGTCGGTCGTGAGCCCGTGCTTGTCGCGCCTCTCGCCCAGCGCACAGGCCTCATTCCCCCACCGCCGTTCAGCCTGAGCGAAGTCGAAGGCCACGGGAATCGTGTGGGGCAAACGGTTGGGCATGCACTTCGACTTCCCTCAGCGCGAACGGAGGTTGGGGAGGTGGGGATGTAGTCCCGGCCGTGATGCGGTGCTTTTCGCACCTTCCACCTAATTCACAGGCCTCATTCCCTCACCGCCGTTCAGCCTGAGCGAAGTCGAAGGCCACGGGAATCGCGCGGTGCAAAAGTTCGGGCCTATGCTTCGACGTCGCTCAGCGCGTATGGGGTAGGGATGTCGTCGCTTAATGAAAGGCAGACGAATAGCGTCATGCCACCCCGGCGAAGGCCGGGGTCCAGTTCCGATGCCGCCGATGGGGCGCGACTCGATGTAGGGAGGCGAGACGGTGGGCGCGGATTGGCCTCCCGGGAAATGTCGCACGCACCCCCGAACGCATAGCGATTGGACCCCGGCCTTCGCCGGGGTGGTACCCGAATGAGTGGAAGAAACAAAAAAGGCGGCCGGACCTCCGCCCGACCGCCTCTCCGAAACCGGAAAACCCGAAGCGCTTACGCGCCGGCGTTCTTCAGCGCCGCCTCGACGTCTTTCCAGCCGATCGCGCCCTGTACCGGCTTGCCGTTCAGCAGGAAGGTCGGGGTGCCGGTCACCGTGCCGTCGGCGCCGCGATCCTGGGTCTGCTTGGTCAGGCGGTCGATCTGGGTCATGTCGGCCAGGCACTGGCGCGCCTTGGCTTCGGGGATGCCGCGCTGCTTGACGAAGTTGATCAGGTCCATCTGCTCCGCCATCGCCTTGATCGCGTCGACCGGCTTGGCGTTCTGGAGTTGCTGCTGCATCGCGGGCGTCATCGCCTGCAGCTTGTCGTTGAAGCCCTGCTGCGCCTGGTACATCTGTTCGAGCAGCGGGAAGAAGATCGTCTCGCCCTGGCAGATGCCGAGCAGCGCGGGCGGCAGATCGGGTGCGCCGTGGATCAGGAATTCGCGGAATTCCCAGCTGACCTTGCCCGACTTGACGTAGTTATTCGTCAGCGGCTCGAAACCCTCACGCGCGAACGCACCGCAGGCCGGGCACAGGCGCGAGCCATATTCGACCAGCTTGATGGGGGCGTTGGGGTTGCCCATCACGTAACCCTCGTCGGTCTTGCGAACGACCTGGGTCCAGTCCTGGCCGGCCGGCGCGGGCACGGCGGGCACCGGCGAGGCGGCCGGGGTGCTGCTGTTGGCGTTGCCGCTGTTGCCGCCACAAGCGGCCAGCGCCAGCGGCAGGGCGAGGAGGAGAAGGCGAGACGTCATCGACAAATGCTCCGATGGGGAAAGGGGATCAGCGGGCGCCGGCGGCGCGCAGCAGCGGTTGCAGGGCGTCCCAGGTAAAGACGCCCATGGCCTGCTTGCCGTTGATGAAGAAGCCGGGCGTGCCCTCGATCGTGTCGGGGGCGGCGGTGGTGATCGCGACCACCCGGTCGGCGGCGGCGCGGTCGGCCAGGCAAGCGCCGATCTGAGCATCGCTGAGGCCGCCGGCCTTGCCGATCGCGCTCAGGCCGGCGCCATCGGCCAGCGCGCGCATCTGCGCCGCCAGCGGATAGGTGCCGATACGCTGGCCATTGGCCTGTTCATACTCCAGGCCGCGCGCCAGCCACATCTTTTGCTGCGCGAACATCGCGGTGTTCAGGCTGGCGAACTTCGCCGCCCCGCCACAGCGCGCGATCAGCGCGGCGGCGAGGTCGAGCCGGTCGCGGATGAAGTGGCGGATCTCGACGCTGGTCGAACCCGATCGGACCATCTTGTCCTTCAGGACGGGCTCGGCCTTCACCGCGAAATCGGCGCAGTGCGGGCAGGTATAGCTGACATATTCGACCAGCTTCACGCGCGCCGCCGGATTGCCGATGACGTAGGTCCCGGCGGGCGTCTGGGTGACGTGGGTGGTCCAGTCGACGCCCTTGCGCTGCGCTTGGGCGGCCATGGCCGTTGCGGGGAGGGCGAGACCGAGGCCGATCGCGGCCAGCGGCAGGAAAAGACGCATCACGACACCTTAGGAAGGCCGCGCGTCGCAGCAACGCCGGCGGCAAGCGATTCGAGCACGGCGCGAAGCTCCGGATCGGCAATCTGGCGCAGGCCGTCGCCCATTTCCGGCGGCACCGGCTGCGGCTTGGGTGGCGCGGCGCGGCGGGGGGCGGCCATCGGCAGTTCGCCCTGGCGAATCTGCAACCGTGCGACCGCAGGATAGCCGAAGAAACGGTTCACCCGTTCGATGATCTCGGGCGCAATATGCTGCATCATCGGGGCGTGGGCGCCGCGCACGACCAGCGTCAGGACGCCATTCTGCTTCTCGCCCTGCGGAAAGCGGATCGATTCGGGGGCGCTGGCGGTCGACAGGCGCGGGCCGACGATGTCGGGCCAGCGGCTGACGATCGCGCTCTGTACGAAACCAAAGCGACGAAACGCCGCGCCGCCGATGGCGGGCAGCAGTTCGGACACCGCGCGGGGGCGGTTGGAACGGGGGGGCGGCTCCTGGGGGGCGCGGACGCGCTTGCTCATATCGGGCTCCATGCCATAGCGGGCGGGTGGACGCCAAGCATTCATCATCGCCCGCCCCCTTGGACGGCGGCCCCGCCGCCCGGCTGCTCGCCTGGTACGACCGTCATGCCCGCGACCTGCCCTGGCGCAGCAAGCCGGGGGAGGTGCCCGACCCGTACCGTGTCTGGCTGTCCGAGGTGATGCTGCAACAGACGACGGTGGCGGCGGTCACTCCGCGCTTCACCACCTGGGTCGCGCGTTGGCCCGATGTCGCGAGTCTCGCCGCCGCGCCGGACGAGGACATCATGGCCGCCTGGGCGGGGCTGGGCTATTATGCCCGCGCCCGCAATCTGGTGAAGGCGGCGCGGGCGGTGGTCGCCGAGCATGGCGGACGCTTTCCCGGGACCGAGGCCGAATTACGCGAACTGCCGGGGCTGGGCGCCTATACGGCGGCGGCGGTGGCGGCGATCGCGTTCGGCGAGCGCGCGGTGGTGGTCGATGCCAATGTCGAGCGGGTGGTCGCACGCGTGTTCGCAATTCAGACGCCGCTACCTGCCGCGCGCCCGGCGATCCGGGAGGCGACGGACCGCATCACCCTCGACACGCGCGCCGGTGATTTCGCGCAGGCGATGATGGACCTGGGATCGTCGATCTGCACCGTGAAGAAGCCGCAATGCCTGCTCTGTCCGATCGCGGTCGATTGCCGCGCGCGGGCCGAGGGGATTGCCGAGACATTGCCCGCCAAGGCCCCGAAGAAGAAGCGGCCCTATCGTCACGGCACCATCTTCTGGATCGAGCGCAATGGCCATGTCTGGCTGGTGCGGCGGCCGGACAAGGGACTGCTGGGCGGGATGCGCGCGCTGCCGACCGGGCCGTGGACGGACGAGCGGCCGGGGCTCGCCGATGCGCCGGCCAAGGGGCCGTGGGTCGTGTTGAACGACACGGTCGTGCATGGCTTCACCCATTTCGAACTGGAACTGGCGCTGGCCCGGACGGACGGCGTGCCGGCCGATCCCGATGCGGGAGAATGGTGGCCGATCAAGGATTTGGGAACTGCCGGCCTGCCTACGCTGTTCGCGCGGGCAGCCGATCGATTGAAAGGGGCCTGAGTGATGATGCGTCATATGATGTTGACGGGCGGGGCGATGCTGACCCTGCTGGGTGCCGCCGCCCCGGCGCAGATCGCGCGCCCGGCCCAGCCAGCCCCGAAGGCGACGGCCGCCAGGCTGCCCGCGACGCAGGCGCTGTTCGACAGCTATGTCCGCTCGGGCAAGATGCCCGGCATCGTCGCGGCGATCGGTCGGCAGGGCCAGTCGCCGGTCTTCATCTCGGCCGGGCGCACCGCGCTCGCCGCCAATGCGCCCGCCGTCGGGCCGGACACGCTGTGGCGCGTCTATTCGATGACCAAGCCGGTCACCGCCATGGCGGCGATGATCCTTATCGAGGAAGGCAAGCTCGGCCTCGACCAGCCGCTGTCCGACATCTATCCCGCCTATCGGCAGATGCGGGTGCTGACCAATGCCGACACCTCGTTGGAGAGCCGGCCCGCGACCAGGCCGATCACCATCCGCAACCTGCTGACCCACACGGCGGGGCTGGGGTACAGCATCACCACCAAGGGGCCGCTGCTGAAGGAATATGAGCGGCTGGGCATCGTGCCCTTCACCGCCAATGCGCAGGTGGAGGCGGCGGTGCGCCGGGTCCGCCCCACGAGCCTCCAGCAATTCGCCGAGCGCGTCGCGACCCTGCCGCTGATCGCCGAGCCGGGGACGAAGTGGAGCTATTCCATCGGCCTCGACGTCATGGCGGCGGTGGTCGAGAAGGTGTCGGGCATGCCGTTCGAGCGCTTCGTCCAGACGCGTCTCTTCGATCCGCTGAAGATGAATTCCAGCTATTGGCGGGTGCCCGCATCGGCCGCCAACCGGCTGGTCACCAACTATACGTTTCTGGGCGATCAGTTGGTGCCGGTCGATCCGGGCGCGACCTCGGTCTTTCTCCAGGCGCCCAGCTTTCCCTATGGCGGCGCGGGGCTGGTAATGTCGGCGCGCGACTATGACCGCTTCCTCCAGATGCTGCAGAATGGCGGCACGGTCGACGGTGTCCGCGTGATGAAGCCGGAGACGGTGAAGCTCGCCATGTCCGACCTGTTGCCCGCCGGAGTCCGCTTTGCCGGTGTATCGGGGTCGACCGGGGGTAGCGGGGGCGGGGTGCCGACCGGCTATGGCGCGGGTGGATCGGTGACGCTGGCCGACACGCCGGGCGGGCCGGGCAAGGGCACCTATGGCTGGGGCGGCGCGGCGGGGACGGTCGCCTATGTCGACCCGACGCGCGGGGTCCGCGGCACGATCATGGTCAATTATTTCCCCGCCGACCGTTGGCCGCTGAAGCGCGATCTGGCGGCGGCGCTTTATCAGGACATGGGGGCGGCACGCCGGTGAGTATTTTGGGTTTTACCGGCGGTCGGCTCGACCGTGCCGATCCGCTGCGGCACGACGAAGCGGGGTTCGCGGCCGCGCTGGCCGATCCGGCGGCGCGGCGGCTGGTCCTGGACGGCTATGAGCCCGCCATGGCGGACGGGCGGCTGGGCTGGACCGCGATCGATCCGGGCGACGCGGCGGAGGATCATGTCCTGCTCGGCCTGGAAGACGGCGTGCCCCATTTCGCCCGGCTGACCACCGAGCCGGCCAGCGGGCGTTCGTTCGAGATGATCGCGGCGCTGCATGCGCTGGCACCGGGCGAGGCGGCGACCTATGCGGCGGCGCGCTCGGTGCTCGACTGGCATGCGCGGCATCGCTTCTGCGCGCGCTGCGGAGCGGCGACGCATCCCTTTCGCGCGGGCTGGGGCCGGCGCTGCCCGGCGTGCGGCACCGAGCATTTCCCGCGCGTCGACCCGGTCGTGATCATGATCGCCGAGCATGACGGTCGTGCGCTGCTGGGCCGCCAGCCCGCCTTTCCGCCGGGACGCTATTCGGCGCTGGCCGGATTTCTGGAGCCCGGCGAATCGATCGAGGAAGCGGTCGCGCGCGAGCTGTTCGAGGAAGCCGGCGTGCGGGTGCGGGACGTCCGCTACATCGCCAGCCAGCCCTGGCCGTTCCCGTCGTCGCTGATGATCGCCTGCGTCGCGACCGCGCTGGACGACCGGCTGACCATCGACCGGACCGAGCTGGAGGATGCGATCTGGGTGTCGCGCGACGAAGTGCGGGCCGCGCTGGCGGGGGACGAATCGCGCTTCGGCGTGCCGCCGGCTTACGCGATCGCGCATACGCTGTTGAGGGAATGGGCCGCGTAAATCCTCCCCGGCACGGGGAGGGCGACCGTGCGCAGCACGGTGGAGGGGGGCTTCCACACGGGATGCCCCTTGCTGCACGCCCCCTCCGTCAGGGCTTCGCCCTGCCACCTCCCCTTGCAGGGGAGGAAATTTGGGATTTACCCCCGTTGCCGCGCCTGGCGGTAGGTCCCCAGCAACCGAACCCATTTGCTGTGGAACCCCAGTTCCTCGATCGCGCGGTCGAACGCCGGCTCGCCCGGCCGGCCGACGACGTCGCAGTAGAATTCGGTGGCGGCGAAACTGCCGCCGCGCTGATAGCTTTCCAGCTTCGTCATGTTGACGCCGTTCGTCGCGAACCCGCCCATCGCCTTGTAGAGCGCGGCGGGGATGTTCTTCACCTCGAAGATCAGGCTGGTCATCCACGGACCCTCGCCGACCGGCGGCTGGCCGCCGCGCGCCAGGACCACGAAGCGGGTCATGTTGTGCTCGCCGTCCGACACATCCTCGGACAGCAGCGTCAGCCCGTAAAGCTCGGCCGCGCGCGGCGGGGCGAGCGCGGCGATGCGGGGATCGGCCATCTCGGCGACGCGCGCGGCGGCGCCCGCCGTATCGGCATAGGCGATCGGGCGCAGGCCATGCGCGCGCAGCCAGTGGCGGCACTGGCCCAGCGCCTGCGGGTGGCTCATCACCTCGACCAGTTCGTCGCGCGTGCCCGTCGTCATCAGCGCGTGGCGGATCGACAGGAAATGCTCGCCGATGATGACCAGCCCGGATTCGGGCAGCAGGAAATGTATGTCGGCGACGCGGCCGTGCAGCGAATTCTCGATCGGGATGATCGCATGATCGACCTTGCCCGACTTCACCGCCTCCAGCGCGTCGGCGAAATCGAAGCAGGGTAGCGGCAGGCCATCCGGAAACGCCTCGATCGCGGCGACATGGCTGTTGGCGCCCGGCGCCCCCTGGAACGCGACGCCGCGCGCGGGCTCGGCCAGCGCGGCATGGGTCATCGCCTCGACGATGGGGCGGGCGGGGGCGGCGTAATTGTCCATGGCGCGGTGGCGTAAAGCGGGGGAGGCACGCGATCAAGGCGCGAACCCCGAAGCAAAACTTGCCGTCCGCGAAAGCCGCACCTAAGGTCGGCGTTCAGGAGAGATATTGGCGGGGCAGCGACAAGCGATGGACCTAAAGACCAATACGATCGCGGGATGGGTGCTTGGCGCGGCTGGTGCGGCGCTTGGACTCTCGATCGTCGGCGGCATGATCTACCATGGTGGACGTCCCGAAAAGATGGGCTACCCCATCGAAGGCGTGGAGGCCGAAGGCTCTGGCGGCGGGGCCGCCGAGGTGCCGATCGCTTCGCTTCTGCCCGGCGGCGATCCGGCCAAGGGCGCCGAAGTGTTCAAGAAATGCGCGGCATGCCACACCATCAACCAGGGCGGCGCGAACGGCATCGGCCCCAATCTCTATGCGACGATGGGCGAAGCCATCGCGCAGGGTAAGGGCGGCTTTGCCTTCTCGGACGCGCTGAAGGCGGTCGGCGGCACCTGGGACTGGGACAAGATGAACGCGTGGCTGACCTCCCCGCGTAAATTCGCGCCCGGCACCAAGATGACCTTTGCCGGCCTGTCCAATCCGCAGGACCGCGCGAACGTGATCCTGTATCTCAACCAGCAGGGATCGAACCTGCCGCTGCCCGCCGCGCCCGCCGCCAAGGCGGAACCCGCCGCGGGCGAGGCACCCGCCAACGCCGCCGACGCGGCGGTCCAGAAGGTCGAGGACGATCCGCGCGGCGAGACCGGCGCGATCGCCAATACCGGCACGCCGGCCAGCGGCGCGCCCTCGGTCGATCCGCAGGCCGCGATCGAAGGCGCCAAGGCACCGCGCTGAGGCTGGTCGACATTCTCTCCATTCCTCCCCTGCAAGGGGAGGTGTCAGGCCATGGGCCTGACGGAGGGGTGTCCCCATGCGCGGGATCGATCGTAACTCACGACCGGCGACACCCCTCCGTCAAGCCTTCGGCTTGCCACCTCCCCTTGCAGGGGAGGATATGAACGATGCGGGAGTTCCTCATGGATGCGTGGCTGTCCGCCCTCGGCGTGACGCATCCCGTGTTGCAGGCCCCGATGGCGGGGGTTTCGACGCCGGCCATGGCGGCGGCGGTGAATGCGGCCGGCGGGCTGGGCGCGATCGCGCTCGGCGCCAGCGATCCGGCCCAAGCGGGCGCGATGATCGCCGAGACGCGTGCGCGGACCGACCGGCCGTTCAACGTCAATCTGTTCGTCCATGCCCCGCCCCGCCGCGACCCGGTGGTGGAGGCGGCGTGGTGCGAGGCGTTGCGCCCGGCCTTCGCCGAGCAGGACGCCGAGCCGCCCGCACATTTGCGCGCCATCTATCCGAGCTTTGCCGAGGACGATGCGATGCTGGCGCTGTTGCTGGAGGCGCGGCCGGCGGTGGTCAGCTTTCATTTCGGCTTACCCGATGCGGCGCGCATCACTGCTTTGAAGGGGGTGGGTTGCCTGTTGCTGGCGAGCGTGACCTCGCTCGCCGAAGCGCAGAGCATATGCCGCGCGGGCATCGATGTGCTGGTCGCGCAAGGCTATGAGGCGGGTGGACACCGCGGCGTGTTCGACCCCGACGTGCATGACGACCGGCTGGGGACGCTGGCGCTGACACGTTTGCTCGCGGTGAAGGCGGATCGCCCCGTGATCGCGGCCGGCGGCATCATGGATGGCAGCGGCGTGGCGGCGGCCCTCAGCCTGGGTGCTGCGGCGGCCCAGCTCGGCACGGCCTTTATCGCCTGCCCCGAAAGCGCGGCCGATGCGGGCTATCGCGCGGCGCTGATGGGGGAGGGGGCGGCGCATACGGTGATGACGCGCGCCATTTCGGGGCGGCCGGCGCGCTGTTTGCCCAATCGCTTCACCACACTGGGGGCGGGACTGTCGGTGCGTGTGCCCGATTATCCGGTGGCCTATGATGCGGGCAAGGCGCTGAATGCTGCGGCCAAAGCACGCGGCGAGGTGGGCTATGGGGCGCAATGGGCGGGGCAGGGGGCGCCCTTGGCGCGGGCGATGCCGGCGGGGGATTTGGTGCGCGCGATCGTCGCGGAGATGTGAGGGGCGTGGCCTTCGACTTCGCTTAGGCTGAACGGCTGAAATATTGTGCGTCCTTTAGGCCGAATGGATAACATACTGCCCCCGTTCAGCCTGAGCGAAGTCGAAGGCCACGGGCTAACCGCGCCCCTAAAGGACGAAGCCCCCACCCCGAAGAGCAGGGGCCATCATCCATTACGCCTGTTCGGCGTCCTTGCGGGCGCGTTCCTCATAGAAGTTGCGCACCACGTCCCACGCCTCCTCGGCGGTCTCGACATAGGTGAAGATGCCGAGATCGCGCTCGGACACCACGCCTTCCTCGACCAGCGCCTCGAAATTGACGACGCGCTCCCAGAACTCGCGGCCGAACAGCAGCACCGGGATGGGCTGGATCTTGCCGGTCTGGATCAGGGTCAGCAGTTCGAACAGCTCGTCGAACGTGCCGAAGCCGCCGGGGAAGGCCGCCAGCGCGCGCGCGTGCAACAGGAAGTGCATCTTGCGCAGCGCGAAATAGTGGAACTGCAGGGACAGCGACGGCGTGACGTACGGGTTCGGCGCCTGCTCGTGCGGCAGGACGATGTTCAGGCCCACCGACTCGGCGCCGACGTCCGCCGCACCGCGATTGGCGGCTTCCATGATCGAAGGGCCGCCGCCCGAGCAAACCACGAACTGGCGCATGCCCCTATCGTCGCGCGGCAGGCGGCTGGTGATCTGGGCCAGCTCGCGCGCGATGTCGTAGTATTTGCTTTTGGCGACCAGATTCTCGGCGATCTTGCGCGACTTGTCGTCATGCGCCAGCTCGAGCAGCGCCTGCGCCTTGGCCGGCTCCGGAATACGCGCCGAGCCATAGAAGACGAAGGTCGAGGCGATCTTGGCCTCTTCGAGCAGCAGCTGCGCCTTCAGCAGTTCCAGCTGGAAACGGACGGGACGAAGGTCTTCGCGCAGCAGGAAGTCCATGTCCTGAAAGGCCAGCGTATAGGCGGGGCTTTCGGTCTGCGGCGTCGAGACGATCGTCTTGGCGCTTTCGGCGTCCTGGCTGGCGTTGGGGAAGACGCGGTTCGGTACTTGGGTTTTATCGGTCATTTTGGATGATGTAGGGGATCGCTTCCGCTCGCGCTACCGGCAAAAGCGCGCGTTATCGTCCTCCAGATGCAAATGATTGCGGTGCGCGGCATTGTAATCCGGGGTTAAAACCGTGCCGAAGCGCTTGCAGGCCGAGGCGCGGATCGTCGACCAGAATTGGCGAACCTGCGGATCGGTCGAATACCAGTCGTTCAGCAACGTGATGCGCCGCCCGTCCTTCAACACGAATCCGCCGACATCGACCGCATTGGCCAGCGCATGGCCCGAACGCCGGTCGCCGATCCGCTTGGTGCCGACGATATTGCGACAGGCATAGGTGCCCATCCCCTCGACCTTGACCAGTTGCGAGCCCAGGATCTGCCACGCGGCGGGGGCGACGGCGTTGCGCACCCATCCGGCAAAGGCGCGTGCGTTGCCGCAGCGCATCGCGGTGACGCCGGTGACCGGCACGCCGATATCGGTCAGCTGCACCGTGCCGTACAGGCCGCAGCCAGGGCCAAGCTCCTTGTCCGGCAGGCGGCGATAATCGACGCCTTCGCGCCGCAGATCGGCCTCGCACTGCGCGGTCTCACGGATCGGCGGGCGATAGGGTTCGGGGCGCGAGGCCTGCTGGGTCGGCCGATCGGGACGGCCACAGGCGGAGAGCAGCGCCGCCCCCAGAATCGGAAGGGCGAGAAACAGGGGAACGCGAACCATATTTCCCCTTGTTCCCCGCCGCTTCGCGTTTGTCAGCCCCGATCAGCCATGCGGAGGCGTGTCTGCGACATGCTCCAATATGTCACCCGGCTGGCAATCGAGCGCGGCGCAGATCGCATCCAGCGTGGTGAAGCGGATTGCCCGCGCCTTGCCGGTCTTCAGGATCGACAGATTGGCGAGCGTCAGGTCGACCCGCTCGGCCAGCTCGGTCAGCGACATGCGCCGGTCAAGCAGCAGCCGGTCGAGATTGATGCAGATCGCCATCAGATGGTCCCCTCCGCATCCTCGCGCAGCCGCACGCCCTCGCGGAAGATCTGCGCCAAGACCAAAGTCAGCAGGATCGCGAAAGCCCCATCTACACCCATCGGCTTGACCATGTCCCGCGCGTCGAAGGGCAGGATCGGCGGCAGCGCGAATTGCAGCAGATAGGCGACCGCGATGGTACCCGCGATCCAATGCAGCCGCTTGACGTTGGCAAGGGTGAAGGGCGCGCCCGCCGCCGTGCTGCGCAACATCTGGATCAGCGGCAACAGCGCGGCCCAGGCCAGGCCCAGGGCCATCAGCATGACCGCCAGCGCGGCGGCGACCACGCCGGGGGTCTTCATGTCCAGGGCTTGCGCGTTGACATGCACCGTCCCCAATGCGCCGGGCGAAATCGCGTCGACGATCAGGACGCCGACCGATGCCAGGATGACGGCGGTGACGAATGCCAGGATGGCGAGCAGCGCGGCGTATAGGAACGTGCTGATATGGCTGGCGAAGCGTGTCATGGCGTCCTGTCCTCCCTTATTGAATCGATGTTGATATTCGATATGAAAATATCGAATATCAATCAACCGAAATATTGCTAATCGATATGGGGTAGCCTTCTTACGCCTGGGGCAGCGGTTCGTGCCCGGCCCGGGCATGCGACGCCGATAGGTCGATATGTCGGCTCTGCAGCGTCGCCACGTCACTCAGCAGCCGACACGTCAGCACGGCCAGGGGCACGTCGATGCCGAGACCGGCGACCTGCGTCCAGATCGCGGGCAAAGACAGGCTTGGCGTGTTCGTCACGTTCAGAATGACGCCCGTGACATTGCCATAGGCCGACATCGCGATCCAAAGACCCCACCAGATCCACAGCCAGGTCGGAGCCGGTACCGCGCCGGGCGCGTCAGGGTCGATCGACGCACCGCGCGTTTCGCAAATCCCCCTGAACGGCATCCACAGCGATGCGACGGGCACGAAAAACCAGCCGACATTCCAGCCGGGGTTGATCGACATCGAATCGCTCCACTGCTGCGCATTGCGATTGGTGACGTAGACCCAGCGGAGAAAGGCGACGTGAAACAGAAGGCCGATCAGGAGGAATGGCATCTGCACAGGGTCGGTCGCCTCGACCGCCCGCGCGACGGCGACCGGCGTGGCCGCGCTGCCGCCAAAGCCACCCAACAGTTTGATCTGCCAGAGATCTAAGCCTGTCTGGCCAAGGCTTCCCAAAAGCCAGAGACAAACGAACGCGATGGTCCAGCGCGTCAGACGCCGTGGATCGCTGAGCATACTGAAAATCCCCCATGGTATGGCCACCCGGACGCAATATTGCGTCACAACGATTGTGGTTGTCATCTTCGATCGACATCGCTAGGGCTGTCGACGGGCCACGCGGTCCCAACGCCGCGCGTGCTCTCTGTGAGGAGAGTCTTAAATGACTGATACGACTGCCGCTGACGCCACTCTTGCGCCCGCGAAGCCCGCCACCAAACCGGCGCGTCCCTATTTTTCCAGCGGCCCCTGCGCCAAGCCTCCCGGTTGGGAAGCAGCCAAGCTCGCGACGGACAGCCTCGGCCGTTCGCATCGCTCGAAGATCGGCAAGCAGCGGCTGCAATATTGCATCGACCTGATGCGCGAGCTGCTGAAGCTCCCCGACACCCACCGTATCGGCATCGTCCCCGGCTCCGACACCGGCGCGTTTGAGATGGCGATGTGGACCATGCTGGGCGCGCGTCCCGTCACCACGCTGGCCTGGGAAAGCTTCGGCGAGGGCTGGGTGACCGACGCGGTCAAGCAGTTGAAGCTCGACCCCAATGTCCTGCGCGCCGATTACGGCCAGATCGCGGACCTGGATGCGGTCGACTGGTCCAACGACGTGCTCTTCACCTGGAACGGCACCACCAGCGGCGTGCGCGTGCCGAACGGCGATTGGATCGCCGACGACCGCGAGGGCCTGTCCTTCGCCGATGCGACCAGCGCGGTGTTCGCCTATGACCTGCCCTGGGACAAGATCGATGTCGCGACCTTCTCGTGGCAGAAGGTGCTGGGCGGCGAGGGCGCGCATGGCGTCCTGATCCTCGGCCCCCGCGCCGTCGAGCGTCTCGAAACCTACACCCCCGCCTGGCCGCTGCCCAAGGTGTTCCGCCTGGTGTCGAAGGGCAAGCTGGCCGAGGGCGTGTTCAAGGGCGAGACGATCAACACGCCGTCGATGCTGGCCGTCGAGGACGCGATCTTCGCGCTCGAATGGGGCAAGGGCCTGGGTGGCGCGGAGGCGCTCATCAAGCGCTCGGACGCCAATGCGGCGGCGTTGAACAAGATCGTCGAAGAGCGCGACTGGCTCGGCCATCTCGCCGCTGATCCGGCGATCCGTTCGACCACCAGCGTCTGCCTGACGGTCGAGGGCGCGGACGAGGCGGTCATCAAGAAGATGGCCTCGCTGCTCGAAGCCGAAGGCGCGGCCTATGACGTGGCGGGTTACCGCGACGCGCCGGCGGGTCTGCGCATCTGGTGCGGCGCCACGGTCGAGACCGCCGATATCGAGGCGCTCGGCCCCTGGCTCGACTGGGCCTACGCCACCGCCAAGGCGGCCTGATCCTTATTCTTCCCCCGGCCAGCGGGCCGGGGACCTTCCCCATTCCACAACCCCGGCCGTGCCGGGGTGACGAGGTGAACCATGCCCAAAGTTCTCATCAGCGACAAAATGGACCCCAAGGCCGCCCAGATCTTCCGCGAGCGCGGGGTCGAGGTCGACGAAATTACCGGCAAGACGCCCGACGAGCTGAAGGCGATCATCGGCCAGTATGATGGTCTTGCGATTCGTAGCTCGACCAAGGTCACCAAGGACATCCTGGAGCACGCGACCAATTTGAAGGTCGTGGGCCGCGCCGGGATCGGCGTCGACAATGTCGACATCCCCGCCGCCAGCGCCAAGGGTGTGGTGGTGATGAACACGCCGTTCGGCAACTCGATCACCACCGCCGAACACGCCATCGCGCTGATGTTCGCGCTCGCCCGCCAGCTGCCCGAGGCCGATGCCTCGACGCAAGCGGGCAAGTGGGAGAAGAACCGCTTCATGGGCGTGGAACTCACGTCCAAGACGCTGGGCCTGATCGGCGCGGGCAATATCGGCTCGATCGTCGCCGACCGTGCGCTGGGCCTGCGGATGAAGGTTGTCGCCTTCGATCCGTTCCTGACGCCCGAGCGCGCGCTGGAAATGGGCGTGGAGAAGGTCACGCTGGACGAACTGCTCGCCCGCGCCGACTTCATCACGCTGCACACGCCCTTGACCGACCAGACCCGCAACATCCTGTCGGCGGAGAATCTTGCCAAGACCAAGAAGGGCGTGCGGATCATCAACTGCGCGCGCGGCGGCCTGATTGACGAGGACGCGCTGAAGGCGGGGCTCGACTCGGGGCATATCGGCGGCGCGGCGCTCGACGTGTTCAAGGTTGAACCGGCCAAGGAAAGCCCGCTGTTCGGCACGCCCAACTTCATCTCGACCCCGCATCTGGGCGCGTCGACCACCGAAGCGCAGGTCAATGTCGCGATCCAGGTCGCCGAGCAGCTGGCGGATTATCTCGTCTCGGGCGGCGTCACCAACGCGCTCAACATGCCGAGCTTGACGGCCGAGGAAGCGCCCAAGCTGAAGCCCTATATGGCGCTGGCGGAAAAGCTGGGCAGCCTGGTCGGCCAGCTGGCGCACGGCGCGGTCACCGGTATCGCAATCGAGGCGGAGGGTGCCGCTGCTGCGCTCAACCTCAAGCCGATCACCGGAGCGGTGCTGGCGGGTTTCATGCGCGTCCATTCGGACACGGTGAACATGGTCAACGCGCCGTTCCTCGCCAAGGAGCGGGGCCTCGACGTGCGCGAAGTGCGCCATGACCGCGAGGGCGATTACCACACGCTGGTCCGCGTGACGGTGACGACGGCGGACGGCGAGCGCTCGGTCGCGGGCACGCTGTTCGGCGATCAGGCCCCGCGCCTGGTCGAACTGTTCGGTATCAAGGTCGAGGCCGATCTGGCCGGGCCGATGCTCTATGTCGTCAACGAGGACGCGCCGGGCTTCATCGGTCGCCTCGGCACCACGCTGGGCGAGGCGGGCGTCAATATCGGCACCTTCCACCTCGGCCGCCGCTCGGCGGGCGGTGAAGCGGTGCTGCTGCTCTCGGTCGACGAAGCGGTGGATGCGGAGCTGCTGGCCAAGGTCAAGGCGCTGCCGGGCGTGAAGACCGCGATGGGTCTGGCGTTCTGAACCTTTGAAGACGGCGATGCCCCCTCTCCGTGGGTGGAGAGGGGGCATAACCCTACGATGCCCAGAGGAAGCGCACCGAACTCATCGCGAGCGCGAAGAAGAAGGCATAGCCGAAGCGATCGAGCGCCACGAGCGGCGCGCCTTTGCGGACCTTCTTTCTGGCCAGAAACCACATGATCCCTCCCGCCGTGACGGGCGTGATGACGAGGTTGGCCATACGCAGCCACTCGTTCTGGATCATCAGCGCAGGCACGAGCAGCAGGCTGATCCCGCCCGCCATGCCACCCAGCAGAATATAGCCGAGCGTCTTGCGCAGCGGGCTCGCTGGCCTCGAAAACGGCGCGCCAAGGGCATGGACGCCCAGCTTTACGAGGAACTCGCCGATGAGCTGCAACAAAATCTCGCCGACAAACTGCAGGACGACCTCGAGCAGCACTTCCATTTGTCCATCCCCCGCCGGCTAGCTTCGGCCATCGTGCGTGGCGAAACGGCGGTCGTCCAGCGTGGACGTCGTGCTCAGGCTTTCGTGATTGCGAAACCAGTGCCGAGCGCCACCGCAGCGATGGCCAGCAGGATGAAGACGATCATCACCGCCCCGTCGCGCACCATCAGGGCGAGCCCGAAGGTCGCGATCGCCGCCATCGGCGCGGTCGTCGCGAGCGGCAGGAGTTCGAGCGGCGGCACCGTCAGCGCGAGCAGGATGCACGCCACCGCCGCGACGCGGACGAACGGCCCCTTGGTCAGCGCAGGCAGCCGTCCGTGGAACCAGCGATCCGCCCAGGCGGCGGGCTTTTTGGCCTTGTCGACGATCTTGCACACCGTTTTGCTCGCCAGCGAACGGCGGGCGAGAAACTCCGGCACCCAGAGATGATCGCGCCCCAGCGCCAGTTGCACCGCGATCAGGATGATGATCGCCGCCAGGATCGTAGGCAGCCCGGGGATCGACCCGACCGGCGAGATGTCGATCAGCGCGGGTAGGAGCAGGAACGGTCCGAACGAGCGTCCGCCGATCGCCTCGATCACATCGCCCAGTTTGACCCGATCCTGCTTGTCGGCAAGATCCTTCAAAATCTTGAGAATGTCTTCGATGCTGCTGGGGGCGTCCGACATCATGGGCAAACGGCATCGCGGCGATCGGGTTCCGCCGGCCGCCATGCCGTCCGGCGCGCCATGCGGGGCGAACGAGGTTGACGCGGTGAGGCCGGACGGCCAAGCACCCCGTCGAACACCGTCCGTTTCATGGATCAGGCCCGATGACCGCGCTCCTTCCCGAAGGCTATCACGACCGTCTTCCCCCCTATGCCGATGCCGCCGCATCGGTCGAGGCGCGGGTGCTGGAGGCGGCGCGGCTGCATGGTTATGAGCGCGCCGATCCGCCGTCGATCGAGTTCGCCGAGGCGCTGGGTTCGCGGTTGAAGGCGGGGGGGCTGCATGACGCGGTGCGCTTCGTCGATCCGGTGTCGCAGCGTACGCTCGCCATCCGGCCCGACCTGACCGCGCAGGTGGCGCGGATCGCGGCCACCCGGATGGGCCACCATCCGCGTCCCGTGCGGCTGTCCTATGCGGGCACCGTCGTCCGCCTGCGCGGCTCCGAACTGGCGCCCGCGCGCGAGTGGCGGCAGATCGGGGCGGAGCTGATCGGGCTCGACTCGACGGCGGCGGCGACCGAAGTGGTGCGCGTGGCGGTCGAGGCTTTGGTCGCGGCGGGCACGACCGGCATTTCGATCGACTTCACGCTGCCCGATCTGGTCGACCTGCTCGCCGCCGGGCCGCTGCCCGTCGCGGCCGATCAGGTGGCGGCCTTGCGCGACCGGCTGGATGCCAAGGATGCGGGCGGGGTCGCGGCGATTGCGCCCGCCTATCTGCCGCTGGTCGAGGCGGCGGGACCGTTCGCGAGCGCGATGGAGCGTCTGCGTGCCTTCGACACGCAAGGCGTGCTCGCCAGCCGCCTCGATGCACTGGAGGCGATCGCGGCCGCGCTGGGGGAGGGGGTGTCGATGACGCTCGACCCGACCGAGCGGCATGGGTTCGAGTTCCAGAGCTGGCTGGGTTTCTCGCTGTTCGTCGCCGGTCCCCCGCGCGAAGTCGGGCGCGGCGGCACCTACACCATCTTCCACGAGGATGGCGCCGAGGAAAAGGCCACCGGCTTCTCGCTCTACGCCGACGCGATCGTTGCGACCGCCCCGCCGACCGAGCGGCGGCGGCTGTTCCTGCCCTTCGGCACCGTGCCTGAAACGGGCGCATCGCTCCGGGGGCAGGGCTGGGTGACGGTGCAGGCGCTGGAGGACGGCGACACGCCCGAGGCGCAGCTCTGCACCCATATCCTCGACAACGGCCAACCGCGCGCCATCGCCGGTTGACATACGGGGCCGCGTCCCGCTAGGCGCGCCCCGCACATTATTGGAAACCCCCATCCGCCGAGTCCTGTCGAAGGGCGCATGGGGTCCGTCCGGCAGGCGGAGCATAGCATTCATGGCAAATGTAGCAGTCATCGGCGCGCAATGGGGCGACGAAGGCAAGGGCAAGATCGTCGACTGGCTGGCCGAGCGTGCCGATATGGTCGTCCGCTTCCAGGGCGGGCATAACGCAGGCCACACGCTGGTCGTCGGCGAGAATGTCTACAAGCTGTCGCTGATTCCCTCGGGCATCGTGCGCGGCACCCCCAGCGTCATCGGCAACGGTGTCGTCCTCGATCCCTGGGCGTTGAAGGCTGAGATCGAGCGTCTCGGCGAACAGGGCGTGCACGCCAGCCCCGAGACGCTGCGCATCGCCGACAACTGCCCGCTGATCCTGCCGATCCACCGCGACCTGGACGGTCTGCGCGAGGACGCCAGCGGTGCGGGCAAGATCGGCACCACGCGGCGCGGTATCGGCCCGGCCTATGAGGACAAGGTCGGTCGCCGCGCGATCCGCGTATGCGATCTGGCGCATCTGGACGATCTGGGTCCTCAGCTCGACCGCCTGTGTGCGCACCACGACGCGCTGCGCGCCGGGTTCGGCGAGCCGCCGGTCGATCGCGAGCGGCTGCTGGCCGATCTGCGTGAGATCGCGGCTTTCGTCCTGCCCTTCGCCAAGCCGGTGTGGCGCGACCTCAACGAGGCGCGCAGCGGCGGCAAGCGCATCCTGTTCGAGGGCGCGCAGGGCGTGTTGCTCGACATCGATCACGGCACCTATCCCTTCGTCACTTCGTCCAACACCATTGCGGGTGCGGCGGCGGGGGGCTCGGGCCTGGGGCCGTCGGGCGTCGGCTTCGTGCTGGGTATCGCCAAGGCGTACACGACCCGCGTCGGCTCCGGCCCTTTCCCGACCGAGCTGGAGGATGAAACCGGCCAGCGGCTGGGCGAACGCGGGCATGAGTTCGGTACCGTCACGGGCCGCAAGCGTCGCTGCGGCTGGTTCGACTCGGTGCTGGTGCGCCAGTCGGCGGCGGTCGGCGGCATCACCGGCATTGCGCTGACCAAGATCGACGTGCTCGACGGGTTCGACGAGGTGAAGATCTGCGTCGGTTACACGCTGGGCGACGAGACGCTTGACTATTACCCGACCCATGCGGCGGATCAGGCCAAGGTCGTCCCCGTCTATGAGACGATGGAAGGCTGGCAGGAATCGACGGCGGGCGCGCGGAGTTGGGCCGATCTGCCTGCGCAGGCGATCAAGTATATCCGGCGGATCGAGGAGCTGATCCGCTGTCCCGTGGCGCTGGTGTCGACCAGCCCGGAGCGCGAGGACACGATTTTGGTTCGCGATCCGTTTGCGGATTAATCTTCGAGGCCCCGGCGGAAGTCGGGGCCTTTTTTGTTTGAGGGTTTCCCTTGGCCTTCGACTTCGCTCAGGCTGAACGGAGCGGGGGAATGGCCCTTCGCAACCTCCGTTCGACCCGGACGGATTTCAGTACTGACTTCCGTTCAGCCTGAGCGAAGTCGAAGGCCACGCCCCGAACCCAAACAAAAGGCCCGACCGCTCACGCGACCGGGCCTTTGCCGTAGTGACGAACCCGAAAGGGTTACATGCCGCCGCTGCTACCCGGGGGCGTGGTGGTGCCGCCAGTAGTGCCGCTACCCATCGAACCGCTGGTCGTCGGATCGCTGCCGAGCGTGCCGCTGCCCGTGGTCGTCGACGAACCCGTCGTATCCGGCATGGTCGACGGCGTGTTGACCGTGCTGTCGGGCGTGGTGGTCCGGCTGCGGTTCTTGCTACGCGTCGTCGAGCGGGTGGTGGTGCTCGGCGTCGTGGTCATCGTGTCGGGCTGACCCATGGTGGTCTGGCCCGGCATGGTTCCGGTCTGTCCCGGCATCTGCCCGGGCATCGTCTGGCCGGTCGTGGTGCCGGTCTGGCCCGACATGCCACCCGTGGTGCCGCCAGTCATCTGCGCGAAACCCGCAGCCGGGATCAAAAGGGCACCGGCTGCGATCACATGCATATAACGCATCGAATCTCTCCTGCTTTGTTCTCGTAATAGTTAACGAGACAGGAGAACGTCCGTTCCTCTAGTTAACCACATTGACCGCGATGAAGCAACGCCTGATCGGCTAAAACCAGTGCGACCATCGCTTCGACCACCGGAACGCCGCGAATGCCGACGCAGGGGTCATGGCGGCCCTTGGTGGCGATCTGCGTCTCCTCGCCGGTGCGGGTGATGGTGTCGACCGGGGTCAGGATCGAGCTGGTCGGCTTGAACGCGACGCGCATCGTGACGGGCTGGCCGGTGGCGATGCCGCCCGCGATGCCGCCCGCATGATTGGCCAGGAAGCGCGGGCCGCCATTGCCGGCGCGCATCGGATCGGCATTCTGCTCGCCGGTCAGCGCGGCGGCGGCGAAACCGTCGCCGATCTCGAAGCCCTTGACCGCATTGATGCTCATGCACGCCGAGGCAAGTTCGCTGTCCAGCTTGGCATAGAGCGGCGCGCCCCAACCGGCGGGCACGCCGGTCGCTTCACAGGCGACGACCGCGCCGACGGAGGAGCCGGACTTGCGCGCACTGTCGACGATCGCTTCCCAGCGTTCGGCCGCCGCCGCGTCGGGGCAGAAAAAGGGGTTGGCGTCGATCTGCGCATCTTCGAACGCGTCATAGTCGATCCGGTCGCCGCCGATCGACTCGACCCAGGCGCGGATACGGACCTGCGGAATCACCGCGCGCGCGACCGCGCCCGCCGCCACCCGTGCGGCCGTCTCGCGCGCCGAGGAGCGTCCGCCGCCGCGATAGTCGCGGAAACCATATTTGGCGTCATAGGCATAATCGGCATGGCCGGGGCGATAGGCCAGCGCGACGTTGGAATAGTCCTTGGACCGCTGGTCGACATTCTCGATCATCAGGCTGATCGGGGTGCCGGTCGTTTTCCCTTCGAACACGCCCGACAGAATGCGAACCTGATCGGGCTCGCGGCGCTGGGTGGTGAAGCGGTTGGTGCCGGGACGGCGCTTGTCGAGCCAGGGCTGGATGTCCTCTTCGGACAGCGCAATGCCCGGCGGGCACCCGTCGACCACCGCACCCAGCGCGGGCCCGTGGCTCTCGCCCCAGGTGGTGAAGCGGAACAGGCGGCCGAAACTATTGAAGCTCACGCAGCGTCTCCCAGCCGGGCAAAGGCCGGCGCATGTGTGGCGGCCCCGCGCACGCCGCAGGGGATCAGGCCGCCCTGGAGCGGGGCAGCGAGGAAATACTCCCCCGCATAGGGGCTGTTGAAACCGTTCGCGACATCGGCGGCGAAACCGAACCGGCCGTAGAAGGCGGGATCGCCGAGCGCGAAGCAGAGCACGACGCCTTCCTTCTCCAGCCGTTCCAGTCCGGCGGCGACCAGTGCCTCGCCGACGCCCTGCTGTCGCCACTCGCGCGCGACCGCAATGGGGGCGAGCGCGACCGAATTGATCGGTTTGCCGCCGATTTCGACGGCCATACGGCTGAACGCGATCGCGCCGATCAGGGCGTCCGTGGCCTCGTCGATCGCGACCAGCATCAGCACCATGTCGCCCTCGACGCACAGGTCGCGGACCAAAGCGGCTTCGGCGGGGGCGGGGAAGCTGGCGACGAGCAGCGCGTCGAGCGCGGCGACGTCGGCCCCTTGCGCGGGGCGGATGGTGATGGTCATCGCAGGATTCGTCGAATGCTGAACGTGCCAAGGGCCGCAATGGCGACGGACCCAATTGTCCACCACCAGTAATGGTCGGTGCCGCGACCCATGTTCTGTCCAAAGATGCCGATAGAGAACACGAAGGGTATCGTAACCCAGTCAGACTTTCTCTGTATGCGGTCCAGGCCGAAAGCATTGGCGACGAACATAATCATCACCAATGCAACCGCCGTCAGTCCCGCATGTAGTAAAGCCTGTTCAAGCAAGCGCGATGTCCGGCGCGTCCTCGGCCTTCATGCCGATGACGTTGTAGCCTGCGTCAACATGGTGGATCTCACCCGTCACGCCCGACGACAGGTCGGACAGCATGTAGAGGCCCGCGCCGCCCACATCCTCGATCGTCACGGTCCGGCGCAGCGGCGAGTTCAGCTCGTTCCACTTCAGGATATAGTTGAAGTCGCCGATGCCGCGCGCGGCCAGCGTCTGGATCGGGCCGGCCGAGATGGCGTTGACGCGGATATTCTCCGGACCCAAGTCGACCGCAAGATATTTCACGCTGGTCTCCAGCGCCGCCTTGGCCACGCCCATGACGTTATAATGCGGGATGACCTTTTCCGCGCCATAATAGGTCAGCGTCAGGATCGAGCCGCCCTCGGGCATCATCGCCCGCGCGCGCTGGGCGACGGCGACCAGCGAATAGGCCGAGATGTTCATGGTCATCAGGAAATTGTCGAGCGTCGTGTCGTAATAACGCCCGCGCAGCTGCGACTTGTCCGAAAAGCCGATGGCGTGAACCACGAAGTCGATCGTCGGCCACTCCGTCTTCAGGTCGGCGAACAAATTGTCGAGCGACTCCATCTCGGAGACGTCGCAATCGAACAGGCGCGCCACGCCCAACTGTTCGGCCAGCGGGCGGACCCGCTTTTCCATCGCCGCGCCCTGATACGAAAAGGCGAGCTCCGCGCCCGCCTCCGAAAGCTGCTTGGCGATGCCCCAGGCCAGCGATTTGTCATTGGCCAGGCCCATGATGAGCCCCCGCTTGCCTGCCATCAATCCGTTCACGCCGTTACCGCTCCTGCCGGTTCACTTCCATCAATCGCCCTCTCTAGCGCCGGTTCGGGGGGTTCCGCCAGTGCCGCGTTCAAATGCGCACCGAAAACCAGCCCCAGGCCGATCAGATAGAAGAACAACAGCATCACGACGACGCCCGCCAGGCTACCATAGGTCATGTCATAACCGCCCAGCTGCGACAGCACCCAGGGGAGCAGCGCGGTCATGCTGACCCACCAGGCGGCGGTGAACAACGCCCCCGGCCATTTGCGACATTCGCTTTCGCGATATTTGGCCGGGGTGACCGAATAGAAGAGCAGATACAGCGCTCCGAACATCACCACGCCGGGGATCAGCCGCGACAGCCCGACCCAGCCCGCCACGTCCTGCGAGAAGGGGACAAGACGATAAATGAACTGTTCGGCCGCGGTCAGGACGCCGGCGACGAGGAAGGACAGCAGCGCGACGATGACCGATGCGATCATGACCAGCGTCGAGGACAGCCGCGATTTCCAGAAGGCCGCCGTCGCCTTCACGCCGTAAGCGCGGTGGAAGATGTCGCGGATCGTCTCGATGAAACCGCCGACCGTCCACAGGCCGACCAACCCGCCCAGCCACAGCAGCGAGCCCGTCCGCGCCGCCAGCACATCGGCGATGGGTTTGCGCAACAAATCGCTGACATCGGGGGGCAGGACGTGGAGGAAGCTCTCCACCGCATGCTGCGTCTCGTTGCTTTGTCCGAACAGCGACAGGAGTGCCGCCGTCGTGATGAAGAACGGAAACAGCGTCATCAACGCCAGATAGGCGAGGTTCCCGGCATGGATGAACCCGTCGTTGAACACACCCAGGCTGGTCCGCTTCAACACCTCGAAGGCATAGGAGCCGGGACCGACCTTGGCGATCTGCCGGTCCAGCCGCTGGCGGGCCCTGCCGGGGTGATGGGCGCGTTCTTCAGGGGTCAGGCCGTTCGCATCGCTCATGGAACGATCAGACGCCCATGGCGGCCCTCGGGTTCCTGCCGTCGGTCCATTCGGCGGCGAAGCGTTGCAGCGCGGCATCATCGGCGGGAATGTCGATGATCAGGGTGATCAGCTGATCGCCGCGCCCGCCATCCTTCTTGTGAAAGCCCTTGCCCTTCAGGCGCAGCGTCTTGCCCGAACTGGTGCCCTTGGGCACGGTCAGCATGACCGGACGCTCGACCGTCGGCGCCTTCACCTGCCCGCCGAGCACCGCCTCGGTCAGCGAGATGGGCAGGTCGAGGCGCACGTCGTCGCCGTCGCGGGTGAAGAAGGGATGCGGGCTGACCTCGATCGTCACGATCGCGTCGCCCGCACCGCCCAGGCCCGGCTCGCCCTTGCCGCCGAGCCGCATCTGCGTACCCGTCTCGACCCCGGCGGGCAGCTTCAGATCGATCGTCTTGCCATCGCCCAGCGTCACCCGCTGCGGGCTGAGCGTGGCGGCGTCGATGAAGGGGACCTTCAGCGCATAGGCGATGTTGGCGCCCTTGGGGGCCTGCCGGCGACCGCCGCCAAAGCCACCGAAACCGCCCGAAAAGCCGCCGCGCCCGGCCCCGCCGAACATTCCCTCGAAGATGTCGGACATGTCGGCGCCCTCGCCGCCGAAATCGAATTGCTGGCGGAACCCGCCACCCCCGGCGCCCGGGCGCGGACCACCGGCCCCGCCGCCAAAGCCGAAGGGCGAGGCGGGATTGCCGTCGCCATCGATCTCGCCGCGATCGAACCGGGCGCGCTTGTCCTTGTCGTTCAGCAGGTCATAGGCGTTGGTGACCTGGCTGAACTTCTCCGCCGCCTTGGGATTGTCCTTGTTGCGGTCGGGATGCAGTTCCTTCGCCAGCTTGCGATAGGCTTTCTTGATATCGGCTTCGCTGGCCGTGCGGCTCACGCCCAGCGTCTGATATGGATCGGCCACTCTGTTCCCCGTTGGCAGTGTATTACCTTTCCATGTGGGGAAGTCCGCGCCGGAGCGCAATCCGTTGCCCATGCGTTGAGCCATGACAAAGGAGACGGATCATGACCCAGCCGATGCAAGCCGTGGATAAGGATGGGAAGAAGGGCGCGCCGGACGGCGTGTCGGATGCGCCGGGCAAACATGGCGGCGAAAGCCAGGGTGGCGGCTATGAAGGCGTGCCAGAGCGGGAAGGCGACTTCCATGGCGGCCAGAGCGGGGCAGCGTACCATGGCAAGGGTGGCCATCCGGACCCGGACAAGGACAATCCCAATGCGGTGACCGAGGAGGGCTGACCCCACCCCGCCCGCTCCGTTCGCACTGAGCGAAGTCGAAGTGCACGCCCCGCGCTTAGCCGCGAGCGTTTTCACTTGGCCTTCGACTTCGCTCAGGCTGAACGGAAGGGGGGATGATTTTACCCCGCCACCATCTCCTCCAACGGCGCGACGTCGACGCTGACGTCCATCTTCTGCGCGCCCGAGCCCAGCACCACGCCATCGACCGGCGCAATCTCGGCATAGTCGCGGCCGACCGCGACGATGATATGGTCGCCCGCCATCCAGATGCCGTTGGTCGGATCGACCCCGACCCAGCCCGCTTGCGGCCCGCCCCAGATCAGCACCCAGGCATGGGTCGCGTCCGCCCCCACGAGCCGGGCCTGTCCCGGCGGCGGCAGGGTGCGGATATAGCCCGAGGCATAGGCCGCCGGGATGCCCGCCGCGCGAAGCCCCGTGATCATGATCTGGGCAAAATCCTGGCACACGCCGCGCCGCTGGCGGAAGGCTTCGGCCGGGGGCGTGTCGACCAGCGTGGCGGTGGGGTCGAACGCGAATTCGCGCTGGATACGGTTCGCCAGCGCGAAGCCCGCCTCCAGCGCGCCGCGGTCGGGCGACAGGTCGGCGGCGCACCACTCGGCGATGGCGGGGTCGAGCGGGATGAGGGGCGAGGGGAAGATGTAATTGGCCGGACTCGCCGCCGACAGATCACGGCTGCTCCGGGCGAGTGCGGACACGTCGGCCAGCGTCGGGTCGCTCGGCGACGGCATCGGCACCGGCCGGTCGACGACCATGCGCGCACGGCTCTCGATGGTCAGGCTGCGCACCGGGCGATCGACGACCAGCCGGGTGACATGCGCCAGCCCCGCCTCGGCATGGGCGGCACGGGTGCGGCCGACCGGCTCGACGATCAGGTCGTAGCTTTCCAGCGTCTGGCCGGGCCAGTCGATGGGCTTCAGCCGTAGATTGCAGCGCGCATATTTGACCTGGGCGCCATAATCGAAGCGGGTGATATGGCGGATGTCGTAGATCATGCGAGCGTCAATCCACCCGCCCGCAAGGGCTCGGCGCCTTGCAAGAAATAGCGCCGGGCGATCGCCTCGGACAACAGGCCCAGCCGCCGCTCGACATCGCCCAGCGTATCGGCGTCGAGCGTCCGCGCGTCCGCAGTTTCGACCGCGGCGCGGATGGCGATCGCCTGCGCCTGTTGCGGCTCGGCCATGTCGTCGTCGGACAGGACCGGCAGGCGCGACAGGCCGTCGGCGATGCGGGCGGTCTGATAGGCGAGCGCACGCGGATTGTTGGGATCGAGCGCGACCAGGTCGACCACCGCGACGCGGGCGAGGCCGGTCGGATAACGCTGGCGATAGCTGATCTGGCTGTTGGCGAGGTCGAGCAGGGTCGACAGATCGTCCGCCGATGCGCCCGCCATGCCGAACAGCCGTGTCGCGCGAGCGACCGCGATGGCGCGCTCCACCCGGCGGCCGAGATCGTGGAAGCGCCAGGCGGTGGTGCGCACCATATGCTCGGCCGACAGTCCTGCGATGGCGGCATAGCGGCGCTGGAGCGAGCCCGCCCGGTCGAGCATCCCGACATGGCTGGGGAAGGGCGCCTCCAGCAGCCGCACCATGTCGGCGGACAGGCGGTCGCGCGAGCCTTCGCTGATCCCGCGCGCCAGCCGGTTGATGCGGGCGACCGAATGAAAGCCCTCATCCTCCATCGCGGTGCGCGCGAACTGGGTGAGTGCGGCGCGGTGCAGGCTGTCGGGATGCGGCGCGGCCCCGCCGCCGGTGATCAGCCCGACCAGCCGCCCGACGGTCCGCGTGTCGAGCGCCGCGCCGCCATCGACATCGATCGAATTGCCGAGCATCACGCGGATCGCCGCGAGCAGCGCCTCACCCCGCTCCAGATAGCGGCCAAGCCAGTAGAAATTGTCGGCCACCCGGCTGGGTAGCGTCCCCGGATTGCGCCGGACGTGCAGCGAGTCGGGCGCGGCGAGCAGCGAGACCGGCGCCACCGGCTCGGCCCCATGGACGCAGACATCGGCGGACCACAGCCCTTCGCCGATCATCGCGGCGGTCGCCTCCGGGTGGTCGCCGATCCGACCGAAACCACCGGGCAGGACGGTCCACCGCCCCTCGCCATCGCGCGCGGCAAAGACGCGCAGCGTGAACGGGCGCGGCGCCAGCTGATCGCCGATGACCACCGGCATGGTCGACAGGCGGACGATCTCCTGCCCGACATAGTCCTGCGGGCGCCGGGCCATGTCGGCGAGCAGCGCGGCGCGCTCGTCGGGCGACAGGCTCGCCCCCGGCCGCGCGCCGGCGGGCAGGCCCAGCGGCCTGGGGCCGAAGGCGGGGGCGATCAGCAGCGTGTCGAGATGATCGGCGACATGCGCGGCCTGGCGCGCGCCGCCGCACCACCAAGTCGCGATATTGGGCAGCCGCAACGCCTCGCCAGTCACATGCCGGGCGAGCGCGGGGAGAAAGGCGGAGACGGCCGGGCTTTCCAGCACGCCCGCACCCGGCGCGTTGGCGATCACCACCTGCCCCTCGACATAGGCGTCGATCAGGCCGGGCACGCCGATCTGCGAATGGCTGTCGAACGCCAGCGGATCGAGCATCCGGGGATCGAGCCGCCGCCACAGCGCGTCGATCCGCTTCAGCCCCGCGACCGTGCGGACATAGACCTGTCCCTCGATCGCGGCGAGGTCCGCGCCCTCGACCAGCAACAGGCCGAGATAGCGCGCCAGATGCGCCTGTTCGGGGTAGCTCGGGTTGAAACGGCCGGGCGTCAGCAGCCCGATCCGCGGATCGGCGCGACGGCATTGTGCGGAGAGGCCCGCGCGGAAGGCGGCGAAGAAGGGCGCGTGCCGCTGTACGTTCAGCCGGTTCTGCAAACCGCCCAAGGTCCGGCTGACCGCCAGCCGGTTCTCCAGCGCATAGCCCGCGCCCGCCGGATTGCGCAGGTGGTCGGCCAACACCCGCCATTCGCCGTCCGGTCCGCGCGCCAGATCGAAGGCGACGAAGCTGAGGTGATGGCCGCCCGGCGGGGTGATCCCGACCATCGGCCGCAGGAAATAGGGGCTGCCCGTCGCCAGCGCGGCGGGGATATGACCATCGGCGACCAGCCGTCCGGGACCGTAGAGATCGGCCAGGATCGTCTCCAGCAGCGCGGCGCGCTGGATCACCCCCGCCTCGATCCCCGCCCATTCCCCGGTGTCGATCAACAGGGGGACGGGCGAGACGGGCCAGGGCCGCTCGTCGGTTTCGCCGATGATGCGAAAGCCGGTGCCGATGTCCGCCGCATGACGCTGCACCCGCTCGCGCGCATGGGCCAGATTGCTGGCGACGGCGGCCAGTTCTTCCAGCATGGCGGCCCAGGCCGGATCGTTCGACCCCGCCATCACGTCCACTCCGGCGGCGGCGCGATAGGCAGTGATCCAGGCGGCGGCCTGGGCGGGGCTATCCTCGGAGGGGTCCATCGGTCGGGGAAAATCGCCGCATTGCGCGAAGGTTGCAACAGGCGATTGGTGATCGGGCGGGATTTGCGGCGTGGGATGCCCGACGCCACATGGCCATTCCCGACATTCCTTCCCTCCTTCCCTGCAAGGAGAGGAATGACCTTACCCGTCGTCAAACGCCCTCCAGACCCTGGCCAGCGTTTCCGATCGCGACATTGGTTTTCCCTTTCCACAGGCGTATGGGCGGGCGCATGGCTGACGATCCCTTTGCCCTGTTCGACATCTGGCTTGCCGAGGCGCGTGCGAGCGAGATCAACGATTACAATGCGATGGCGCTGGCGACGGTCGATGCGCAGCTGCAACCCTCGGTGCGTATGGTGCTGCTAAAGGGCCATGATCCGCGCGGCTTCGTGTTCTACACCAACCGCGAAAGCCGCAAGGCGCAGGAGCTGGGCGAGGGCAGCAGGGCGGCGCTCCTGTTCCACTGGAAGTCGCTACGCCGCCAGATCCGAATCGAGGGGGCGATCTCTCACGTCGATGACGCCGAGTCGGACGCCTATTTCGCCAGCCGGGGTCGCGATTCGCAGTTGGGCGCCTGGGCCTCGGACCAGTCACGCCCGCTCGACGCGCGCGAGACGTTCGAGGCGCGGTTCGAAGAGATGCGCGCCCGGTTCGAGGGCGGCGATGTGCCGCGCCCGCCGCATTGGGGCGGATACCGTGTCACTCCGCAGCGGATCGAGTTCTGGCTCGACCGCGAACACCGGCTGCATGAGCGCCGCGTCTTCACCCGCACCGGCGAGAATGGCTGGGACGAAGGATTGCTGTTTCCGTGACCCAGGACGAACGCAAGAAGGTCATTCCGCTGGCGACCAAGGCGGCGCTGGCCAGCGTCGCGATGGCGCTGTTCCTGCTGGCGCTCAAAGGCTTCGCCGCGTGGCGGACCGGCTCGGTCGCGATGCTGGGGTCGCTCGCCGACACCGCGCTCGATCTGCTCGCCAGCCTGGTGACGCTGTACGGCGTGCGGCTGGCGGCGACCCCGGCCGACCATGACCATCGTTTCGGGCATGGCAAGGCGGAGGCGCTGGCGGCGCTGTTCCAGGTGGCGCTGATCACCGCGTCGGCGGCGGGCATCGCCTGGCGCGCGGTGATGGCGCTGGGCGCGGACAATCCGACCAGCGACGCCGAGTTCGGCATCGGCGTGTCGGTGATCGCGATCCTGGCGACGGTGGTCCTGCTCGCCTATCAGCGCAGTGTCATCCGCCGCACCGGATCGGTCGCGATCCTGGCGGACAATGTCCATTACCAGTCGGACGTGCTGCTCAACGGATCGGTGATCGTCGCGATGGTGCTCGACCAGTATTTCGGCTGGCACGGCGCGGACCCGGTCTTCGGCATCGCCATCGCGCTGTGGCTGGCCTGGGGCGCGTTCCAGGCGTCCTCGACCGCGATCGACCAGCTGATGGACAAGGAATGGCCCGACGATCAGCGCGCGGCCTTCCTCGACGTCGCCGCGCGCCAGCCGGGGCTGAAGGGCATCCACGACTTCCGCACCCGGCGTTCAGGCAGCCACGACTTCGCGCAGTTCCACATGGAGGTCGACCGCGACATGACGGTCGCCGCCGCGCATGACGTGGTCGAGGGCGTCGAGCGCGCGCTGCGCCGCGCCTTCCCCAAGGTCGAGGTGCTGATCCATCTCGATCCCGAGGGCCATGTCGACACCGACAATCCGCTGGTCGAGGCGGACGTCACCCCCCATTGGTTCGGCAAGCGAGTCTATTGATGCGCATTCCCTTCACCCAGGTCGATGCCTTTGCCGATGCCGCGTTCGGCGGGAATCCGGCGGCGGTGATGATGCTGTCGTCGTGGCTCGACGACGCCACGCTGCGGCGAATCGCGCAGGAGAACAATCTGTCCGAAACCGCCTTTCTGGTGCCGGCGGACGGTGGCGAGGCGGATTTCGAGCTGCGCTGGTTCACCCCCGGCGACGAGGTGGAGATGTGCGGTCATGCCACGCTGGCGAGCGGGCATGTCGTTCTGACGTCGGATACGACCCGCGAGCGGGTGCGGTTCGCGACGCGCCATGCCGGGGTGCTGGAGGTGGCGCGCGACGGGCTGGGGTACAGCATGTCCCTGCCCGAACGCACGCCATCGCCCGAGGCGTTGCCGGGCGTGGTCGAGGCGCTGGGCGTGGACGGCGTGGTCGAGACGCTGCGCCATCCGGCGGGCTATGCGGTCGTCGTGGTCGATGATGCGGCCAGGGTGCGGGCCTGCAAGCCCGACTTCCCGGCGCTAGCCAAGGCGGGGCGCTATGTCGTGATCCTGACCGCGCGCGGCGGGGCAGGAGAGGCCGATGTGGTCAGCCGCGTCTTCGTCCCCGCCTTCGCCATCGACGAGGACCCGGTGACGGGCGCAGCGCATGCGGTGCTGACGCCGTACTGGACGCAGGAGCTGGGCCGCGACTCCTTCGTGGCGGAACAGGCGAGTGCGCGCGGTGGGCGTCTGACCTGTCGGTTGGACGGCGACCGGGTGATCCTGGGCGGCGGCTGCGTGACAGTGATCGAGGGGACGTTCCTGCTGCCGTGAGGGTTTCGCGTGGCCTTCGACTTCGCTCAGGCTGAACGGAGCGTAGGATTAGGCCAAATCATCCCGCAGCCGTTCACGCTGAGCGAAGTCGAAGCGCACGCCCCGCATTTGCGGCTTGGCAGAGGATTGAGGCGGTCTCACTCCGCCGCCAGCAATGTCTCCGCCGCCTGCAAGTCCACCGAGACCAACCGGCTGACCCCGCGCTCGATCATCGTTACCCCGAACAAACGGTGCATCCGGCTCATCGTCACCGCATTATGCGTGACGATCAGATAGCGCGTATCGGTCTCGCGCGTCATCCGGTCGAGCAGTCCGCAGAACCGGTCGATATTGGCGTCGTCCAGCGGCGCATCGACCTCGTCCAGCACGCAGATCGGCGCGGGGTTGGTCAGGAACAGCCCGAAGATCAGCGCGACCGCCGTCAGCGCCTGTTCGCCGCCCGACAACAGCGTCAGCGACTGGAGCCTTTTGCCCGGCGGCTGCGCCATGATCTCCAGCCCGGCCTCCAGCGGATCGTCCGAATCAATCAGCGCCAGATGCGCCGAGCCGCCATCGAACAGCGTCGCGAACAGCGTTTGGAAATGGCCGTTCACCGCCTCGAACGCCGCCAGCAGCCTTTGCCGCCCCTCGCGGTTGAGCAGCCCGATCGAGCCGCGCAGCCGCGTCACCGCCTGCGCCAGATCCTCGCGCTCGGCGGCATTGGCGATACCGGCGGCCTCCAGTTCGGCCAACTCGCGCTCAGCGACCAGATTGACCGGGCCGATGCGTTCGCGGTCGGCGGAGAGCTTTTCGTGCAGGCCCCCTTCGACCTGGGGCGAGCCGACGCTGGCCGCCTCGAACGCCAGCCGTTCGGGCAGCACCGGCGCGGGACAGGCGAAGCGCTCGCCCGACACGCGGCCCAGTTCGACCCGGCGCAGTTCATGATTTTCCACCCGCGCCAGCGCCCCCGCACGCGCTTCGCGCGCGGCGGAGAGCAGGGCATTGGCGCCGGCATGCGCGGCCTCGGCGGCGCGAAGCGCGCGCTCGGCGTCGGCCTCCTCCGCCTGGGTCCGCTCGGCATCGGCGCGCGCGGCGTCATGCGCGGCGGCGAGCGTCGCGATCTCCTCGGCGAGCTGTGCGGGGCGATCGGCGAGCGCGGCGGCCTCGGCGGCGAGCGTCGCGGCGCGCGCATCCATCTCGGCGATCCGGCCTGCCGCCTGACCCTCGCGCTGGTCCCAGCTCTCCGCCTCGGTCGTCGCCGCCTCCAGCCGGTCGCGGGTCTGGGCCAGACTGCGGTCGAGCGTCGTCCGCTCGGACCGGGCCAGCGCCACGGCGGAGCGCGCCAGCTGCGTCTCGGTCTGGAGCCGCGCCGTCTCCGCCGCGCTGGCCGAACCGTCGGGCAGCGCCTCCAGCGCGGCGGCGGCGCGTTCGCATTCGGCCAGCGCCTCGTCCATCTCGGCAGCGATACGCTCGGCCCGGGTGGCGAGGTCGGCGCGCTGGCCGGCCAGCCGTTCGACCTGCGCCTGGGCGCGATCCTCCGCCCGTTGCGCGTCGCGGTGCGCGGCCTCCGCCTTGGCCAGCAGCGCGCGTGCACTGGCGGCGGCCAGGCGCGCGCGGGCGATACGGTCGTCGATCGCGGCGCGCGCCTCGGTGGCGACGCGCAGGCTGGTCTCCACCGCCGGCCGTTCGGCCTCCAGCTTGGCCAGCCGATTGCGCCGCTCCATCCGCTCGGCCGCCGCCGCGCCGCCGCCTTCGCCGATATAGCCGTCCCAGCGCCGCAGCCGCCCTTCGCGGGTAACCAGTCGCTGTCCGACCGCCAGCGCCTGTCCCGAATCGGCTTCGACCAGGAAAATCTGCGACAGCCGCCGGGCGAGCGTCGGCGGCGCCTTGATCCGCGCGCCGAGCGACAGCGTCCCGACCGGCGCGGGCGGATCATCCTCCGCCATCTCCGAGCCGTGCCAGTCGGCCAACGGCGTATCCAATTCGTCGCCCAGCGCGGCGGCGAGGGCGCGTTCGAACCCCGGCTCGGCCTGCACCTCGTCCAACAAACGGTCGCCGCCCTTGCGCTCGGTGGCGCGGATCAGCGTCGCGACTTCGGCGTCCAGCGCGGCGAGCGCGGCGATCGCCTGTGCCCGTGCGGTCTCCGCCGCATCGCGCTCGGCGGTGGCGGTCAATTCGCTTTCCTCGGCCCAACCGAGCGCGGCGCGCGCCTTGTCGGCATCGATGCGCGCGGCGGCCTGGGTGGCGATGGCGGCTTCGCGCTGTGCCTCCTGATCGGCCATGTCGGGCAGCGCGGCGATGGCGGCGGCGACCCCGCGCGCGTCGCGTTCCGCACGTTCGTGGCGACCGCGCGCCGCCGACAGCGCGCCCTCGGCGATCCGGCGTTCGGCCGCCTCGGCGGCTTGGGCGGACAGCGCCTTGGCCAGCGCGATCTCGGCATCGCGGTTCCGGCTTTCCGCCTCCGCCAGCAGCGCGTCGAGCCGGGGCATGGCCTGTTCGGCATGGGCGATGCGGGCGTTCAGGTCCTCGCGCTCGTCGGCCAAGCGGCGGATCGCGGCGGCGGCGTCATGCGCCAGCGCATCCTCGCGCGCGCGATCCTCGTCGATGCGGGTGCGCGTGGCGGCCAGTTCCTCGATCCGGCGTTGCAGGCCGTGGCGGCGGTCGCGCGCGCGGGACAGCGCATGGCCCGCCTCGCTTAGGGCATCGCGGGCGGCGAGTGCGGCGGCGCGGGTACGCGCGGCGAGCGCGACCGCCTGTTCCTGTGCCTCCGCCGTGCTGCGCTCGGTGGCGGTGGTCGCCTCCACCTGCGCCTCGGCAACGGCGGCTTCAGCCTTGGCGGTGGTCGCGGCGGCGGCGGCATCGCGCCAGCGGGCGAAGATCATCCGCCCCTCGGCTACCCGGATCTGGTCGGACAGCAGGCGATAGCGTTCGGCCGCGCGTGCCTGTCGCCGCAAGGCAGCGACGCGCGCGTCCTGATCGGCGATCGCCTCGTCCAGCCGCGCCAGATTGGCCTCGGTCGCGCGCAGTCGCGTTTCGGCATCGCGGCGGCGGACGTGCAGGCCCGAGATGCCGGCGGCTTCCTCCAGCATGGCGCGGCGCTCGGCCGGCTTGGCGGCGATGACCGCGCCGATCCGGTTCTGGCTAACGAGCGCGGGCGAATGCGCGCCGGTCGCGGCATCGGCGAACAGCAGCGCCACGTCCTTGGCCCGCACGTCGCGGCCGTCGATCCGGTAGGCCGAGCCCGCGCCGCGTTCGATCCGGCGGACGATCTCGGTTTCCTCGCCCTCGCGCTCGGCCAGGATCGTGACCTCGGCGAAGTCGCGCGGCGGGCGGGTGGCGGTGCCGGCGAAGATCACGTCTTCCATACCGGCGCCGCGCATCGACCGCGCGCTGTTCTCACCCATCGTCCAGCGCAACGCCTCGAGCAGGTTCGACTTGCCGCAGCCATTGGGCCCGACAACGCCGGTCAGCCCCGGTTCGATGACCAGATCGGCCGGATCGACGAAGCTCTTGAAACCCGAAATGCGAAGCCGCTTGATCTGCACGGACCCGGTCGCTGCCCTCACGTCGATACGTGGTTAATCGATAGCGAATGGGGGGGGATTGTCGAGGGGGGCGTCGACACAAGTCGCACGCGGTATCCGGCGGCGATCTACCGCGCCGGTCCTTCGCGCGCGACGAGGCTGTCGCGAAGAAGGACCATGCTGGAGACTGCGCTGATCAGCGTGAGGGCAAAGCCGATGGCCTCCGGCATCCCATCGCCGCTATCGATCGCCAGCGCCAGGACGGCGCCCGCGATGACGACACAGAGGAGCATGGCCGGTTTCCACCAGCGGACGGGCCGGGGTTCGAACCGCGCCAAGCCGGTCGACCACCAGACCGCCGGGAGCATCAGTATCCAGTAGAGCGGATTGGTGCGCGCCTGATACTGGCTGCCCTCCACCAGCAGACCGATCAGCATGACGGATGCCGCGATCGCGGCGAGCGCCGCCATCCCCGCCGCCCAGTTGGAGCGGGGGTCTTTGCGGAGCCGTTGCCAATAGTCCTTGTCCCGACGCATCATCGACCTCGTCCAGCCGCTTTCCCGCCATTCGAACCATCTACGACCGATGACGGGCAGGGAGCCGATCGCATATTGTCGTGTTTCCGGACCATGAAGTGCAAGCTGCTCCTGCTCTGTCTGCTGGCATCGTGCGGTTCGCAAGAGCGCGAGGTGTGGACATCGGTCGCGATGGACGGGCGGCGACGATCCGGTTTTGAGATCGTCACGCAGGACGGACAGATCGTTGCGGGGTTTGACGGCTGCAACCGATGGGCCGTGTCCGCGCAAAAGGATATGATCAACACCGAGCTGGAAGAGTGCGCATCCGATCCGCTGCGGGCGGCCTATTGGGCTCTGGTACGGGATGGAGGGGCAAAGCCGGTACGCCAGGAGCGCCAGCTTCTGTTGCGACGAAGCGGCCATCAAGGGATATTCATCCCCAAGCAATAGGTGCGGTCAGCCGCCAGGCGAGTGTTGGCCTAAGGGTGGATCGACATTCATCCTGTTCCTCCCCTGGAAGGGGAGGGGGACCATCCAAAGGATGGTGGAGGGGTGCCCCCGGTCGGGGATGCGGCTCAACCTCTCAGACCAAGACACCCCTCCGTCAGGCCTTTCGGCCTGCCACCTCCCCTTCCAGGGGAGGAAGGAGATGAATGTCGATCCGGCCGTCTTAGCTGAAGCGTTCCAGACCGAATGGGGTCAGCGACACCGCTGTCGCATCCCCCTCCAGCATCCCCGCGACCAGCTCCCCCGTAATCGGCGCCAGCGTCAGGCCGAGATGGTTGTGCCCGAAGGCATAGGACACCCCCCGCACGCCCGGCACCCGGCCGATGGCGGGCAGATAGTCCGGCAAGGTCGGGCGTGCGCCCATCCAGGGCTTGGCGTCCTCGCCGATCGGCAGGCCGAGCGCCGCGATGTGGTGGCGCAGGCGGTTCCACTTGGCCGGGTCGGGCCTGGCCTTGGCGCGCGCGAATTCGACGATACTGGCGGCGCGTAAGCCCCCGGCGAAGCGGGTGACGATCATCGAGCGATCCTCGAACACCACCGGGGGCAGGTCGGCGGGCCAGTCGACCTGGGGGCCGGTCTGCAGGTGATAGCCGCGCTCGGCGATGATCGGGGCTTTCAGGCCGAAGGGGCGGAGTAGCGTGGCGCTCGCCACGCCCGCCGTCACGACGATCTCGCGTGCCGACAGGCGGCGGTCGTCGGTCAGGCGGACCTCGCCGTCGCCGATCGCTGCGACCCGACCGGTCAGCAGCGTGCCGCCGTCCGCCAGGAAGCGCGTCCGTGCGATGTCGGCGAGCTGGGTCGGGTCGGCGATCTGGCCGCTGCCCTCGAAGCGGATGCCACCCGCGATCGGGCTGGCGATCCGGCTTTGCCATTGCGCCAGCTCCGCCTCGGTCAATGCCCGGAAACGTGCTGTGCCGGTGTCCGCCGCCTGCCAGCCGGCCAGTCCGCATGCGGCGCTCTCGGGCGTTTCCCACAGCACGACATGCCCGTCCTCGCGCAGCAATCCGGGGGTGTCTAGCGCCGCGACATGCCGCCGCCAGGCGGGCATCGCCTCCGCCAGCAGCGCGGCCAGCGCGGTATGTGCCCGCGCATAGCGATCCGCACGCGCCGCCCCCAGCAGTCGCAGCGCGAAGGGCAGCCAGGTCCCGATCTCACGCGGTGGAAGCGCCAGCGCACCGCCCCGGCAGAACAGCCTGCCGGCAAAGCCGCGCACCATCTTGGGCGAAGCGATCGGCTCGGCCTGTTCGGTGGCGATATGACCGGCATTGCCCCAGGATGCGGCGCGGGGGTTCTCTTCCGCCTCGACCAGCGTCACCGTCCAGCCGCGCCGTTGCAGCATCAGCGCGGTCGTCATCCCCACGACGCCGCCGCCGATGATCAGCGCGGTTCGATCGGACATGGAGGGAGACGCATTTTCCGGCTTGGGCATATGCCATATGATACCGTATACGGATTGTGTAGCAAGGAAATCCCGATGACGACACCGACGATCCGCCACACCTTTTTCTGTATCGACGGCCATACCGCCGGCAATCCCGTCCGGCTGGTAGCGGGCGGTGCGCCGCTGCTGCGCGGGGCCAGCATGGCCGAACGGCGGCTGGATTTCCTCGAACGGTTCGACTGGATTCGCACCGGGCTGTGCTTCGAGCCGCGCGGGCATGACATGATGTCGGGCGGCTTCCTCTATCCGCCGTGCGAGGCCGACAGTGACGCGGCGATCCTGTTCATCGAGACCAGCGGCTGCCTGCCGATGTGCGGCCACGGTACGATCGGCATGATCACCTTCGGCCTGGAAAACGGCCTGATCACCCCGCGTGAGCCGGGCAAGCTGAAGGTGGAGGTGCCGGCGGGCACCATCCATATCGAATATGAGAAGCAGGGCGCGAAGGTCACGGCGGTGCGCATCCGTAACGTGCCCGCCTATCTGGCGGCCGAGGGGATCGAGATCGACGTGCCGGGCTTCGGCCCGCTGACGCTGGATGTCGCCTATGGCGGCAACTATTATGCCATCGTCGAGCCGCAGGGGGCCTATACCGGCCTCGACGATCTGGGCGCGTCGCGGCTGGTGGAACTCAGCCGCACGATCCGCGAACTGGTGCGCGAGAAGTTCGAGCCGGTGCACCCGCTCGAACCCTCGATCCGGGGGGTCAGCCATGTGCTCTGGGCCGACAAGCCCTCGGCCGAGGACGCCGATGGCCGCAACGCGGTCTTCTATGGCGAGCGGGCGATCGACCGGTCTCCGTGCGGCACGGGCACCTCGGCGCGCCTCGCGCATCTGGCGGCGAAGGGGCGGCTGAGCGTCGGCGACCGCTTCGTCCATGAAAGCTATATCCGCAGCCGCTTCATCGGCCGGGTCGAGGAAGCGACCGAACTTGGCGGGCAGGCGGCGATCGTCCCGTCGATCCAGGGTTCGGCGGTGTCGACCGGCTTCAACACCATCTGGATCGATCGTGAGGACCCGTTCTGGGCCGGGTTCACGGTGGTGTGAACCCCTACAGCCGTTCAGCCTGAGCGAAGTCGAAGGCCGAGGGAAGGCGCTTCGACTTCGCTCAGCGCGAACGGTTCGGGATTGGCTCAGCCCAGATCGTCGATCGCGGGCTGGGGCTCGGTGAACCAGGCGGCGCCCGTCTCGGTCACGTAAAAGTGATCCTCCAGCCGCACGCCGAAGCGTTCGGGCACGACGATCATCGGCTCGTTGGAAAAGCACATGCCCGGCGTCAGCGGCGTCGTGTCGCCGCGCACCAGATAGGCGGGCTCATGGATCGACAGGCCGATGCCGTGGCCGGTGCGATGCGGCAGGCCGGGCAGGCGATAGTCGGGGCCGAGGCCCGACCGGTCGAGCACCGCGCGCGCGGCATAGTCGACCGCCTCGCAACGTACACCCGGGCGGACGGCGGCGAGGGCGGCGGCCTGGGCTTCCTTCTCGATGTCCCAGATGCGGCGGACCTCGTCGCCGACATCGCCGAACGCATAGGTGCGGGTGATGTCGCTGTGATAGCCGTCGATCAGCGTGCCGGTGTCGACCAGCACGACATCCCCGTCGCGCAGCACATCGTCCTGCGGCAGGCCATGCGGGAAGGCGGTCGAACGGCCGAACTGCACCGCGCAGAAATAATTGCCGGTCGACGCGCCCAGCGCGCGGTGCGCGGCGTCGATGAAGCGGATGACGTCGGACGCGCGAATGCCCTCATGCAGGATACGCGCGGCGCGGCGATGCACCTCCAGCGTGATGTCCATCGCCTGTTGCATCAGCGCGATTTCGGCCGGCGACTTGATCATGCGGCACCCGTCGACGACCGGTGCGCCGCTGACCAGCGCGACGCCGGGTGCTGCGGCGCGGATACGCTCGACGAACAGGAAGGCCATCGCCGGATCGATGGCGAGCGTGGTCGCGCCCGCCGCCCTCAGCGCGTCGGCGACCAGCGCGGAGGGGCTTTCATCCTCCTCCCAAAGCCGGATGTCGGTGGCGGGGATGGACAGGCTCGCCTCGAACGATCCCAGTTCGAAAGCCGGGCAGATGAAGATCGGATCGCCCGCGATCGGCAGGAGCATCGCGACCAGCCGCTCGGTCGCGCCCCAGGCGACGCCGGTGAAGTAACGCAGGCTCGCACCCGCGCCGATCAGCAGCGCATCGGCGCCCATCTGGCCCATCCGTTCGCGCGCACGGTCGATGCGGCGGGCGCGTTCCTCGGCGCTGATGACGGGGGCGGGGTTGGCCCAGGGCGACAGGCTCGCCAGTTCGCGCTCCGCAGTCGATCCGCCGATCATCCCTGCCATGTCATTCGCTCCGTTTCGTATACGGTTGCGGCTCTAGCGTGGAATGGATGCTCATGCCACCCGGCGCAAGCGATAGCCCTCCGGCCCGTGCGCGACATAGCCGAGCCGGACCGCCCCCTGAAGCGCCGCGACCACCGCGCGTTCGACCTGGCGGCCTTGCGCGAAATGCCGGGCGATCTCGGCGGCGGTGAGGGGGCGGTCGGTGGCGAGCAGCGCGAAGACGCTGGCGATGCGCCCGCCCAGATCGCGCGGGAAACTGGGCTTGGCATCGGCCGGCTCGGCGAGCGGCAGCGTGCGGTCGGCCTGGGCGAGCGGGGTCGCGCCGGCGCGGCGGCTCTGGAAATCGGGGCGCAGCCATGGCACGCGGCCGCTCCGTTCCTCACCGCGTCGCTCGGCATTGAGCGCGACCAGCCGCGAGACCATCTCCGGCGCGGCGATGTCGGCGGGCCAGCCATAGGCGGCGATGACGGCGGCATCGATCTGGTCGTGCAGCCGCGCGATCAGGTCGACCGAGCCGATGCGGCGCTGGCCCTCTTCCTCGGCGGTCAGGGGCTGGCCGGCGACCAACTTGGCGCGCAGATTGTACAGGCCGGTCAGGGTCAGGTCGGGCGTCCCGGCCAAGATGCGCTTGCGGGTGGCATCGAGTTCGTTGGCCAGATCGGCGATCGTTCGACCGCTGGAGTCGCTGGCATCAGGGAAAGGGAAGGGATCGAAGACCTGCGTCTTGGTATATCGATGCCCTTGCTCGAACTTCGCCACGCCCATCAGCCCGCAATTGGCATAGGTCCATGCCAGACTGGCGGAGGAAGACAGGACGCCCAGATGATGCGCATCCTCGCTGGCGACACAGACCAGCATGTTGTCTGGCAGCGTATCTGAATCGAGAAACTGGAAGATGCGGTGCTTGGCGGTCTCGACCGTCGCGATATAGCGGGAGAGGCCGTCGAGAGCCGAGCGCAATTCGGTGCGGGGTTTGCCCATGATCCACCAGCTATCGAGATAGGCCCGGGCATCTGCGGTTGGTGATTTGTTGAATTGCTGTTGTCTGGCCTTTCGAACCGTTCGCAGCAAATGCCCATACACCTCGGGAAAGCGCTGCCGCACCTCGGCTTCGGACAGGCCGAGCAGGTCGATCACCATCGCACCCCGCGTCCGCGCGGTCAGGTCGCGGCCGTGGCAATAGGGGCGGATATGGCGCTCCAGCCCTTCGCGGCGGCCAAGACCCAGCATCTCCGCCTCCGCCCGTGACACGATGAAGCCCGCACCGTGGAGCGATACGCCGCGCGAGCACAGCCATTGGTTGGCGAGCAGCGGCTTGGCGCTTGCGACATCGGCCCCCACCGACAGGTCCGCATTGATCCGCCCGATCGTCTCGGTAAAGCGGATGTCCGGCGTGTCGCTGTCCAGCCCGCCTTCATGCACGATGCGCAGACGGCGGCCGTCCTGCCTGCCGCGCGCGATGACCGTCATCGCGATCCGCACCATCGCGGCGTCGGAGGTCGCCTTGGTCCAGGGATGGTCGGGGATGGCCAGCAGGATCGACAGCGGCGGCGACGCCTCCAACGCACGCGCGATGACGCGGCGGCCAAAGGTCTGGGTGATCGAATTGGTGGTGACGAAGCCGAAGCGGATCAGCGGGGACCCCCTGGCGGCCAAGGCCTGCGCCGTGCGCTCCCACCAATAGAGCACATAGTCCGCCGCGCGCGGCATCTTGGGGTAGGCGCACCACAGCGCCTCGGCCATGCCCGCAGGAAGTCGGCCGCGCAGATCCTTGCCGCCGATGAAGGGCGGGTTTCCGATGATGAACTCCGCCTCGGGCCAGGGCGTGCGGGCGCCCGACGGGGTGAGCAGTGCATCGCCGGTGACGATCGACTGGACATCCTCCAGCACCGGGTCGGACACCTGCCCGCCATTGCGCAGCTGCCAGCGGATATAGCCCAGCCACAGCACCAGCTGCGCGATGGCGGCGGCGCGGGCATTGACCTCGATCCCGTGGAAATTGCGCGGATGTACCGTCTCGGTGTCGAGATGGAGGATTTCCTCGCCCGACAATTCGGCGAGCACTTCCAGCACCTCGCCCTCCAGCCGCTTCATCAGCTCGAGCGTGACATAGAGGAAATTGCCGGTGCCGCAGGCGGGGTCGAGGATGCGCGTCGCCGCCAGCCTGCGGTGGAAATCGCGCACCCGCTGCACGGCGGCGCGGGGATTGTCGGTCCGCTCATTCTCCATCGCGCTCAGCACCTGCGCCCAATCGTCGCGCAAGGGCGCGATGACGGTCGCAGTCACCAGCCGCTCGACATAGGCACGCGGCGTATAATGCGCGCCCAGTCGCCGCCGCTGGTCGGGATCGAGCGCCTGTTCGAGCAGCGTGCCGAAGATCGCCGGCTCGACATCGCGCCAGTCGCGCCTGGCGGCGGCGAGCAATTCGCCGATCTCCTCGCGATTGAGCGGCAGCGCGTCGGCGGTGTGGAACAGCCCGCCATTGAACCGCCGCACGGCACAGCGCAGCACATTGGCCTCGCCGCCCCGGTCCATCGAGCGCCACAGATCCTCGATCCACGGCACGAAGGCGTCGGGCCGCTCGCGCGCATCGGCCAGCAGCGTGACGAAGCCGTCCGGCGGCAACAGCCCGCTATGCTCGGCGAACATGGTGAACAGGCAGCGCATCAGGAACAGCGCCACCTGTTCCGGGTCATGCCCGCGCTCCTCCAGCAGCTTGGAGATGCTCGCCAGCCGCGCGGCCACGTCGCGGGTGACGGCGGCGGCGTGGCGGGTCGGATCGAGCGCAAGCGGCGCTTCCCAGATCGCCGCCAGCCGCTGGCGCACCTCCTCGCGCCGCAGATCGTCCAGCGTGATGCGGAAGCGGGCACGGTCGGGGAATTGCTTGTAATGTTTGCCCTGGCCGGAAAAGTCGGCGAACAGTTCGATCACCCGGCCGACATCGACGACGATCAGGAAGGGCGGCCAGCCATGCTCGACCGGCAGCGCCCTGGCATATTGCTCGGCCTGTTCGCGCGCGCGGCGCATGAGGAGGTCCCATTGCCGCGAGCGGGGCGCGGCACCGGGTTCGTCGGGCAGCAGGCCGGACAATATGGGGCCGAGATCGGCGAGCGATTTGGCGCCCAGCCCCTCGCGGCTCTGCTTGGCCTCCAGCACGAAACAGCCGCGCTTGTAGAGGTCGATCCGGCCGCGCCGATCCTCCTCGCCCGGCAGGACGACCGCGCGTTCGAAGACATAGTCGTTGCGCGCGCTGGTGGCGTGGGCGGGTTGGGGCGGGGCGACGCCGATGATCGCGCACAACTCGGTCAGGAACAGCGCATAGTTCGCGCGCTCCGCCCCGCCTTCGCAGGCCTGCCAGCGCCGGATGAACGCCTCGATCGCCGTCGGGGTCGCCATATGTTGAAATCCTCCCGATGGGGATCATCGGGAGGATTTGGATTTACGCGAGCAAATGCCGGGCCGTTTCGGATGTCCGAAACGGATCTTTTTATGCATCGCCGCGCGCTCCGTTCAGCCTGAGCTAAGTCGAAGGCCAAGGGAATCACCGGGCCAAGCACGAACCGGCAAAGCGTACGCTTCGACTTCGCTCAGCGTGAACGGCGGCGGGATATTGTCGGGTAATGATTTGGAGGCTCACCCCCCATACATCGCCATCGCATCCCGGCGGAACGCGGCCCCGCTGTCCGACCGGCTGTAGAACATATGCCCGCCCGGATAGACGTTCAGCGTCACCCGCTGCGCCACGCCGTAGCTCGGCATCTGGTCGACGATCAGCCGCGACGCGAAGTACGGGCAGGACAGATCGTCCCAGCCATGCACGATCATCACCTTCATCTTCGGATCGTTGGCGATCGCCTTGCGCAGGTCGGTAACGGGCGTGTCCTCGGGCCGGCCGCGATCCCAGGCGGCGTTCACCTCATAGGACAGCGCGTGATAGCGGGCATCGGTCTTCCAACCCACTTCGCGCGTCACGAAATCGACCATCGCGCTGGTCGTCGGCGCGATCAGCGAGTCGAGCAGCGGGTCGTTCGATTTCTGCTGCGACGACCAGGGGAAGGGGTCGAAGGCGGTGACGTTGGAGTCGTAGATGCTGCCGATCGTCGCGTCATTGCGGTGAATCTCGCGCAAATAGGTCCGCGTGTCGATCCGCCCGCCCAGCTTGCGAACGAGGGCGGGGTCGAGCCCGGTCAGCTCGGTGACGCGCGTCACCATCCGGTCGACCGCCTGGGTGTCGGACCGGCCACGCATCAGGTCGCGTAAGTAATCGCCGCGGGCATAGGCCTCGACCCCCGCCATGGCTTCCGGCGTCAGCTTGCCCTGACGCTCCAGTTGCGCGGCGGCCATCGAGGGCAGGTCGATCATCCACGGCAAGGGCGACAGCGCGGTGGCATCGTCGCCCGAGGCCGGGTCGAGATAGGGCGACACCATCACGATGCCGTTGACGCCGACGCCGATCTGCGACTGAAGCTCATAGGCGATGCGCGGCGCGCGATAGCCGCCATAGCTTTCGCCCATGATGTATTTGGGTGAGCGCAGCCGCCCTTCCTTGACCAGCCAGTCATAGACGGTCTTGGACAGATACTTGATGTCCGGGTCGTTGGCGTAGAAAGCCTTTTTCGTCTCGCCCTCATCGACCAGGCTGCGGCTGAAACCGGTGCCGATCGGATCGATGAAGACCAGATCGGTGAAGTCCAGCCAGCTATTGGCATTGTCGGTCGTGACCGGCGAGTCGGAGGGGGCATCGCCCTGCGCGCCGAACTGGACCCGCTTCGGCCCGACCGCGCCCATGTTGAGATAGACCGAGGCCGCCCCCGGCCCGCCGTTGAAGGCGAAGGTGACGGGGCGGCGGACATCGCCGCCGGGCACGGTATAGGCGGTATAGACGACCTGCCCGATCTCCTTGCCCTTGTCGTCGCGCACCGCGATCTTGCCCACGGTGGCCTTGTAGCTGACCAGCTTGCCGCCGATCCGCGCGGTCTGGGTGATCGTCTTGTCGGCGGGCAGCGGCGGGCGCTTGCTGTCGTCGTCCTTGGTCTCGGTGGTCGTCTTGGTTTCGGTCTTCTCGGCCTTTTGCGCGACGGCGGGCGTCGCGCCGGCGGCGATCAGCAGCAGCGCGGACAGATGCAGGATTTTCGGCACGTTCGGAAATACTCCCCCACGGACATTCGCTCGGCCGGGATCATGCGCCCAGTCCGCGCGTTCCCGCAACCCCGCCCCCTCGAAACCCGGACCGCCGCTTCCTATCTCGTCTCTGGCATTCCTCCCGGAACAGAAGTAGAACCTGCCCCATGCTGACCAAGATTTCCGTCCGCGGCGCGCGCGAGCATAATCTCAAGGATGTCGACATCGACATTCCCCGTGACACGCTGACGGTGATCACCGGCCTGTCGGGGTCGGGCAAGTCTTCGCTGGCCTTCGACACCATCTATGCCGAGGGGCAGCGGCGTTATGTCGAGTCGCTGTCGGCCTATGCGCGCCAGTTTCTGGAGATGATGCAGAAGCCCGATGTCGACCATATCGAGGGGCTGTCGCCCGCCATCTCGATCGAACAGAAGACGACCAGCCGCAATCCGCGCTCGACCGTGGCGACCGTCACCGAAATCTATGACTATATGCGCCTGCTCTGGGCGCGCGTCGGCATCCCCTATAGCCCCGCCACCGGCGAGCCGATCGCGGCGCAGACGGTCAGCCAGATGGTCGACCGGGTGATGACGCTGCCGGAGGGCACGCGCCTCTATCTGCTCGCCCCCGTCGTGCGCGGCCGCAAGGGCGAATATCGTAAGGAAATGGCCGAGTGGCAGAAGGCCGGCTTCACCCGCGTCCGCATCGACGGCCAGCTCTACGAGATCGACGAGGCCCCCGCGCTCGACAAGAAGTTCAAGCACGACATCGAGGTGGTCGTCGACCGTCTGGTCGTGCGCGAGGATATCGCGACGCGTCTGGCCGACAGTTTCGAGACCGCGTTGAAGCTGGCGGACGGGTTGGCCTATGTCGACCCCGCCGATCCGGTCGAGCCCGCAACGCCCAAATCCGCCGTGCTGGGCAACAACGCGCCTGATGGCCGCATCGTCTTCTCCGAGAAGTTCGCTTGCCCGATCTCCGGCTTCACCATTTCCGAGATCGAGCCGCGCCTGTTCTCGTTCAACGCGCCGCAAGGCGCCTGCCCGGCCTGTGACGGGCTGGGCGAAAAGCTGATCTTTGACGAAGACTTGGTTGTCCCCAATCACGAACTGTCGATCAAGAAGGGTGCGGTCGTGCCCTGGGCCAAGTCCAACCCGCCCAGCCCCTATTATATGCAGGTGCTGGGCAGCCTGGCGCGCGAGTTCGGCTTCTCGCTGGAGACGCCGTGGAAGGATCTGGAGGAGAAGGTCCGCGAGGCGATCCTGCACGGGACGAAGGGCAAGGCGGTCACGCTGACCTTCGTCGACGGCAAGAAGTCGTACGACGTGAAGAAGCCGTTCGAGGGCGTGATCGGCAATCTCAACCGCCGGATGCTCCAGACCGAGAGCGCCTGGATGCGCGAGGAACTGTCCAACTACCAGTCGTCGCAGCCCTGCGAAGTCTGCCACGGTGCGCGGTTGAAGCCCGAGGCGCTGGCGGTGAAGATCGCCATGCAGGACATCTCCTACGCCACCCATTTGTCGGTGGTCGATGCGCTGGCCTTCTTCACGGGGCTCCCCGAACACCTGACCGACCAGCAGCGCGCCATCGCGCAGCCGATCCTGAAGGAGATCATCGAGCGGCTGGGCTTCCTCAACAATGTCGGGCTCGATTACCTAAATCTCGACCGGACCAGCGGCACGCTGTCGGGCGGTGAGAGCCAGCGGATTCGGCTGGCGTCGCAGATCGGGTCGGGCCTGTCGGGCGTGCTCTATGTGCTCGACGAACCATCGATTGGCTTGCACCAACGCGACAACGACATGCTGCTCGCGACGCTGCGGCGTTTGCGCGACCTGGGCAACACCGTGCTGGTGGTCGAGCATGACGAGGATGCGATCCGCACCGCCGACTATGTCATCGACATGGGGCCGGGGGCGGGCGTGCATGGCGGGCAGATCGTCGCGCACGGCACGCTGAAGCAACTGCTGAAGTCCAAGACCAGCGTCACCGCCGATTATCTGAACGGCACGCGCGAGGTCGCCGTGCCCGCGAAGCGCCGCAAGGGGTCGGGCAAGAAGCTGACCGTCCACAAGGCGACCGCCAACAACCTGCAGGGCGTGACCGCGAGCATTCCGCTCGGCACCTTCACCTGCATCACCGGCGTGTCGGGATCGGGCAAGTCGAGCTTCACCATCGACACCCTTTACGCCGCCGCCGCGCGGTCGCTGAACGGTGCGCGCATTCTGGCGGGCAAGCATGAGAAGATCACCGGGCTCGACCATCTCGACAAGGTGATCGACATCGACCAGTCGCCGATCGGCCGCACCCCGCGCTCGAACCCGGCGACCTATACCGGCGCCTTCACCCAGATTCGCGACTGGTTCGCCGGGCTGCCCGAGGCGCAGGCGCGCGGCTACAAGCCGGGCCGGTTCAGCTTCAACGTCAAGGGCGGCCGGTGCGAGGCGTGCCAGGGCGACGGCGTGCTCAAGATCGAGATGCACTTCCTTCCGGATGTCTACGTCACCTGCGACGTCTGCCACGGCGCGCGCTATAATCGCGAGACGCTGGAGGTGAAGTTCAAGGGGCACTCGATCGCCGATGTGCTCGACATGACGGTCGAGGACGCCGCCGAATTCTTCCAGGCGGTGCCGCCGATCCGCGACAAGATGGCGATGTTGGTCGAGGTAGGGCTCGGTTACGTCAAGGTCGGTCAGCAAGCGACGACCCTGTCGGGCGGCGAGGCGCAGCGGGTGAAGCTGGCCAAGGAATTGTCGCGTCGCGCGACGGGCAACACGCTCTACATCCTCGACGAACCGACCACGGGGCTTCACTTCGAGGATGTGCGCAAGCTGCTCGAAGTGCTCCATGCGCTGGTCGAACAGGGCAATACGGTGGTGGTGATCGAGCATAATCTCGACGTCATCAAGACCGCCGACTGGATCGTCGACCTCGGTCCTGAGGGCGGCGTGAAGGGCGGCGAGATCGTCGCGGTCGGCACGCCCGAAGTGGTCGCCGCCGAACCGCGCAGCTTCACCGGCAAGTATCTGAAGCCGCTGCTCGACAAGCGGCAGGCGCAGGCGGCGGAGTAACGATCCTCCCCGGCACGGGGAGGGGGACCGCCGCCCAGCGGTGGTCGAGGGGGGCTTGCCGACAGGGATGCCTTATGTGGCGCTCCCCCTCCGTCAGCGCTTTGCGCCGCCAACTCGGCGTGCCGGGGAGGACCTGGTCCCGTGGCCTTCGACTTCGCTCAGGCTGAACGGGGCAGGGGGATGGGCCTGCGGTCCGTCGTAAAGGACGGAGGTTGGTTACCAGACAACCCCACCCCCGTTCGCACTGAGCGAAGTCGAAGTGCACGCTCCGCCTTTGCTCCCGAACCAGCAAGCTCCCTCACACAAAACCCACTTAACATATCGCAACCTTTCCCCACGCCGCGCGCTTCCACCGGCATCACCCATGAGAGAGGATGTGATGCGTGCACTGACACTCGGCCTGGTTGCGGCCGCGACTCTCGTTTCCGGTTGCTCGACCTATGGTGGTGGCCTGGGCGGCTTTGGCGGTCCCCGCTACGCCTATGACTATGACCGGCCCGATCCCGCTTATGGCGGCTATTATGCCGACCGCTATTATGTCGACAATGCGCGTTACCGCGAGCGCCGTCTGGGTGCGAACGACCGCGTCTATGTCGGTCAGGACGGCCGCTATTATTGCCGCCGCAACGACGGCACCACCGGCCTGATCGTCGGCGGCATCGCGGGCGGTGCGCTGGGCGCGGCGATCACCTCGGGCGGTTCGCAGACGCTGGGTACGCTGCTCGGCGCGGCCGGCGGCGCGCTGGCGGGCCGTTCGATCGAGCGGAACAACGTCCGCTGCCGTTGATCGACTGATCCGACCATCGGTCGTGAAGGGCCGACCAGTCTCCGCCGTTTCGGATGGGGCTGGCCGGCCTTTTCGCATTCGCATGAAGAGCCGGCCGGCCCGCTCTAAACGTGCAATTCATAGGCCTTGCGTGGCTACGCGAACTGCCGCCGCAAAGATGAACGAACCGCGCCGACCTGCGACAATTGGTGACAGTTTTGCCGGTCCCTCGTCACAGCTTTGCGAATGGCCGTTCCCATATTGCGAAGCGGGCCAGTATTCGCCCGTTTGCTATGGGAGTAACATGATGAAAGCCATGATCCTTGCGACGCTGGGCGTTGCCACCATCGCGGTTCCGACGATCGCCGAGGCGCAGCGCTGGACGCCGATCGCGCAGCGTCAGGTGCAGTTGGACCGCCGGATCGATCAGGGCATTCGCTCGGGCGCGCTCAACCGGCGCGAGGCGGTTCGCCTGCGTGGCGAACTGCGCCAGCTGAACCAGCTCGAATATCGCTATCGCCGTTCGGGCGGCGGGCTGTCCGTCTCGGAGCGTCGCGATCTCGACCGCCGCTATGACATACTGAGCCGTCAGGTCCGTTTCGAGAAGAACGACCGCAACTATCGCCGCTGATCGGTCAGCGTGGTGCCGCGCCCGAACCCGTCGGGCGCGGTGCCTCGGCGGGGGTGAGGGGGCGGCCGCTGTCCTTCCACTTGTCGAGAATCTCCCCCGACCGGGCCAGGCGGTCGCTGATGATGGCGCCGCTGGTTGGCGCGGTCGGCGGTGAAGTCGGTGCGACGCGTGCCGTTGCGACTGGTGGCGTGGCGGCCGGCGTAGGAACTACCGGGGTCGGCAGTGCGGCGGGCAGATCGGCTGCCACGACCTCTCTGGTCGATGGTGCGGTCGGGATCACCTCGCCACCGGTATAGCCACGCCCCATGGCGGCGGCGGTCCCCCAATAGCCCTTCCACCGATGAAACAGATGCGCGCCGACCATGTCGGTCATCACCATCGCCCGGTTCCAGGCCGGAGTGACCGCAAAGGTGTGGTAATGGGTGGCCAGACCCACCGGCGCATAGACCCCGCCGGCAAGCGCGGCAGCGGCGATCTGCGCGGCGCGCGCCCAGCCGCCGGTCGCAGGGGTGCGCGACAACGCGCCGTCGCAGACGAAGCTGAACTGGCAATGCGCGCGCTCGACGCCCTGATAGACGACGCCGCAGACGCTGGCCGGGAAGGCGGGATGACGAACGCGGTTCAGCACCACCTGCGCCACCGCACGCTGCCCGTCGACGCTCTCGCCACCGGCTTCATAATAGATGGCGGCGGTCAGGCACTGCATTGCACGGGCACGGTCGATCGCGGCGGAGGCGCCCCAGCGAAAGGGCTTGGCGGCGACGACCGTCGCGTCGGTGCCGGCCGCACCGGGCGGGATCGGCAGGGCGGGGAGGGCGACCGTTCCCGTGCTGCCGTCCGAGGCGGGCAGGACGTCGCTACCCGGTGTGGGCATGGCGCCGGGCGATGATACGGCGCTGACGGCCGTCGCGCGATCGTCGCCCGGCCGCCCTGATCGCATGACGGCGATGACACCGACGAGCAGCATCAGGCCCAGCAGGATTAGCCAGGCCTGGATCATCCGCCTTATCGTCCGCCTCGCCACCCGCAACGCGCTATCGCCCTTCCGATCGATCCTTTCGCCGCAAAAGCGATAGGGGAGAGAGGGTTAAGGAATTCGCGTCATGCGGCCGCGCATGCCCCGTGCCCGATCGAAACCGGGCATGGAGTCATCGGGAGATCAGCGCAGCTTCGGCGAGTCCAGATTGATCTGGCCCGCCGGGATCACCTCGACCTCCGGATGCGCCTGGCGGAGCGCGGGCAGGAACTGCTTGGCGTCGCCCACCACGATCACGCTCGCCGCCTTGGGATCGAGCAGCGCCGCGGCGTTCGTCTGGACCGCCGCCGGGTCGACCGCCTGGACGCGCGGGATATAGCGGCTCAGCTCGTCGAGCGGCACGCCCTGCAGCGTATAGCCCGCCAGGATGCTCGCCACGCCGTCGGTGGTTTCGATCGTGCGGCCGAAATTGCCGATCAGCACCGCCTGGCGCGTCTCCAGCTCGGCTGGCGCCACCGGCGCGGTGCCCAGCCGGCGCATCTCGGCGTCGATCAGCCCGACCACCTCGGCGGCGGAGGGGTTCTTGGTCTGGGTCCGTGCGGAGATCAGGCCGACATCGCGACCTGCCAGCACCGAGCTACCCGCGCCGTACGCCAGGCCGCGCTTGATACGGATTTCCTGGTTCAGCCGCGAAGAGAAGCCGCCGCCCAGCACCGTATTGGCGACCGCCAGCGGATAATAGCGCTCGTCGGCGCGACGGATGCCGGGACGTGCGACGACGACGCCGGCCTGTCCGGCATCGGGCATGTCGACGACGATGACGCGCGGGGCGGGGAAGGCGGGCTCAGCCGACGTCGCGGCCGTTGCCGCGCCGGCGGCGCGCCACTGGCCAAGGTGCTTTTCCGCCAGCAACCGCGCCTGGGCCGGCGTCACGTCACCCACCAGCAACAGGGTCGCCTGACCGGGCTTCCAGCTGCGCGCATAGGCGGCGGTCAGGTCGGCGCGGGTCAGCCCCTTCAGTGAGGTCGGCGTGCTGACCTGACCATAGGCACGGGTGCCGTACACGACGCGGTCGGCGACCATGCCCGACAGCTGTGCGGGGTTCTTCATCGCGACGTTCAGCCCGTCGATCGTCTGGCTGCGCGCGCGCTCGATCTCAGCGGGGGCGAAGGTCGGGCGGGTGGCGACATCGGCCAGGATGGTCATCGCGGTATCCACCTGCGCCGAGGGCACGGTCAGGTCGATGCTGGCGCCGTCATCCGACGCGCTGCTCTCGATCGAGCCGCCCAGGCTTTCGACCGCGCGCGCGATCTCGGTCGCCGAGCGGGTCTGCGTGCCCTTGGTCATCAGGTCGGCGGCCAGGCTGCTGGCACCCGCCTTGCCCGCCGGATCGGTCGCGGACCCGCCCAGCGCCACCAGCGAGGCGGTGACGAGCGGTAGGTCGTGCCGCTCGACCGTCACGACGCGGATGCCGTTGGACAGGGTGGCGACGACCGGCTGCGGCAAAGTGGGCGCGATCGGCGCGCCGGGGGCGGGGGGCAGGATGCGCTGTCCCTCGGGCGCGGGCGTCACCACTGCGATATTGGCGGGCGGGGTGAGCGCGGCGACCTGCACCGTCGGCGCGATGGCGATCGGCGTGTCGGTGGTGCCGGCGGGCTTGCCCTCGGCCGGCAGGTAGCGGATCGTCGCGCTCTGCTGGTCCTTGAGATATTCGCGCGCCACCCGCTGCACATCGGCGGCGGTGACGGTCTGGATCGCGGCGATCTGGCGATCGGCGGCGGTGGGATCGCCGTTCACGATCACGCTGTTGGCGATCAGGCTGGCCTTGCCCTCCGCCGTCTCGCGCTGCTTGAGCGCGGAGGTGAGCAGCTCGTTCTTCGCCTCGGCCAGTTCGGCGGGGGAGACGGCCGTATCGCGCACGCGCGCGATCTCGCGCTTCAGCGCCGCTTCGCCCTCGGCCGCCGTCTTGCCGCTGGCCAGCATCGCATAGGCGACGAAATTGCCGGTCGACTGCTTGGTGTCGAGGAAGGTCGAGGCCGACTGCGCCAGCTGGTCGCGGTAGACGAGGCTCTCGTACAGGCGCGAGCTTTCGCCCGCCGACAGAATGGCGTTCAGCACCATCAGCGCGGGCGTGTCCGCGCTGCGCTCAGGGGGTACGTGATAGCTGATGAGGACCGCCGGCAGCGGCGTATTCGCCTCATAGACGGTGCGCGACACCGCGGCCGTGCGGGCCGGCTCCTGCACCGTCACGCGCGGGATGGGCGCCGAGGGGCGCTTGATGTTCGCGAAATATTCGTCGACCCAGCGGTCCAGCTGCGCAGGGTCGAAATTGCCCGATACGACCAGCACCGCATTGTCGGGGCGGTAATAGGTGGCGTGGAAGGCGCGGACATCGTCGATGCCGGCCGATTCCAGTTCCTCTAGGCTGCCGATGCCCGGCCGCGCATAGGGATGCACCGAATAGGCGAGCTTGGGATAGTAGATGGAGAACAGCTTGCCATAGGGCTGGGCGAGGGTGCGCTGGCGCAGTTCCTCCTTCACTACGTCGCGTTCGCTGGCGAAGCTCTTGGGCTCGACGACCAGCGCGGCCATGCGGTCGGCTTCCGCGAACAGCAGGCGCTGCAGGTGGTTGGCGGGCACCACCTCGTAATAATTGGTATAGTCGTCGGCGGTGGAGGCGTTGTTATAGCCGCCGACATCCTCGGTCAGGCGATCCATCTGTTCGGGGACGAGGTTCCTCGTCGCCTTGAACATCAGATGCTCGAACATGTGCGCGAAGCCCGAGCGGCCCTTGGGATCGTCCTTCGACCCGACATCATACCAGACCTGGACAGAGACGTTGGGCGTCGTCGTGTCGCGAATGGCATAGACGCGCAAGCCATTGGGCAGGGTGCGCGTGCTGAAGTCGATCGGCTTCACGCTTTCCGTGCGTGCTCCCGTGGCCGTTTGCGGCGGAGCACTCTGCGCCCCGGCCAGAGTGGGAAGGGCGGCGACGCCGAGCAGGAGCGCGGCACGGAAAAGGCGCATGAAGACCCTCTTTATGGTTTGCGGATTACTTGGACTTGTTGCGCGTGCCGTACAGCACGGCGGCGGCGATCGCGGCCGAACCGATGCCGACGCCCAGCCCGATCTTGCCCATCGGCCAGTTGCGCGTCTTGTCCTTTACCGAGGCGGCGGTCGCTTCGGCGGCGGCGACGGCGTGGTCCTTGGCCTCCTTGGCAGCGGCGAGGATCTCGTTGGGGGCGTCTTCGGTGTGATCGGTCATGTTACTCTCCTACTATCCCCGGATTACTGGCCGGCAGCGTAGCGCGCCCGGAAGTCGTCCGCAAAGGCCGTGAGGCGCCCTTCGGCGATCGCGGCGCGCAGATCGGCCATCATCTGCTGGTAGAACCAGATATTATGCTCGGTCATCAGCATCGCGCCCAGGATTTCGCCTGCGCGGACCAGATGGTGCAGATAGGCGCGGCTCCAGGTCGTACAGACCGGGCAGCCACAGGCGGGGTCGAGCGGCCCCTGATCCTCGGCGAAGCGCGCGTTGCGGATGTTGATCGGGCCCTGGCGCGTAAAGGCCTGCCCCGTGCGGCCTGAGCGGGTCGGTAGTACGCAGTCGAACATGTCGACCCCGCGCTCGACCGCGCCGACGATGTCGGTCGGCTTGCCCACGCCCATCAGATAGCGCGGCTTTTCCACCGGCAACTGGCCCGGCGCGAAGTCGAGGCAGCCGAACATCGCCTCCTGCCCCTCGCCGACCGCGAGGCCGCCGATCGCATAGCCGTCGAAGCCGATGTCGATCAGCGCGTCGGCCGAGCTCTTGCGGAACCCCTCGTCCAGCGCGCCCTGCTGGATACCGAAGATCGCATTGTCCTCGGCATGCTGGCCGCCCGCGTCGAAGGCATCGCGGCTGCGCTTGGCCCACCGCATCGAGCGTTCCATCGCGCTGGCCTGTACCTCGCGGGTCGAGGTGGTCGGGACCAGTTCGTCGAACGCCATGACGATGTTCGAGCCCAGCAGCCGCTGGATCTCGATCGAGCGTTCGGGGCTGAGCAGATGGCGCGTGCCGTCCAAGTGGCTCTTGAACGCCACGCCGTCCTCGGACCGCTTGGTCAGCTCAGCCAGGCTCATCACCTGATAACCGCCCGAGTCGGTCAGGATCGGCCGGTCCCAGCCCATGAAACCGTGCAGGCCGCCCAGTCGGTTCACCCGCTCCGCACCGGGGCGCAGCATCAGGTGATAGGTGTTGCCGAGGATGATGTCCGCACCGCTCGCGCGTACGTCGCCGGGCTTCATCGCCTTGACGGTGGCGGCGGTGCCGACGGGCATGAAGGCGGGGGTGCGGATCTCGCCCCGCTTCATGGTGATGGTGCCGGTGCGGGCGCGGCCGTCGGTGGCGTGGATGTCGAACGAAAAGCGGGCGGTCATTTTCTGTCTCTGGGGCGCTCGCCCTTGGGGCGGAGCGGGCCGGTCGGGCCATTGGCGTCGACGGCGGTGGTACGGATGGTCAGCGCTTCGGCCCGGCTGATCGCGCCGTCACGGTCGCGATCGAAGCGGGAGAAGAGCCGCGAGAAATGCGCCTGCAATTCGAGCAGGGTGATGCGGTTGTCATTGTCCTTATCGACATCGAACGGGCTGGGCAGCGCGTTGCGGTCGCCCAGCCAGCGCTCGGCCCAGTCGGCGAACTGGAGATAGCCGAGCGAACCGGCGTGCGCGGTATCGATCGCGTCGAACGAGCGCTTCACGCCCGCCTCCATCTCCTCGCGGCTGGTCTTGCCGTCGCCATCGGCGTCGAGCGTCGCGATCATCATCGCCACCGGCTCGACCACCATGGTGGCGGGCGTCTGCGCAAAGGGCTTGGGCGGCGCGGTGACGGTCACCGTTTCGTTCGCCCCCGGCGTCGCCGCCTGGAGCAGCAGCGCCAGCAGGATCACGAGGACCGCCCCGGCAACAGCAGCGAGGCGTCGCCATAGGAGTAGAAGCGATAGTCGTGTCCGATCGCATGGGCATAGGCCGACTGCATCCGCTCCAGCCCCATCAGCGCGGAGACCAGCATGAACAGCGTCGAGCGCGGCAGATGGAAATTGGTCATCAGCCCGTCGATGCCGCGAAAACGATAGCCCGGCGTGATGAAGATCGCGGTGTCGCCTTCGAACGGACGGATCACGCCGTCTTCTCCGGCCGCGCTCTCGATCAGGCGCAGCGAGGTGGTGCCGACCGCGATCACCCGGCCGCCGCGTGCCTTCACCGCGTTCAGCCGGTCGGCGGTGGCGGCGTCGATGCGGCCCCATTCGGCGTGCATCTTGTGGTCGACCGTATCCTCGGCCTTGACCGGCAGGAAGGTGCCCGCGCCGACATGCAGCGTCAGCGTGGCATGCTCGATCCCCGCCGCCGCCAGCGATTCCAGCAAGCCGGGCGTGAAGTGCAGCGCCGCCGTGGGCGCGGCGACCGCGCCCGGTTCGTTGGCGAACATCGTCTGATAGTCGTCGGCGTCCTTCTCGGTCACGCCACGCTTCTGCGCGATATAGGGCGGCAGCGGCATGGTGCCGGCGCGTTCCAGCAGCAGTTCGACCGGCTCGTCGCCGGCGAAGTCCAGCGCGAAGCTGCCATCCTCTGCGCGGTCATTGGCGGTCGCGTTGACGCCCGCGCCGAAGTCGATGACGTCGCCTTCGCGCAGGCGCTTGGCGTTGCGGATGAAGGCGCGCCAGCGGCGGGTGCCCTCGCGCTTGTGCAGCGTCGCGCCGATCTTGGCGTCGCCGCGCGTGCCCTGCAACTGGGCGGGGATCACGCGCGTGTCGTTGAAGACCAGCAGATCGCCGGGGCGCAGCGCGGCGGGCAGGGCGCTCACCCGCTCGTCACGGGTGGCGTCACCGTCGAGGACCAGCATCCGCGCCGAGTCGCGCGGCGATGCCGGATAGAGCGCGATCCGCTCGGGCGGCAGCGCGAAGTCGAAGAGATCTACGTTCACTTGGTGGCCGTTGCCGCCTTCTTGGCCGGTGCCGCCTTGGCGGCGGGGCGGCGTACGGGGGTGGCGGGCGCGGCGCCGGGCAGGGTCACGGGCGCGCCCAGGCTTGGGGCAGGCGCGGGCGCGAGGGGCACATAGGCCGGGGGATTGTCCGCCGCGATATAGGCATGAACGATCCGGCTGGGGTTCGCGGGCGGCTCGCCCCGCTCGATCGCATCGACATATTGCATACCGTCGAGCACGCGGCCGAACACCGTGTACTTCTTGTCGAGCGCGAAGCGCGGCTGGAAGACGATGTAGAACTGGCTGTTGGCGCTGTTCGGATCGTCCGCACGCGCCGCCGCCACCGATCCGCGCACATGCGGCAGATAGTTGAACTCGGCCTCGACATTGGGGAGGTCCGATCCGCCGGTGCCGTCGCCCTTGGGATCGCCGCCCTGCGCCATGAAGCCGTCGATCACGCGGTGAAAGGCCAGGCCGTCATAGAAATGGCGCCGCGTCAGCGTCTTGATCCGCTCGACCATCTTGGGCGCGACATCGGGGCGCAGCCAGATCGTCACGCGCCCGCCGGTCGACAGGTCGAGCAGCCAGAGATTGTCCTTGTCGGTGATCGGCGGCGGGGTCGGGCGACCGGTGACATTGTCCTCCAGCACCTGCGCGACCTTGGCCGGCGTCTGAATCTTGGATTGCGCCTGCGCCGGAACGGCAACCAGGCTGGCCATCATCATGGCAAGAGCGGCGAGAACGCGCATCACATCTCTATCGACAAGGAAAGGAACGAGGGCGCTGTAGAGCAAATCCCGCCTTGCGCCAAACTGAACCTTCGATCCCCAATTCCTCCCCTGGAAGGGGAGGTGGCAGGCCGAAGGCCTGACGGAGGGGTGTCGCCCGTGGTTGTCTGGCAACTCCATCACGACCGGGGACACCCCTCCACCAGCTTCGCTGGTCCCCCTCCCCTTTCAGGGGAGGAATAGAGGGTCACGATCCCTTGCGGCCGATCTTCTCGACGCGCGCGACCACGTCCTCGCACACCGCCGGGGTCACAAACTTGGCGATGTTGCCGCCATACACGGCGATTTCCTTGACCAGGCGGCTGGCGATCGGCTGCAGCGCGACATCGGCCATCAGGAAGACGGTTTCGACACGCGGATTGATCTGCTGGTTCATGCCCGCCATCTGATATTCGTACTCAAAATCGGCGACGGCGCGCAGGCCGCGAACGATCACCTTCGCGCCCTCGCGCTCGGCGAAATCCATCAGCAGCGAATCGAAGGCGACGACATGGATTTCGCCCGCGACACCGGCGACCTCGCGCCGGACCATCGCCATGCGCTCGTCGAGCGTGAACATCGGCGACTTGGACGGGTTCGTCGTGACGCCGATCACCAGCCGGTCGACCAGCTTCGCGCCGCGCCGGATGATGTCCATATGGCCGAGCGTCACGGGATCGAAGGTGCCGGGATAGACGCCGATCCGGGTCACCGGTCGCGCTCCACGACGTAAGCCGCGATGGCGCGCAGCAGATCGGCCTCGGGGCCGTAATCGCGCAGGTGCGCAATCGCCTGGTCGACCAGCATCCGGCATTGTTCGCGCGCGCGCTCGACCCCCAGCAGGCTGAGGAAGGTCGCCTTGCCGGCATCCTCGTCCTTGCGCAGCTTCTTGCCCGCCGTCGCCTCGTCACCCTCGGCATCGAGCAGATCGTCGGCGATCTGGAAGGCGAGGCCCAGATCATGCGCATAGCCGCGCAAATGGGTGCGCCCCTCGGGCGGCACGCGGCCCAGGATCGCGCCCGCCTCGACCGCCGCGCAGATCAGCGCGCCGGTCTTCATCTGCTGGAGCCGGGTGACGGTGGGCAGGTCGAACACCTGCCGCTCGGCCTCCAGGTCCATCATCTGGCCGCCCGCCATGCCGCTGGGGCCGGAAGCGCGCGCCAGGTCGAGGATCAGCTCGGACCGGACGAAGGGATCGGGATGGGTCGACGGATCGGCCAAAATCTCGAAGGCGAGCGCATGGAGGCAGTCTCCCGCCAGGATCGCGGTGGCCTCGTCGAACGCCTTGTGCACGGTCGGCTTGCCGCGCCGCATATCGTCATCGTCCATCGCGGGCAGATCGTCATGGATCAGCGAATAGACGTGGATCGCCTCCAGCGCGGTCGCCACCCAGCCGGCGCAGTCGCGGTCGACATCGAACAGCCGCGCGGTCGCGAAGACGAGCAGCGGGCGCAGCCGCTTGCCGCCGCCGATCGCGGCGTGGCGCATGGCGGCATAGAGCGAGGCGCGCGGATCGCGGGGATCGGCGAGCAGCTCGGCAAAGCGGCGATCAATGTCCTGCGCGACGTCGTCGAGCGCGTCGCGCAAGCTCGGCATGACGGTGGTCGCCACGCTCAACCGGCCTGGAAGGGGCGGGTGCCCGCGGCCTTGCCCTCGGCGTCGAGGCGGATCGCCTCGATCCGGGCCTGGGCGGCGTCGAGCCGTTCGGCACAGCGCTGGCGCAGACGATCGCCGCGCTCGTAGAGGCGGATCGATTCGTCGAGCGTCGCTTCGCCGCTTTCCAGTCGGCCGACGATCCTCTCCAGTTCCTTGAGGGCGTCCTCGAACGTCAGTTCTTCGATGGGCGTATCCATGACGCCGCTATGGGGCAGCCCCGCGACACGCGCAAGCAGCGTCGCGCGGGGAAATCGCGCGGAGCCCGGCCTATCGCAGGCGCCTGACCGTCCAGGTGTAGAGAAACGAGACGCCGAAGGCGCCCAGGTCGAACGCGGCTTGCACCCGGCGCGGCGACCGGTCGGTCAGGTCATGGGTGATCAGGCGGATGTCGGCGGTCGGATGACGCTGCGCCATGGCGATCACCGCCACCAGTATCGCCACGATCGTGATCCGCCGTCTGTCCAACGTCCCGCTCCCCCGTCGGCGACGTTACGGCGTGGCGTGGTGGCGGACAAGGGGGGCGATGACCGGCAAAGGCGGGGTCGGCACATGCAGTTCGGGTGCCCAGCAGGCGCGGTCGCGCCCGCCATTCTTGGCGGCGAACAGCGCCTGATCCGCCTCGCGATACAGGCGCCGCCAATCCTCCTCGTCCTGCAGCAGGCCGGAGCACAGCCCCAGGCTGGCGGTCACCTTCAATCCGGCCGGATAGGTGGCCGTGCGCAGCCGCTTCAGGAGGACTTCCGCGTCAGGGGCATGATCGGCATCGGCCAGCAGCGCGAATTCCTCGCCGCCGATGCGGGCCGCCAGCGTACCGGGCGGCAGCGTGTCGATCAGCGCCTGGGCGAAGCCGCGCAGCACCTCGTCGCCCTCGTCATGGCCCAGCGTGTCGTTGATCCGCTTGAAGTGATCGATATCGGCCAGGATCAGCGTCTGCGGACCGCTGCGCCCCACCGCCTGGTCGAGCAGGGCGCGGCGGTTGAACAGCCCGGTCAGCGGATCGGTGTCGGCCAGGCGGCGCGCGGCACGCTCATGCGCGCGGGCCTGATCGCGCTCGCGGCTGAGCAGATAGATGCGATAGGCGACGCCCAGGCTGGCGATCAGCGCCTCGGCCCCCATCGACAACAGCGTCGACTGGTCGATCCAGGGGCGCCACTGGATCAGGTGCAGCGCATGCAGCACGCGGAACATCGCCAGGATGATCGGCGTGCCCCAGGCAATGGCGAAGGCCCATAGGAAGTTGCTGCGCCGCCGCCACGCGCTGACCAGCACCGCGATCAGGAACACCAGCAGCACGAGGAAGCCGATGACGACGGCGGTATCGAGCGGGCGTATCCAGCGGGGGGCGAGCAGCGCGAAGGCGGCGTTGGGAATGGCGATCAGCACGAAGGTGACGATCGCCCAGCGATCCAGCCAGCCCTCGAACACCTTTCGCTCGAAGAAATGGCGCGCGAAGATCACCAGCGTCAGCGCGACGCCGCCGAGCATGATCGCATTCCACCGATGGCGCTCGTTATTGTCGAGCCAGGGCAGCCATTGCCCGATCAGTCCCGACGAACACAGCGCATAGCCGGTGATGAAGAACAGCAGCATGCAATAGACCGGCTGCAAGGGCTGGCGCAGCGCGGGCCAGAGCGCGAGATTATAGACGGCCAGGCCGACCACCAGCCCCATGATGATGCCATAGACCAGGCTGAGCGACGATTCGACCGCGAGCGCATCGGCATGGTGGACCAGATGCGCGCCGCGCACCACGCCGCGCATATTGGCCGCGCCATGCGCCTCCCACAGGATGCGGACCGGCCGTGTCGTCGCGCGCGGCAACGGCACGGCGATGACCGCGCCGAGCAGCAGATAGGGGGCGGTGGTCGCGCTGGTATAGGCGACGTCGCGGATGCTGCCATCGGCATAGAGGATGTGCAGCGTCGTCGCGTCCTGCCAGGTGCTGGCGAAGGTGACGGCCAACCGCTCACGCGGATCGCCGGGCAGGACAGGCAGGGGATCGGAAAGGATCCAGAAATCGCCCGCGCCATAATCGGATTGATCATGCGCGCAGTCGAAGCGTTGCGGCGCAAGGAAAAGCGCGTGCGGCGTATCGCCGGGTTGAATGGGGCGGATACAGCCGCGCAGAACATCGCCCTTGTCGGCCCGCGCGGGGGCGAGCGGCAACAAGGCGACAAATATCGCCAGAATCAGCGCGCCAATTCCGTATCTCACCGCCCCCATTGGCAAGCGCATAGCAGAATATGGTAAATATGGCGTTAAATTTTTGTCGGCTGCTCTCTCGTCAGCCGAGCCGAAGTCGTATGACAGTTTGCTTACACCGCATGACGTCAGTCGGCGCAAGCAAACACCAGTGGCCGATCCAACATCGATTACTGTCGGCGCGCGGTTCGACAATAAAAGGGGCCGGGTATCGCTACCCGGCCCCCGATCACTTGCTTGCGGTCCCGGATGATCAGCCGGCGTCGACCGAGGCGGGCTTGCCGCCCTTCTTCGGCTTCTTGGGCGCCGCCGGTTCGATCGCGAAGGACAGCGCGCCATCCTTCATCTTCACCGTCACCTCGCCGCCATGGACCAGCTTGCCGAACAGCAGTTCCTCGGCCAGCGGCTGCTTGATCTTCTCCTGGATCAGGCGGCCCATCGGACGCGCACCATAGAGGCGGTCATAGCCCTTTTCGGTGAGCCAGCTCTTCGCCGCCTCGTCCAGGCTGATATGGACGTTACGGTCCGCCAGCTGGAGTTCGAGCTGGAGGATGAACTTGTCCACCACCCGCGCCACGACTTCGGGCGGCAGGTAACCGAAGGGCACGATCGCATCCAGGCGGTTGCGGAACTCCGGCGTGAACATCTTCTGCACGGCCTGCTCATCCTCGCCCTCGCGGGTGAGGTTGCCGAACCCGACCGTCTCGCGCGCCATGTCAGCGGCGCCCGCATTGGTCGTCATGATGATGATCGTGTTGCGGAAATCGACTGTCTTGCCGTGGTGGTCGGTCAGCTTCCCATTGTCCATCACCTGCAACAGGATGTTGAACAGATCGGGATGCGCCTTCTCGATCTCGTCAAGCAGCAGCACCGAATGCGGATTCTGGTCGACCGCATCGGTCAGCAACCCGCCCTGGTCATAGCCGACATAGCCCGGAGGGGCACCGATCAGACGGCTGACCGAGTGACGCTCCATATATTCGGACATGTCGAACCGCTGGAGCGGAATGCCCAGGATGGTCGCCAGCTGACGCGCGACCTCTGTCTTGCCGACGCCGGTGGGGCCGGTGAACAGATAGTTGCCGATCGGCTTGTCGGGATCGCGAAGGCCCGCCCGGCTCAGCTTGATTGCCGAGGACAGATTCTCGATCGCGGCATTCTGACCGAACACCACGCGCTTGAGATCGGTCTCCAGCGTCTCCAGCTGCTGACGGTCGTCGGTCGACACGCTCTTGGGCGGGATGCGCGCCATGGTGGCGATCACGGCCTCGATCTCCTTGGGCGTGATCGTCTTCTTGCGCTTGCTGACCGGCACCAGCATCTGCATCGCGCCGACTTCGTCGATCACGTCGATCGCCTTGTCGGGCAGCTTGCGGTCGTTGATGTAGCGCGCCGACAGCTCGACCGCCGACTTGATCGCATCAGGGGTGTACTTGACCTGATGATGCTCCTCGAACGCGGTGCGCAGGCCGGCGAGGATCTTGATCGTATCCTCGATGGTCGGCTCGTTCACGTCGATCTTCTGGAACCGACGCAGCAGCGCGCGGTCCTTTTCGAAGTGGTTGCGGAACTCCTTATAGGTGGTCGAGCCGATGCAGCGGATCGTGCCGCCCGACAGCGCGGGCTTGAGCAGGTTCGACGCATCCATCGCCCCGCCGCTGGTCGCGCCCGCGCCGATGACGGTGTGGATCTCGTCGATGAAGAGCACCGCGTGGGGCAGCTTCTCCAACTCGTTGACGACCGCCTTCAGCCGCTCTTCGAAATCGCCGCGATAGCGGGTGCCGGCCAGCAGCGCGCCCATGTCGAGCGAGTAGATGACGGCCTGACGCAAGACCTCGGGCACGTCGCCCTCGACGATCTTGCGCGCCAGGCCTTCCGCGATCGCGGTCTTGCCGACGCCGGGATCACCCACATAGAGCGGGTTGTTCTTCGACCGGCGGCACAGGATCTGGACGGTGCGGTCCACTTCCGGCCCGCGACCGATCAGCGGATCGACCTTGCCGAGCTTGGCCTTTTCATTGAGGTCGACGGTGAACTGCTTGAGCGCGCTCTCGGCCTTGCCCTTCTCATTAGGCTTGGCGGGCTTTTCCTCCTCGACGCCCTTGGGCGGGGTCGATTCGCTCGTCGCGCCGCCCTTGCCGACGCCGTGGCTGATGAAGCTGACGGCATCCAGGCGGCTCATGTCCTGCTGCTGCAGGAAATAGACGGCGTAGGACTCCCGTTCGGAGAACAGCGCGACCAGCACATTCGCGCCGGTCACTTCGTCGCGGCCCGAGGACTGGACGTGCAGGATCGCGCGCTGAACCACGCGCTGGAACCCGCTGGTGGGGGAGGGGTCGGTCGCCGCCTCGACCTTCAGCGCGTCGAGTTCGGTATCGAGATACTGGGCGACCGTCGCCTTCAGCTCGCCCAGGTCGACATGGCACGCTTCCATCACCTTGGAGGCGTGTTCGTCGTCGATCAGCGCGAGGAGGAGGTGCTCCAGCGTGGCATATTCGTGGCGCCGCACGGTCGCGGCTTCCAGCGCCTTGTGAAGCGTGGTCTCGAGCGCGGGGGCGAAAGATGGCATCTATGATACTCCTTCCGAAACGCCCCGGACGGACGCCTCGTTTCGACCAATGTCGGGATGGTGAGGCCCGGCATCAAGCTGGTGTAACGCGCGGCCGCTGAACAAAGCGTATCGCGCAAACAAAAACTGTCGGGGTGAAAAGCGCAGGTGCGAGACGGATCGGGCCGGGCCGGCGAAGGGGTACGCGCGGAGGCCCGGCTGCCTCACCGCTTGAAGAGCGCGTCGGCGCTGGCGCGGTGGAGCGCGGCGCGTTCCATATGGCGGCGGGTGCGTCCGATCTCCTGTTCCAGCACCGCGATTCGCGTCTCCAGCTCGGCGAGCGAGAGCGGTTCGAGATCGGCCTGGACCAGCGCGGTCAGGCTGTCGGGAATGCGGAGCGGGGAGTCGTCCTGTTCCATAATGGGATGCAGCGTTGACCCGACCGCCGCCGATGTCAATAACAGGTGCGAGAAAGCCTGGACGAACGGGGGAGCAGCGTAATGCAGGCGGATGGCGGAATGACGGGGCAGGTCCCCGAGACGATGGTCGCGATCGATCCGGACGCCGCCGGCGGTCCCGAGGTGCTGGTCCCGACCACCCGCGCGGTGCCCCGGCCGGGCAAGGGCGAAGTGCTGATCCGCGTCGCGGCGGCGGGCGTCAACCGGCCCGACGTCATGCAGCGCCAGGGCCTGTATCCGCCGCCGCCCGGCGCGCCCTCGATCCCCGGACTGGAGATCGCCGGCGAGATCGTCGCGGTCGGCGACGATGTCGGCGCGGAGATGCTGGGCCAGCCGGTCTGCGCGCTGATCTCGGGCGGCGGCTATGCCGAATATGCGCTGGCCGATGCCGAACATTGCCTGTCGGTGCCGCCGGGCCTGTCGATGGTGCAGGCGGCGGCTTTGCCCGAGACGCTGTTCACCGTGTGGACCAATGTGTTCGAGCGTGCCTATGCACGCGATGGCGAGACGCTGCTGGTCCATGGCGGCACCAGCGGCATCGGGACGATGGCGATCATGCTCGGCAAGCTGTTCGGCTTGCGGGTGATCGTGACAGCCGGATCGGACGAGAAATGCGCGGCGGCCGAAAAGCTGGGCGCGGCCAAGGCGATCAACTACCGGGCCCAGGATTTCGTCGAGGGGGTCAAGGCCTTCACCGAGGGCAGGGGCGTCGACATCGTCCTCGACATGGTGGGCGGCGACTATCTGCCGCGCAATCTGCAATGCCTGGCCGAGGAGGGGCGACACGTCTCGATCGCGGTGCAGCGTGGGCCCAAGGCCGAGGTGCCGATCTGGGAGATCATGCGCCGGCGCCTGATCCTGACCGGCTCGACGCTGCGCGGGCGCGACCGGGCGTTCAAGGCGATGGTCGCCGACGAGATCGCCCGCATCGTCTGGCCGCATGTCGAGGAGGGGCGTTTGCGCCCGCTGATCGACAAGACTTTCCCACTGGCCGAGGCCGCCAAGGCGCATGAACGGATGGAGGGCGGCGATCACCTGGGCAAGATCGTGCTGGTCGTCCGCGAGGCGCAGGCCGGCTGACTTAACATAGGCTTGAACAATCCTTTGTGGCCTGCGATGGACCGAAAGGCCGGATCGGCCGTTTTGCCGGGCTGATCCGATAAGGGACGTCCGGGGGCATGGTTGAATGAAGCAGCGTTATCGCCGGGTGATTCCGATCATGGTCGCGGCGATGATCGCGGGGCTGGGCTCCATGCCGGCGGCGGCGCAATCGGCACGCGACATCCTGACCCAGGCGTCCTTCTCCGACGGCGATGAGGCGAGCGCGCTGCGCCGGGTCACCGCCGCCTATGCCGCGGCGGGTGCGACGCTGGCGCGCAAGCCCGACGATCACGAAGCGCAACTAATGCGCGCGACCGCGCTGGGCTACCGTGCCAAGCTGACCGGCAATCGCGCCGATGCGATCAGCGCGCGGCACCAGTTCGAGGCGATGGTCGCGCAAAATCCCCGTGATGCCGAGGCGCAGCTGGCGCTGGGCGCCTGGCATATCGGCGCGGTCAAGAAGCTGGGTACGATCGTCGGGCGCGCGGCGGTCGGCGCGCAGCGAGCGGTGGGGTTCGCTTCGCTCGACCGGGCGGTCGCGCTGGGTGGCGATCGCGCGCTGTTCCCGGCACTCTCCGCGCTGTTGCGGCTGGAACTCGATCCGCGTGACCCGCGCGGACGTGCCCTGGCCGAGGCGGCGGCGAAGGCCGATGTCGTGACGCCGATCGACCGTATCCTGCAGCGCGGCGCCGTCGCGATCCTGACCCCGCTGCGCGCCGGCGATGTCCAGGCGACCCGCAAACTGGCGTCGCGGCTGCTGCCCTTCGGCCGATTCGACGACGACAATTGACCAGCGGCCTTTGGCGGGCTACCGAAATGGGCTGGCGGCCCTGCGGCCGGTTTCCAAGACTTTGTGGCACCGCACCTTGCTCTTGGGAGCGGGTCGCATTAGGTTTGCCGCCGCTACGGCCGCTCCGATGAGGGGCGGCCCTTTTATTTTCCGACTGGAGTGATCCCCGTGGCCCAGCCGCTCATGCCCCATGCGACCGCTTCCTGGCTGGTCGACAACACCTCGCTCTCCTTCGAGCAGATTGCGGATTTCTGCGGCCTTCATATCCTGGAAGTGCAGGCGATCGCCGACGACACGGCGGCGACCAAGCTAACCGGTCGCGATCCGGTCCGCGCGCACGAAGTGACGCAGAGCGAGATCGAGAAGGCGCAGGCCAATCCCGATTATCGCATGAAGATGACCAAGGGCCCCGAGCAGGTCCGCCGTACCAAGGGGCCGCGCTACACGCCGGTCAGCAAGCGGCAGGACAAGCCCGATGGCATCGCCTGGATCATCCGCAATCACCCGGAAATTTCGGACGGCGCGATCTCGAACCTGATCGGCACGACCCGCACGACGATCGCCGCGATCCGTGACCGCAGCCACTGGAACATCGCCAACATCACGCCGAAGGACCCGGTGACGCTGGGCCTGACCACCCAGCGCGAGCTGGACTCGGCGGTGGCCAAGGCGGCGAAGGCGACCGGCGGCAATGCCGAGGCGCAGCCGACTGACACCCGCCTGGAGGGCGACCGCGAAGCGCTGCTCGCCTCGCTGCGCGCCGAGCGCGAACAGCAGAGCCGCGATGCCGACAGCGCCAGCCATGGCAGCGACATCATCGATCCGCACTCGCTGTTCCGCAGCTGATCGGCGGGGCTTCGGCCCGGCCGTCGCGATCAAGGGGGCGTCCACCGATCCGGTGGGCGCCCTTTTCGTTTGTCGGGAACGGCGTCTCCCGCGCTCCGTTGACGGGGGCGAAGGAGACTGCCCCATGTCCGAAGTGGAAAAACGCCCGTCCCAGCCTTTCGACCGCGACAAGGGCTATAGCGGTCAAGGCTATCACCGCGATGACGAAGCCGCACTGGGCCGCGCCGAGCCGGCCGGCAGCGTGACGACCAAACCATCCGTCGATAGCGGCGGCAATGCGGAAGCCAGCCTGCCCGACGACAATGGCAAGCGCGCCTCGGTCGATCCGAAGACGGGTGAAGTGCATGGCAGCGGGGCAGGGGCCGGCGGCGGCAATCGCGGCGATGAGATCGACGAGGTCGATCCCGCCACTCCGCCTGGTGTCGGGCCACGGCCGGTGAACTGACAATCCTCCCCGGCACGGGGAGGGGGACCATGCGCAGCATGGTGGAGGGGGCGTGCCGCCAGGGACCTCCCATGCGGAAGCCCCCCTCCGTCAGACCTGCGGTCTGCCACCTCCCCGTACCGGGGAGGATGCACGCGGAACACCCACCGCAACAGCGGCGCCGCTCAATCCATCGATGTCATGAAAAGTGGCAGGAGTGCACGGACTCGAACCGTGGGCCCTCGGTTTTGGAGACCGATGCTCTACCAACTGAGCTACACTCCTGCGAGGCGGCCGCCACTAGCCCGACTGGCGGGGCGAGGCAAGAGCCAATATGCGATTTTCGCAATGCGGACGAAAACGCCCACCCGGACCTGAAGTCGTCCCGACATTGACCCCCGACCGACTCCCGCGTATAGGCCGCCGCTGCACGAAGGCGATTTCTCGAGATTCGGGACTTATCCGTCGGGCAAGCTTGAACATTGCTGGATGCGAATAGGGCCGGGCGAAAGCCATGATGGCCCCTTTTTGTATTCCGAAGTGCTGTGATGGCTCCAGCAAAGTAACCTCATGGAAAGGTGAAGGCTTCAATGCCGACGATCAACCAGCTGGTCCGCAAGGGCCGCGAACTGCAGAAGGCCAAGTCCAAGGTCCCTGCAATGGAGCAGAACCCGCAGAAGCGCGGCGTTTGCACCCGTGTCTACACGACGACCCCGAAGAAGCCGAACTCGGCGCTTCGCAAGGTGGCCAAGGTCCGTCTGACCAACAGCCGCGAAGTCATCTCGTACATCCCGGGCGAAGGCCACAACCTGCAGGAGCACTCGGTGGTGCTCATCCGCGGCGGCCGTGTGCGCGACCTTCCCGGCGTGCGCTACCACGTGCTGCGCGGCGTTCTCGACACGCAGGGCGTGAAGGATCGCAAGCAGTCCCGCTCGAAGTACGGCGCGAAGCGTCCGAAGTAAGCCGGTCGGGCCTCAATTGAGGCTCCTCGACCATCAAAGGCTGAAGTTTTGTAAGGAAATACGAGAATGGCTCGTCGTCGTCGTCCCGAAAAGCGGGAAATTCTGCCGGACCCCAAGTTCGGAGATGAGGTCCTGTCGAAGTTCATGAATTCGGTCATGCTGGACGGTAAGAAGTCCGTGGCCGAAGCCATCGTTTACGGTGCTCTGGAAACCGTCGAGACGCGCGCCAAGCGCGATCCGATCGGCGTGTTCCACGATGCGCTGAACAACATCAAGCCGGGCATCGAAGTCCGTTCGCGCCGCGTCGGCGGTGCGACCTACCAGGTTCCGGTCGAAGTCCGTCCGGAGCGCGCCCAGGCTCTGGCCATCCGTTGGCTGATCGGCGCGTCGCGCGCCCGTTCGGAGAACACGATGGCCGCCCGTCTGTCGGGTGAACTGATGGACGCCGCGAACAACCGCGGCAACGCGGTCAAGAAGCGCGAAGATACGCACCGCATGGCGGAAGCGAATCGCGCCTTCTCGCACTACCGCTGGTAAGGGCCTTGCGGCGGACCGGATTTATTTCCGGTCTGCCGCAACCTTTTCAGGGTGCGGTGCCGGCGGTCTTCCGCTGGTCACGCAAACAGCCTATATAAGGGGGAGCCGGGCCAACCGGCTCCCCCCTACGCTTGAGGAAGATCGATCATGGCCCGCAGCCATCCGCTCGAGAAGTATCGCAACATCGGCATCATGGCGCACATCGATGCCGGCAAGACGACCACGACCGAGCGCATTCTTTATTACACCGGCAAGTCCTACAAGATCGGCGAAGTGCACGAAGGCACCGCCACCATGGACTGGATGGAGCAGGAGCAGGAGCGCGGCATCACGATCACGTCGGCCGCGACGACCTGTTTCTGGAACGACAACCGCATCAACATCATCGACACCCCCGGGCACGTCGACTTCACCATCGAAGTGGAGCGTTCGCTCCGCGTGCTCGACGGCGCGGTCGCCTGCTTCGACGGCGTGGCGGGTGTTGAGCCGCAGTCGGAAACCGTGTGGCGTCAGGCCGACAAGTACGGCGTGCCGCGCATGTGCTTCGTCAACAAGCTCGACCGCACCGGCGCCGACTTCTATTTCTGCGTGAACTCGATCATCGAGCGTCTCGGCGCGCGTCCGGCGGTCCTGTACCTGCCGATCGGCATCGAGGGCGGCTTCAAGGGCCTGGTCGACCTGGTCCACAACCGCGCGATCATCTGGCTCGAAGAGTCGCTGGGCGCCAAGTTCGAATATCAGGACATCCCTGAGGAACTGGCCGAGAAGGCCGCCAAGTACCGCAGCGACCTGATCGAAATGGCTGTCGAGCAGGACGACGCCGCGATGGAATCGTACCTCGAGGGCAACGAGCCGTCGGTGGACGAGCTGAAGAAGCTGATCCGCAAGGGCACGCTGGAAATGGCGTTCGTCCCCGTGGTCTGCGGTTCGGCGTTCAAGAACAAGGGCGTGCAGCCCCTGCTCGACGCGGTCATCGACTATCTGCCGTCGCCGCTCGACGTTCCGGCCATCAAGGGCGTGAAGCTCGATGGCGAGACGCCGGACGAGCGTCCTTCGTCGGACACCGAGCCCTTCTCGGCGCTGGCGTTCAAGATCATGAACGACCCGTTCGTCGGTTCGCTGACCTTCGCCCGCATCTATTCGGGCAAGCTCGAGACCTCGTCGCAGGTCCTGAACTCGGTCAAGGACAAGAAGGAAAAGATCGGCCGCATGCTGCTCATGCATGCGAACAGCCGTGAGGACATCCAGGAAGCCTATGCCGGCGACATCGTCGCGCTGGCGGGCCTCAAGGATACCACCACGGGTGACACGCTCTGCGCGCAGAACGCCCCGATCATCCTCGAGCGTATGGAATTCCCCGAGCCCGTGATCGAGCTGTCGGTGGAGCCCAAGACCAAGGCCGACCAGGAGAAGATGGGCGTCGCGCTCAATCGTCTCGCTCGCGAGGACCCCTCGTTCCGCGTGACCTCGGACGCCGAGTCGGGTCAGACCATCATCAAGGGCATGGGCGAGCTCCATCTCGAGATCCTGGTCGACCGCATGAAGCGCGAGTTCAAGGTCGAGGCGAATGTCGGTGCGCCGCAGGTGGCGTATCGCGAATACCTCAAGAAGCCGGTCGACATCGACTACACGCACAAGAAGCAGTCGGGCGGCACCGGCCAGTTCGGCCGCGTCAAGGTCAAGCTGACCCCGGGCGAGCGAGGTTCGGGCTTCGTCTTCAAGGACGAGATCAAGGGCGGTAACATTCCGAAGGAATATATCCCCGCGATCGAGAAGGGCTTCCGTGAAACCGCGGAAACCGGTTCGCTGGTCGGCTTCCCGATCATCGACTTCGAAGTCCTGCTGTATGACGGCGCGTACCACGACGTCGACTCGTCGGCGCTGGCGTTCGAAATCTGTGCCCGCGGCGCGATGCGCGAAGCGGCCCAGAAGTCGGGCATCACGCTGCTCGAGCCGGTCATGAAGGTCGAAGTCGTGACCCCGGAAGACTATCTGGGCGACGTCATCGGCGACATGAACAGCCGTCGTGGCCAGATCCAGGGCACCGACACGCGTGGCAACGCGCAGACGGTCGAGGCGATGGTCCCGCTGGCGAACATGTTCGGCTATGTGAACGCGCTCCGCTCGTTCACCCAGGGTCGTGCGCAGTACTCGATGCAGTTCTCGCACTATGACGAAGTGCCGCAGAATGTTGCGGACGAGGTCAAGGCGAAGATGGCCTAATCGCGTCCGTCGCGCCCTCGGGGCAACTGGGGGCGCGACGACGCTAGGGGCTGGCAATCGCTTCAAACACCCGCTATGGGGCCGCGTTCGCGTGGCCTCGGATGCGGCACCGAATTCGATTCAGAAGGTAGGAAAATGGCAAAGGCAAAATTCGAGCGGAACAAGCCGCACCTCAACATCGGCACCATCGGCCACGTCGACCACGGCAAGACCTCGCTGACCGCAGCGATTACCAAGGTTCTGGCCGACAACGTCGCCGGCAACGCGGCGGTGGACTTCGCGAACATCGACAAGGCTCCGGAAGAGCGTGAGCGCGGCATCACCATCTCGACCGCGCACGTCGAGTATGAGACCGAATCGCGCCACTATGCGCACGTCGACTGCCCGGGCCACGCCGACTATGTGAAGAACATGATCACCGGCGCGGCGCAGATGGACGGCGCGATCCTGGTCGTGTCGTCGACCGACGGCCCGATGCCGCAGACCCGTGAGCACATCCTGCTCGCCCGTCAGGTCGGCGTGCCCGCGATGGTCGTGTTCATGAACAAGGTCGACCTGGTCGACGACGAGGAAATCCTCGAGCTGGTCGAGCTGGAAATCCGCGAGCTGCTCAGCTCGTACGAATTCCCGGGCGACGACATCCCCGTCGTCAAGGGTTCGGCGACTTGCGCGCTGTCGGGTTCGAACGACAAGTTCGGCAAGGATGCCGTTCTCGAGCTGATGAAGCAGGTCGACGAATACATCCCGCAGCCGGAGCGTCCGCTCGACAAGCCGTTCATGATGCCGATCGAAGACGTGTTCTCGATCTCGGGTCGCGGCACCGTCGTCACCGGCCGTGTCGAAACCGGCATCATCAAGGTTGGTGAAGAAGTCGAGATCGTCGGCATCAACGACACCCGCAAGACCACGGTCACGGGCGTCGAAATGTTCCGCAAGCTGCTCGACTCGGGCCAGGCCGGCGACAACATCGGCGCGCTGATCCGTGGCGTTGCCCGTGACGAGGTCGAGCGTGGTCAGGTTCTGGCCAAGCCGGGTTCGATCACCCCGCACACCGACTTCCAGTCGGAAGTGTACGTCCTGTCGAAGGAAGAAGGCGGCCGTCACACCCCGTTCTTCGCGAACTACCGTCCGCAGTTCTACTTCCGCACGACCGACGTCACCGGCACCGTCGAGCTGCCTGAGGGCACCGAGATGGTCATGCCGGGCGACAACGTCGCTCTGGGCGTGAAGCTGATCGCTCCGATCGCCATGGACATCGGTCAGCGCTTCACGATCCGTGAAGGCGGCCGTACCGTCGGCGCGGGCGTCGTCAGCTCGATCGACAAGTAAGTCTCGGGCGAAAGCCTGAAACTCTACAGGAAAGGGCCGGCCCCGGCGACGGGGTCGGCCTTTTTCGTTCGGGATGGGCGTCGCTCCATAAATCCCGTCCGTCATTGCGAGCGCAGCGAAGCAATCCAGCGTCACGGGCAAGACGCTCTGGATTGCTTCGCTGCGCTCGCAATGACGGGGTAGGCACGACCTCCGTTCGCACTGAGCGAAGTCGAAGTGCTCGCCCGGCGGCACGACCAAAGCATGGCCTTCGACTTCGCTCAGGCTGAACGGGGCGGGGGAGGCGGGGCGGTGTTGTACAGCTCGGTGGTACGGATTGCGGTCGGTTCCATCCCCTCCCAACAAAAACCCGCACCCACCCCTTGCGGCACCCCCGGCATATGCGTATAGGCACACGCCTTGAGGGAATCGGCTGGCACCGGAAACACCGGAGTCGGCCGTTTGCTTTTAGTGAGGGCAGGGTGGTTCGCCGCTCCTGTCGTAACCCAGAGTTTGTTTCGGCCCAGGGTCGCCTTCACGGCGGACGGTCGAGTGCCTGGTCGGACAGACCGATCGCACTTGCCGCCGTCGTGATCGTGAGCCGAAAGCCCGCTCTTTCGCATCGGTAGGGATCATGGACAGCAATATCCGCATTCGTCTGAAGGCGTTCGACCATCGCGTGCTCGATCAGGCGACCGGCGACATCGCCGACACCGCGCGCCGCACCGGCGCTCTTATCCGCGGTCCGATCCCGCTTCCGACGCGCATCGAGAAGTTCACGGTCAACCGTGGTCCGCACATCGACAAGAAGTCGCGCGAGCAGTTCGAGGTCCGCACCTACAAGCGGATGCTGGACATCGTGCAGCCGACCCCGCAGACCGTTGATGCGCTGATGAAGCTCGACCTGGCCGCAGGTGTTGATGTCGAGATCAAGCTGGCGTAAGAGGGCCAGCGTTCCCGTGGTCGACGATACCGTCCCACGGGATTTTGGCGTTTCCCCGGCCTGAAGCTGCCGGGAAGCGCGCCGAGGTCGCTCCCGCGATCCGGCACTCTTAAGGGATACCGCCCGGCGATGTCGCGCAAGCGATAGGGTGCCGGGGCAGCGTCCCCCGTCTGACCGGTCCGCCGGTCGCCAGCCCGGGACGGGGGCTCGCTTCGCTTTATCCGGGCTGGATACGCCCCCCTTGAATGGTTCTTGGGGGCCTCTGTCGAGGAAGGAACAGGATCATGCGTACCGGCGTGATCGCGAAGAAGCTGGGGATGACCCGCCTGTTCCAGGACGATGGTCGGCACGTGCCGGTCACCGTTCTGGCGCTTGAAGGCGTACAGGTCGTCGCTCGCCGCGAGATGGATCGTGACGGCTACACCGCCGTCCAGCTTGGTGCAGGTGTCGCCAAGACCAAGAATGTTGCCAAGCCGCAGCGTGGCCACTTCGGCAAGGCCGAAGTCGAGCCTAAGCAGGTGCTGGTCGAGTTCCGCGTGAACGAAGACGGCCTGCTGGACGTCGGCGCGGAAATCTCCGCCGACCATTTCGTCCCCGGCCAGTATGTCGATATCCAGGGTCGTACCCAGGGTAAGGGCTTTGCCGGTGCGATGAAGCGCTGGAACTTCGGTGGTCTGCGCGCGACCCACGGCGTCTCGGTCTCGCACCGTTCGCATGGTTCGACCGGTAACCGTCAGGACCCGGGCCGCGTCTTCAAGAACAAGAAGATGGCCGGCCACATGGGCGACAAGAACCGCACGCAGCAGAATCTGGAAATCGTGTCGACCGACGTCGAGCGCGGCCTGATCTTCGTCAAGGGCTCGGTGCCCGGCTCGAAGGGTGGCTGGCTGATCGTCAAGGACGCGGTCAAGGTTTCGCGCCACGCGGACGCCCCGTTCCCCGCCAGCATCAAGGCGGCCGCCAACAACAACGCTTCTGCCGAGCCTGCTCCGGAAGCCACCGAGAGCCAGGAGGGCTAAGTCGTGAAGGTCAAGGTTCAATCCTTCGCCGGCACCGACGCCGCGGACATCGAGCTCAACGACGAGGTCTTCGGCCTCGATCCGCGCGCCGACATCCTGCACCGCGTTGTGACCTGGCAGCTGGAAAAGCGTCGCGCCACCGCGCGCGGCACCCGTGAGCGCGCCGATGTCGCCCGTTCGGGCAAGAAGCTCGGTCGCCAGAAGGGCGGCGGTGTCGCTCGTCACGGCGATCGTCGGGCCCCCGTCTTCATCGGCGGTGGTAAGGCGCACGGCGCCCGCGTCCGCGACTTCAACCCGGGCCTGAACAAGAAGGTTCGCGCTCTGGGCCTGAAGATGGCGCTGTCGAGCCACGCCAAGGCGGGTTCGCTGATCGTGATGAACGATCTGGCCGTCGAGGGTAACAAGACGAAGGCGCTGCAGGGCGATCTGGTGAAGCTCGGCTTCGGCAAGACCGCGCTGGTCATCGATGGCGACGCCGTCGAGACGTCGTTCGCACTGGCCGCAGGCAACCTGAAGGAAATCAACGTCCTTCCGGCCGCTGGCGCCAATGTCTACGACATTCTGAAGCATGACACCCTGGTGCTGACGCGCTCGGCTGTCGAAAAGCTGGAGGCCCGTTTCAATGGCTAAGCAGCAGAAGGCGGTCGATCCGCGTCATTACGACGTGATCGTCGCGCCGCACATCACCGAGAAGGCGACGCTCCTGAGCGAGCACAACGCCGTGGTGTTCAAGGTCGCCCCCGGTGCTACCAAGCCCGAGATCAAGGCGGCGGTGGAAGCGCTGTTCGACGTGAACGTCACCGGCGTGAACACCATCGTCCAGAAGGGCAAGACCAAGAAGTGGAAGGGCGCTCCGTACCAGCGCTCGGACATGAAGAAGGCGATCGTCACCCTCAAGGACGGTCAGTCCATTGACGTGACGACGGGGATCTGAGCCGATGGCACTCAAGCATTATAACCCGACGAGCCCGGCCCGCCGCGGCCTGATCCTCGTCGACCGCTCGGCGCTCTGGAAGGGCGCGCCCGTCAAGGCGCTCACCGAAGGCAAGCGCAAGACCGGCGGCCGCAACAACAACGGCCATGTGACCAGCCGCGGTATCGCGGGCGGCCACAAGCAGCGTTACCGCTTCATCGACTTCAAGCGTCGCCAGTGGGACGTCGAGGGCACTGTGGAACGGATCGAATATGATCCCAACCGCACCGCCTTCATCGCGCTGATCAACTACGGCGCCGATGCCGAGGGCAAGGACAACCTGGCCTACATCATCGCGCCGCAGCGTCTGGCCGTTGGTGACAAGGTCATCGCCGGCAAGAAGACCGACGTGAAGCCGGGCAACGCCATGGAGCTGGGCCAGATGCCGGTCGGCACCATCGTCCACAACGTCGAGATGAAGCCCGGCAAGGGCGGTCAGATCGCACGTTCGGCCGGCACCTATGTGCAGGTCGTGGGCCGCGACAAGGGCATGGTCATCGTCCGCCTGAACTCGGGCGAGCAGCGCTACATCCATGCGAACTGCATGGCGACCGTCGGCGCGGTGTCGAATCCCGACAACGGCAACACCAACCTGGCGAAGGCTGGCCGCAACCGTTGGAAGGGCCATCGTCCGCTGACCCGTGGTGTCGCGAAGAACCCGGTCGACCACCCGCACGGCGGTGGTGAAGGCCGGACCTCGGGCGGCCGTCATCCGGTCACCCCGTGGGGCAAGCCGACGAAGGGTGCGCGCACTCGTCACAACAAGGCGACGGACAAGATGATCATCCGTAGCCGTCACGCCAAGAAGAAGGGCTAACACGCAATGGCTCGTTCCGTTTGGAAGGGTCCTTTCGTGGACCTCCATCTCCTGAAGAAGGCCGAAGTGGCGCAGGATGCTGGCAACCGCGCAGGTCCGATCAAGACCTGGTCGCGTCGCTCGACCATCCTGCCGTCGTTCGTCGGCCTGACCTTCAACGTCTACAATGGTCGCAAGTTCGTTCCCGTCTCGGTGAACGAGGACATGGTCGGCATGAAGCTCGGTGAATTCGCGCCCACGCGCTACTTCCCCGGCCACGCTGCCGACAAGAAGGGTAAGCGCTGATGTCCAAGCCCGCATCCCCCCGCAAGGTCGGTGAGAAGGAAGCGCTGTCGGTCGGCACGCAGATCCGTGGTTCGGCGCAGAAGCTGAACCTGGTCGCGGGCCTGATCCGCGGCAAGAAGGCCGGCGACGCGATGAACATCCTCGCCTTCTCGACGAAGGCGATGGCCGTCGACGCGCGCAAGGTGCTCGCCTCCGCGATCGCCAATGCCGAGAACAACCACAACCTCGACGTCGACGCGCTCGTCGTCGCCGAGGCGTCGGTCGGCAAGTCGATCACCATGAAGCGTTTCGCGACGCGCGGCCGTGGCAAGTCCACCCGCATCCTGAAGCCGTTTTCGCGGCTCCGCATCGTCGTCCGCGAGCAGGAAGAAGCATAATGGGGCAGAAGAGCAATCCGATCGGCCTGCGTCTCCAGATCAACCGCACCTGGGACAGCCGCTGGTTCGCCGAAGGCCATGACTATGGCCGCCTGCTGCTGGAGGATCTGAAGATCCGCCAGTACATCATGAAGACGCTGCCCCAGGCCGCGATCTCGAAGGTCGTCATCGAGCGTCCGGCCAAGCTGTGCCGCATTTCGATCTTCGCGGCGCGTCCGGGCGTGATCATCGGCAAGAAGGGCGCCGACATCGAAAAGCTTCGCAAGAAGCTGGGTTCGATGACCTCGTCCGACGTGTCGCTGAACATCGTCGAAATCCGCAAGCCCGAGATCGACGCCAAGCTCGTCGCGCAGGGCGTGGCCGACCAGCTGGAGCGCCGTATCGCGTTCCGCCGCGCCATGAAGCGTGCGGTGCAGTCCGCGCTCCGTCTGGGCGCCGAGGGCATCCGTATCACCTGCGGCGGCCGTCTGGGCGGCGCGGAAATCGCGCGTACCGAATGGTATCGTGAAGGCCGCGTTCCGCTGCACACGCTGCGTGCGAACGTCGACTATGCCGAAGCGCAGGCGCACACCGCTTATGGCGTGTGCGGCGTGAAGGTGTGGATCTTCAAGGGCGAGATCCTGGGCCATGATCCCATGGCGCAGGACCGGCTGATGATGGAGGCTCAGACCTCCGGCGTGCGCCCGGCGCGCGACGATCATCGCCGCTAAGGAACATAAACCATGCTGCAACCAAAGCGCACCAAGTTCCGCAAGGCCTTCAAGGGCCGCATCCACGGCGATGCGAAGGGCGGCACCAGCCTGAACTTCGGTTCCTATGGCCTGAAGGCCATGGAGCCGGAGCGTATCACGGCTCGCCAGATCGAGGCGGCTCGCCGCGCGATCACGCGTCACATCAAGCGCCAGGGTCGTCTCTGGATTCGCATCTTCCCGGACGTCCCCGTCTCGTCGAAGCCCGCCGAAGTCCGCATGGGCTCGGGTAAGGGTTCGCCGGAATTCTGGGCCGCGCGCGTGAAGCCGGGTCGCATCCTGTTCGAACTCGACGGCGTCGACGGCCCGCTGGCCGCCGAGGCGTTCGAGCGCGCCGCGATGAAGCTGCCCATCAAGACCAAGGTCGTTGCCCGCCTGGGCGACACCTCGCACCTCGGAGGCGAGTAATGGCCAAGACTGAATATACCGGCCAGAGCGACGACCAGCTCGTCGAGGCGCTGGGCAACCTGAAGCGTGAGCAGTTCAACCTGCGCTTCCAGGCGGCCACCAGCCAGCTCGAAAAGCCCAGCCGGGTCAAGGAAGTCCGTCGCGACATCGCGCGGATCAAGACCATCCAGGCGCAGCGCACCGCTGCGGCTGCCAAGTAAGGACCGAGACACATGCCGAAGCGCGTGCTGACCGGGGTGATTGTCTCGGACAAGACCGACAAGACGGTCGTCGTCAATGTGGAGCGGAAGGTTAAGCACCCCCTCTACGGCAAGATCATCCGTCGGTCGAAGAAGTATCATGCTCACGACGAGAGCAATGAGTTCAAGGCCGGTGAGACGGTGCGGATCGAAGAGACCGCCCCGATCTCGAAGCTGAAGACCTGGAAGGTCATCGAGCGGGTCAACACCCACTCGACGCCCGAGCGGGCCTCGGCCGAAGGCTAAAGCCTTTGCATTTCGCGCCCCGCTTCTCCTGACGGAGGGGCGGGGTTCGGAATGAAGAGCCACCCCTCGGGGTGCAGAGCGGATTGGTCGAGGGGGCGAGCGACTCGCTTGCCTTTCGTATCAGGAGTGGCTATGGGGCCTCTCCCCCTGGCGCATGCCTCTGCGCCGGGGGTCGTTTTTTAAGGCGGGGTAGGGTCGGTATCCTCCCCAGAAGAGAGAAGGAAGCGGATCCATGATCCAGATGCAGTCCAATCTCGACGTCGCTGACAACAGCGGCGCGAAGCGGGTGCAGTGCATCAAGGTGCTGGGCGGCTCGAAGCGCCGTACCGCATCGGTCGGCGACATCATCGTCGTCAGCGTCAAGGAAGCGCAGCCGCGTGGCCGCGTGAAGAAGGGCGACGTTCACCGCGCGGTGATCGTGCGTACCGCCAAGGACATCCGTCGCGCCGACGGTTCGGTGATCCGTTTCGACGGTAACGCCGCCGTGCTGGTCAACAAGAACGAGGAGCCGATCGGCACCCGTATCTTCGGCCCGGTCGTGCGTGAGCTTCGCGGCAAGAAGCACATGAAGATCATCTCGCTGGCGCCGGAGGTTTTGTAATGGCCGCTGCACGCATCAAGAAGGGTGACAAGGTCATCGTCCTGTCCGGCAAGGACAAGGGCAAGACCGGCACCGTGTCGCTGGCGATGCCGAAGGACGGCAAGGTCGTCGTGGACGGCGTCAACATCGCCACCCGCCACCGCAAGCCGACCCAGGCGAACCCGCAGGGTGGCCTGGAGCGCGTTGCCGCTCCGCTGCACATCTCGAAGGTTGCGCACGTGACCGCCGATGGCAAGCCGACCCGCGTCCGTTTCGAGACGCAGGATGGCAAGAAGGTCCGCGTGGCCGTCAAGACCGGGGAGAAGATCGATGGCTGATTACAAGCCCCGCATGAAGGCTATCTATGACGATAGCATCATCAAGGCGATGACCGACAAGTTCGGTTACAAGAACGTCAACGAGATCCCCCGGATCGAGAAGATCGTGCTCAACATGGGCGTGGGCGAAGCGACGCAGGACAAGAAGCGCGTCGACCAGGCCGCCTCCGAGATGGAGCTGATCGCGGGTCAGAAGCCCGTCATCACCAAGGCGAAGAAGTCGATCGCGCAGTTCAAGCTGCGTGAAGGCATGCCGATCGGTGTGAAGGTCACGCTGCGTCGCGAGCGCATGTACGAATTCCTGGACCGCTTCATCACGATCGCGCTGCCGCGCGTTCGCGACTTCCGCGGCCTGAATCCGAAGTCCTTCGACGGTCGCGGCAACTATGCCTGCGGCATCAAGGAACAGATCATCTTCCCCGAAATCAACTATGACCGCATCGACAAGGTGCGCGGCATGGATGTGATCGTGACCACCTCGGCGAAGACCGACGACGAAGCGCGCGAGCTGCTGCGTCTGTTCGGCTTCCCGTTCCCCAAGGAAGACGCTGCCGACGAGAAGAAGGCGGCGTAACCGGACTGCCCCCTCTCCACGCCGGGGAGGGGGTCCTTACAGAAAGAGCTTAAGTCCATGGCGAAACTGAGTTCAATCAACAAGAACGAGAAGCGTCGTCTTCTCGTCAAGAAGTATGCCGGCAAGTACGCGAAGCTGAAGGCGATCGCGAACGACCAGAGCCTCGATGAGACCGAACGTCTGATCGCGCGCCTGAAGATGGCCGAGATCCCCCGCAACGGCAATCCGACCCGCATCCGCAACCGTTGCGAGATCACGGGCCGCCCGCGTGCGTATTACCGCAAGTTCCGTCTCGCTCGCGTCATGTTGCGTGATCTGGCCAACAAGGGCCTGATCCCCGGCGTCACCAAGTCGAGCTGGTAAGGACCATTTGAGATGGCAGTGACCGATCCCCTGGGTGACCTGCTCACCCGCATCCGTAACGGCCAGCGCGCGCGCAAGGACTCCGTCCTGACGCCTGCGTCGAAGCTGCGCGCCCGCGTGCTCGACGTGCTCCAGCGCGAAGGCTATATCCGTGGCTACAGCGAAGAGCAGATGGGCCCCGCGGCCGGCATCCGCATCGAGCTGAAGTATTTCGAAGGCCAGCCCGCGATCAAGCATGTCGCGCGCGTGTCCAAGCCCGGCCGCCGTATCTATTCGGGCGCGCAGGAGCTTCCGCGCGTTCGCAACGGCCTGGGCATCACCATCGTGTCGACGCCGCGTGGCGTTCTGTCGGACGCCGAAGCGCGCGAGCAGAATGTCGGTGGCGAAGTCCTGGCGGAGGTGTTCTGATGAGCCGCATCGGTAAGAAGGCGGTCCCGGTTCCGGCCGGCGTCACCGCGACCATCGCCGACAAGGTGTTGAGCGTGAAGGGTCCCAAGGGCACCCTGTCCATGCCGCTCGCCGACGAGATCACCTATGACGTCCAGGCGGACGCCATCGCGGTGCAGCCTGCCAATGCCACGAAGCGCGCTCGCGCGTTCTGGGGCATGCAGCGCACCATGGTGCAGAACCTCGTCACCGGCGTGACCGCAGGCTTCTCGAAGAAGCTGGTCATCACCGGCGTCGGCTACCGCGCCGCCGCGCAGGGCAAGACCTTGAAGCTGCAGCTCGGCTACAGCCATGACGTCAACATCGACGTGCCGGAAGGCATCGAGGTGAAGACGCCGGACGCCACCACCGTCGAGATCAGCGGTTCGGACAAGCAGAAGGTCGGCCAGCTGGCCGCCGAGATCCGCCGCTGGCGCAAGCCCGAGCCGTATAAGGGCAAGGGCATCAAGTACGACGGCGAGTTCATCTTCCGCAAGGAAGGGAAGAAGAAGTAATGACCAAGGGTCTCTCTCTTTTCGAGAAGCGCCGTCGGCGCAACCGTACCGCGCTGCGTGCGCGTGCGGGCACCCGTCCGCGCCTGTCGGTGCATCGCTCGGGCAAGCACATCTATGCCCAGGTGATCGACGACGAGGCAGGTCGTACCGTGGCTTCGGCTTCGACGCTGGAAAAGGACGCACGCGGCCAGTCGGGCGCGAACGTCGCAGCGGCGACCGAAGTCGGCAAGCGCGTGGCCGAGAAGGCCAAGGCCGCCGGCGTCACGCAGGTCGTTTTCGACCGTGGCGGCTTCCTGTTCCACGGTCGCGTCAAGGCGCTGGCCGAGGCGGCACGCGAAGCGGGATTGGAGTTCTAATATGGCTGACGAGAACAACGTGGCCGTTGCCGGTGCCGAAGGCGCCGCGCAGGACGCGACCCAGGGTCGCGGTCCCCGGGGCGGCCGTGGCCGTGGTCCGGGCGGCGATCGCGGCCGTGGCGGCCGTGACGGCAACCGTGGTCGTCGCGACGACCGTCGCGGTGGCGCCGAGGAGCAGGGCGAAGAGCTGATCGAAAAGCTCGTCCACATCAACCGCGTCTCGAAGACCGTGAAGGGCGGTAAGCGCTTCGGCTTCGCCGCGCTCGTCGTGGTCGGCGACGGCAAGGGGCGTGCGGGCTTCGGTCATGGCAAGGCGCGCGAAGTGCCGGAAGCCATCTCGAAGGCGACGGCTGCCGCCAAGAAGGCGATGGTCCGCGTTCCGCTGAAGGACGGTCGCACGCTGCATCATGATGGCAACGGCCATTTCGGTGCGGGCCGCGTGACGGTGCGTTCGGCCCCGCAGGGTACCGGCATCATCGCCGGTGGTCCGATGCGCGCCATCTTCGAATCGCTCGGCGTCGCCGACGTGGTGACGAAGTCGGTCGGTACGTCGAACCCGTACAACATGATCCGTGCCACCTTCGAAGCGCTGGGCGACCAGACTTCGCCGAAGGCGGTGGCGCAGCGTCGTGGCAAGAAGATCGCCGACCTGCTGGGTCGCGGTCACGGTGCCACCCAGCAGACTGCCGAGGCGGAAGCCGCGGCCGTCGTGGAGTAAGCGACCATGGCTACCATCAAGATCAAGCAGACCGGTTCGCCGATCCGCCGCACCAAGGACCAGCGCGCGACCCTCGTCGGCCTGGGCCTGAACAAGATGCACAAGGTCGCCGAGCTTCAGGATACCCCTGAAGTCCGTGGCATGATCCGCAAGGTGCAGCACATGGTTCAGGTGGTGGACTGAGACCACAGGGGATTGCTCCCACGCTCCGTTCGCATCGAGCGAAGTCGAGTTTCAGGCCCTTGGCCTTCGACTTCGCTCAGGCTGAACGGCGGTTGGGAATAATCTCGGTCTCATATCCGTCACATTGAACAGTGACAAACACGGGGAAGGGGGCTATGCGGCCCCCTTCCTTTTATCTAGCGGCCGTGATTCTCAACGATCACGGCCATGCGCGAAACAAGCGAAAGCGAGTGCAAATCATGAAGCTGAACGAACTTTTCGACAACCAGGGTGCCCGCAAGTCCAAGATCCGCGTCGGTCGTGGTATCGGTTCGGGCAAGGGCAAGACCGGTGGTCGCGGCGTCAAGGGTCAGAAGAGCCGTGAGGGCGTGTCCATCGCGGGCTTCGAGGGCGGTCAGATGCCGCTCCACATGCGTCTGCCGAAGCGTGGCTTCAACAACATCTTCGCCAAGGACTATGCCGAGGTGAACCTGGGCGCGATCCAGAAGGCGGTCGACTCGGGCAAGCTGAAGACCGACGGCACGATCGACCACGCCGCGCTGAAGGCCGCCGGCCTGGCGCGTGGCGGCAAGGACGGCGTCCGTCTGCTCGGCAAGGGCGAACTGACCGCCAAGCTGTCGTTCGTCGTGCAGGGCGTGTCGGCCTCGGCGCGTGAAGCGGTCGAGAAGGCCGGTGGTTCGGTCGACGTGCCGCACATCGTGCCGGCCGCCGAGAAGGCCGCCGCGAAGAAGGGCCAGACCCGCGCCGCGAAGCTCGCCGCCAAGGCCTGAACCGGATAAGATCCGCCGCTGTTACCGGGCTCCGGTCCGAATGACAGCGGCGGATTTTGCATCCGGGTTAGACAAGCGCGTCTTCGCGCCTATATGAGCGGCGGGGCGGTTCAAAACGCATCCCGCCGTTTTTCGTTTCCAGGATAACGCAACAGCTATGGCATCCGCAGCCGACCAGATGGCGCAAAGCATCAGCCTGGCGAAATTCGCCAAGGCCACCGACCTCAAGAAGCGGCTGTGGTTCACGATCGGCGCGCTGATCGTCTTCCGCCTGCTCAGCTATGTTCCGCTACCGGGCGTCGACCCGACCGCGCTGGGCCTGCTGAGCCAGAAGACCACGGGCGGCGTGCTCGACTTCTTCAACACCTTCTCGGGCGGTTCGCTCAGCCGCATGTCGCTGATCGCGCTGGGCGTGATGCCGTACATCACGGCGTCGATCGTCGTGCAGCTCGCGACGTCGCTCAGCCCGCAGCTCGCCGCCATCAAGAAGGAAGGCGAGAGCGGCCGCAAGAAGCTGAACCAATATACCCGCTACGGCACGGTGCTGCTGACCGCGATCCAGGGCTATTTCATCGCCGTGGGTCTTGAAACGCTGGGCGCCAGCCAGGGTATTCAGGCGGTGATCGAGCCGGGCATGACCTTCCGCATCGCGGCGGTCATCTCGCTGATCGGCGGTACGATGTTCCTGATGTGGCTGGGTGAGCAGATCACCAGCCGGGGTATCGGCAACGGCGTGTCGCTGATCATCATGGCGGGCATCGTCGCCCATCTGCCGACCACGCTGGTCAACCTGCTCGAAGGCGGCCGCACGGGCAGCATCGATCCGGTCCGCCTGATCGGCATCATCGTCGCGGTCGTCGTCCTCATCCTGTTCATCTGCTTCATGGAGCGCGCGCAGCGCCGCATCCTGATCCAGTATCCCAAGCGCGCGACGCAGCGGGGCATGCAGGCCGATCGCAGCCACCTGCCGCTGAAGATCAATACCGCGGGCGTGATCCCTCCGATCTTCGCCTCGTCGCTGCTGCTGATGCCGCTGACCATCTCGCAGTTTGCGGGCCAGCGCGTCGCGGGTGAGAGCCGCTGGGGCGACTTCATCATCAGCCTGAACCAGTATCTGCAGCACGGCTCGCCCGTGTACATGCTGCTCTATGGCGCCGGCATCATCTTCTTCTCGTTCTTCTACACCGCGGTTGTCTTCAACCCGGAGGAGACGGCGGACAATCTGAAGCGCTATGGCGGGTTCATCCCCGGCATCCGTCCGGGCAAGAATACCGAGACCTATCTCGATTACGTGCTGACCCGCATCACCGTGATCGGCGCGGCCTATCTGACGATCATCTGTCTGCTGCCGGAATATCTGGTCTCGGCGTTGCAGATTCCCTTCTATCTGGGCGGCACCAGCCTGCTCATTGTCGTCAACGTGACGATGGACACGGTGACGCAGATTCAAAGCCACTTGCTCGCGCATCAATATGGCGATCTGATCAAGAAGGCGAAGCTGAAGGGTGGTCGCCTGCGCTGAGCGCGGGCGGATACAGGGCAAAAGAGGGGAGATTGACGTGGGCGTGAACATCATCCTGCTGGGGCCGCCGGGCGCGGGCAAGGGAACCCAGGCGCAGCGGCTGGTGGCCAATCGCGGCATGGTGCAGCTGTCGACCGGCGACATGCTGCGCGCGGCGGTCAAGGCGGGCAGCCCCGTCGGCCTCCAGGCCAAGGCGGTGATGGACGCGGGCGAACTGGTGTCGGACGCGATCGTCTCGGCGCTGATCGGCGAGCGGCTGGACCAGGCCGATGCCGAGGGCGGCGCGATCTTCGACGGCTATCCGCGTACCGAGGCGCAGGCCGAGGCGCTGGACATGCTGCTGGCCGAACGTGGCAAGTCGCTCGATCACGTTATCGAGCTGGCGGTCGACGAGGACGCGCTGGTCGAGCGTATCACCGGCCGTTTCACCTGCGCGTCGTGTGGGGCGGGCTATCACGACAGCTTCAAGCCGACCCAGGTGGAGGGCGTCTGCGACGTCTGTGGCTCGACCGAGTTCAAGCGGCGTCCGGACGACAATGCCGAGACGGTGCGCACCCGCATGGCCGAGTACCGCGCCAAGACCGCGCCAATCCTGCCGATCTATGAAGCGCGCGGTATCGTGACGCGGGTCGACGGCATGGCCGCGATGGATGCGGTGGGCGCGGAGATCGACGCGATCCTCGATCGCTGATTTCTTCGGCTTGGGTTTTGGGAAGGGGCGTTTCCGTGAGGAGGCGCCCCTTTCTCGTTTCGGTTTGTGAAGGGGCGAGGGGAGGGGTGCAGGGCGTGCGCTTCGACTTCGCTCAGCGTGAACGGAGGGTGGGACATGGCATGCATCCCGCTTCCATTTCCCCGCATCCCTACCCCCGTTCAGCCTGAGCGAAGTCGAAGGCCACGGGATGACCTCCGCCACAATCCAGCCTAAGTCCATGACATGACCGCGCTGATCGCCGACTATTATCGCCACCTCACCGTGGACCTGCGACGATCGGATCATACCGTGCGCGCCTATGTCGCCACCGCTGAGCGGTTGACCGGCTTTCTGACGCAGCATTGGGGGGAAGCCGTCGATAGCGGAACCCTGTCCCGCATCACCGCGGCCGACCTGCGCGCCTATCTGGCGGCGCGGCGCGGCGAGGGGCTGACCGCCGCGTCGACCGCGCGAGAATTGTCGGCGATCCGGACCTTCCTCCATTTCGCCGGCATCGAGCCGCCACCCCTCAAAGGCCCCCGCCGCAAGCGCAGCATGCCCCGCCCACAGACCCCGGCCGACATCATCGCGCTAGCCGAAGACGTCGCGGAGGATGCCGCCGAACCCTGGATCGCCGCGCGCGACTGGGCGGTGTTGCTGCTGCTCTATGGCGCGGGCCTGCGGATCGGCGAGGCGATGGCGCTGCCCGCCGCGATCCTGCCGCTTGGCGAGACGCTGCGGGTACGGGGCAAGCGTGGCAAGATGCGGATCGTGCCGCTGCTGCCGCAGGTGCGCGAGGCGATCGAGCGTTATGCCGCACAGATGCCCTTCGCCGTCGCAGGCGAGGAGCCGCTGTTCCGGGGCGCGAGGGGCGGTCCGCTTTCCCCCGCCATCATCCGCCGATCGGTGCGCGGCGCGCGCGAACGGCTGGGGCTGGGCGCGCGGACGACGCCGCACGCGCTACGGCACAGTTTCGCCACGCATCTGCTGGGGCGCGGGGCCGATCTGCGCCAGCTTCAGGAACTGCTCGGCCATGCCAGTTTGAGTTCGACGCAGATCTACACCGGCGTCGATGCGGCGCGGTTGCTGGATGTGTATCGCACCGCCCATCCGCGCGGGTGACGTCGCTCAGCGATCGCGGTGCGGCTTCCAGGTGACGACGCGCCAGACATAGCCGATGACGATGACGACGGTCATGACGATCGCGGCCGGCCCGACATAGCGATCGATCGCCTGGAAATTGGCGCCCAGCCACAGACCCGCATAGGCCAGGATCGCATTCCAGATGATGCTGCCGGCAAAGGTCCAGAGCAGGAACTTGCCCAGCGGCATGCGGGTGATCCCGGCGGGCAGCGAGATCATCGTGCGAAAGGCGGGCATGAAGCGGAACACGAACACCACCCAGCCGCCATGCCGCACGAAGAACAGGTGAAGCCGCTCGACATCGCGCCACTCCATCGTCAGCCAGCGGCCATGGCGCTCGACGAAGGGGCGGAACCGCTCATAGCCGATATAGCGACCGACCGCGTACCAGGCATAATTGCCGGCGGTCGTCCCCGCCGTGCCCCAGAGCAACAGCGGCGCCATCGCCATGTCGCCGCGCGCGACCGCCATCCCGCCCAGCCCCATGATGACCTCGGACGGGATGGGCGGCAGGATATTCTCCAACGCCATCAGCAGGAATATGCCGAAATAGCCGCCCCAGGCGATGAGGTTCAGGATGAATTCGGTCATGGGTGAGGGATGTACCGATGAAGGGACGGGCGGTTCCCCTATCGTCGATCCCGCGAAGTGGAAAGGCGAAGCGGCTTGACGGCGCGGGCGGGTTGCGCGAACCCGCTGAGCATGGCCGATATCCCCGAAAAATCGGAGACGAAGGACACGCTGCGCTTCCTCCTGAAGCTGGCGCTGTTCGTCTTCATCCTGCGCAGTTTCATCGTGACGTCGTTCGTCATCCCGTCGGAATCGATGCTGCCGCGCCTGTTGATCGGCGACTATCTGTTCGTGACCAAGTGGAATTACGGCTATTCGCGCTGGTCCTTGCCCTTCGGCCTGCCGTTGCTGCCCGGGCGTATCCTGGGCCGCGATCCGGCGCGCGGCGATGTCGTGGTGTTCCGCTCTCCGGGGCCGGACGATCATGACGTCATCAAGCGCGTGATCGGCCTGCCCGGCGACACCATCCAGGTGCGCGACGGTCAGGTCATCCTGAACGGCCGTCCGGTCCCCAAGCAGCGGATCGCCGATTTCGTCCTGCCGCTGACCCCCAATTTCAACGCCGACAAGTGCGGGGCCGAGCATCTCGATACGGTCGCGGGGCAGGGGGTGTGCCGCTATGCCCGGTTCCGCGAGACGCTGCCGGGTGGCAAGAGCTATGACGTGCTCGACCAGGGCGATTTCCCCGATCGCGACGATACGATCGTCTACACGGTGCCGGCCGGCAACGTCTTCCTGATGGGTGACAATCGTGACGACTCGGCGGACAGCCGCTTCGCACCGCCCATGGGCATGGGCTATATTCCGATGGAACGGCTGGAGGGGCGTGCGGCGGTCACCTTCTTCTCGACCGACGGCACTGCCGAATGGATCAAGCCCTGGACCTGGGTGTCGGCCGCACGCTGGAGCCGGATCGGAGAAGGGTTTTGAGCGCGCTCGACAGCTGGCTGGCCGGGATGTTCGACCAGCCCCCCAAGGATAGCGCCCCCTTCCAACGCGCGCTGACCCATGGCAGCCAGGCGGCGGAAAATTACGAGCGGCTGGAGTTTCTGGGCGACCGCGTACTCGGCCTCGTCATGGCGGAATGGCTGTGGGAGCAGTTCCCCAGCGAGCCCGAAGGACAGCTGTCGCGCCGGCTCAACTCGCTGGTGACCGGCGCGGTGTGCGCCGATGTCGCGCGCGATCTGGGCGTGCGCGATCATTTGCGGCTGGGCAAGCAGGCGCGCGACGATGGCGCGTCGGACAGCGACAATGTCCTGGGCGACGTGATGGAGGCGCTGATCGGCGCCTGGTATCGCGAGGCGGGGCTGGAGGCGGCGCGGGCTTTCATCCGCAAAGCCTGGGGCGACCGGGTTCATTCGCAGGGGAAAGCCCCGCAACATCCCAAGTCGGCGCTGCAGGAATGGGCGGCCGCGCATAATCGCAAGGCGCCGGAATATGTGGTGACCGACCGCTCGGGACCGCATCATGCGCCGCGCTTCACGGTGACCGTCCGGATCGGCCGGACTGCTGAGGCGAGTGCGGAGGGGGCGAACAAGCAGGAGGCCGAGACGGCGGCCGCCAAGGCGTTGCTGGCAAAGTTGAAGGCTTGAGGGATTTCCTTGGGCTTCGACTTCGCTCAGCCTGAACGGCTGTTCTGGAAGACCGCCGCACACCCCGACCTCCGTTCAGGCTGAGCGAAGTCGAAGCCCACGCCCCAACCTCACCCAGCCATCGACGTTAACGCCCCTTGGCGGCGGCCGCTTCCTTCTTGGCCTGCACCTTGGCGCGGTGATGCCCGACTGCGCAGCCCGCCGCCGCGCCCAGCACCGCATGGCCCTTGCCGACGAAATGCCCGCCGACCGCGCCGACCGCCGCACCCTTCAGGCAGCCCTTGGCCGACGCGGGGCCGGCGACGGTCAGCAGCGCGGCGGCCGACAGCGCGGTGAGAAGGGTCTTCATAGCGTCTCTCCTTTCACTCGAAATCGTGGCCGGAAAAATGCGCGCTGGTCCGTGGCCGTTCCGTGATCCGGCCATTACATTCTCTTCATACGGGCGGACCGTTGCGGGAAGGGGGCGGGGCCTGTACCGCTGATGCCCATGACTGAACAACGTTGCGGCCTCGTCGCCGTCGTCGGCGCCCCCAATGCCGGCAAATCCACCCTCGTCAACGCGCTGGTCGGCCAGAAGGTCGCCATCGTCAGCCCCAAGGCGCAGACGACCCGCGCCAAGCTGCTCGGCGTTGCGATCGAGGGGGATGCGCAGATCCTGCTGGTCGACACGCCCGGCATCTTCGAACCCAAGCGCCGCCTCGACCGCGCGATGGTCGCCGCCGCCTGGGAAGGCGCGGAGGGGGCCGACATCCTGGCGCTGGTGGTCGACGGCAAGGGCGGCATCGGCCCCAAGATCCACGCCATCGCCGAGTCGATCGCGCACCGGCCCGAGCCCAAGCACCTTATTCTCAACAAGGTCGACATCGCCGACAAGGCGCGGCTGCTGACCCATGCCGAAAAGCTGAACGAAGTCGTCAAGTTCGACGAGACCTGGTTCATCTCGGCGCAGACCGGGGATGGCTTGCCCCAGCTGAAGTCCCGCCTCGCCGCGCTGATGCCCGAGGGGCCGTGGCATTACCCGGAAGACCAGGTGTCCGACGCGACCGAGCGTGCGCTCGCCGCCGAGGTGACGCGCGAGCAGATCTATCTCCAGCTCCACGCCGAGCTGCCCTATGCCAGCGCGGTCGAGACCGAGGCGTATAAGGAGCGCGAGGACGGATCGGTCGAGATCCACCAGCAAATCCTGGTCGAACGCCCGACCCAGCGCGCGATCGTGCTGGGCAAGAACGGCGTGCGGATCAAGGAGATCGGCGCGCGGGCGCGGGCGCAGCTGTCCGAACTGCTGGGACAGAAGGTGCATCTGTACCTGCATGTGAAGGTCAAGCCGGGCTGGGACGAGGATCGGTCGGTTTACAAGGATATCGGGTTGGATTGGGTGGAGTGATGTGTTGGGTGGGGGCTCGGTGAGACACCGGGCCCTCCCCCATCCCCTCCCGCTTGCGGGAGGGGCGTGTTGCTTGGCTGATGGCCCGCATAAGCAACGGGATCATCGCTTATAGAAGCGCTCACCGTTCGGGCTTGGCACGCCCCTCCCGCAGGCGGGAGGGGATGGGGGAGGGCAGGGGCTAGGCAACAGACCCGCCAAGCCGCCCCAAAGCCCACTCTACCGCCTCCACCACCACCGGGTCATCATCCCCCAACAACCCCCGCAACACCGGCACCAACGCCGCCGCGCCGCTATTCCCCGCCGCGATCGCCGCATTGCGCACCATCCGATTGCGCCCGATCCGCTTGATCGGCGACCCCGCAAACACCTGGCGAAACGCCGTATCATCCAGCGACAGCAAATCCCCCAGTTCCGGCGCGGTCAGCTCCGCGCGGGGATGGAAGGCCATGTTCGCCTGCGCCGCCGCCGCGAACTTGTTCCACGGGCAGACCGCCAGACAGTCGTCGCAGCCATAGATGCGGTTGCCGATCGCAACCCGGAACTCCTCCGGGATCGGCCCGGCATGCTCGATCGTCAGATAGGAGATGCAGCGCCGCGCATCGAGCTGGTACGGCGCTGGAAACGCATCGGTCGGGCAGGCTCGCTGGCACGCGTCGCAGCGGCCGCAGGTGTCGCGCGCCACCGCATCGGGCTCCAGCGCCAGCGTGGTGTAGATTGCGCCGAGGAACAGCCAGCTGCCATGTTCGCGGCTGACCAGATTGGTGTGCTTGCCCTGCCAGCCCAGCCCCGCCGCCTCGGCCAGTGGCTTTTCCATCACCGGCGCGGTATCGACGAAGACCTTCAGGTCGCAAGCCGCCTCGTGCGCCAGCCAGCGGCCCAGCGCCTTCAGCTGGCGCTTCACGACATCGTGGTAATCCGCCCCCTGCGCATAGACCGAGATGCGGCCGATCCGCCCCTGATCCGCCAGCCGCATCGGGTTTTCGGCCGGGGCATAGCTGACGCCCAGCGAGATGATGCTCTTCACCTCGGGCCACAGGCTGGCGGGGCTTTGCCGCTGGTGCGCGCGGTCGGCCATCCAGATCATCGATCCGTGCCGCCCCTCGGCCAGCCATTGGTGGAGCCGCTCGACCGTCCTGGGTGCGGCATCGGCATGGGTGATGCCGATCGCGGCGAAGCCCAGTTCGGCCGCCTTCGCCTTGATCCGGGTTTCAAGCTTGTCTTGCGCCACATCGGCCCGCTACCACAGGGGATCAGGGAGGGACAGGGCTTGGACAATCAGTGGGCGGTCAGCGCCACGGGCCTGGCAAAGCGTTTCGGGGAGCGCCGCGTGGTCGACGGGGTCGACATCGCGGTGCCGACCGGCGCGGTGTATGGCGTGCTTGGCCCCAATGGCGCGGGCAAGACGACGACGCTGCGCATGTTGCTGGGCATCATCGAACCCGATGAGGGGCAGCGTATGCTGCTCGGCCATGCCCATCCGCGCGATGCCAGCGACCTGGTCGGCTATCTGCCCGAGGAGCGCGGGCTGTATCCGGCGATGAAGGCGCGCGACGCGATCGCGTTCATGGGGGCGCTGCGCGGGCTGGACTGGAAGACGGGCCGCGCGCGGGCGGGCGAACTGCTCGAACAGGCGGGGCTGGGCCATGCCGCCGACAACAAGATTCGCAAATTGTCCAAGGGCATGGCGCAGCTGGTCCAGTTGCTCGGCTCGGTCGTGCACCGGCCGAAACTGCTGGTGCTTGATGAGCCCTTTTCCGGGCTGGACCCGGTCAATCAAGAACGGCTGGAAGCATTGATCCTCGGCGAGCGGGACCGGGGGGCGACGATTCTGTTCTCCACCCATGTCATGGCGCATGCCGAGCGGCTGTGCGATCGGCTGGCGATCATCGCGGGCGGGCGCCGTCGGTTCGAGGGGACGGTGGACGAAGCGCGCGGCACCCTGCGTGCCCGGGTCCGCTACCGCCCGCGCGATCCGGAGCGGGTGTCGCCCGACCTGCTGCCCGCCGATGCCGTGCGCGAGGGCGCGGACTGGCGCTTCCCGCTGCCCGATGAAGGGATAGAGCCGGTGCTGGGCCGATTGCTGGCGGCGGGCGCGGGCATCCTGAACCTGTCGATCGAGCGCCCCAGCCTGCACGAGGCGTTCGTCCGCATCGTCGGCGAAGCCGCCATGGAGGCCAAGGCATGAGCGCGCGTCGCCTGATCCGCCAGACGATGACGATCGCCCGGCGCGATTTCATCGCCACCGTCTTCACGCCGATCTTCCTGCTGTTCCTGTTCGCGCCGCTGATCATGGTGGCGTTCAGCACCATCGGTGCACTCGGCGCCCGTCAGGCCGCCGATCATGGCAGCGAGCGGGTGCGCATCGTCGCGATCGTGCCCGATGCCGTCGCCCCCGCCATCGCCGAAGCCGACCGCCGGGCGCGCAAGGTGTTCCGCCGCGACGAGGAGCCGCCCGCGCTGATGACCATGACGCCGTCGCGCGATGTCGCGGGCCAGGCGCGTGCGACCTTCGAGGCGGGGGGATATGACGCGACGGCGGTGCTCTATGGCCCGCTCGACCGGCCGACCGTCCTTTACGGGCCGCGCGGCGCGCGCACCGCCGACTATCTGGCGGTGCTGGCGGGCAGCGCGCTGGCGGCGGAGCGGCTGGGAGGGACGTTGCCCAGCATCTCGCCCACCAAGATCGCCTTCACCCGCCAGCGGCCCACGTTGGGCGGACAGAACCAGACCGCGTTCCTGGCGGTGTTCGGGGTCTTCTTCCTGACCCTGTTCCTCGCAGGCCAGGTGGTCGGCACCATGGCCGAGGAGCGGTCCAACAAGGTGATCGAGGTGCTGGCCGCCGCCGTGCCGCTGGAGGCGGTGTTCCTGGGCAAGCTGTTGGGTATGTTTGGGGTCGCGGTGCTGTTCATCGGCTTCTGGGGCACGGTGCTCGGGCAGGTGACCAGCCTGTTGCCGCCGAGCTTCGCGGGGATGGTCGGCGAATTGTCGCCGGCGGTCGGGCTGCCGATGTTCGCGCTGCTGTTCATCGCCTATTTCACCATGGCCTATCTGCTGCTGGGGTCGGTGTTCCTGACGATCGGGGCGCAGGCATCGACCATGCGCGAAATTCAGATGCTCTCGCTGCCGATCACGATCGTGCAGGTCGGCATGTTCACCCTGACGCTGAGTGCCCTGTCCGAACCCGATAGCTGGCTGGCACGGGCGGCGGAGATTTTCCCGCTATCCTCCCCCTTCGCGATGGCGGGGCTGGCGGCGGCGGACGATGCGCTGTGGCCGCATGCGCTGGCGCTGGCGTGGCAGGGGCTGTGGGTGGCGATCTTCGTGACCATGGGCGCGCGGCTGTTCCGACGCGGGGTGCTGCAATCGGGGAGTTCGCAGCCCTTTTGGAAGCGTAAGCGGGGGTGAGGCGTGCCAAGCGGGATGGCCTTTGCGTAAGCTCTTGGCCTTCCTATCTTGGGTTTATGACCGCATCATCCTCGGATCGCCGTACTTTCCTCTCGCTCCTGGGGCTGGGCACGCTCGGCGTCGGGCTGTCGGCCTGTGGCCGCGAGGCGGTGGCGGCGGAGCGCTTCCCCGTGTCGATGAGCGATGCCGCGTGGAAGCAGAAGCTCGGACCGGCGGCCTATGATGTCCTGCGTCACGAGGGCACCGAGCGGCCCTATAGCAGCCCTCTCAACGGCGAACATCGCAGCGGCATCTTCGCCTGCAAGGGCTGTGCGCAGCCGCTCTTCTCATCGAAGACCAAGTTCGAGAGCGGCACGGGCTGGCCGAGCTTCTGGGCGCCCTTGCCCAAGGCGGTGGGCACGCGCCGCGACCGGTCGCTGATGATGGAGCGGGTGGAGGTGCATTGCAGCCGCTGTGGCGGGCATCTCGGCCATGTCTTCGACGATGGGCCCAAGCCGACGGGCAAGCGCTACTGCATGAATGGCGTGGCGATGACGTTTCGGGCGGCTTAGCGTGTCGCTGGGCGGGAATTCCCGTGGCCTTCGACTTCGCTCAGGCTGAACGGGGTTCGTAGTAGTAGCTCGGCTTCACCCCTCACTCCGTTCGCACTGAGCGAAGTCGAAGTGCACGCTCCGCGTTTCGTGAATATACTCGAACCGCGAATTACTGGATCGGCGCCGCGAAGGTCAGGATGCCGTTGACGCGGCCATCGGTGTTGGAGGCGATTTCGGTGGCGGGCAGCGGTGCGACGCTGGGCTTGTGACCGGCATAGATGAAGCCCTTGGTCGGATAGGCCGAGGTGCCCAGGCCGCCATTGGGGCCGTACCAGACCTTGACCATCGACCAGTCGTTGTTCGGCGAAATGTCGATCGCGCGGACGTCGCGCTCGATGCCGCCGCGGCGCGACCAGTTGGCATGGGTCAGGAGGACTTCACGGTCGCTGACGACCTTGCTGACCATCGCGACATGGCCGACGCGCATGCGGTGGGTCGCCTCGAACGCCAGGACCGAACCTTCCGCCGGCATATGGCCACGCTCGTAGCGGCCCTCGGCCTGGCCCCACCAGGTGTTGGCGTTGCCGTGAATATCGATGCCCGAAATCTCGCGGGCGTAGGGCGCACACTGCCAGAATTGAGCTGCGGCGGGAGCGGCCATCATCAGGCTGCACGATGCCATCAGCGCGAATCGCACTGCAAATGCCTTGAACTTCACATGACCCCCCGGTCGGAATGTCGGTGTGAGTGTCGATTAACCGGGGCTAAACGCGTTGGAAAGCGCGGCCGGAACCATATCCGGTGAACGGTGTTTGGGCGGCGGTGACTTGAAAATACGGCGGCGAAACGAGTTTTTCGTTCCTCGTTTCGCCGCTCGATAGGCTCGGCTTATCGCCCCAGGAGGCGATCGACCGTCACCTGCGTCACCGAGTGATAGCCGGGACGCGCCTTGTCATAGATTCGCTTGGCCAGCGCCTGGCCCCACGCGCCCTGTCCCTGAAGCTGCTGGAACAGCGGCGCGACGAACTTGCGGCGCCCTTGCGAGGTCAGGAACTGCTCGGCCGACGCCTCGGCCGGCGGATAGCGGTTGGCCAGCGCCAGCTTCAGCCAGGCGAAGCGGATTTCGCTATTGCCCGTTTCGTTCCAATGGAACCGCCCGTCGAGTGCGGCGAGCCGTTCGGCCGACAGCTGGCGCGGCAGTTGGTCGAGGAAGCGGACATATTCCTGCGTCGTCACCTTGTCCGGCACCGCCGAGACCGGGCCACCCGCCGCGAAGGCCTTGGCCGCCGCGTCGATCGCGGGGAAGGCGTCGGAGCGGACATGGACGGCATTGGCGGGGATGCCGGGCTGATAGACCCATTGGTCGACACCGATCTTCGCATCCTCGCCGGGCTTGAGCAGGTTTTTGCGCAAATCGGCCAGGAAGCCCGCACTCGTCTGCGGCTGGAAGGCATGGCGATCGAAATAGCCGCGCAAGTAAGCGTCCCAGCGCGCGCGGCCGACGACCGACTCGATCGTCCGCAGGAAGGTCGCGCCCTTGTCATAGGCGATCTGGGTCATGCCGTCGTCGGGGTCGCGGGCGGCGTTCAGGTCGAGATGCAGCTTGGTGTCGGGCGATTGCGGGCCGCCGGCTTCCTTCACGGCGTTCATCATGTCGGTCCAGGCGAGGTCGGCCTCCATGGCGGCGCGGCGCTTGCCGTACATCGACTCCATGATCCGGTTCTCGAAATAGCTGGTGAAGCCTTCGTTGAGCCAGAAATCGTCCCAGGTCGCGTTGGTGACGAGATTGCCCGACCAGCTATGCGCCAGTTCGTGCGCGATCAGGCTGACGAGACTGCGGTCGCCCGCCAAGACGGTCGGCGTCGCGAAGGTGAGGGTCGGGTTCTCCATGCCGCCGAACGGGAAGCTGGGCGGCAGGACGAGGACGTCGTAGCGACCCCAGCGATAGGGGCCGTACAGCCCCTCGGCGGCGGTCACGAATTTGTCGAGCCCGGCAAACTCCCAGGCCGATTTGTCGAGCATCGCGGGTTCGGTCCAGATGCCGGTGTTGGCGCTTAAGGACTTGAACTTCAGGTCGCCGATCGCAAGCGCGATCAAATAGGGGGCGACCGGCTTGTCCATGCGATAGCTGGCGGTGTGGCGGCCGCCCTCGCACGGCGTCTCGGCCGTCCGCTCGCCGCTCATCACGACGGTCAGCGCGCAGGGGGCGTTGACGGTGGCGTCCCAGGTCTGGCGGATGCCGGGCGAATCCTGGGTCGGAATCCAGCTGCGGTTGAGGATCGCCTCGCCCTGGCTGAACAGATAGGGCTGCTTCTTGCCCGCCGTCTGCTCGGGCGACAGCCATTGCAGCGCCTTGGCCCCCGGCGCGGAGGCATAGGCGATCTTGACGGTGCGCGCGCCGTTCAGCGTGATGGTCAGCGGTGCGCCGTGCACCTTGTCGACCGCGCCGACCGTATAGGGCAGGGGCCGGTTCTGCGCGTCGGTGACGGTGACGATGCGCAGGCCGTTATCGTCGACCACCAACTGCCTGGCGTCCGCCTTGGCATCGACCGACAGCGTCGCGACGCCTCGTACCACATGGGTGTCGAAATCGGCATAGAGGTTCAGCGAGACATGGGTGACCCGCGCCTCCAGCGGCCGGGCATAGCTGTGCACGTCGCGCGCATCGGCGCTGGTCAGGACGGGGGCGACCATGGGGGCGGAGGAAGGGGCTTGGGCGGCGAGCAGCATCGCCAGGGCGGCCAGGGACATGGGGACTCCGAATGGGACAGGATGATTGCACCATAGCGCGATCGTCAGGGAATGGGAGGGGCGGTGCCCTCTGGACGCGGGGCGCCGCCGCCACCAGCTAGGGGCGATGGACGAGATGACGCTGGCGGTGGTGGGGATCGACTTCCCCAATGAGGACAAGGCGCGGAGCAACCGCCGGTTCGAGTGGCTGGCCTCCGTCATCGGCGATCCGGTGACCTTGCAACCCGAGCCGCGCAACCGCCACGATCCCAATGCCATCGCGGTCTTCAGCGCGCGAGGCGTGCAGGGCGGCTATCTCTCGGCCGAACGCGCGCCGCTGGTCGGTGCGCGTATCCGTCGCGGAGAGGAGGTGCAGGCCGTCTTCCAGGGACTGGACAAGGCGGTCGCCTATATCCGGGTGCGCTTCGGCGGCGGCGCGCCGACCCTGCCCGTGTCGAAGCCGGCCCCGACCGGTCGCGGCGATGGGAATGACGATTTCTATCCCGATGCCGAGGGGCCGGACTGGGGTGCCTGAGACCCCCAAAACAAAAGAGGGAGCCGAAACCGGCTCCCTCTCCACGCATCGGATGCGTTGACCTTTGGGCGGGAGGACCCGCCCGGCAAGATCAGTTGCTGTCCGCGCTGTCGTCCTTGACGATCGCGACGACGCCGATGGCGACCACGCCAGCAGCGATCAGCGCGGCGAGGATGCCGCCGCCGGCCAGCTTGTTGCCCTTGGCGGTCGGAGCCGAAGCGCGAACCGACTTCGAAACCGACAGGCTGGCGGCCGGGTTGGTCGGAGCGGCAGCAACCGGAGCAGCGACGAGGGCGGTGGCGGCAACAGCAGACAGGAACTTCATCATATATAATCTCCCATGGCGAACGACCGCCAAGACGCGGCATTGTTCATCGTCCCGATAGCGCAAAAGGATCGGAGGACAAAATTGTTCCCGCACTGCATCAATTTTTTTTCGACACTGTGGGAACCATATCGCACATTCCGTATAGGGAATGTCGATTAGGGCCGTAACGGTTTTGTCTCAGCGGCCACCATCACGCCGCGTCAGCGCGGCGACGCAACTGGCGCGATCGATCGCGCTGCCATCGGGTTCGCGCGCGTCGATATAGGATACGCGCGGCTCGCCACCGTCCTTGGGATAGAGATAGGCGTCGAGGACGCAGAACTTGCCCTGATATTGCAGCTTGCGCGCCTGTCCCTCGCGGACATCGGCATCGGCCGCGCCGAACAGCTTGGTCAGCCCCGCCGCATCCTGGCCCAGCACCCGCTCCAGGCCGACACTGGTATAGGGCACGGGGACGGGCGCCATGCCACGCACCGGGGCGGCGGTCTGGGTGACGGTACAGCCGGCCAGCGCCATGGGGGGAAGCAGGAACAGCGCGGGTCGGCGCCAATGGGGGGTCATGCGGGTCGCCTCCGATGAAAGACATGCGTCGCCATGCTCGCGCCCAGAACGGGGGCCAGCAGGTTGAGCCCCGGAACCACGAACAGCACCGCGACGGCAAGCCCCAGCAGCAGGCGCCGCGGCCCGGTCGCCTTGCGCCAGCGACGCATCGCGCCCGCATCCATATGCCGCGCCGCCACCATGTCGCCCAGATCGCGCGACAACAGCCAGCCATTGACCAGCAGGAACGCCGCCGCCGTGCCGATGCCGGTGGCCAGCAGCACGATATAGAGCGGCAACAGGATCAGGTTGATCGCGATCACCCGCCCCGCCGAGCCGAGGCCCATCGCCAACCCGCGCGCCAATGGAACGGGGCGGGCGCTCGCCAGCGCCTGCGGATAATGGCGCGTCTCGACGGCGGCGACGATGTCGTCGGCGAACAGGCCGATCACCGCCATCGCCACCGCGCGAAAGGCCAGCCACAGCGTCACGATCTCGACCACCACGACCAGCGCCGCTGACCAGCCGCCGGCCTGCGCGCCCAGCCATCCCGCCAGCGCCGCGCGGACGCCCCACCACAGCGCGATGCCCGCCACGACGAAAACCGCCAGCGTCACCGCCAGCGAGCGGATCAGGACCCGGCGGATGACGGGATCACCCAATTGCCCCAGCGACAGGAAAAAGGCGCGGATCATGGCCGCAGGGATGGCGCGGGCGAAGGGGGCAAGTCAATGCGCGCAAACGGGTTTTGCGGGGCCTGGGGCGGGTGCCGTGTCGTCGATCTTGCGCGGGGGTAGCGTGCTGACTAGGGCGGCGGGCATCACAGCTTGTTTTCCCGGAGTCCGTTACTTGACCAACCCCACTTACGACGTGGTGGCGATCGGCAATGCCATCGTCGACATCCTTGCCTCCGCCGAGGATGACTTCATTGCCGAAAACGGCATGACCAAGGGCGCGATGCAGCTCGTCTTCTCGCCCGAGGAGGCCGATGCGCTGTACGCCAAGATGGGTCCCGGTCGCGAGATTTCGGGTGGCTCGGCCGCCAACACGCTGGCGGGCATCGCCGCGCTGGGCGGCAAGACCGCGTTCATCGGCCAGGTCGCCGACGACCAGCTGGGCGAAGTCTTCGCGCACGACATCCGCGCCGCGGGCGTCCGCTTCGACACCCCGGCCCGCGCGGGCCAGCCGACCACGGCGCGCTGCATGATCTTCGTCAGCCCCGATGGCCAGCGGACGATGAACACCTTCCTGGGCGCATCGCACTATCTGCCGGCCGAGGCGCTGGACCGGTCGCTGATCGCCGATGCGGCGTATCTGTACATCGAAGGCTATCTCTGGGACCCCGAAGAGCCGCGCGCTGCGATGCGCGCCGCCATCGAGGTCGCGCGCGAAGCGGGCCGCAAGATCGCCTTCACCGCCTCCGCCGAGTTCGTGATCGACCGTCACCGGGCCGATTTCCTTGCGCTGATCGACGGCGGCATGATCGACGTGATCTTCGCCAACGAAACCGAGATCGTCGCGCTGACCGAGACGGCGGATGTCGAGGCGGCGGTCGCCTCGCTGAAGGACAAGGTCGAAACGCTGGTCGTGACCCTCGCCGAAAAGGGCGCGCTGGCGCAGCGCGGCGATGAGCGCGTGACGGTTCCCGCCCATCCCGTCGACAAGGTCGTCGACACGACGGGTGCGGGCGATCTGTTCGCCTCGGGCTTCCTCTATGGCCAGACGCATGGCCAGGACCTGAAGGCCTCGCTGACGCTGGGCGCGGCCTGCGCGGCCGAGATCATCAGCCATTTCGGCGCGCGTCCGCAGGTCGACCTGAAGACGCTGGCCGCCAGCCTCTGAGCGGCTGGCTTGCCAGCCAGCCGAAGGACGCAGGCTGAACCGAGCGACTGACAACCCGATCCTCCCCAAGCTGTGCTTGGGGAGGGCGACCATCCGAAGGATGGTGGAGGGGCAGGAGCCGCAAAGCAAAAGGCCCGGAGGATCACTCCTCCGGGCCTTTTTCGTGCCTTCGCGATAAGCCGATCAGCGGTCGATCGGCTTGGCCACTTCGGGCTGCATCGCGGGGTCGTCGACCACGTCGATGATGCCGCGCCCGACATGGCTGCGCTTGCGGCTGTAGAGGAAGTAGATCGCCAGACCCACCGCGCCCCAGCCCGGCAGGACCAGGATCGCGATCAGCGGCAGCGAGAAGTACAGATACGCGCAACCGATCATCGCGGCGGGCGCGACGATGAACACGGCGGGCGTGCGGAACGGCCGCTTGCGGCTCGGATCGGTCTTGCGCAGCACCATCACCGACAGCGCCACCATGAAGAAGGCGAACAGCGTGCCCGAGTTGGAATAGTCCGCCAGCTTGCCGACCGGCAGAAAGGCCGAGGCGATGGTCGCGGCGATACCGGTCACGATCGTCACGACGTGCGGCGTGCGATAGCGCGGATGCACCGAGGCGAGCTTTTCGGGTAACAGGCCGTCACGCGCCATGGTGAAGAACACGCGGGTCTGGCCGAACATCATCATGAGGACGACCGAGGGCAGCGCCAGCGTGGCGGCCAGGCCGATCAGATTGCCGATCTTTTCCCAGCCGATGGTACGCAGGACGTGCGCCAGCGCCTCGCGCGAGCAGGACAGCGGCTCGGCCGCGCCACTCGCCACGATCGCCTTGCACTGTGCGGCCAGTTCCGACGTGCCCGGCGACAGGACGACGCCGGCGGCATCGCGCACCGGCTGCGCGCCCAGCGGCGAGCCGATCGCACCCGCCGAGACGAGCAGATAGAAGACGGTGCAGAACAGCAGCGAGGCGATCAGGCCGATGGGCACGTTGCGCTGCGGATTCTTGGTCTCCTCGGCGGCGGTCGACACCGCGTCGAAGCCGACATAGGCGAAGAAGATCGACGCGGCCGCGCCGGCGACACCGGTTAGCCCGGTGGGCATGAACGGCTCGAAATGCGCACCGTTGATCACCGGCACCGACAGCGCGATGAACAGGGTGAGCGCGGCGACCTTGATCGCGACCAGGATGGCGTTGACGCGGGCGCTCTCGGTGGTGCCGACGACCAGCAGCCAGGTGACGAGCAGCGAGATGATGACGGCGGGCAGGTTGATATAGCCGCCCGAGGAGGGGCCGTTGACCCACTCCATCGGTATGTCGATGCCCAGCAGGTTGCGCAGCTGCCCCACGACATAGCCCGACCAGCCGACCGCGACGGCGCTTGCACCGACCGCATATTCGAGGATCAGCGCCCAGCCGACCATCCAGGCCAGTAGCTCGCCCATGACCGCATAGGTATAGGTATAGGCCGAGCCCGCGACCGGCACCATCGAGGCCAGTTCGGAATAGCAGAGGGCCGCCACCGCGCAGACGAACCCGGCGAGGATGAACGAAATCATCATGCCCGGCCCCGCCTTTTGCGCGGCTTCGGAGGTGAGAACGAAGATACCCGTGCCGATGACGGCGCCGATACCCAGCATGGTGAGCTGGAACGCGCCTAGCGATCGTTGCAGCCCCTTCTTCTCGGCGGTCGCCAAAATGGCGTCCAGAGGCTTAACGCGCCCGAAAATCATGAATGTCCAATCCCCCCAAGGGAAGGGCCGCCCCGACATGGGACGCGCCCGGAGTCCGGTGAATGGTCGGGGAAGTTAGCTGCAATTTTATTACGCGCAATCCCTAAGGTGCGCGGGATGCGGTCGGGGGAGTGGAAAGGCGCTTCTTTAAGCCCCTCCCGCAGGCGAGTTTCAGGTCGGTCATGCCCCCGGCATGATCTAAACGATGCGGGGCATCGTTTACCTGAAACTGGGTTTGGGGAGGGCAGAAGGTCTCACCGAGACCATCGCTCGTGGCTTTTCCCTCCCCCATCCCCTCCCGCCTGCGGGAGGGGCGTGCCAAGAGCCTGAGTCAGCGCGCCAGCATCGGGCCGAGCGGCTTGCCCGCCAGGATATGGACATGGAGATGCGGCACCTCCTGCCCGGCATCCGCACCGATATTCGCCAGCAGCCGGTATCCCGGCTCGACTGCGCCTGCTTCCCGCGCGACATGGCCGACCGCGCGGACGAAGCCGACAATTTCCGCCTCGCCGGCGCGCGCGGAGAAATCGTCCCACGACACATAGGCCCCACGCGGGATCACCAGGATATGCGTCGGCGCATGCGGGGCGATGTCGTGGAACGCGACCGCCCATTCATCTTCGTAGACACGGCTAGACGGGATTTCGTCGCGCAGGATCTTCGCGAAGATATTCTGGTCGTCGTAGGGAAGGGTGGCGTCGATCGGCATCGAAATTCTCCGTGGGATTAACGGGGCCGCGCGGCCTTTTCGTCATGCCCCGACACGCCCTCGCGCCGTGCCAGTTCGGCGCGGACATCGTCCAGCGTGTGGCCGGTATCGGCCAGCAGCACGATCAGGTGGAACATCAGGTCGGCGGCCTCGGACACGATCTTGTCGGGCTGCGCCATGGCGGCGATGACGGTCTCGACCGCTTCCTCGCCCAGCTTCTGCGCGATCTTGGGCCGCCCCTTGGCGAAGAGGCTCGCGGCATAGGAGGTGGCGGCGTCGCCTTCGTCGCGGCGGGCGCGGATCGTGGCTTCGAGGCGGTCGAGCATGTCCATGGCGGCGTGGGTGGCGCGGCGGGGCGCCCGCGTCAATCCTTGCGATTGCGGCGGCGCATCAGGTGGCGCAGCAGCCAGATCGCACCGATCGCGAAGACGAACAGGCCGATGTCGGACCATTCGGGATGGCTTCGCGGCTTGGGCACTCCGCTATGCGCGGCGGCGGTGGTCAGGGAGGCGAGGGGCATGGGGGTGTTTTAGCAGGGTGGCGGGCGGGGGTCATCCGGGGGATTTTTGTTCACGCGAAGACGCGAGGACGCGAAGATTTTTGGTGCGCGCGGAGGCGCGGAGACGCGGAGGGTCTGGTTGTTCGGCGGGCGGTGGCCTGCACATCTGACCGGGTGCGTGTCTCCCGATCGACGGGGCAAGCTCCCCACACTCCGTTCAGCCTGAGCGAAGTCGAAGGCCAAGGGATAACCGCGCCGCTGGGCAGAGCGCTGGGCGTGCGCTTCGACTTCGCTCAGCGTGAACGGAGGAGGGGTTCAGGTGGCGAGCGGAAGACGTTTCACGTCAGTGTGGAAGGTCCATCGCCAACCCCGCAACCACCCTCTCCGCGCCTCCGCGCGAACCAAAAATCTTCGCGTCTTCGCGTCCTTGCGCGAACATCAATGCGCCCGAACCGGCACCCCCGCCGCCGCGAGCGCCCGATGCGCATCGGCAATCGACGCATCGCCGAAGTGGAAGATCGACGCCGCCAGCACCGCCGAGGCGTGACCGTCACGCACCCCCGCGACCAAGTCGTCCAGCCCGCCGACGCCGCCGCTGGCCACCACCGGCACGCTGGTCCGGTCGGCGATGGTGCGGATCAGGTCGAGGTCGTATCCGCCACGCGTCCCGTCCCGGTCCATCGAGGTGACCAGCAGCTCGCCCGCGCCCAACTCCGCCAGCCGCAGCGCATGTTCGACCGCATCGATGCCCGTAGCGCGGCGCCCGCCATGGGTGAACACCTCCCAGCCGGTCGCCGTCCGCCGCGCGTCCACGCTGGCGACGCAGCACTGGCTGCCGAATCGCTCGGCGATGTCGGAGACGACCTCCGGGCGGCTGACGGCGGCGGAGTTGACCGCCACCTTGTCCGCCCCCGCCAACAGGAGCGCGCGTGCATCCTCCGCCGTGCGCACCCCGCCACCCACGGTCAGCGGCATGAAGCACACCGCCGCCGTCCGCCGTACGACGTCCAGGATGGTGCCGCGCGCCTCATGGCTGGCAGTGATGTCGAGGAAGCAGAGTTCGTCCGCGCCTGCCGCGTCATAGGCGCGCGCCTGCTCGACCGGATCGCCCGCATCGATCAGGTCGACGAAGTTGACGCCCTTGACCACCCGACCGTTGGCAACGTCGAGACAGGGGATGACGCGCGCGCGGACGGTCATGCGGCTGCGGCCACCGACAGGGCCGCCGCCAGATCGAGCCGCCCGTCATAGAGCGCCCGGCCGGTGATGACGCCCTCGACCCCATCCTTGTGATGGACGGCCAGCATATGGATGTCGCCGATCCCCGCCACCCCGCCGCTGGCGATGACCGGAATCCGTACCGCGCGGGCGAGGTCGACCGTTGCGGGCACGTTGCAACCCTTCAGCATCCCGTCGCGGCCCACATCGGTGAACAGCAGCGAGGCGACGCCCGCATCCTCGAACCGGCGCGCCAGATCCTCGACCGAGACGGTCGACACATCCGCCCAGCCGCGCGTCGCAACCATGCCGTCCTTGGCATCGACCGCGACGACGATGCCGCCGGGATAGGCCTTGGCCATGTCACGCACGAAGTCGGGATTCTCCAGCGCCGCGGTGCCGATCACGACGCGCGACACGCCCAGGTCGAACCAGCGCTCGACATTCTCAGGGTTACGGATGCCGCCGCCCAACTGGACATGGCCGGGAAAGGCTTTGACGATCGCCTGCACCGCCTCGCCATTGACCGATTCGCCGGCAAAGGCGCCGTCGAGGTCGACGACATGCAGATGCTGCGCGCCCGCGTCGGCGAAGAGCATCGCCTGATGGGTGGGATCGTCACCATAGACGGTCGCGCGGTCCATATCGCCCTCGGCCAGGCGGACGACCTGGCCGCCCTTCAGGTCGATGGCGGGGAAGACGATGAGGCTCACGGATGCCACTCCAGGAAACGGGTGAGGAAGGAGAGGCCATAGCGCTGGCTCTTCTCGGGATGGAATTGCGCGCCGACCACGGTGTCGCGGCCGATCGCGGCGGTGACGGGACCGGCGTGATCGGTGGTCGCCAGCACATGCTCGCCGCTAAAGGCATAGCTGTGCAGGAAATAGGCCTCGCCCGGCACGATCAGCGGATGCTCGCGAGTCGGGCGGACATCGTTCCAGCCCATATGGGGCACCTTCGCGGTCGGATCGGAGGGGATGAGTCGCGTCACGCGGCCGGAAATCCAGCCCAGCCCGCGATGCTCGCCCATCTCGTCGCTGGCGTCCGCGAGCAACTGCATGCCCACGCAAATGCCCAGGAACGGCCGCGCGCGGGTGAGGGCGGCGTCGCGGAGCGCCTCCTCCAGCCCGTCGACGCTCCGCAGGTTCGCGGCACACGCTCCGAATGCCCCGACGCCCGGCAACACGATCCGGTCGGCCTTAGCAATGACATCCGGATCGGCGGTGATGACCACATCGCTCGCCCCCGCCGCGCACAGGGCATTGTCGACCGAGTGGAGATTGCCCGACTCGATATCGATCAGCGCCAGCGTCACAGCATGCCCTTGGTCGAGGGGATGGCGTCGGCCTTGCGCGGGTCGATCTCCACCGCCATCCGCAGCGCGCGAGCGAGCCCCTTGAAGATGCTCTCGGCGATGTGGTGGTTGTTGTGGCCGTGCAGCAGCTCGACATGGAGCGTGATGCCCGCTTCCTGTGCGAAGCTGTGGAACCAGTGCTCGATCATCTCGGTCTGGAGCGTGCCCAACATCGGATTGGTGAACGGCACCTTCCACACCAGCCAGGGGCGGCCCGAAATGTCGAGCGCGGTGCGGGTCAGCACTTCGTCCATCGGCGAAAGCGCCTCGCCGTAGCGATAGATGCCGCGCTTGTCGCCCAGCGCCTTGGCAAAGGCCTGTCCGATCGCCAGCGCGCTGTCTTCGGTCGTGTGGTGGCCGTCGATATGCAGGTCGCCCTCGACCTTGACCGACAGATCGATCAGCGAATGCCGCGACAGCTGGTCGAGCATGTGATCGAGAAAGCCGATGCCGGTGGCGTTCTGATAGACGCCGGTGCCGTCGAGATTGACGGTGACGTCGATGACGGTTTCCGCGGTGGCGCGGTGGACGGTGGCGGTGCGCATGGCCTCCCCATAAACACCTATCCGTCCTATGCAATCTTGACCCGCGATCAAAGGCCGCTAGTCCATGGGCCATGACCGAAGGATTGCCCGACAGCCTCATCCCCTATGACGACATCGTGCAGGAGGCCCTGCGCGCCGTGGTGGGGCGTGTACTCGGCCCGGTGGCGGAGACGGGGCATCTGCCCGGCACGCACCATTTCTACATCACCTTCAAGACGCAGGCACCCGGCGTCGACATCCCGCAGCGGCTGATGGAGCGGTTCCCGGACGAGATGACGATCGTCCTGCAGAATCGCTTCTGGGACCTGACGGTGGACGAGAATCGCTTCTCGGTGGGGCTCAGCTTCAACCAGGTGCCCTCCAAGCTGGTGATTCCCTATTCGGCGATCACGCGCTTCCACGACCCGGAAGTGCAGTTCGAACTGGGCTTCCACGTCGCCGACGATCCCCAGGGCGATCCCGATCCGCACGACTCGGCCGAGAATGACGAGCCGGTCGCCAAGCCGGTCGAGGACGGCAGCAACGTCGTCGCGGTGGATTTCAAGCGGAAGAAATGATGTCGCGCAGAGGTGCGGAGGACGCAGAAGATGTCCCGCGCCTCGCCAGCGAAGCCTGTTTGCTGCCGGCGGATGGGGCAAGGCCGTAGACGGCCATAAAGCGAACCCCCTCCGCATTCTCCGCGCCTCTGCGCGAACCAAAATCCTCTTCCCCAGCGAAGGTGGGGCCCAGGCTCCACCAGGCGGAAGGTGTGCGAGCCATTGCGGGGGAGGCCAACTCCCGCGCTATCGATAGCGCACGGTAACTGAACCCTGGCCTGCGCCGGGGTGGCGGGATGGGCGTAGCTGGATCGAAAATCCATCCGCTTCCGATTGAGTCCCCTGATCATTACCCGGGCCCCCACCAAAACCGAATCGAGCGGAAGAAATGATTTCGCGCAGAGGCGCAGAGGACGCAGAGATGCCCTGCGCTTCGCCGGCGAATCCTGTTCACCACCGGCAGATGGGGCAAAGCCGTAGACGGCCACGAAGCGAGCCCCCCTCCGCGTTCTCTGCGCCTCCGCGCGAACCAAAATCCTCTTCCCCGGCGAAGGCCGGGGCCCAGGCTCCGCCAGGTAGAAGCTGTGCGAGCCATTGCGGGGGAAGCAAACTCCCACGCTATCGATAGCACACGGTGACTGAACCCCGGCCTTCGCCGGGGTGGCGGCATCTATCGAGCATGATTGGCGTGGCCGGATCGGGGAACCCATCCGCCCCCGGTGAGTCCCTCCATCATGACCCAGACCCGCACTGAAACCGACTCGATCGGCCCGATCGAGGTTCCCGCCGACGCCTATTGGGGCGCGCAGACCGAACGCAGTCTCGAGAATTTTCCCTTTGGCGAGCGGGAGACGATGCCGGTCGGCATCGTCCATGCGCTGGCCATCGTCAAAAAGGCGGCCGCGCGAATCAATCGCGGCCATGGCCTGACGGCGGACAAGGCCGATGCGATCGAGGCGGCGGCACAGGAGGTGATCGACGGGCGGCATGACGATCAGTTTCCGCTGGTCATCTGGCAGACCGGCTCGGGCACCCAGTCCAACATGAACGCCAATGAGGTGATCGCCGGCCGCGCCAACGAGATGCTGACTGGCACGCGCGGCGGCAAGTCGCCGGTCCATCCCAATGACGATGTGAACCGGGGCCAGTCCTCCAACGACACCTTCCCGACCGCTCTCCATGTCGCCGCCGCCATCGCGGTGACGCGGCAACTCTTCCCCGCGCTCGACCGGCTCCACACCGCGCTCGATGCCAAGGCGAAGGCGTGGGACGACATCGTCAAGATCGGCCGCACCCATTTGCAGGATGCGACGCCGCTGACGCTGGGCCAGGAATTTTCGGGCTATGTCCAGCAACTCGCCAATGCCCGCGACCGGATCGAGGGGACACTCCACCGCAATATCCTGCCGCTAGCGCAAGGGGGCACGGCGGTCGGCACCGGGCTGAACGCACCGAACGGCTTTGCCGAGGCGATCGCCGCCGAGATCGCCGAGGCGACCGGCATTGACTTCGTGACCGCGCCCAACAAGTTCGAGGCGCTGGCGAGCAATGACGGGCTGGTCGACCTGCATGGCACCTTGAACGTGCTGGCGGTGGCGCTCACCAAGATCGCCAATGACATCCGCTTGCTCGGCTCTGGCCCGCGTTCGGGGCTGGGCGAGCTGGAACTGCCCGCCAACGAGCCGGGCAGCTCGATCATGCCGGGCAAGGTCAACCCGACCCAGTGCGAGATGCTGACCATGGTCGCCGCGCAGGTGATCGGCAACAATGCCGCCGTGACGGTGGGCGGCTTGCAGGGGCATCTGGAGCTGAACGTCTTCAAGCCGCTGATCGGCGCCAACGTGCTGCGCTCGATCCATCTGCTGTCGGTCGGGATGGAGAGTTTCGCCGAGCGCACGGTCGAGGGGATAATGGTCAATCGCGACCGGATCACCGAACTGCTCGACCGCTCGCTGATGCTCGTGACCGCGCTGGCGCCGGAGATCGGTTATGACAATGCCGCCAAGATCGCCAAGCATGCGCATCAGCAGGGCCAGACGTTGAAGGAGGCCGGGCTGGAGCTGGGGCTGGTCGACGAGGCGACCTTCGACCGGGTGGTGCGGCCGGAGTTAATGCTGGGACGGTGAGGGGGATTCCCTTGGGCTTCGACTTCGCTCAGCCTGAACGGATTTCAGGGTGTTACCTCCGTTCAGCCTGAGCGTAGTCGAAGGCCACACGAAACCCTATCCGCGCTCCTCAAGCCCCCTGGCCGGATAGGCGGGCAGGGCGATCCGGTAATGGATCGCCGCCCCGCGCAGCAGAAATCCGGCCAGCGCCGCGATCGGGCCCGCCAACGGCACGCCGAGCGCGGTCAGGATCACATAGCTGGTCGAGGCGAGCGCGGCGGCAGTGACATAGAGTTCGGGGCGCATCAGGATCGACGGCTCGCCCGCGATCACGTCGCGGATGATGCCACCGACACAGGCCGACACCACGCCCAGCATCGCCGCCGGGATCGGCGTGATGCCATAGCCGCTCGCCTTGGCCGCGCCGTACACGGCATAGGCGGCCAGTCCCACCGCGTCGAACCAGTCGAGCGCGCTGCCACGCCACCATCGCTCGGGTGTGGCCCAGACCGCGACGGCGGCGGCGAGGCACACCACCGGCACGCGGGCATCATGCACCCAGAAGACCGGCGCATCGATCAGCAGATCGCGCAGCGTACCCCCGCCGACTCCGGTGATCAGCGCGAAGAAGACCAGGGTCACCATCGTCTGGCGATGCTTGGCGGCGACCAGCGCGCCCGACACGGCGAACACCGCCAGCCCGGCGAGGTCGAGCCAAGGCATCGCGGCGGGCAACATGGCGGTGGGTTCGGGCAGCATCGCCCCCGGTCTTAGGGCGGGGACGGGCGGGGGGAAAGGCCGTCGCAACGATGCCCTTCGATGAACGGCACGTTATGTTTGGTTCATGCAACGGACAGTAGGATGCGAACGTTACGGCATCAGATCATGTTTGAAAGGAAGATTGTCATGCGGAAATTGATGCTCGCGCTGGGTTGCACCGCCATGGTCGTCCCCTCGATGCTCGTGCCGGTCACTGCCGCCGATGCGCAGCGCCGGTACAAGTATCGCGAGTGGCGCGACGATCGCGGCCGCGTCCGCTGCCGCAAGCCCGATGGCACGACCGGTCTGGTCGTGGGTGGCGTCGCCGGTGCGCTGCTGGGTCGTACGATCGACACGCGCGGCGACCGCACGCTGGGCACGCTGGGCGGTGCCGCCGTCGGCGCGCTGGCCGGTCGTGAGGTCGAGCGCGGCACGAGCAATCGTCGCTGCCGCTGATCGCGGCCTTCCATTCGGAAAGCCAAAGGGGCGTCACCTTCGGGTGGCGCCCTTTTTCTTGTGTCGTTCCTGCCGTTACTGATGTCCCATCCATGAACGAAAGGTAGTTTTCAGTTAACGAAACGACTCCCGCAGACAAGGCGTTGAACCCGCATCTTTGAAAGACGGGAGTATCGTCATGCGTATCGCAATTCTTTCGGCCACGCTGGCCGCAATGACTTTTACCGCCGTGCCGGCGGCGGCCCAGAGCAATGGCTGGGAAGCCCGCCGCGAATATCAGAACGAGGTTCGCGACGCCCGCCGCGACTATCGCCGCGACGTCCGCAACGCCGACTCGCGCCGCGACATTCGCGAGGCGCGCCGGGAGTATCGTGAGGATATTCGCGATGCGCGCCAGGACTATCGCCGCGACATGCGCAACGTCCGCTGGCGCAACTACGACTATAACCGGTTCGAGCCGGGCCAGCGCGGATACTATCCCGAGCGCTATTATCGCGACGGCCGCTATTACCAGCCGCGCGCGCTCGGCCGGAACGACCGCATCTATCGCGGCATGAACGGCCGCTTCTATTGCCGCCGCAATGACGGCACGACCGGTCTGGTGGTCGGTGGTCTCGCCGGCGGTGCGCTGGGCAATGTGATCGCGGGCGGGGGTTCGCGTCTGCTCGGCACGGTCATCGGCGCCGGCGGCGGCGCGCTGCTGGGCCAGCAGATCGATCGCGGTCAGGTCCGCTGCCGCTAAGCCCGACAGGCTTCGGAATGACGACGGCCCGGCATGTTCGCATGCCGGGCCGTTTCACGTTCAGATCAGGCCGCCGCCCAGCATCAGGCGCAGGCCGAAGATCAGGATGAGGATCAGGTTGAGGTTGCGTCCGCCATTGCGCGACGACAGCGCGCCCACCGCCGCCCCGACGATGGCGATCGGAATGACGAACCAATAGCCCCAGGCGAAGAAGGGCAGGAACGGCACGATGCCGAGCAGAAGCGCGACGACGCCGATGACGATCGAGAACAGATTCAGCATGGGGCTCAAGATGGCGGCGCCGAACGCGATATACAAGCATGCCACACCGCTATCCCGGTGCGGGACATAATCCGATGCACATCGGATCGACCCCATTAACGATCGGATGATCGGCGCATGCTAAGGGGGCGGCATGACGGTCCTGTCCTTGCGAATCCTGGTCCCGCTCACCGCCCTGCTGCTGGCCGGTTGTGGTGCCAAGACCGATGACGATGCGCAGCTGAACGCGCTCGACAATGAACTGGCGGCGATGAACGAGGCGCGGCCGGCGCAGGACCCGCAACTGGCCGAGGCGCTGGCCGGGCAGATCATGGTCGATCCGGGCCTGACCCAGACGTCCAACTCCAATGCGGTGCGCCCGCCCAACCGGCCGGACAGCGATCAGGTGCCTGTCCTGCCGCCGCCGGGCGATCCGGTCGACCCGCGCACGTTGAAATCCGCGCCGAAGGCTGTGGAGGATTGTCCCGAATGTCGCGCCTCGGGCAAGGCGCTGACCCTGGCGGCGCTGGCCGGGCAGCAGGCGGGCAATGGCCCGTGCCTGGCCGGGCTCGGCTACTCGGCGGGGTGGGCCGCGCGACTGCCGGCGTCTTTTGCGATCTATCCCGGCGGCCGGGTGAGCGAGGCGGCGGGCAATGACGCCAATGGCTGCGGCTTGCGAATCGTCAGCTTCCGCGCGGGCGGCGGCGTCGACAAGGTCGTCGACTATTATTTCACCCGCGCCACCGCCGCCGGCTATAACGCCGAGCACAAGCGCGACGGGGCGCTGCATGTGCTGGGCGGTACCAGGGGCGCGGCGGCCTATATCGTCTATACCACCGCGCGCGCCGATGGCGGCACCGATGTCGACCTGATCGTCAAGGGCGGCTGAGCCGGCGGGGCGCGTGCAACCATTCTTTGCGCGAAAGCCGGCATTGCGCTAGGGGAGGGCGGTTATGTCTCCGCTTCTTCTCGTGATGCTGGGCGGCGCGCTGGGATCGGGTGGGCGATATCTGACGGGGCGGGTCATGTCCGACACGCTCGGTCCGGCTTTTCCTTACGGAACGCTGACCGTCAACTGGGTGGGATGCCTGTTTATGGGTATCCTGGCCGGGGTGCTGGCACGCACGGGCGCATCGGAGGGGTGGCGGCTGTTCATCGGCGTCGGGATTCTGGGTGGGTACACCACCTTCTCGTCCTTTTCGCTCGACACCATCACATTGATCGAACGCGGACAGACGGGAATCGCGCTCGGTTATGTCGCGCTGTCGCTATTGGGTTCGCTGGCCACACTGTGGGCCGGGCTTTGGGTTACAAGGATTATGGCATGACGGACTCGGTCCGCCAATTCACGGTCGGTTACGACGATGACGGCATCCGGCTGGACCGCTGGTTCAAGCGCCATCTGCCCGACACCAGCTTCACCACCGTCGCCAAATGGGCGCGGACCGGCCAGCTGCGCGTCGACGGCGCGCGCGCGACGCCGGGCGACCGCATCACGGCCGGCCAGGTGCTGCGCGTACCCCCGGCCGAGCCCGCGCTGGCCGAGAGCGCCAAGCCGACGACGCGCCCGCGCCATATCCTGTCCGAGGATGAGGAATCGTTCGCGCGCGAAATGGTGATCCACAAGGATCGCGACGCGCTGGTCCTGAACAAGCCGCCGGGTTTGGCGACGCAGGGCGGGACGAAGACGACCACCCATGTCGACGGCCTGCTCGACGCGCTGCAGTTCGAGGCGGAGGGGCGGCCCAAGCTGGTCCACCGGTTGGACAAGGACACGTCGGGCGCGCTGCTGGTCGCGCGCAACGCGCGGTCGGCGGCCTTCTTCGCCAAGGCGTTTTCGGGGCGCACCGCCAAGAAGATCTACTGGGCGCTGGTCGTCGGCGTGCCCTCGATCGAGGACGGTACGATCGAATTGCCCATCGCCAAGCAGCCCGGCACCGGCGGTGAAAAGATGCATGTCGACGAGGAGAATGGCCAGGCGGCACGCTCGCGCTACCGTGTGATCGAGCGGGCGGGCAATCGCTGTTGCTGGGTCGAGTTGCAGCCGTTCACGGGGCGCACGCATCAGCTGCGCGTGCACATGGCAGCGATCGGCCACCCGATCGTCGGCGACGGCAAATATGGCGGCGCGGCGGCGTTCCTGACCGGCGGGATCAGCCGCAAGATGCATCTGCACGCGCGCCGCATCCGCGTCGACCATCCCGATGGCGGGCGCATCGACCAGACCGCCGAGCTGCCCAGTCATTTCGCCGAATCGATGAACCAACTGGGCTTCGACGAGATTCGCGGCGACGTCCTGCCCCAGGACGAGGATCGCGGCCCGCCGCCCAAGGACGTGCTGAAGCAGCGCGCCAAGGCGCATGCCAAACAGTATCGCAAGGAACGGCGCGGCGAACGGCGGGGTCGGGGGGCGCGGCAGTAACAGCCGTGCGCCCAGCGCTCGCGACCGCCACCGCCCCGAACATTGCCCCGAAACCTCGTTCAGGCTGAGCGTAGTCGAAGCCAACGCAGCGCCCCGTCCGCAAGCGAATCCCATGCGCTTCGACTTCGCTCAGCGCGAACGGCGGGATGGGATGATGAATGGGCAGGGTGAACGCGGCGGGTATGACAAACCCCGCTGGCCCAAGGGCCAGCGGGGCTGTTGTCTGACGGAGGGGCCGAAGCCCCTCACGCCCGGTTATCAGCGGCAATAGCCGGGGTTGTTCGACTTCTCGATCGCATGACCGGCCAGCGCACCGGCGCCACCGCCCAGGATCGTGCCGAGGGTACGGTCACCCCGGCTGTCGATCGTACGGCCCAACAGGCCACCGGCGATCGCGCCGACGATCGTGCCCGTGGTGCCGTTGTTGCAACGCTGCGGGCCGCGCGCATAGCCGCGATTATCGTAATAGCGGCGCTCGTAACGCGGGCCACGGTTGTAACCGTCATAATAGGCGTCGCCATACGCGCGCTCATAACGGTCGCCATAGTAACGCTGCGCCGAGGCGGCGGTCGGAACCATGGCCGTCGCGCCGACGGCAAGGGCGGCTGCAGCGAGCGAGAGCTTCTTGAACATCGTCATCTCCCTTGATCTTCAATCCGGCGGCGGCGGGATGATTCCCGTCGTCGTTGAGAAGCTTTTGCCCGATTCGGTGTGATGCGATGCTGAATGTGGTTGTTAGCCAATATTCATCAAAATATTCGGTCACTGACATCTTAGGGGGGCATGATGACACCGTCGATGCTGCCTTACGGCCTTCGCACCGTCGCATGGGCAGCCATGCTGACGGCAACGCCTGCGGCATTGGCCGTCAACCGGGTGCCGGTCCCGCCGGCATTTACCGTCCGTGACGATCCCGCCGTTTGCTACTGGAACGCGAGGGAAGGCCGGTCGATGATGCCGTGCTGACCAAATTGGGAAGGCAATATGGCCGCCAGACGGGGATGCTCTCCGCACGCGCGTCCATTCCATATTGCTGCATCGGTGGCATCCTCTATCGCATGCAGCAGGCCGGTTTCCGGCGCGTGAACTTTCACGGCCTCTGATCGGAATGGTGCGCCCGCGCTTCCCCCGGCCGGCGGGGCGCGATAGGAGGGCGCGATGACGCGACCGCGCCTTGCACTGTTCGATTGCGACGGCACCCTCGTCGACAGCCAAGCCAATATCTGCCTCGCGGCGGTGGAGGCGTTCACCATGGCCGGGCTGACCCCGCCGCCTGCACCGGCCATCCGCCGCATCGTCGGCCTCAGCCTGGTCGAGGCGATGCAGGTCCTGGCACCCACGCTGGGTGAGGATATGCACCGGCAATTGGCGAGCGATTACAAGGCGGCCTTTTTCCGCCTGCGCACCGAAGGCGCGATGGAGCCGGAGCCGCTGTTCGACGGTATCCCCGCGCTGCTCGACCATCTGGCCGCGCAGGGCTGGCTGATGGGCGTGGCAACGGGCAAGTCCGATCGCGGGCTGGCGCGCGTGCTGGCCGAACATGGGCTGGCGCATCATTTCATCACGCTGCAAACCGCCGACCGCCATCCGTCCAAGCCCGATCCCTCCATGGTGCTGGCCGCCATGGCCGAAAGCGGGGTCGCGGCCGGGGATGTGGCGATGATCGGCGATACGAGCTTCGACATGGCGATGGGCAAGGCGGCGGGCGCCTTCGCGGTCGGTGTCGCCTGGGGGTATCATGACGTGCACGAACTGGTGAGAGCGGGCGCCGATGTCGTCGCACAGGAGGTGGCCGACCTCCCGGCGCTGCTGGTGCGGCCATGAGCGGGCGCGACCCGGCGCGGCGGCGCTGGTTCATCATCGCGGGCGTGCGCCTGATCGGGGTGGCGGGGGCGCTGCTCGGCGTGGTGCTGGTATCACGCGGTGTGACTTGGCCGCACAAGGTGCTGGGCGTCGCGATCGTCATGTCGGCCCTGGCGATGATCGCGATCGTACCGGCGGGGCTGGCGCATCGCTGGCGGAGTGGGGGTAAATGAAGCGGTTCTGGACGAACGTCACCATCGATGCCGATCGCGTCGTCCGACTGGACGACCGGCCGGTGCGGACACCCGGCCGCACGCCCTTGGCGCTTCCGACGGCGGCGCTGGCCGAGGCGGTGGCGGGCGAATGGCGCGACGTGGCGGAGACGGTCGACCCGCGCGCCATGCCGCTGACCGGGCTGGCCAATGCCGCGATCGATCGGATCGCCGCCGACCCCACGCCGTTCGCGGACGGGCTGGCGCGCTATGCCGAGACCGATCTGCTCTGCTACCGCGCCGATTCGCCGCCCGAGCTGGTGGCGCGGCAGGTGGCGATCTGGGACCCGCTGCTCGACTGGGCGCGCGATCGCTATGATGTGCATTTCACGCTCGTCACCGGGATCATGCACCGGCCCCAGCCCGGGGCGACCGTCGAGCGACTGGCGGCGGCGGTGGGCGCGCTCGATCCGTTCCGGCTCGCCGCCTTGTCGCCGGTGGTGACGATCACCGGTTCGCTGGTGCTCGCGCTGGCGTTGCTCGAGAGCGCGGCGGCGGCCGATGCCGTCTGGACGGCGGCGCATGTCGACGAGGATTTCCAGGCCGAGGAGTGGGGCGAGGACTATCTCGCCATCGAAGCACGCGAGGCCAAGCGACGCGAGTTCGACGCGGCGGTGCTGTTTCTGGCGGCGTTGGGGTGAGGTTGGTGGCCGGGGCAGGGCGTGGGCTTCGACTGCGCTCAGCCTGAACGGGGGTGGGGGTGTGCGGCAGCTCTTGGCACCGTTGGCCTTTTCCCGCCCTCCGTTTGCACTGAGCGAAGTCGAAGTGCACGGGATTCGCTCGCGGCCAGGCTTTCCCTTGGGCTTCGACTACGCTCAGCCTGAGCGGGGGTGGGGGTGTGCGGCGGCTCTTGGCACCGTTGGCCTTTGCCCGCCCTTCGTTCGCACTGAGCGAAGTCGAAGTGCACAGGCTTCGCTCGCGGCCAGGCTTTCCCTTGGGCTTCGACTGCGCCCAGCCTGAATGGGGGGTGGGGGTGTGCGGCGGCTCTTGGCACTGTTGGCCTTTTCCCGCCCTCCGTTCGCACTGAGCGAAGTCGAAGTGCACAGGCTTCGCTCGCGGCCAGGCTTTCCCTTGGGCTTCGACTACGCTCAGCCTGAGCGGAGGTGGGGATGTGTGGCGGCCTCTGATAAAGTTGGCCATCTCCCATCCTCCGTCCGCGTCCAAGTCGACGCAGACGCCCCCGACCGGCCCAGCGCTTACTTCGTCGTCAGCTTCCGGATGAACCCGATCAACCCGGTCTGGCGCGAGCGTTTCAGGCGTTCGGCCTGGAGGATGGTCTTCACCCCCTGGAAGCATTGCTCGACATCGTCATTGACCAGGACATAGTCGTACCCGTCCCAGTGGCTGACCTCGTTGGTGGCGCGCGCCATGCGGGCGTCGATCACCTCGATCGAGTCGGTCGCGCGGCGCTCGAGCCGCTGGCGCAGTTCCTCCATCGACGGCGGAAAGATGAAGACGCGCACCACGTCGCCGCCCGCGATCTGGAACAGCTGCTGCGCGCCCTGCCAGTCGATGTCGAACAGCACGTCCTTGCCGGCGGCCAGCATCGCCTCGACCTGCGCGCGCGGGGTGCCGTAGCGATTGTCGAAGACGTGCGCCCATTCGAGGAACTCGTCATTCGCCACCATGCGGCGAAATTCCTCGAGATCGACGAAGTGGTAATCCTTGCCTTCGACCTCGCCGGGGCGAATCCCGCGCGTCGTCGCCGACACCGACATTTGCAGGCCGGAATCGTCCGCCAGCAACTTGCGCGCGATGGTCGACTTGCCCGCGCCCGATGGCGAGGACAGCACGAACAACATGCCGCGGCGCTTCAGCTTGTGGGGATCGTCGGAATGGGCGGGCGAGTTGGGCATGCCTGCCTTTGACGCACGCAGTTGCAGCGCGTCAAGACATGCTTGACGCGCTGCGGTAGATCGACCGTTCGGTCGTGGGATCAGTAGTGGCCGGTGACCTTGCCGGCCTTGCGACGGTCATAGGCCTTCTTGGCCGCATAACCGCCACCGAGCAGCAGGCCGAGCGGCCCCAGGCGGCGCATGCCGCCGACCGCCAGCGCGCCGAGCGCCGCGCCCTTCAGGCCGTTATTGCCGTCACGACGGCTGACTTCGCGCCCGACAAGCGCGCCGATGATGCGTCCGATCATTGTGCTTCTCCAAAAACGCGGTCCTTGAGCTCGCCGGCGCCACGCAGCACCGCCCAGCCCACGGCATAGGTGATCGCCATCGGCAGCACGATCTTCAGGACATTGGCGGTCACCGCACCGATGATCGCGCCATCAGCGACGCCATCGTCACCCGACATGCCATCGATTGCGGCACCCACCATCGCACCAATCGTCGTTGCACCCATCGCGAACACACCCTTCCTTTCTCGCGAGAAGGAAAAGCCCGGACAAGGACAGGAGTTCCGCCTGTGGGATCAGGCGCGGGCGGCGACCTTGCCCTCGATCGCGGTCCAGATCATCGCGGCGACATCGGTGCCGTCGAACTTTTCGATCGCGACGATGCCGGTCGGGGAGGTGACGTTGATCTCGGTCAGCCACTCGCCGCCGATCACGTCGATCCCGACGAACAACAGGCCGCGCCGCTTTAGTTCGGGCCCCAGCACCTCGCAGATCTCACGTTCACGCGCCGTCAGCTCGGTCTTCTCCGCCGATCCGCCGACCGCCAGGTTGGAGCGGATCTCGCCCTCGCCCGGCAGGCGGTTGATCGCGCCCGCGACCTCGCCGTCGATCAGCACGATCCGCTTGTCGCCCTTGGCGACGGCGGGCAGGAAGGCCTGCACCATATGCGGCTCGCGGTACGCGGTATTGAACACCTCGATCAGCGCCGACAGGTTCGCGCCGTCGCGGCCGACCTTGAAGATCGCCTTGCCGCCATTGCCGTGCAGCGGCTTGATGACGATCTCGCCATGCTCGGCCAGAAAGGCGCGCGCCTCGTCAAGCGAGCGGGTGACCAGGGTCGGCGGCATGAACTGCGGATAGTCGAGGACGAAGACCTTTTCCGGCGCGTTGCGCACGCTGCGCGGATTGTTGACGACCAGCGTCGTCTCGGCGACCCGCTCCAGCAGATGCGTGGCGGTGATATACCCTAAGTCGAAGGGCGGGTCCTGCCGCATCAGCACGACATCGGCCTCGTCGCCGAGGTCCAGCTTCACCGGCTCGCCGAAGCGGTAATGATCGCCCGCGACGCGCTGCACGGTCACGGGATACGCCTTGGTCCACAACCGCCCGTCGGACCAGTTGAGGTCGCCCGCGTCATAGTGGAACAGCCTATGCCCGCGGTCTTGCGCCGACAGCATCAGCGCGAAGGTCGAATCGCCCGCGATGTTGATCTGGTCCATCGGGTCCATCTGGACGGCGACGGTCAGCGGCTGAGTCATGGGGCGTTCCTTCGTTCGGACGGGTCTTTGGCAGGGGAGGTAATGTTTCGCCCGCGTCCTGTCACCCGCACCATGCGTTTTCGATATGCCGAGGCCGTGTGCCCGGCGCGAGCAGGATGACGTCGATGCGAATATCGTCGCCCGGCCCGGCATAGGTCGGCATCAGCATTTCCGCCGCCGCCGCGACCCGGGCGAGACGCCGCTCGTCGATCGCGAAATCGAGTTCGGCAGCGGTCTTGCGCGTCTTCACCTCGACAAAGGCGACCAGCGCCCCGCGCCGTGCGATCAGGTCGACCTCGCCGGCGGGCGTGCGAACGCGCCGGTCAAGGATCGTCCAGCCCTTCAGCCGCAGCCACCATGCCGCGAGCCGCTCGCCGCGACGGCCGGATTGTTCGGCAGCGCGGCGGCGCTCATTGCCCTGCCCGTTCAACATCGGTTGATGAACTTACTTTGCGGCATCGCTAGGTCGTTCGATGATTTCAAATGTTGGAGACGCAGGCGAGAGGACATCCATGCAGGCCCAGCCAGTGACGAACTGATAATGGCTTACTGGGGCCATGATCTCCAACCATGACGGGGATTGGCGCCGTGAAAACGGGGCGCCGCTCACTCTGTAGGCAAAATGATCCTTTGCCATTCCCTGCCTTAATACGGGATCGTCCTCGGTAGATAACGGCATCTCATCGAGAAGCCTGACGATACATTCCCTCCCAAAGGCGACTCGAAGAAGCTCCTTATCACGCCCCGGCAGGATGAAATCGGCAGCTATGGCGTTCGTTTGCCAGTGAAAGCCCACCAGATCGCTTGCGCTGGCTTTGAGCGAGACGCAGATCTTTAAAGGCTCATAGATCACCAACGGCAGTCCTCCGGCATGAGCGGGATGTAAAACACATCTTAACGAAGGCGACCAGCGGCCTGTGCCTTGCGATCAGGCCGCCACTTCTTCCGATGCGGTCAACCAGGCCAAGCTATCCTCCGCGCGATCGAAGACGCGTAAGTAGGGCTGGGTCATCAGCCGTGCGATCTGCTGTCGCCCGATCGCGCTGCGGTTGATCATCGCGATGCGGCTGGCGCGGGGAAAGTCGCGCAAGCACTCGTGCACGGTCATGATCGCCTCGCGCGGCTGGACGGCGATGTCGCTCATGTCGATGCGCAGGCGGTAGCCGGGGCGAAAGCCGCTGCGCCGGAACGCGTCGACCAGTTCGCGGGCATAGCGCGTCGCGATCTCGGGCGTGAACAGCCCCGTCCAGCGTATGTCGAGCAGGTTCAGATCGTGGCGAAAGTCATAGGCGTACATGGTCGGCTCCCCGCTGCGATCATGGCCGGGGGAGCGTTGCCGAATCGCTAACGCACGCGGCCTAATCCTCTGATTTGTCACCCTTCATGACCAGCGCCCGGGCGTAGAGCGCCTTGCGGTCCAGCCCCAGCGCCTTGGCGACCTCGCTCGCCGCGCGACCGACCGGCAGGCGGGTCAGCGCCTCGGCCAGCGCGGCGTCGGCATCCTGCTCGCTGGCGGGGGGCGCTTCGCCCGGCGGGGCGACGACGATCGCGATCTCGCCCTTCGGCCCGCCCTCGGCATAGCGTGCGGCGAGGGTGGAGAGGGTGCCGGTCACCGCCTCCTCGAACTTCTTGGTGATCTCGCGCGTCACCGCCGCCTCGCGGTCGCCCAGCCCGTGCGCCAAGGCGGTCAGCGTCGCCGACAGGCGCGGTCCTGATTCGTAGAAGACCAGGGTCGCGCGGATGCCGGCGATCTCGGCGATGGCGTCGGCGCGCGCCTTTTCCTTGGGGGGCAGGAAGCCGGCGAACAGGAACCGGTCGGTCGGCAGACCCGCCAGCGTCAGCGCGGCGATCGCGGCGCAGGGCCCTGGGATCGTCACCACCGCATGGCCGGCGGCGCGGGCGTCGCGCACCAGCTTATAGCCCGGATCGGAAATCAGCGGCGTGCCGGCGTCGGAGACGAGTGCGACGGCCTCGGTCGCCATACGGGCGATCAGGCCGGGGCGGACATGTTCGGCATTATGGTCGTGATAGGGCTGCATCGGCCGCTTGGCGCCGATATGGCGGAGCAGCCCGGCGGTCACGCGGCTGTCCTCGACCGCGATGACATCGGCGCTTGTCAATATGTTGGCCGCGCGCGGGGACAGATCGCCGAGATTGCCGATGGGGGTCGCGACGATGTAGAGGCCGGGTTCGAGTTTATGTTCGGATTGGGTCACGGGGAGTGTCATGACAGAGGCAGGGCTGTTCGTACAACCGGGGGCCGCACATCCGGCGCTTCGCATATGGGGTGGCAAGCGGCTGAACCGCACGCTGGCGCTGGCGGCGACGCTGTTCCTGGGGGCGTGCCAGACCCTGGTCCCGCGCGGGCCGACCGAGGCCCCGCCGCCGCGCCCCGAAACCACCGCGCCGCGCCCCACCACCGAGGTCGAACCGGGCCTGCCACGCGACACAGCGCGCCACCGTGTCGCGCTGCTGGTGCCGTTGTCGGGCAGCAATGCCGGTGTCGGCCAGTCGATCGCCAATGCGACGATGATGGCGCTGCTCGACAGCCAGGCCGACACGGTGCGCATCACCAATTATGACACCGCGACCGGTGCGGCGGCGGCGGCGCAGAAGGCGATCGCCGAGGGCGCGCAGCTGATCCTGGGGCCGCTTTTGTCCGAGGATGTCCGCGCGGTCGCGCCGGTCGCGCGCGCCGCCAAGGTGCCGGTCATCAGCTTTTCCAACGATGCCGGCGTGGCCGGCGGCGGCACCTATCTGATGGGCTATACCCCGGCGCAGTCGATCGAGCGGGTCGTCGATTATGCGCGCGGGCGCGGGGTGACGACCTTTGCCGGGTTGGTGCCCAACGGCCTGTACGGCGAGCGCGCCTCGACCGCGTTCCTGCGCGCGGTGGAAGGGGCGGGGGGGCAGGTCGTCTCGCTCCAGCCCTATGGCCGGGTCGCGGGCGGTATCGCGGGCGCGGCGCAGCGGCTGAATGCCAAGGCGCCTTATGACGCGGTGTTGATCGCCGATGGCGGCGCGGCGGCGGCCACGGCGGCCCCGGTCATCAAGCGCGGATCGGGGGCGAACACCCGGCTGCTCGGCACCGAATTGTGGAATTCCGAATCGAACATCGCGGCGCGCCCGACGCTGAACGGTGCCTGGTTCGCCAGCGTGTCGAACAATTTCTACCGCCAATATGCGACCAAATACCGCGCCCGCTATCGCAGCGCGCCGTATCGCCTGTCGAGCCTGGGCTATGACGCGGTGCTGCTGACGGTGCGGATCGCGCGCGACTGGAAGATGAACGCGCCGTTCCCCGAATCGCGTCTACGCGCATCGGACGGTTTCGCCGGCATCGACGGCGCGTTCCGCTTCGGCCGCGACGGCGTGGCGCAGCGCGCGCTGGAGGTGCAGGAGATTCGTGACGGAACCTCGGTCACGGTGTCGCCGGCGCCGACCGGGTTCGGGGATTGAGCGGCGACGACCTGATCCTCGTCCAGTGCGCGGCGGGGAGCAGGGAGAATGCTGCGGCGATCGCCCAGGCGCTGATCGAACAGCGCCTGGCGGCGTGTGTCCAGATGACGCCGATCGAAAGTTGGTATCGCTGGGAGGGGGCCGTCCAGCATGCGCCCGAGCTGATGCTGACCATCAAGACGGTGCGGTCGCGGTTTGAAGCGCTGTGTCGGACGGTGACCGCGCTGCATGAATATGACGTGCCGGAGATCGTCGCGGTGCCGATCGTCGATGCGCTGCCCGCCTATGCCGACTGGGTGCGCGAGACGGTCGGGGCCGAGGGCTAACCCCTTCCTCCCCTGCAAGGGGAGGTGGCAGGGCGAAGCCCTGACGGAGGGGTGTCGCCGTGGGTAGGTGAGGTCTTCACTCGCAACCGGTGACACCCCTCCACCATCCTGCGGATGGTCCCCCTCCCCTTGCAGGGGAGGAACAATATTAAGTGTCGCCCAGCACCACCTCGCGCAGGATCGCATCGAGCAGCAGCGCGCCGGCCTCGGTCACGATCAGCCGATCGCCCTCGCGCCGCGTCAGCCCTTGCGCGCTCAGTCGGTCGACATTGGCCGTGTCGATCATCTCCCGGCCTTCCGCCAACGCGGCGACGCGGCCCAGATCGACCCCCTCGGTCAGGCGCAGGCCCATGACCAGCGCTTCGGTCGCGCGGGTGACGGGGGCGAGGTTTTCCTCCAGCTCGATGCCATGGCCGTTGCGCGCGACCGCTGACATCCAGTTCTCCGGCTTCTTGCGCCGCGCGGTGGCGACGCCTTCGCGGCGACCATGCGCGCCGGGCCCGATCCCGGCGTAATCGCCATAACGCCAATAGGTCAGGTTGTGGCGGCTCTCGGCCCCCAGCCGCGCATGGTTGGACGTCTCATAGGCGGGCAGCCCGGCGGCGGCGGTGATCGCGCGCGTCGTCTCGAACAGATCGGCGGCGGCGTCGCCGTCTGGAATCGTCAGCCGCCCGGCCGCCGCCTCGGTGGCGAAGCGCGTGCCGGGCTCGATGGTCAGTTGATAGAGCGACAGATGCTCGGTGCCATAGCCGATCGCGCGGGTCAGCTCGGCCTCCCAATCCGCCAGCGGCTGGCCGGGGCGAGCATAGATCAGGTCGAAGCTGACCCGGCCGAACTGCTCCTGCGCCGTCTGGAGCGCGCGCAACGCCTCATCGACCCCATGCGCGCGGCCGAGAAAGTGCAGCGCCCGATCGTCTAGCGCCTGTACGCCCAGCGAAGCGCGATTGACCCCGGCGGCGGCGAGGTCGGCGAAGCGCGCCGCCTCGACCGACGAAGGGTTGGCCTCCAGCGTGATCTCTATCCCCTCGGCAAAGCCCCAATGGCGCTCGGCGGCGTTCAGGATCGCGGCGACGGTGGCGGGCGGCATCAGCGAAGGCGTGCCGCCGCCGAAGAAGATCGAGGTCAGCCGCCGCCCCGGCAGCATGGCCGCTTCATGCGCCAGATCGGCGAGCAGCGCCTCGGCCCAGGCGGTCTGGTCCACCGACTCGCGGACATGGCTGTTGAAGTCGCAATAGGGGCATTTGGAGACGCAGAACGGCCAATGGACATACAGCGCCAGCGGCGCAGGGGACGGCGATATTGCGGAGGACATGATGCGCCCCGATATGGCGGCGATGTTCGCGCTTCGCCATCTCTTATCGTTGCCGTTGCTGACTCTCTTTCTGTCGAGCTGCGGTCCCGTCGTTCCTGCGACGCCGCTGTCGGGGGAGGCGCGGCCGGCCAGGGTCGTCGAACAGCGTTTGTCCGACTCGCCCGCGCCGCGCGGGGCGGGGCTGTTGCGACAGGCGATGCTGAACGGCCACCGGGCGGCCAGGGCCGAGGTGGGGTTGCCGCCGCTGACTTGGAGCGACTCGCTGGCGGCCAGCGCGCTCGCTTATGCGCAGGAACTGGCGCGGACCGGGCGTTTCCAACATGCCGAGCAGGTGCAGGGGCCGGCGCGGCAGGGCGAGAATCTGTGGACCGGCACGCGCGGCGCCTATCGTTATGACGAGATGATGGGCCATTGGCGCGCCGAGCAGCGTCATTTCGTGAACCTGCCGATCCCCAATGCCAGCCGGACGGGGCGGTTCGGCGATGTCGGCCACTATACCCAGATCGTCTGGGCACGTTCCACGGCGGTCGGATGCGCGATGGCGAGCAATGCGCGCGACGACTTTCTCGTTTGCCGCTATAGCCCGACCGGCAACGTCTTTGGCGAACGGGCCTTTTGACCCGGCGGGCGTCGCAAAGGAAAGCTCTTATGGCCAATCCCTATGATCCGATGGCGTGGATCGGTTTCTGGACCGCACCCGCCCGCTTCGCGGTGATGGCGGGCGAGGCGATGCTGAGCGCGCAGAGCGTGATCGCGACCCGCATGGGGGCAATGGCGACGGGCACCTCCTCGCCCGCCGAGATGACCCTGATGGTCAGCGAGAAGGTGAAGGCGTTTGACCAGTCGGCCAAGGTCTGGAAGCGCGATCAGGCGGCATTGTCGCGCCTGTCGCGGCACGACCCGCGCGGGGGCATGCTGGATGCATGGGAAGCGATGGCCCGCGCGATGCTGATCGGCGCATCGATGCCGCTGCAGGCCATGACGCCGGTGCACCGTGTGGTGACGGCGAACCAGAAGCGGCTGGCGAAGGGTTAGGACTTAAATCCTCCCCGGTACGGGGAGGGGGACCAGCCGCAGGCTGGTGGAGGGGGATCGCCGCAAAGGACGCAGCTAGCGGAAGCCCCCCTCCGTCAGGCCTTTGGCCTGCCACCTCCCCGTGCCGGGGAGGATTTTTTCAGAACACCGCTTTCACCAGCTGGCCGAACGCATCCGCGCGATGGCTGATGCGGTTCTTTTCGTCCTGGTCCATCTCGGCGAAGGTCTCGGTGCCGCCGATCGGCTGGAAGATCGGGTCATAGCCATGGCCCTTGTCGCCGCGCGGCGGCCAGACGATGGTGCCGTCGACGCGGCCCTCGAACCATTCGACATGCCCATCGGGCCAGCCGATTGCGAGCGCGCAGATGAAATGCGCGGCGCGGCTCATGTCGGGTTCCTCGTTCAGCCGATCCTCGACCGCGCGCATCGCCATGCCGAAGTCCTTTTCCGGCCCCGCCCAGCGGGCCGAGAACAGCCCCGGATCGCCGCCCAGCGCCTCGACGCACAGGCCGCTATCGTCCGACAAGGCGGGCAGCCCCGACAGGTCGGCGGCGGCTAGCGCCTTTAGCTCGGCATTGGCGACGAAGGTGGTGCCGGTCTCCTCGGGCTCGGGCAGGTCGAGATCGCCCGCCGCGATCACCTCCATGCCATAGGGCGCGAGCAGTTCGCGGAATTCGACGATCTTGCCCTTGTTGTGGCTGGCGAGGACCAGCTTGCCGGGTTCGAGCTTGCGGATCGCCTGACGGCCATTGCCTTCGCCGCTCATGCGCGGATCGCCCGGTCCTGCGCGGCGAAGATCTCGGTGCAGCCTATGCGCGCCAGACGCAGCAGACGCAGCAGCGCCTCTTCGTCATAGGTGGCGTGCTCGGCGGTCGCCTGCACCTCGGCGATATGGCCGTTTTCGATAAGCACGAAATTGGCGTCGGCATCGGCGTTCGAATCCTCGATATAGTCGAGGTCGAGGACCGGCGTGCCCTGATGGATGCCGCAGGATACGGCGGCGACCTTGTGGCGGATCGGGTCGCTGGTCAGCTTCCCCTCGGCCATCAGCGTGTTGACCGCCATGCGCAGCGCGACCCAGGCGCCCGAGATGGCGGCGGTGCGGGTCCCACCATCGGCCTGGATCACGTCGCAGTCGAGGGTGATCTGCCGCTCGCCCAGCGCCTTCAGATCGCAGACGGCGCGCAGGGAGCGGCCGATCAGCCGCTGGATTTCCTGGGTGCGGCCCGACTGCTTGCCCTTGGCCGCCTCACGGCTGCCACGCGTGTGGGTGGCGCGGGGAAGCATGCCGTACTCGGCGGTGACCCAACCTTCGCCCTTGCCGCGCAGGAAGGGGGGCACACGCTCCTCGACGCTGGCGGTGACGAGCACCTTGGTATCGCCGAACCCGATCAACACCGAACCTTCGGCGTGGCGGGTGAAATTCGGCTCGATGGTGATGGGACGCATCTGGTCGGGCATCCGGCCGGACGGGCGCATAGTCTTCTCCTTGTTCCTTGGCACCAGCCCTAACCGGCCCCCGCGCGATGCGCCAGAGACCAAGGTGGCGATCGGAAGACACTCCTCTTCTCTCTGCGTCCTCTGCGCCTCTGCGCGCAAAAAAGAAGGATGGTTCACGCGGAGGCGCGGAGACGCGGAGGAAGAGCCGAACAATCTCCGCGTCTCCGCGTGAAAAATTTCGCGCAGAGGCGCAGAGGGCGCGGAGAAGAAGAGAGGTCTTCCGATCGCGGTTGAGTGGCGCGCCACCCGTGCCTACATTTCCGTCATGGTCACACTTCCGATCACCGAGCTGACCGACCGGGCGCGCGATATTTTTCGGGTGGTGGTCGACAGCTATCTGACCAGCGGACAGCCGGTGGGGTCGAAGACGATCGCGCTGTCGGGGATCAACCTGTCGCCCGCCTCGATCCGCAATGTGTTACAGGAGCTAGAGGAGCGCGGGCTGCTCGCCGCGCCGCATACCAGCGCGGGGCGGATGCCGACCGATATGGGGCTGCGGCTGTTCGTCGACGGCATGATGCACGCGATGGAGCCGAGCGTCGAGGAGCGCGCCGCGATCGAGGCGAGGGCTGCCCGCTCCGGCCCGGTCGAGGAGGCGCTGGCGGCGACCACCGCCGTGCTGTCGGGCCTGTCGGCCTGTGCGGGTCTCGTCATGGTGCCCAAGCGCGAGATGAAGCTGCGCTCGATCGGCTTCGTGCCGCTCTCCGCGACGCAGGCGCTGGCGGTGCTGGTGGCGGAGGACGGCGCGGTCGAGAACCGCGTGCTCGAACTGCCGCTGGGCATGACGCCGTCGGCGTTGATCGAGGCGGGCAATTATCTGTCCGCGACGCTCGCCGGCCTGACGCTGGGTCAGGCGCGCGAGCGGCTGGAGCGCGAACTGGCGGCGGGGCGCGCGGCGCTGGACGGGGCGGCGCGGGCGCTGGTCGAACAGGGGTTGGCGGTGTGGAGCGAGGATGGCGAGCGGCGGCCGATCCTGATCGTGCGCGGGCAGGGGCGGCTGATCGATGCCGCCGCCGCCGCCGATCTGGAACGGGTGCGCGATCTGCTCGACGATCTGGAGGGCAAGCAGGAGATTGCCAGCCTGCTCGATTCCGCACGCGCCGGCGACTCGACCCGCATCTTCATCGGCGCGGAGAACAAATTGTTCGCGCTGTCGGGATCTTCGGTCATTGCGCGACCGTTCCGGAATCTCGACGGACAGGTGGTGGGTGTCGTCGGGGTAATCGGGCCGACGCGGTTGAACTATGCCCGCGTCGTGCCCATGGTGGATTTCACGGCGGCAACGCTCGCCCGAATGATGGGCTGAACAGGGATTATGATGAGCGACAATACGACCAACGCACCCCAGACCGACCTGCGCGAAGAGACGGCCGAGGCCGCGCCCGAAGTGGCGGGGCAGGATCGTCTGGCCGAGTTGGAGAACCAGCTGGCCGAGGCCAAGCAGCAATATCTCTATGCCCAGGCCGAGATCCAGAATGTCCGCCGTCGTGCGGAAAAGGACGCGGCCGATGCGCGCAACTATGCCGCGACGTCGTTCGCGCGCGACGTGCTGTCGGTGGCCGACAATCTTCAGCGCGCGCTGGCCGCGATCCCGGCCGACCTGCGCACCGACGACAAGTGGAAGGGGCTGGTGACCGGCCTCGACGCCACGGGTCGTGAGATGGAGAGCGTGTTGGGCCGCCACGGCATCACCAAGATCGAGGCGATGGGCCAGGCGCTCGACCCCAACAAGCATCAGGCGATGATTGAAATGCCCTCCGACCAGGAGCCGGGCACGATCGTGCAGGAGATGCAGTCGGGTTATATGATCAAGGACCGTCTGCTGCGCCCCGCGCTGGTGGCGGTGGCCAAGAAGCCGGAGTGATCCGGTCTCAGTGAAGTGACGGAAGGGCGGGCCGAAAGGTCCGCCCTTTTTTGTGGAGTCCCGCCCCCTCGTCATTGCGAGCGCAGCGAAGCAATCCAGTGTTAAATCACGACGCCCCGGATTGCTGCGCTGCGCTCGCAATGACGAGGGCGTGTGTCATCGGGTTTACTGACCGAGCAGCTTGAGCACGTCCTTCTGGCTCTGATTGGCCTGCGCCAGCATCGCGGTCGAGGCCTGCGCCAGGATTTGGGCGCGGGCGAGCTTGACCGACTCGTCCGAATAGTCGGTGTCCGCGATCCGCGAGCGCGCCTCCGACAAATTGGTCGTGCCGCTGGTCAGCGTGGCGATCGCGGACTCCAGCCGATTGCCGGTCGCGCCGAGCTGACCCTGGACGCTCGCCACGGTCGATAGCAGGGCATCGACGCGACTCATGGTGTGATCGGTGCGATAGCGGTTCATGACGTTGAGTTCGTCGACCAGCGAGAACTGGCGACGCACCAGATACGCGTCATAATTGTCATCTCGATCATAGGTCGTCCCATTGGGATCGTACCATTGATCACCATCGCTCTGATAGACGATCCGGCCGATGTCCTGCCGTGTGACCGTCGTCCCGCCGATCTTGCCGCGTGCCATGTAATCGTCGAACGTCACCAGATGCGATTGGCTCTGATCGCGAAATTTGGGGTCGGTCAGCCGACCTTGATAGCCCCAGGCCCAATAGCCATCGACATTGTCGCGGGTGAACGCGATCGGCACGGGATCGATCGACACCGGGATCGTATCGGCGATGTTCGGTCCGGCCTGGACGTTCAGCTTGACGCTGGCATCGACCAGATTGTTGTCGGCGTCGTAAACCGGCGCATTGGCGTTGAACAGGGCGACACCGTTGAACGATGCCGATCGGATCGTCTGATCGACTTGCGTGGCGAGCGCGGTTACCTCCTTCTGCAACGCCGCGCGGTCGGTCATGCTGTACGTCCCCGACCCCGCCTGCACCGCGAGTTCACGAACCCGTTGCAGCATGTTGGACACTTCCGTCAGCACGCCGTCCGCCGTCTGGATCAGCGAGACGCCGTCCATCGCGTTGCGCATCCCTTGCGTCATGCCGCGAATCTGCGCGGTCATCGAGCTGCTGATGGCGAGGCCGGCGGCGTCGTCCTTGGCCGAATTGATCCGCTGGCCCGAGGACAGCTTCGCCATCGACTGCGCCAGATCGGTATTGGCGCGCTGCGTGGCCGCCATCGCACGAAGCGCGGCGCCATTGGTATTGATGACCGTCATGGTAACTCCCATCCCGTGACGAGCGCGGAGTGATCCCCACGCGCGAACGGGATGGTTGACGCGATTTAACCATGATCGGCTATCCGGGTTTTTCCCGGATGGTCAGTGGTTTGGCGGTGCTGGGGGCGGGCGACACGGCGTCGCCCGCCCGATCGGCGTCAGCTACGCCGCGCGGTCAGCCACTGGTTGCTGGTCAGCGGCTTGGCGACGACGCGCACCTCGCCGATATTGCCGAAATAGCCGTCCTTGCGCGCGCCGTCCCACCAGGCGGCACCCAGGACCCAGGGCATGTCGGCGGCGAGCGCCGCGATGCCGACCTGGCCGGCGCTGTTGCGCAGCACCGGCGCGCCGTCGACATAAAGGACGGTCTCGTTGGCCACCGGATCGTTGACGATCGCGATGTGATACCAGGTGTCGACCATCACCTCGCCCGACCAGTTGGCCTGCGGATAGGCGGTGTTGGAGGCGGGCACGACCTCCCACTGGATTTCGCGCAGCGACGAGATGGCGAACAGGATCGGCGGCGCCTCCTTGTCGCCGCCGGCAAAGCCCGGCAGCTTGCCGCGATTGCCGTTGCGGGTCAGGATGTTGCCCCAGCGGTGGTTGGTCACCGTCCAGTTGGCGTCGATCTTGATGAACGCCTCGACCGTATAGCCCGCGCCGAAGGTCGCCGCGTTGATCGGCGCGTTGGTGGCGGTGGCGAAGGCGCTGCTGCGCGCGGTCACCTTGTCGGTGTTGCGGAAGCGGACGCTGCCCGGCGCCGAGGACAGGCGGTGGCGATCGGTCGACCAGACCACGTCCTCGACCATCGCCGGCCCCGACAGCGGCACGCGCGTCATCGGGTTGCGGCCCGTGACGTCGGGCAGCGTCTCGCCGACCTGGACGATCCGGCCATCGACGATGCCGCTCGCCACACGCCAGTGCGCGGCGGTTTCGGCGATCTTGGGATAGTCGTCGGCATCGCGCGGCAGCACCTCGGCCGGTGCGGCCGGCTCGGTATAGCCCGACAGCAGCGCGGTGCGGACGCGCGGCAGGATCGGCGTGCCCGCCGTCATCTCGGTATAGGCGAAGCCGGGCAGGAAGCGGGCGAAACGCTTCTTGAAGTCCATGGCGATGGTGAAGCGGTTGTTCGCATCGTCCAGCACCGCGCGGTCGAACTGGTTGAGCGTCGCCTTGGGCTTCTGCACGACCCAGGGCGAAAAGCTCATCACGTCGATCTTGTTGGCTGAGAAGTCGATCTCGTACAGCCGCATCAGCGCGTTGCCGCCCTGATAGGCCATCTGGTAATCGACGACCATCTCATGAACGGGATTGCCGAAGTCGTTGGTCTTGGTCAGCAGCGCGGCGCCGTGATGATGGCCGTTCAGCGTCATGAAGATCTGGTCGTTGTCGCGGATCAGATTGTTCCACAGCATCAGGCCGTAATCGGTTTCCAGCGGGCTCTTGCCGTCCTTGTCGATGTTCAGCAGCTGGTGGTTGGCCAGGATCACCGGCAGCGTCGGGTTGCGGCGGATCACGTCGCGCGCCCACAGGATGCCGGCGTCCGAGATGCGCCACGACAGCGACAGCACCATGAACTTCACGCCATACATCTCGAAGATGTGATATTCGTGGAAGCCGGTGCGATCCCGCTCGCGGAAGGTCGACTGGTTCTGCGCGCGCGTAGTCGGAAACCAGGTGAGATAGGGCTCGGCCGACAGGGTGCGCTGGGTATCGGTGCCCGCCTGCTGGTCGGCAGGGACGCGATAGTCCAGGTCGGATAGCACGTCGTGATTGCCCGCCAGGATCGAATAGGGGATGCGCGCCGTCTCCAGCCGCTTCATCGCGGCATCGGCCACCGCCCATTGCGCGGGCTTGCGCACCTGATCGACCACGTCGCCCAGATGAATGACGAAGGGGATCGAATAGGCCTTGGCGTTGTCGACGATCCACTGGGTCTGCGCGGCGAACGGCTCCGAGCCATATTTGCGCTGGAACTGGCGGTTCTCGTCGGCGGTCGCATAGCGCGAATAGAATTGCGTGTCGGGCAGCACCGCGATCGTGAAGCTGGTCGTGCCGACCGCGCTGGCCGTCGATGCGCTGGCGGTCGGCGTGGGATCGCTGTTCAGGCGCGTGTCATCGTCGCACGCCGTCAGCGCGCCGGTCAGCGGCAGCATCGACAGGCCGGCCGCGCCGCGCAGCAATGCGCGCCGGTCGGCGATCCGCCGCAGGCTGAAACGGGTGTCGTTCGTATCGGACATGGTCAAAAATCCCCCAATTTCGCTCGGTCGAGCAAAGTCGGGCGGCCTTTATGGGGCTAGTTTGACACATAAGGGACCGATTGATTACCGATTTGGGTCGGAGCCTGAAAAAATATTCCAGACGTCCGTCATTTTTCGGTCATTCGCCCCGTGGACCCGTCATTGCGGCGCCGGATCGCCCGCCGCGATCACGCGCGCGCCCTGACGCAGGCGGGTGCCGTCGGAAAAGGTGAGCAGCAGCGACAGGATGCGCCCCGGCTTCACACCCGGGTTCATGTCGTAGAGCATCACATGCCGACCGCCCGGCGTGAAGGGCACGGTCGCGCCGGCGGGGATGGGGACGCGGTCGACCTTCTTCATCGCCATGCCGCCCTCGTGCATCTCGCTGGTGATCGCGACATCGCTGCTGACCGAGATCAGGTCGACCGGCCTGGGGCCGCCATGGACGATGAAATAGGCGGCGGCCGGCCGGCCGGGGACGGCGGCCAGGCGGACCCAGCCCTCCTCGGCGAACAGCTCGGCCTTCTCGCTGCACCCGCCCAGCGGGACGCCCAAGGCCAGGGCGCAAAGCCCCAGAAAAACAGCGCGCCGCATGACATACCCTCCCGTTTCGGCAAATCCTGAAGCCATCCTAGGTTCCATCCAATCTTGCGGCAACAAAACGCCCACCTATATCCGCCTCGTGAACGGGGTTTTCGGGTTGCCGCTTTCGGGGCCGGCGAACCCCGGCATTGGACTTCCAGACTATGTTCTTGAGGGGCATTTAGAGACTTATGGCAAAAGTGATCGGCATCGACCTCGGCACCACCAACAGCTGCGTCGCTGTCATGGAGGGCGGCAAGCCCAAGGTGATCGAGAATGCGGAAGGCGCGCGTACCACGCCGTCGATCGTCGCCTTCGCCAAGGATGGCGAGCGCCTGATCGGCCAGCCGGCCAAGCGCCAGGCGGTGACCAATCCCGACAACACCATCTTCGCGGTGAAGCGCCTGATCGGCCGTCGTTTCGACGACCCCGTCACCAAGAAGGACACCGAGCTGGTTCCGTACACGATCGCGCGTGGGCCCAATGGCGACGCGTGGGTCAATGCGGGCGGCAAGGATTACAGCCCGTCGCAGATTTCGGCCTTCACGCTCCAGAAGATGAAGGAAACCGCCGAATCCTATCTCGGCGAGACGGTGACCCAGGCGGTCATCACGGTTCCGGCGTACTTCAACGACGCGCAGCGCCAGGCGACCAAGGACGCCGGCCAGATCGCAGGGTTGGAAGTGCTGCGCATCATCAACGAGCCGACCGCGGCGGCTCTGGCCTATGGCCTGGAGAAGCAGGACGGCAAGACGATCGCGGTGTATGACCTTGGCGGCGGCACGTTCGACATCTCGATCCTCGAGATCGGCGACGGCGTGTTCGAGGTGAAGGCGACCAACGGCGACACCTTCCTGGGCGGCGAGGACTTCGACAACAAGATCGTCGACTTCCTGGCGTCTGGCTTCCAGAAGGATGAGGGCATCGACCTCACCAAGGACAAGCTGGCGCTCCAGCGTCTGAAGGAAGCGGCCGAGAAGGCGAAGATCGAGCTGTCCTCGGCGCAGTCGACCGAGGTCAACCTGCCCTTCATCACCGCCGACCAGAACGGCCCGAAGCATCTGGTCAAGACGATCACCCGCGCCGATCTGGAGCGTCTGGTCGAGGACCTGATCCAGCGCACGCTGGAGCCCTGCAAGAAGGCGCTGGCCGATGCGGGCATGAAGGCCGACGAGATCGCCGACGTGGTGCTGGTGGGCGGCATGACCCGCATGCCGCGCGTCCGTGAGGTGGTGAAGAACTTCTTCGGCAAGGACCCGCACACCGGCGTGAACCCGGACGAAGTCGTCGCCATGGGCGCGGCGATCCAGGCGGGCGTGCTGCAGGGCGACGTCAAGGACGTGCTGCTGCTCGACGTGACCCCGCTGTCGCTGGGTATCGAGACGCTGGGCGGCATCATGACCAAGATGATCGACCGCAACACGACGATCCCGACCAAGAAGAGCCAGGTCTATTCGACCGCCGACGACAACCAGAATGCGGTGACGATCCGGGTCTTCCAGGGCGAGCGCGAGATGGCGCAGGACAACAAGCTGCTGGGTCAGTTCGACCTGGTCGGCATTCCCCCGGCGCCGCGCGGCGTGCCGCAGATCGAGGTCACGTTCGACATCGACGCCAACGGCATCGTCAACGTCTCGGCCAAGGACAAGGGCACCGGCAAGGAGCAGCAGATCCGCATCCAGGCATCGGGCGGTCTGTCGGACAACGACATCGACCAGATGGTCCGTGATGCGGAAAAGTTCGCCGAAGAGGACAAGAAGCGTCGCGCCGAGGCCGAGGCCAAGAACAACGCCGAGTCGCTGATCCACACCACCGAGCGTCAGCTCGCCGACAATGGCGACAAGGTCGACGCGTCGCTGAAGTCGGAGATCGAGGCGGCGATCGCCGAGGCCAAGACCGCGGTCGAGGGTGGCAACCCCGACACGATGAACGAGAAGGCGCAGGCCCTCGCTCAGGTCGCGATGAAGATGGGTCAGGCCATCTACGAGAAGCAGCAGCAGGCCGAGGCTTCGCCCGCCGCCGATGCCGGTGCGGCCAAGCAGGACGATGTGGTCGACGCCGAATTCTCGGAAGTCGACGACACCAAGTAAGGCCGTCGGCCCGGTCCATCCTCGGATGGGCCGGGCCATGGCTTTGAGGTTTTGAATACCGCCCCGGCGAGATGTCGGGGCATGAAGTGGCGAGGCGCTTGGCGGTGTCGCTCCGTCCGGCCTGACGGCACGGTCGGTGGGTGCACCATCCACACGCGCAGGGGCGAGACCGGGCATGAGCACGACGATCGACTATTATGAACTGCTCGAATGCGAGCGCACGGCGGACGATGCAACGATCAAGTCGCGTTACCGCAAGCTGGCGATGCAGTACCACCCGGACCGCAATGCGGGCTGCAAGGACTCCGAGGCCAAGTTCAAGGCGATCAGCGAAGCCTATGACTGTTTGAAGGACCCGCAAAAGCGGGCGGCCTATGATCGCTACGGCCATGCCGCTTTCCAGCAGGGCATGGGCGGTGGCGGCGGCCATGGCGGCCAGGATTTCGGCGCCTTCTCCGACATTTTCGAAAGCGTCTTCGGCGAGTTCATGGGCGGCGGACGCGGCGGCGGGCGGCAGCAGCCCCGGCGCGGCGCGGACCTGCGCTACGACATGGAAATCTCGCTGGAGGAAGCGTTCCATGGCAAGCAGACCGAGATCACGGTCGATGTCTCGGCCGCGTGCGACACCTGCGACGGCACGGGCGCCAAGCCCGGCACCAGCGCCAAGACCTGCCAGCAGTGCGGCGGCCACGGCAAGGTGCGCGCGCAACAGGGCTTCTTCGTGGTCGAGCGGACCTGCCCGGTCTGCCAGGGCGCAGGGCAAATCATCGCCGACCCGTGCGGCGACTGTCGCGGCGACGGGCGCGTCGAGAAGACCAAGACGCTGGCCGTCAACGTGCCCGCAGGCGTCGATGAGGGCACCCGCATCCGCCTGACCGGCGAGGGCGAGGCGGGCGCGCGCGGCGCACCCGCCGGCGACCTGTACATCTTCCTCCATGTGAAGCGGCACGCCATCTTCGAGCGCGAGGGCACGACCCTGTTCGCGCGCGCGCCGATCAGCTTCACGACGGCGGCGCTGGGCGGATCGCTCTCGATCCCCGGCCTCGACGGCCGGACCCACGACATCAAGATTCCGGCGGGCATCCAGTCGGGCAAGCAGCTTCGCCAGCGCGGCGCCGGCATGCCCGTGCTGCAAGGGCGCGGCACCGGCGACCTGGTCGTGCAGATCGAGGTCGAAACGCCGACCAAGCTGTCGACCCGCCAGCGCGAACTGCTCGAACTGTTCCGCGAAACCGAGACGGGCGACGAATGCCCCGAGAGCCAGGGCTTCTTCGCCAAGTTGAAGAGCGTGTTCGCGGGGGAGTGAGGCCAATCCGGAGATTGCCGATCGAACGGATCACGATCGGTCGGCATTCTCCGCCTTCGTCCGGCGCTGTCCGGCAAGATCGCGCCACAGGATCAGCGCGAAGGGTATGAGGACGATTGACGCGATGACGTTCAGCGCGATGATCCCAGCAAAACTTCCCCCGACCCTAGCGGCCGACGCCACATCGTCCTTCCAGAAGAACATGGCCCTTCGGGGCGCCTGAGGGTCATAGAGGATCGGCACGGTGCCGGTCGCCTCGACATAATCGATCCGGTCATGCGTGCCGCGAGCCCGGCCGTTCAGCACATCGACACTGCCTTCGATAGGGTGCGTCCCGCCGCGCGGCGTAAAGCGATATTGCACGGCATCCGTGCAGGCGGCTTTCCCACATCCTCTCGCATAATCGCGAATCAGTTCTGCCTCAGCGGGAACGCCGCGCACCGTCAAATCCGATGCCAGTCGATATCTGATGACATCCGGAATGACGAAATAGGCCTCAGCGAGCAGCATGACGATCGCGGCGATGACGGCCATGCCGATGCGTTTGGTACGAACGGGGTCATGGGTTCGGGCGCGCCGAAGGATGATCCAATATCCCAGAGTGCAGATCAGATAGAGGAACGCCGAGCCAGCGGCGAAGGGCAAGGCATCGCCGTGGATCAGGTCGTCAACTCTGTGCCCCTTGTCGAACAGCGCGGGCAGCCCCATTCGAAAGAATAGCATGGCCCCGACGATCAGCGGGCCGACCAGCGCGCGCTGGAGCGAACCCTTATCGCCCAAAATCGAGCGGCGATTTTCACCATCCTGCGCCATCGTCCTCCCCCTTCCGCTGAGCCGCTTCTTCGTCTCGCGCGATCGGCAATTTAGCCTGCTTAGTCCTGCATCATGCTGGCCTCACGATGAAAAGATGCTCACGGGAAGCGCCGTTGGGATCGATCGGGGCGACAAGATGGGCTTGGGCAGGGGCGTGCCGCATTGCCTTGCTTCGCACGGCATCCTGTTCGACACATTGGACACGCTGCTCGCAAAGGAAGCCCTGTCATGTCCTATCGCCAGTTCATTCTGCCGGTTCTTGCCGCCGTTGCCACGATTGCCGCCGCGCCGGTATCCGCGCCGCGCGTCGGGATCGCGAGTTTCGAGGCGCTGCCCAAGCCATTGCCGCTGCCCTATCATGCCGGTGACGCCAAGGCGCAGATTGCGGCGGCGCGGGCGCGTGCGGTCAAGGCGCACAAGCGGGTGCTGATCGATCTGGGCGGCAATTGGTGCCTCGACTGCCGGTTGCTGGCGGGGGTGATGGAAACGCCGCAGATGCGCGGCTTCGTCGCCAAGCATTTCGAGGTGGTGACGGTCGATGTCGGCCGCTTTGACCAGAATATGGATATTCCGGCGTCCTACGGCGTGAAGGGCCGGCTGGCCGGGGTGCCCGCCGTGCTGATCGTCGATCCGAAGACCAATAAGCTGATCAATGCGGGGCGCGAGACGGCGCTGGCCGATGCGCGGGCGATGACGCCGCAGGCGGTGGCGGATTGGTTGGCGGGGTGGGTGGGGTGATGTGAGACCCACATACCGGTCGTTCTGATAACGACTGGCTTTCCCTCCCCCAGCCCCTCCCGCTTGCGGGAGGGGAGAGGTTATGGGCGACCGTTTCCCCGCATAGCGCCCCTCCCGCAGGCGAGTTTCAGGTCGGTCATGCCTCCGGCATGACCTAAATGATGCGGGGCATCGTTTACCTGAAACTGGGCTGGGGGAGGGGAGTCCCTATCGGCACGTCACCACGCCGCTGGGACTCCCCCCATCATCACTCTTCGCCGAACACGCGCGCGAAGATCGTGTCGACATTCTTGTAGTGATAATCGAGGTCGAAGCGCGCCTCGATCTCTTGCGGAGACAGCGCCGCCGTCACATCCGCATCGGCCTTGAGCAATTCCATCAGCGACAGCTCGCCGTCCGACTCCCAGACCTTCATCGCGTTGCGCTGGACGAGGCGATAGCTGTCCTCGCGGCTCACGCCCGCCTGGGTCAGTGCCAGCAGCACGCGCTGCGAATGGACGAGGCCGCCCATCTTGTTGAGGTTCTTCTCCATCCGCGCCGGATAGACGACCAGCTTGTCGATCACGCTCGTGAGGCGGGCCAGCGCGAAATCCAGGGTGATGGTCGCATCGGGGCCGATATAGCGCTCGACCGAGGAGTGGCTGATGTCGCGCTCATGCCACAAAGCGACATTCTCCAGCGCCGGGGTCACGTAACCACGCACCATGCGGGCGAGCCCGGTCAAATTCTCGGTCAGCACCGGGTTGCGCTTGTGCGGCATCGCCGACGAGCCCTTCTGGCCGGGCGAGAAATATTCCTCGGCTTCCAGAACCTCGGTGCGCTGCAGGTGGCGGACCTCGGTCGCCAGGCGCTCGATCGAGCTGGCGATGACGCCCAGCGTGGCGAAGAACATCGCATGGCGATCGCGCGGGATGACCTGGGTCGAGACGGGCTCGACGGTCAGTCCCATCTTCTCGGCGACATGGGCCTCGACGCTGGGATCGATATTGGCGAAGGTGCCGACCGCGCCCGAGATGGCGCAGGTGGCGATGTCGGCACGCGCGGCGACCAGGCGGGCGCGGTTGCGGTTGAACTCGGCATAGGCTTGCGCCAGCTTCAGGCCGAAGGTCACCGGCTCGGCATGGATGCCATGGCTGCGCCCGATGGTCGGGGTCAGCTTGTGCTCATAGGCGCGGCGCTTGATCACGGCGAGCAGCGCGTCGAGATCCTCGATCAGGATGTCCGAGGCGCGCGCCAGCTGCACCGCCAGACAGGTGTCGAGCACGTCGGACGAGGTCATGCCCTGGTGCAGGAAGCGCGCCTCCGGGCCCGTACGCTCGGCGACATGGGTCAGGAAGGCGATGACGTCGTGCTTGGTCTCCGCCTCGATCGAATCGATCCGGTCGATGTCGAAGTCGCCGGCGGCCTTGTCGGCTTCCCAGATGCGCGCGGCGGCTTCCTTCGGCACCACGCCCAGCTCGGCGAGCGCGTCGGTGGCGTGCGCCTCGATCTCGAACCAGATGCGGAAACGGGTCTGCGGGTCCCAGATCCGGGTCATGGGGGCACGGGAGTAGCGCGGGATCATCGAGAACACCTTTTTAGGTCGTGGAAACGGCACGGCTCACCGCCGTCTTCCTCTCGGAATCGCGGTGTATCGTGCCGTTAGCAGGGACGAGCCGAGCCTTCAAACCCGACCCGCCTTTTCCTATATGGTAAAATGCAGATTGGGAACGTATCTCTAACGACGAAGATCGCGTCCCTGGTCTTCATAGTCATCGTTCGACCAGAGTAAGGGAGAGACGAGATGATGAAATATGCTTTTCTTGCTGGTGCCATGATGGTGTCTGCGCCGGTACTTGCGCAGACCACGACCGCACCCGCCCAGACCACACCGGCGGCACCGCAATCGGCGCCCGTAACCACGGCTGACCCGGCGCAAGCCGCGACACCGGCGGCGGACCCCGCCGCACCGACCCAGGCGGCCCCCGCCGAAGGCCAAGTGCAGGCGACCGGCAGCCAGATCGCGCAGGTCGTCGACACCCAGTTCCCGACTTATGACAAGGACGGCGACGGGCAGCTCAGCAAGGCCGAATTCACCCAGTGGATGGTCGCGTTGAAGTCGCAGACCGACCCGTCGACCAAGGCCGAGTCGCCCGCCACCAAGAAGTGGGTCGGCACCGCCTTCGCCCAGGCCGACAGCGACAAGAGCAAGAAGGTGTCGAAGACCGAGCTGACCGGTTTTCTGAGCCAGGGTCAGGGCTGATCGGCCAAAAGGAACGTCCCTCCGTTCCGAGCAATCCCTGAGCGGGGATAAGCGGGGTCGCCGGACCATGGGGGCCGGCGACCCTTTGCTTATGCGAGAGCTGATGTACCGGGATGATGTGAGATGAGCTCACCCCTCCCCTTCAGGGGAGGGGCCGGGGTGGGGCGCTTCCACGAGTCGGCAGTTTGCGGTGACGTTTCAACCCAACCTCTCCGCTAAAGGGGAGGGGCTTACGTTGATTCAATACGACGTCATCACGGTTTACGATGAAACAGGCACGAAAAAGGGCAGGGGCGTCGCCGCCACCTGCCCTTCTTTTCGTTCGCTGACCCGACAGGGAAAGCGAGGCCGGATCAGGCCTCTTCCGAACCTTCGGCCTGCGCCTCGGCGTCAGCCGCCTCGTCCTCGGCGGTCGAGACCGTCGGCGGAACGATGGTGGCGATCGCGAAGTCGCGGTCGTCGATGGCGGGCTCGGCGCCCTTGGGCAGCTTCACGTCCGAGATGTGGATCGAGTCGCCCACGGCCAGACCCTTCAGCGAGATGCTGATTTCGGTCGGGATATTGGCGGCGTCGACGACCAGCTCGATCTCGTGGCGGGTGACGTTCAGGACGCCGCCCTGCTTGATGCCGCTCTCGTCCTCGTCGGTGAACACGACCGGAACGGCGACCGTGACGGTCTCATGCTCGCCGATGCGCAGGAAGTCGACGTGCAGCGGGCGGTCGGTAACCGGATGGAACGCGACGTCCTTCGCCAGCGTGCGCTGGCCGTCCACCATGATGACCGAGGTGAAGAAATGACCGGTCATCAGCGCCTTGACGAGGGCCTTCTCTTCGAGATGGATCGACGCGGCGGCCTGGTTGCGGCCATAGATCACGGCGGGGACGCGGCCTTCACGACGCAGCGAACGGGAGGCTCCCTTGCCAACCTGATCGCGCGTCTCGGCGGCGAGCGTAAGGGTGTCGCTCATTCCAGTAACTCCGAAACAAAATGGATATAGGCTCCCGACCACACCTCCAGGGATGACCATGACCGGAAGCGGCGGCGCATAGCGGCAAAGGGCGTGAAATACAAGCCATGCGCCGGCACGTTCAGTTCAGAGCCGTTCCATGGCGATCTAATCGCCGTCGAGACATGGTCCCGCCCTGGCCTCAGGCCGTCGCGATGATGTTTGCCGTGCTTTGGCGCAGGGTGATGTCGCACCCGGGCAGCAACTGACGGGGCTCGCCATCGAACAATGCCGGGATAGCGCGGCGTCCGGCGAGACGAAAGCTCGTGCTGAACGCGCGGGTCACGCCCTGTGCATTCGTCCAGTCGTCGGTCAGCGCCATCCAACCGAGATCGAACAGCTTTCGCCATGTCCGGGTGTCGACCGCCGCCAGATCGATATGGTCTTTATAAGGGGTGCCGAACACCGCCTGATAACGCCGCGTCAGTTCGGGCACGCCCGCCAGGCGCAGACCCGCGCCGAAGCTGCGTCGCCATGCCAGCCGGACCGCCCGGATCAGCCGCCCGACCTGCCCGTCGCGCACCGCCTCCCGCGCGGCGGCCCATCGGGTGGCGGGGCCGAGGATCAGGCCGGCATAGGCGTGGTGGCCATCGGCCTCGGCAAAGGGAAGCGAGACGTGGCGTGGCGGCTGATCGGCCAGCCGGCGTAGGATGGCCATGGCGTCGTGCTCGCCATGCAGCGTCCTGGCCAGCAGGTTCATCGTGCCGCCGGGCAGGATCAGGATCGCGCCGTTCCATGCGTGCAATGCGGTCAGCACGGCATTCACTGTCCCGTCGCCCGCATAGACGACCATCCATGCCACGCCGGCGTGCACCAGGGCGTCGGGGGAGGGTAGCGCATCGTCGGGAAAGCCGGTTCGGCCGGCCATATCATGGCCCATGGCGGACAGCGTGTCGCGAATATCCGCCGCGACCGTCTCGGCGGTCGACCCCGATCGCGCATTGGTGACGAACCAGTAACGCCGCATCGCCCATCCCTTCGGAAACACCAGGCGATGAGCAAGCCGCATATGTGCGTCACCGTGATGACGCGGCAACGCCGCCCGCCCTTCCAGAAGGTCGGGCGGCGTCACGATGATGGGGTCAATATTGGATGCGCTGTGCCGTGATTCCCTGCTTGGCGAGCTGCGCCTGGACGCTGTCGGTGCCGGCCAGATGGCCCGCGCCCACCGCCATGAAGACGGTGCCGGGCTTGGCCATCCGTTCCCTGATCCACGTCGCCCAGCGGGCATTGCGGTCGGTCAGCAGCGTCTTGGCGACCTCGGGCGAGTCCTTCAGGCTCTCGTTCATGTCGCGGGCCAGCGCGTCGGGGTCGCCATGCGCCCATTCGTCGACCATCTTGGCCATTTCCTCGCCAGCCTTGGGCAGTTCGTCGACGGTCGAGGTCAGGAACTGGATCTGCGCCTGTTGCGACAGGCCGTTGAAATAGCCGATCTGCTGCTCGGCGGTCTCCAGCCCGGCGACGGGCTTGTTCGCCGCCTTGGCCGCGTCGGCCAGCACGGTTTCGGGGCCGTTCTTCGGGTCGTAGCCCAGCTTCTGGATCGGCGCGAGCGACAGGGTGACCGCCGCCAGCCACGGCTTCATCTTGTCGAACGCCGGTGCGGGAAGGCCGGCATCGGTCATCGCCTTCAGATAGGCGCCGCGCTTGTCGGCGGGCAGCTGCTCGGTCAGGGTCGGGCCGGTGGTGACGATGCCGTTCTTCAGCACGATCTGCTGCATCGTCGCCGGATCGGGCTGCACCATTTCCAGGACCAGCTGGTCGGACTTGTCGAAGGCGGTCTTCACCGCTTCATCGAACCAGGTCAGGCCGGGCTTCAGCACATGGATGGTGCCGAACAGATAGATGGTGGTGTCGGCATCCTTGACCACCCACAAGGCGGGGTCCGCATCATTGGGGTTCTGCGCGGGCTTGCTCTGCGCACAGGCGGGCAGCGCCAGCATCAGCGCGAGCGAGGTGAGGGCGGCTTTCATGATCGTCTTCATGGGATCGGGCTTTCGGAAAAGGAAGGGGCGGACGGGAGAAACGGCCGGAAGATCAGACGTATTTGCGCCACATCCAGACGATGCCGCAGGTGGCCATCAGAGCGCCGTAGACCCATTCGACCTGAAGGGGCGGCAGCACGCCGCCGCGCCACAGGAACCACCAGACGGGCACGCCCAGACCGACCGTGTAGAAGCTGGCGACCGCGCCGTCGCGGTAAGCCTGACGCTCATGCTCGTCGACCACCCGGTGCCAGCGCCACGAGATGACGGGTATGACCACGCCCCAGATCAGCGCCATCAGCACGGCGAACCAGAGTGGCAGCGGCGAGGACCATAGGTCCGGGCGGGCAGCGGCGCCCGGCGGCTGTTGCAGCACGATCAGCGCGGTCGACAGCCCAGCGACTCCGCCAACGGCACCGGAAATGGCCAGCAGGCGGTGATTGGCGCGCTCGCTTGGCCCCTTGGCGATGCGCGAAGCGTTCATGGTCATGGTCGCACCTCGATGGACATATGGACGGAAAATTTGGGGATCGCGACCTGATGGGAAGCGACGCTGGCGGCTTGCATGTTGGGACGGATCGCATCGAACGTGACCTCGCCCACCCGTCCGGCCCCCCAGCCGAGAAGAGACAGCGTGATACCGCTCCCGATGACCGCACGGGTCAGACGGCTGCTCATGACCGCACCCGCCGGATGAGGTAGAAGGCTAGGCCGATCATGACCGACACACCCCAGCTATAGTCCTCGAAATCGGCCCGCCCCGTCTGTGCGCCGATGACGGTCAGCAGCGGATGCAGAACGAAGTTCGTCACTCCGATCATGGCCCAGGTCTCGATCGCCAGCTGCCGCTGCATTTCATCGGTTTCGCGCCAGTTGCGCCACGTCACGATGCCGACGGCAATCAGCATGATGACAGCGGCGGCCTGGGCCACGGGATGGGGCAGGGGTGCCCGAGGACGATGGAGAAACCCATCGATGAATCCCTCCAGAAAGGGTAGGCCGACGATCAGCAGGATTGCGGTGACGACCAGCATGATCCGCCGCCGCTTCCGGCGCAACACACGCGCCGCCTCGCGGCTCGCGCCCCAGTCGGCACCCTCACTCACCATGATGCTCGTCATCGAAAATCTCCTCGATGGGCAATTCGAACAACCGTCCGATACGGAAGGCGAGCGGCAGCGAGGGGTCGTACTTCCCCGTCTCGATGGCGTTGACGGCTTGGCGCGACACGTCCAGCCGCCCGGCGAGTTCCGCCTGGCTCCAGTTGCGTTCGGCGCGCAGCACCTTGAGGCGATTTTTCATGTCCACCTCCTCTTGCATGGCCAACCTCGCTTTGTCACCCGTGCATGACGTAATGTCAGGTGACCATGACAAAGTGACAGTGAGTCATGACTGTGTCAACAACGCCTGACAAAATATCATGCATGATTGACTCCTCACTTCGTCATTGCGAGCGTAGCGAAGCAATCCAGTGTCCGGGCAAGACGCCCTGGATTGCTTCGCTACGCTCGCAATGACGGGTAATGTACCGGCCCGCTCGCCTTGACCGCGTGAAGGCCATCCGCCAAAGCCTGCGCCCATTATGCAGACCCGAAACGGCCCCCCGGAAGGACCACTTTCCTTCCAGCGCATGATCCTCACCCTCCATGACTATTGGAGCGAGCGGGGATGCGTGATCCTGCAACCCTATGACATGGAGATGGGGGCGGGCACCTTTCACCCCGCGACCACGCTGCGCGCGCTGGGGCCGGAGTCGTGGAACGCCGCCTTCGTCCAGCCGTGCCGCCGCCCGACCGACGGCCGTTACGGCGAGAACCCCAACCGGCTTCAGCATTATTACCAGTATCAGGTGATCCTGAAGCCCTCGCCCGCCGACCTGCAGGACCTGTATCTGGGCAGCTTGGCCGCGATTGGCGTCGACATGACGAAGCACGACATCCGCTTTGTCGAGGACGACTGGGAAAGCCCGACTTTGGGCGCCTGGGGTCTGGGCTGGGAAGTCTGGTGCGACGGGATGGAGGTGACCCAGTTCACCTATTTCCAGCAGATGGGCGGATACGACATGAAGCCGGTCGCGGGCGAGCTGACCTACGGGCTCGAACGGCTGGCCATGTATATCCAGGACGTCGACAATGTGTACGACCTGCGCTTCAACGATGCTGGCGTGAGTTACGGCGACGTGTTTCTCGAAAACGAGAAGCAGATGTCGACCTGGAACTTCGAGGTCGCCGACACCGACACGCTGTTCGACGCCTTCAAGAAGGCCGCGGCCGAGTGCGAGCGCTGCCTGGAGGCCAAGCTGCCCATCCCCGCCTATGAACAGGCGATCAAGGCCAGCCACACCTTCAACCTGCTGCAGGCGCGCGGCGTGATCTCGGTGGCGGAGCGCCAGGCCTATATGGGCCGCGTCCGCGATCTGGCGAAGGGCGCGTGCGGCGCCTGGATGGACAAGAACGGCTGGGCCGCGTGATGACCGATTTTCTGCTCGAACTCCGCTCCGAAGAAATCCCCGCCCGGATGCAGGCTGGTGCGCGGGAGAACCTCGCCAAGCTGTTCACCGCCGAACTCGCCAAGGCCGGACTGTCGGCGGGTGAGATCGTCACCTATGCGGGGCCGCGTCGCCTCGCACTGATCGCGCGCGGGCTGCCTGCCGCGACCGAGGCGGTGTCCGAGGAAGTGAAGGGGCCGCGCGCCTCCGCGCCGCCGCAGGCGCTGGAGGGCTTCCTGCGCAAGACCGGACTGACGCGCGAGCAGCTGACCGAGCGCGACGGCGTGCTGTTCGCCATCACCAAAAAGCCCGGTCGCGCCACCGCCGAGGTTCTGGCCGAGGCGATCCCCGCGATCGTCCGCGCCTTCCCCTGGCCCAAGTCGATGCGCTGGGGCGCGGAGTCCGCCTCGACCGAGTCGATGCGCTGGGTCCGTCCGCTGCACGCGATCGTCGCGCTGTTCGGCGGCGAGGTGGTGCCGTTCGACATCGCCGGGATCACCAGCGGCAACACTACGCGCGGCCACCGCTTCCACGCGCCCGCCGAGATCGTGCTGACCGGCGCCGACGCTTACGTCGAGCAGCTGCGCGCCGCCAAGGTGCTGGTCGATCAGGACGAGCGCGCCGCGATCATCCGCGCGCGTGCCTCCGCGCTCGCCGCCGAGGCCGGGCTGGAGCTGGTCGAGGACGAGGGGCTGGTCGCCGAGAATGCCGGGCTGACCGAATGGCCGGTGCCGCTGCTCGGGCGCTTCGACGAAGCCTATCTCGACGTGCCGCCCGAGGTCATCCAGCTGACCGCGCGGGTGAACCAGAAGTACTTCGTCTGCCGTTCGGCCGACGGCAAGCTGGCCAACGCCTTCGTCTGCACCGCCAATATCGAGGCGACCGACGGCGGCGCGAAGATCGTCGAGGGCAATGGCAAGGTGCTCGCCGCCCGCCTGTCCGACGCGCGCTTCTTCTATGAGACCGACCTGAAGACCAAGCTCGACGATCTGCGGCCCAAGCTGGAAAAGATTGTCTTCCACGAAAAGCTCGGCACCGTCGCCGACAAGGTCGAGCGGGTGGCCAAGCTGGCCCGCTGGCTGGTCGAGGAGGGGATCGTTACCGAATCCCCCTCCCGCAGGCGGGAGGGGCTAGGGGAGGGCAGTGCCACGGGCGACGTCGCTGGTGGAGAGGTCCCCCCCCCATCCCCCCCCGTAAACGGAGGGGGCGAGCTTGCCGATCTGGCGGAGCGCGCCGCGTACCTGGCGAAGGCCGATCTCGTCACCGGCATGGTCGGCGAGTTCCCCGAGTTGCAGGGCCTGATGGGCGGCTACTACGCCGCCGCGCAGGGCGAAGACCCGCGCGTGGCTGAGGCGGTTCGCGATCACTACAAGCCGGTCGGGCAGGGGGATGACGTCCCCACCGCGCCGGTGACGGTGGCTGTGGCGCTGGCGGATAAGTTGGATACGCTTGTATCGTTCTTTGGAATCGATGAGCGGCCAACCGGGTCTAAGGACCCCTTTGCTTTGCGTCGTGCCGCCCTCGGCTTGATAGGTCTGATACTCGATAATTCGCTGCGTTGTTCTGACTATGATTTGTTTTATCAAGCGGTAGGCAATTCTGAGATCGGCATCGGCACAGTCGTTGCAGGTGGCTATTTCCACGATTTTATTATCGATCGTCTTAAGGTTCAGCAGCGCAGCAACGGCGTTCGGCACGATGTGATCGATGCGGTGGTTCTGCCTGGTAGCGAAAGCGAGTTTGGAGGAGAGCGAGATCTCGTCCGCCTGCTTGCCCGCGTCCGTGCGCTGCAAGCCTTCGTCACCACCGACGACGGCACCAACCTGCTCGCCGGCTATAAGCGCGCCGCGAACATCCTGAAGAAGGAAGGCGTCGAGGGCGACCAGAGCTGGACCGCGCCGACCTACACGCTCGAACCCGCCGAGGCCGATCTGATCGCCGCGCTCGACGCCGCCGAACCCAAGGCTGCGCAAGCAGTGAAGGCCGAGGATTTCGAGGCCGCGATGGCCGCGCTCGCGTCGCTCCGTGCGCCGATCGACCGGTTCTTCGACGATGTGACCGTCAACGACGCCGACCCGGCCAAGCGGACCGCGCGCCTCGCGCTGCTCGCCCGTGTCCGGGCGGCCGTTCACACGGTGGCGGACTTCTCGAGGATCGAGGGATGAGCTGAGCCGGATCGGGAGACGGGGCGATACGTTCCTGTCTTCCCCTCCGGCAATATCGCCTTATGTACACCGACGCCTGTGTCCCCAGGGCGTCGGACGTGACGACCAGTAAAGGATCGAACCGATGACCTATGTGTACCGCTTCGGCGGCGGCGTTTCGGACGGCGGCAAGGGGGACAAGAATCTGCTTGGCGGCAAGGGCGCGAATCTGGCCGAGATGGCCTCGATCGGGCTGCCGGTGCCGCCGGGCTTCACCATCTCGACCGCGATGTGCACCCGCTATTACGAGGATGGCGAGCAGTTTCCGCAGGAACTGCGCGACGAGGTCGCCGACGGTATCGCGCATATCGAGGCGGTGACGGAAAAGCGTTTCGGCGATCCGGAGAACCCGCTGCTGGTCTCGGTCCGCTCGGGCGCGCGGGTGTCGATGCCGGGCATGATGGACACGGTGCTGAACCTCGGCCTCAACGACCAGACGGTCGAGGGGCTGGCGAAGAAGGCGGGCGACGAGCGTTTCGCCTGGGACAGCTATCGCCGCTTCATCCAGATGTATGCCGATGTCGTCCTGGAGCTGGATCACGGCGCGTTCGAGGAAGCGCTGGAGATCGCCAAGGAGGACAATGGCTTCACCCTCGATACCGAGATGTCGGCCGAGGACTGGAAGGCGCTGGTCACGACCTATAAGGGGCTGGTCGAGGACCAATGGGGCAAGCCCTTCCCGCAGGACGTGCATGACCAGCTCTGGGGCGCGGTCGGTGCGGTATTCGGGTCGTGGCAGTCGGAGCGTGCCAAGGTCTATCGCCGCCTGAACGACATTCCCGCCGACTGGGGCACCGCCGTCAACGTGCAGGCGATGGTCTTCGGCAATATGGGCGACACCTCGGCGACGGGCGTGGCCTTCACGCGCGATCCCTCCAAGGGCGACCGGGCCTATTATGGCGAGTTCCTCATCAACGCGCAGGGCGAGGACGTGGTCGCGGGCATCCGCACGCCGCAGTACCTGACCAAGGCCGCGCGCGAGGAGGCGAACGCCAAGCCCGCCTCGATGGAAGAGGCGATGCCGGAGGTCTATGCCGAGCTGGCCGCCGTCTTCGACCAGCTCGAGACGCATTACCGTGACATGCAGGACATCGAGTTCACGGTCGAACAGGCCAAGCTCTGGATGCTCCAGACCCGTTCGGGCAAGCGCACCGCCAAGGCGGCGCTGAAGATCGCGGTCGATATGGCGAATGAGGGCCTCATCACCCGCGAGGAAGCGATCGCGCGCGTCGATCCGGCGGCACTCGACCAGCTGCTCCACCCGACGCTCGACCCCGATGCTAGCCGCGATGTGCTGACCAAGGGCCTGCCCGCGTCGCCGGGTGCGGCGTCGGGCAAGGTGGTGTTCGACGCCGATGCCGCCGAGCGCGCGGCGGCGGCGGGCGAGGCGGTGATTCTCGTCCGTGTCGAAACCTCGCCGGAAGACATTCACGGCATGCACGCGGCCAAGGGCATCCTGACCGCGCGCGGTGGCATGACCAGCCATGCGGCGGTCGTGGCGCGCGGCATGGGGCGGCCCTGCGTCTCGGGTGCAGGCTCGCTGTCGATCGACAACAAGGCCAAGCTGCTGCGCGTCGGCAGCCGCGAGGTGCGCGAGGGCGATATCCTGACGCTCGACGGGTCGACCGGCGAGGTGATGGTCGGTGCGGTCGCGACCGTGCAGCCCGAGCTGGCGGGCGATTTCGGCACGCTGATGGAATGGGCCGATCAGGTCCGCCGCCTCAAGGTCCGCGCCAATGCCGAAACCCCGCTCGACTGTCAGACCGCGCGCGATTTCGGTGCGGAGGGCGTGGGTCTCTGCCGCACCGAGCATATGTTCTTCGACGCCGCGCGGATCACGGCGGTGCGCCAGATGATCCTGGCCTCGGACGAAGCGGGCCGCCGCGCCGCGCTCGCCAAGCTGCTGCCCGAACAGCGCGCCGACTTCACCGCGATCTTCGAGGTGATGGCGGGTCTGCCGGTGACGGTACGCCTGCTCGACCCGCCGCTGCATGAGTTCCTGCCGCAGCAGGAGGCCGAATTCGCTGAGGTCGCCACGGCGGCGGGCGTCGACGTCGATACGCTGAAGCGCCGGGCAAACGAACTCCACGAGTTCAACCCGATGCTCGGCCATCGCGGCTGCCGCCTGGGCGTGACCTATCCGGAAATCTACGAGATCCAGGCGCAGGCGATCTTCGAGGCGGCGCTGGACGTCGCGGAGAAGTCGGGCGAAGCGCCGATCCCCGAGGTCATGATCCCGCTGGTCGCCACCCGGCGCGAGCTGGAACTGATGAAGGCGGTGGTCGACAAGGCGGCGCAGGCTGTGTTCGCCGAGCGCGGCAAGACGGTCGAGTATCTGGTCGGCACCATGATCGAGCTGCCGCGCGCCGCGCTGAAGGCGGGTGAAATCGCCGAGGTGGGCGAGTTCTTCTCCTTCGGCACCAACGACCTGACCCAGACCACGCTGGGCGTCAGCCGCGACGACGCGGCGCGCTTCCTGAGCGCCTATGTCGAGAAGGGCATCTACGCCAAGGACCCGTTCGTCAGCCTCGATGTCGAGGGTGTGGGCGAACTGGTCAGCCTGGCCGCCGAGCGCGGTCGCGCGACGCGGGCCGGGATCAAGCTCGGCATTTGCGGTGAGCATGGTGGGGACCCGGCGTCGATCGCGTTCTGCGAGCAGGTCGGGTTGGATTATGTCTCGGCCAGCCCGTACCGCGTGCCGATCGCGCGGCTCGCGGCGGCGCAGGCGGCGTTGAAGGCGCGGTGATCTTGGGGGAGGTTTCGGCGGGTTTATCGCCTGGAACCTTCCCTCCCCCATCCCCTCCCGCTTGTGGGAGGGGAGCGTTTTTGGGCAGCGGTTTCGCTTCCTGAAGAGCTGTAGGCCGCTTTAAGTGCTGGACGCTTCCGCTTGGCACGCCCCTCCCGCAGGCGGGAGGGGATGGGGGAGGGCAGGATGTCTCACCGAGCCCCAAACCCACGAAGACATCACCCGTGCGTCGTCACCCGGTTCCCGAAATCAAACCACCCGCGACGCTTCCCCGCCGGATAGGCCGGACGCGCAGCGCTCGCGGCGACCGGGCGGTAAGGTGCCCGCTCCGCCACCGGTGCCGCCGCAACCGGCTGCGCCGTCGCCAGCCGCTGGTTCTCGCGCTCCAGCTCGGCGATGCGGTCTCGCGCCGCCGCCAGCTTGGCCTCGGTCTCCTTCTGGTGTGCGGCATGGGCGTCGCGCTCGGTGGAATAGCGGGTGCGCCATTTGCGGCCGCCCGGATGGCTCGCCAGCCCGAATAGCCAACCCGCGATGAGGACCAGCCCCAGCACGGCGAACTGAGTCGTCGAAGTGAACAGCATCGCGTCGATCCCTGTCTGTTACGTCAGGTCAACGACCGATCGGGCGGAGTGGTTGCGATGCCGCCGGATTTCGCCGGGGCGCGGGTGTTACTTCCCGCCCATCGAGGTCATCAGCGTATCGTTGATCGAGCAGCCGGCCGGCCCCAGGATGACGACGAACAGCGTCGGCAGGATGAACAGGATCAGCGGCACGGTCATGATCGCGGGCAGGCGTGCGGCCTTTTCCTCGGCGCGCATCATGCGCTCGTTGCGGAACTCGGCCGACAGCACGCGCAGCGAGCTGGCGAGCGGGGTGCCGTATTTCTCGGTCTGGATCATGGTCGTCACCACCCCGCGCAGCGCGTCCAGATTGACCCGGGTCGACAGATTCTCGAGCGCCTGGCGGCGGTCGGTCAGAAAGCCCAGCTCGACCGAGGTCAGCTGGAACTCGTCGCCCAGTTCGGGATAGGCGCGGCGCAGTTCGCGCGCGACGCGGGCGAAGGCGGCATCGACGGTCAGCCCGGCCTCGGCGCAGATGACCATCAGGTCGAGCGCATCGGGCAGGCCCTTGCGGATCGCGGCGGTGCGCTTGTCGATCCGGTTCTTCAGCGCCAGATCGGGCGCCTTGTAGCTGAGCACCAGCGTCCCTGCGACCATCATGTAGCGGCTGAACCCGCTCCAATCGGCGAAATCCTCGGTGCCATAGACCCAGAGCGCGGTGCCGCCGCCCAGCACGATCGGCAGCGCCAGGCGGCCGAAGATGACCGCCACCGCCAGCTCCTTCGATCGGATGCCGGCCTGGAGCAGCTTGAGCTGGACCGCCTTGACCTGATCCTCCTGCAGCATCTTGAGCGCGCTGAGCATCCGGCGCATCCGCTCTAACAGGTCGGTGCGCTCGATGAACTGGGCGCGCCGCTTGGGGGTGGGATCGATCCCGGCCTTGAGCTGCTCGCGCCGTTCGTTGAGCGCCTGCACCCGCCTGCGCATCGGATCGCGCGCGCCGATCAGGACATAGCCGGCGACGAGCAGGCAGAGGACGCACACGCCCCACAGCATGGCGGCGGCCGATCCGGCGTCGAGGCCGAGAATCTGGGGTGAGGCGGTCATTCAGATCTCGAAATTGATCATGCGCGACATGATGAAGACGCCTAGCCCCATCCACAAAAGCCCGCCGCCGCCGATGATCATCAGTCGGGGATCGACAAAGAACTTCGCCATGTAAGGCGGGTTGATCATCCAGATCAGGCCGAAGACGATGAAGGGCAGCGCGCCGATGATATAGGCCGATGCCTTGGATTCGGACGACATCGCCTTGATCTTCAGCTTCATCTGCGCGCGCTTGCGCAGCACCTCGGCCAGGTTGGACAGGGTCTCGGCCAGATTGCCGCCGGTCTCGCGCTGGATGGCGATGGCGATCACGAAGAACTGGAACTCGGGCGTCTCCAGCCGGTCGGCGGTTTCCTGAAGCGCATTGTCCATCGTCCGGCCGATGCGCATCCGGTCCGACACGGCGCGGAACTCCTCGCCGACGGGGCCGGGCACTTCCTGCCCCACGACCGACATCGTCTCGCTGATCGGCAGGCCCGAGCGCAGGCCGCGCACCAGCAGCTCGATCGCATCGGGAAAGCGGGTGATGAACCGGTTCGTCCGGCGGCTGATCGTCTTGCTGACGACCATATGCGGTACGAGCAGCCCCAGGCCGACGCCCATCGGCAACGCGAGCAGCAGCGACAAATGCAGCATCACGAGCAGGATCGTCATGCCCAGCGCCACCACGCCGCACGCGATGCCATATTGCCCCAGCGTCCAGTCGCGCCCGGTCCGGTCGAGCCGCTTGGCCAGCTTTTCGGGATTGGGCAGCAGCCGCCCGAACATCTGGTCGACCCGCGTGTCGCTGGCCAGCGCGATGCCGCGCGACGCCGCGACCATCGGCGACACCGGCTTGTCGAGATCGAATGCGACGCGGCCGCGCAATCCCGCGAGCTGCCGCGACTGGCTGCGCGAGGTCTTGGGCGCGGACAGCGCGGCCATCACCAGCACCAGCGTCAGGAACACGCCGCCCGCCAGGATCAGGGTCGCCATCATGCTCATCGGGTCAGTTCGCCCGCGCCCGCTTGGGCAGGAACGCCTTGATGTCGAGCTTTTCGAGCAGGCGGCGCTTGCCGCGCGCCCGATCCGATGCCTGCCCCGCCGCGCAGATAAGCTCCGACAGCGCGATCAGCGGGGCGATGGTGCGCGACGTCTTGCCCAACTCGGCGATCGGCTTGCCGGCCTTCGCCGCCTGGACGACCAGCTTCTGGTCATAGGGGATCAGGAAATCGACCGGGCGCTCGATCGACCCCTCGAAATCGCTCTGCGCGATCTCGGTCTGCGCGGCCGGGTGGACGCGGTTGGCGACGGTGAGCACCTGGGCCTGCGGGGCATGGGTCTTGAACCAGGAGAGCAGGCGGATCGTGTCGCGCGCGGCGGCCAGGGTGAATTCGGTGACCAGCACGATCGTCTGCGCGCTCGTCGCCAGCACGGGCTGCTGGATCAGCATGTCGCGCGGCAGATCGACGATCGTCGTCTCGAAATTGGCGCGCATCTCGTCCTGCAACTGGGTGAAGGCGACGCCGTCGGTCAGGATCGGCGCGGCGATCGGCGCTTCCGCCGACAGGACGGACAGCTTCTCCAGCGCCTTGACCATCGCGCGTTCCAGGAACAGCCCGTCGATGCGGCTGGGATTGTCGATCGCATCGACCAGCCCGCGCCCCGGCTCGAGATCGAGCGACAGTGCGGAGGTGCCGAAATGCACGTCGAGGTCGAGGAGGCCGGTGGTCCGGCCCAGCCGCTCGGCCATCAGCCAGCCGAGCGAGGCGGCGACGGTCGATGCGCCGACCCCGCCGCGCGCGCCGATCACCGTCACGCTGCACGGTGCCTTTTCGGGCGCCATGTCCATCGCGCGCGGGGTGTGCAGCATCGCGCGCGCCTGGCCGATGGTCTCGCGCAGCTGATCGGGATTGATCGGCTTGAGCAGATAGTCGTGCAGCCCATTGGCCAGCAGCGCGCGGTACAGGCGGACATCGTTGACCTGGCCGACCGCGATCACGATCGTGCCGGGTTCGCACACTTCGGCCAGATTGCCGATCTCCCCCACCGGGTCGGAGGTGTCGCTGAGGTCGACGATCAGGATCTGCGGGCTGGCGGACACCGACAGCGCCTGGATCGCGCCGCGCAGGCCGCCCTTGGTCACCTTCTCGGTCGACCAGCCCTGTTCGGCGAGCATCGGGCGCACCGCCTCGGCTGTCCAGTCGTCGCAGACAAAGGCCTGGATGGGATCGCGCCCGATCAGGCCATGGGGCTTCCAGGGGGCGTTCATCACTGTCCTCCCATGCCGGCCATTCCGCCAGGGCCGCCGCCCTGGGTGGCATTGGGGGCGTGCACCACCGTCCCGCCATGGCCGGTCGGTGGCGCCTTTCGGAAGGTATCGATCGCGCGGGTCGCCACCGCGGGATCGGCGCTGGCCGGCCCTTCGACGCCGCGAACGAGGTCGTTGGGATTGGCGACCATCGCGGCCAGGTTGCGATTGACCGCACAGCCATGGTTGGACGAGGTTTCGCCGGTCCAGTCGGGGCCGACATCGCCGGTCCGGTCCGGACAGCCTGGAACGCTGGCGCGCGCGCGGGTGACGACGACGCGGATCATCGCGGGGGCGAGCGGCGCGCGGGCGATCGAACCCGCCGGTCCGACGAGCAGGCCGTGGCGGCCGATGATGTCGGCGATCTGGCGATAGGCGATGGGCGCATCGCCGGCCGGGTCCTCGATCGTCACCCGGTCGCCATAACCCAGCCGCAGATTGTCGGCCCAGCCCGCCAGCCGCTGCGCCTCGTCCCCCGCCAGCCGGTTGCCCGACACGGCGAGGTCGAGAACATAGTCGGCCTGCGACACGACCGGCTGATGCGCGCTTTCCAGGCCCGGCTGGCCGGTGCCGCTGCAACCGGCGGTCAGCGCGAGCAGGGTGATCGAACCCGAAAGGGCGAGGGGCAGACGCATGGAACGGGGCATCCTTGAACGGGCGGTCATTCGGAAAAGCCGGGGGCGGGGGTGCCCTTGCGCAAACGGGGCATGGAGGTCAGCGGCGCGGGGCTTTGCGCGCCCGTCACCGGGCGGCCCTGAACGGGCGCGGCCATCGTCGGCACGGGGCGCGGCTGGCTGGACCCCGCCGAGATACGGCCGAGCAGCACCCGCTCGGCGTCGTTCGGCGCGCGTTCGCCATCGGTGGGCAGCGCGATGTCGGACGGCGAATTGACCGGCTTCACCAGATAGGGGGTGATGATGATGACGAGTTCGGTCTCCTTGCGCTTGAACGCATTGGAGCGGAACAGCGCGCCGATCAGCGGTAGGTCGCCCAGCCAAGGCGCTTTTTCGATCGAATTGTCGCGGGTGTTGGACAACAGGCCGGCGATCATCATGCTCTGCCCCGATCCCAGCTCCAGCGTCGTCTCCGCGCGGCGGGTGGTCAGGGCCGGGATGGTGAACTTGTCCAGCGTCACCGCGCCGGCCGAGGAAATCTCCGACACCTCGGGCCGGACCCGCAGCGAAATGCGGCCATCGGCCAGCACGGTCGGCGTATAGGACAGGCTGACGCCATATTGCTTATAGTCGACCGACACCGTGCCCAGCGACGCGGACATCGGAATGGGGATTTCGCCGCCGGCCAGGAAGGTCGCGGTCTCCCCCGACAACGCGGTCAGGTTGGGATTGGCGAGCGTCGAGACCTGTCCCAGCGTCTCGCCCAGGTCCATGGCTCCCAGCAGGTCCATGCCCAGCACCCGGCCGCCGAGGCCCAGGGTCGTGCGCAGCGGCCCCTGGTTGAAGCCATATTGGGTGCCGATCGTCGTCCCGGCCGCGTTGTTCAGATCGGTGATCGTCCCCGCATTGCGGCCCGACCCGACGCCGAAGATGAAGCCGCTGGAATTGCGGTCGCGGTTCAGCAGATTGACGCCGATCGACTTGACGAAGCTGCGATTGACCTCGGCGATGCGGACCTGAAGATTGACCTGCAACGGGGTCGCGGTCTTCAGGCGGCTGATGACCTTGGTATCCTTGCCGACAAAGGCCTGGACCAGTCGTTCGGCCTCGGCGACGTCGTCGGGCGCGGCGACCGTTCCGGTCAGCAGGATCAGGCCGTTCATCGGCGTCGCCGCGATCTGCGCCTCGGGCATGGCGAGCCGCAGCATCCGGCCGATCGAATCGAAATTGTTGCCGACGCGGACGGTGGTCGCATAGACGACCGCGCCGCCGCGCGCCGTCGCCGACACGGTCGTTTCTCCGGGCTTCTTGCCGAAGATATAGAGCTGCGTCGGGGAGCGGACCTGGACATCGGCGATGCTGTCATCGGCGACGAACAGGTCGGTCATCGGGCGCGGCAGGGTGATCAGCCGCGCGCGACCCGTGTTGATCTCCAACGTGCGGCCACCGGTGTCCTCGCCCCGTGGATCGGCGCGCACGGGGGCGGGCGCGAGGATCAACGGTGCCAGCATCAGTGAGATAGCGGCGGTGCGGCCCAGGGCCGCCCAGGGCAGGTGCTTCGTCATGATCCTTACTGATCCCCCGCGCCGCTATTGGTCGGGCTGGCCGGTGCGGCGTCCGCCTTGGGCCCGCCGCCCGAGCCCCGCGCGACGCGCACGCCGAAGCCTTCGGTGGTGACGGGACCTGTGGCGGCGGGGCCTGTGGCGGCCGGACCCGTGGCGGCGGCGCCGGGGGCGGTCAAGGCGCCGCGCTGGCGACCCGGGACGGTCCGCCGCTGGTAGCGCGAGATGTCGCCGCCGGTGACATAGGAGGCACGGTCCGCCACCGGTGCCGCGGCGCCGCCACCCGGATTCTGCAGATCCTCGGGCCGGTCGGCCAGCGCGCGCAGCGACAGCGAAAGCGTGCCGACCGTCTGCGCGACCGCCAGCTGCTCGGCGATCTTGGGCGTGGCTTCAACCGTGACCGTGGTGAAGGTCTGGATGGGCGTCTTGCCGTCATTGCCCGACTGGCCATCGGTGCGCTGGTCGGTGGCGAGCACGCGGACGTTGCGCAGGATCGTCTCCGACACCTTCAGCGGCGGGCCGTCCCCGCCGCCCGCCACGTCCTGGGTCAGGACGACGTCGATATGGTCGCCGGGAAACACGAATCCCGCCACCCCGGTCTGCGCCGACACCGGCACCGTCACCGCGCGCATTCCCGGGGTCAGCGCGGCGGCCAGGAAGCCGCGATCACCCGATTTGACGACCGCGCCTTGCGTCAGCGGCTGGCCGGCGGTGATCGCGAAGCGAACCACCGTGCCCAGCAGCTTGGACATATCGGTCTGGTCCTTCAGGAAATAGGCGCCGCCGACCAGCTCCTTGGGCCAGGGCTGGAACTTCAGGGATGCGGAATCGATGATGGTCCCGACCGGCAGCGCGCGCGTCGCGACCAGGATTTCGGGGCCGGGTTCGGGCGGGGGCGTGACGATGACGGCGGCACCCGCCTGGGGCGCGGCGCTGCCCGCCGTCAGCGTGCGCGCGAACACGGCGGTCATCCCTGCGACCAGCAGGGCGCCCACCAGCAGTAAGATCTTGCGACTGTCCATCCTGCGTTCTTCGGCTTTCGTGCCGGGCATCCCGCCCGATAAGTTTGGCGTATCAGCTATGCGAAAAGGGGTTAAATATCGGTTCCTGCAGGATCAGCAGCCCAGCCATCGCGATGGCCACGCCGTAGGGAACCTCGATCGCATCGCCGCCGCGCGCACGCCGCAGCCGATGGTCGATCAGCATCGTCAGCGTCACGACCCCGCCGAGCAGCGACATCAGCACCAGCATCCGCAGCAGCACGCCCAGCGGCAGCCACAAGGCGAGCGCCGCGATCATCTTCACGTCGCCGCCGCCCATCATCCCGACCCGAAAGGCCAGCGCAAAGAGCAGGAACATGCCGACCGCCCCGCCGATCTGCAGCAGCGCATCGGGCCAGAGCGGCAGGCCCGATGCCCACCACCACAAGGGGGCGATCAAGGCGATCGCGATATTCTTGCGATCGGCGATCTCGCGAGTGCGCGCATCCTCGATCCCGGCGGACAGCAGCAGCAGGCCGAGCGCGCAGAGCAGGGCAATACGGATGACGGACCAGTCCATAGGGCAAAAGCTCCTAGACGGCGGGGCTTTCCAAACCGTAACCGGGGATCGAATGACCGATGCGCCCGCTTCCGCCCTTGCCCTTCGCCGCCGCTTTCCCGCATCGGCGCGCCTGTCGCGCTGGGCGGCGCCCGATGGCTGGTCGCATCGGCGGTTCGACTGGGCGGCGGTGCGGCCCGTCGGGCGGTTGCTGTTCCAGACCGGGCGTGCCGACATCATCGAGAAATATCTGGAGGTCTTCGCCCATCTGGTCGAACGCGGCTGGAGCGTCACCGCCTTCGACTGGCGCGGGCAGGGGGGATCGGGGCGGCTGAGCCCGGACCCGCATGTCGGGCATGGCGGCGACTTTTCGATACTGGTCGACGATCTGCGCGCCTTCTGGGCCGAATGGCGGGGCGAGGCGGACGGCCCGGCCGTGCTGCTCGGCCACTCGATGGGCGGGCATCTGGCGCTGCGGGCCATGGTCGAAGGCGCGGTCGTCCCGGATGCGCTGATCCTGGTCGCGCCGATGCTGGGCCTGCGCCTGCCGTTCGGGCCGGGCCTGAGCGCGGCGATCATCGGTTGCATGGGCAGCGCATGCCCCACGCGCGGCATCTGGCGCGCGCGCGAATCGGCGGGCATGCACACGCGGCAACGCAATCTGACCCATGATGTCGGCCGCTATGAGGACGAGGCCTTCTGGTATGCGCGGCATCCCGAACTGGCGCTGGGGCCGCCAAGCTGGGGATGGGTGGCGGCCGCACTTCGCTCTATTGGGGGATTGATAACCGACACGCGGCTCGACGCGATGACGGTGCCGACGCTGATGCTGCTGGCCGATGCCGACCGGCTGGTCGACCCGGATGCCGCCGCGCGGACGGCCGCGCGGATCGGCGCACGGCTCGTCCGCTTCGGACCCGAGGCGGCGCACGAGCTACTGCGCGAGGCGGACCCGGTGCGTTTGCGCGCGTTGGCGGCGATCGATGCCTTTCTGGACGAGATCGCGCGGTGACCTGGGACATCGCGATCATCGGCGCAGGCATGGCCGGGGCGAGCCTGGCCGCCGCCATCGGTCCCCGTGCGCGCGTCGTCCTGATCGAGGCGGAGGATCTGCCCGGCCGTCATGCGACGGGCCGGTCGGCGGCCTTCTGGTCGGAAACCTATGGCGGCCCGGCGGTGCAGCCGCTGACCACCGCCTCCGGCCCCGCCTTGCGCGATGGCGGCTATCTGACGCCCTTGGGGTCGCTGCATATCGGGCGGCGCGAGGATGCGGGCCGGATCGACCGACTGCTCGCCGATTTCGAGGGCAGCGGTGTCGAGTTGCAGCGCGTCGATCCCGCCGCGCGTGTGCCAGGCCTTCGCCCCGAATGGGTGCACGGCGTGTGGGAGCCGAGCTGCGCCTATATCGATGTCGCCGCGCTGCATGCCGATTATCTGGCGGCGGCGAAGGCGGCGGGTGCCGCGCTGATAACCGATGCCGCGCTGCTGACGGCGGAGCGGCGCGACGGCATATGGCGGCTGGAGACCAAGGCCGGCCCGGTGCGGGCGCGGCTGCTGGTCAATGCGGCGGGCGCCTGGGCCGATACGGTCGCCGGCATCGCGGGCGCGGCGCCGATCGGTATCACCCCCTATCGCCGCACGATGATGCAACTGCGCACCGACCCGCCCGCGCCCGCCGGCCTGCCGCACGTCATCGACATCAACGGCCGATTCTATTTCAAGCCCGAGGCCGGCGGCCGGCTCTGGCTGACCCCGCATGACGAGACGCCCAGCGTCCCCTGCGACATCGCGCCTGAGGAATGGGACGTGGCGGTGGCGATCGACCGGCTGGAGAAAACGGTCGACTGGCACGTCGAAGCGGTCGAGCGCCGCTGGGCCGGCCTGCGCAGCTTCGCCCCCGACCGCGCGCCGGTCTATGGGTTCGACCCGAAGATGCCGGGCTTTTTCTGGTGCGCAGGGCAGGGCGGCTTCGGCATCCAGACCGCGCCGGCGGCGGCGGCGTTGGCGGCGGGATTGCTGCTGGGGGAGAAGGATGTGCCTGCGGGGGTGGATGCGGCACGCTATGGCGTGGGGCGGTTTTTAGCCTAGCGTTGCATTTGACCGCTATCGCTAAAACCTGGACGCTTCGGCAGGCAATCTAGCTGGCCGAAAGCAGCCATTCGTTCCGCGCGATCATTCCCATTTCGCCATCCTCAAGGGCCAGTTTCGGGAAAACGCAATCGGGAACATATTCTGGGAAAGTGGACGCTTCGGGCATCATACGGTGCGATCGCCAGGGCGGCATTCCCCACAACGGGTTCGTTTTCGGGAAGGGTCGTGTTCGGCCGAGGCGCCGGCTAGGTATGGATGATGTCCTTTCTTGATGCCGCATCCAGCGAAGGGCCGTTTGTCCTCACAGAGCACGATGCCGTCGACGTTCTTGACCTGTATGCTCGGTGTATCGACTACTTCATGTTGCAGGACGGGGAGCCGGCGACGCTGGCGGATGCGATCGAGCTGTTCTGGGATGTTCCGGAGGAAAAAAGTGCGGTCGATCAGACCGTAATGGGCTGGCGGGGCGAGAATGGGCTCATGGCGGTGGGCGCCATTCTACGCGACTACCCAAGCAATGGTGTCTGGTATCTCGGGTTCATGATCGTTGATGCAGCCGCCAGAGGAAAAGGCATCGGCAGGTCTATCTATGACGTGATCGAGCGATGGGCGGTGGATCGCGGCGCGCAGGAAATACGCCTTGCCGTGCTTGAGGTGAACGGGGCAGCGGAAAGGTTCTGGCGGTCGCTAGGTTACAGAGAGCTTCGGCGGGTCGGTCCTGACACGTTCAAGGCGCGAAGCCATCATCGCGTTGAGCTGTGCCGGCTTTTAGGCGGCAATCTGCCCGCGTAGCCCGGCTCGTGGGTGCAATTGGCATTCCCGATCCTTTTTGGGAAAGGTGGGATGGCGCAGCGTCGGCTGTGGGGGCGGCATCCTCATAAGCGGAATGTCCGCCACCCATTCATTTCACCCTTTGTCGACGTGGCGGCGTTCGTCCTACTTCCGAAACGTCTCCGCCGCATCGCTCGCCAGCTTGTCGGCGCGTTCGTTGTCCGGGTGGCCGGCATGGCCCTTCACCCATTTCCATTCGATCTGGTGGCGCTCCGCCGCCGCGAGCAGCGCCTGCCAGAGTTCGGCGTTCTTGACCGGCTTCTTGTCCGCCGTGCGCCAGCCGTTGCGCTTCCAGCCGTGAATCCATTTGGTCAGGCCGTCCATCACGTATCGGCTGTCAGTCGACAGCGTGACGGCGCAAGGACGCTTCAGGGCGTTCAGCGCCTCGATCGCCGCCATCAGCTCCATACGGTTGTTGGTCGTCAGGGCCTCGCCGCCCGACAATTCCTTTTCATGCACGCCCGATCGGATCAGCGCGCCCCAGCCGCCGGGGCCGGGATTGCCCTTGCACGCGCCGTCGGTGGCGATCTCGACCGGGGTCACAGTCCGGCCTTTCCATCGCGATAGGCGATATAGCGCCGCCAATAGGCGAGCGGGTCCTTGCGCGTCACCAGCGCGTCGGCGGGGGTGTTGAGCCAGTCCCAGGCGCGCGACAGGGCGAAGCGCAGGCATGCCCCCATGGCCAGCTTGGCGAAGGCCGCGCGCTCGGTGTCGGTCAGCGGGAAGTGGCGTTCATACCCCTCGATCAGCGCCCCGCCGATCTCGGGCGCATAGGTCTCGCCGCTGGCATCGAAGCTCCACGCCGAGTGCATGACGGCGAGGTCGTAGACCCGGTAATCGGTGCAGGCGAAATAGAAGTCGATCAGCCCCGTGACCGTGTCGCCCAGCACCAGCACATTGTCGGGGAACAGGTCGGCATGGATGACGCAGGTGTCGAGCGCCTGATCGTCCCAGCCGTCGAGCACCGCGTCCAGCGCCTCGCCCATCGCGTCGTGCAGGCCCGGCGCGATCCGGTCGAGGTCGCGCCCGCATTGCGCGAACAGCGGCCGCCAGCTGGCATGGCCCATCGAGTTCTCTCGGCGCTGCGGGAAGTCGGCGACCGCCCGGTGCATCGCGCCCATCGCATCCGCCGCCGCCAGCGCCTGCGCCGGGGTAGGGTGGGACAGCGATACGCCGGTCAGGAACTGGATCAGGCAGGCGGGGCGGCCCGCCAGTTCCTGAATCTCGACGCCCTCACGGTCCTTGATCGCGGGCGGCACGGGCAGGCCCTTGGCCGCCAGATGGTCGAGCAGTGCGAGGAAGAAGGGCAGGTCGCCCGCCGCCACGCGCTTTTCGTACAGCGTCAGGATGAAGCGCGCGGTCGTGGTGTCGACCAGATAATTGCTGTTCTCGACGCCTTCGGCGATCCCCTTGGCGGAGATCAGTTGGCCAGCGTCATAGCGTGCCAGAAACGCGGACAGCGCCTCGGCCGAAACCTGCGTATAGACGGCCATGGGTCAGGCGGCCGCTTCCAGCCCGCGCGGCAGCTTGAAGGCGATGGTCTCGCGCGTCGTCTCTTCCTCGCGCTCGGTAACGGCGAAGCGCTCGGACAGACGATCGACCAGTTCGCGCACCAGCAGCTCGGGCGCGGAGGCGCCGGCGGTCAGGCCCAGCGTCTTCACGCCGTCCAGGAAGGCCCAGTCGAGTTCGGCGGCGCGCTGGATCAGTTGCGCGCGCTTGCCCGCCCGCTCGGCCACTTCGACCAGCCGCAGCGAGTTGGAGGAGTTGGGCGCGCCGATCACCAGCACCGCGTCGCACTCGGCGGCGATCGCCTTGACGGCTGCCTGACGGTTCGAGGTGGCGTAGCAGATGTCCTCGCCGCGCGGCCCCTGGATCGTCGGGAACCGGCTCTGCAACGCCGCGATGGTGGCGGCGGTGTCGTCGACCGACAGGGTGGTCTGGGTCAGGAAGGCGAGGTTGTCGGGGTCGGCGGGCGTGAACGCCTCGACATCGGCGACGGTCTCGACCAGCGACATCGATCCCTGCGGCACTTGGCCAAAGGTGCCGATGACTTCCGGGTGGCCGGCATGGCCGATGAAGACGATGTGGCGGCCCATTTCGACCAGCCGTTCGGCCTGGCGATGGACCTTCGACACGAGCGGGCAGGTGGCGTCGAAATATTCCAGGCCCCGGCTCTCGGCATCGGCGGGCACCGACTTCGGCACGCCGTGCGCGGAGAAGACGACATGCGCGTTGGCCGGCACCTCGTCCAGTTCCTCGACGAAGATCGCGCCCTTGGCCTTCAGGCTGTCCACGACGAACTTGTTGTGGACGATCTCATGCCGGACATAGACGGGCGCGCCATGCTTTTCGAGCGCCAGCTCGACGATGCGGATGGCGCGGTCGACGCCCGCGCAGAAACCGCGCGGGGCGGCGATCAACAGGTCGAGCGGCGGCTTCGGAGCATCGGTCATGGATGCGGCTCTACGCCATTGCTTGCGTGCGTCCAACCCGGTTCCTATGCTGGCGGCCAAACCGGCATCCTGCTTCGGCATCCAGAATAGGCGTTTCGACCTGTGAAAGCATCGTTTCTCGCTCCCGTCGCCCTTGCGCTCGTTCTGGGGGGCTGTGCCCGTACCGGTGAGATCGACGCCTCGGGCGGCATCACCGCCGTCCGCTCGGCCTGTCCGGTGGTCGGCGTCGCGGCGGGGACCGGCGACATCACGCTGTTCAAGACGCCGGGCGCGACCGACGAGGGCGCGATCGATCTGGTCGCCAACATGACCAATGTCCGCTCGACCTGCGCCGATGCGGGGGCGGACATCGTCACCACCGTGACCTTCAATGTCGAGGCGCGGCGGACCGACACGGCGGCGGCGCGCGACGTGACGCTGCCTTACTATGTCGCGATCGTGCGCGGCGGCACCAATGTCGTCGCCAAGCGGGTGGCGCAGGTGAGCGTCCATTTCGACGCCGGCCAGGCGCGCGGGCAGGTGGCGGGCGAGGCCTCGACCACCATCGCGCGGTCGGCGGCGACTTTGCCCGACGATGTCCGCGAGAAGCTGACCCGCCGTCGCAAGGCCGGTGACGAGGATGCGGCGGTCGATCCGCTGAGCCAGCCCGAGATCCGCCAGGCGGTGGCCAGCGCCAGCTTCGAGGCGCTGGTGGGGTTCCAGCTGACCGAGGCGCAGCTGAAGTACAACGCGACTCGGTGACCCAGCCGCCCCTCCACCACGCCCTGCGGGCGCGGTCCCCCTCCCCAAGCGAGCTTGGGGAGGAATGAGTGTCGTCTGCAAATCCTCCCCATCTCTGATGGGGAGGGGGACCGCTCGCGAAGCGAGTGGTGGAGGGGTTTCTCCCGACCAATCCCACAATCCACAACATTGATCGCACCCGCCGCCGTTCCCGATTGACTTGACGCAACCCGCCCGGCAGAGGGCGCGGCGTCGATGTCGGACATGTCCGACATAGGCGCGCGCGGGAGAGCGCCGGGTTCATCTTTCAGGTGACGACAACCCGGCCGCCGAAGGAGCAACCACCCCGGAATCTCTCAGGCAAATGGGACCGCGCGATCGCCATCGACACTCTGGAAAGCGCGCCTCGGCCTCGGGCCGTCGTGCCACCGAAGGGGTAAGCCGGAATTTCCGGCGAAAGCTCTCAGGTTCCGTGACAGAGGGGGATCGGATCGGGTAAGGACATTTGCGTCCCTAGCCGACACCCTTTTGACGGAGACCGGCCCCGTGAGCGACGCAACCGACCTGAACGTAGAAGACGCCCCCGAGGGTCAGGAGATCATCCAGACGCTGCCGCTGGACGCATGGCATCGTGCGCGCGGCGGGCGGATGGTCCCGTTCGCGGGCTATGAAATGCCGGTCCAGTATGAAGGCATCATGGCCGAGCATCTCTGGACCCGCGAGTCGGCAGGTCTCTTCGACGTCAGCCATATGGGCCAGGTGGTCTTCACCGGCGAGAACGGTTTGGCCCCGGTCATCACCGCGCTCGAAAAGGTCCTGCCGGGCGACATCACGGGTCTCGGCGATCGCAAAAACCGCTATTCGCTGCTGCTGAACGAAGAGGGCGGCATCCTCGACGACCTGATGGTGACGAAGCGCACCCTGGACGGCGCCGAGGAACTCTACATGGTCGTCAACGGCGCGACCAAGTATGACGACATCGCCTATCTGCTCGACTTCATCCCTGATGATGCAACGCTGAACCTGCTCGACGAGCAGGCGCTGCTGGCGCTCCAGGGGCCCAAGGCGGTCGATGCGCTGTCGCGGATCGTGCCGGGCGTCGAGGCGCTGGTGTTCATGACTGCCGCCGACTTCGTGTGGAACGACGTGCCGCTGTGGATCAGCCGCTCGGGCTATACCGGCGAGGACGGCTACGAAATCTCGATCCCGGCCGAGCATGCCGCCGCTTTCGCCGATCTGTTGTGCGAGCAAGCGGAAGTGAAGCCGATCGGCCTGGGCGCGCGCGACTCGCTGCGTCTGGAGGCGGGGTTGCCGCTCTACGGCCATGACCTCGATCCCGAGACGACGCCGGTGATGGCCGATCTGGGCTTCGCGCTCGCCAAGAAGCGTCGCGAGGCGGCCGACTTCCTGGGTGCCGAGCGTATCCTCGCCGAGCGCGAGAACGGCCCCGCCGTCAAGCGTGTCGGCCTGACCGTCGCGGGTCGCCAGCCGGTGCGCGAAGGTGCCTCGGTGGTCGCCGAGGACGGTTCGGTCATCGGCCGCGTGACCAGCGGCGGCTTCGCCCCCTCGATGGGCGCGCCGATCGCCATGGCCTATGTGCCGACCGAGCTGGCCGTCCCCGGCACCAGCGTCAAACTGCTTCAGCGCGGCAAGACCCATGACGCCACCGTCACGGCGATGCCCTTCGTCCCCCATCGTTACGTTCGTTCAGGAGCCAAGTGACCATGAGCCGCTATTTCACCGAAGATCATGAGTGGATCGACGTCGACGGTGATGTCGGCACGGTCGGCATCTCCGATTATGCGCAAGGAGCCCTGGGCGACATCGTGTTCGTCGACGTCCCCGAGGAAGGCCGCGAGCTTTCCAAGGGCGACGAGGCCGCCGTGGTCGAGTCGGTCAAGGCCGCGTCGGACGTCTATGCGCCCGTCTCGGGCACTGTGGTCGAGGGCAATGCCCAGCTGGCCGACGAGCCCGCGCTGGTGAACAGCGACCCCGAAGGCGAGGGCTGGTTCTTCAAGATCACGCTGTCGGACGCGTCCGAGCTGGACGGCCTGATGGACGAAACCGCCTACGCCGCGTTCGTCGCGAAACTCTGATCTTCTTACTCCCCTCCCGCAGGCGGGAGGGGCCGGGGGAGGGGACTCGCTCTCCCCCGACTATCAGGCTCGTTGAAGCCGACTGCCCTCCCCCGACCCCTCCCGCCTGCGGGAGGGGAGAAGAAGGGGACGGGCGATGACCCCTCGATCCGCGAGGTTTTCGGGGTGAGGGGCGGAGAAATGGAACGCATGCGCTACCTGCCCCTTACCTCTTCCGATCGGGCCGAGATGCTCTCGGTCATCGGTGCCGGATCGGTCGACGACCTGTTCGTCGACGTGCCCGAATCCGCTCGCCTGTCCGGCCCCATCGCGGGGCTGCCCGACCACGCGTCCGAACTGGCGGTCGAGCGGCACATGACCGCGCTCGCCCGCAAGAACACCGTGGCGGGTGACGTGCCCTTCTTCCTGGGCTGCGGTGCCTATCGCCATCATGTCCCCGCCAGCGTCGATCACCTGATCCAGCGCGGCGAGTTCCTGACCGCCTATACGCCCTATCAGCCGGAAATCGCGCAGGGCACGCTGCAGATGCTGTTCGAGTTCCAGACGCAGGTCGCGCGTCTGCTCGGCACCGATGTCGCCAACGCCTCGATGTATGACGGCTCGACCGCCTGCTGGGAAGCGATCGGCATGGCGCGGCGCATCACCAAGAAGTCCAAGGCGATCCTGTCCTCGGGCCTGCACCCGCACTACGTCTCAGTCGCCAAGACCATGGCGAAATATACCGGCGACACGCTGGAGACCGGCACGCCCGTCCTGACCGCCGAGACCGATATCGACCAGATGATCGCGGCGATCGACGGCGATACGTCGTGCGTCGTCGTCCAGTATCCGGATATTCTCGGTCGTATCGCCGACCTGACCCCGCTGGCCGAGGCCTGCCACGCCAAGAAGGCGCTGCTGATCGCCGTCGTGACCGAGCCGGTCGCGCTGGGCGCGATCCGCGCACCCGGCGAAATGGACGCCGATATCGTGGTGGGCGAGGGCCAGTCGCTGGGCGTCGGCCTCCAGTTCGGCGGGCCCTATGTCGGCCTGATGGGCTGCAAGGATAAGTATATCCGCCAGATGCCAGGCCGCTTCTGTGGCGAGACGGTGGACGCGGACGGCAAGCGCGGCTTCGTGCTGACGCTGTCGACCCGCGAGCAGCATATCCGCCGCGAAAAGGCGACGTCGAACATCTGCACCAATTCGGGGCTGTGTGCGCTTGCCTTCTCGATCCACATGACGCTGCTGGGCGAGGCGGGCCTGCGCCGGATGGCGGGGATCAACCATGCCAATGCCTGCCGCGCGGCGGATCGCCTGGCGAAGGTGCCGGGCGTGAAGCTGGTCAACGACGTGTTCTTCAACGAGTTCACGCTGGACTTAGGGAGAGAGGCGCGCCCGATCGTGCGGACGCTCGCCGAGCGCGGCGTGCTGGCGGGCGTGTCGCTCGGACGGCTCTATCCGGGTGAGGACGCCCTCGCGAACGGACTGGTTGTGGCGGTCACCGAAACGGTGACGGCGGAGGATATCGAGACGCTTGCCAAGGCGCTGGCTGAGGTTCTTGGGGAGGTGCTGGCATGACGATCAACCAGAGCGGCTGGAAGCCCACGAGCCCCGAAGCCAAGGACGGCGAGGTCCCGGCGACCTTCACCGGCAACCGCGCGCTGATGCTCGAAGAAAAGCTGATCTTCGAGATCGGTGATGACAAGACGACCGGCGTCGATTTCGCCGAGGGCGATGTCGCCGGTTCGCGTCTGGGCGACCTGAGCCGCAAGGACCCGATCGGCCTGCCGGGCCTATCGGAGCCGGAGACGGTGCGTCACTATACCCGTCTGTCGCGTCAGAACTATGCGATCGATCTCGGCCTGTTCCCGCTGGGTTCGTGCACGATGAAGCACAATCCGCGCCTGAACGAGAAGATGGCGCGGCTGCCGGGGTTCAGCGACGTTCACCCGCTCGCCCCCGTCGACACGGTGCAGGGCGCGCTGGAGGTCATTCACCAGCTGGCGCACTGGCTGGTGACGCTGACCGGCATGACCTCGGTCGCGATGAGCCCCAAGGCGGGCGCGCATGGCGAGCTGTGCGGTATCCTGGCGATCAAGGCGGCGCTGGAGAAGCGTGGCGAGGGCCATCGCAAGGTGATCCTGGTGCCGGAGTCGGCGCACGGCACCAATCCGGCGACGGCGGCGTTCGCGGGCTTCTCGGTCGAGGACATCCCCGCGACCGCCGACGGCCGTGTCGACACGGCGGCGCTGAAGGCGCGGCTGGGGCCGGACGTGGCGGGCGTGATGATCACCAACCCGAACACCTGCGGCCTGTTCGAGCGTGACCTGAAGGACATTTCCGACGCGGTCCATGCGGCGGGCGGCTATGTCTATTGCGACGGCGCGAACTTCAACGCCATCGTCGGGCGCGTGCGTCCGGGCGATCTCGGCGTCGATGCGATGCACATCAACCTGCACAAGACCTTCTCGACCCCGCATGGCGGCGGCGGGCCGGGTTCGGGGCCGGTGGTGTTCTCCGAGGCGCTGACGCCCTTCGCGCCTTTGCCCTTCGTCGAAAAGACGGGCGAGGGCTTCCGCCTGGTCGAGGAAGAAAATGCCGACGACCACCACGCCGACAGCTTCGGTCGCATGGTCGCCTTCCACGGCCAGATGGGCATGTTCACCCGCGCGCTGACCTATATCCTCAGCCACGGCGCAGACGGGCTCCGCCAGGTCGCCGAGGATGCGGTGCTCAACGCCAACTACGTCCTGCGCAGCCTCGAAAACACGCTCGATGCCCCCTTCGCCAAGAGCGGCCCGTGCATGCACGAAGCCATTTTCTCGGACGAAGGCCTGGCCGAAGGCTTCTCGACGATCGACGTCGCCAAGGCGCTGATCGACGAGGGTTTCCACCCGATGACCATGTATTTCCCGCTGGTCGTCCACGGCGCGATGCTGGTCGAGCCGACCGAAACCGAGTCGAAGGCCGCGCTCGACCAGTTCATCGGTGCGCTGCGTTCGGTGGCGGAGCGGGCCAAGGCGGGCGACGCCTCGCTCAAGACCGCGCCGCACTTCGCGCCGCGCGCGCGCCTCGACGAGACGCTCGCCGCGCGCAAGCCCGTGCTGGTGTGGAAGGACAAGGCGGCCTGATCGGCTGACGCTACCCTCACCCTTCCGGCGCTACGCGCCTCCTTCCCTCTCCCAATGGGAGAGGGAAGGGGCCCGCCCGCGATAGCGGGTGGGAAGGGTGAGGGGAGTTGTCCGTTCAAAGCGCCGTGAACAACGAAATCCCGCCCAGGATCACCCCCGGCGCATTGGCGAATACGATCGGCCAGTCCCGCTTCTCACGCAAAAACCCGTACGCGACCCAGAGCGAACAGTTCACCATCGTCGCCAGCGGCTGAATTACCGAACCCTTCTGTCCCGCCAGATTGAGCTGGATCTGGTCGATATAGGACAGGTACATCGCCACGGCGGTCGCGGTGGCGATCCAGCCGAGCAGCATCAATTTCCGTTCGCTCACAGGTGGTTGATCCCCTTTTGCTAAATCGATTGAACCTCACGCAGGCGGACGCACGAGCAAAGCGGGATGTTCCGGACCGGCAAGGGGAACGCCATGCGCTTTGACGAAAGCCAAGCCGGGACGCTGGAATCGATCCTGCGCTGGCGGCGCGATGTCCGGCATTTCCGCAGCGACCCTGTGGACGAAGCGGTGCTGGCCCGACTGGCCGAAACGATGGCGCTCGCGCCCTCGGTCGGCAATGCCCGCCCCTGGCGGGTGATCCGGGTCGAGGACCCGGCCTTGCGCACCGCCGTCCGCGCCGATTTCCAACGCTGCGACGAGGCGGCGGCGGCGGACTATGCCGATCAACAGGCCGCCGCCTACCGCGCGCTCAAGCTCGCCGGGCTGGACGCCGCGCCGGTGCAATTGGCGGTCTTCACCCATATCGACCCGGCCGAGGGGCACGGCCTGGGCCGCCGCACCATGCCGGAAACGCTGCGCCAGTCGACCGCGATGGCGATCCACACGCTGTGGCTGGCGGCGCGCGCGGCCAATCTGGGGATGGGGATGGTCTCGATCCTCGACCCCGCCGCGATGGAGCGGATCTTCGCGGTGCCGGAGGACTGGGCCTTTACCGCCTATCTCTGCCTCGGCCATGCCGAATGGGACGACGATATGCCGCTGCTCCACCGGGCCGGATGGCAGGAAAATGCGCCCACGCGGTGGGAGGTGCGCTAATAAATTTCCTCCCCTGCAAGGGGAGGGGGACCATCCGAAGGATGGTGGAGGGGTGTCCCCGCTGGCCGTGACACCCCTCCGTCAGCACTTCGTGCTGCCACCTCCCCTTCCAGGGGAGGAATAAACTCAATCCTCGACCGCTGCCGAACTCGTCTGCTGCTTGCCCAGTCTCTGTTCGCGCCAGACGATGAACAGCCCGCTGGTGATGATCACCGGCGCACCCGCCCAGGTCCCCGCCGTGGGCAGCACCCCGAAGATCAGCCAGCCATAGACGGTCGCCCAGATCAGCCCCGAATAGTCCATCGGCACCACCGCCGCGACCGGCGCCAGCCGCGATGCGCCGGTCAGGGCCAGTTGGCCCAAGCCGCCCGCCAGCCCGATCGAGACGAGCACCACCCAGGTCAGCGTATCGTGCATCTTCAGGTGAAAGGCGTATGGCACCGCGATGAAGGGCAGGGTCAGGACGGTGAAATAGAAGACGGTCGTCGTCGCCGGTTCGTCCCGCAACTGGCGCAGGACGATGGCCACGATCGCGACGAACATCGCCGCCATCAGGCCCACGAACGCCCCGAATAGCGACATGTCGCTCGCGCCCGGACGCACGACCAGCAGCACGCCCACAAAGCCGACCAGCACCGCGCTCCAGCGCTGCCATCCCGTCTTCTCACCCAGCACCAGCGCGCCCAGCAATGTCGCGAAGATCGGCACGGTGAACTGAAACGTCGTCGCCTCGGCCAGCGGCAGCAGCATGACCGCGCCGAAGGTAAAGACCATACCGACCAGCCCGACCATCGCCCGCTTGGCATGACCTTGCAGCCGCTGGGTGCGCAACGACTGGAGGCCCGGCCCCGCCAGGACGAAGGCCAGCACGACCGGCAGCGCGCAGAGCTGGCGAAAGAACATGGTCTCGGAAAGCGTCGCCCCGCGCGATTCGGCCAGCTTCACGAAGGCCGACATGGTCGACAGGAAGAAGATGGCGATCAGGCGCAGGCCGATGCCTTTGAGCACGCGGTCATCGGACATGGGGGGCTCCTAGCCCGTGCGGCGCGGTGGCGAAAGGCCGCATGCGCCCGCCCCCTTGGCGAGACCGGGTCTTTGCCGCTATCGGGCGGGCATGAAGCACGCTCTGCCCGTCACCCGCGACGCGGATTTCTCCGCCTGGTATCAGTCCGTCATCGCCGAGGGCGATCTAGCCGAGGAATCGGGCGTCCGTGGCTGCATGGTCATCCGCCCCTGGGGCTATGGCATCTGGGAGCGTATCCAGCGCCTGCTCGACGACCGGATCAAGGCGACGGGGCATGAGAATTGCTATTTCCCGCTCTTCATCCCGCTGTCCTATTTCGAGAAGGAAGCCGAGCATGTCGACGGCTTCGCCAAGGAAATGGCGGTCGTCACGCATCACCGGCTGATCGCGGACGGCAAGGGCGGGCTGGTCCCCGACCCTGAGGCGAAGCTGGAAGAGCCGTTGGTCGTGCGCCCGACCTCGGAGACGGTGATCGGCACCGCCTTTGCCCGCTGGGTCCAGTCGTGGCGCGACCTGCCGGTGCTCATCAACCAGTGGGCGAACGTCGTCCGCTGGGAAATGCGCACCCGCATGTTCCTGCGCACCGCCGAATTCCTGTGGCAGGAAGGGCATACCGCCCATGCCACGGTCGACGAAGCGCGCGCCGAGACGCTCCAGATGCTGGAAGTCTATCGGACCTTCGCCGAGGATTGTCTGGGCGTGCATGTCATCGCGGGCGAGAAGCCGGAGAATGAACGCTTCCCCGGTGCGGTCGCGACCTATTCGATCGAGGCCATGATGCAGGACGGCAAGGCCCTGCAAACGGCAACCAGCCATTTCCTGGGCGACAATTTCGCCAAGGCGCAGAATATCCGCTTCCAGAATGCCGAGGGCGGGCTGGATTATGCGCAGACGACCAGCTGGGGCATGACCACGCGCACCATCGGCGCAATGATCATGGTGCACGGCGACGATGACGGCATGCGCGTGCCGCCCAAGGTCGCACCGTGGCAGGTGGTGATCGTCCCGATGCTGCGCGACCAGCCCGAGGACGAGCCGCTGCTGGCCTATTGCCGCGACCTGCAAAAGGAGCTGGTTGGCGGCGCCGCACTGGGCGAACCGATCCGCGCGATGGTCGATGCGCGTGCGCAAAAGGCCGCCAACAAGCGCTGGGGCTGGGTCAAGAAGGGCGCGCCGGTCATCATCGAGGTCGGCGGTCGCGACATGGCGGGCGGCAACGTCTCGGTCATCCGCCGCGACCGGCTGTACCGCGAGGACGGCAAGCTGGACTCGGTCGTTCAGCCGCGTGAGGATTTCGTGTCGGGCGTCGCCGATCTGCTGGCGGACATCCAAGGCGAACTGCACCGCCAGTCGGCCGAGCGGTTGAAGGCACAGATCGTGCCCGTCGACGACTGGGCGGGCGTCGAGGCGCACTTCGCAGACGGCGTTAAGAACCCCGGCTGGGTCGATGTCCGCTGGGCCAAGCCCACGGGTGCCGAACTGGACCAGGTGGTCGAAAAGCTGAAGGGCCTCAAGCTGACCATCCGCAATGCGCCGATGGGGCAGACCGGCTGCGACGACGGGCCCTGCATCTTCACCGGCCGCGAGGCCGTGGAGCGGGTCCTGATCGGGCGGGCGTACTGATAATAGACTCCCCCTCCCGCAGGCGGGAGGGGGCTGGGGGGAGGGAACGCCACGGGCGATGGCCTCGGTGAGACTCCTTGCCCTCCCCAAACCCCTCCCGCCTGCGGGAGGGGCTAAGAAGAGGGGCTAGCTCATCACCAACCCCGCCCACGGCAAATCCGGCCCGGCGGGCACGATCCCGGTCGGGTTCAACTCCAGATGGCTGGCATAATAATGCGTCTTGATGTGACCCAGATGCACCGTCTCCGCAATCTCCGGGATCGCCAGCATCCGCTCCAGCAATCCCTCCAGCGCCGGATAATCCTGCACTCGCCGGACATTGCATTTGAAATGCCCGTGATAGACTGCATCGAACCGCACGAGCGTGGTGAACAGGCGTATGTCGGCCTCGGTCATCCGATCGCCGACCAGCCAATCGCGGCCCGTCAGTCGCTCCTCCAGCGAATCCAGCTCTGCGAATAGCGGCCCGACCGCATCGTCATACGCCTCTTGCGTCTTGGCGAAGCCGCATTTGTACACGCCGTTATTCACCCGGTCATAGACGGGTGCGTTGACCGCATCGATCTCGTCGCGAAGCTCGACGGGGTAGTAATCCCCCGCCCGCGCGCCCAGCCCGTCAAAGGCGGTATTGAACATACGGATGATCTCAGCGGACTCATTGCTGACGATCGTGTCGCGCTGTTTGTCCCATAGGACCGGCACCGTAACCTTGCCGCTATAGCCGTCCCGCGCGCGGCCATAGAGCTGCCACAGATAATCGGAGCCATGCAGGGTGTCGCCGGTCCCGCCCCGCTCCGTCGCAAAGGTCCAGCCATGCTCGCGCATCAGCGGATCGACCACCGACACATCGATCATGTCCTCCAGACCTTTGAGCGCGCGGACGATCAATGTGCGATGCGCCCAGGGGCAGGCATAGGAGACATAGAGGTGATAACGCCCCGCCTCGGCGCGGTGGCCGGTCTGGCCGTCGGGGCCAGGGCCGCCATCCGCCGTCACCCAGTCGCGGAAACCGGAATCGGGGCGCTTGAAGCTGCCCTTCTCGTCCGACTTGAACAGCCCATCGGCGTGCCAGACGCCGTCCACCATATTGCCCATGCGTGATCTCCTTTGATGGAGGGTACGCATGGGGGAGAGGAGCGATCCCAAAGATCCTCCCCCGCACGGGGAGGTGGCAGGCCGAAGGCCTGACGGAGGGGGCTTCCTCATAGGGTGTCCTATGTGGCGATCCCCCTCCACCAGCTTCGCTGGTCCCCCTCCCCGTGCCGGGGAGGATTAGCGCCGCTTGCCGTTGTGGCGGATATTGGCGGGCCGCCCGCGCCGTTTCAGCACCCGACGCGGCTCGGAGGCAGCACCCTTGCCGTCGGGAAGTTCGAAGCGCAGCGCCCCCGACACCGGGTTCGCCTCGGCCAGGCGCAGCGGCAGGCGCTGGCCCAGCTTGTAGATTTCCCGCGTCGTCTCGCCGAGCAACTGCTGCGAGCTTTCGTCATAATGGAAGTAATCGCCGCCCAGGTCGCGGATCGGCATCAGACCGTCGCCGCCGACGCCGTCGACGGTGGCGAAGAAGCCGAAATTGGTGACGCCGGTGATCCGCGTCTCGACCACCTGCCCGACATGCTCGGACAGATACGCCGCGACATAGCGGTCGATGGTCTCGCGCTCCGCCTCCATCGCGCGGCGCTCATATTGGCTGATCGAGGTGCCCAGCCGTTCCATCTCCTCGCCTTCGGGCAGCAACCCGCCGTCGCCCAGCTTGTACGCCCCCACCAGCGCGCGGTGGACGACAAGATCGGCATAGCGCCGGATCGGCGAGGTGAAATGCGCATAGGAGCCCAGCGACAGGCCGAAATGCCCCTGATTGACCGGCGCATAATAGGCCTGGGTCTGCGAGCGCAGGATCTGCTCCATCACCTGCGGCTTGAAATCCGCATCGCCAATCTTGTCGATGATCCGGTTAAAGGTCACGGGACGGATCACCTGACCCATGGCGAAGGGGATGTCGAAGGTCTCGAGATATTCCTTCAGCGCGACCAGCTTGGTACGGCTGGGCACCTCGTGGACGCGGTACATGACGGGGGCCTTCTTCGCCTCCAGCGCCTTGGCGGCGGCGACGTTGGCGGCGATCATGTAATCCTCGATCAGCCGGTGGGCATCCAGCCGCGCGCGCGGCGCGACCGACAGGATGCGGCCATTCTGATCGAGCACCACGCGCCGCTCGGGCAGGTCGAGGTCCAGCGGCTCGCGATCGTCGCGCGCCTTGGCGAGCGCGGCCCAGCAGTCCCAGAGCGGCCGCAGCGCCGTCTCGGTCAGCGGGTGAGACAGTTCGCCGTCGATCGCGGCCTGCGCATCCTCATAAGCGATGTTCGCCGCCAGCCGCACGACCGCGCGGGTGAAGCGGAAGCTCTTGAGCTTGCCGCCCTTCGTCACCTGGAGATGGCAGGCGAGCGCGGCGCGGTCCTCGCCTTCCTTCAGCGAACAGACATCCGCCGACAGGATTTCGGGCAGCATCGGCACGACCCGATCGGGGAAATAGACCGAGTTGCCGCGCCGCCGGGCGTCCGTGTCGATCGCCGAGCCGGGACGGACATAGAAGCTGACGTCCGCAATGGCGACGATGGCGCGCCAGCCTTCCGGGTTGGCGGGATCATCGTCGGGTGCGGCCCAGACCGCATCGTCATGGTCGCGCGCATCGACGGGATCGATCGCGACGATGGGCAGGTCGCGCAGGTCTTCGCGATCATCGCCCAGCGGCTGGCGCGCGACCCGCTCGGCCTCCTCCAGCGTTTCGGGCTGGAAACGGTCGGGGATTTCGAACTTGTGGATCGCGATCAGCGAGAAGCTGCGCGGGGCGAAGGGATCGCCCAGCCGCTCGACCACCTTGGCGGTGATGCGCGGCGGGCGGCCCGCCTTTTCGGCCAGCACCAGGTCGCCCGCTTCCGCGCCGCCGGTGTCCGACACCATCATCTCGCGCCGATCCTTCTTGTCGACGCTGGTCAGCCAGAAACGCCCCGCCTCCTCGCGCAGCACGCCCAGCACCTGTTCGGAGGCGGGCGCGATCGTCTTCATGACATGCGCGATCCAGCCGCCGCCCGCTTCCTCGGTGCGCGCCAGCACCCGCTGCCCGATGCCGAGGCTCCCGCGCTTGCGCTCGCGGATGCGCAGCCGGGGGATGGGAATGCCGTCCGCTTCCCAACGCTCCGGCTGGCCCCAGACATTGCCGCCGTCATCGACATCGACGATGCGCAGCACCGTCACCTTGGGCAGCCCGCCCATCTTGTGGAAGGCGCGGCCCGGCGCGCTGTCGATCAGCCCTTCATCGGCCATGTCCTTGAGCAGCGCCTTCAGCCCGATCTTCTCCTGCGCGGAGAGACCGAAAGCGCGCGCGATCTCGCGCTTGCCAGCGGGCTGGTCCGACTGTTCGATGAAGGCGAGGATTTGCTCACGGGTCGGCAGACCCGGCTGGGGTTTTTTCATAAGGTGGAGATAGGGGGTAGGGCGGGCGGCGTCACCCCCGGACGTCCATTCCTCCCCTGCAAGGGGAGGTGGCAGGGCGCAGCCCTGACGGAGGGGTGTCACCATTGGCGAGGACAGTCTGCCATAACAACCGGTTACACCCCTCCACCAGCTTCGCTGGTTCCCCTCCCCTTGCAGGGGAGGAAGAGTAAGGTCATGATCCAATGTAATACCAGTATGGCGTAGCGGGACGGGCAGAACATGATGACATTATGGGCTTCGGCCGCGATCCTGGCGGCGGCGCCGAGCGCACAGGCCGATCTGGACCGGCTGGCCGCGACGCTGGGCTATCGCTACACGATCCTGACCAACCGCCCGGCATCCTGTCCGACCGGCACCCCGCGCTGTTTCGAGGCGGACATCGCCATCGCCGTGCCCGAAGGCGCGCCCAGCCTGCCGGTCGAAATCCGCTACAGCCTGGTCAATCCGGTGTTGAAGATCGACAGCGACGTGTTCGACAACCGAACGATCAACGGCGACCTCAACGTCCTGACGCTGAAGCCGGGCCAGTCGTTGAAGCCGGGCCAGACCTATCATGTAAAGCTGACCGGCCTGGGTGCGTTCTTCTCGCGTAACCACATGATGCCGAATGCAACGCTGGCCGTGACGGGCCTGACGCCGCGCGTGATTGCCGCGACCCGGACGGGGACCGATGCCGAGACGGGGCTGGAGACGTTGCCCTTCGTCGCGCCGATGACCGACGAAGCCGCGCTTGCCCGCAGTGCGCCCGACGACCAGACCGTGTGGAGGACGCCCGAACGCGCCTTTGCGCTTTATGCCGAGCGCGGCGCGGCCACGCCGGTCGATGTCGCGATCCTGCCCAAGCCGATGAAGGTCACGCGCCCGGCCGGTGCGCCGGTCGACCTGTCCAAGGGGCTGCGCATCACGACGCAAGGATTCACCCGCGCCGCCATCGCGCCCGCGCTGGCCGGATTGCCGATGGGCACAGTGCCGCTGACCATCCGCAAGCAGGCGGGGATCGCACCTGAAGGTTATCGTTTGGCCATCGGGCAGGGCGGCGTGACCGTAACGGCGGCGGACGCGGCGGGGGCGTCCTATGGCCTACGCTCGCTGGCGCAGCAGATGGCAGCGGAGGGGACGACGCTCCGCCCGCTGATCGTCGAGGACGCGCCGCGCTACGGCTTTCGCGGGCTGCACATCGATCTGGCGCGCAACTTCCACAGCAAGGCCGAAATCCTGAAGCTGGTCGAGCAGATGGCGGCGTACAAGCTCAACACACTCCATCTCCATCTGGGCGATGACGAGGGCTGGCGGTTGCAGATCGCGAGCCTGCCCGAACTGACCGAGGTGGGGGCCTATCGCTGCGCCGACCTGAGCGAAAAGACGTGTCTGCAACCGCAGCTCGGCGCGGACCCGGCCAGGGATGCCCCGACCAACGGCTATCTGACCGCCGCCGATTATTCCGAAATACTGCGCGCCGCCAAGGCGCGGCAGATCGCCGTCATCCCGTCCTTCGACATGCCCGGCCATTCGCGCGCGGCGATCCGGTCGATGGAGGTACGCTATCAGCGGTTGCTGGCGAAGGGCGACAAGGCGGCGGCCGAGCGTTTCAGGCTGGTCGAGCCGGGCGACACCACCCGCTATTCCAGCGTCCAGCATTATGACGATAATACGCTGAACGTCTGTATCGACAGCACCTATCGCTTCATCGACACGGTGATCAACGACATCGCCGCGCTGCATAAGGCGGCGGGCGTGCCGCTGACCACCTATCACATCGGCGCGGACGAGACGGCGGGCGCCTGGGTCCAGTCGCCCGCCTGTAAGGTGATGATGGCGAAAACCGGCATGCAGCCCAAGCAATTGGGCGCGTACTTCATCGAGCGGATTTCCGCCGACCTCGCCAAGCGCGGTATCGCGGTCGCGGGGTGGAGCGACGGGCTGGGCCATACCGACCCGGCCAAGATGCCCGCAAACGTCCAGACGAATATCTGGAGCAACCTGCATGCGGGCGGCGTGGCCGAGGCGCATGGACAGGCCAATCGCGGTTGGAAGACGGTGCTGTCGATCCCCGATCTCGGCTATTTCGACATGCCCTATGCCGCCGATCCGAACGAGACGGGTTATGACTGGGCCTCGCGCGGGGTGGACAGTTTCCAGGTGTTCGGTTTCATGCCGGGCAATCTCGCCGCGAACGCCGCGCTGATCCCCAATATCCTCGCCCAGCCCAAGGCCATTGCCGACACCGTACCGCTCCAGCCCGGTCGTAGCATCGCGGGGCTACAGGCGCAGTTGTGGAGCGAGACGGTGCGCCGTGACAGCCAGGTCGATTACATGTTGTTCCCCCGCCTGCTGGCGCTGGCCGAGCGGGCGTGGAGGAAGCCGGACTGGGAACCGGCCTATGTCGCAGGCGCAGGCTATCAGCCGAACGACAAGCGCGTCGATCGGGCCAAGCTGCTCGCCGGATGGCAGGATTTCGCCGGACGGATGGGTGTTCAGATGCGGCTGCTCGACCGGGCGGGCGTGATCTATCGCCTCGCCCCGCCGGGCGCGCGGATCGTGAACGGCAGGCTGGAGGCGAACGCCGAATTCGCCGGAACGCCGATCGAGTATCGCACCGGTAACACCGCCTGGACGCGCTATGATGGGCCGGTGGCGGTGGCGGTGGCGGGGGCGGTCGAGCTTCGCACCCGCACCCCCGATGGCCGCCGCGCCAGCCGGACGATTACGGTTTCGCCCTAGAGCGTGACGACATTGCATCAAACCAACTCGAGCCCCTCCCCTTCAGGGGAGGGGTTGGGGTGGGGCATCGCCGCAAACTGCTCGCTTGTGGAAGGGCCCCACCCCCAGCCCCTCCCCTGAAGGGGAGGGGCTGGGTTCATTTCATGTCATCCGGCACTGACCGCGATCAGGCTCGGGGCGTCCGCGATGAACGTGTCGAGCACGCCGTCGGCGATCTTGATCGGCCCGTCGAAGCGGACCGCGCCGGGGATGCTCTGCACCGCGGCGGCCTGCGCGGCGATCCGCCCGGCATCGGCGAAATAGCGGGTGGCGGTGGCGCTCCCCTGATCGGCGGCCGCAAGTCCGGCGGCGGTCAGTTGCAGCGACCGGCCCCAAAGCTGCATCGCCTCCAGCCAGGGACGCGCCTGTTCGGCAAAGCCGGGGTCGACCACGCCGGCGCGAATCGTGTCGGGTGCATCGGTAATCGCATCGGCTTTGGCCCGCAGCATGGCCAGGGCGGCACGGCGTTCGCCCTCGTCGCCATTGGCCAGCGCCTCGCGGACATGGTCGAGCAACGCCTTCAGCCTGGGGGCCTGTTCCTGCCAAGGCTGGCTGCCGAAGGTGGGGGCGAGATGCTGGGTGTCGAACAGTTCCAGCAGCGCGGCCGTCGCATGGGCGTCATCGCCCGCCAGATCGCGCGCGGCGAAATGCCAGGTGCGGTCGGCGTCATAGCCCTTGTCGTTCCAGCCAAAGGCGAGGACCCCGGTCACCGCCACGCGGCTGGGCGCTTCCTGGTTCATCGGGTTGGAGAGAATCCCGGTCAGCTCGGTCGACAGCCCCGCCTCACGCTTGGCATAGGGCGCGAGCAGCAGCCGCCCGGCCGAGCTGGCATAGTCGTTGACCGGATAATTGTCCCAGAGCAGCGTCTTGCGCCCGAACGCCTTGGTCGCGGCCTTGGCATCGGGAACCGAGATGGCGGGCGGCACGACATCGGTGCCGGTCCACTGCACGACGATGCGCGGGTTCAGGTTCGCGCGCAGCGCCGCCTTATAGGGGCTTTCCTTGGCGTCATAATATTCCGTCGGCACCATGATCAGCGGCCGCGCGGCGGGGTCCTGTTTCAGCAGGTCGGCCTGGACTGCATTCAGCAGCTTGGACTGGGCGACCCCGGCCGCCTGCGCACCCGAGGGGCCGAAGGCGGCCTTGTCCGCTTCGCAATTCCACTTCTGATATTCGATGTCGTCGAGCGCGACATAGAAGCTGTGTACGCCGATCCCGCGCAGCGCGGCGAATTTGCGCAGCAGCGTCTGCTCATCGGCCGGGTTGGAGAAGCAGATCGAGGGGCCGGGCGAGATCGCATAGACGAAATCGACATGGTTGGCGCGCGCGGTCGCGACCAGCGTGCCCAGCGCCTTCAGCGTCTCCGCCGGATAGGCCTCGCGCCACTTGTCGCGTGCGAAGGGATCGTCTTTGGGGCTGTAGACATAGGTATTGGCCTTCATCTGGCCCAGGAAGTTCAGATGCTTGGTGCGGTCTGCCATCGACCAGGGCTTGCCGTAAAAGCCCTCGATCGTGCCGCGGATCGGCATGGCGGGATGGTCGCGGATGGTCAGCGCGGGGATGGTCTTACGCGTCAGCAACTGGCGAAAGCTTTGCGCGGCGTGGAACAGCCCGTCCGCGTCATGCCCGGCCAGCGTGATCAGGCCGGCACCGGTCGCGCGGGTGGTGAGCGTATAGCCCTCCGGCTTGTCCTCGGCGCGCGCCTGGCTGCGGTTCAGCGCGTCGCGCACCAGCGCGGCGCTGTCGGGGCCGATCACGATCGTCGCACGGTCGGGCGTCGCGGGGAGGCGGGTGGCGGTCTGGATCTCGGTGATGCCCGCCTGGACCAGCAGGGTGCGGACCAGCGCGGCGGTCTCCGGCTCGGTGCCCGGTGCGACGATCAACGTGGCGGCGCGGCCCAGCGGGAAGGTGCCGTCCCCCAGCGTCATCGACACGGGCGTCGGGAAGATGGCGGGAAGGGTGACGGGGTTGGCCTGCGCCGCCGGGGTGAGAAGCGCAAGGGTGATCGCCGCCAGCGCGCCGCCCGTCCATCTGTTTGCCGCCCGCGTCATCCTCAATCTCCGGTATTTAACTGGTATTGTCGGAGCCTAGGGGAGAGGGGGGCGGGCTGCAAGCGCGATTGCGGACGGTATTTCAGGGGGGTGCGGGTGAGGTTGGAACGTGGCCTTCGACTACGCTCAGGCTGAACGGAGCGAGGGATTGGTTTGCGTGCCAACATCCGTTCAGCCTGAGCGTAGTCGAAGGCCACGGGAAGCCATCGCCCGCAATAAAATGGTACTAAACCGGATATATCAGTCGTGGAACTGAAGGCTCGCCAGCCGCGCATACAGCCCGCCGCCGGCGATCAGCTCGGAATGACGGCCCTGTTCGACGATCCGCCCGCCATCCATCACCACGATCCGCTCGGCGGCGCGCACGGTCGCCAGCCGGTGCGCGATCACCAATGTCGTGCGGTTCGCCATCAACCGCTCCAGCGCCTGTTGTACCAGTTGCTCGCTCTCGGCATCCAGCGCACTCGTCGCCTCGTCGAGCAACAGGATCGGCGCGTCCCGCAACAGCGCGCGGGCGATGGTGATCCGCTGGCGCTGCCCACCCGACAGTCGCGCACCGCCTTCGCCGAGGAAGGTGTCCAGCCCCTGTGGCAGGCCATGCAGGAAGTCGGCGGCGTTGGCGGCCTCGGCGGCGGCCCAGAGTTCGTCGTCGCTTGCCTCCCACCGGCCATAGCGGAGATTGTCGCGCGCCGAGGCGCCGAAGATCACCGTCTCCTGCGGCACCATCGCGATGCGCGCGCGGATCGCCCCCGGATCGGCATCGCGCAAGGAAACCCCGTCGAGCGAAATATTGCCGCTTTGCGGATCGTAGAAACGCTCGGCCAGCTGGAACAGCGTCGACTTGCCCGCGCCCGACGGGCCAACCACCGCCACCGTCTCGCCGGGGCGGATGTCGAGCGAGAAGTCGTTCAGCGCCGCGACCTCGGGCCGGGTCGGATAATGGAACACGACATTGTCAAACCGGAGCGCGCCCATCGGGATCACGGGCAGCACGGCGGGGGCGGGGGGCGGCGCGATCTCGGGCTGCTCGGCCAGCAGCTCGGCCAGCCGCTGCGCCGCGCCCGAGGCGCGCAATATGTCGCCCCACACCTCGGTCAGCGCCTGGAACGAGCCCGCGACCAGCATGCCCGTCACGACGAAGGCGGTCAGCGATCCGCCTGACAGCCGCCCGCTGGCGACATCGGCGACGGCTTCCCAAAGGAGCAGCGTCAGCCCGCCGAAAAACAGCCCGATGACCATCGCGGTCATCACCGCGCGCAACAGGAAGCGCTTGCGCGAGGTGGCGAAGCCGTTGCTGACCGCCAGCTCGAACCGCTCGGCCTCGCGGCGTTCCTGTCCGAACGCCTGGACGACCTTCATCGCGCCCAAGGTCTCGACGGCGATCGCGCCGATGTCCGCCAGCCGGTCCTGGCTGTCACGCGAATAGCTGCGCACCTTTTTGCCGAGCAACACGATCGGCAGCACGATCAGCGGGATGCAGACCAGCAGCGACAGCGTCAGCTTGGGCGACAGCGCGAAGAGGTAGATGGTGCCGCCGATCCCGATCACGACGTTGCGCAGCGCGATCGAGACGGTCGAGCCGACCACCTGTTCGATGATCGCGGTGTCGGCGGTCAGCCGGCTGGCGATCTCCGACGGGCGGTTCTCCTCGAAATAGCGCGGTGCCAGACGCAACAGATTGGCCTGCACCGCGACGCGGATGTCGGCAACCGTCCGCTCGCCCAGCCAGGATACGAAGTAGAAGCGGAATGCCGTCGCCACCGCCAGCACCAGCACCACCGCCAGCAACCCCTGGAAATAGGGCGCGATATTGCCGGTATCGCTCATCCGGCCGAAGCCGTGATCGATCACCTTCTGAAAGGTGCGCGGGATGAACAGCGTCGCGCTGGCCGCGACCAGCAGCGACAGCGCGGCCGCCGCCAGATGCGCGGGGTAGCGCAGCGTGAAGCGCCAGACCATTTTGAGATTGCTCAGACGACGGCTGGGCGGAACGGCGGGCTTGGGGGCAGCGGCGGATTTGGCCATGATGGCACGCGGCCTAGCAGCGCTGCGGGGCAGGCTCAACGCCGGCGACGGCGATCGCGCATCGTTCCGGCGCTTTCGGGCGTTACGCCCAGCGACGGATCACGGGCAATATGACGCGATGGCCATATTATGGTCATCTTGCGCAAACGGTTTCGTGATAAACGGGGGTCGATCATGGCTCCCGATCGTGGAGCGCGAGGGAATCGACGATGCTGTACGACGCCTATGAAATGCAACGCTCGATGCTGGCGGGCGCGAGTGCGCTGGCCAATTTCGGTGCGGGTCTGCTCCAGAACCCGGCCAATCCCTTTGCCTATTTCGGCGGCGGCGCGATCATGGGATCGGCGCTGGAGGTGTTCGCCCATGCCTCGGCCCCGCGCGGCAAGCCCGCTTTCGGCCTGACCAAGACGGTCGTCGACGGGCGCGAGGTGGTGGTTCACGAAGAGATCGTGGCGCGCAAGCCCTTCGGTCAGCTCAAGCGCTTCCGCCGCGAGGGCGTCGAGGATAGCCCCCGCCTGCTGATCGTCGCGCCGATGTCGGGCCATTACGCCACGCTGCTGCGCGGGACGGTCGAGCGGATGTTGCCGACTTGCGAAGTCTATATCACCGACTGGCGCGACGCGAAGCTGGTGCCGCTGTCGGAGGGACGGTTCGATTTCGACGATTATGTCGATTACATCATCGATTTCCTGGCCGAAGTGGGTCCCGGCGCGCACATGCTGGCGGTCTGTCAGCCCTCGGTGCCCTGTTATGTCGCTGCCTGCGTGATGAGCGCGGACAAGCATCCCTGCACCCCGCGCACGCTGACGCTGATGGGCGGCCCGGTCGATACGCGCGAGGCGCCGACCGCCGTCAACCTGCTGGCGACAGAGCGGCCGCATGCCTGGTTCGAGCAGAATGCGATCGCCACCGTGCCGATGACCTATCCGGGCGCGGGGCGGCGGGTCTATCCGGGCTTCCTGCAATTGGCCGGGTTCATGTCGATGAACCTGGGCAACCACATGATTTCGCACTGGGAGATGTTCAAGCATCTGGTCCAGGGCGATGACGAGGGGGCCGAGGCAACCAAGCGCTTCTATGACGAATATCGCGCGGTGTGCGATATGACGTCGGAATTCTATCTCCAGACCGTCGAACTGGTGTTTCAGCGTCACGCGCTGCCCAAGGGCGAGATGCTGCACCATGGCAAGCGCGTCGACCCGGGTGCGATCACCGACATCGGCATCCTGGCGATCGAGGGCGAGCGCGATGACATCTCCGGCTTGGGCCAGACCCGTGCAGCGCTGACGCTGGCGACCAATCTGCCGGAGGACAAGAAGCGTTATTATATGGCCGAGAATGTCGGCCATTACGGCATCTTCAACGGCTCCAAATGGCGCAACCGCATCGCCCCGGTAGTCGAGGAGTGGATCAAGGCGAACGGGTAATACCAGCACCACTTCCGTTCAGCCTGAGCGAAGTCGAAGGCCACGGGATGCCCTTTGCCCAGGGCGTGGCTGATGCTTTCCCTTGGCCTTCGACTTCGCTCAGGCTGAACGGGGCGGGGGACATAGGTGGGGCATAGAAAAACGCCCGGAAGCCATGGCCTCCGGGCGTTTCGCGTTCCGGGGATCGCGGATTACGCGACCGAGCCGACCACCGCATGGCTGGACGACTCGTCCGGGCGGATCGTACCGCCGAACAGCATCTTGACCCGACCCGACAGCGAGATGTCGGTTTCCCAAAGTTCGGCCGAATTGATGTCGAAGCGCAGCAGCGTCAGGTTCGGGTCGGACTTGCCTTCCGGGAACCAGGCCTCGACCTGATTATTCCACAGCTTGTCGATCTGCGCGCGGTCATTGTCGACCGAGACATGACCCGACAGGCACGCAAAGAAGTCGTGGCCCTTGCCGACGAACTGCGCCATCGCCTGACCACCGCTCGCGATCCGGTTGTCGCGGCCGGCGAAGAAGAACAGCGTGTTGGGCTGATCGTCATCGATCTGCGCGGTCATCGGTTCGGAATGCTGGCCGTCGTTCAGGCCGATCATGACGAACGGGCTGCTCTTCAGCTTTTCGAGGAACTTGGTGGCGATTTCCTGGGGGCTGTCATCGGCCATCACGGCTCTCCTTTCAGGGGTTTGGCGGGAGAACGATGCGGGGGCGGGGATGGTTGCGCGAGGAAATCCCACAAGAGGAAACTGATCCCCGCGCCAGCGAAGGGGGGCTTGGCAATATCGCCAAGGAACCATTCCGAATGAAATCACCCGCCATGTTTCGAATGATGGCCTTTTCGATCCAACTCGTAGACCTGATCCTGAGGGCTATAGAGTTGATCCAGCGCTGAGCCGGCGATTGGGACTCGGTTAGCAGCCCGAGTCCCAAAGGCCGTGAGTCGGGACCGCTGCAACGAACGCGACTCAGCAAAATGGCGGATGTCCGTCGCCTGTCGTTTTTATACCAGATGGATGAGCCAGATTCCAAACTGGATATCCCCACCCCACATCGTATCAAACGATACCCAATCCCCATATTTCCCGCTAAGCGCTGGTCCATCACAGCATAGCCATGCGACCCGCCAGCGCCCTACCGCGTGCCGGGTCGCCCGACCGGACCCGACGACCTATGACCTCTGCCGTAACCGCCGACGCACGCAAGACCATGAAATCGCTGTATCGTGCGCCCGAACCCGATGTCCTGAAGCCGCTGCTCGACCGCGCCGCCGCGACCCCGGAAGCGCGCGAGCGGATCATGGGCCATGCCTCGGGCCTGCTCGCCGATCTTCGCGCGGCGCAGAATCGCGGCTGGGTGAACCAGTTCCTCCAGGAATATCGCCTCAACTCGTCCGAGGGCGTCGCGCTGCTCAGCCTCGCCGAGGCGTTCCTGCGCGTGCCCGATCCCGAGACGGCCGACCTCCTCATCGCCGACAAGCTGGGCGAGGCCGACTGGCGCGCGCATACCGGGCGGTCGGCGTCGAAGCTGGTCAACTCGGCCACCTGGGGGCTGGTCGTCGGCCGCGCGCTGGTCGGCGAGGGCGAGGCGGGGCCGCTCAAGCGGCTGTTGTCACGCGCGGGCGAGCCGTTCGTCCGCCAGGCGGTCGGCGCCGCGATGCGGATGATGGGCGAGATCTTCGTGATGGGCCGCACCATCGAGGAAGCGATGCGCCGCATGAAGAAGCCCGAGAACAAGGGCTTCACCGCCAGCTTCGACATGCTGGGCGAGGCGGCGCGCACCCATGAGGACGCCGAGCGCTATTTCCAGGCCTATGTGAAGGCGATCGACGCGGTGGGTTCGGACCCGGCGGCGGGCCATTCGATCTCGGTCAAGCTGTCGGCGCTCCACCCGCGCTACGAACTGCCGCGCGCCTATGAGTGCGTGCCTGCGCTCACCGACATGCTGGCGCAGCTGGCGCGGCAGGCGGCGGACAAGGGCATCGCGCTGACCGTCGATGCCGAGGAGTCCGAGCGGCTGGAGATGAGCCTCGACATCATCGGCGGCGTCGCGGCGCTTCCGGCGCTGAAGGGCTGGGAAGGGTTCGGCATGGCGGTGCAGGCCTATGGCAAGCGCGCGCGCGCGGTCATCGCATGGGCCAATGGCCTCGACCGGATCATGAACGTGCGTCTGGTTAAGGGCGCGTACTGGGACAGCGAGATCAAGCGCACCCAGGTCGAGGGGCTGGGCGACTATCCGCTGTTCACCCGCAAAGCCGCGACCGACGTATCCTATCTGGCGGTCGCCAAGGACATGCTGGCTGCCGAGAATATCCGCCCCGCCTTTGCCAGCCACAATGCGCTGACCGTCGCGACCATCCTGGAATGGGCGGGCAATTCCCATGATTTCGAGTTCCAGCGGCTGCACGGCATGGGCGACGGCCTGTACGAGCGGCTGGTGCGCGAGCATGGCCATAAGTGCCGTATCTATGCGCCGGTCGGTGGTCACCGCGACCTGCTGGCCTATCTGGTCCGCCGTCTGCTGGAGAATGGCGCGAACTCCAGCTTCGTGCACCAGCTCGCCGATGCGCGGCTGACCGAGGCGGATATCCTCGCTGATCCGGTCGCCAAGATCGCCGCCGTGGGTGGTGCGCGTCACCCCAGCATCCCGCTGCCCATCGACCTGTTCGCGCCGGGGCATCGCAACTCGACCGGGATCGACCTGAGCGACGTCGCGACGCTGGATGCGACGGTGAAGGCGGTCAACGCCCCCGCCGTGAAGCCGGCCGCCGCCACCGCCGATGTCGCGTCGCTGGTCGCGCGCGCCCATGCGGCCTTCCCGGCCTGGAACGCGACGCCGCTCGACACGCGCGCGAGCGTACTGGAAAAGCTCGCCGACCTGCTGGAGCAGGACCGCGAGCGGCTGATGGCGATCCTGGTGCAGGAAGCATTCAAGACCATCCCCGACGCGATCGGCGAGGTCCGCGAGGCCGCCGATTTCTGCCGTTACTATGCGCAGCAGGCCCGCGCCCGGCTGGGCTCGGTCGAACTGCCGGGACCGACGGGCGAGCGCAACACGCTGCACCTCGAAGGGCGCGGCGTCTGGGCGACGGTCGCGCCGTGGAACTTCCCGCTGGCGATCTTCCTGGGCCAGACGGTGGCGGCGCTCGTCACCGGCAACACCGTCGTCGCCAAACCCGCGCCGCAGACCCCCGCCATCGCGCAGGCCGCCGTCGAGCTGGCGTACCGCGCGGGCGTGCCGCGCGACGCGCTACTGCTCGCGGTCGGCGGCCCGGATGTCGGCCAGACACTGACCGAGGATCACCGGATCGCGGGCGTCGCCTTCACCGGCTCGACCGCCACCGCCAAGCGCATCGCGCGGACTTTGGTGGCGGATGACGATCGCCCGATCGTGCCGCTGATCGCCGAGACCGGCGGCATCAATGCGATGATCGTCGACTCGACCGCGCTGCCCGAACAGGTGGTGGCGGACGTCATCACCTCGTCCTTCCGCTCGGCGGGGCAGCGTTGCTCGGCGCTTCGGCTGCTGCTGGTGCAGGCCGATGTCGCCGACAATGTCATCGAAATGCTGAAGGGCGCGATGGAGACGCTGGTGCTGGGCGCGACCGGCAATCCGGCGACCGATGTCGGGCCGGTGATCGACCAGGCCGCCTATGACAAGCTGATGGCGTACCGCGCGTCGATGGTGACGCAGACGATCAAGACCCTCGATGCGCCCGCCGACGGCCTGTTCGTGCCGCCGACGCTGATCCGGCTCGACCGCGTCGAGGACCTGACCCAGGAATGGTTCGGCCCGATCCTGCACGTCGCGACCTGGGAAGCGGGCACCCTGTCCGAGACGATCGCGAAGGTGAATGCCAAGGGTTACGGCCTGACCATGGGCCTGCACAGCCGCATCGCCCGCGCGAGCGAAGTCGCCGAGAGCGAGGCGGCGGTCGGCAATCTCTACATCAACCGCTCGATGATCGGCGCGGTCGTCGGCAGCCAGCCTTTCGGTGGCGAGGGCCTGTCGGGCACCGGCCCGAAGGCGGGCGGGCCGCATTACCTCTATCGCTTCTGCGCGGAGCGGGCGGTGTCGGTCGACACGACCTCGGCGGGCGGCAACGCCACGCTGTTGTCGCTGGACGAAGGGGGGATCTAAGCAACCAATTCCTCCCCTGTAAGGGGAGGGGGGCCAGCGAAGCTGGTGGAGGGGTGTCCCCGCTGGCCGTGACACCCCTCCGTCAGTCCTTCGGACTGCCACCTCCCCTTGCAGGGGAGGAATTAATCGGCGCGGTGCACCTCCACCGGCTGGACCTGCGGATAGGGCATGACCAGCGTTCCGTCCGGCGCGGCGGTGTAGGTCGTCTGGGTGGGGTAGGGGATGGAGATGCCCTCGGCCGCGAAGCGCTTCATCAGGCTCACCAGCACGCGGTTGCGGGTGTCGTGCGCGGTAGCCCAGTCGTCGCCGGGCACGTCGAACTGGAGGGCGAAGTCCAGGCTCGACGCCCCGAAGCTCTCGAAGCCGGCGCGGGCGACCTTGCCGCCTTCGCCCTCGACGATCTCGGTCAGCAACTGGGGCAGGCGGGCCAGCGTTTCGGGCGGGGTTTCATAGGCCACGCCGATCATCAGCGAGATGCGGACATGCTGGCGCACCGTCTGGTTCTGGATTTCCTTGTCGAGGAGGTTGCGGTTCGAGATGATCCGCAACTCGCCGGTAAAGGCGCGGATACGGGTCGATTTCAGGCCGATCGCCTCGATGATGCCGGTCGTATTGTCATAGGCGATCTTGTCGCCGCGGCGGAACGGTCGGTCGAAGATGATGGCGAGCGCGGCGAACAGGTCGCCGAAAATGCCCTGCGCGGCCAGACCGATGGCGATGCCGCCGACGCCCAGACCCGCGACCAAGCCGGTGACGTTGACGCCCAGATTGTCGAGCACCACGACGAGCGCGATGGCGAACAGCACCACCGTCACCAGCAACCGGATCAACCCCATGGCCGACAGCAGCGCCTCGCCCGAATAATGTTCGGAGCGGGTGCGGTGCTCGATCGTGCCGAGGATCAGTTCGCGCGCCCAGATCGCCGCCTGGAACACGCTGGCGACGGTGAACAGGAAGCTGATCGTCTTGGCGACCTCGCCCGGCGCGCCGGCATAGCCGGACACCAGCTGCGCGGCGAGGGTGACGATGAAGAACAGGTTCGTCCGGGCAATGGCATGGCCCAGGATCACACCCCAGCCGCCCGCAAAGCCGGGCTTGCGGCACAGCCGGTCGCCCAGTCTGCGCACCCAGAGCAGCGCCAGCACGATGACCGCGCCGGCACCGATCGCGATCAGCACCTTCAGCCAATAGACCTGGACCCAGTCATAGGTGGCATCGACGACACCCTCGACCTGATCGGGGATGTTCGAGCCGTCGAAGATCGGCGCCTTGGGCGAGGTTTTCGCCATGGGGACTCCTTTAAGTCGGGGCAATTGGGGAGAAACGGGGCGGTCAGGCCGCCTTGCTGGCCGGGGTTCCGGCCTCCAGAAATGCGATCAGTCCGCATTCGACGCGGGACAGCCCGGCACGCGCGCGGGGCAGGCGCAGGGTCTTGCGAAACGCCGCCTGGCCATCCTTGACGAGTGCGATCAGCGAAGGGTGGACATAGGACTTGCGCGCGATGGCGGGCGTATTGCCCAGCTTCTCGACGACGGGCTCCAGCATCGCCTTCAGGCTGAGATCCGCCTCGGCGAGTGCCAGCGCCTCGAACGCCGCGACGCTGGCGGCCCAGGTGCGAAAATGCTTGGCGGTGAAGTCGCACCCCGTCGCCTCGCGGATATAGGCGTTGACGTCGGAGGAGGAGACGGGGTTCGCCTCGCCATCCTCATCGACCCAGGCGAAGAGATGCTGTTCGTCCAGATCCTGGCACCGCTTCACGAAGCTGGCGAGCGAGCGGTCGGTCAGCGTCAGGTCGCGCATCTTGCCCGACTTGCCACGATAGCGCAGGCGCAGCGTCGTGCCCTTCACCTGGCCGTGGCGCTTGCGCAGCGTCGTCGCGCCGAAACTCTTGTTGGAGGCGGCATAGGCCTCGTTACCGACGCGCAAATGGCCATTGTCGAGCAGCCGGACGACAGCCGCGACCGCGCGTTCCTTGCACAGGCCGCGCTTCTTCAAATCGGCCTCTACGCGTTTGCGCAGCGCAGGCAGGGCGTGGCCGAACTCGACGCAGCGTTCATATTTCGCCGCCTCCTGCGCCTCGCGGAAATCGGCGTGATAGCGATATTGCTTGCGACCCTTCTCGTCCCAACCGACCGCCTGGATATGGCCGTTGGCGCGCGGGCAGAACCAGGCGTTCTTATAGGCGGGGGGCAGGCCGATGCGGTTCAGCCGGTCGATCTCTTGCGCATCGGTGATCCGCTCGCCCTTGGCGGTCCAATAGGCCCATTTGCCCCGCATTTTGGTACGGGTGATGCCGGGCTTGCTGTCATCGCAAAAGACTAAACGGGTCGCCATCGCACTCCCTCGGGTCACCTTTGCAAATGCGTCGCTGGTCGCTTCGTTCCGGAACGGCCGATGCGGTCGCGGGTTCTTGTCTAGCCTATCCCCCGAGGCATCCCCCGACAGGAGTTTTCCATCATGGCCGATCTTTCCCAGGCACGCGTCCTGATGCTCGCCGCCGACGGCTTCGAGACCGTCGAACTGTTCGAACCGCGCAAGGCTTTGGAAGCCGCCGGCGCCAAGGTGCAGCTCGCCTCGCTCAAGTCCGATCCGATCCAGGGCATGGAAGGTGACATCAACAAGGCCGAGACGGCGACCCCCGACCTGACCGTCGACGAGGTCGATACCGACGATTACGATGCGTTGGTCATCCCCGGCGGCACCTGCAACCCCGACAAGCTGCGCCTGAACGAGCGCGCGGTCGAGATCGTCACCGAATTCATGGAGGACGACAAGATCGTCGCCGCCATCTGTCACGGCCCCTGGCTGCTGGCCGAGGCGGACGTGATCGACGGTCGCCGCCTGACCAGCTATCCCTCGATCCGCACCGACCTGTCCAATGCGGGCGCGGACGTGGTGGACGAGGAGGTCGTGGTCGACGGCAACCTGATCACCAGCCGCAAGCCGGACGACATCCCCGCCTTCAACAAGGCGATCCTGACCGCGCTGGAAGAGGAACTGGCCGACGAGGAAGAGACCGAAGAGGCCTGATCCCGCCACGGGACACTGACGGGCGTCGCATCCGGCCACCGTGCGTGGCAGGATGCGGCGCCCGCTTGCTTTCAGGATGATGCCATGCGTCTGGTTCCGCTGCTGCTTCTCGGTCTGACCTCCGGCGTCGCGCTGGCGCAAGGGGGTGCGCAGCCCTTCATGGTCGGCGCGCGCGGGTTCGCGACGCTCCAGGACGCGGTCAATGCGATCGGCGATGGCGAGGGGGACATCCGCATCGCGCCGGGCGCCTACCGCGAATGCGCGGTGCAGGCCGCCGGCCGCATCCGCTATGTCGCGGTCGAACCGGGCAAGACGATCTTCACCCGCATCGCCTGCGAGGGGAAGGCCGCACTGGTCCTGCGCGGACGCGGTGCACAGGTGGAGGGCATCGTCTTCAGCCATATCGAGGTCGGCGACGGCAATGGTGCGGGCATCCGTATCGAGAAGGGGCCGCTCAGCGTCAGCAACGCGATGTTCCTCGACAGCCAGTCGGGCATCCTGTCCGCCGACGATCCGAGTGGCACGGTCAGCGTCGACCATTCGACCTTTTCCGGGCTCGGCCACGACCCGACCGGCACGGGCGCGCATGGCATCTATATGGGCCGCTATCGGTCGCTGCGCGTCACCGCCTGCCGGTTCGAGCGCGGGCAGGGCGGCCATTACGTCAAGAGCCGCGCGCCGATGGTCGAGGTGCTCGACAGCAGCTTCGACGACAGCCATGCGCATATGTCGAACTATATGATCGACCTGTCCAACGGCGCGAAGGGACGGATCGCGGGCAATGAGTTCGTGGTCGGCCGCGACAAGGACAATCACTCGACCCTGATCACCGTCGCGCCGGAAGGGGCCAAGAACGACTCGTCCGGGCTGGTGGTCGAGAATAACCGCGCGCGGCTGGCGCCGGGGGCGGACTTCAAGCCGGTGTTCGTCGGCAACTGGTCGGGCGAGCCGATCGTCCTGCGCGGCAATATCCTGGGAGCGGGCATCACTCCCACCGCACGGCGCTGGATGTAACAATGATCCTCCCCGGTACGGGGAGGGGGACCATGCGCAGCATGGTGGAGGGGGCTGTCCGTAAGGGACGTCCTGTGTGGAAGCCCCCCTCCGTCAGGGCTTCGCCCTGCCACCTCCCCTTATAGGGGAGGAATTGTTTCACACCATCTTCGCCCCGCGCGGCAGGTCGGCGCGGCGCTGCATCTGCCTGGTCCGCGCCTCGCGCGTGCGGCGCGAGAGATAGGTGTCGAGGCCGATCTGCGCGGCCATCAACTGGAAGAGGAAGGGATTGAACGCGATCCCGACGAACGCGCCGCCCAGCAGATAGATGAGCTGCGCATGTTGCAACGCGCCCGCCAGCGTGCCGCCCCAGTGCAGCGGATCATCGACCGCGCGGTAGCGACGGCGCAGCGCCTCCATCCGCAACAACCCCGCCAGATTGATGCCGAGCCACAGGATCAACCCGGGCCAGCCTTGCTCGCCGAGCATCTCGAAATAGCTGGAGTGATAGGCACGGCCCCGATCGGTCGCCTTGCGCCGCTCGATCGTCGAATCATGCGCGCTGCCCTCGACCGAAGTCAGCTCGAAGCTGAGCGAGTTCTGCAGATAGGCGTTGAACCCCCCGCCAAAGGGGTGGGAGCCGACATAGTCGAGCGTCCATTTCCACACCGCCAGCCGGGTCGAGGCGGATTCGTCGCCCTGATAGGTGCGGATCGTGTCCATCCGCTGGGTATAGGAGGAGGGGAGGAGCGGAACCGCGATCAGCCCCGCCACCGCCACCATGCCGATATACAGGAACCGCCGCTTCACATCGCGCAGCATCAGGATGCCGAGCAGCCCGATGCACAGCAGGCCGGTGCGCGCCGAGGTGCCGATCGGGATCAGCAGGCAGGCAAAGACCAGCGCATAGGAAAACACCCGCACCCGCCAGTCGGGCGGAAAGATGGTGCCGTGCGATCCCAGCCATAGGATGACCGGGATCGCCGAGATGGCGACGGCGGAGATGATGCTGCCCTCATAGAGACCGGTATTGTTGGTCACCATCAGGTTCAGCTCGCCATAGCCCCCGCCCGAGAATAGCGTCTTGATCCCGCCGACGATGACGATCGAGGCGAGCGACAGGATCATGAACAGCAGCAGCGCCTCGATCCGCAGCCGGGTGCGCAGCGTCAGCGGCAGGAACACGGCGAAGGCCAGCGCCTTCCACACCCAGTCCCATTTCTGCAGCGCCTCGGTCGGAAAGTCCGCGCCGAAAAAGGTGGTGAGGCCGCAATAGATCAGCAGCATCAGGATCGCACCCTGCCGCACCGTAAAGCGGCTGTCGCGCTTGTCGTCGACCAGCACCCAGGCCATGACCGCCGACACCACCGCGATCAGCGAGATCGGCACGGCGTTGAGCAGATAATAGGTCAGCCGCTGGGGCGAGACGATGTCGATATAGATATAGGCAAGCACCAGCAGGAACGGCCGCCGCAGCCCCATGGCGAACAGGCTGAACAGGAATCCGATCAGGAACAGGTCACGCATCGGGGCGCCGCCCCTTGTATCCGGCATGCGGATCGGGTGCCTCGTTGTCGAGGTCACGCCGCCCGAGCAGTCGCCAGGCGGCGATCAGCATCAGGCCATGGGTCAGGAGCAGGACGAAGCCGTCGATCATCTGCCCCTCCCTCTTTTCCGCAAGTGGCACGATCCCGCTTATAAACCGCCGGTTGACGCGGCGTTAAGGCCTGTCATGACAGGCGAAATCCATGCGTATCCTGCATATCCTCGACCATGGCCTGCCGCTGCAAAGCGGATACACGTTCCGCACGCGCGCCATCCTGAAGGCGCAGCAGGTGACGGGGCACGCGGTGGCCGCCGTCACCGGGCCGCGTCAGGGGCCATCGCCAGACGCTTGCGAGACGATCGACGGCCTGACCTTCTACCGCACGCCCGCCGCGATGCCGCAGGGGTTGATGGGCGAGGCGCGGGGGCTGGCGGCGCATGTCCGCGCGATCACGGCGGCGGTCGAGGCGTTCCGGCCTGACATCCTCCACGCGCACTCGCCCGTCCTGAACGCGCTGGCCGCCTGGGCGGTGGCGCGGCGGCGTGGGCTGCCGCTGGTCTATGAGATTCGCGCTTTTTGGGAGGATGCGGCGGTCGGCAACGGCACGGGTACGGAGGGGAGCGCCCGCTACCGTGCCACGCGTGCGCTCGAAGGCTGGGCCTGTGCGCGTGCCGATGCGGTCGCGGTGATTTGCGAAGGTTTGCGCGGCGACCTGATCGACCGGGGGATCGCCGCCGACAAGATCATCGTCTCGCCCAACGGCGTCGACCTGACCCTGTTCGGCCAACCGCCGGCGCGCGAAGATATTCTAGCGCGCGAACTGGGGCTGGAGGGGGCCGAGGTGATCGGCTTCATCGGCAGTTTCTATGACTATGAGGGGTTGGACGACCTGATCGCCGCCATGCCGCGCCTGGTGGCGGCGCGGCCGGCGGCGCGGCTGTTGCTGGTCGGCGGCGGCCCGATGGAGGCGGCATTGCGCGCGCAGGCCGACGCCTCGCCGGTGGCGGACGCGATCCGCTTCATCGGCCGCGTGCCGCATCAGGAGGTCGAGCGTTATTACGGGCTGGTCGATGTGCTGGCCTATCCGCGCAAGAAGATGCGGCTGACCGATCTGGTCACCCCGCTGAAGCCACTGGAGGCGATGGCGCAGCGCCGGCTGGTCGCGGCGTCGGATGTCGGCGGGCACCGCGAGCTGATCCGCGACGGCGTCACCGGCACGCTGTTCCCGCCCGACGATCCCGCCGCTCTGGCGGATGCGCTGGCGGCATTGCTGGCGGACCGGGCGATCTGGGACGAACGGCGCGCGGCGGGCCGACAATTCGTCGAAACCGAACGCGATTGGGCCGCGAATATCCGGCGTTACGAACCTGTTTACCAGCGCTTGGTAGCAAAGGCCGCGACGAGACGCTCATGACCTTCACCGCTACGCCCTCTTCGCATCGCTTCCTCCCCGCCCTGATCGGCGGGGCGGCTGGCGTGTTGATCGCCTTTGTCTTCCTGATCGCGCCCGTCTGGCGGCTGGAGATGCTGGTCACCCAATTGGGACTGGCCGACATCCTATCCGCCGCGCGGCCGCCCCTGGGAACAAAGGCGCGGCTGCTGCTCGCCTTCGGAGCGGGCGCCGGCGCGGGGGCGGTGGTGTGGGCCGCCGCCTATCTGCTTTGGGGGCCGGGCGGGCTGCTCGCCCGGCGGACGCCAGCGGTGCGGGACGAGGCGGACACGGATTATGTGCCCGCCGTCCGCCGTTCGGACCGCCATCCCGATGCGCCGCCGCGTCGCCCGCTGCTCGCCGCCGAACTGGGCGCGCCGCCCCCGCCGCCGAGCGAGGACGACGAAGAGGAGCGGACCCTGCCCGCCGATCTCGACCAGCCGCTCGCCGCCTTCGACCCCGACTCGATGCGTGCCGTGCCCCGCGAGCCGATGCCGATCGCGCCGATGCACGAGCCCGATGTCGAGGAGAAAGGCGCGAGATTGCCCCCGCCCGACCCGCAGAATGATTCGATCGAATCGCTGCTTGACCGGCTGGAGCGCGACGCCGCGCGCCGCAAGATGAAGCGGCCCGACTGAGCTTCAGCCGCCGCGACGCATCCATCGGAGCAGCGGGCGCTCGACTGTGATATGGACCGCGACGCCCAGCAGCCCACCGGCTAGCACCAGCAGGATGAACCACGGAATGGGCGGCAATGCGACGCCCAGCCGCATGCCGATCTGCCACGCGACACCGATCCCGATCAGGTGGAACAGATAGATGGCATAGGAGGCCCGGCCGATGCCGATCAGCGAAGGCGGCCAGCGCAGCCGCGCCTCGCTTCCCGCCGCCCCGCCGATCATCGCGGCGGCGGACAGGCCGTAGACCAGCCGCGCGGCCACGCCATAGCCATAGAGCCGCCCCGCCGCTTCCATCACCCAGCCACCAAGGAAGACGATGGCGCCGGCCGCCGCGATCCCGGCGGCGACGCGGGGTGGGGGAGGGCGGCTGTGCAGCATCTGCGCGGCCGCCATGCCGAAGAAGAATTCGATCGCGAAGATGTTCGTCGCCAGGCCCCCGCCGATCGGCACGACCTGCGCCGTCACGATCGCGAGCAGCCACAGCGCCATCGCCGCCAGACCCGCCACGCGGCGGAGCAGCAGCAGCGCGAAGATCAGGTAGAACATCACCTCATATTGCAGCGTCCAGGCGAGCGGATGCAGCGGCACGGTGGTGCTGGGCCAAAGCAGGATCGACAGCAGGACCCGCCCCGGCGCGGGCCAGCCATGCCCGCCCGCCAACGCCATCGCGATCGTCGCGGCCAACGCCAGCCAATAGACGGGATAGATGCGCATGACCCGCCGCCGCGCATAGCGTGCCATGGCGGCTGGCTGTCCTACATCGCGGCGATGGATGAACAGGAGCAGGAAGCCGCTCAGGACGAAGAACAGGTCGACGCCATTATGTCCGGGCCGCATCAGCGCGCGCAAGGTCGGCGTCCCGAAGGCGAGATCGACATGGGTGGCGGCGTGACACAGCAGGACCGCGATCGCGGCGACACCGCGCAACGCCTCGATCCCCGCCAGCCTGTGCCGCTCCACCCCCGCTGTCATGCCCTGTCGCCCCTCAGCCCCATGGTGGAGGCTAGGCGGTTCGTCGCCAACGCGTAAGCCACGGCGTGGCGGGCACTGTGCCGACATGGCATGAAAAAGGGCGGCGGGACCGAAGTCCTACCGCCCTTTTCAAGTCAACCCTTCCTCCCCTGTAAGGGGAGGTGGCAGGGCGAAGACCTGACGGAGGGGTGTCCCACTATCGAGAGGGCGACACCCCTCCACCAGCTTCGCTGGTTCCCCTCCCCTTGCAGGGGAGGAAAGGGAAGGCGGAGGCTCCGAACGCTTCGGTGCCTCCGCAGCCGGCCTTTACGCTGCCAGGTTACGCAGCACGTACTGCAGGATGCCGCCGTTCAGGAAATATTCCAGCTCGTTGACGGTATCGATGCGGCACTTGGTCAGGAAGGTCTCGGTCGAGCCGTCCTTGCGGGCCAGGATCACTTCGACATCCTGACGCGGGCGCAGATTGGCGACGCCCTGGATGGTGAAGGTCTCGGTGCCGTCCAGCTTCAGAGTCTCACGGGTCACGCCCTCGGCGAACTGAAGCGGCAGGACGCCCATGCCGACCAGGTTCGAACGGTGGATACGCTCGAAGCTCTCGGTGATGACCGCGCGGACGCCGAGCAGGTTCGTGCCCTTCGCCGCCCAGTCGCGCGACGAACCGGTGCCATATTCCTTGCCCGCGACGATGACGAGCGGCGTGCCGTCGGCCTTGTGACGCATGGCGGCGTCATAGATCGGCATCACTTCGCCGTCATACTTCGTCATGCCGCCTTCGACACCCGGCACCATCTCGTTCTTGATGCGGATGTTGGCGAAGGTGCCGCGCATCATCACGTCATGGTTGCCGCGACGCGCGCCATAGGAGTTGAAATCCTTCTTGGCGACCTGATGCTCCTGCAGGAAGGTGCCTGCCGGGCTGTCGGCCTTGATCGAACCGGCCGGGCTGATGTGGTCGGTGGTGATCGAGTCGCCCAGTATGGCGAGGGGCTTGGCCTCGATGATGTCGGTGACGGGCTTCGGCGTCATCTCCATGCCCTCGAAATAGGGCGGATTGGCGACATAGGTCGACGCGGCGGGCCAGGCATAGGTGTCCGATCCGGTGACGTCGATCGCCGACCACTTGGCATCGCCCGCATAGACGTTGCCGTAGCGCGAACGGAACATCTCGTCGTCGATGTTCGCATCCATCAGGCTGCGGACTTCCTCGTTCGAGGGCCAGATGTCCTTCAGGTACACGTCCTGGCCGTCCTTGCCCTGGCCGATCGGCGTCTCACGCATGTCCTGCGTGACGGTGCCCTTCAGCGCATAGGCCACCACCAGCGGCGGCGAGGCAAGGAAGTTGGCGCGCACGTCGGGCGACACGCGGCCCTCGAAGTTGCGGTTGCCCGACAGGACCGAGGCGGCGACGATGTCGTTGCCGTTGATCGCCTTCGAGATCGGCTCGGCGAGCGGACCCGAATTGCCGATGCAGGTGGTGCAGCCATAGCCGACCAGGTTGAAGCCGATCGCATCGAGATCGGCGGTCAGGCCCGCCTTGTCGAGATAATCGGTCACAACCTGCGAACCGGGGGCGAGCGAGGTCTTGACCCAGGGCTTGGGCTTAAGGCCCAACGCGTTCGCCTTGCGGGCAACGAGCCCCGCGGCGACCAGCACGCTCGGGTTCGAGGTGTTGGTGCAGCTGGTGATCGCGGCGATCACGACGTCGCCGTCGCCGATGTCATGGCCACGGTCGTCGACCGCGACGCGGGCGGGGGCGTCCTTCTTGTACACCTTGGCGAGGTCGGCGTTGAACACGTCGTCGACTTCGGTGAGGACGACCTTGTCCTGCGGACGCTTCGGACCGGCCAGCGACGGCACGACCGTCGACATGTCGAGTTCCAGCGTGTCGGTGAAGACGGGATCGGCGGCATCGTCATGACGCCAGAAGCCGTTCGCCTTGGCATAGGCCTCGACCAGCGCGACATTCTCGTCCGAACGCGCGGTCAGGCGCATATAGTCGAGCGTCTTGTCGTCGATCGGGAAGAAGCCGCAGGTCGCGCCATATTCGGGCGCCATGTTGGCGATCGTCGCGCGGTCGGCGAGCGTCATCGACGACAGGCCGGGGCCGTAGAACTCGACGAAGCGGCCGACCACGCCCTTGGCGCGCAGCATCTGGGTGATGGTCAGCACCAGGTCAGTGGCGGTGATGCCTTCCTGCAGCTTGCCGGTCAGCTTGAAGCCGACGACCTCGGGGATCAGCATCGACACGGGCTGGCCGAGCATCGCGGCTTCCGCCTCGATCCCGCCGACGCCCCAGCCGAGCACGCCCAGGCCGTTGATCATCGTGGTGTGGCTGTCGGTGCCGACCAGCGTGTCCGGGTATGCGATAGTCGCGCCGCCCTTGGCATGCTCGCCGCTCTCGGTCGAAGACCAGATGGCCTGGCCGATATATTCCAGGTTCACCTGGTGGCAGATGCCGGTGCCCGGCGGAACGACCGAGAAATTGTCGAGCGCCTTCGAGCCCCACTTCAGGAACTCATAGCGTTCCATGTTGCGCTGATATTCGAGGTCGACGTTATCCTCGAACGCCTGCGGCGTGCCGAACTCGTCGACCATGACCGAGTGGTCGATGACGAGGTGGACGGGGACCTGCGGATTGATCTTGGCCGCATCGCCGCCCAGCTTGGTGATGGCGTCGCGCATCGCGGCCAGGTCGACCACGCAAGGAACGCCGGTGAAGTCCTGCATCAGCACGCGGGCCGGGCGATACTGGATCTCGCGGTCCGAACGCTGGGTCTTCTGCCAGTCGACGATCGCCTGGATATCCTCGCGCGTGACGGTCTTGCCGTCCTCGAAGCGCAGCAGATTCTCCAGCAGCACCTTCATCGAGAAGGGCAGGCGGCTGATGTCGCCGAGCTGCTCGGAAGCCTTGGCGAGGCTGTAATAGTCATAGGTCTTGCCGTCGACGTCGAGCGTCGAGCGGGTGTTCAGGCTGTCCTGGCCTATCGCAGTCATGGGCGTCCCTTCTTGGTCGAGCCGAACGCGCCAGGGGGACACGGCAGCATGCAGCCGCGAGCAGGCGCGCCGGGGATAAATCCGGTTGACACGCGCGGCCTTAGCAATGGGGAAGCCCAGTGGAAAGGGTGTCGGCCGCCAAATCGCGCGGCAATCCGTCGACCATCGCGGCCGCTCGTCGCAGCCGTGGAAAAAGGCGTGGAACACCAAGGTCGAATGGCTGGTTTAAGCCCGATGGACGGAGTCAGGACAATGCACGGCGCGGTGGTTACCTCATATGTCATGTCGCATGGCGGGTTTCGCTATGGCCATATGGCAATGGTGGCCGCGAACGGTTCGCGTGGCATCCGTCGCAATCGGTGGCGGCGATGACCCGCGACATACCGGGGCGGACGGGCCGTCCCGATCCGATCGTCGCGGTCGGCCTGCTCACGCAACGCGATCTGGACGTCCTGGGCACCGGCTTCCGCCGGTCGTTTCCCGTGCGCGAGGACACCGCCTTCGACGATCTGCTGCACGCGCTCGACTCGATCGAGGCCATCGGGGTGCCCGGCAAGTCAAGTTGAGACCCGGTGCGCGGGGTCCGCGCCCATCCGAAAAAACCGGATCGGCACCGCTTCGGACGCTGAACGACTTGGCGCGGGTGCACCTCCCCGGCTAGGGCGATCCGTGTCGCCGGCTTTTCGTCCGGCGCGGTCGGAAAGAGAAATGACTCCCGAACGCTTTGCCCTGCTTACCCGACGCCATCGAGAATGCCTGCGTGGTGTAAAGGCGTTGAAGGGATCGAAGGAGATCGCCGCCGAACTCGGGCTCGGGAAATCGACGGTCGACAGCTATCTCGCCGAGGCAGTGCGTCTGCTGGGCGCGCGCAATCGCCGCGATGCCGCCCTGGCGCTGGCCGAATATGAGGCTGGCGAAAACGACCAAGTCGTTGAAATTGAAGAAAAAACACCCCCCGATAAAATTATACCCGATTCTGCGGGGCTGGTCGAACCGGTGCCGGCCGTGGCACCTCCATCGGCACCGGATGGGAGTACGGTCGGCGGGGCGGTGCAGGACGGCCATGTCCACGCATCGCCCCGCTTGTCTCTTCCCCTCCGGCGGCAAGGTCAGACCCGCAACGACATGAACATGGCCGAAAGGCTGTTCTGGGTTCCTACGATCGCGATCGCACTCGCCATCGGCTTTGGCATGCTGGCGACGGGATTGGACGTCATGACCCGCGTGATCGGGCGTCTGTCGCACCTTGCCGGATGACACCATCTTCCCCGCGCCGGTCGGCATGGGGCTCCAGGTTCGGGCAATGAGTTCGGGGGAACAGGCGATGATCACGGAACAGGACGCAGCGCTTCAGGTGACCCAGCTGCTGTGGAAGTTGGAAAACGAACTCGATGCCGCCTTCTCGACGGTCGGCGAGCTGGCGATGGCGCTGCCGCGTGCGCGCGCCGAGGCCCGGCTGTCGGCGGTGGTCGGCCAGCATGCCTTCGAATAGATCGGCCAGGCGATGCTCGCCATCGGCACGGCGCGCGGCCATACCGTGCAGAGCCACCGCATCCTCGAAAAGGTCGGCAAGACGATCGGTTTCGATGCCGACGACTATGGCGACACCCGTCCCAAGCCGCCCGAAGTGACCGGCAGCGTCGCGCCGATGCCGCTTCGCGTCGCCGCCTGATTGCGGCGTAGCGACGTGTCCCGCATGGCCTGGCCGCAACGGAGCGCGTCGTGACGCATGTCTATGTCTTTCTCGCGCTGCAGACGCTGGTCTGTCTGTACGCGATGATCTGTGGCGGTCGGCCGGAGCGGTGGACGGCGATCATGCTGTTCCTCGCCTCGGTCGCCACGCTGCTCCTGCCATTCGATCCGTCGACCAGTTTCCGGACGGTGGAGAAGCTGGAACTGCTCATCGATTTGTCGCTGATGGCCGGGTTGGTGACGGTGGCGCTGCTCGCCAATCGCTTCTGGCCGTTATGGCTGGCGGCGCTCCATCTGCTGGCGATCGGTATTCACGGCGTGCGCGGGTTCGATACCGCGCTGGTGCCGTGGATGTATGCCGCGGCGGGAGGCAAGCTGGCCTATCCGATGATCGGGTTGCTGGCCGCCGGCGTGCTGCGGCACCGGATGCGCGTGGCGCGATATGGCCATGATCCGGACTGGTCCCTGCCATGGCGGGGCGCGCGCGATGGCGCCTGAACTCTATATGCTCGACTGGCCGGCCGAGGACCGCGCCAGCCTGGAGCGTTTCACCGAGACGATGACCGAGGTGCGCAGCCGCATCCAGGCCATTTCGGGCGATGCCGGCGGCGTTCCGGTGCCGCGTCTGCCGCGCATACCCACGGCGCAGGAATGCGCGCGAGTCATCCTGCAGCGACGGCTCGACCTGCGGCGGATGGCGGGGGATCATGCCGACATGCTGGGCGATCCCGCCTGGGAGATGCTTCTGGCTATATTCCAGTCGGATACGCCCCGATCCGACACCGCGTTGTTCGATATGATCGGCCTGTCGGGGCGGGCGCAGGCCGGGCCGCGCTGGGTCGCGCTGCTGATCGATCGCGGCTGGCTGGTCCGCGAGGATGCGGGGCTGCACCTGGGGCAGACCGGCCGTGCGCTGCTGGAGCGCTATTTCGCGGACTTCTGATCACCGGCGGGGTCGGTGCAACTCCCGGCGCGGCCAAGGGTTCATTCCAGACACGACCATGGGTGAGGAGACGGAGACGATGGCCGAGGATATGGGCAATGGCGGCGGCGCGGGCGCGATCGGTGGCGATATGGGCGCGGGCGCCTTTTCCGACCGATTGAAGGGCGCGGGCGAGGCGATGCAGGCTTCGGGACAGAAAATGGCCGAGGGCGGCTCGGCGGTGACGCTCAAGATGCTGGAACAGGCCGAGACCAACACGCGCGAGGCGTTCGCCGCGATGCGTCAGGCCGCTTCCGCCCGCGATCTGTCGGACGTGATGCGCATCCAGTCCGATTTCATCCGCGAACAGGGCAACCGATCGATGTCGCAGGTTCGCGAGATCGGCGAGATGATCGTCCAGTTCGGTCGTGACGCCGTCGGCACCGCGCGCGGCGAGAAATAATCGGTCATCCCCGCCCGGCGCATCAGGTGGCCGGGCGGGGCATGATCGTCAGGGCGCTGGCGTCGCCGCGGCCGGCACCGGCCCATTGGCGGTCGCATCGAGCAGCAAATCGCCGCCCAGCACACGATAGAGCGTCACCCGGTTGTTCGCCGCGATCAGCTGTGTCGCGATCAGCGTCCGCTGCGCCGAATAGAGCGAACGCTGCGCATCCAGCGTATTGAGGAACGGCGTGATCCCGCCACGATAGCTGGCCTCGGTCAGGCGATAGGTATCGGCGGCGGCGGTCAGGAAGCGGCGATTGGCGCTCAGCTGATCCGCTATCGTGCCCTGTCGTGCCAGCGCATCGGCGGTTTCCTGAAACGCGCTCTGGATCGCTTTTTCATAGGTCGCGAGCAGGGCGTCGCGCTGCGCCTCCGAATAGCGGACATTGGCGATGCCCGCCCCCGCCTGGAAGATGGGATAGCTGACCGAGGGCGCGACCGAATAGTTGAAGCTGCCCCCCGAGAATAGCGACGACAGCGCGGTGCTGGCAAAGCCGACCAGTCCGGTCAGCGAGATGCGGGGGAACAGCGCCGCACGCGCCGCGCCGATCTGGGCATTGGCGGCGCGCAGTTCATATTCGGCCTGCACGACGTCGGGCCGGCGCAGCAGGATGCCCGAATCCAGCCCGGCTGGCAGGGTGGCGATAGTCGGGCTGGCCTCGTCGATCGACTTCGGGAGCAGCGTGGTGTTGATCGGCGCACCGACCAGCAGTTGCAGCGCGTTGACGTCCTGCGCCACCGCCGTGGTCTGCTGCGCCAGATCGGCCTGCGCGGTCGCGAGCACCTGTTCGGCCTGGCGCAGATCGGTGCGCGGCGAGATGCCACCCTCCAGCCGGGCGCGGGTCAGGGTGACGCTGCGTTGCGCGCTGGCGGCGGTATCGCGCGCGATGGTCAGCAGACTCTGGTCCGCGCCATAGTTCAACCACGCCTCGGCGATGTCGCCGACCAGCGTCAGCCGGGTGGCGCGCGCCGCCGCCTCGGTCGCGAAATAGCGGTCGAGCGCCGCGCCGGTCAGCGAGCGGATGCGGCCGAACAAGTCGAGTTCGAAGGCGTTGACGCCCAGATTGACCGACCAGGCGCTGCCGCTGCCATTGGCACCCGTGACGACGCCGCCGGCGCCGCCATTATCGATGCCGCCATTGCCGACACCCCCGTTTCCGGTGCCGCCATTACCCGTGCCGATCCCGCCATTGCCGATACCGGTGCCACCGCCGCCGATGGCGTTGGAGGCCGCACCGCCCGATCCCCGGTCGGTATAGCTGTAGCGGCCATTGGCGCTGACATTCGGCAACAGGCTGGCGCGCTGGATGCGATATTGCGCACGGGTCGCGGCGATGTTCGCAGCGGCCACGCGCAGGTCGCGATTGTTGACCAGCGCCTGTTCGATCAGCCGCTGCAACCGGACGTCGCGGAAGATGTCGGTGTAGCGGACGGTCGGCAGCGCCGCCTCCGACTGGCGCAGATAGGCGTCGCCCACCGGCCAGGACGGCGGCACCGGCGTCGCTGGCCGCTCATATTTCGGAGCCATCGAGCAGGCCGACAATGCGGTCGCGGTCAGCAACAGGGCGGGGAAGGGGGACAGGATACGCATCAGGCCTTCTCCGCTCCACCTTCGGGGGCGGGCTTGTGCCCCGCGCCATGCTCGCTCATCGGACGCCCACGCAGACGCGCCAGCCCGTTGCGCACCGACCGGCGCACCAGCACGAAGAATAGCGGGATGTAGAAGATCGCCAGCACCGTGGCGGTCAGCATGCCGCCGATCACGGCGGTGCCGATCGCGATCCGGCTGTTGGCCCCCGCGCCGGTCGAGATGGCGAGCGGCAGCACGCCGAAGATGAAGGCGAAGCTGGTCATCAGGATCGGGCGCAGACGGATCTTGGCGGCCTCAAGGGCTGCATCGATGACGCGCTTGCCCTGTTTCTCGGCCTGTTCGGCGAACTCGATCATCAGGATCGCGTTCTTCGCCGCCAACCCCATCGTCGTCAGCAGACCGATCTGGAGATAGACGTCGTTGGTCAGCCCGCGCAGCGTCACGAAGGCGACCGCGCCGATCAGGCCCAGCGGGATGATCAGCAGCACCGCGAACGGGATCGACCAGCTTTCATAGAGCGCCGCCAGACACAGGAAGACGACCAGGATCGACAGGCCATAGAGGATCGGCGCCTGCCCACCCGACAGCCGTTCCTGATAGGACAGGCCGGCCCAGGCGATCGCAGTGCCGGGGATTTCAGCAGCCAGTTCGGTCATGCGCTGCATCGCGTCGCCCGAGCTATAGCCGGACGCGGCCGATCCCTGGAATTCATAGGACGGGATGCCGTTGAACCGCGACAGGGTGGTCGGCGCGACGCCCCAGTTGATCGTCGAGAAGGACGAGAAGGGCGCCATCTGCCCGCTCGATCCGCGCACGAACCATTGTTTCAGGTCCTCCGGCTCGGAGCGATAGGGGGCATCGCCTTGGACGAAGACGCGCTTCACGCGGCCGCGATCGATGAAGTCGTTGACATATTGCCCGCCCCAGGCGGTCGACAAGGTGGAATTCACCTGCTGCTGGGTCAGCCCCAGCGCGGCCAGCTTCTGCTGGTCGAGGTCGACGCGTAGCGTGGCGATGTCGGGCAGTTCGGTCAGGCGGACCGAGGCGAGCATGGGGTCGGCATTGGCCTTGGCAAGCAGCTGGTCACGTACCGCCTCGAACTTCTCCAGCGGCATGCCGGAGATGTTCTGCAACTCCATGGTGAAACCGTCCGACTGGCCCAGGCCGCGAATGGCCGGTGGCACGAGTGCGAAGACCTGCGCGTCGCGAAGCCCCCGGAAGGCGGCGGAGGCGCGACCGGTGATGGCGTCGGCGCTGTTCTCCTTGCCCTTGCGATCGGCCCAGTCGACGAAATTGATGAAGCCCTGACCGGTATTCTGGCCGCTGGTGCCGCCCCCGCCGCCGCCGGCGACCGAGAACAGGACCTTGACGTTCTTGCCCTCATGCTGGGCGAAATACTGCTCGACCCGGCGCTGGATTTCCATCGTGCGCGCTTGGGTCGCACCGGCGGGCAGGCGGAACTGGACGATCGCCGATCCCTGATCCTCGGTCGGCAGGAAGCCGGTCGGCAGGCGCAGGAACAGGACGGCCAGCAGCGCCACGACGCCCGCATAGATCAGCAGGAACAGCCATTTGCGGTCGACGACCGTGCGTACGCCCGAGACATATTTGTCGACCGTCCAGTCGAAGCGGCGGTTGAACCCGTCCTTCGCGCGCTGAAGCCCATGCGCCACGCGCGGGAATTTCCGGTCGAGCCAGGCGCCCTCCTCGCCCTCCTTCGCCTTTTGCTTGAGCAGCGTGGCGGTCAGCGCGGGGCTCAGGATGATCGCGACCGCGACCGACAGGATCATCGCCGAGACGATGGTGATCGAGAACTGGCGATAGATGACGCCGGTCGACCCGCCGAAGAATGCCATCGGCAGGAACACCGCCGACAGGACCAGCGCGATGGCGATCAGCGCGACGGTGATCTCCTTCATCGACTCGATGGTCGCCTCGCGCGGGGTCATGTCGGGATTTTCCTCGAGCAGACGCTCGACATTCTCCACGACCACGATCGCGTCGTCGACCAGCAGGCCGATCGCCAGCACCAGCCCGAACAGGGTCAGCGTGTTGATCGAGAAGCCCGCCAGATAGAAGATGGCGAAGGTGCCCAGCAGCACGACCGGCACCGCGATCGTCGGGATCAGCGTCGCGCGCCAGCTTTGCAGGAAGACGAACATGACGATGACGACGAGGATGATCGCCTCGATCAGCGTCTTGACCACCTCGTCGATCGACAGCTTGATGAAGGCGGTCGTGTCGTTGGCGTAGGCGACCTTCAACCCTTGCGGAAAGCCCTTGGCGACGCGGGTGATCTCGGCCTTGACCAGTTCGGCGGTCTTCAGCGCGTCGGCGCCCGGCGCCATCAGGACGGCGATACCGGCACCGGGATGCTGGTTGATCCGGCTGACGGCGGCATAGCTTTCCGCGCCCAGCTCGATGCGAGCCACGTCGGACAGTTTGACGGTCGCGCCGTTGTTCAGCGTCTTGACGATGATCTCGCGGAACTGCTCGGGCGTCTGGAGCCGCGACTGCGAGGTCACGGTCGCGTTCAGCATCTGGGTCTGGGCCGATGGCGTGCCCCCGACCTCGCCCGCCGCGACCTCGGTATTCTGGTTCTGGATCGCGGTCGTCACGTCGGACGGCATCAGCTGGTAGGAGGCCAGCTTCTCCGGATTGAGCCAGATGCGCATCGCATATTGCGAACCGAAGACGTTGGTGTCGCCGACGCCCTGGATACGGCCCAGCGGGTCCTGGAGATTGGAGACGAGGTAATCGGCGACGTCTTGGTTCGTCATCCGGTTGGTCTCGTCATAGACGCCCGCGATCAACAGGAAGTCGGGGTTCGACTTGCGGACGACCAGGCCCTGTTGCTGCACCTGCTGCGGCAGGCGCGCGACCGATTGCTGGACTTGGTTCTGGACCTGCACCTGCGCGATGTCGGGGTCGGTGCCCTTGGCGAAGGTGGCGGTGATCGTCACCGAGCCGCGGCTGGACGAGGACGACTGGAAATAGAGCAGCCCGTCGATGCCGGTCAGCTGCTGTTCGATGACCTGGGTGACCGAGTTCTGCAGCGTCTGCGCCGAGGCGCCGGGGAACGTGGCGCGGATCGACACCTGGGGTGGCGCGACGTCGGGATATTGCGCGATGGCCAGGCCCATGATCGCGCCGACACCCGCCAGCATGACGATGATGGCAAGGACCCAGGCGAAGATGGGACGATCGATGAAGACGCGGCTGAGCATGGTCCGGTCAGCCCGCCTTGCCCTTGGCGGCCTGCATCTTCTTCAACTGTTCGGGCGAGGGGGGCTGGACCTTTTGCGGGCTGTCGGCGGGCACCGCGCGCACGCTCTGGCCGGGACGCAGATTGTTCAGGCCCTGGGTCACGATCTTGTCGCCGGGCTTCAGGCCGTCGGTGACGACCCAGAAGGCGCCTTGCGTCCGCTCCGCACGGACCTTGCGTTCCTCCACCTTGTCGTTCGCGCCGACGACGAAGAGCGTCGCATTGCCCTTCGGATCGCGCGAGACCGCTTGTTGCGGGACCATATAGGCGCTGGTGTCGATAGCTTGAGCGAAGCGGGCTCGCACGAACATACCGGGCAGCAGCAGCCCCTGCGGATTGGGGAAGCGCGCGCGCAGCGTCACCGTGCCGGTCTGCGGATCGACCACAGCCTCGGCGAACTCGACCGTGCCGGTCTGGCCGTAATCGCTGCCATCCTCCAGCCGCAGCGTCACGCGCGCGCTGGCGGGGATCAGGCCGTCGCGTGCCGCCAGGCTGCGGCGTAGCGACAACAGGTCGGTCGCGGATTGCTGGATGTCGACGAAGATCGGGTCGAGCCGCTGGATCTGCGCCAGCGGATCGGTCTGCCCCGCGCTGACGAGCGCGCCGACGGTGAACAGCGAGCGACCGATGCGGCCCGTGATCGGGGCGGGGACGGTGGTGAATTGCAGGTTCACGCGCGCGGTCTCCAGCGCGGCGCGGGTCTGCGCCACCTGCGCGGCGGCCTGCCGCGCGCTGGCCTGCGCGTTGGTGTAATCCTGCTTCGAAATGGCTTCGATCTGCGCCAGCGGGCGATAGCGTTCGGCCAGCGTGCGCGTCGCGTCGGCATTGGCCTGTGCGCTTTGCAGGTTCGCGGCGGCCTGGTTGACCGAAGCGCGATAGAGGCGCGGGTCGATCTCGTAGAGCGGCTGGCCGCGCTTCACCAGCGTGCCCTCGGTGAAGAAGCGGCGGCGGATGACGCCGGTCACCTGCGGGCGGACGTCGGAGCTTTCGAAGGCGGTGGTGCGCGCCGCCAGTTCGGTGACGATCGGGGCATTGGTCGGCTGCACGGTGACGAAGCCGACGGTCGGCGTCTGCTGCTGTCCGGCGCCGCGTCCCTTGGCCGCGCCGCCCTTGTCTCCGCCGCATCCCGACAGGGTCGCCAGGGCGAGGGCCATGGCCGTACCGGCGAGCATCGGGCGCCCGCGAAAGCCTGGAAAGTTCAATTCGTTCACCTGCCTGAGATTTGTGCCGCGCAAGGCGACCCGCGTGTCAATGCATGAACCCGCGAAACGTTGCTGACCTGTGACAAAGTGCACGATGGGAGCGCGGAAAGGCAAGCGATCATGGCCTAAATCCTCCGCCTTAATTGTCGCAATTTGTCGCGGTGCGGCAAAAGCGGAGGCGCGGGGACCCTTTGAGGTTCTGATGCATTTTCAAGGGACATGACCGATCGGGATGCTGATAAGCGCCTTGCCGCCGATGCCGCCGTGCGCGAAATTCGCGACGATATGCTCGTGGGGCTGGGCACCGGCTCGACGGCGGCCTACGCCATCGCCGCACTGGCCGAGCGGCGGTTGCGGATCGAGACGGTCGCCACATCAGAGGCGAGCGCGGCGCTGGCGCGGTCGCTGGGCTTGATCGTGCGCGATTTCGCCGATGTCGCGCGGGTCGATGTCGCGATCGATGGCGCCGATGCCATCGACGGCGTCTTGCGGGCGGTCAAGGGCGCGGGTGGCGCGATGTTGCGGGAGAAGGTCGTGGCCACCGCCGCCGACCGGATGATCGTCATCGCGGACGGATCGAAACGGGCCGAGCGTCTCGGGGCGACCAAGCTGCCGATCGAGATATTGCCGTTCGCCAGGCGCTTTGTAATCGACCGGCTGGCACCGTGGTTCGTGCATTGCGAGGAACGGCCGGACTATCGCACCGATAACGGCCATATCGTCGTCGACGGATATGGCTGGGACGATGGCGCACCGGAGGCGCTGGCATCGGCATTGATGGCGATCCCGGGGGTGGTCGGGCACGGGCTTTTCCTGACGGAGATCGACGCCGCCTATATTGCCGACAACGGCATCGTTACCCGGCTGGAACGGGAGCGGAACCCGCGCTAAGGCCGGACGCGCATGGTAACCAGAGCGAGCGCGGAGGCGTTCGATCGTACATTAAAGGATGAGGCCAGTTTCATGACCGATGCCACCACCAATGCCGTGGCCGACAGCCATCTCCACCAGGACGGGTCGATCGAGCGCCTGACCATCGACACCATCCGCACCCTGTCGATGGACGCGGTGCAGCAGGCCAATTCGGGCCACCCCGGCACGCCGATGGCGCTGGCTCCGGTCGGTCACACCATCTGGTCGAAATTCCTCCGCTACGATCCCGCCCATGCCGACTGGCCCAACCGCGACCGCTTCGTGCTGTCGGTCGGCCACGCCTCGATGCTGCTCTACTCGCTGATCCATCTGGCGGGGATCGAAGAGATCGACGCGGACGGTCAGAAGTCGGGCAAGCCCGCGCTGAGCTTGGAGGACCTGAAGGGCTTCCGCCAGCTGAACTCCAAGACGCCGGGCCACCCCGAATATCGTCACACCACCGGCGTCGAGACGACCACCGGCCCGCTGGGTGCGGGTTGCGGCAACTCGGTCGGCATGGCGATCGCCGAGCGCTGGCTGGCCGCGCATTTCAACCGCGAGGGTTTCCCGATCTTCGACCATGACGTCTACGTCGTGTGCGGCGACGGCGACATGATGGAGGGCGTCGCATCCGAGGCGGCCTCGACCGCCGGGCACCTCAAGCTGTCTAACCTCTGCTGGATCTACGACTCGAACCAGATTTCGATCGAGGGCGGCACCGACCTCGCGTTCGACGAGGATGTGGGCAAGCGGTTCGAGGCCTATGGCTGGAACGTCATCCATGTCGACGACGCCAACGACATCGGGGCACTGACCGCCGCGCTCGACAATTTCAAGGCGACCGAGGACAAGCCGACCTTCATCGTCGTGAAGTCGGTGATCGGCTATGGCAGCCCCAAGGCGGGCAGCGAAAAGGCGCATGGCGAGCCGCTGGGCGAAGACGCGATCCGCGCGACCAAGAAGGCCTATGGCTGGCCCGAGGACGCCAAGTTCCTGGTTCCCGACGGCGTGCGCGAAGCGTTCCAAGGTGCGATCGAGCAGCGCGGCAAGCCGCTCCGAGACGAATGGGTCGCGATGGTCGACAAGTATCGCGCCGAATATCCCGAACTCGCCGCCCAGCTCGACGCGATGCTCGCTGACAAGCTCCCGGACGGCTGGGACGCTGACATCCCGGTGTTCGAGGCGGATGCCAAGGGCGTCGCCAGCCGCGATTCGGGCGGCAAGGTGCAGAACGCCATCGCCGCCAAGGTGCCGTGGCTCGTCGGCGGCTCGGCCGACCTCGCGCCTTCGACCAAGACGCTGATCAAGGATGGCGGGTCTTTCCAGGCGGGCAGCTATGATGGCCGCAACCTGCATTTCGGCGTGCGCGAGCATTCGATGGGCGCGATCGTCGACGGCATGGCGCTGTCGCATCTGCGCTCCTACGGCGCGACCTTCCTGGTCTTCTCCGACTATATGCGCGCGCCGATCCGTCTGGCCGCGATCATGGAGCTGGGCGCGGTGTTCGTCTTCACGCACGACTCGATCGGCGTGGGCGAGGACGGTCCGACCCACCAGCCGATCGAGCATCTGGCGACGCTGCGTGCGATCCCCGGCCTCGACACCATCCGCCCCGGCGATGCCAACGAAGTCGCCGAGGCGTGGCGCTGCGCCGCCGAGTCGGCCAGCCACCCGACCGCGCTGATCTTCTCGCGTCAGGCGCTGCCGACGCTGGATCGCGGCAAGTACGCACCGGCTTCGGGCCTGAAGAAGGGCGGCTACGTCCTCGCCGATTGCAAGGGCACGCCGGACGTCATCCTGATCGCCACCGGCTCGGAGCTGTCGCTGGTGACCGACGCCTATGAGAAGCTGAGTGCCGACGGGATCAAGGCGCGCGTCGTCTCGCTGCCCAGCTGGTATCGCTTCGAGATGCAGGACGCCGCGTATAAGGAAAGCGTCCTGCCGCGCGCCGTCACCGCGCGTCTGGCGGTCGAGCAGGCCGGGTCGATCGGCTGGGACCGCTATGTCGGGTTCGAAGGCCGCACGATCACCATGTCGACGTTCGGTGCCTCCGCCCCCATATCCAAGCTGCAGGACAAGTTCGGCTTCACCCTCGACAATGTCGTGAAGGTGGCCCGCGAATTGGTGGAGACCAAGTGATGAGCAAGCTGTCGGAACTGGGCGCCAAAGGCTGCGCCCCCTGGCTCGATTTCGTCGATCGCAAGTTTCTGGAGGCGAAGGGCTTGGAAAAGCTCGTCGCCGAGGACGGGCTGACCGGCGTGACCTCCAACCCGTCGATCTTTGAAAAGGCGATGGGGCATGGCGACGCCTATGACGCCACGCTCGCCGCCTTCGACAAGGAAAATCCCGGCGCGGCGACCATCGACCGCTACGAGCATCTGGCGATCCAGGACATCAAGGCGGCGGCGGAAACGCTCAAGCCCGTCTATGATCGGCTCGACGCCAAGGACGGCTATGTCAGCCTGGAGGTGTCGCCGTACATCGCCGACGATACCGACGCGACCATCGCCGAGGCCGAGAAGCTGTGGCACGCGGTCGACCGCCCCAATCTGATGATCAAGATCCCGGGCACCGATGCGGGCGCGCCGGCGATCTCGGCGACCATCGCCAAGGGGATCAACGTCAACGTGACGCTGCTCTTCTCGGTCGACGCCTATATCAAGGTGGCCGAAGCCTATGCGACCGGCCTGGAGGAGCGGGTGAAGGCCGGCCAGCCGATCGACCGGATCGCCAGCGTCGCCAGCTTCTTCATCAGCCGTATCGACTCGGCGATCGACAAGAAGATCGACGAGCGGGTCGCCGCCGGGGATGCGGAGTCGGATGCGCTGAAGGCCGTGCGTGGCAAGGTCGCCATCGCCAACGCCAAGATGGCCTATCAGTGGTATCTGGACTTTCTGAAGTCTGACCGCTGGCAGGCGCTGGCCGCCAAGGGCGCACAGCCGCAGCGGCTGCTCTGGGCGTCGACGGGGACCAAGGACCCGTCCTTCCCTGACACGCTCTATATCGACACGCTGATCGGGCCAGACACGGTCAACACCATGCCGCCCAAGACCATGGACGCCTTCCGCGACCATGGCACGGTGGCCGAGACGCTGACCGCCGACATCGACGAGGCTCGCCACGTGCTGGCCGAAGCCGACCGGCTGGGCCTGGACCTGAACGGCGTGACCGACACGCTGGTCGCCGAGGGGGTCGCCTCCTTCGTCAAGGCGTTCGATGATCTGCTCGGCGCCATCGGCCAGAAGCAGCCGGCGGCCTGATGCCCCGGCAGGCCCCCTCCCCAGACACGGGGAGGGGGCCTTTCTCTTTTTCACGACAGTAACGGAGTTTCCGCATGAAGATCGGTCTGGTCGGCCTCGGCCGCATGGGAGGCAATATCGCACGCCGCCTGATGCAGGCTGGGCATCAGGTGGTGGCCTGGGATCGCAGCGACGAGGCGGTGCAGACGCTCGCCAAGGACGGCGCGGAAGCCGCCACCGGGCTGGAGGACATGGCCGCCAAGCTCGCGGATAAGGCGATCTGGTGGGTGATGCTGCCCGCCGGCGCCCCGACCGAAGACACGATCGCGGAGATCGCCAAGCTGGCCAAGGACGGCGATGTCGTCATCGACGGCGGCAACAGCTTCTACAAGGACGACATCCGCCGCGCCAAGATGCTGGCCGGACAGGGCATTCATTATGTCGATGTCGGCACCTCGGGCGGCGTCTGGGGGCTGGAGCGCGGCTATTGCATGATGATCGGCGGCGACAAGGAAACCGTCGATCACCTCGACCCGATCTTCGACGCGCTGGCACCCGGCCTAGGCGACATCGTCCGCACGCCGGGCCGCATCGCCGACAAGGTCGATGCGCGCGCTGAAAAGGGCTATATCCATGCGGGGCCCGCGGGCGCGGGCCACTTCGTCAAGATGATCCACAACGGCATCGAGTACGGCCTGATGCAGGCCTATGCCGAGGGCTTCGACATCCTCAAGTCGAAGAACAGCGACAAGCTGCCCGAGGACGAGCGCTTCGACCTGAACCTGACCGACATCGCCGAGGTGTGGCGTCGCGGCAGCGTGATCTCGTCCTGGCTGCTCGACCTGACCGCGATCGCGCTGGCCAAGGATGAGATGCTGGAACAGTTCTCGGGCCATGTCGCCGATTCGGGCGAGGGCCAGTGGACGATCGACGCGGCGATGGAGGAGAAGGTCCCGGCCAACGTCCTGACCGCCTCGCTGTTCGCACGCTATCGCAGCCGCGTGGATCACACCTATGGCGACAAGGTGCTGTCGGCGATGCGCTTCGGCTTTGGCGGCCACACCGAAATCCCGCAATGACGAAACCCATCCGGCTTGTCGTGTCGGACGTCGACGGCACGCTCGTCGACCCCAACAAGACGCTGCGCGCCGCCACCATCGCCGCCGTCAAGCGGCTGGAGGCGGCGGGCGTCGGCTTCACCATCATCAGCGCCCGACCGCGTTCGGGTTTGGGTTGGTTGGCGGACGAACTGGCGATCGACGCGCCGATCGGGGCGTTCAACGGCGGCACCGTGTTCCGCCGCGACGGCTCGGTCGACGCGCGGTTCCGGGTGCCCGTCGCGGTGGTCAACGACGTACTGGCGATGGCGGCGGACAGCCCCGTCGCCATCTGGGTCTTCGCCGACGACCGCTGGTACGCCAGCAGCGCAGAGGGCACCCATGTCGAGCATGAGCGCAAGGCCTCCGCGCAGGAGCCGGTGATCACGCAGGATTTCACCGCGCTGGCCGACAAGGTCGACAAGATCACGCTCGTCAGCGACGATGCCGAACTGCTGCGCGGCCTGCACGACCGTGCCAATGACGCGCATGGCGGGGCCGCGACCATCGCCCAGTCGCAGACCTATTATCTCGACGTGACCGCGCTGGAAGCCAACAAGGGCGATGGCGTGGCGACGCTGGCCAAGGCGTTCGGCGTCTCGCTGGAGGAGGTCGCGGTGCTGGGCGACCAGGCCAACGATCTTCCCATGTTGAGACGCGCGGGCCTGCCGATCGTGATGGCAAATGCCCCCGATGCGGTTAGGGAACAGATATTGGTACACACCCGTTCCAACGCGGACGATGGCGTGGCCTATGCCATTGATACCCTTATCCTGCCCAGAATCGGAGTGCCTTCATGAAGCAACTGGTTGCGTTCGACCTCGACGGTACGCTGGCCGAAAGCAAACAGCCCCTGGGCGAACCGATGGGGGAGGCGCTGGCCGACCTGCTCGACGTCGCGCATGTCGCGGTGATCTCGGGCGGGGACTGGCCGCAGTTCGACAAGCAGGTGGCAAGCCGCCTGCCCGAACGCGCCGACCGTACCAAGCTGTGGCTGATGCCGACCACCGGCACCAAGCTCTACACGTACAAGGACGGTAGCTGGACCCCGGTCTATGCCGAGCTGTTCGACGATGCGACCAAGGCCAAGATTCTGGAGGCGTTCGACGCCTCGCTGGAGGCGACCGGCTTCGTGCCCGAACAGACCTGGGGCGAGCGGATCGAGGATCGCGGCAGCCAGATCACCTTCTCCGCGCTCGGCCAGCAGGCGCCGATCGACGCCAAGGAACATTGGGACCCCAAGTTCGAGAAGCGCAAGGTCATTCAGGCGGACCTCAAGCAGCGCCTGCCGGGCCTGTCGATCAACATGGGCGGCGCGACCTCGATCGACATCACTCGTGAGGGCGTCGACAAGGCGTACGGCCTGAAGAAGCTGCGTGACGCCAGTGGTATTGAACTCGATGCGATGATGTTCATCGGCGACGCGATCTTCCCCGGCGGCAACGACTATCCGGCCAAGGAGCTGGGCCTCGACACGGTGCGCGTGCGCGACCCGGAAGAGACGCTGGCGGTCATGGCGGGGATCGTGGCCTGCCTGAAGAAGTAAGCTCGGGCGCCTCCGCCGCCCTACGCGCCCGCACCGGACCGGCGCACGAGGCGGTGGATGCGGCGTACGGCGCGTATCGGCTGGACGATCGGGAAAGCTACACGGCGTTCCTGATCGCCCATGCGCGCGCCTTGCCGGCGGTCGAGGCATGGCTCTTGCATCGGTCGATCGGCTTTGCGTGGCGGCCGCGCAGGGACGCGCTGGCGGCGGATTTGGCCGCTCTGGGTTGCGACATGCCCGAACCTTTGCCCTTCGCGATCGCCGATGACCAGGCGGCGCGTTGGGGCGCGCTGTACGTGACCGAAGGGTCGCGACTGGGCGGCGTGATGCTGGCCCGGCAAGTGGGCGAGGGGTTGCCCAGGGCCTATCTCGAATCGGGCTTCGGCCCCGGCGAGTGGCGTGATTTCCGGCAAGCGCTGGACGCTGCGGCCGCTGACGCGGCGTGGATCGACCGCGCGGTGGCGGCGGCCGAACGGGTCTTCATGCTCTATAAACAAGCCGCTTAAACCCGCCCCCCATTTCAGCCTGAGCAAAGTCGAAGGCCATGGGACTGATCTCAACACCCTCACCCTTCCGGCGCTCCGCGCCTCCCTCCCTCTCCCGCCGGGAGAGGGAAGGGGCCCACCCGCGTTAGCGGGTGGGAAGGGTGAGGGCGGCTAAGGGCCCGTCTCATGGCCTTCGACTTCGCTCGGGCTGAACGGGCGTTTGGGGGCGTTGAGGGGGACGGACAACGAATCCCGCCCGCCCCCTCAATCCGCGATCGGCGCGATCACGATGGCCCTCAGTCCCGGCTGGTTGTCGTCATATTCGATCGAGCCGGACAGACGCTGCATCATCGCCGCCATCATCCGGCTGCCAAAGCCGCGTCCGTCGCCGATCGGCTCGTCGGTCCGGCCGCGTCCTTCGTCGGCCACGACCAGGCGCAGGCGGTTGCCATATTGCTCCAGCGTGATCGTCACCGGTCCGGCCGCGCCGTCATAGGCGTATTTGGTGGCGTTGATGATCAGCTCGGTCGTAACCAGCCCCAGATTGATCGCACGATCGGTCGGCATCAGCACGGGCGCCAGATCGAGCCGCATCTGCGAGCCCCAGTCTGCGCCGAGCGACTGCTTCATGTCGCCGACCAGCTCCTCCAGATAACGCGCCAGATCGACCGTCTGGATCTGGTCGTCGCGGTAGAGCCGGCGATGGACGAGCGCGACCGCGGACAGGCGCGCCTGCGCCTCGGTCAACTGTTCGCGCACGCCCGGATCGCTCGCCGCCTTGGCCTGGAGCGCCAGGAAGGACGAGACGAGCTGGAGACTGTTCTGGACGCGGTGGTCCACCTCCTTCATCAACACGTCCTTCTGCTGGAGCAGCAGGTCCTTGTCGTCGAGCGTCCGTTGCAGCGCGGCGTTCAGGCCGCGCAGGCGGTTGTTCTGGAAACTGTCGTGCAGCGCGCGGCGCAGCCGGTGCGCCGCCTCCACCTCTTCCAGGGTCCAGCGCCGCGAACGGCCGCGCACCGTCTCGCGCCAACTTTCGAACGAGGCGCGCGGGCTGAGCGTTTCATCGGGGCGCAAGGCGACCGACTTGTGCGGGTTGCCCGCCCATTCCACCTCTTCGATCTGTTCGGCGCGGAACCAGAGCAGGCTGAGGCCGCCATCGATCAGCGGCAGCGACAGCACGCCGCTGGTGGTCGCGGCTAGCGCCTCGGTATCAGGCATCACCGCGCCCAGCTCGTGCGTGCAGTAAAGCTCGCCACCGCCCCGCAGCAGCGCCCATTGCGCGATTTCCAGTAGCGCCAGCGTCGGCGGACAATGGCCATGGGCATAGACCCGGCCGCCATCGATCAGCGCGAAGCCGGTCGCGTTCATCATCCCCATCAGGTCGGGCAACAGATGCCGGATGGCGGGGACGACCTCACCCTGGCCGGCGAGGCGCGGCAGGATCGCATCCTCGGCGGCGCGCAGGCGGAAGCGTTCGCGGTAGAGCTCGGCCTCTTCCTTCGCGCGGATCTGACGGGCCAGCCCGCTCGCCAGCGTGGCGGCGGCGGCGCGCAGTTCGGGCGACAGGCGATGCGGCGTCCGGTGGTGACAGGCGATCATCCCCCAGAGCAGCCCGTCCTTGACGATCGAGATCGATGCCGACGCCTCGACCCCCATGTTGCGCAGATAGCGGACATGGACCGGCGACACGCTGCGCAGACCGACATCGCTGAGGTCGATCGTCTCGAACCCTTCGGGCCGCAGAGGGGCGGGGACATAGCCGGCATCGGGGATGCTGCGCGTGCGGTTACGGATATAGAGCGCACGCGCCTGTTTCGGAATGTCGGAGGCGGGGAAATGATGATGGAGGAAGGAATGCAGCCCCGGCGCCTTCGCCTCGGCCACGACCCGCCCCGAATCATCGTCCAGGAAGCGGTACAGCATGACCCGGTCGAACCCGGTCAGCGTGCGAAAGGTGGTCGCGGCGCGCTCGTAGAGATTCTGCAGGTCGCCGGTGCGCTCGAAACTGGTCGCCGCGGCATCGAGCCAGCTGAGCGGACTGCCCGCCCCCCAGGGCGCGTCGGCCAGCGCCGGCTCCAACTCGACGAGCAGCCGTTCGCCGTCCAGACGATGCGCGGTCACCGCGAACGATTCGGTACTGCCCCGGACCGGGCGAGTCGCGGTCATCGACCCCGGGCCCGCCGGCATCGCCGAGAGCATGTCGGCGACTTCGGCACCCAGCAGCGCGGCGAGCGGGGCGTTGAGCCAGTCGCTGGCCAGCCGCTCCTCGATCGCGCCGGCGCCGGCGATGACGGTCAAGGGCTGTCCCTCGACCACCAGCAACAGCCCATGCGGCTGGATCGCGCCGGGTATATGAATGGGTTCCCGATCGCAGGCCGTGATATCCTGGCCCGGATCGGTCTCGACGAGGCGCGTGGCCATCAGGGTCGGACTTTCCTCACCTACGCCACATGCCGGGTTTCCCGGGGACATGCAAATGATCGAGATCAAGGGATAAATCCAGAAATGGGATGAATGGCCCCGGTCAGGAACAAAGATTGCGCAGTCGGGTAATATCCGGTTAAGGCCAAGCAACGGACTCAAAGAGCCGTGTTGGAGAGGACATGATCGACGATTTCGATTTCGCGCTGGGCGAAAGCGCGGACATGATCCGTGAAGCGACCCGCCGTTTCGCGACCGACCGCATCGCACCGCTGGCCGCGCGGATGGATGCGGAAGACTGGTTTCCCCGTGACATATGGCCCGAGATGGGCGCGCTGGGCCTGCACGGCATCACCGTCGCTGAGGCCGATGGCGGGCTGGGCCTGGGCTATCTGGAACATGTCGTCGCGATTGAGGAAGTGTCGCGGGCCTCGGCCTCGCTGGGCCTGTCTTACGGCGCGCACTCCAATCTGTGCGTCAACCAGATCAGCCGCTGGGGCAATGCCGAGCAGAAGGCCAAGTATCTGCCCGGCCTGATCTCGGGCGAGCATGTCGGTAGCCTGGCCATGTCGGAGGTGTCAGCCGGCTCCGACGTCGTCTCGATGAAGCTGCGCGCCACGAAGGTCGAGGGCGGCTGGAAGCTGAACGGCACGAAATTCTGGATCACCAATGCGCCTTATGCCGATACGCTGGTCGTCTATGCCAAGACCGGCGAAGGAGAGGGAGGGGGCGGCAGCCGGGGCATCACCGCCTTCCTGATCGAGAAGGACATGGCCGGCTTCTCCATCGGCCAGAAGATCGACAAGATGGGCATGCGCGGCAGCCCGACCGCCGAGCTGGTCTTCAACGACTGCTTCGTTGGCGACGCGCAGGTGATGGGGCCGGTGAACGGCGGCGTCGGCGTGCTGATGAGCGGGCTGGACTATGAGCGTGCGGTGCTGGCGGGCATCCAGCTTGGCATCATGCAGGCGTGTCTCGACGTGGTGGTGCCCTATGTCCGCGAGCGCCGCCAGTTCGGGCGCGCGATCGGCGAGTTCCAGCTGATCCAGGCCAAGATCGCCGACATGTATGTCGCGCTCAATTCGGCGCGCGCCTATGTCTATGCGGTCGCGCGCAGCTGCGATGCGGGACGGACGACCCGGTTCGACGCGGCGGGTGCGATCCTGCTCGCCAGCGAGAATGCGGTGAAGGTGTCGCTGGAGGCGATCCAGGCGCTGGGCGGGGCGGGCTATACCAAGGACTGGCCGGTCGAACGCTTCGCGCGCGATGCCAAGCTGCTCGACATCGGGGCGGGGACCAATGAGATTCGCCGGATGCTGATCGGCCGCGAGTTGATCGGCAAGATCGAAAAGGTGGCGCAATGACGGCCGACCCATTCCTCCCCAAGCTTGCTTGGGGAGGGGGACCGCGCTCGCAGAGCGTGGTGGAGGGGCAAGCCCCTCGCCCCACCACCACCCCGTCGCGGCGGTCCCCCACCCCCAAAAAGAAAGGGTGGGGGGGGAAAGACCCCCGCACAGCCGCCCCCCCGCAAATCCCG
>NZ_JACIDH010000002.1 GCF_014196255.1 Sphingomonas pseudosanguinis
AAGGCCGACTGTTTGCCTAACCGCGCTCTATCGCTTTTTTTTTTTCCCCCCCCCCCCCCCCCCCCGGGGGGGGGGGGGCGGGGGGGGGGCCGCTTCCCCAGGCGAACAGTTCGCGGCGATGCCCCACCCCAACCCCTCCCCTGAAGGGGAGGGGCTCGCGTTGACTCGGCGCAATGTCATCACGCTCTAAATGGATCTGCTCAACAGCCGCATGGTCGGCGCTGCCGTTGGCATGGTGGGACCCCAGGCTTGGGTTGGTGGCGTCTCATTCACGCTGTCGATCGGGCTGCGCGCGGAGGCGTGGCGCTATGATCCGCTCTTTGCGATGCTGGCCGCGTTCGATCTGGACGCCGCGGCTTTTTGCAGACGGCCCGAGCCAAGCTCCGCCGCTCATCCAAGGGAAGCTAAGGGCTCATCACCGCCGTGCGGCTATCAGGTCCGTCAGCACCTGCAGGTCCTGCTCTGACGCGGTCCAGTGGGATGCGAACAGGCCGCCGGCACCGAACAGCGCCGCCGCGATGCTTTCACGGCCCGCCTTGCCCCAGATGGCGTTTAGTTGCTCGGCCATCGGATCGTCGACCGGCCCGTTGTCACCGCGCACATGGATGATCCACGCCGCGAGCGCCGTCAGCGTCGCCGGGCAATCCTGCCCGCGCGCACGGTTGACGGTCAGGCTTTCCAGCCAGCGCTGGCCGATCTTCTGCGATCCGTCCATGGCGATCTGGGCCAGCCGGTGCGGCAGGGCGGTGTTGCGGAACCGGGCGAGCAGCGCATCGGCATAAGCGTCGAGGTCTTGACCGAGCGCGGCGGCGATCGTGCGCGCCGCCTCCACCCGCATCAGCCGTTCGACCAGCGGGAACAGTGCGGGATCGGCGACCGCCTGATGGACATAGCTGTGCCCTGCCGCCAGCCCGAGATAGGCCAGCGCCGAATGCGCGCCGTTCAGCATGCGCAGCTTGGCGGTCTCATAGGGGCGCACGTCGTCGACCATTTCCGCTTCCACCCGGTCCCAGCCGGGGCGGGGGGTGGCGAAGCGATCCTCGATCACCCATTGGCGGAACGGCTCGGTCACCACCGCCGCCTCGTCGCGAAGCCCCAGCCGTTCGGCGGCGGAAGCGTAATCCGATTCTTGCGTCGCGGGCACGATGCGATCGACCATCGTCGAGGGGCAGGCGCATTCGCGGGCGAACCAGGCCGCCTCCTCGGGTGCATGGCGCTCGCAATAGGTCTGGAGCAACTCGCCCAGCACCCGGCCATTGTCCGCCAGATTGTCGCAGGACAGGATGGTCAGTCCGCCGATGCCGCTCAGGCGTCGCGCGCGCATCGCGGTGGCGAGGATGGTGTAAATCGTCTGCCCCCGATGCGCGGCGTCCAAGTCGAGCCGACCATCGGGGCCGCGCAGATAGCCCTTTTCGGTGACGGTCAGCGTCACGATCCGCGTCGAGGCCGCCGCCAGCGTCGCGGCCAGCGCGCCGGGGTTTTCGGGCGCGACGATGACATCGCGGACCGCGCCGATGATCCGGATTTCGTCGCCCGAAGGACCGCCACGCGTGGTGACCGAATAGAGACCGTCCTGCGGCACCATCGTGTCGCGTACCTGGGGCGAGCGGAGCGATACGCCGGTGATCGCCCAGTCGCGGTCGCCCGCCGCCATGGCGTCGTCGGTGAAGACCGCCTGATGCGCGCGGTGAAAGGCGCCAATGCCCAGATGGACGATCCCGGTCGCCTGCGCCGCACGGTCATAGGCGGGGCGCGCCACATCGGGGCGAAGCTGCGCCAGGGTTGCGGAAGACAGTCTCATATCCGGTACGCCTTTCGGACCAGCGTGCTGGTCAATTCCTGCGCCAGTTCGGCGGCTTCCCAATCCTCGATCCGGTGCTCGGCGACGAGCCGCGCGAGGAACGCGCAGTCGACGCGCCGCGCGACGTCATGCCGCGCGGGGATCGAGAGGAAGGCGCGGGTGTCGTCGTTGAAGCCGACCGTGTTGCGGAACCCGGCGGTCTCGGTCGTCATCTCGCGGAAGCGGCGCATCCCCTCCGGACTGTCATGGAACCACCAGGCAGGGCCGAGCTTCAGGCAGGGATAATGGCCCGCCAGCGGCGCCAGCTCGCGCGCATAGACGCTTTCGTCCAGCGTGAAGAGGATGATGGTCAGGTCGGGTTCGTTGCCGACCACGTCGAGCATGGGTTTCAGCGCCTGAACATATTCGGTGCGCACCGGAATGTCCGCGCCCTTGTCGCGACCATGGCTGGCGAACAGGCCGGCATTGTGGTTGCGGAACGATCCGGGATGGATCTGCATCACCATGCCGTCCTCGACGCTCATCTTCGCCATCTCGGTCAGCATCTGCGCGCGGAACAGCTCGGCATCGGCGGCGTCCCAGCGGTTGCCGACGATCCGGGCGAACAGCGCCTCGCACTCCGCCTGCGACAGATTGGCGGTGCGCGCGGTCGGATGGCCGTGATCGGTCGCGGTCGCACCGGCCGCACGGAAATCGGCGCGACGCTTGGCGTGTGCGGCGAGGTAGCCCGACCAGCTATGGACGTCCTCGCCGGTCAGCGCGGCGAACGTCTCCAGCGCGCCGGCGAACTGCTCATGCTCGACATCGATCACGCCATCGGGGCGATAGGTGGTGACGACCCGGCCGCCCCAGCCCGAAGCGCGGATCGCATGATGCGCGTCGAGACTATCCTGCGCCCCCTCGGTAGTGGCGAGGAAGTCGATGCGGAACCGGTCGAACAGCGCGCGCGGACGAAAGGCGTCGGTGGCGAGCTGCGCGTTGATCATATCGTAATAATGATCGGCGGTGTCGGCCTCCAGCCGGACATCGATGCCGAACACCTCGGCAAAGACATGGTCGAGCCACATCCGCGTCGGCGTGCCGCGAAACAGGTCGTAATGCGCCGCGAAGGTGCGCCAGGCGGCGCGGGGATCGGTCGCCGGCGTGCCGCCGCGATGCGGGATCGCGAGCGCGTCGAGCGAGACGCCCTGCGAATAGAGCATGCGGAAGACATAATGATCGGGCGCGAGCAGCAGGGTGGTCGCATTTTCCCATGGCGCATCGGTCGCGAACCAATGCGGATCGGTATGGCCGTGCGGGCTGACGATCGGCAGGTCGCGGATGCCGGCATAAAGCGTGCGGGCGATGGCACGGGTGTCCGGATCGGCGGGGAACAGCCGGTCGGGATGGAGTTCCAGCGGTCGCGTCATCGTCCATTCGCCTTTCTATGCAGCAGCCCGCGTTCCAGCCCGCGCAATTCGGCCAGTCCGCGCATCCGCCCAAGCAGCGAATAGCCGGGATTGGTGACCTTGGTCAGGTCGTCGATCATCTGATGGCCGTGATCGGGGCGCATGACGATCGACCGATTCTCGCGTTGCTGAAGCCGGACGATCTCGTCCACCACTTCGACCATATCCGCGCTCCCTTCCAGATGCGCCGCCTCGTGAAAGGCACCGTTCGGCTCGCGCTGAACGCTGCGAAGGTGGAAGAAGCCGATCCGCGATCCCAGCCGCTGGACCATGCCGGGCAGGTCGTTGTCCGCGCGGACCCCGAACGAACCGGTGCAGAAGCACAGGCCGTTGGCCGCACTCGGCACCGCATCGAACAACGCGGTGACATCCGCCTCGGTGCTGACCATGCGCGGCAGGCCGAAAATGGGGAAGGGGGGATCATCGGGATGGACCACCAGCTGGATACCGCATTCCTCCGCGACGGGGCACATCGCCTCCAGAAAGGCGATATGGTTGGCGCGCAACCGCTCGGGGCCGGTATCGGCATAGGTCTGGATCGCAGCCAGGAACTGGCCGGAGGTGAAGCTCTCCTCGCTGCCGGGCAGGCCGGCGATGATCGTGCGCTCCAGATGCCGGCGGGCGTCATCGTCCATCGCGGCGTGGCGGCGCGCGGCGGCCTCGATCGTCTCCGGCGTATAATCGCCGGCCGCACCGGGGCGACGCAGGATATGGATGTCATAGGCCGCCACCGCCTCCAGCTCGAAGCGCAGCGCGCGCGCGCCATCAGGCAATTCCCAGGCGAGGTCGGTGCGGGTCCAGTCGAGCAATGGCATGAAGTTATAAGTGACGGTGGTGATGCCCTCGGCCGCCAGATGGCGCAGCGTCGCCGCGTAGTTGTCGAACAGCTCGTCGCGCTCCGGGCCGGCGGTCTTGATCGCCTCGTGCACCGGCACACTCTCCACCGTGGTCCAGGCGAGCCCCGCCGCCTCGATGAGCGCGCGGTGCGCGGCGATCTCGGCGCGCGGCCAGACCACGCCGTTGGGCAGGTGATGGAGCGCAGTGACCACCTCGGTCGCGCCCGCCTGCCGGATATGCGCCAGGGGTATGGGATCGCTGGGGCCGAACCAGCGCATCGCCTGGGTCATCAGTCTGGAAGGCATGGGCGACTAATCCTGTAGATGGGTACGAACCGATCGGGGCGGAGCAGGACGCCCGCCAAATGCGAAATTGGTATGACCGATATTTTTTCCCCTGTCATCTGGTCCAACCAATTTTCCTTTTTGGCAATGTGATCGGATCGACATCCGGGTAGCCACACTTTCCTGCCCGGTAAGGGGAGGGGGACCATCCGAAGGATGGTGGAGGGGTGTCCCCGATCGTGATTGCGATCCAACATCTTGTACCGGGACACCCCTCCGTCAGGTCTGAGGCCTGCACCTCCCCTTAAAGGGGAGGAATTGGGTGAGCATCGATCTCGCTCAGCCATTCCATGGGGAACCCGCGGGGCTCGGTGTTCACCCGGATGTTTCACCATCCTATCTTACCAATTGCGCCATGCTGGCCAATCCCGCACGGCATGGTTAGACAGGGCTAAGGTACGACAGGGAGAGACAGGATGCGGGCGGTCATCATCGGCGAGGGCATGATCGAACTGTCCGGTGGCGGCGAGATGGGCGGCACGGCGCGCGGCCAGGGCTGGCGGCTGAGCTATGGCGGGGACACGCTCAACACCGCGTTGCACATGGCGCGTTCGGGGGCAGAGGTCGCCTATGCCACCGCGCTCGGGACCGATCCCTTCAGCGACGATCTGCTCCGTGCCTGGGCGGATGACGGTCTCGACGTGTCGATGGTGCTGCGCGACCCCAGTCGGATGCCCGGCCTTTATGCGATCCGGACCGATGCGTCGGGCGAGCGCAGCTTCGCTTATTGGCGCAGCGACAGCGCGGCGCGGCGCTTCTTCGAATTGCCCGATGCGGCCACGCTGCTGCCGCGGGCGATGGCGGCGGACCTGTTCTATTTCTCGTTGATCAGTCTGGCCGTCCTGCCCGAGGACGGCCGCCATGCGCTGCTCGATGTCGCACGGCAATTGCGGGCGGCGGGACGGACCGTGGCGTTCGACGGCAATTACCGCCCCATTTTGTGGCGCGATCCCGGCGAGGCCGCGCATTGGCGCGACGCGGCGATCGGCTGTACAACGATCGGGCTGCCGACCGCCGAGGATGAAGCGCTGCTGAGCGGCGAGCCGGATGCCGCGGCGGTCGAGGCGCATTGGCGCGCGGCCGGCGCACAGGAGATGGTGGTGAAGATGGGCGCGGCCGGCTGCCGGCTGACCGGGGGGCAGGTCGTCGCGCCTGCCGCATCGCTGGTCCCCGTCGATACGAGCGGCGCGGGCGATGCCTTCAACGCGGCCTATCTGCTGGCACGGATGGCGGGGAAGCCGCCGGTCGAGGCGGCGGCGGCGGGCCATCGCCTGGCGGGCTGGGTGATCCAACGGCGCGGCGCGGTGCCCGACCGCGACGCCGAGGCACCCTATTCGCGTCTGGAATGAGGGGCCGACGCCCGTCGCCAAACGGGCTATCCCATGCGATCAATGGCAGAGCCGCGTGTTTTCAACCCGTTGCGCAATGACGGAGCTTGCTGCATAACGGCCTATGACACAACGGTTACAAACGCCGCAGCCGCTTGACCGCATTCAGCAGAACTGGCTCGCAACCACCGAACGTCGGATCTTGAACTGGCTGTGCGCCAGGATGCCCGCCGCTATGACTCCCGACCGACTGACCGCGATCGGCATGGCCGGGGCCGCGCTGGTCTTTGTCGGCTATGTTGCCAGCAATATGGGGCCGGGCTGGCTGTTGCTGGCGCTGGCCGGTTATGCGGTGCAGTGGTTCGGCGACTCGCTCGACGGCAGTCTGGCGCGCTATCGCAAGATCGAGCGGCCATCCTATGGCTATTTCCTCGATCACAGCTGTGACGGGCTGGCCAATCTGATGATCGTGCTGGGCATCGGCCTGTCGCCCTTTGTCGGCATGAACGTCGCGCTGATCGCGCTGGCCGGCTATTTCCTGATGTCGATGCACGCCTTCCTCGCCGCGCGGGTGATCGGCGAACTGCGGCTATCCTATATGGCGGCGGGGCCGACCGAGCTTCGCCTGTTCCTGATGCTGTTGACGGTCGCGATGATGTTCGACGATCCGACCAAGGACCTGATCGGCAATGTCTCGGGCTTCGACATCTTGATCGGCGGGATCGGCGGCGGCCTGATCCTACTGTTCGTCATCCAGACCTTCGCGGTCGCCAAGCAGCTGGCGGTGACCGACCGGCGTTGACCCATGCCGGTCGTCGTCGATGACGACGACCGGTCGAGGCGATCAGCGGCTCAGCCCGCGGTCAGCAGACCGTGATGCTTCTTGCCCGAGGACAGCTTCACCGGCTCTGCGCCGATGGCGATGACGGCGTTCTCATCCACCACCTTCTCGCCATCAATGCGCGCACCGCCGCCAGCGATCAGGCGGCGCGCCTCGCCCTTCGACTTGGCGAAGCCCAGTCCGATCAGCGCATCGACGATTCCGATCGATCCGCCCGCCACCGCATAACTCGGCAGCGCGGCGCCGGCGGCGCCTTCCTCGAACGTCCGACGCGCCGTCTCGGCGGCTTCGTCGGCGGCGGCGCGGCCCCGGCACATGGCGGTCGCCTCATTCGCCAGGATCTTCTTGGCCTCGTTGATCTCGGCACCTTCCAGCGTTTCGAGGCGCGCGATCTCGTCCAGCGGCAGGTCGGTAAACAGGCGCAGGAAGCGGCCGACGTCGCGGTCGTCGGTGTTGCGCCAGAACTGCCAGTAATCGAAATGCGGCAACTGGTCCTCGTGCAGCCAGACCGCGCCGGCCATGGTCTTGCCCATCTTGCCGCCGTCCGCCGTGGTGATCAGCGGGGTGGTGACGCCGAACACTTCGGTCCCGTCCATGCGGCGGGCCAGCTCGATACCGTTGACGATGTTGCCCCACTGGTCGGACCCGCCCATCTGCAGGCGGCAGCCATGGCGCTGCGCCAGCTCGCGGAAGTCATAGGCCTGGAGGATCATATAGTTGAATTCGAGGAAGCTGAGCGACTGCTCGCGGTCGAGGCGCAGCTTCACCGAGTCGAACGACAGCATCCGGTTGACCGAGAAATGCTGCCCTACCTCACGCAGGAAGGGGATATATTCCAGCGCGTCGAGCCAGTCGGCATTGTCGACCATCACCGCATCGGTGGGGCCGTCGCCAAAGGTCAGGAAGCGTTCGAAGATACGCTTGATCGAGGCGACATTGGCCTTGATCCCGTCTTCGCCGAGCAGCTTGCGCGCCTCGTCCTTGAAGCTGGGATCGCCGATCTTGCCGGTGCCGCCGCCCATCAGCACGATCGGCTTGTGCCCGGTCTGCTGCATCCGGCGCAGGAGCATGATCTGCACCAGGCTGCCGACGTGCAGCGATGGGGCGGTAGGATCGAAGCCGATATAGCCGGGTACCACCTGCGTAGAGGCCAGCCGGTCGAGCGCGGCGGCGTCGGTCATCTGGTGGACGTAGCCCCGGTCATCCAGGGTGCGAAGCAGGTCGGACTGGTACGTCATGATGGCGATCCGTTACACCGCCGTTCCGCGTTCGTCACCCTCCGCCGATACAAATGGAGCGCGGGTGGACGGACCACCCGCGCTCCTCTGTTACGGCCCTAATCGGGGCTTAGCGGCAGACGGTGCGCCCGCCCCGTTCGACATAGGTGCAGGGACGATAGCCCGAACCCCGGCCGGTATAGTTGGTATAGTCGCCCTGCGAGCGGGGATCGACATAGCCCGGGTTGCGGCGCGCGCGGTCATATTCGCGCGCGACCCGCGCATCGCGGCGCGCCTGCCAACCGTTACCGCGCCAGCCCCGGTCGTCGCGCCATCCGCGACGCTCACCGCGCCAGTCGCCACGGTCGCCTCGACGGTCGTCGCGCCAGTCGCGCCGCTCGTCACGCCATTCGCGGCGATCCCGATCGCGGTCGTAACGCGGTCCGTCGCGCCAGGACTGGGCCTGCGCCTCCGATACGGGAAGCGCAGTGGTGGTCGCCACGCCGGCGACCGAAAGGCCCAGAATGGCAAAGACATGCAGGAATTTCTTCATACGCCAACTCCTTCGGGGCAACGGCCCCATGCCGGCATTTAACCGGCAAGGCGCTGTCGCGTTCCTTAACGGGGGTCAGCGACGCGGGAGCTGGCCCAGCGGATCGACCGGGGTGCGGCCCCGCCGCAGCTCGAAATGCACCTCGGGCCGGTCGGCAAAGCCGCTTTGTCCCGACAGGGCCAGCGTCTGGCCGCGCTTGACCGCCTGGCCGCGCTGGACGAGCAGCTTGGAGGCATGGCCATAGACGCTGGTCCAGCGGTCGCCATGCTTGACGATCACCAGCCCGCCGAGCGCGGCGATGCCGTCGCCGACATAGGCGACGACGCCGTCCGCCGTGGCCTTGACCGGGGTGCCGATCGGCGTCGCGATCTTGATGCCGTCATTGCGCTCGCCACTGGAGCCTGCGCCGAAGCGCTTCACCACGCGGCCCTCGACCGGCCAGACGAAGCCCGAGCTGAGCCGCGCCGGCGCCGCGACGACGGCGGTCGGCGGCAGGACGCGCGACGGTGTGGTGCTGGGCTTGGCGGGGGCCTGGTTGCTCGCCAGCGCCGGCTCGCCGCCGGTCAGGATGTCGTCGATGTTGAGCGAGAAGGCGGCGGCCCGCTCGGCGGCGGTGCTGGCGGGCGCGCCGACCGTACCGCCGGGGATCAGGACCCGCTGGCCCGCGCGCAGCACATAGGGCTCGGTCAGCGCATTGGCGTCGACGATCTGCGACCAGGGCACGCCATAGGCGCGCGCGATCGCGATACCGGTCTCGCCGGGGCGGACGAGGTGGAAGCGGCCGCCGGGAATGATCAGCTTCTGACCGATCCGCACCATATAGGGCGGCGGCAGCGCATTGGCGCGCGCGATCGCCTCGGTCCCGGCGCCCGTCTGGTCGGCGATGCTGCGCAGCGTGTCGCCGGGGCGGACGGTGTAGGTCGAGCCGGCAATGGCGCGCGCGTCGGGCGTGACCGGCCGGATTTCCCAGGAGGGGCGGGGGGCTGGCAACGTCGCGACCGGCTTTTGCGGTGCCGCCTCGACCATGGCGCGGGTCGCTGGGGGGCGGGCCTCTGGAGGCCGGGTGACCGGGGGGCGTGCCACCGGCCGGGTCGCCGTCAGGGGGACCGAGCGGCGGATCGCCGGGCGTGTCGTGTCGCGCGGCGTCGGGGCGGGCGTGATCGGGGCGGCGCGCGTGGGCAGCGGACGCGATGGTGTCGCTCGCGGCGTGACGGGAGCGGGCGTCGGCTGGACGATCGGCGGGGCGGGCGCGGTGGAGCCGGCGGGCGGCTCCATATTGGGGATGCACCCCGTGACCAGCATCCCGATGCCGATAATCCCCAGCTTCCGTTCCACGCCCCGTACCCCTTGGCTCATTCAGCGATAGGCCGCGTCGAGCATAGCAAGAGATGCGTCATGCGTAAGATCGAGATGCAGCGGCGTCACTGCGATGTAATCCTCGGCGATCGCGTCCAGATCGGTGTCATGGCCGGGCTGGTGCGGCAGGCGACCGAGCGCCAGCCAGTAATAGTCGTACCCGCGCGGATCGCTTCGCCGTTCGAAGGTGGCGCGGCCATAGTCGCGCAGACCCTGGCGCGCGATGCGGATGCCCTTCACCGCCTCCGGCTCCACCGGCGGGAAGTTGATGTTGACGAGCGTACGGGGGCCGAACTCCATACTGAGGAGCGGACGCAGCACCCGCTCGCCCCAAGCCTCCGCCGTGGCGAACGACACGCCGTCGCCGACCGCCTGTCGGGCGTAGCGCTGGCTCAGCGCGATCGAACGGATGCCCGCCATCGCGCCTTCCATGGCGGCGGCGACCGTCCCGGAATAGAACACGTCCTCGCCCAGATTGGCGCCGCGATTGACGCCTGACAGGATCAGATCGGGCTTCCGGTCGGCCATGACCTCGCCCAGCGCCATCAGCACCGAATCGGTCGGCGTGCCAGTGACCGAAAAGCGCCGCTCGCCGAACTGGCGCAGCCGCATCGGCCGGGTCAGCGTCAGCGAGCGGCTGGTCCCCGACTGATCCTCCGCCGGCGCGACGATCCAGACATCGTCCGATAGCGTCGCCGCGATCCGCTCCAAGGCAGCGAGGCCCGGTGCGTGATAGCCGTCGTCGTTGGTCAGCAGGATGCGCATCAGCGCGGCTCCAGCACCGCCTGCCCGCCCAGATAGGGACGCAGCGCGTCGGGCACGACGACCGAGCCATCGGCCTGCTGATAATTCTCGATGACTGCGACCAGCGTCCGGCCGACCGCCAGCCCCGAGCCGTTGAGCGTATGGACGAAGCGCGTGCCCTTGCCTTCCACAGGGCGATAGCGCGCCATCATCCGCCGTGCCTGGAAATCAGTGCAGGTCGAGCAGGACGAAATCTCGCGGTAGCGCGCCTGTCCGGGCAGCCAGACCTCCAGGTCATAGGTGCGCGCCGCCGAGAAACCCATGTCGCCGGTGCACAACAGCATCCGGCGATAGGGCAGGCCTAGTGCCTCCAGCACGCCCTCGGCGGCGGCGGTCATCCGCTCATGCTCGGCATCCGATTGCTCGGGGGTGGTGATCGACACCATCTCGACCTTGTCGAACTGATGCTGGCGGATCAGCCCGCGCGTGTCGCGCCCGGCGGCGCCGGCTTCGGAACGGAAACAGGGGGTCAGCGCGGTAAAGCGCAACGGCAGTTCCTGTTCGCTCAGGATCGCCTCGCGCACGATATTGGTGAGCGACACCTCGGCGGTGGGGATCAGCCAGCGGCCATCGGTGGTGCGGAACAGGTCCTCGGCGAATTTGGGCAGCTGGCCGGTGCCGAATGCGGCCTCGTCGCGGACCAGCAGCGGGGGCTGCACCAGCTCGAAGCCATGCTGCTCGGTCATCCGGTCGAGCATGAACTGGCCGAGCGCGCGTGACAGCCGCGCCATCGCCCCACGCAGCAGCGTGAAACGCGCGCCCGACAGCGCGACGCCGGTATCGAAATCCATGCCCAGAGCGGGCGCGATCACGTCATGCTCGCGCGCTTCGAACGCGAAGGTCGCCGGCTCACCCTTTTGATGGACCAGCACATTGTCATTCTCGTCCGCGCCCTGCGGCACATCGGCGGCGGGCAGGTTGGGGATGGCGGCGAGGGCGGTGTTCAGCTCGGCCTCGACGACACGCTCCTGCTCTTCCAGTTCGGGCAGGCGGGCCTTCAGGCCGGCGACTTCCTCCATCAGCGCCTGCGCGCGCGCCTCGTCCCGCGCGGCCTTGGCCTGGCCGATCTGCTTGGACAGGTCGTTGCGGCGGGTCTGGACGGCTTGCGTCTCGGTATTGATCGCGCGGCGGCGTTCGTCGATCGCGATCAGCATGGCCGACTGCGGCGCGGCACCGCGCTTGGCTAGGGCGGCGTCAAAGGCGGCGGGGTCGGCCCCGATCAGGCGAATGTCATGCATGGGGGCGAGGCTATGGCCTCCGCTCCGCCGTCACGCAACCCGTGGCGAAGCCGTCGCGTTATCCCTTTCGCACAGACAAGGAGATACGCGATGCAAGTGCCGCATAACAGCTTCGTGCTGGTCGTCGATGGCCGCAAGAGCCTGTTCTTCCGCAACGAGGGCGATGCCGAATATCCCAATCTGGTCGTCGAGCATGCGGTCGAACATCCCAATCCGGCGGACCGCGACCAGAAGACCGACAGCGCCGGCGCGGCCTCCTCGACCCAGAGCGGCGCGGGCGCGCCGCCGATCGCGCAGGGCGGATCGAATCAGGCCGGCGGCGGCGGACAGGGCGCGCAATTCGCCGCGTCGCGCGGATCGATGGGCGAAACCGACTATCACCAACAGGAAGAAGACCGCTTCGCGGCGGAGACCGCCGACATGCTGAAGCGCCGCGCGATAAAGCAGGAGTTCGAGTCGCTGATCATCGTCGCGCCCCCCAAGATGCTGGGCGAGCTGCGCAAACATTATCACAAGGAGGTCACCGACCGTCTGGTCGGCGAGATCGCCAAGGACCTGACCGGCCATCCGGTGCCGGACATCGAGGCCGCGCTGCAAAAGGCGTAACGCGGCCTCTCCGGCCGGCGGCGCGTCAGGCTTTGCTGGCGAGCCGCCGCCGGATCATGAGCGCCGCTGCGGCGCCGCCGAACAGCAAGACCATCGGCGGGGCGGGCACCGGCGTCGGCGGACCACCCGTCGAGCTGCCCGAGGACGAGGCGCTGCTGGCCGAGGATGCGCTCGACGCGCTGGAGGCCGAGCTGGCCGACGAACCGTTGGACGACCAGCCATCGCTGCTCGATCCATAGCCGCTCGACGACGCGGATGATGTCGAGGAGGCCGACGAGGTCGACGATGCGCTGCTGACGTCGCCCGACGACGAACTGGTCGACGAGATATTGCCCGACGAGGACGTGCTGCTGACCCCGCCGGTCGACGTCGAAGAACCGCCCGTCGAGGTGGAGGAGCCACCCGTCGACGTCGACGAACCGCCGGTCGAGGTGGATGACCCGCCCGTGGAGGTGGAGATACCACCCGTCGACGAACCGCCGGACGATGTCGACGATCCGCCGGACGATGTCGACGATCCGCCGGACGATGTCGACGATCCGCCCGTGGAGGTCGAGGAACCACCCGATCCGCCCGAGGCCGAGGATGTCGAACTCGATCCGCCGCTGCTCGTCGAGGACACGACGATATTGCCGTTCGACCCGCCGCCAAAGCCGAAGCCGCCGCCAAAGCCGCCCCCGAAACCGCCGCCAAAGCCTCCACCCCAGCCGCCGCCCCAACCGCCGATCACGGCCGGAACGTAACCGCCGCCGCTGACGAATGCGGGTGCGGCGGCGGGGAGGGGGACGGGAACGGGCGGGGCCTGCGTGGTGACGGTGATGACCGTTGGGGGCGGAGTGGTGGTAACCGTCCGCCGGGTGACGACGCGGCGAACCGGCACGGCCGCGACGCGGCGATGCACGATCTTGCGGCTGGGCTTGGTCTGTTTCAGGACCGCCGGCCGCTTGGGGCTTTCGACCATGTGCACGGCACCGCCGCCGATCACGGCACCACCTGCCGCACAGGCGGTCAGCTTCGCCAGGGCCATTCGCACGGACATCGTCAATTCCTCACACCGTACAGCCGAATGGCGCGACCGAGCGGCGCGTCCAGGCTCCTTACATCTTCTCCCCTGTCATCACACTGACCAAAAAAGCTTTAAGGGCCAAGGGCGATATTCCCCCTGGGCCGTACGGTTTTGGGATTCGAGAACCGCCCGATCGCAGGGAACCGGGCAGCGTCAACAGGATCATGTCATGCGGATGACACGCCCGGGCGACGCAGAATTCGGTTTTCGAGATTCGGGTGTGGAAAATCGTTTGCCGCTCAGCAGTTCGTCCATATTCCATTCACTTCGCAACATTATTATCAAAAACATAATCACGACGAAATGCCAGTCGCTTGCGGCAAGTGGTGGCACCGACTATAGGCGCTCTCGACCATCAGGGGGCGGCTCCGAGGACGCGGTGCAGAAATGTCGCGCCGACGGGCCCTTTGGGAGAGTGGTATGGCGACGGTGTTTGATCGCATGACGGAATCCACAGGCCCGGACGTGGCCAATGATCTCGACGAGAACTACCGTCCCAGCGCGGACGAACCGTTCATGAGCCTGAAGCAGCAGGCGTATTTCCGCCGCAAGCTGCTCGATTGGAAGGAGTCGATCCAGCGGGAGGCGCAGGGAACCCTGTCGCAGCTGCAGGTCGATTCGCTGCGCGAGCCCGATCTGACCGATCGCGCCTCGAGCGAGACCGACTGGTCGATCGAACTGCGCACCCGAGATCGCCAGCGCAAGCTGATCGCCAAGATCGATGCCGCGCTCCGCCGCATCGACGAGGGCGAATATGGCTATTGCGAGGTGACCGGCGAACCGATCAGCCTGGGTCGCCTGGAAGCGCGCCCGATCGCGACCATGACGGTCGAGGCGCAGGAACGGCACGAGCGCAACGAGAAGGTGTCGCGCGACGACTGAGCCATGGGCGGACCGCGATCCCGTCGTCCGGCGGCGCGGCCCGCTCGTCTCTCTTCGGTCGATTGGCCTTGCGGCCCCCGCGATATTAATGGAATGGCAACGCCATCGCGCGTAACGCATGATCGCGTGAGGAAGAACGGGGCCGCACGGAACTCGATATGGACGCGATGAGGCGCGAGCCCGACACCGGGCCGAACGAAACAGAGCAGCAGGGCAGCCGGCCGCGCCGCGACAGCCTGTTGCTGATGGCCACCATGACGCTGGCGGACGACGCCCATCCGCGTGAAGTGCGCGTGCGCAACATCTCCGAGGGCGGGCTGATGGCCGAACTGGCGACGCCCGTCGAGATCGGCACCGCGATCACCTTCGATCTGCGCGGCATCGGCCCCGTCTCCGGCCGGGTCGCCTGGTGCACCCAGGGGCGGGTCGGCGTGTCGTTCGACCGCCCGATCGATCCCAAGCTGGTTCGCAAGCCGGTCGGCGGCGGCACCACCACCCCCGAATATGCCAAGGCACCTGCGACCCCGCACACGCGCTCCTTCCACCGCTGAGACGGAACGCGGGCTTTCAGCCTCCCAGATATGGGAGGGGGCGCAAAGTCCGTTAGGCGCGATCGACATTCATCTTATTCCTCCCCTGTAAGGGGAGGTGCAGGTCGTAAGGCCTGACGGAGGGGTGTCGCGGTCCAAGAGGTTGGACCGCATCCACGGCTGGGTACACCTCTCTACTATCGTTCGGATACCCGCTCCCCTGGAGGGGATAGTTGCGAAACTGGCGTTTCCTCGCTCCTCACGCACCACCCCGGCCTGCGCCGGGGTGATGCGAAGCGTTTTGCAACGATCGCCTAGCAGCAGAGGAAGGAAACTGATCCAGCCAATCTACCATCCGGGCGGAAAGTCGGCTGCGACCATGATCCGACCTCGCTATCGGGACACCCCTCCGTCAGGCCTTACGGCCTGCCACCTTCCCTTGCAGGGGAGGAATGATGAGGGGTGCGGATCATCTCTCGGAGAGCCTTCAAATGGCCGATGGCTTGGTGTGTTGGGAACGCCATCATCGGCCCCGTGCCCGGTCTCGCATCCATCGCCCATGAAAAAGGCCGCGGCGGGCGTGATCGCCCGCGCGGCCGGTTGCGGATCGGGGTGGTGGCCGTGCGACCATCGTCATGGTCCGGTCACCCTGGCCTGCGATAAGGCCGCCGATCGTTGAGGCGAAGCGCTGCTAGATGTTCTGGATTTCCTCCTTCAGTCGCAGCTTCTGCTTCTTGAGATCGGCGAGGACCGCCGTGTCCGGCAACGGTCGTTGCGATTCGGCATGGATTCGCCGATCGAGCGTCGCGTGCTTGGTTTCCAGGGCCGTTTGATGCGCCGTATGCATAGGGCTTCAACCTCCTGTCCATTGGTAGGGGAAGGAAGTAAATCACCAATCGGGCATGTTGTCGCCATGGATTTTCGACCAATTCGACAAGCTGAGCCATTTGGCGGGACGACATGCCATCGGCGGGGGAAGGGCGCCGTCGCGACCTGACCAGGCCCCTCTCGCGCGATCGGGCGGGGCTTGCTAGAGGAGCATCGGGCTCGATCGGGAGGGGCAGGATGGACGTCACGCTGGCACGCGCACGGATCGACACGCTGCGGATCGAGCATCGCGATCTCGACGACGCGATCGCCGCGCTGCTTCAGTCCAATACGCCCGACCAGCTTCAAATCGCGCGCCTGAAAAAGCGCAAGCTGCGGCTGCGGGACGAGCTGGCCGAGCTTGAGGACCGGCTGATCCCCGACATCATCGCCTGATCGCGTCGTATCGGGACAGGCGATGGATCGCGGCTCTTGTCGCGTCGCGGCCCGCTATGCGAGCCAATCGGTCATGCTCGATTCCTCCACGCCCGAACCCTTGCACCGCAAGCTGATCGACGGTCTCTATACCGAGGCGATGGGCCTGGCCGAGGCGGCGCGCGGCTATTTCGACGGGATCGGCCGCGAGGATCGCGATGCGCTGGAGCCGGCGGCGCGGATCGGCTTTTCCTGCGAGTCGCTGAAAGTCACGACCCGGCTGATGCATGTCATCGCATGGATATTGACCCAGCGCGCGGTGGAGGCGGGCGAATTGTCCGAGGCCGACTCGCGCGCTTCCGTCCGGCGGCTGGGCCCGTCGCCCGAGTCGGACGAGGCGGTCGTCGCCGCCCTTCCGCCACGCGCCGCCGCGCTGACCCGCGCCAGCCTGGACCTGCATCACCGGGTCGAGCGGCTGGACCAGATGGCCGATGCGCCCGTCGCGGCGGTCAGCCCGGTGCAGATGCTCCAGGCGCGGCTCGGCGGCTCCTTCTGACGCCGCCCAGAGGTCACGCCCCCAGCGACAATCGCCGGCGGGCGGCTTCATATTGACGGGCAAGCGTCGCGATCCGCTCCGCCGCCGGTTCGACCGCATCGACCGCGCCGATGCCCTGGCCCGCCCCCCAGATGTCGCGCCACGCCTTGGCCGCCTGTCCGCCGCCGAAGTTCATCGTGCCGACATCGCCGTCGGGCAGATTGTCGGGGTCCAGCCCCGCCGCGACGATTGAGGCGCGCAGGTAATTGCCGTGCACGCCGGTGAACAGGCTGGAATAGACGATGTCGCTCGCCCGGCCCTCGACCACGCCCTGCTTATAGGCCTGGGCCGCATTGGCCTCCGCCGTCGCGATGAAGGGCGAGCCGATATAGGCGAAGTCCGCACCCATGGCCTGCGCCGCCAGGATGGCGTCGCCCGTCGCGATCGCCCCGGCCAGCGCCAGCGGTCCCTCGAACCATTGCCGGATTTCCTGGACCAGCGCGAAGGGCGAGAGTCGCCCCGCATGACCGCCGGCACCGGTCGCCACCGCGATCAACCCGTCCGCGCCCTTTTCCACTGCCTTGCGCGCGAAACGGTCGTCGATCACGTCGTGCAGCGTAATGCCGCCCCAACTATGGACGCCCGCATTCACATCCTCGCGCGCGCCCAGCGAGGTGATGACGATCGGCACCTTCCACTTGGCGCAGGTCGCCAGATCCTCCTCCAAACGATCATTGGAGCGGTGGACGATCTGATTGACCGCGAAGGGGGCCGCCGGACGATCGGGATGGGCGCGGTCGTGCGCCGCCAGTTCCTCGGTGATGCGGTGCAGCCATTCGTCGAGCAGGCTGGCAGGTCGCGCATTGAGGGCCGGGAAGGAGCCGACGATCCCCGCCTTGCACTGGGCGATCATCAGATCGGGATTGGAGATGATGAACAGCGGCGACCCGATCACGGGCAGCGCGAGGCGACTCAAGGCGGCGGGCATGCTCATGGCTTTACGATAACGTAAACGGAAAGTGTGTCCAGCCTGTGGCGATCGGTCGATTCGCACGCCAATCCCTTGTCATGGGATAATATGACACGGGTGACATTTGCATTGGGTCGGGGAGGGCGTAGAGCTTGGCCATTCCAACGTGAAAGGCCTCGATCCCGATGAAGTCCGCCCTTTCGGTCCTTCTTGCCCTGACCGTATCGACCCCTGCTCTTGCGGCGGGCCAATTGCCCCAAACGGTGGCGCCGGTCCTCTATGACATCACCATCCGCCCCGATGCCAAGGCGCTGACCTTTTCCGGTGAGGAAACCGTCGATGTCGATGTCCGCCAGGCGACGACGACGATCGTGCTGAACGCCGCCGAACTCGCCGTCACCCGCGCGACCTTCGACGGCAAGCCCGTGCCCTTCACGATGGACAAGGCCGCGCAGACGCTGACCCTCACCCTGCCGCAGGCGGCATCGGTCGGCCGGCACAAGGTCGGCTTCGCCTGGACCGGCACGATCAACCGTTCGGCCAACGGCCTGTTCGCGATCGATTACAGCAATGCCGATGGCAGCCAGTCGCGGATGCTCGCCACCCAGTTCGAGGCCCCCGACGCGCGTCGCTTCGCGCCGATGTGGGACGAACCGGCGTTCAAGGCCAAGTTCCGCCTGTCCGCCTCCGCGCCCAAGGGGCAGATGGCGATCTCCAACATGCCCGTCGCCTCGGTCGCGGCGCAGGCCGATGGCACGCAGCTCTATCGTTTCGGCGAGACGCCGGTCATGTCGAGCTATCTGCTCTATTTCGGCTCGGGCGATCTGGACCGGAAGACGGTGAACGCCAGCGGCGTCGAGATCGGCGTCGTTAGCCGCAAGGGCGTGGTAGACCAGGGCGATTACGCGCTCGGCTCGGCGTCCAAGCTGCTGTCCTATTATAACGACTATTTCGGCACGCCCTATCCGCTGCCCAAGATGGACATGATCGCCGGCCCCGGCTCCAGCCAGTTCTTCGGCGCGATGGAGAATTGGGGCGCGATCTTCTATTTCGAGAACGAGCTGCTCTTCGACCCCAAGGTCATGACCGAGAGCAACCGCCAGCGCATCCACACCGTCGTCGCGCATGAAATGGCGCACCAGTGGTTCGGCGACCTCGTCACCATGCGCTGGTGGGACGATCTGTGGCTGAACGAGGGTTTCGCGTCGTGGATGGAGGGCAAGGCCACCCACGACCTGAACCCCAGCTGGAACGCCGCCGCCGCCAGCATCGCGGGCGAGCGCGAGTCGGCGATGGGCATCGACGCGACCAGCGCCACCCATCCGATCATTCGCAAGATCGAGACGGTCGACCAGATCGGCGAGGCGTTCGACAGCATCACCTATCTGAAGGGGCAGGCGGTCATCGGCATGCTCGAATCCACCCTGGGTTCGGACATTTTCCGCAAGGGCATCCGGTCCTATATGGCCAAGTATAAGTACCAGAACACGGTGACCGAGCAGCTGTGGGAGGAACTGTCCAAGGCGTCGGGCACCAATATCGCGACGATCGCGCACGACTTCACGCTCCAGGGCGGCGTGCCGCTGGTGACGCTGTCGGGCGCGCGGTGCGAAGGCGGGCAGACGGTGGCGATGCTCAGCCAGGGCCGCTTCGGGCTGGATGAGGCGTCGAAGACCCCGCAGACCTGGCACGTGCCGATCCGCGTCGCGACCATCGGCGGCGTAGAGACCAGCACGGTCGTGACCGGGGCCGCGCCGGCGCCGGTCAAGGTCGGCGGCTGTGGCACCCTCGTCCTCAATCGCGGCAAGGGGTCCTATACGCGCGTGATGTACGACGATGCCGGCCATGCCGCGATCGTGCGCGACTATACCCGACTGTCGCTGGAGGACCGGCTGGGGACGCTGGGCGACGATTATGCACTGGCGGCGGGCGGCTATCAAAACCTGGGCCGCTGGTTCGACCTGATGGCGCAGGTCAAGCCCGATGCCGACCCGCTGGAATGGGGAACGGTCGCGGCGGAGCTGGGGCGCCTGGATGGTCTGTATGAGGGCACGCCGCTCGAAAAGCCGCTGCGCGCCAAGGTCGCGTCGATCCTGTCGCCCGTGCTAGCCCGGGTCGGGTTCGAAGCCAAGCCGGGCGAGAGCGCGCCGGTGTCCAACCTGCGCGAGGCGCTGATCGGTCGGCTGGGCACCAGCGGCGATGCGATGGTCGCCGCCCGTGCGCGCGGCTATGTCGCGGCGCTGGCCAAGGACCCGGCGGCGATCCCGGCGGCGATCCGCCAGCCGATCCTGTCGACCTACGCCACCCGCGCCACGCCGGCCGAGTGGGACAAGCTGCTCGATCTGGCCAAGGCGGAGCGCAACCCGGTGGTCAAGAACCGCTATGTCTCGCTGCTCGGCTATGCCGAGGACGAGAGCGCGGCGCGCCGGGCGCTCGGGCTGCTCAAGACCGACACCTTCACCCCGCCGCAGCGCGCCGCGCTGCTCCGTTCGATCGCGGGGGCGCATCCCGATCTGGCGTTCGACTGGGCGGTGGCGAACAAGGCGCTGGTCGACAGCTTCCTGGAGGAAAGCAACCGCGCGACCTTCATCGTCGGGCTGGGTGCCGGGTCGAACGATCCGGCGATGCCCGGCAAGATCCAGGCCTTTGCCGACGCCAACCTGCCCGAGGGATCGCGCGGCGGCGCCAAGCGATCCATCTCGCAGATCGCGGTGCGCAAGGCGGTGGCGGATCGGTTGAAGCCCGCCGTCCAGACCTGGCTGGCGCGGTGATCCGAAGGCTGGCGGGGTAAGGTGCCCCGCCGGCCTTTTTTGCCGTCGCCGCCGTCTCCGTCCCTCCGTTCAGCCTGAGCGCAGTCGAAGGCCACGGGGCGGTATCATGGCCGACCCTCACCCTTCCCACGCGTCTGCGACGCGCGGGCCCCTTCCCTCTCCCGGTGGGAGAGGGAGGGAGGCGCGAAGCGCCGGAAGGGTGAGGGTGGACCGCCGCTCAGCCCCGTGGCCTTCGACTGCGCTCAGGCTGAACGGAGGGGGTGGGTAGCCCCGACGCTGCGTGGCCGGGAAAATCGCCCACCCAAACCCCACAACCCCTTGTCTCGCATAACGAAACGCGGGAACCATGACGCTCCCGTCATTCAATCGTGAGCGCTTTCGTGATCCGTAACACGCTGGTCCTTCTCCTCGCCGCCACCGCCCTGACTGCCCCGCTGGCCGCGCAGGAGGATGGCGACAAGAAGGGCGGCTCGCATGCCGAGGCGGCGAAGGCCGAAGCGGAAGCCGCCTGGGCGCGCGCGCCGATCGACGACAGCGAGGTCCGCCACCGCGACAGCGTGACGATCAACGGCCGCAGCTATCCCTATATCGCCTCGGCCGGCACGCTGACCGTGCGGGACATAGAGGGCAAGCCGACCGCCTCGATGTTCTATACCGCCTATACGCTCGATGGCGTGAAGCCGGGCACCAAGCGGCCGGTGACGTTCCTGTATAATGGCGGGCCGGGCTCGCCCTCCTTCTGGCTGCGCATGGGTTCGTTCGCGCCGATCCGCATCCGCACGACCAGCCCGGAATTCGTCCGGCCGGCGCCCTATGATGTCGGGCCGAACCCGGACTCGCTGCTGGACAAGACCGACCTCGTCTTTCTCGATGCGATCGGCTCGGGCTATTCGCGGCCTTTGGGCGATATGAAGCCGGCGCAATTCTACGGCGTGGACGAGGATGTCGATGTCTTCGCCGGCGCGATCCAGCGCTATGTGACCAAATATGGCCGCTGGATGAGCCCCAAATTCCTGCTCGGCGAAAGCTATGGCACGCTGCGCTCCGGCGCGCTGGCCTATCAGTTGCAGGAGCGGGGCATGGCGCTCAACGGCGTCGTGCTGCTCAGTTCGATCATGAATTACGGCTATCGTCAGCCGGGGTTGGATCAGGTCTATCTGAACTACCTGCCCAGCTATGCCGCGACCGCCTGGTATCACAATCGCCTGACCGATCGCCCCGCCGATGTCGCGACCGTGGTGGCGCAGGCGCGCGCCTTTGCGGTCGGGCCGTACATGTCGGCGCTGGCCAAGGGCCAATCGATCTCAGCCCAGGAGCGCGACCAGATCGCCGAACAGATGAGCCGGCTGATCGGCCTGTCGCCCGACTTCATCAAGCGCGCGAACCTGCGTATCGACCTGCCGCGCTTCCAGAAGGAATTGCTGCGCGGGCAGGCGCGCACGGTCGGGCGTTTCGACTCGCGCTATCTGGGCATCGACACCGACGCCGCCGGCGAGCGGCCCGAGACCGATGCCTCTTCGGACGCGATTTCAGGGGCTTATATCGCGTCCTTCCAGGATTATCTGCAATCCACGCTCGACTATAAGACCGAGTTGCCCTACCGCCTGTCGGCGCGCGATGCGGCGGGGTGGACCTGGAATTGGAAGCATAAGGCGCCGGACGGGTCGCAGAACAATCCCAACACCGCGATCGACTTGGCTGCCGCGATGCGCGCCAACCCGTATCTCAAAGTCCTGTCGATGAACGGCTATTACGACATGGCGACGCCGTTCTTCGGGACGGAGAATGACCTGGGCCACATGATGCTGGAGCCGGCGCAGCAGGCGAACCTGCGCTTCACCTATTATCCGGCCGGGCACATGACCTATCTGAACCCCGATGCGCTGCGGAGCATGAAGGTCGATCTGGCACGCTGGTATGACGAAGCGGTCAGCGACGCGAAGTCGTCGACGCCGCCGGTGCCGCCTTCGGGGCAGGGGGCGCGGTAAGCTAGCGCCGGTAGAGCGCCCGGTAGGTTGCTTGGGCGAAAGTCAGGACAGCGACATTGCCGCTGGTCAAATGCCCTTGCAACTCATCGGGCGTTATCGTCAGAATCTTGTCGAGCGACGACCGGACATCGGGATTTCGCCAGTTCCATGTGGACGAACCGATCATGCCGGCGAACGCCTCCATCCTGTCAAACTGCCAGGCAAGGTTGACGATGGCCTGATAACAGGCGACGTAATCATCAAATGCGAAAACCTGACCTTTCGTCCCGAGGGATCGCAATCGGATTACGGTCGCCCGCGCCTCGTTCAGGGCATCGAACAGACGTTTGGAGTCCTGCTCGCCCCGCGCGTTGATATAGGCGATCGCTCCATGCGCGACAGCTCCCGCTTCGTCTTCGGTTCCCCAATCCTCACTATGACTGCGCATACCAGTGCGCGCCATTTCGACCATGGTAACGGGCTTGGCCATGTCGACGATGAAGGCATGGGTCGCTTCGATGAGCGCATCAAGAAACTCGGCTTCGCGCTTTGCCTTGTCCTGCCGTCGCCAATTTTGAAGCGCGACATACGCAACGCAGGCGGTGATGACTGAGGCTCCCGTACGCATCACGTCGAGCCAGTCGACCGTTGCTATAAAGGACGCGGCCTTGGACATGCTGTCGGCGATCATGATGACAGCTTAGTCGAGGTCAGGCGTTACGAGAAAGATATATGGTGGACGCACTTGGGCTCGAACCAAGGACCCGCTGATTAAGAGTCAGCTGCTCTACCAACTGAGCTATGCGTCCATTGCCGGTCTGCGGCAAGGCGGGGAAGCGATGTCCCCGGCTGGTGGCGCGCTGTTAGCGGAGCTTATCCGACCTGCCAAGAGGGTTTTTGACATTTTTCTTGCGGTCGGGATCGCGCGCGCCGATCCCGACCGGCCTCATACCTCAATAGCCGACGGTGAAGCGCTGGCGGATATGGCGCGGCTGCGCGATCTCGTCGGCCAGCGCGATGGCATAATCCTCATAAGAGATGCTGCTGCCCTGTTCGTTGGACAGGAGCGTATCGGTGCCCAACCGGAATTGGCCCGTCCGCTCGCCGGGCACGAACATCGCCGAGGGGGAGAGGAAGGTCCATTCCAGATCGTCGGCCTGACGCAGCGTGTCGAGGAAGGCCGCCCCCGCACGGGCCTCGGTCTTATATTCCTCGGGGAAGCCCGGCTGGTCGATCAGCCGCTGGCCGGGCGCGACCTCCAGGCTGCCGGCGCCGCCCACGACCAGGAAGCGGCTCACGCCCGATGCGCGGACGGTGTCGATCAACCCCGCTGCATCGGTCGGGGCGAAGGGCAGGGCGCTGACGACCGCGTCATGCCCGCGCAGCGTTTCGGTCAAAGCCGCCGGGGCGCTCGCATCCCCGGCGACGGCCGTGACGCCGGGCAGGTCCGCGATCCGCTCGGGCTGGCGGGCGATGGCGGTGATGGCATGGCCGCGATCCGACAATTCCTTGAGCAGGCGCGAGCCGACATTGCCCGAGGCTCCGATCAGTGCGATCTTCATGGCGTTCCTTTCGTCTTGACTGGGTGGTCTATTATGTAGACCGTTGAGCTATGCCTGCTTCCGCGATCGCACAAGACGTCACTTTCGAGGGACCGGGTCACAGCGATGTGACCGCCCCGTCACCGCTGTTGACCGGGGAAGGGGGCTGTCCGATCCGCGATGTGCTCGACCGGATCGGCGATCAGTGGACGCTCTTGGTGCTGGCCGCGTTGGAGCCGGAGACGCTGCGCTTCAACACGCTGCTGCGGCGGATCGGCGATGTGTCGAAACAGATGCTGTCGCGGACGCTGCGCCGGCTGGAAGAGGACGGCTTCGTCGAGCGCACCGTCTATGCGGAGGTGCCGCCGCGCGTCGAATATCGGCTGACCGATCTGGGACGCTCGTTCCTGGAGCCGATGCGCGGGCTGATCCGCTGGGCCGATACGCATCAGCCCGAAGTGGAGGCGGCGCGGGCGGCCTATCGGGCGCGTAGCCAATAGCGAAAGGGGCGCCACCGATCGCGGTGGCGCCCCATGCTGCTTCCCGGGTCGGGAAGGATCGCCGTCAGGCGATGTGAACCGCCTTGGTGATCATATGGTTGGCGATGCCCTCGGGGCCATCCTCCGAACCATAGCCGCTTTCCTTGACCCCGCCGAACGGCGCGTCGCCCCAGCTCAGGCGGACGGTGTTGATCGCGACCATGCCGGCTTCGATCTCGTCGGCCAGCTGGTTCTGGCGGCGGCCATTTTCGGTGAAGCAATAGGCGCCCAGGCCGAAGGGCAGGCGGTTCGCCTCGGCGATGGCGTCCTCGGTGGTGGCGAAGGGGCGGATCAGCGCGATCGGGCCGAACGGCTCCTCGTTCATCGCCTTGGCGTCGAGCGAGACATCGGCCAGCACGGTGGGTGCGAAGAAGAAGCCGCCGCCATCCTTGGCCTCGCCGCCGGTCAACTTGCGCGCGCCGTTTCGCACCGCGTCCTCGATCATCGCGCCGATCGCCTCGGGGCGGCGGGGATTGGCCATCGGCCCCATCTGCGTATCCGTCGACAGGCCGTCACCGATCTTCAGCGCGGCGGCGCGCTCGGCAAAGCCCTTGGCGAAGCGCTCGTAAATGCCCTCCTGCACATGGAAGCGGGTCGGCGCGACGCAGACCTGGCCGGCATTGCGGAACTTGTGGGTGACGAGCAGGTCGAGCGTCTTGTCGAGGTCGCAGTCGTCGAACACCAGCACCGGGCCATGGCCGCCCAGCTCCATGGTCGACTTCATCACCGTATCGGCGGCGAGCTTGAGCAGATGCTTGCCCACCGGCACCGAGCCGGTGAAGCTGAGCTTGCGGGTGACCGGCGAGGCGAGCAGATGGCGGGACACGGCGTCGGGCACGCCGAAGACCAGCTGCGCGACGTCACCCGGCAGGCCGGCGTCCTGGAAGCAGCGCATGATCGCGATGGCGCTAGCCGGCGTTTCTTCGCTGGGTTTGAGGATCACCGAACAACCGGCGGCAATCGCAGGAGAAATCTTGCGCACCGGGTTCATGACGGGGAAGTTCCAGGCGCAGAAGGCGGCGACCGGCCCGACCGGCTGGTGCAGCACCAGCGAGCGGGTGCCGGTCGGCCGGGGCAGGACGCGACCATAGATGCGCACCGCTTCGCCGGCATGGAAATCGAGCAGCGCGGCGGTGGCGGCGACCTCACCGCGCGCCTCGACGATCGGCTTGCCCTCTTCCATGGTGGCGAGGCGGGCCAGTTCCTCGGCGCGTTCGCGGACGAGCGCGGCGGTGCGATGCAGGACGGCGGCGCGCTCCTGCGGCGCGACCTTGCGCCACTGGTCGAAGCCGCGCGCGGCCGCCTCCAGCGCACGGTCCATATCGGCCTTGGTCGCCAGCGGCAGGTCGCCCAGCGGCTGGCCGGTCGCCGGGTTCAGCACCGCCTGCGTCTCCCGCCCGTCCGGCCCCAGCCATTCGCCGGCGATATAGAGGCCGTTCTTCACGTCAAATTGCTGGGCGGTCATGCGCGTCCTTTCCGATAGTCTGGCGATGATGCGCGCGGGAGATCGGCCTTTCGCGCCCGACATGCAAGGCCGGCGGCGGACGGAGCGGGGTCCGTTCGAGGCGGGTTGGCAAAAGCGATGAATTTTGAGGCGTCATGGCGCGTTTTGCCCGCTTTGGTGTTTCGCCATTTGCCAGCCGGGGACGGCATGGGCATGAGACGACCGGCAATTGGGGAGATAGCCTTGAAGGTCGGACAGGAATGTTGGCGGATCGAACGGGCCGACAGGATGGCGGTGATCGTCGATGCGGAAAATTATTTCCGCCTGGCGCGCCGCGCGATGCTGAACGTCAAGCGGCGAATCCTGCTGATCGGCTGGGATTTCGACGCGCGGATCGTGCTCGACCATGACGAGGCGCCGAACGAACCGCTGGGCGACTTCATCTACTCGCTCGTGCAGCGGCAGCCCGAGCTGGAGATATTCCTGCTCCGCTGGGACACCGGCGCGATCAAGTCGCTGTTCCGGGGGCGCACTTTCTTCACGGTGATGAAGTGGATGGCGCACAAGCGCATCCATACCAAGCTGGACGGCCATCACCCGATCGCGGCGTCGCATCACCAGAAGATCGTCATCATCGACGACCAGTTCGCCTTTTGCGGCGGCATCGACATGACCGGCGATCGCTGGGACACGCGTGAGCACCGCGACGACGATCCCGGCCGCAAGCGTCCGGGCGGCCAGCCCTATAAGCCCTGGCATGACGCGATCAGCGCGGTCGAGGGCCCGATCACGCGGGCGCTGGGCGAACTCTTCCGCGAACGCTGGCGGGCGGCGGGCGGCAAGCCTATGGCCCCCGCGGTGCCGGGCGCAAGCTGTTGGCCGGAAGGGCTGGAGCCGGACTTCCTGGATCAGGACGTCGCGATCGCGCGAACCATGCCCGAGATGGACGATCAGGCCCCGGTCCATGAGAATGAGGCGCTATTCCTGGCGCAGATCGCCCGCGCCGAGCGACACGTCTATATCGAGAGCCAGTATTTCGCCTCGCGCCGGGTGGCGGAGGCGATCGCCCGTCGGCTGGATGAGGAGGATGGCCCCGAATTCGTCATCATCAACCCGCTGACCGCGCAAGGCTGGCTGGAGCCGATCGCGATGGATACCGCGCGGGCGCGTCTGTTCGAGGCGCTGCGGCGGCGGGACCGTCACGGCCGGCTGCGGCTCTATCACCCGTTCACGGCCGGCGGCGAGGCGATCTATTGCCATGCCAAGATCCTGATCGCCGATGACCGCGTGTTCCGGCTGGGGTCCTCCAACCTCAACAACCGCTCGATGCGGCTCGACACCGAATGCGATCTGGCGCTGGCGGTCGAACCCGATAGCGATGCGGCCAAGCGGATCGCGGCCATCCGCGACGACTTGCTGGCCGAGCATCTGGGCGTCGCGCCGGCGCAGGTGGCGGACACCTTCGCACGGACCGGCTCGCTGATCGCCACGGTCGAAATCCTGCGCGGCGCGGACGGGCGGACGCTGCGTCCCTATGAAATCCCCGACCTGTCGAGCGTCGAGGAATGGCTGGCCGACCACGAGGTGCTCGACCCCGAAGGTCCCGACGAAATGTTCGAGGCGATCAGCGCGCGCAAGGGGCTGTTCCGGCGCCTGCGGCGGCATTGATGGGCGATGTCATCAACTTCCGCCAGGCGCGCAAAGGACTGGCGCGCAAGGCGGCCGAGCAGCAGGCGGGGGAGAACCGCGCCCGCTTCGGCCGGACCAAGGCGGAGAAGCAGCGCGACGCGGCGGAGCAGGAACGGCTGCGCAAGGAGCTCGACGGCGCGAAGCGGGAGGATTGAAGCTGGAGGTGGGTGACGGGATACCCTCACCCTTCCGGCGCTTCGCGCCTCCCTCCCTCTCCCATTGGGAGAGGGAAGGGCCCTACCCGCCAAGGCGGGGGGAAGGGTGAGGGTGGCTAACCCTGAATGACGAGCATCAACGCGGCGTGGCGAACCAGATCGTGTGCGTCGCGCCCTTGCCATTCTCGCGCGCGCGGACCTTGACTTCGTCGACGGCGAAACCCGCCCGACCCAGTCGACGAGTGAAGACAGGGTCCGGCGCCGCCGACCAGATCGCTAAGACGCCGCCGGGCCGCAGCGCGATCCGCGCCTCGTCCAGGCCACGCGCCGAATACAGCCCGTCATTGGCGGGCCGGGTCAGCCCGTCCGGGCCGTTGTCGACGTCGAGTAGGATAGCATCATACTGGCCACGTCCGGCATAGATGGCGTTGCCGACATCACCCATGGCCAGCGTCACGCGCGGGTCGTCCAGGCATCCATCGGTCAGGGCGGCCATCGGGCCACGCGCCCATTCGATGATGCCCGGCACCAGCTCGGCCACCGTCACCCGCGCCTTCGGCCCCAGCCGGGCCAGCACCGCGCGCAGCGTGAAGCCCATACCATAGCCGCCGATCAACAGATGCGGCGCCGGCCGGTCGCCCAGCCGGTCGCAGGTCATGGTGCCGAGCGCCACCTCTGAGCCGCTCATCCGCGTGCTCATCAGCTCGTTGCGGTCGAGCACGATCATGAAGTCGCCGCCGCGACGGAAGAGTCGCAGCGGCTCGCCGCCGGGCACCTCGGCAACGCCCAGCAGCTCGCGCGGGGTCATTTGCCCTGGCGTGCCTTGCGTGCGGCGTAACGCGCGTCGCGCGCGGCCTTCAGCTCGGCGGCGGTGGGCACGACCGGTGGGCGCGCGGCGGCAGCGGCGGCTTCGGCTGCAGCCTGGGCTTCGGCGGCCGCCTTGGCGCGGGCTTCCTCGCGTGCGGCCTTTTCCTGCTCGATAGCGGCCTTGTGCGCGGCGCGGCGCTCGGCCTCGGCCGCGGCCTTGGCTTCGCGCGCGGCGGCGCGGGCGGCGACCACCGCCGGATCGGGCGCGGCCTTGTTGCGCAGACGCTCGAGCGCCGCCGCCTTGGCTTCGCGCGAGGCCGCTGCACGATCGGAGAAACCGGGAACCTTATAGCCTGCCATCAATCATCTATCCCGCTGGAGGGGGCGGATAGCCCCAATGCACAACGGCCCCGCGATTGTTCGCGGAGCCGTTGGAGAAACTGGTGGACGCACTTGGGCTCGAACCAAGGACCCGCTGATTAAGAGTCAGCTGCTCTACCAACTGAGCTATGCGTCCATTTGCCACGATCGAAGCATCGGTCTTGCGACCCGCCTCGCGATCGGGAGGCGCGCCTTTAGCACTCTCGCCGATCTTTGCAAACGCTTTTTGGCCGAAATCGTCGATTTTGCCCTACCAGCGCGTCGAACGGCGATTTTCGCGGTCGATCGCCATCAGGATGCCCAGGCACAGCAGCACGGTCATCTGCGACGACCCGCCATAGCTGACCAGCGGCAGGGGGATGCCGACCACCGGCGCCAGGCCCATCACCATCATCAGATTGACCATGACGTAGATGAAGATCGTCGTGGACAGCCCGGCGGCGGTCAGCCGCGCGAAGCGGTTCTGCGCCGCATGCGCGACGTTCAGGCCCCAGCGGATGACGAGCAGGAAAGCGAGGATCAGGAAACATCCGCCGACCAGACCCCATTCCTCCGCCATGGTGGCGAAGACGAAGTCGGTATGCCCTTCGGGGAGATAGTCGAGATGGCTCTGCGTGCCGTTCAGGAACCCCTTGCCCCAGATGCCGCCCGAACCGATCGCGATCTTAGACTGGCTGATATGATAGCCGGTGCCCAGGGGATCGCTTTCGGGGTCGAGGAAGATCAGCACGCGGTTGCGCTGATAATCGTGCAGCACGAAATTGACCGCCAGTGGCGCCAGCACCGCCAATGCCATCGCGCCGCCGATGAACAGGCGAAGCGGCACGCCCGCCAGGAACATGACGGTCGCGCCGCCCGCGCAGATCATCAGCGCGGTCCCCAGATCGGGCTGTTTCATGACCAAGGCGGCGGGCACCGCGATCATTGCGGCGACCGGCCATATGCCGGAGAAGCGTCGCGTTTCGGCCGGCGGCATCAGTTCGTAGAAGCGCGCGGCCCCCAGAACCATGAACAGCTTCATCAATTCGGAAGGCTGGAGCCGGATGAAGCCGACATCCAGCCATCGCTGGCTGCCCCCGCGCACCGCGCCGAGCAGTTCGACCAACACGAGGGCGACGACCAGCACGGCATAGCCGGGGATCGCGATCCGCCGCCATAGATCGAGCGGCAGGCGCGACAGTAGCAGCGATCCGCCCAGCAGCACGAAGAAGCGCACGCCCTGCGGCTTGGCCCAGGGGGTCAGCGAGCCGCCGGCGGCCGAATAGAGCACGACCAGTCCGAAACAGCCGATCGCCAGCACCAGCAGGATTACGCGCCAGGGCAGCTGGGCGATCGGTTCGGGGATGATGCGCGGACCGCTCATGGATTGGGCTCCACTGCGTCCGCGCGGGGTTCGTTGGGGCTTGCCGCCATCGCCTCGGCCTGGGCGTCGGCGACGTTGGTGGCAGCCTCGACCGCCGGGGCGTCGGTGGCGGCTCCTGCATCGGTCTTGGTCGCGACGGAGGCGGGTTTGGGCGCTTGCGCAGCGCGATAGGCCGCTTCCTCGGCGCGCATCCGCGTCATGATGTCGCCGCCCCAGGTCGGCTCGCCTTCCGCCAGCGAGGCAAGCGCGCGGTCGCGGTCGAACAGATAGGTCATGATGTCGCGCCCGATCAGCGGCGCGTCGAGATTGCGCACGGTATGGCCGTTATGCTCCAGCACGATGGCGGCGGCATAGCGCGGATTGTCGGCGGGCGCGAAGCAGACGAGCAGTGCGTGGTCGCGCAGCTTGAAGGGTAGCTGGCCGTTCTTGAGCACACCCATGCGCCGCTCGGCCATGGTGATCCGGCGAACCTGCGCGGTGCCCGTCTTGGCCGCGATCGAGACGCCGGGCACCAGCATCCGCGCCGCGCCACCGGTGCCGCCCTGGTTGACCACGCCGAACATGGCATCGCGCACCACCGCCAGATGCTCGGACGAGACGGGCAGGGCGGGGGAATCGAGATGGACCTGATGCGCCAACAGGCTCGGCTGCAACGCCCGCCCGGACGCCAAGCGCGCCGCCATCACCGCCAGCTGCAGCGGATTGGCCAGCACATAACCCTGGCCGATCGAGGCGTTCAGGCCATCGGCGACGGTCCATTTCGTCTTGTATTTCTTTAGCTTCCACGCCGAATCGGGCACGGTGCCGTAACGTTGCGTGTTGAGCGGCAGGTCGAATTTCTGGCCCAGCCCGACCATGCGCGCGACCGGTGCGATCCGGTCATAGCCCATGCGGCGGATCATCTCGTAGAAATAGATGTCGCAGCTCTGCTCGATGGCGCCCTTCAGGTTGAGTGCGCCGTGCCCGCCCCGCTTGTGACAGTGGAAGACGCCGGTGCCGACCCGCATCGCGCCGGTGCACAGCACCCGGTCATTGGCGCCGACCCCGGCCTCCAGCAGCGCCAGGCCGTTCATCGGCTTGACCGTAGATCCCGGCGGATAGAGGCCCTGCGTTACCTTGTTCATCAAGGGCACATGGTCGTTTTCCGACAGCATCGCCCATTCCAGATGGCTGATCCCGTCCGAAAAGCTGTTGGGGTCATAGGCGGGCATCGACACCATCGCCAGCGTCTCGCCGGTGCGGCAGTCGAGCACCACCGCCGAGCCGGAATTGGTGCCCAGCCGGCGCGCGGCATATTCCTGAAGCCCCGCATCGATGGTCAGGCGGATATTGCGGCCCGGCACGTCCGGGCGGGTAGCGAGCTCGGCCACCACCTTGCCGCGCGCAGTAACCTCGACCCGCTTGGCGCCGGGTTTGCCGCGCAGATACGGCTCCAGCATCTTTTCCAGCCCGTCCTTGCCCAGCTTGAAGCCGGGGGTGACGAGCAGCTGGTCGCGCGTCGCCTTGAACTGTTCGGCGGTGGGTGTGCCGACATAGCCGGTCAGATGCGCGACGGCCGGGCCGGCGGGATAGAAGCGGGCGAAACCGCGCGTCGGCTGGACGCCGGGCAGTTCGGGCAGGCGGACGCTGATCGCGGCGAACCGGTCCCAGTCCAGCCGCTCGGCGACCTGCACCGGCTGGAACCCGGCGGCATGTTCCAGGTCGAGCCGGATGCGCTCCATCGCCTCGTCGTCCAGCCGCAGGATCTGGCGGAGCAGGCCCAGCACCCGGTCCTTGTCCTCCAACCGGTCGGGAATGATGTCGACGCGAAAATCGGTGCGGTTGTTGGCGATCGGCGTGCCGTGCCGGTCGATCAGCCAGCCCCGGCGCGGCGGTATCATCGTCGTGTTGACGCGGTTGCTCTCGGAGAGAAGATTATACTTCTCGTTCTGCGCGATCGACAGCCACGCCATACGGCCGGCCAGCATCAGGCCGACCGCGCCCTGCGCCGCGCTGAGAACAAAGGCGCGGCGTGAGAAGCTATAGGCCTGCGCGGCCTCGGTCATGATCCGGCCGGGGCGATCCATGCTCAGGCCCCTACCTCATGTCGCCCGCGTTTGCGATCGATCCATGCCACCAGCCGCGTCGCCATGGGGAAAAGCAGGATGGTGATGGCGATCTGGATGATCAGTGGCGCATCGACCTGCGCACCGACCGGCACCGCGATGAAGCGCCCCGCGATCAGGCAGAAAGCGATGGCACCGCTGGCGATCAGCCAGTCCTGCCAGAAATCACGGAACACCAGCCGATGCTCGAACAGGTCGATGGCGAGCGAGGTCAGCGACCAGAGCAGCATCGCCGAGCCCAGCGGCTGGCCCGACAGCAGATCGTCGAACAGGCCCAGCGGCGCGGCGGCCCAAAGCCGAAGCGCGAACCGCGCCACCAGCCGCCAGGCGAGCAGCATCAGCAGGCCGGCGGGCGGCTGCAACGGTACGATCGCCACCACCGGCACGATGGCGACGAACGAACCGGCCATCACGGTCAGCCAGGGCAGCGCGCGGGCGCGTGACGGGGGCAGTCCGGGGTCGAAGGGGTTGTAATGGTCGAGAGTCACGGCCGGGGTGCCGGCGCTGGTGGCGGCATCGGCATGAAGGCGCGCTGAACGATCGCGAAATCGAGCGTGTCGGGATGGCTGAACGGCTTGGCGACCGCCACATCGCCGCCGGCCGTCTGGATACGGGCGACGGGGATGTTGGGGGCGTACAGCCCGCCCGTGCCCGAGGTCACGAACAGCTCGCCCTTGGCCAACCGGACATTGGTGGCCACCGAACGGACGTCGAGCGTGCCGTCGCCGCGCCCGACCGCGATGGCAGGCATGCCGTCGCGGGTGCGCCGCACGGGGACAATGCTTTCGGGATCGGTCAGCAGCAGCACGCGGGACGCCGCCGGACCGGCCTCGGTCACGCGGCCGACCAGACCTTCCGGCCCGCGCACGCCCATGCCCGGCATCACGCCTTGCCAGCGACCGGCATTGAGCAGCGCGAAGCGACGGCCGCTCGATCCGGTCGAGCTGACCAGCCGGGCGACGGCGACGGTGTCGGCGGTGCGGTCGCGGATCGCCAGCAACCGGCGCAGGCGGCGATTGTCATAGGCGATCGTGCGCGCGGTCTGGAGCAGCTTGCGCGATTGCTCCAGCTCGGCGCGCAGCCGCGCATTCTCGTCATGAACGAAGAAATAATGGCCGATGGTGTCGGGTACGCCGCTTACGGCGTCGCCGACCGTGACGAACGCGCCCGAGATGGGGGCGGTCACGCTGCCCAGCGTCATGCGCAATGCGCCGAAGGCGGGCGGGTTGAAGGTCGATGCGACAAGCAGCACCGCGCCCACCACCGCACCCGCCACCGCGAGCACATAGGCCAGGAAAGCTCCATATTGCCGCCGTCGCGAAAACCCGGTGCGACGGTCGCGGGCAGGCGCCATGCGCCGGTCCCCTTATGCTGGAGGTTAGCCGTTCAGCAGGACGCCGCGATACATCGGGTCTTCCAGCGCGCGACCGGTGCCCAGCGCGACGCAGGTCAGCGGGTCCTCGGCGACAGTCACCGGCAGGCCGGTCTCGTCGCGCAGCACCTCGTCCAGCCCTTCGAGCAGCGCACCGCCGCCGGTCAGGACGATACCCTGATCGACGATGTCGGCGGCCAGTTCGGGCGCGGTGTTTTCCAGCGCGACGCGAACGCCCTCGACGATGGTCGCTACCGGTTCGGACAGCGCTTCGGCGATCTGGCCCTGGTTGATCGAGATTTCCTTCGGAACCCCGTTGACGAGGTCGCGGCCCTTGATCTGGATCGTCACGCCGATGCCGTCCGCCGGCGGACGCGCGATGCCGACTTCCTGCTTGATCCGCTCGGCGGTGGCTTCGCCGATCAGCAGATTGTGGTTGCGGCGGACATAGGAAACGATCGACTCGTCCATCTTGTCGCCGCCGACACGTACCGACGTGGTGTAGGCGAGGCCACGCAAGCTCAGCACCGCGACTTCGGTCGTGCCGCCGCCGATGTCGACGACCATCGAGCCGATCGGCTCGGTGACGGGCATGTCGGCGCCGATCGCGGCGGCCATCGGCTCCTCGATCAGGAAGACCTGGCTTGCGCCCGCGTTCGAGGCGGCGTCGCGGATCGCGCGGCGCTCGACCTTGGTCGAACCCGACGGCACGCAGATCACGATTTCGGGCCAGCGCGCGAACTTGCGGGGGCCATGCACCTTCAGGATGAAGTGCTTGATCATCTGTTCAGCGACGTCGATGTCGGCAATCACGCCGTCGCGAAGCGGACGGATCGCCTCGATATTGCCCGGGGTCTTGCCCATCATCAGCTTGGCGTCGTCGCCGACCGCCTTGACCTTCTTGATGCCGTTGATCGTCTCGACCGCGACGACGGACGGCTCGTTCAGCACGATGCCGCGTCCGCGGACATAGACCACCGTGTTGGCGGTGCCGAGGTCGATCGCCATGTCTTGCGACATGAATTTCAGGAAGCGGGGCAGGGGCATCGAGGCTTTCGTTCCGTCTGGTGGACCGGGTGGGCGTAACTCATATCCCGAACCGCCGCCAAGAGCCGTTACAGGCACCTGCACCGTCATTTGCGGGGTCGCGGGATGCCGTCGCTTGGGCTAGGGTTTGCCGCATGTCAATACGGCGTCTGCCTCCCCATCTCGTCAATCGTATCGCGGCCGGTGAAGTGGTGGAAAGGCCCGCCAGTGCGTTGAAGGAACTGGTCGAAAATTCGATCGATGCGGGTGCCACCCGCGTTGCAATCGTTCTCAGCCAGGGCGGGGTCGGCCGGATCGAGGTGGCCGATGACGGATGCGGCATGTCGGCCGACGACATGGCGCTCGCGCTGGAGCGGCACTGCACTTCCAAACTGCCCGACGAAGCGATCGAAGCGGTCGTGACGCTGGGGTTTCGCGGCGAGGCGCTCCCCTCGATCGCCAGCGTCGCGCGGGTGACGATCGAAAGCCGCCCGGCGGGTCGTGACGGCTGGTGCCGCGTCGTCGACAATGGCGACGTGCTGCGCGACGGCCCCGCCGCCGTGCCGCCGGGCACCCGGATCGTCGTGGAGGATCTGTTCGCGCGGGTTCCGGCCCGGCGCAAGTTCCTGCGCTCGCCGCGTTCGGAATATGCCGCCTGTCTCGACATGGTCCGCCGTCTGGCGATGGCGCGGCCCGACATCGCCTTCACGCTGGAGCATGACGGCCGCCGTGTCCTGACCGTGCCTGGCGGCGAGGAGCGGCCCGGTCGTGTGGCCGGGCTGACCGACCGCGCGCTGGCGGAAAATTCGGTGGCGATCGACTGGGTACGCGATTCGATCAGCCTGGGCGGGGTGGCGGGGCTACCGACCTTCAACCGGGGCATCGCCGACCATCAATATTTGTTCGTCAATGGCCGTCCGGTCCGTGACCGCTTATTGATGGGCGCGATTCGAGGGGCTTATGCCGAGATGTTGCCACGCGACCGTCATGCGGTCGTCGCGCTGTTCCTTGATATGCCGCCGTCCGAAGTCGATGTGAACGTCCATCCGGCCAAGACCGAAGTCCGCTTCCGCGACCCTGCGCTGATCCGCGGCATGATCGTCTCGGGCCTGCGTCGCGCGCTCGACGAGGCCGGGCATCGCAGCGTCCAGCGTCCCTCGGACTCGGCGCTGACGATGTGGCAGGCCGAGAGCGTGCCGGCGTCCGCCGTGCCGCCGCAGCCCGTCGATGACTGGAGCCATGCTGCGCCCGAGAGTCGGGTGATGGAGCGCCAGTCGCTCTTCGCCCCGCGCCCCGGCTTCGCCGCGCCCCCGCCGCTCGCCCGCGCCGAGCCGGCCTTCGCGCCGCCGCCCGAGGTGCGCCAATATCCGATGGGCGTCGCACGCGGCCAGGTCGCCAAGACCTATATCGTCGCCGAGGCCGAGGACGGGCTGGTGCTGGTCGACCAGCATGCCGCGCACGAACGGCTGGTGCTGGAACGGATGCGCGCCGCGCTGACCGGCGGGCGAGTGGCGTCACAGGCGATGCTGATCCCCGAAGTGGTCGAGCTGGACGAACCCGCATGCGATCGGCTGGAGGCGCGCGCCGAGGAACTGGCCGAGTTCGGGTTGGACCTCGAACGCTTCGGCCCGACCGCGATGCTGGTCCGCTCCACGCCCGCGCTGCTGGGGCAGAGCGACCCCAAGGGGCTGGTCAGCGATCTCGCCGATGAACTCGCCGCGTTCGATCAGGCGCTGTCCCTGCGCGAGCGGCTGGACCATGTGGCGGCGACGATGGCCTGCCACGGCTCGGTCCGCGCGGGCCGCATCCTTTCGGTCACCGAGATGAACGCGCTGCTCCGCGAAATGGAGGTCACGCCGCATTCGGGCCAGTGCAACCATGGCCGCCCGACCTGGGTGAAGCTGCAGCATGGTGATATCGAGAAGCTGTTCGGGCGGAAGTAGGGGCTGCGTCCCTTATTATGTCGTGGATGGGCTAAGGTGTTTCGACGCCTCCTGTTGGCGGCGGATGGTGGCGAGGTCGGCGGTCATCTTGTCCCATTCGCCCAGGCGGCGGTACGCTTCGGCCCTCATGGACAGTGGCCATAGGTTGCGGGAATTGCGAGCGATGGACAGACTCAGCAGTCTTACGCCCTCGCGTAAATCGCCGCGCTGAAGGGCAAGGATGCTCTCACCATGGATGATGCCGAGGTTCGCGGGATCGATCTTGCGGATTTCTGCGAAGTCCCGTTCGGCGTTCGTGGCATCTCTCTTCCAGGCATGGGCGATCCCGCGCAGTACCAGCGCCTGCAAGTCGCCGGGCTTGCTGGCGAGAATAATGGTGGCATCTGAGATTACCGCATCGAACGCGCCGGTCTGCAGATAATCGGACGCGCGATTGCGATAGGCGTCGGTGTTCTCGGCATTGATCGCGATGGCGGCGCTATAAGCGGCGATGGCACGCTTCCGATCGCCAAGCTGGTCGTGAACGAGACCCAGATTATAATGGAAGGCGTCCGCCTTCGGGTCTAACTGAATGGCAGCGGCATAGTCGGTTCCGGCGTGGCGATAGTCCCCCATGCGATAATAGGCCGAGCCCCGTGCGGCCAATATGGTAGGGCGGTCCTCTCCTGCATCCCCGTCGAGTAACGTGTTGCAGGCCGCGGCTACCTCCGTTGGCGCCCATTCATCCCTTCGGTCGTAACAGTGATCGCGAAGCGCCTGTTTGGGGACGTCGAGCAAAGTTTGTATGCCGAAGACGAGAACCCCGCCGCTCAGAAGGGCGTTCCACCCCATCGACATCCAGTAGCGGTTGGGATCGTCGGCTCGCGTGAATTCGCGCGAAAGGCCGCGCATCCACGGTTCGATACGGCCGGTCGTGAAACCTTGGATAACGGACCACATGGCGAGGGCGGCCCCGGCCAGGAGGAACAAGGGATGGAAACTGGGCGATCGGGCGAACGCCTCTGCCGAAGGCGTGAAGATGAGAAGGGCAAAGGCCGCCAATGCCATGACGGCCGCGACGCTCTTGATGAGCGTCGCCGTCGAACGCCATGAGAGATCTTCGGGAGCTTGCGTAATGTCCCGCTGGGCCGCCGTCGCCGCGAGATGGCGGACAATATATTGCATGGGCATCCAGGCGACGATCGCGATGAGGAGAAGAAGCCAAGCCCTGATCGGAACGTCGTCGAACATGCCGCCCCGTTCTGGCTTCAATAGGGGCGCAATGCAATCATAGGCTCCGGGCACGCCCATAGGGCTCCAGCCCGATCACCGCCTGTTGTCGAGGCGTCATCCCGCTTTACCCAATGGGGATGTCCAACCCTTTGAACGCGGTGCCAGCGCGTGCTGCGGCATATCAAAAGCGATTGATCGAGTTTAACCGGTACTTGATCGGACGGTGAGCCGAGCCCATAGGACGATGAGTTGAGATTTTTATCGTTCGGGCGTTTACCGTAACGAAACTTTTACACTCGGTCGTGTATTTAATCGACCATCGACAGGTAGGTAGTCAGATCATGAAGCACGTCATGGCCATCATCTTCGCGCTCATCCCGCTGGCTGCCGTTGTCAGCGCCTGCGTAGCCTGTCCGTAACGCCATTCCGCGCGGTCATCGTGCCGCGCATCACGTTGCCGTCTCCCAAGACGCAAAAAAAGGGCCGCCCGGACATGCCGGACGGCCCTTTCCTTGTCGGCTTCAGGCCGAAGCGCTGGGGCTTAGCCCTGCGCTTCTTCCTGCTCCGGCTGAACCTCGGCGGTGGCGCCGGGCTCTGCGTTGGGATCGTAATCCTCGGTGAAGCCGGCTTCGTCACGCTCGAACATCGAGGCCATGACGTCGACGCCCTGCGCCTGCATCTCGGCTTCTTCCGGCGAGCGGGCGACGTTGACCTTGACGGTCACGGCCACTTCCGGGTGAAGCGCGACGCGCACGTCGTACACGCCGATCGCCTTGATCGGACGGTCGAGCACGATCTGGCTCTTGTTGACCTTGTGGCCGTCGGCGACCAGCGCCTCGACCAGGTCACGCACCGCGACCGAGCCATACAGCTGGCCGACGTTCGACGCCTGACGGATCAGGGTGACGGTGGCGTTCTCGAAGGTCTTCGACTCGACCTCGGCCTCGGCGCGACGGTTCGCGTTGTCGGCTTCGATGCGGGCACGGTTGGCCTCGAACACCTTCTTGTTGGCTTCGTTGGCGCGCAGCGCCTTCTTGCGCGGCAGCAGGAAGTTACGGGCGAAGCCGTCCTTCACCGTGACCACGTCGCCGATGGCGCCGAGCTTCTCGACGCGCTCAAGCAGAATAACGTCCATCTTCTAGGACTCCTTACTTCACGACGTAGGGCAGGAGGCCCAGGTGACGGGCGCGCTTGATGGCCTGGGCCAGTTCGCGCTGCTTCTTGGCCGACACGCTGGTGATGCGCGAAGGCACGATCTTGCCGCGCTCGGACACGAAGCCCTGGAGCAGACGGACGTCCTTATAGTCGATCCGGGGCGCGTCCTTCGCGGAGAAGGGGCAGCTCTTGCGGCGACGGAAAAACGGGCGGGCCATTATGCGGCTTCCTCTTCACGATCACGACGGGGGCGGTCAGCGCGGTCGGGGCGTTCGCCACGATCGGCACGACGCTCGCGGTCGCGCTCCTGCTTGCGCATCATCACCGACGGGCCGTCCTCATGGCCGTCAACCTTGACGGTCATGTAGCGGATCACGTCTTCGTTGATCTGGGTCTGGCGCTCCAGCTCGGCGACGACACCGGCGGGGGCGTCGATTTCGAGCATGACGTAATGCGCCTTGCGGTTCTTGGCGATCTTGTACGCCAGCGAACGCAGGCCCCAGGTCTCGGTCTTCACGACCTTGCCCTGATTGTCCTCGACGATCTTCGTGGCGGCTTCCGCCAGCGCGTCCACCTGCGCCTGTGCCAGATCCTGGCGCGCAAGGAACACGTGCTCGTAAAGAGCCATGCAGCTTACCTTATGTTGGCCGATCGCTGATGCCCACCCCATGTGGGACACCCCTCCGGCTGTCTTCCATACTTCAATACCGTCACGCCGAAATGGCATGAGGGCGGGTGAAGCAGGTGCTTCCCGCCCAATGGTGCGCCGGCTCATAGCGATTTGGCGGCAAAAGGCAAGCGGAGAAGGGGGCGTGCCCTTGCCAGCGGCGGGCGACCTTTCTACCGCGCGGGCCATCCACTTACGCTTTGATGGCAGATAAGACATATGCGTGCATTCATCTTTCCGGGCCAGGGCAGCCAGGCCGTCGGCATGGGCAAGGCGCTGGCCGAGGCGAGCCCCGTCGCCCGCGAGGTGTTCCAAGAGGTCGACGAGGCGCTGGGCCAGCATCTCTATCGCCTGATGGTCGAAGGCCCCGCCGACGAGCTGACCCTGACCGAGAATGCGCAAGCAGCGATCATGGCGAACGCCATCGCGACCCTCCGGGTGCTGGAGAAGGAGGGCGGCGTCCGCCTGTCGGAGAAGGCCGATTTCGTCGCGGGTCACTCGCTGGGCGAATATACGGCGCTGTGCGCGGCGGATGCGATCGACCTGCCGACCACGGCGCGCCTGCTGAAGCTGCGCGGTCGCGCTATGCAGGCGGCGGTGCCGGTGGGTGAGGGGGCGATGGCCGCGCTGCTCGGCGCGGATCTGGAAAAGGCCAAGACCATCGCGGGTGCGGCGGTCGATGCGATCCTGGCTGAGGGCGGTGAGGAATTGGTATGCGCCGTCGCTAACGACAATGATCCTTCGCAGGTCGTGATCTCGGGCCATCGCGCCGCGATCGAAAAGGCGGTGGCGCTCGCCAAGGACCTGGGCGCCAAGCGGGCGGTCCTGCTGCCGGTGTCGGCGCCGTTCCACTGCCCGCTGATGCAGCCCGCCGCCGACGCGATGGACGCCGCGCTCGCCGAGGCGACGATCCGTGCGCCGCTGGTGCCGGTCTATGCCAATGTCGAGGCGGCGCCGGTGGCCGATCCCGGCGCGATCCGCGCGCTGCTGGTCGCGCAGGTGACGGGCATGGTCCGCTGGCGCGAATCGGTGCTGGCGATGGAAGGTGCGGGTGTCACGCAGTTCGTCGAGTTCGGCGGCAAGGTCCTCGCCCCCATGGTCAAGCGCATCGCGCCTGATGCGGATGCGGTCAGCGTCGTGACGATGGACGATATCGAGGGGTTTCTCGCCAAGCTCTGATTTTTGCGCGCAGAGGCGCGGAGGACGCAGAGGGGGAGTTGGGACCATGCGGGAAATTGATCTCGTCAGTGGGGATGTGGTCGATGTTGCCTTGCGGTTGCATCGCGAGCTTGGCCCCGGCCTTCTCGAAAGCGTCTATGAGATTGTGCTGGCCGCCAGATTGGCGGCCATGGGCTACCCCGTCGCGCGTCAGCGCAGCATCGATATCGAATTTGAAGGCGTGCGCATCGAAGGCGCTTTCAAGATCGACCTCTTGGTCGATGAGCGGCTCGTAGTGGAAATCAAGTCGGTGGAGCGACTGGCTCCTGTTCACGCCAAACAACTTCTGACGTATCTTCGTCTCACTGGGCAACCTGTGGGGCTGCTGATCAACTTCGGAGGGGAGACGCTGCGCGAGGGCATACGTCGCCTCGTCAACAACCACGTCCCCTCTGCGTCCTCCGCGCCTCTGCGCGAACAAAATTTCTAGGGAGTTTCTCAAAATGTTCGACCTGACAGGAATGACCGCCCTCGTGACCGGCGCATCGGGTGGCCTCGGCTCGGCGGTGGCCAAGGCGCTGGCGGCGCAGGGGGCCAAGCTGGCGCTCTCAGGCTCCAATATCGACAAGCTGGAGGCGTTTCGCAGCCAGCTGGGCGGCGATCATGTCGCGGTGCCGTGCAACCTGTCCGACGCGGCCGCCGTCGATGCGCTGATCCCGCAGGCCGTGGAAGCGCTGGGGGGCAAGCTCGACATCCTGGTCAACAATGCGGGCGTGACCCGCGACAATCTGACCATGCGGATGAAGGACGAGGAGTGGGACCAGGTCATCAGCGTCAACCTGGAGGCGACCTTCCGCCTGATCCGCGCCGCCGCCAAGCCGATGATGAAGGCGCGCTTCGGCCGCATCATCTCGATCACCTCGATCGTCGGTGCGACCGGCAATCCGGGCCAGGCCAATTATGCCGCATCCAAGGCGGGCATTGTCGGCATGTCGAAGGCCGTGGCGCAGGAACTCGCCAGCCGCAATGTCACCGTCAACTGCGTCGCGCCGGGCTTCATGCGCTCGGCGATGACCGACGTTCTGCCCGAGGCGCAGAAGGCCGCGCTGCTGGGCAAGATTCCGGCCGGCGATCTGGGCAAGGGCGAGGACATCGGCGCGGCGGTCGTATACCTCGCGTCGAAGGAGGCGGGCTACGTCACGGGCCAGACGCTGCACGTCAATGGCGGCATGGCGATGCTGTAAAAGGCATAAATGGCGGCATGGCGATGCTGTAAAAGGCATATTTGCCACGAATGAGCGTATCCTGGTCCAAGTCCGTCGCTGGACGGGCTTGCCAGAAAAGAGCGCGCGTTCTACGTGCGTTCAGGAATTACCAACCCCCGATGAATTACGAGAAGGGATTACCATGAGCGAGACCGCCGACCGCGTGAAGAAGATCGTCGTCGAGCATCTCGGCGTCGAAGCCGACAAGGTGACCGAGGACGCGAGCTTCATCGACGACCTCGGTGCCGACAGCCTCGACATCGTCGAGCTCGTCATGGCGTTCGAGGAAGAGTTCGGTGTCGAGATTCCGGACGATGCCGCCGAGAAGATCACGACCGTCAAGGACGCGATCACGTATATCGACGAGAACAAGGCCTGATTCCGGGGCCTCGGCCCGCAGATGATGCGGGCCGAACAGGCCGCCAAGGCCAGGTTTCAAGCGGCTCCCCGACCCCGACATAGCGGGCGGGGAGCCGTTTTCGTATGAGATGGAGTGGAATATGCGGCGCGTTGTCGTAACTGGTCTGGGTCTTGTCACGCCGCTGGGCGCGGACGTGGAAACCGCCTGGGCCAATCTGATCGCCGGCAAGTCCGGTGCGGGGACGATCACCCGCTTCGATACCACGGGGCAGAAATGCACCATCGCGTGCGAAGTGAAGCCCAAGGATCATGAATATGGCTTCGATCCCGACAAGCGCGTCGACCACAAGGTCCAGCGTCAGGTCGATCCGTTCATCGTCTATGGCATCGACGCCGCCGGACAGGCGCTGGAAGATGCCGGTCTGACCCAGATGGACGAAGCGACCAAGCTTCGCGCGGGCGTATCGATCGGCTCGGGCATCGGCGGTCTGCCGGGCATCGAGATCGAATCGGTCAACCTGCATGAGCGCGGCCCCGGTCGGGTCAGCCCGCACTTCGTCCATGGCCGCCTGATCAACCTGATCTCGGGTCAGGTCAGCATCAAATACGGTCTGATGGGGCCGAATCATGCGGTCGTGACCGCTTGCTCGACCGGCGCGCATTCGATCGGTGATGCGGCGCGCATGATCCGCGACGACGATGCCGACATCATGCTGGCCGGTGGTGCGGAAAGCACCATCAACCCGCTGGGCGTGGCGGGCTTTGCTCAGGCGCGCGCGCTTAACATGAGCATGAACGATCGTCCGACCGAGGCGAGCCGCCCTTATGACAAAGGGCGCGACGGCTTCGTGATGGGTGAGGGCGCGGGCGTCATCGTGCTCGAGGAATATGAGCACGCCAAGGCGCGCGGCGCGAAGATCTATGCCGAGGTCGTCGGCTATGGCCTGTCGGGCGATGCCTATCACGTCACCGCGCCGCATCCCGAGGGCAAGGGCGCCGAGAATGCGATGCGCATGGCGCTGCGCAAGGCGGGCATGGAGCCGTCGGACATCGACTATATCAACGCGCACGGCACCTCGACCATGGCCGACACGATCGAACTGGCCGCCGCCAAGCGCGTGTTCGGCGACGACCTGTCGGGCGCGTCGATGTCGAGCACCAAGTCGGCGATCGGCCATCTTCTGGGCGGTGCCGGTGCGGTGGAGAGCATTTTCTGCATCCTGGCGCTGCGCGACCAGATCGTGCCGCCGACGCTGAACCTCGACAATCCGGACGAGGGCACCGAGGGCGTCGACCTGGTGCCGCACACGGCCAAGAAGCGTGAGGTGAAGGCGGTGCTGAACAACTCGTTCGGCTTCGGCGGCACCAATGCTTCGCTGGTGATGAAGGCGATCTAATCCGTCCAACCGCCGTTCGTGGGGGGTGTTGCGTCTTGGGGGATCCCTGTGGCCTTCGACTGCGCTCAGGCCGAACGGCGGTGGGTCGCCCCCAATTCTACGCTACGCCCACATCCTGCCTTCCGTTCGGCCTGAGCCCTTCGGCTGGCTGGCAAGCCAGCCGCTCAGGATAAACTTCGGCGCGGAGCGCCGAAGTCGAAGGCCACGGGATGCGGGGTGAGTTTAGGGCGTGCACTTCGACTTCGCTCAGTGCGAACGCAGAGTGGGCTTATTGAATGACAACCCCGGCACCGTTCGGGTCTGCTTGCAAAATGGTTCGGCTCACGTCATCGGCCAAACAAGCAAGCAGACCCGGATCGGTGCCGGGGTTGTTTCCTGTCCGGGCCCATGCGCCCTAGTCAAAAACCGGGTGAGATATGCGCAAGGTCGGCTGTATCGGGTTGCTGCTGGGGCTGATCGGCATCGCCGTCTTCGCCTGGGTCGCGCATGACTGGGCAGGTAGCGGCCCGGCGGACAAGCCGCTCGCGGTCGTCGTGCCCGAGGGCGCCAGTCTCGCCCGTGCCGCCAACGAACTGCAAAAGGCGGGTGCGATCCGCTCAGCCGGCCGCTTCCGCCTCTATGCCCGGCTGTTCGGCGATGGCGGTGCGATCAAGGCGGGCGAATATGCCATCCCCGAACAGGCCAGCGCGTCCGACGTCCTGACCCTGTTGCAGGAGGGCACGGTTCGCCAGCGGCTGGTCCCCGTGCCCGAGGGCTATCCGTCGGTGCTGGTCCATGACGCACTGATGCGCGCCGATGGCCTGACCGGCGATGTGCCCGTCCCCGCCGAAGGATCGGTCCTGCCCGACAGCTATGCCTATCAGAAGGGCGACACCCGCGCCTCGGTGGTGGCGCGGATGCAAAAGGCGATGAAGGACTATCTCGCAAAGGCCTGGGCGAAGCGGAAGCCGGGCATCGCGGTCACCTCGCCCGAGCAGGCGATCATCCTGGCGTCGATCGTCGAGAAGGAAACGGGCAAGTCGTCCGAGCGGCGGACCGTGGCGGCGGTCTATGGCAATCGCCTTCGCATCGGCATGCCGCTTCAGGCCGACCCGACCGTCATCTATCCGATCACCAAGGGCCGTCCGCTCGGCCGCCGTATCCTTCGGTCGGAACTGCACGCCAAGAATGGCTACAACACCTATGCCAGCCCCGGCCTGCCGATCGGGCCGATCGCCAATCCGGGCCGCGCCTCGATCGACGCGGTGCTCGACCCGGCGGACAGCAAGGCGCTGTATTTCGTCGCGGACGGATCGGGTGGCCATGTCTTCGCCGACACGCTGCCCGAGCATAATGCCAATGTGCAGAAATGGTACGCGATCCGCCGCCAGCGCGGCGAGATGTAGAGGCTGCGGACTCCTTCCTGTTCCTCCCCTGTAAGGGGAGGTGGCAGGCCGAAGGCCTGACGGAGGGGTGTCATCGCTCGGTAGATGGGGCCTCACCCAACGACCGCATCCACCCCTTCCCTTGCAGGGGAGGAATGGACGCGGTCTAGCGTCGCTCGCTGGCGAGCCGCTGGGCGAGTTTCCGCTGCGAAGAGGCGGCATAGGTCCGGCAGGCGCCGGGCGCCGTCAGGAACCGGCTGGTCGCGCCGTCCTGATCGGCATGGGCGGTGATCAGAATGTCGCAGGGCAGGGCGCGCATCGCCGCCTGACCGCGCGCGAAGGCCGCGACCACCGCCGTGTTGGCGGATGCGGAGAAGCGATAATCGTCGGTCGACACCGGGTTGAGGCTGGCGGCGAAGACGATCGCCTTGCACCGCTGGCCTTCGCAGGCGCGCCAGTTCCAGCTCATGCTGCCCATCGTATGGCCGGGCGTCGCGCGTGCGATGACGCTGGTATCGCCCAGCGTGATGCGTTCGCCGTCGCGGACGACCCGCACCGCGCGAACCGCCGGAAAGCGGCTGTCATAGCCGATCTGCGGATCGTCCGCCGCCAGGCGGCCGGTGCGCAATCCCTCGGCCCCGCGCGCGCTCGCGATCACCGTCGCGCCGGTATCGCGCGCCAACGCGGCCAGGCCGCCGGCATGATCGAAATGCGGCTCGGTGCTCAGAATGTATTTTATGTCGCGCGGTGCGAAGCCCAGTTTGCGGACATTGGCGAGGATCGCCGGCGCCCCCTGGGGCAGCGCGCCGTCGATCAGGATCAGGCCCTTGCCCGTATCGATCAGCGCGACGTTCAGCCCGCCGAACCCGACCAGATAGGTCTTGCCGAACACCCGCACCGGCGGGCGCGGGGACAGCCATTCGGCGGCATGATCGGTGACGATCGGCCGGGTCAGCGGATCGGCGGCTTGCGGGATGGCTGGGGCGGCGAGGGCGATCAGCCAGGGGGCGATCAACCAGGGTGCGATGGGCTGCGCGAACATGGGCGGGGTTCCTCCTGTCGATCCTCATGCGCCAAGACGCCGGCGGCGCATAGCATTCCCGTTGCGGGCCATTGCGGAAGAATTCCAGACGGATAAATCCACACCGGGTCGTTTAACCATAAGCGAAGAATGATATTGCAACCTCGAGCGAGGGAGCGAACTTGGACAAGATTTTGGGATTGAGCGAACAGCAGAAAGCCTGTTTGCGCCTCGTGCATCGGGGACTGCGGACGAAGGAGATCGCACCGATCGTCCAATTGGCCCCCGCTTCGATCGACACCTATATCCGACAGGCCATGATCCAGCTGGGCACCCGCGATCGGCGCGAGGCGGCCAGGATGCTGGTGGAGTTCGAGGCGACCGACGGCCGACCCGTCGCCGCGCCCGTCGAGGCCGAAAACGCCGCCGGGAACCGCGATCCCGAGACGGATTCCACGCCTTCCAACCTATCCGAACGATTCGTATCCGAATTGGAAGGCCTTCCCAAACCCCTGTCCGATCGCGGAAATCGGCCACGGCGGATCGGTCGGGCAATCGTCGCATTGCTCAGGCCACCGCCGGTCGGGGGCGTCCAAAACGAACTGATGCTCGTCGACCGTATCCGAGAGATGCTGCGCGCCGCCTGTTTCATGGTCGTCGTCGTGGCGAGTTTGACGCTCATTTTCATCGGGGCCTTGCGGACACTTCGCTGAGGCCCCTTGTGGAGGCCCCATGGTTACGCTTGATCCGAATGATGCCGCTGCCGTCGCCCGCGATACCCAGTCCGCCTTTCGTCAGCTCGACGACGCGCTGCGCAGCACCGCGACCTTGACCATCTCGTTCCTCAACGCCGTGGCCGATGCCGGTGTGACTGCCAAGGAAAGCCAGCGCATCCTGTCCGTGTTCCACAAGAGCCAGGGCGACATCGTCGCGGCGCGGGGCGGCATGACGGCGGCGACGGCGATGCTGACGGGTATCCAGCGGCGCAGCAACATCGCCGAGACCGGTTTCGGTTGCCCCGGCCCGAACAACCCGCTGGACTATGCCCAGGAAACCCCGCCGCTGCGCATCGTCGCCTGACCGCGCAATCATGGCATGAGAAAGGTGATCGATAGCTCATGGTGCAGGTCACCTTTCTCGTCCTGACGATATTCAGCCTGATCTATGCGGGCCTTTTTGGTGGAAGGGATGGCCGATGGGCCGCGGGCTTCATAATGCTGGCCGTCATGCTGACAGCCGTGGACGATCTGGTGCATCCGTCCTACGCCAGCATGCATCCGATGGCGGTGGCGATCGACGCCGGGCTGTTGGCGGCGCTCATGGCGTTGATGGCGGGCAGTCGCTCCTATTGGCCGATCTGGATGGCCGCCGCGCAGATGCTGACAACGATCAGCCATTGTGCCGTGGCGTTCGTCCCGCAATTCGTGCCGAGAATCTATTACGCGCTGGGCACGGTCTGGGCGATCCCGTGTCTGGGATCGATGGTGGTTGGGATCGCGCTCGATCGGGCGGCGCGGAAACCCATCGCCTGACCGCATGGCTCGAGATTTATCTGAAGGCGCAGGATGCGCGTCGCCGGATGTTCCCCGCAGGGCTGATGGGCGATCCGGCCTGGGACATGATGGTCGACCTGTTCGTCACCGAAGCCAAGGGCAAGCGCCTGTCGGTCAGCAGCGCCTCGGTCGCGACCCGCACCGCACAGACCACGGGTCTGCGCTGGATCAACCGGCTGGTGGACGAGGGGCTGGTGATCCGCCTGAGCGACTCGACCGATCGCCGTCGCAACTTCCTGGTGCTGAGCGATGGTAGTTGGGCAAGGGTTCGCGATTGGGCGCGTGAGACGAGTGCGGCACTCGCCGCCGCGACACAGGACTAGGGCGGATCGACATTCAGTCCCCCTCAATTCCTCCCCTGCAAGGGGAGGGGGACCATGCGCAGCATGGTGGAGGGGTGTCACCGCTTGCGATGTTTGATCGACCTCGCAGGCCGGGACACCCCTCCGTCAGGCCTGCGGCCTGCCACCTCCCCTTCCAGGGGAGGAATAAAGTGAATGTCGATCTGCCCTAGGATCGTGGTGCCACCCGCTCTAGGATGCGCGGGTGACGAACGATCAACACCAGACCTTGCGCGACCTGATCATGAACGCGCTGCTGACGGCGGATGAAATGGGGGCCGCGAGTGTCGCCATCTGGCTGGATGCGGCGCTGGTGGAATTGACCGGGCAGGGCATACCCCCTGCCAGCGCCGCCGCATTGGTCGGCCTGCAAAGCTGAGAAGGGGGGCATGGCCTGGCGCCACGCCCCCGCAATGTCTTGATCAGCCCGCGATCTGCGGGCGCAGCGCCGAGGCTGCCCGGGCCTTGGCCTCCACATCGGCCATCGAACCACCCGTCACCCAGCTGCCGCCGACGCACAGCACGCGGTCAAAGGCCAGCCAGTCGGGGGCGCTCGCCTCGGTGATGCCGCCGGTCGGGCAGAAGCGTGCCTGATAGAAGGGCGCGGCGAGCGCCTTGAGCGCCTTCAGCCCGCCGCTCGTCTCGGCCGGGAAGAACTTGAAGTGCGTCAGGCCCAGATCCAGCCCGCGCATGATGTCGCCCGCATTGGCGATGCCGGGCAGATAAGGGATGCCGCTTTCCACGACTGCCGTACCCAGCCGATCGGTCAGGCCCGGCGAGACGATGAACTCCGCACCCGCATCCGCCACGTCGCGCAGCTGCTGTTCGTTGACGACGGTGCCCGCACCGACGATCGCGCCGGGGACCTTCTTCATCTCGGCCATGGCCTCCAGCGCGGCGGGGGTGCGCAGCGTCACCTCCAGCACCTTCAGACCGCCCGCGACCAGCGCTTCGGCGAGCGGGCGGGCGGTGGCGGCGTCGTCGATGACCAGCACGGGGATGACCGCGCTGGTGCGCATGATGGTGGCTATGTCGGTCATGAATGCTCCTGGGCAAAGGCCGCGGCCGCGCCGAAGAGGCCGGGCTGGGGATGGGTGATAAGCTTGACGGGGATGCGCGCCATCAGCGACTGGAAGCGGCCCTTGGCGACAAAGCGTTGGTCGAAGCCCGAGCGCAGCAGCTTGTCCTTGATCCGGTAGCCGAGGCCGCCCGCGATCACGACGGTCTTGGCCCCCTGCGCCAGCGCGAAGTCGCCCGCGACGGCACCCAGCGCGAGACAGAAACGATCGAGCGCAGCGAGCGCGATCGAATCGGTGCCTTCCAGCGCCTCGGTCCAGATTTCGCGGTCGTCGCGGCTGGGCACCGCGCGGCCCTCCAGTGAGGCCAGCGTCTCATAGATGGCGACGATGCCGGGGCCGGAGCAGATCCGCTCGCACGACACGCGGGTATAGGTGCGGCGCAGGCGCTTCAGGATCGCATCCTCGATCCCGTCGAGCGGGGCATAGTCCATATGCCCGCCCTCGGTTTCGATGACGTGATAGCGGTTGGGCGTCATCAGCACCTGCGCGACGCCCAGACCCGTGCCGGGGCCGCAGACGGTGACGACGCCGTGTTCGGGCATCGGCTCCTCGGGGCCGCAGATATGGAGAAAATCCTCCTGCGGCACCTGCGCGACCGCATGGCCGACCGCGCCGAAATCGTTGATGACGGTATAGACGTCGGCGCCCAGCCGCTCGGGAATGAGCGAGGGGCGGATGACCCAGGGATTGTTGGTCATGCGGATCACGTCGCCGGTGATCGGCGAGGCGATGGCGAGCGAGGCAGCCTTGGGCAGCGGGCGACCCAGATGCGCCTCGAACGCCTGCCAGGCGGTCTGGAGCGACGCGTGCTCGGCGGTCTTCTGCGTGCAGGGTTCGCCCAGCTTCACCACGCGCCCATTCTCGACCTCGGCGATCGCGAAGCGCGCATGCGTGCCTCCGATGTCGACGGCGACGATTTCCATGATGTCCTCCCCTTTTGTCTTTTACAGGCCCGCGCCGGCGAGAATGGGCGAAGCGCCCTTCTCGGCTTCGTCGGCGGCCTGGCGGAACAGCGCGAACAGCTCGCGGCCCATGCCCTGTGCCGGGGCGGGCGTCTCGGCCTGCTGTCGTGCTGCCCATTCGGTCGGATCGACCAGCGCGTTCAGCGTGCCCTCGACCGCATCCAGCCGAACGATGTCGCCGTCGCGGATCAGGCCGATCGCGCCGCCGCCGATCGCCTCGGGGCTGAGATGGATGGCGCACGGGACCTTGCCGCTGGCGCCCGACATGCGGCCGTCGGTGACGAGTGCGACCTTGAAGCCCCGGTTCTGGAGCACGCCCAGCGGCGGGGTCAGCTTGTGCAGCTCGGGCATGCCATTGGCCTTGGGGCCTTGGAAACGGACGACGACGACGACGTCGCGTTCCAGCTCGCCCGCCTTGAACGCGGCCTGCACCTCAGACTGGTCGGAGAAGACGCGGGCAGGCGCCTCGATGACCCAGCGCTCGCGCTCGACCGCCGACACCTTGATACAGGCGCGGCCCAGATTGCCCGACAGGATGCGCATGCCGCCATCGGCCGAGAAGGGCGCGACGGCGGGGCGCAGGATCGTCTCGTCACCGCTGTCGCCGACCGGGGTCCAGCTGAGCTTGTCGCCCTCGATCACCGCCGTCTGGCCATAATCGGACAGGTCCTTGCCCGCGACGGTCAGGATGTCGCGGTGGAGAAGCCCGGCGGAGAGAAGCTCGCGGATGACATAGGGCATGCCACCCGCTGCCTCGAACCCGTTCACATCGGCCGAGCCGTTGGGATAGACGCGCGCGATCAGCGGCACGGCGGCCGACAGGCGATCCATGTCCTCCCAGTCGATGATAATCCCCGCCGCGCGTGCGATGGCGGGCAGGTGGATCAGGTGATTGGTCGAGCCGCCGGTTGCCAGCAGGCCGACCGCCGCGTTGACGATCGCCTTTTCATCGACGCAGCGCCCCAGCGGGCGATAGTCGTCGCCCCGCTGGCCGATCGCAGCCAGCCGGTGGACGGCGGCGCGGCTGAGTTCCTGCCGCAGCTTGGTGCCCGGATTGACGAAGGCGGCCCCCGGCATGTGCAGGCCCATCACCTCCATCATCATCTGATTGGTGTTGGCGGTGCCGTAGAAGGTGCAGGTACCCTTGGAATGATAGGCGGCGATCTCGGCATCGAGCAGTTCGTCGCGCCCCGCCTTGCCCTCGGCAAAGGCTTCGCGGACGGCGGCCTTCTGCTTGTTGGGCAGGCCGGTCGGCATCGGTCCGCCGGGGACCAGGATCATCGGCAGATGCCCGAAGCGCAGCGCACCCATCAGCAGACCCGGCACGATCTTGTCACAGATGCCGAGCAGCGCCGCGCCCTCGAAGGTACCGTGGCTCAGCGCGACGGCGGTCGACAGCGCGATGGTGTCGCGGCTGAACAGCGACAGCTCCATGCCCGCATAGCCCTGCGTCACGCCGTCGCACATGGCGGGCACGCCGCCCGCGACCTGCGCCGTCGCGCCGACTTCGCGTGCCCAGACCTTCATCAGTTCGGGGTAGCGATAATAGACGGCATGGGCCGACAGCATGTCGTTATAGGCCGACACGATGCCGATATTCATGCCGCGATCCGCCTTCATGGCGTCGCGGTCTTCCTCGGTCCCGGCATAGGCATGGGCGAGGTTGGCGCAGCCCAGATTGGGGCGGCGCACCGCCGTCTCGGCCTCATGCGCGATCAGGTCGAGATAGGCCTGACGTCCCGGACGCGAGCGTTCGATGACCCGGTCGGTGACGGCAGAGACGGCGGCGTTGAGGCTCATTGCTCGCTCCAGTGGATGTCGATCGGCAGTTCGACCTCGGCCAGCACCCGGCCGACCGGATAGGGGGAGGAGGCGCCTTCCTTGATCGCGTCCTCGAGCACCTTCTTCTTGGCGGGGCCCGAGATGGCGAACATGATCGAACGGGCCGAGACGATGCCCGCCCGGCTGAGCGTCACGCGCGCGACCGGTGCTTCGGGCGGCAGCGGGTCGGGCATCAGGCCCAGCGCACGGCGTTCCTTCGGGCCGTTGAGCGCTTCGTCATAATCCGGGCCCGGGAAGATCGAGGCCGTGTGGCCGTCGGTGCCCATGCCCAGCAGGACGAGGTCGAGCGGCCAGTGGAGTTCCTGCATCAGCGCATCGGCCGAGCGGCCAGCCGCCTTATAGTCCTGCGTCGCCTGCGGCACGATCGGCATGACGCGCGCGCCCTTGGGCAGGAAGATCTTGCCGATCATCGTCACGTTGGACAGCGGGTCGCCCAGCGGCACGATACGCTCGTCGGCGGGGACGATGGTCACGCGCTTCCAATCTAGCTTGGCCTGGGCCAGTTTCTCATAGACCGGGATCGGCGTCTTGCCGCCGGACAGCGCGATCACCGCCGCGCCGCGTGCCTCGATCGCGCTTTCGATGATGAACTGGATGTCGCCCGCCAGCGCGTTCGCCATCTCGGTGGTGTCTTCGTAATCCCACCATTCGATTTCGTCGGTCATTATACTCGTATCCCGAATATCTGGGCGCGGTGATCGGCCCGCCATGCGAGCGGGCCGAGATCGCGCGAATAAGGCCCGGCTTCGTTACGAAGCCGGAATCGGTCAATCGTCCTGCCAGGTCACGCCGTCGCGCTCGGTCAGCGCGATCGCGGCGGACGGCCCCCAGCTCCCGCTGGGATAGGTCTTGGGCTTGACGTCATTGGCGTCCCAGCCGGCGCGGATGGCATCGATCCAGGTCCATTGCGCCTCCACCTCGTCGCGGCGGACGAACAGCGTCTGGTCACCCTCGATCAGGTCGAGCAACAACCGCTCATAGGCGATGCGGCGGCGGGTGCCCGCAAACTCGGCATCGAGCGACAGGTTCAGCGGCACCTCGCGCAGGCGGATACCGTCGCGGTCGAGGCCGGGCTCCTTCGCCATCACCAGCAGCTGAATATATTCCTCCGGCTGCAAACGGATGACCAGCGTATTGGGCTGGAGCAGGCCGCCGCGACCGGCAAACATCGAATGCGGCACCGGCTTGAACTGGATCGCGATTTCGGAACGGCGCGCGGCCATGCGCTTGCCGGTACGCAGATAGAAGGGCACGCCCTGCCAGCGCCAATTGTCGACATGCGCCTTGATCGCGACGAACGTCTCGGTCTTGGACGGCTTGCCCAGTTCGTCGGCATAGGAACCGACGATCTTGCCGCCCACCGCACCGTCGGCATACTGACCGGTGACGGTGTTGTGCGGGACTTCCTCGGGCGTCATCAGGCGCAACGAGCGGAAGACCTTGGCCTTTTCGTCGCGGATCGCGGTGCCGTCATAGCGGGCCGGCGGCTCCATCGCGATGAGCGCGAGCAGTTGCAGGATATGGTTCTGCACCATGTCGCGCAGCGCGCCGGCGCCCTCGTAATAGCCCGCGCGATCCTCCAGCCCGACCGTCTCGGCGATGGTGATCTGGACGTTGTCGATGCCATGCGCGTTCCAGATCGGCTCGAAGAAGAAATTGCCGAAGCGCAGCGCCAGGATGTTTTGGACGGTTTCCTTGCCCAGATAATGGTCGATGCGGAACGTCCGCTCCTCGGGGAAGCCGAACGCAACCGCGTCGTTGATCTCCTTGGACGAGGCGAGGTCGTAGCCGAGCGGCTTTTCCAGGCCGATCCGCACCGTCTCACCCGCCAGGCCGACCGATTCGAGGCCCTTGATAGTGGACTCGAACAGGCTGGGCGCGGTCGACAGATAGATGGCCAGCCCGTTCGACACGTCGCCGACCTTCTCGGCGAGCGCCGGGAAGCCCTCCGTGGTGGAGGCGTCGAGCGACTGATATTGCAGGCGCTGCAGGAAGCCGTCGATCCATTCGGGCTTCTTGCGATCCTCGGGCAGGAAGGTGTCGAGCGCGTGCGCGGCGAATTCGCGGAAGCTGGCATCGTCATGATCCGACCGCGCCGTACCGGTGATGGTCAGCCCTTCGGGCAACAGGCCATCGGCATGAAGGTTGAACAGCGAGGGCAGCAACATGCGCTGCGACAAATCGCCGGTCGCGCCGAACAGCAGCAGCTTGCCTACGGGATTGCGCGTCATGACGTCTCCTTCGAAAACGGAGCTTAAAGGACCAGGCCGGCGGTCGGATCAAGCCCGGCCATGATGTTCAAATTCTGGACCGCCGCACCCCCGGCACCCTTGCCCAGGTTGTCGAGCGTGGCGATCAGTCGCGCCTGACCCGTGGCCGCATTGCCGCAGACGCGCAAGGTCATCCGGTCGGTTCCGGCATTTTCCTCGATGTTCACCGCCGCTACGGCATCGGCCGAAAAGCGCACGATGCGGCTATCGGCATAGGCCTCGGCCAGCACGTCGGCGATACGGTCGAGCGAGGGCGCGCCGGGCAGGGCGTAGAGGGGCAGGGGCACCTCGACGACCATGCCGCGATAGGTGTCGACCACGGCGGGCGCGAAGATCGGGGCGTAGGTCAGGCCCGAATGGACCTGCATCTCGGGCGCGTGCTTGTGCGCGAGGGTGAGGCCATAGGGGCGGAAGGCGCGCTCCTCGGCGGTCTCATATTCGGCGATCATCGCCTTGCCGCCACCCGAATAGCCCGAGGCGGCGTTGACGGAAACCGGCCAATCGGCGGGGACGATGCCGGCACGCACCAGCGGCCGGACGAGCGCGAGGAAGCCGGTGGGATAGCAACCGGGGTTCGAGACGAAGCGCGCCGACGCGATCCGATCCTGCTGCTCCGGCTCCAGTTCCGCCAGGCCATAGACCCAGCCTTGCGTCGTGCGGTGCGCGGTCGAGGCGTCGACGACCCGCGTCCGGTCGTTGCCGATCAGCGAGACGGCTTCACGCGCGGCATCGTCGGGCAGGCAGAGGATAACGAAATCGGCGTCGTTGATCGCCTCGCGCCGCGCCTCGGCGTCCTTGCGGCGGTCATCGGGCAGGGTGACGATCGAGAGGTCGGCACGGCCCGACAGCCGGTCCGCGATCTCCAGCCCCGTGGTGCCGGCGCCGCCATCGATGAACACCGTCTTCGTCACTGCACCTTCTCCAGCAATGCCGCGTCGCAATAGCCGACCAGCCCGAGCAGCGGCGCGATGCCCCAGGCATGGCCACCCGCCAGTTCCAGCACTTCAAAGGCCTCACCGGCCTTCAGCTCGGCCAGCACCGCCGAATCCGGACGACGCCCCTCACGCAGCGTAGCGGGGGCGTTGGTGCGATAGGAGAGGGGGGCGGCGTAATGCGGCGCGAATACGTATTCAGCCAGTCGCACGTCCGCCAGATCGGGGCGCACCGCATTGGTGCGCGGGTCGAGGCGCGCCGTGCGCCCCTGCAGTGCGAAGCTCTTACGCGCTGGCCCGCTGGAGGGCGGGGGCGTCGCCAGCGCCGATGAAATGTCCGAATTCTTCAAGAAAGTCCGCCCCTTCAGGTGTCCTGGCGACAAAGATGTTGCGCTTGTCGCTATCGTCGCGTTGGCGGCGCAGATAGCCCAGCGTTCCCAATCTATTCAAGGCGCGGGTAACGACAGGTTTCGAGACGTTCAAGGCGCGCGCCAAACCGCGCACCGTATGGGGGCCGGGACGAAGATAGACGACGAGCAGCAGGGCCATCTGGCGATTGGTCAGGTCGGGTTCACCCGAGCGGACATAATCGACCAGGGCGCTCATCCAGGCCAGCAGCGACTGCGGTTCGTGTGGGTGGGACACGATGGCGATTCCAATGGCTGTGCCGGGCTTTGCCGGGCGTTGTTTCGATGTCATAACGCCCTTTGTTCGTGCTGGTTTCCACTCCTGTTCCCCGCTCCACAACATCTTAAAATGCGGCCTCCGGGGAACCATTTGGCGCCTCGATCATGCCCCCGTGCCGCGCGCATGGTTGATCGCGGCCCGCGCCTCGCCTATGTGCGCGCTTTCGCACACCCTTTCATCGGGATCATACGCGCCTCATGTTCGCATTCCTGCTCGTCATCCACGCCATCATCGCCGCGACTCTGGTCACGGTGATCCTCATGCAGCGGTCGGAAGGCGGCGGTCTGGGCATGGGCGGCAGCCCGTCGGGCCTGATGTCGGCACGGGGTGCCGCGGATTTCCTCAGCCGGGCGACCGCGGTGCTGGCGACCGCATTCGTCGGCTTCTCGATCCTGCTCGCGGTCCTGGCCGCGACGCGCGGCGCGCCCGCGATCGACACCTCGCTGGCGCGTACGCCCGCGACCCAGGCACCGATCACCCAGCCCGCGCCCGCCCCGGTTCCCACCGGTACGGCGCCCGCGACCCAGCCGGCCGACAATTCGGCGGTTCCGCTCGCCCGCTAAACCTCGTTTCCACCGCAGCATAGGCCAACGCGCCGCCGACAATTTCCGGCGGCGCGCATCTTTGCTGTTGTCGTATCCACCCCATCCAAGCTAGGCGATTCTCCCCATGGCGCGGTATATCTTCATCACCGGCGGCGTGGTTTCGTCGCTCGGCAAGGGCCTCATGGCGGCCTCTCTTGCGGCTCTTCTGCAGGCACGCGGTTACCGCGTGCGCATCCGCAAGTTCGATCCCTATCTGAACGTCGATCCGGGCACGATGAGCCCGTATCAGCACGGCGAGGTCTATGTGACCGACGACGGGGCCGAGACCGACCTCGACCTCGGCCACTATGAACGCTTCACCGGCGTGGCCTCGCGCCAGTCGGACAACGTCACCTCGGGCCGGATCTACAAGACGATCATCGAGCGCGAGCGGCGCGGCGACTATCTGGGCGCGACCGTCCAGGTGATCCCGCACGTCACCGACGCGATCAAGGCGTTCGCGCGAGCCGATACGGTCGACGAGAATGGCGAGGATCTCGACTTCGTCCTGTGCGAGATCGGCGGCACGGTCGGCGATATCGAATCGCTGCCCTTCATCGAGGCGATCCGTCAGCTCAAGAACGAGCTGGGGCGTGGCCAGTCGATCAGCATCCACGTCACGCTGGTGCCCTATATCGCGGCGGCGGGCGAGCTGAAGACCAAGCCGACCCAGCATTCGGTGCGCGAGATCGCCGCGCTGGGCGTGTCGCCCGACGTGCTGGTCTGCCGCTGCGAGCATCCGCTGCCGGCCTCGGACCGTGCCAAGATCGCGCTGTTCTGCAACGTGCCGCCGTCCGCCGTCATCCCGGCGCTCGACGCATCGAGCATCTATGCGGTGCCGTTGCAATATCATGCGGAGGGTCTTGATTCGGAAGTGCTGCGCGCATTCGGCATCGAACCGGAGGGCGCGCCGAACCTGTCGCGCTGGACCGAGATCGTCGACCGCCTGACCAATCCGGAAGGCGAAGTGACGATCGGCGTGGTCGGCAAATATGTCGGCCTGCAGGACGCCTATAAGTCGCTCAACGAAGCGCTGGTCCATGGCGGCATCGCCAACAAGGTGAAGGTCCATATCCGCTGGATCGACGCCGAGCTGTTCGAGGGCGACGAGAGCGAGATCGCGCAGCAGCTCGAGCCGTGCCACGCCATCCTCGTCCCCGGCGCGTTCGGTGAGCGCGGCGCGGCGGGCAAGATCGCGGCGGTCCGCTTCGCGCGCGAACGCCGGGTGCCCTATTTCGGCATCTGCTTCGGCATGCAGATGGCCTGTGTCGAAGGCGCGCGCGATCTGGCGGGCATTGCCGACGCCTCGTCGACCGAATTCGGCCCGACGTCCGAGCCGGTCGTCGGCCTCATCACCGAGTGGATGGGCCGCGACGGTCTGGAAAAGCGCGAGGCGAGCGGCGACCTCGGCGGCACGATGCGTCTGGGCGCCTATCAGGCGAAGCTGGCGGGCAACAGTGTCGTCGCCTCCATCTATGGCTCGGAGGACATCTCCGAGCGCCACCGTCACCGCTATGAGGTGAACACCGCCTATAAGGAGGCGCTGGAGCAGGGAGGCCTGGTGTTCAGCGGCATGTCACCCGACGGCACGCTGCCCGAAATCGTCGAGCGGCCCGACCATCCCTGGTTCGTCGGCGTGCAGTTCCACCCGGAGTTGAAGTCCAAACCCTTCGACCCGCATCCGCTTTTCGCCAGCTTCGTCGAAGCGGCGGTGAAGCAGAGCCGGCTGGTTTGATTTCGAAACCCCGCCTCCCGATGGAGGCGGGGTTTTTCGTTGGGGCCATGTTGTTTGCTTGGCGGGTGGTGGGGCGTGGGCTTCGACCGCGCTCAGCCTGAACGGCGGTGGGGGATGGTGTCGATGCTTTGGCGATGATCGCACGGCCCCAAATTCCCAACCCTCCGTTCCGACTGAGCGAAGTCGAAAGCCACGGGAAAACCTGCCCGCTTGGTGGATGGCGGGGCGTGGGCTTCGACTTCGCTCAGCCTGAACGGCGGTGCGGGGTGGTGTCGGCGCTTTGGCGATGATCACACGTCGCAAAAATCTCCACCCTCCGTTCTGCCTGAGCGAAGTCGAAGGCCACGGGAAAACCTGCCCGCTTGGCGGATGGTGGGGTGTGGGCTTGGACTTCGCTCAGCCTGAACGGCGGTAAGGGATGGCGTCGGCGTTTTGGCGATGATCACCCATCGTAGAACCCCCACCCCCGTTCCGCCTGAGCGAAGTCGAAGGCCACGGGAAAACCTGCCCGCTTGGTGGATAGCGGGGCGTGGGCTTCGAATCCGCTCAGCCTGAACGGCGGCGCGGGGTGGTGTCGGCGCTTTGGCGATGATCACACGTCGCAAAAATCTCCACCCTCCTTTCTGCCTGAGCGAAGTCGAAGGCCACGGAAAAACCTGCCCGTTTGGCGAATGGCAGGGCTTGGACTTCGACAACATTCAACCTGAATGGTGAAGCAGGAAAGGCCGACAAAAAACAGAAGGCGCCCGGACCCGTCGGTCCGGACGCCCCGCGACGTCTTCAGGGAGGGAAAGACGTCGAGTGGTTTACGCCGCCTTGGCCGCGTCGGCCTCACCGGCGTGATGCTCCACCGCCGCGAGCGGCTGGCCCGTCTTGATCGCGATCGTCTTGGGCTTCATCGCCTCGGGCACCTCGCGGACGAGGTCGATGACGAGCAGGCCGTCGTTCAGGCGCGCATCCTCGACGAACACGAAGTCCGCCAGTTCGAAGCGCCGCTCGAACGAGCGATTGGCGATGCCGACATGCAGGAAGTTGGGCGCGTTGGCCTTGTCATCCTTCTTGCCGGTGACGAGCAGCATGTTCTGCTGCGCGGTGATCTCGATCTCGTCACGGGCGAAACCGGCCACCGCCAGGGTGATGCGGTAACGGTCGTCGGCCAGACGCTCGAGGTTGAAGGGGGGATAGTTTTCCGCCGAAGCGCCGCGCGAATTGGCCTCCAACAGGTCGAACAGCCGGTCGAAGCCGATGGTCGAGCGGCGGTACGGGGTCAGATCGATACGCATGTCAAAACCTCCATCAGAAGCGAATTGAAGAGGATCGGCCGCCCCGCCTGCGCATGAGTCGGGGCTCACCCATCCGTACGGCCCGTCATCGGCACCGTACGCGAACCGATATGGTTCGTGCAAACTGGGCTTCAAGGGCCACGCAGGATCGAAAAGCAAAACTTCGGTCCCGCCAAGCCGTCTGTGGATTGAATACCTATCAAATCGATGTGTGAATGGGGGATGAAATAAGAAAGGGAGCTTCCATGTCCTTGACCCTCGCGTTGATCCTCGCCGCCCAAACGACGCCGGCCGTACCTCCGCAGGAAGACCCCGCGCCTCCCCAGGCCGAGGGGCGACTGGGCACCGCGCAGCAGGGGGGAGGGGATGTGGTCGTCACCGCCCGCCGTCGTGCCGAGACGATCCAGACCGTCCCCATCGCCATGTCGGTGATCGGCGGGACCGCGCTGGCCGAGACGGGGACGTACAATGTCAACCGGTTGACCCAGATCCAGCCGACGCTGCAATTCTATTCGACCAACCCGCGCAATTCGGCGGCGAATATCCGCGGGCTCGGCGCGCCGTTCGGCCTCACCAATGACGGGATCGAGCAGGGCGTCGGCATCTATGTCGATCAGGTCTATTACAGCCGCATCGCCTCGGCGACGTTCGACTTCACCGATACCGAGCGGATCGAGGTGCTGCGCGGGCCGCAGGGCACACTCTATGGCAAGAACACCACGGCGGGCGCGATCAACATCATCACCCGCGCGCCCAGCTTCACGCCCGAGGCGCGGGTCGAGCTGAGCGCGGGCAATTACGATTTCTTCCAGGGCAAGGCGTCGGTGTCCGGCCCGCTCGTCGACGACAAGGTGGCTGTGCGGCTGTCGACCTCGCTCACCACGCGGCGGGGTACCGTCTATAACACCCGCCAGCAGGAATGGCAGAATTCGCAGGACAATCTGTCGCTGCGCAGCCAGTTCCTGTGGCACGCGACGCCAACGCTCGACCTGACCCTGTCGGGCGATTATGCGCGGCAGAACCCCAATTGCTGCGTCCAATATTATGCGCGGGTCGGCGCGACGCAGCGGCCGCTCGATCGGCAATATCCCCGGCTCGCCGCCGCGCAGGGCTATAGCGTGCCCTCGACCAACGCCTTCGACCGGCTGACCGATGTCGATACCGATCTGCGCGCCAAGCAGGAGCTGGGCGGGCTGTCGCTGGTCGCCAACTGGGATGTCGGCGAGGCGACGCTGACCAGCGTGTCGGCATGGCGCTTCTGGCATTGGGACCCATCGAACGACCGCGACTTCATCGGCCTGCCGATCACCACCGTCTCGGCCAATCCGTCGCAGCAGAGCCAGGTGACGCAGGAGCTTCGCATCGCCTCGAACGGCAAGCGAACGCTCGATTATGTGCTCGGCGCCTTCTACTTCTGGCAGTCGATCGACACACAGGGGTTGCAGGTTCAGGGACCGGCGGCGAGTGCCTTCCTGCTCAACCCGACGAGCGCCGGCGGACGCAATCCGGCGACGCTCAACGGCCTGACGTCGCGCAACACGATCGGCTTCACCAACACGTCGGCGGCGCTGTTCGGCAAGCTGACCTGGCATGTCGACGATCGCCTGTCGGTCGCGCCCGGCCTGAGGCTGAACTATGACCGCAAGGACGGCACCTATCTGTCGACCGTCACCAATGGCGCGGGCTCCAGCACACTGACCAGCGATCAGCGCGGCGTGCTGTCGCCGCAAAGCTACACGCCGTCCTTCACCAACTGGAACCTGTCGGGCGACCTGACCGTCGCCTATGAATTCAATCCCAACGTCCATTATTACGCCACCTATGCGCGCAGCTATAAGTCGGGCGGCATCAACCTGTCGGGTCTGCCGCTCGATGCCCAGAGCAATCCGATCCTGGCGACGCAGACGGTACGCCCCGAAAAGGTCAATCATTTCGAGTTGGGGCTGAAGACCCAGTTCGCCGACCGGCGCGCGACGGTGAACATCGCCGGCTTCTGGACCGAGATCAGCGATTATCAGGCGACGGTAAACAACCTGCAGGTCAACGTGCTGCGCGGTTACCTCGCCAATGCGGGCCGCGTGCGGACGCGCGGGATCGAGATCGACTCGGCCTTCCGCCCGACCAGCCGCTTCAATATCTACGCCAATGGCGCCTTCACCGATGCGCGCTATACGCGCTTCACCAACGCGCCATGCCCGCCCGAGCTGTCGGGTGGCACCGCGCTGCCGGTGGTGAACGGCCAGATCGTGGGCACGCCGGCCGCCGCCGGTACGCCCGGCAATTCGCTGCCCTATTGCAATATCTCGGGCCAGTGGCTGCCCGGCGTCTCGCGCTGGGCCTTTTCCTATGGCGCGGAATATGACCTGCCGGCCACCGTTGGCGGCGTCGAGGGGCAATTCTATCTGGGCTATGACGGCAGCTACCGCTCGAAATTCTCGTCCAACCCGTCGCGCTCCGCCTATACCGACATCGACGGCTACAGCCTGTCCAATCTGCGTGCGGGCTTCAAGGCGCCGGGCAATTTCAACGCCTTCGCCTGGGTCCGCAACCTGTTCGACCATGATTACTATGAGGTGCTGGCCACCCAGTCGGGCTCGACCGGCCTGATCGTCGGCCAGCCTGGCGATCCGCGTACGTACGGCGTGACCATCTCCAAATCCTTCTGATCGGAGCCGACCGAGGGCACGCGGGGGAAATTCGAGTCGAATTCCTCCGCCGTCCAGATTCCGTTCATCTTGATCTGCTATAGCCAAGGTCCCGTACGGGCGCCGGGCCGGCACCTGGGAACGGCAGTCTGGAAGCTCCCCGTTCCCTTGCCGGTCTCGGCGGCTTTTCGCGGTGACGTCGAAGGTGCTGTTGCCATAATGCCAAACGCCCGGACCGTTTCCGATCCGGGCGCCTGCGTGACGATCGCTCGTCAGCCCCCTTTTCCCGCTCCCGCATCAACCTCGTTGGGTGAGCGTTGGAGCAATCCCCGAACCACGGCCGTTGCTGCCTGTGTCTCAGTGAGATTGTGGTACGTCAGCGCTGCGGCTTTTGCCATCCCCTTGCGGCATCGCTGCTACGATTGAAGTCGAAGTGTGTCCGGCCTGCAACAATCGGGGGCTTGGCCGGTTTGGCTCTGCGACAAGGGGGTGGCATTGCCAGCATGGGGAGCCGCCCCTACAGCCGCTTTTGCTTTAGGTTTCCCATGGATCGATCGGACTTGCATGATCCTGTCTCGCTATGAACGGATGATCGCCCGGCGCTATCTGCTGCCGGGCAAGGGGGAAGCGTTCATCTTCCTCGTCGCGTCGATCAGTCTGGTCGCGGTCATGCTGGGCGTCGCCGCGCTCGTCATCGTCATGAGCGTGATGAATGGCTTCCGCGCCGAGCTCTTCGACAAGATCGTCGGGTTGAACGGCCATGCGGTGGTGCAGGGGGCGGGCGGTCGCCTGCCCGACTGGCGCGACATCGTGCGCGAGGCCAAGGCGACGCCGGGCGTCACCAGCGCGGTGCCGATGATCGAGCAGCCGCTGATGTCCAGCTATAATGGCCGGGTCGAGGCAGTGCTGGTGCGCGGCATGCGCGTCGGCGACATGCGCGGCAACTCGGCGATCCGCTCCAAGGTCATCATGGGCAGCCTGATGAGCGTGACGCCCGGCAGCGGCCGGATCGCGATCGGCAGCCGCCTGGCCGAGGCGCTGGGCGCGAGTGTCGGCTCGGAGATTTCGCTGATCAGTCCGCAGGGGCAGACGACGCCCTTCGGTACGGTGCCGCGCATCGTCAGCTATACGGTCGGCGCGATCTTCGAGATCGGGGTGTACGACTATGACAAGGCCTATGTCATCATGCCGATCGAGGATGCGCAGACGCTGCTCCTGATGGGCGACACGGTCGGCATGGTCGAGATACAGACGACCGACGCCGACCGGGTCGGGCAGATCCTGGCGCCGCTCGCCGACAAGCTGGGCGGGCGCGCAGTGATCGCCGACTGGCGGACGATGAACGCGCAATTGTTCGAGGCGCTCGCGGTCGAGCGGGTGGCGATGTTTACCGTGCTGTCGATCATCATCCTGGTCGCGGTGTTCAACATCCTGTCCTCGCTGATCATGCTGGTCCGTGCCAAGACGCGCGACATCGCCATCCTGCGCACCATGGGCGCGACGCGCGGTGGGTTGATGCGTATCTTCATGACGGTGGGCACGACCATCGGCGCGCTCGGCATGGTCGCGGGATTGGTGCTGGGCGCGGTGTTCCTGTTCTACCGCCAGGCGGTGGTGAATTTCGTCCAGTTCGTCACAGGCCAGAATCTCTGGGACCCGTCGATCCGCTATCTGACCGAGCTGCCCTCCAAGCCCGACCCCGTCGAGATCGTCGTCATCGCGGCGATGGCGCTGGTCTTCTCCTTCCTCGCCACGCTCTACCCCGCCTGGAAGGCGGCGAGCACGGACCCGGTTCAGGTGCTGCGCTATGAATGATCCGATCATCCGCATGGGCGGCGCCATCGCGCGGCGCGCCGCCGAGCCGGTGCTGGAGACGGTGGGCCTGTCGCGCAGCTTCACCCAGGGCGGCCAGACGATCGAGGTACTGCGCGGCGTCGAGCTGGCGATCGCGCCGGGCGAGATCGTGGCGCTTCTCGGTCCCTCCGGCTCGGGCAAGTCGACGCTGCTGCAGGCCGTCGGCCTGTTGGAGGGCGGCTTTTCGGGATCGATCCGCATCGCGGGCGAGGAGGTGTCGAAGCTCGACGCGCATGGTCGCACCGTGGCGCGGCGCGACTATCTGGGCTTCGTCTATCAGTTTCACCATTTGCTGCCCGACTTTAACGCGACCGAGAATGTCGTGTTGCCGCAGCTCGTACAGGGCAAGATGCCCGTCGCCGCCGAGACGCGCGCCAAGGGCCTGCTGACCGCATTGGGTCTCGGCCATCGCCTGACCCATCGCCCCAGCCAGTTGTCGGGCGGCGAACAGCAGCGTGTCGCGGTGGCGCGCGCGCTCGCGAACCAGCCGCCTTTGGTGCTGGCGGACGAGCCGACCGGCAATCTGGACGAGCATACCTCCGAGGTGGTGCTGGCCGAGTTCCTGCGGCTGGTGCGCGGCGAAGGCTCGGCGGCGCTGATCGCGACGCATAACGAGCGGCTGGCGCTGAAGATGGACCGTGTGGTCCGGCTGCACGAGGGGCGGTTGCAGTGAGCGCCTGGACGGAGACGCCGACCCTGACGTGTCGCCATGTCCGTCTGCGCCCGTTCGTCGAGGGCGACCTGCCGTCGCTGGTCGAGGTGGCGCGCGAGGGCGATCTCTGGAACATCTTCTACGCCAATGTCTCGATGATGAAGACGCCCGAGCGCTGGCTGGCGGCGGCGCTCCAGGAACGCGACGTGGGCCGCGCGCTACTCTTCACGGTCGAGACGCCGGCGGGCGAGATCGTCGGCACGACACGCTATATGCGGATGTCGCCGCAGCATCGCCGGCTAGAGATCGGCGGCACCTTCTACGCCACGCGCGTGCAGCGGACCGGCGTCAATACCGAGGCGAAGCGGATGCTGCTCGCCCACGCCTTCGAGGTGATGGAGTGTCAGGTGATCCAGATCCGCACCGATGCGCTCAACAAGCGCAGCCAGACGGCGATCGAGCGGCTGGGCGCGAGGAAGGACGGCGTGCTGCGCGGGCATCAGGTGATGGCCGATGGGCGCATCCGTGACAGCGTCGTCTATTCGATCATCGACCGCGAATGGCCGGGCGTGCGCGCCAATCTCGATTATCTGCTGGGGAAGCACGCATGAGCGGTATCGCAGATTTCACCGTCAAGGCGGCGGATGGCGCGGCCGTCGACATGTCGACCTTTGCGGGGCGGGTGCTGCTGATCGTCAATACCGCGTCGAAATGTGGTTTCACCCCGCAATATGAGGGGCTGGAAGCGCTTCATCGTCGTTATGAAGGGCGGGGGCTGACCGTGCTGGGTTTCCCCTGCAACCAGTTCGGCGCGCAGGAGCCGGGCGATGCGGCGGAGATCGCGAATTTCTGCTCGCTGACCTATGATGTCAGCTTCCCGGTGATGGCGAAGATCGACGTCAATGGCGACGATGCCGATCCGCTGTTCCAATGGTTAAAGGCGCAAGCGCCGGGCCTGTTGGGCACCAAGGCGATCAAGTGGAATTTCACCAAATTCCTGGTCGATCGCGATGGCAAGGTGGTAGATCGCTATGCCCCCACGACCAAGCCGGAGGATTTGGTCAACGACATCGAGGGGCTGCTTTAAGGCCCGCTTCCATTCATTCGAAGGGCGAGAGAAAGTCGGTATTCTCGGCGGATGTGCCGGCGTGCGCTTCGACTGCGCTCAGCGTGAACGGGGCACGGGATTTATGCCCAACCTCCGTTCAGCCTGAGCGAAGTCGAAGGCCAAGGACCACCCTCACATCGAAAACGCGCTCGCACCCTTTTTATGATCCAGCGCCGACGCGATCGCCGTGATGCCGCCGAACAGGAAGCTGATCCCGACGATATAGCCCGGCAGCGTCATCGCGCTCCACGGCAGGGTGGCCAGCACAAACAGCGCCAGGATGATGTTCAGCACCCCCATCGCGATCATCCACCCGCGTCGCCGCCGCATCTTCGCGCCCAGACCGATCTCCAGCGCGCCGCGCAGCCCCAGCCATACCGCGACCAGAATGGTGATCGAGATCGCGCCCGTCGCCGGCTCGAACGCCATGATCAGACCGATGATCAGCGTGACCAGACCAAAGCCGATCGCATAGCCGCGCCCTTCATGCCCCTTGCCGAAAATCCCGGCCCCCACCGACACGAGGCCGGAGGCGATCAGGAACGCCCCCACGACCAAGGTCGCGGCCAGCGTGGCGGGCACGGGAAACACGAACGCGGCAAGGCCGAGCAGCGCCGACAGGACGCCATAGGCCAGTATCCAGCCCCAGCCCGCACCGGGCCGCAGCGCGGTGGCAAAGGAACGGTCGGTGTCGGTCATCGTCTCTCGCCCCAATCTGGATCAAGTCCTTCTGTCACCGTAACGGATCGGTGGAGGGCGGGTTCCGCACTGGTCGAATCACGCGCGAGCGGGTAGGGGTGGGCGATGCATTCCGGATATGTGCCGCTTCGCATCTTTTCCTCCTTCACGATGCTCGACGGCGCGATCGATCCCAAGGCGATTGCGGCGCAGGCCAAGGCCAACGCCTTTCCCGCCGCCGGCCTGACCGACCGCAACGGCCTCTATGCCGCGATGGCCTTTTCGGACGCCGCGAAGAAGGCGGGGGTGCAGCCCATCATCGGCACGATGCTGGGCATTGCGCGGCCCGACATGCCCGAGAATGTCGGCGCGGTCGTCGACTGGGTTGCGCTCTATGCGCAGGATATGACCGGCTACGACAATCTGTGCGCGCTGGTATCGGCGGCGCATCTGGAGCGGCCGATCGAACTGGCCGCGCATGTCGGGTTCGACGTGCTGGAAAAGTTCAGCACCGGCCTGATCGCGCTGACCGCGGGTGGCGAGGGCGGCATCGCGCGCCTGTTTGCGGAAGGCCAGCCGGACCGCGCCAAGGCCTATGCCGACCGACTCCAGACGATCTTCGGCGACCGGCTCTATGTCGAGCTCGCCCGCCGTGACGACGCGATCGAGATGGCGGCCGAGCAGGATTTGATCGATCTCGCCTATGAACGCGACCTGCCGTTGGTCGCGACCAATCCCTGCTGCTTCGCCGATAGCGGCTTCCGCGACGCGCATGACGCCATGCTGTGCATCGCCAATTCGACCTATGTCGAAATGGACGACCGCCCGAAGAGCTGCCCCGAGGCATGGCTGAAGCCCGCCGAGACGATGAAGCAGCTCTTCGCCGATCTTCCCGAAGCGATCGAGAACACGCTCGTCGTCGCACGGCGCTGCGCGGTAATGGCCCCGTGGCGCAAGCCGATCCTCCCCAGCCTGGCGGGCGACCGAGAGGGCGAGGCGGCGATGCTCCGTCGCGACGCGACCGCCGGTCTGGAGGCCCGACTCGACCGTATCGCCGAGTTGGAGGGCGAAGGCGAACCCGGCTGGCGCGAGGCCTATCACGAACGGTTGAAGTTTGAGGTCGACATCATCATCCAGATGGGCTTCCCCGGCTACTTCCTGATCGTCGCCGACTTCATCAAATGGGCTAAGGACCACGACATCCCCGTGGGGCCGGGTCGTGGTTCGGGCGCGGGCTCGGTCGTCGCCTGGGCGCTGACCATCACCGATCTCGATCCGTTGAAGCTCGGCCTCCTGTTCGAGCGCTTCCTGAACCCGGAACGCGTGTCGATGCCCGACTTCGACATCGACTTTTGCGAAACCCGGCGTGGCGAGGTCATCCGCTATGTCCAGGAGAAGTACGGCCGCGATCAGGTCGCGCAGATCATCACCTTCGGTAAGCTGAAGGCGCGCGCGGTGCTCAAGGATACCGGCCGCGTGCTCCAGATGAGCTATGGCCAGGTCGACCGGCTTGCCAAGCTGGTGCCCAACCACCCGACCGACCCCTGGGATCTCAAACGCGCACTGAACGGCGTGCCCGAGTTGGCCAAGGAGTACGCCAACGACAATCAGGTCCGCCGCCTGCTCGACCTAGCCACCAAGCTGGAGGGCCTGCCGCGCCACTCCTCGACCCACGCCGCCGGTGTGGTGATCGGCGACCGGCCGCTGGCGCAGCTGGTGCCGCTCTATCGCGATCCGCGCTCGGACATGCCGGTCACGCAGTTCGACATGAAGTTCGTCGAGGGCGCGGGGCTGGTCAAGTTCGACTTTCTCGGCCTCAAGACCCTGTCGGTGCTGCAAAAGGCGGTGCAGCTGCTCGCCAAGCGCGGGGTCGAGATCGATCTCGGTGCGCTCGCATGGGACGACGAGGCGACCTATGCCCTGCTCCAGAAGGGCGACACGGTCGGTGTGTTCCAGCTGGAATCGGAAGGCATGCGGCGCACCCTGTCCGCCGTCCGCCCGTCGAACTTCGGCGACATCATCGCGCTCGTGTCGCTCTACCGACCGGGTCCGATGGACAATATCCCCAGCTTCGGCCGCCGCAAGCAGGGCACCGAGGAGATCATCTACCCGCACCCGTTGCTCGAACAGATCCTGTCCGAGACGTACGGCATCTTCGTCTATCAGGAACAGGTGATGCAGGCCGCCCAGATATTGGCGGGCTATTCGCTGGGCGGCGCCGACCTGTTGCGTCGCGCGATGGGCAAGAAGGTCAAGGCGGAGATGGACGCACAGCGCGCCATCTTCGTCAAGGGATGCCAGGAGGTGAACGGCATCCCCGCGCAAAAGGCCAATGAGCTGTTCGACTTGATCGACAAGTTCGCAGGGTACGGCTTCAACAAGAGCCACGCGGCGGCTTACGCGCTGCTCGCCTATCAGACCGCGTGGCTGAAGGCGCATCACCCGCACGAATTCTATGCCGCCTCGATGTGCTATGACATGGCGCTGACCGACAAGCTGGCGATCTTCGTCGACGACGCCCGGCGCATGGGCGTGACGATGCTGCCCCCCTGCATCAATGCCAGCCAGGCCGAGTTCGATGTCGAGCCGCATGAGGAGGGTTTGGGCGTCCGCTATGCGCTCGGCGCACTGAAGTCGGTCGGCGAAGGCGCGATGGAAAGGCTGGTCGTCGAGCGCAATGCCGGTGGCCCGTTCGACACGCTCGATGCGCTGGCCAAGCGGGTCGATCCGCGCCTGATGAACAAGCGCCAGCTGGAAACGCTGGCGTCGGCGGGCGCGTTCGATGGGATCACGCCCAACCGCGCGGGCGTCCATGCGGTTGCCGAGACGATCCTCGCCATCGCCGCGCGCACCCATGAGGGGCGGACGAGCGGGCAGGGCGGGCTGTTCGGCGAAACCGAGGTGGCGGGTGACGCGATCAAGCTGCCGACCGGCACCCGCTGGAGCCTGTCGCAACGGATGGAGCAGGAGAAGGAGGCGTTCGGCTTCTATTTTTCGGCGCATCCGGTCGATCGCCACGCGCATATCGCCAAGATGCATGGCGCGCGGACCTATACCTCGCTGACCGAGCTGATCATTCCCGATGACGGCGCACGGATCGGCGCGACGATGGCCGTGCTGGTCGAGGATGCGCGCTGGCGGACCTCGGCGCGCGGCAAACGCTATATGATGGCGCAGCTGTCCGATGCGACGGGGCAGTTCCTGGCGACCTGTTTCGACGATTCGGTCGCGGGCGATCTGGAAAAGGCGGCCAAGGAAGGCGACTGCGCGCTGGTCACCGTCGAACTCGATCGCCGGCCGGGCGAGGAGGCACCGCGCGTCAGCATCAAGCGGGTCCAGCCCTTCGATGGCCTCGCCAGTACGGCCAAGTTCGTGGTCGAGGTCACGGTGGCGGACAAGGCGGCGTTCAAGGCGCTGCATGCGATGCTCGACCCGCTGCGCAACGGCCGGGGTGAGGTGCGCGCGCGGATCACGGGGCCGGAGGGCGATACGCTGCTGATGCTCGGGCGCAATTTCCTGCTGGACGCCGAACTGGCCAGCCATATCGAGGATTTGCCGGGCGTGACGGGGGTGGCGATGAAATCGTCCGAGGCGCGGCTGGCGCTGGTGGGGTAAGTGACGCAAGTCTCAGTAGGTTGAGGGTGGCGACCGGCCACCTCCTCATTCCTCCCCTTTAAGGGGAGGTGGCAGGCCGTCAGGCCTGACGGAGGGGTGTTCCGCCATCGAGAATTCACACCCCTCCACCATGCTGCGCATGGTCTTCCCCCGTTACAGGGGAGGAATATGCTCTCAAAACGCGACCAACTCCTGGCGCGAAACCAGATTTGCAGTCTCGTGGATACGAGTCTCGTGTCAACCGCCGACTTCGCGGCGATCCTGCTCCGCATCACCGGCTTCGCCATGATTGCCATAGCCGCCGCCCGAGCTGTCGGCCTCGTCTTCGTTGGGCAGGTTTTCCGGGCTGGTCTGTTCGGGATCGGTGATCATCTTTTCTCTCCTTCGATGGCATAACGCTTTGGCGAAGCGGGACGATCCTCAGAACAGCTCACCTTGCGGGCCTTTGGGCGGGCGGAAACGGGTGTTATCGAGCTGAGGCCGATCGAGGTTCAGCCCGTGCAGACGACAGGCGCGGTGAAACCGGACTCGCAGCAGCTCTGCCCACGGCCCTTGCCCCTTCATCCGGGTGAAGAAATCGGGGTCGTTGTCGCGCCCGCCGCGCAACGACCGGATGATCGCCATCACCTTGCCCGCGCGATCCGGAAAATGCGTGTCGAGCCAGGCGCGGAACAGCGGCGCGACTTCATGCGGCAGGCGGACGGGGATGAAGAAGGCGTGGCGCGCGCCCGCTTCGGCGATGCGCGCGATCAGATGCTCGATCTCGTGATCGGTGATCGCCGGGATGACCGGTGCGATCGAGACATAGGTCGGTATGCCCGCCGCCGCCAGTTTGGCCACCGCCGCCAGCCGCCGCTCGGGCGTCGGTGCGCGGGGCTCGATCGTCCGCGCGACCTTGGGGTCGAGCGAGGTGACCGAGAGACAGACGGTCGCCAGCCCCTTCGCCGCCATCGGCGCGAGGATGTCGATATCGCGGACGACACGGTCGGATTTGGTGGTGATCGCCAGCGGATGGTTGGTTTCCGCCAGCACGTCCAGGACCGCGCGCGTGATCCGCCATTCGCCCTCGATCGGCTGATAGGGATCGGTATTGGTCCCCAGCGCGATCGGTGCGACGCGGTAGCCCGGCTTGGCCAGCTCGGCGCGCAGCAGTTCGGCGGCATTGGGCTTGGCGAACAACCGGCTCTCGAAGTCCAGCCCCGGTGACAGGTCGTGATAGGCATGAGTCGGCCGTGCGAAGCAATAGATGCAGCCATGCTCGCAGCCGCGATAGGGATTGATCGAGCGGTCGAACGGCACGTCGGGCGAGCTATTGCGGCTGAGAATCGTCCGGGGATTTTCGACGGTGACGCTGGTCTTCACCGGCGGCGGCGCGCCGTCGACCAGCCCCTGCATGTCGAGCCAATCGCCGTCCGCCATCGCTTGCGGCAAGGCGAAGCGTCGGCTGGTTGCGTTGATTGTTGCGCCCCGCTGTGTCCGCTTCGCCGTATCGCCCTTGCCCATGGTCGCAGAGTAGGATTATGATCAGAACATAGCAAGAACGATGGAGTCGATCATGGCACGTCTCGACTATCTCGAACTGCCGGTGGGCGACCGGGCGGCGGCGAAGCTCTTCTATGCCGAGGCGTTCGGCTGGACCTTCACCGATTTCGGGCCGGACTATGCCGCGACGATGAGCGGCGATACCGATGTCGGGCTGGACGCCGCAGCCGACAAGGTCAGGGCGATGCTGCCGGTGATCCGGGTCGATGATCTGGAGGCGACGCTGGCGGCGGTCGAGGCGGCGGGCGGCACCGTCTGCGTACCGATCTTCGCCTTTCCCGGCGGGCGGCGCTTCCACTTCCGCGATGTCGACGGCCACGAACTGGCCGCGATGCAGCCCGATTGAGTCAGCGCTCCAACAGGCGCGGCATCAGCTCGACGAAGTTGCAGGGGCGATGGCGGCTGTCGAGCTGGTCGCGCAAGATGCCGTTCCACGCATCCTTGACCGCGCCGGTCGAGCCGGGCAGCGCGAAGATATAGGTGCCACGCGCGACGCAGGCGCAGGCACGCGACTGGATGGTCGAGGTGCCGATAGTCTGGAAGCTCAGCCAGCGGAAGAGTTCGCCAAAGCCGGGGATCATCTTGGTCGCGATCCGCTCGACCGCCTCGGGGGTCACGTCGCGGCCGGTGACGCCGGTCCCGCCGGTGGTCAGGATGCAGTCGATGCTGGCGTCGTCGATCCAATGGTTGAGCTGCGCGACGATCTGGTCGGCGTCATCGCGCAGGATGGTGCGGTCGGCCAGTTCGTGCCCGGCATCGGTCAGCAGCCCGACCAGCGTGTCGCCCGAGCGGTCCTCCGCCAGCGAGCGAGTGTCGGAGACGGTCAAGACCGCGATGCGGACGGGGGTGAAGCGGCGGGTGGTGTCGATGGGCATGGCGAGGTGAACGTCTCTGCGCGGGTTTCGGGGGCGGCTTGGCTGGTGGTGGGGCGTGGCCTTCGACTGCGCTCAGGCTGAACGGAGCGCGGAGCGTGCGCTTCGACTTCGCTCAGCGTGAACGGATGTCTGGACTAGCCCTAAAGTCCAACCCCCGTTCAGCCTGAGCGCAGTCGAAGGCCAAGGGAATCCCCCGAACCCGATCAATTCGCCTGGGGAAGCGCGGTATTCGACTGTGGACTGACGGTCGCGTTCAGCGCGATCGTCGTCTTCGGCGCGACGCTGGCCTGCGCGACGTTCGGGCGTTGCAGCCGCACCGCCGATGCGCCGGGCAGGCCGGGGAAGCGCGGCCACATGCCCTGCGCCAGCGCCGCGCGGCTGGGCGACTTGGCCTTGCCGGTCTGCCCCTCGTACATCCAGTAGTTGCGCAGGACCATGGTGACGTATCCGCGCGTCTCCCAATAGGGGATGCTCTCGATATAGAGCAGCGGGTCGCCGCCGTCGCGGACCAGGCTGTTCCACTCGCCGACCGGCTTGGGCCCGGCATTATAGGCGGCGATCACCTTGGGCAGCAGGCCGCCGGTGACGCCGGTCATGTCGCGCAGCCGCTCCAGATGGCGCTGGCCGATGTCCATGTTGGTCGACGGCTTGGTCAGCGCCGAGCGGTCGATCGACACGCCGCGTTCGCGCGCGAAATCGGTCGCGGCGGCGGGCATGATCTGCATCAGGCCATAGGCGCCCGCCGGGCTGACCACCTTGTTGCGAAAGCCGCTTTCCTGCAGCGTATGCGCATAGACCAGCGCCTTTTCGACGCGCCAGCCGCTGTCGGGCGTCCAGCTGGGCGTCGGATAGCGTGCCTCGGCGGTGGCGGTGACACCCGCCGGGCAGTTGTGCGCCAGCCAGACGGTGGTGGCGGGCAGATCGAACGATTCGGCGAGGCGAACGAGGCTGCGGAATTCGGTGGGCTGGCCGATCCGTGCCTGCTGGCGGATGACCTGATCGGCCAGATCGGTCTCGCCGATCTCGGCCAGCGCGGCGGCGACCAGGATGTTGGGACGACGATCGAGCGCGGCCCAGTCGGTCGCGACCAGCTGCCCGCGCGGCTCGCGCTCGCCCTGCATGCCCAGCGCTTGTCGGGCAAGCTGGCCATAAAAGCTCTCGCGATACTGCGCGGCGGTGCGCAGGCGGCCCTCAATCCGGTCGGGACGGCCGCACACCATGTCGGCGCGGGATGCCCAATAGAGCGCCGCCGCGCGCAGGTCGATGTCGGTGGCGCGCGCCGCCGTGCCCTCGAACGCGGTCTGTGCGGTCTGGCAGTCATTTTGCCGCCACGCGGACAGGCCGATCGTCCAGCGGCCTTGGATCGCCCAGTCGCCATAGCCATTGGCCGCCTTGGTCGCCATCGCGCGGGCATTGGCGTCGTCGCCCGACAGGAAATACATCCACGCCACCCGCTGCTGCCACTCGGTCAGCGCATCGGACGACAGGCCCGAGGTCGAATCGAGCAGCGCCTGCGCCGAAGCTCCATCATCGGCCTTCACGAAGGGCTGCATCTTCACCGCCAGGTCGGCGGCGATCATGTCGCTCTTCACGCTCTTGGCGCGGGTGCGGCGGGGGGCGCCGTCCTGCCAGATCAGCGTGTGGGTTTCGGGCAGCGGCGGCAGGTCCTGTGCGCCGCGCGAACGGGCGAGCCGCGCCAGCTGTTCGGCCTGGGGCAGTTCGGGGGCTTCGTTGAGCAGCGCAACCAACCGCTCGACATCGACCTTGGGCGACCCCTTGGCGGTGTAGAGTTCGGCGCGGGCGATGGCGTGAAGCGGGCCGGGCTTGAGCGAGTCGAGCTGCAACTGCGCATCGGTCCAGCGGCCGTCGCGGATCGCGGCGAAGACGCGGGCATAGCCGGCCTTCTGGTCGGCGTCGAGCAGCGTGGGGATGCTGGGGGAGGCTTTCAGAGCGGCGGCGCTCCGGCTGGTCGCGGCGTCGAGCGGATCGGCCATCGCGGCCCCGCCTATCGCTGTCCCGGCGGCCAGCACGGCCCCGATCGACAGCGTGCGTATGACGGCGTGCCCCAGCTTCATTTCGCCAATTCCCCTATGAGCAATTGCAAGTCCTTCCAGCTTTCCGCCTTCGCCATCGGCTTTTCGATCAGGAAGCGCGGATGGAAGCTGGCGATCGCCTGGCTTTTGCCGTTCTTATGGTCAACGGCATGTAAATGTCCGCGCGCGCTGGTTAATTCGGTCCCGAGCACGGCACGGCTCGCCGCATTGCCCAGCAGGAGCAGCCCGCGCGGACGGATCAGCCCGACATGGTGGCGTGCGATGTCGGCAAGTCGCGTCTCCAGATCGGCGGGCGTGCGACCCGCCAGCGGCCGCCTGGCGCAGACCGAGGCGAGGTGGACCGTATCGCGCGACTGGCCGATGGCGGCCAGCATCCGGTCGAACAGCCGGCCGGGCGCGCCCGACAGGATCTGCCCAGCCTCGCCATCGTCGCGGTCCGGACAGTCGACCAGCACCATCAGCGCCGCGTCGGCCGGCCCCGTCGCGGTCAGCGACACGCCGTCCCATGATGCTTCGGGCGCGGCATCGGACAGCCGCCATTCCAGAAACGCCGCCAGCGTATCGGGCAAAAGCGTCGGTGCGGGGGCCATGACGGGGGCGGCCGTTCGAGGCGCGGCGGGGGTCAGTGGCGTCGGCGCGAAGGTGACGGGTTGGACCGGCTCCGCCATCCAGTCGCGCGGTGCGTCCTCGACCAGCAGGTCGACGCCCGCGTCATGCCACCAATCCAGCAGGCTGGCGGCCAATGCACTGTCGAGCGGTGCAGTGTCGAACGTCGGAATGGCCCCCATATGACATTAGCCCATGCTGCAAGGTTGACGTGCGCGTCAATCTGTCGGATCGGCTGTCAGGACAGAATGTTTTCCGTCCGCGCCCGGACGAGCCCGATCAGCGGGACGCTACGGCAGCGGCGCGGACCAAAAGCGAGGATGCCATGAGCGAACGCGAATCGATGCCCTATGACGTGGTGATCGTCGGCGCTGGCCCGGCGGGCCTGTCGGCGGCGATCCGGCTGAAACAGCTGGCGGCGGAGACGGGTGGCGAGCTGGCGGTCTGCGTGCTGGAAAAGGGCTCGGAAGTCGGCGCGCACATCCTGTCGGGCGCGGTAATCGACCCGATCGCGCTCGACGAGCTGCTGCCGAACTGGCGCGAGGATGGCTGTCCGCTGGCCGAGGTGCCGGTGACGGAGAACCTCCACTGGATCTTGAGCGCGACGAAGCACCGCAACCTGCCGCACGCGCTGACCCCGCCCTTCATGCACAACAAGGGCACCTATACCGGCAGCCTCGGCAATCTGTGCCGCTGGCTGGCGGGCAAGGCTGAGGAACTGGGGGTCGAGATCTTCCCCGGTTTCGCGGCGGCCGAGATCCTGTTTCACGAGGATGGCCGGGTAAAGGGCGTCGCGACCGGCGACATGGGCGTGGCGCGCGACGGCACGCACAAGCCCGATTATCAGCCGGGCCTCGAACTCCACGCCAAATACACCTTCTTCGCCGAAGGGGTGCGCGGCCATCTGTCGAAGGAAATCATCCGCCAGTTCGACCTCGCCCGCGACAGCGATCCGCAGGTTTACGGCCTCGGTATCAAGGAACTGTGGGACATCGATCCCGCCAAGCATGTGCCGGGCCGCGTGATCCACACCCAGGGCTGGCCGCTGGGTGACGACGCCAATGGCGGCGGCTTTATCTATCATCAGGCGGGCGGGCAGGTCGCGCTCGGCTTCGTGACGTGGCTGAACTACACCAACCCCTATATCTCCCCATTCCAGGAGATGCAGAAGTGGAAGACCCACCCTGTCATCGCCGAACTGCTGAAAGGCGGCAAGCGAGTCTCCTACGGCGCGCGGGCGATCAATGACGGCGGGCTTCAGGCGATCCCGAAGCTGACCTTCCCCGGCGGCGTGCTGGTCGGCTGTTCGGCGGGATTCCTCAACGTGCCGCGCATCAAGGGCACGCACGGCGCGATGAAATCGGCGATGCTGGCGGCCGAAGCCGCGTTCGCCGCCGTCCGGGCGGGCCGCGAGGGTGACGAGCTGACCGACTATCCGGAAGCGTTCCGCGCGTCCTGGCTCTACAAGGAGCTGTCGACCGTTCGCAACGTCGTGCCCTTGGTCAAGAAGTACGGCGATACGCTGGGCTCGGGCCTGGCGGGCGTGACCATGTGGGCCGAGCATTTCGGGCTGAAGATGCCCTTCACCATGAAGCACAAGCCCGATCACGAAAGCCTGTGGCGCAAGGATCAGGTGAAGAAGCCCGATTATCCCAAGCCCGACGGCGTGCTGACCTTCGACCGGCTGTCCTCGGTGTTCCTGTCGAACACCAATCACGAGGAGGACCAGCCGGTCCATCTGACGCTCAAGAACGCCGATGTGCCGATCGAACACAACCTGCCCTTGTTCGACGAGCCCGCGCAACGCTACTGTCCCGCCGGTGTTTACGAGGTGGTGGGCGTGGAAGAGGGCGATCCGAAGTTCGTGATCAACGCCCAAAACTGCGTCCACTGCAAGACGTGCGACATCAAGGACCCGACCCAGAACATCAACTGGGTCGTGCCGGAAGGCGGCGGAGGACCCAATTATCCCAATATGTAAGCGTCCGTTTCTCCCTTCGATCCTGATGATCGCGATCGCCGCCGGCTGGGCCGGCCCGGCGGTCGCGGCGTCCGAGCCGCTGGCGGCCTATCTCGCCGCGCGGGTCGCGGCGGCGGACGGGCGGGCCAAGGCGGCGGCGGACGATTTCGCGGTCGCGCTCGGCGGCTGGCCCGATGACCCGGCGGTCGCCGTGCGCGCCTATCGCGAGGCGATGATCAGCGGCAACGAGACGCTGGCGCTGCGCGCCGCACGGGTGCTGGAGGCCGAGAAGGTCGCCCCGATGGACGTGGTGTTGCTCGACCTGGCGGTCGCCGCGCGGGAGGGCGATGCCAAGCGCTTCGATGCGGCGGTGGCGCGGCTGGACGAGGGGCCGTTGCGTATCCTGTCGCCAAGCCTGCGCGGCTGGGCCGCCTGGGATCGCCGCCAGCCGGTCGAGCCGGCGCTGGCGGGGGCCGGCAAGGAGCCGGTGGCGCGCAAGCTGGCGGATGAAACCCGGCTGTTGATCGCGCTGTCCGCCCGGCAATTGGACGGGAAGGCGGCTCGACTGCTGATCGAGGCGATGCGCCCGCCCGCCGACACCCGCATCGCCGCCGCGTCGCTGATCGCCGGGCGCGGGGACGAGGCGACGGCGCGCGCGCTTTTGACCGACCCGCTTGTCCGGGCGTCTCGCAAGACGCTGGGGGCCAAGCCGAGCCTCGGCTTCGGCGTGTCGCGTCTGCTGCTGCGCGTGGCGGGCGAGCTGGTGAGCGAAGGACCGCGCCCGCTGGTCATCGCGCTCGGCCGCACCGCGCTGATCGCGGACCCGCATAATGACCGCGCCCGGCTCGTGCTGGCCGAGGCGCTGTCGAAGGACGAGGCGTGGACGGCGGCGATCGCCGCGCTGGAGGATGTCGATCCACGCGGCGCCTTCGCGCACCGTGCCGCGATCGTGCGTATCGGCCTGCTGGCGGCGGCGGATCGACAGGGTGAGGCGCTGATGCTGGCCAAGGGGCTGGCGACGGACAAACGCGCGACGGTCGACGATTGGCAGGTCTATGCCGACCAGCTGATCGCCGCCAGCCGACCCGCCGACGCGGCTGCCTGGTATGAAAAGGTCACCGAAGCCGATCCGGCGCTGCCCTGGGCGGCGTGGCTGCAATATGGCGGCGCGCTGGATCAGGCCGGCCGCAAGGACGAGGCGGATGCCGCACTCGCCAGGGCCGTGGCGCTCGGCCCGGACGAGCCGCTGGCGCTCAACTATCTGGGCTATGCCCGGATCGAGCGGGGACAGGATGTTCCGGCCTCGCTTGCCCTGCTGGAACGCGCGAGCAAGCTGGCGCCCGAGGATGCATCGATCACCGACTCGCTTGGCTGGGGCTATTACAAGGCGGGGCAGGTGCGCCGCGCGCTGCCGCTGGTCGAACAGGCCGCGATGGCCGAACCCGCCAATAGCGAGATCAACGATCATCTCGGCGACATCTACTGGGCGCTGGGGCGGCATTACGAGGCGCGCTATGCCTGGCGTGCCGCCGCGCTGACGGCGGACGAGGGCGCTAAGGTGGAACTGGCCGTCAAGATCGCCCGCTGATCGCGCTTGCCGCTGACGGGCCGACATCGCATGGACGATCCATGACCGCTATCGTCGAACCCGCGCCCGCCAAGATCAATCTGGCGCTTCATGTCCGCCGCCGCCGCGACGACGGCTATCACGAGCTGGAGACGCTGTTCGCCTTTTGCCGGGACGGCGATGTCGTCACGGTCACACGTGCCGATGCGACCGACTTGACGCTGACCGGGCCGTTCGCGGGCGTGCTGGCGGGCGAGGCGACCGACGATAATCTGGTGATGCGCGCCGCGCGCGGGTTTTGCGCACGCTTTGGGGTCGAGGACGGCCATGCCATCACGCTCGACAAGCATCTGCCGGTCGCATCGGGCATCGGCGGCGGATCGGCGGATGCGGCGGCGACCTTGCGCGCACTGGCCCGGCTGCACGGTGTGGCCATCGATCACCCCGAGCTGTTCGCGCTGGCGGCGGAATTGGGGGCAGATGTCCCCGCTTGTCTGCTCGGCCGGACGGCGTTGGGGCAGGGTAAGGGCGATGCCCTGCAGCCGCTGGCACCATTGGGCGATCGGCCCGTGCTGCTCGTCAATCCGGGGGTGGGCGTATCGACGGCGGCGGTGTTCTCGCGTTGGGACGGTGTCGATCGCGGTGGTCTGGGTGACGGTGATGTCTGGGCGATGGCGGCGGCGGGGCGCAATGATCTGGAGCCGCCGGCCCGTGCGCTGGCCCCGGCGATCGACCAGGTGCTGGATCTGCTTGGCCGGGCGCCGGGTGTCGTGCTGTCGCGCATGTCGGGATCGGGCGCGACCTGCTTTGCCGTGTTCGGATCGGTCGCGGCGCGCGACGCGGCGGCGCGGGCGGCCGGCGATCGGGGCTGGTGGACGCTGGCGACTTTTTTGACCTGATCTTTGTTCCCATCTTGTTCCCATGGAACAAAACACATACATTGCAGATGCGTTGAACGGACCACGAGGTTGGTCTAGCGAGGGAAGCATCTGATGGCCGCCAATCTGAAAGTGATCGAAACAGGCATGGCAACCGCAAACGCAGACCGTCAAAAGGCGCTCGACGCCGCGCTCGCTCAGATCGACCGGGCATTCGGCAAGGGCTCGGCGATGAAGCTGGGGCAGAAGGAGACGATGCAGGTCGAGGCGATCTCGACCGGCTCGCTGGGTCTCGACATCGCGCTGGGCGTCGGCGGCTTGCCGCGCGGCCGCGTGATCGAGGTCTATGGGCCTGAATCCTCGGGTAAGACGACGCTGGCGCTGCACGTCATCGCCGAGGCGCAGAAGATGGGCGGCACCGCCGCCTTTGTCGACGCCGAACACGCGCTCGACCCCGTCTATGCCAAGAAGCTGGGCGTCAATATCGACGAACTGATCGTGTCGCAGCCGGACACCGGCGAGCAGGCGCTGGAAATCACCGACACGCTGGTCCGCTCGAACGCGATCGACGTGCTGGTGGTCGACTCGGTCGCCGCCCTCGTGCCGCGTGCCGAGATCGAGGGCGAGATGGGCGACAGCCATGTCGGCCTTCAGGCTCGCCTGATGTCCCAGTCGCTCCGCAAGCTGACCGGCTCCATCAGCCGTTCGCGCTGCATGGTGATCTTCATCAACCAGCTGCGCATGAAGATCGGCGTGATGTACGGCAATCCGGAGACGACGACGGGTGGCAACGCGCTGAAATTCTACGCCTCGGTCCGGCTTGACATCCGTCGCACCGGCCAGATCAAGGATCGCGAGGACATCACCGGTAACACGACGCGTGTGAAGGTGGTGAAGAACAAGGTCGCGCCGCCGTTCAAGCAGGTCGAATTCGACATCATGTATGGCGAGGGCATCTCGAAGATCGGCGAAATCCTCGACCTGGGCGTCAAGGCCGGTCTGGTCGAGAAGTCGGGCAGCTGGTTCTCCTACGACTCGGTGCGGATCGGGCAGGGGCGTGAGAACGCCAAGAACTACCTGCGCGACAATCCCGACATGGCCGATCGCCTGGAACGGGCGATCCGCCAGCGGACCGAGAAGGTGGCCGAGGAAATGATGACCGGCCCCGATGCCGAGGACGACATCTGACGAAAAGCGGCCCGCCGGCGACGGTGGGCCGTTTTTCCATGGGCCGCCCCACGGGGTGGCTAAGGGGACAGGGCGATGACCAGCGGGCAGGATTGGCAGGGGCGTGTCGGCGATGTCTGGGCGGCCGAATGGCGGCGGACGGAACGGAGCTTCGCCGATCTGGCCCGTCATCTGGATCAGGTGATCGCCAACAATGCCCCGGAGAGCGGCCGTGCGCTCGACATCGGCAGCGGTGCTGGGTCGACCAGCATGGCGTTGCAGGCGGCACGACCTGCATTGCAGGTGACCGGGGTCGACCTGTCGCCCGAACTGGTCGCCCTGGCCAAGGAGCGGGCGGAACAGGGCGGGGCGGATGGTGCGCGTTTCGTATGCGGCGATGCGATCGCGGTGGCACGGGCAGAGGGGCCGTTTGACCTCTTCGTCTCGCGCCACGGTGTCATGTTCTTCCCCGACCCCGTCGCCGCCTTTGCCGGGCTGCGTCAGGCTGCTGGCGATGACGCACAGATGATCTTCTCCTGTTTCGACGATCGCTCCCGCAACAGCTTCGCGACGGTGGCGGATGAAGCGGTCGGCGTCACGCCACCGCCGGTCGACGGCTATGAGCCGGGCCCCTTCGCCTTTGCCGACAGCGATCATGTGGCAAACTGGCTGGAGGACGGCGGCTGGCACCCCGAAGGGGCGGCGCGCATCGCGTTCGACTATGTCGCGGGTCAGGGCGACGATCCGGTCGAGGACGCGCTGTCCTTCCTGTCCCGCATCGGCCCGGCGGCGCGCGCCATGGCGGTGGCCGATGCGACCGAGCGCATGCGTATCGCCGACGCCCTCCGGGGGATACTGGCGAACTATCGTGTCGACGACCGGATCGTCTTGCCGGCCAGCGCGTGGATATGGCGCGCAACGGTCAGTCTTTGAGCTTGGGCCGGATCGACAATCAGTCCACCATCTTTCTTTTCCTCACCGGTAAGGGGTGGAGAGCGACCTTTGTCGTGCCCAGGGCCCCATCTCGCTCGCACACATCCGACGGATGGTGGGAGTGTCACGTCGTCGACGCGGTCTAGACCGGGATGACATTGTCTGGAATCAACGCGAGCCCCTCCCCTTCAGGGGAGGGGTTGGGGTGGGGCATCGCCTCACACCGTCCGCTTGTGGAAGCGGGGGGCCCCCCCCCCCCCCCCCCCCCCCCGTGGGGGGGGGGGGGGGGGGGGCCCCCTCGCCTCACACCGTCCGCTTGTGGAAGCGCCCCACCCCCGGCCCCTCCCCTGAAGGGGAGGGGTGGGTTCACTTCATGTCATCCTGCTTTAAGTGATCAACCGGGACAGCCTTTCGTCAAGCTTGCGGCCTGCGACCCTTTCCAGGGGATCGTAGTGAAACTGGCCCTTCCCTACTGATCACGCGCCACCCCAGCGAAGGCCGGGGTCCAGAAGCTGGACGCCTTCCATCGCTTATCAGCGCTGACCCAACTGGACCCCGGCCTGCGCCGGGGTGGTCTGAAAGGTTTTGCAACGATCCTCTTCGAGGGGAGGATAGGATGAAGGTCTATCCGACCTGGCTCGATCTTCTCCCTTAAGGGCACGGGTTTTGGCATGCCCCCGGCACGGTAAGATGACGCCCGGGGGGCTATCTCGATCGCCCACATTGCAGGAATGGTGGGGAGTACCGGTCGTGGATGCGGTCCCATCTCACAGGCGAGAACACCCCTCGTCAGGCTGCCGGTCTGTCGTCTCCCGCTCCGGGCAAAACTAAAACCAATGTCGATCCGGCTCAGACTGGGCCGCGCTTTCAAATACAGCCATGGCGTCGCCGTCACGAGGCCTTCGATCGCCCCATAAACCCCGGTTGAACCCGCCCCCGCACCTGATGCGTTATCGCGCCCGCACAAGGGGAGCCATCATGACGATCATCGTCCATCATCTGGAAAACAGCCGGTCGCAGCGCATCCTCTGGATGCTGGAAGAACTGGGGCTTCCGTACGACATCCGGCATTACAAGCGCGACCCCAAGACAATGCTGGCGCCGCGTGAACTGCGCAACGTGCATCCGCTCGGCAAGTCGCCGGTGATCGAGGATGACGGGCTGGTGGTCGCCGAGACGGGTGCGATCATCGAATATCTGGTCGGCAAGGGCGATGGACGCCTGGGTCCGCCCGCGCACCGCGAGGCGATGCAGCGCTGGCGCTTCTGGCTGCATTATGCCGAAGGCTCGCTGATGCCGCCGCTCTTCGTGCTGCTCGTGCTCAGCCGGATTCCGTTAATGGGCAAGACCGCGATGAAGCGGTTCCAGCCGATGGTCGATCGCCACCTCGACTATGTCGAGAGCGAACTCGCCAAATCGCCCTGGTTCGCGGGCGATCAGATGACGGCGGCCGACATCATCATGAGCTTTCCGCTGGAAGCCGCCCGCGCGCGCGCCGGGTTGGACGAGCGGCGGCCGGCCACCATCGCGTGGCTCGAGCGTATCCATGCCCGCCCCGCCTATCAGGCCGCGCTCGCCAAGGGCGGTCCCTATGCCTATGCGTGAGGCATAGGGACCGGCGATCAATGCCCCCCGATCTGGCGGAAGCTGTCGGGGGCGGGTTCGGCCGGCGTGCCCGACGGGGCCTTGAGCGAGGCGACGTCCACCGGCTCGGGCGGGTCGAGCGGCCCTTCCCATTTCGCGATCACCGCGCTGGCCACCGCATTGCCGATGACGTTGGTCGCCGAGCGGCCCATGTCGAGGAAATGGTCGACCGCCAGGATCAGGAGCAAGCCAGCCTCGGGGATGTTGAACATCGGCATGGTCGCCGCGATCACCACCAGCGAGGCGCGCGGCACGCCGGCAATCCCCTTCGACGTGACCATCAGCACCAGCAACATCGTGATCTGCTGCCCGATCGACAGGTCGATGCCATAGGCCTGCGCGATGAACAAAGCCGCGAAGGTCATGTACATCATCGAGCCGTCGAGGTTGAACGAGTACCCCAGCGGCAGCACGAAGCTGGCGATGCGCGGCGGCACGCCGAACCGGTCCAGCCCCTCCAGGATGCGGGGGTACGCGGCCTCCGACGAGGCGGTCGAGAAGGCCAGGATCAGCGGCGCGCGGATATGCGCCAGCAGCTCGCGGATCTTGCCGCCGATGAACAGGGTCGCGACACCGATCAGGACCAGCCACAACAGGAACAGCCCCAGATAGAAGCTGCCCATGAAATAGGCGAGCTTGCCGATGACGCTGGGGCCGCGCTCGGCCAGCGTGCCGGCGACCGCGGCGAACACCGCGATCGGCGCGACGCGCATCACATAATCGGTGACCTGCAACATCACCGCCACCAGCGCGTCGACCGCACGGACCAAAGGCGCGGCGCGCTCGCCCACCGCCGTGATCGCGACGCCCAGGAACAGCGATCCGATGACGATCTGGAGCACCTCGTTGGTCGCCATCGCCTCGATCAGCGAAGCCGGGACGAGGTGGGTCACGAATTTCTGCAGGTCGAACCCGGCCTTCACCACGCCGCTATCGGCGGTGACGGCGGGTAGCGGCAGGTTGATGCCGACCCCCGGCTGGAGCAGGTTGACCAGGATCATGCCCAGGCTGAGCGAGACGAGGCTGGCCGACAGGAACCAGGCGAGCGAGCGGATGCCGATCCGCCCCAGCGCCTTGGTGTCGCCCATCTGCGCGATGCCTGACACCAGCGTCGCGAAGACCAGCGGCGCGATGATCATCTTGATCAGCCGCAAGAACAGGCCGGTGACGATCGCGAAATAGCCGGCGATCGCTTTCAGTTGCTCGGTCGCGGCGGCGCTGCCGTCGTCGATCGACAGGTTGAGCGCCAGGCCGACGATCAGGCCGAGCACCAGCCCGATGAAGATGTACAAGGTCAGCCGCTTGGCCATGCATACCCCAAATTCCAATTGCGCGCGCGAGCCAAGGGCATTGCGGCGCTCAGGTCAAGAATTCTATCATCGCGGCCATGCAGACCCTGATGTCCCGCCGCGCGCTGATCGCGGCCGCCGCCCTGCCGCTTCTCGTCCGGCCGGGGCTGTTGCGCGCCGCCGAACCCGATCTGTCGGCCTTGCGCGACATCACCACCGGCGCGGTCCCGATCGACGCGGCCGAACGCGCGCGGCGGCTGTCGCGCGCGCAAGGCCTGATGAAGGCGAACGGCATCGGCGCAGTGCTGATCGAGCCGGGATCGAGCATGGTCTATTTCACCGGCGTGCGCTGGGGGCGTAGCGAAAGGCTGACCGCTGCGATCCTGCCGGTCGACGGCGAACCGTGCATCGTCACGCCTTTTTTCGAGGAACCTTCGGTGCGCGAGACGCTGTCGGTCCCGGCCGAGGTGCGGGTGTGGCAGGAGGATCAGAACCCGCTGGCGGTCGTGGCGGGCTTCCTGCGCGATCGGAAGCTGGCGAACCGGCCGATCGGGATCGAGGAAACGGCGCGCTTCTTCGCCTTTGACGGGTTGCAAAGGGTGCTGCCCGACGCGCGGCTGGTGTCCGCCAATCCGGTGGTGCGCGGATGCCGGATGATCAAGACGCCCGCCGAGATCGCGCTGATGCAGGTGGCGACCGATGTGACGATGGCGGCTTATCGCTGGCTCCATCCGCGCGTCGAGGCGGGGATGACCGGCGCGGAGATCGGCGCGCTGATGAGTGCCGCGACCCGCAAGCTGGGCGGCGCACCCGAATTCAGCATGGCGCTGATCGGCGAAGCCTCCGCCTATCCGCATGGCAGCAAGCAGGTTCACCGGGTGGCGGACGGGCAGGTCGTGCTGATGGACTGTGGCTGCACCGTGCAGGGCTATCAATCGGACGTCTCGCGAAGCTGGGTCCATGGCACCGCGACGGCCGAGCAGCGCAAGGTCTGGGATATGGTCGCGAAGGGCCAGCAGGTGGCGCGCGGGGCGGCGCGAATCGGCGCACCGGCGGGCAGCATCGACGATGCGGTTCGGCGTTTCTACACCGCCCAAGGCTATGGCCCCGATTATCGCTTGCCGGGCCTGTCGCATCGCACCGGCCATGGCATCGGCATGGACGGGCATGAGCCGGTCAATCTGGTGCGCGGCGAGGCGACGCCGCTGGCACCGGGCATGTGTTTCTCCAACGAGCCGGGGCTGTATCTGCCGGGCAAGTTCGGCATCCGGCTGGAGGATTGCTTCCACATAACCGAGGCGGGCCCGGCATGGTTCTCGACCCCGCCCCGCTCGATCGACGCGCCGATCGGATGACCGCCGAACTGGACGCACGCGGCTATGTCCGCTGGCTGACACGTCTCGACGATGCGGCGTTGGCGGAGTTGACGGCGCTGTTCGCCGACTGGCCGGGCGGCTGTCCGGGGCAGAGGATCGATCCGGCGCAGACCGAGGGATTGTCGTTCGTCAGGCGTTTGTGTTCGGACCTGAACGGGGCTCCGGGCGCAGATTTCCGTCCCGTCCGGGCCATCCTGTTCGACAAGCAGGACGGTGCGAACTGGGCATTGGCATGGCATCAGGATCGCACCATCGAGGTCGCGGAGCGCCGCGACACGGATGGCTTCGTGCCATGGACCGTCAAGCAGGGGCGGGTGCATGTCGCGCCGCCCGTGTCGCTGCTGGAGCGGATGCGGACCGTGCGCTTTCACCTCGACCCGGTGGACGCCGACAATGCGCCGCTGCTGGTCTCACCAGGGTCGCATCGGCTGGGCCTCATTCCCGAAGCGGCGATCGGCGACGTCGTTGCGCGCTGTGGGGAGACCATGTGTCTTGCCGACGCCGGATCGGTCTGGGTCTATCATACGCTGATTCTCCATGCCTCGGCCCGGTCCCGGCCCGGGCGGCATCGACGGGTCTTGCAGATCGATCTGTCTGCGGGCGGCTTGCGCTGGGGCGCTGACGGTGAGGGGAGGGCGTCATGAACCCGACATCCGTTCGTCCCCCTGCTGTGCATATCGATGCGACGGAACGAGGCGAACGCGCGGGCGCTTGAGCGCGCGCGAAACCTCGCCTAAGTCGCGTTTCATGACCTCGACCAACGACATCCGCCGCGGCTTTCTCGACTATTTCGGAAGCGAAGGGCATCAGATCGTGCCCTCCGCGCCGCTCGTGCCGCAGAACGACCCGACGCTGATGTTCGTGAATGCGGGCATGGTGCCGTTCAAGAACGTGTTCACCGGCCTGGAGTCGCGCCCCTATACCACCGCGACCAGCTCGCAGAAGTGCGTGCGTGCGGGCGGCAAGCATAACGATCTCGACAATGTCGGCTATACCGCGCGGCACCATACCTTCTTTGAAATGCTGGGCAATTTCTCGTTCGGCGACTATTTCAAGGAACAGGCGATCACCCATGCCTGGACCCTGCTGACCAAGGTCTGGGGCATCCCGGCCGAAAAGCTGACCGCCACCGTCTATCACACCGATGACGAGGCGTTCGAGCTGTGGAAGAAGATCGCGGGACTCCCTGAGCACAAGATCATCCGCATCCCGACCAAGGACAATTTCTGGGCGATGGGCGAGAACGGGCCGTGCGGTCCGTGCTCGGAAATCTTCTACGATCACGGCGACCATATCTATGGTGGCCCCCCCGGCAGCCCGGAGGAGGATGGCGACCGATTCGTCGAGATCTGGAACCTGGTCTTCATGCAGTTCGAGCAGGAAGCCAATGAGATCGTCGGCGAGCTGCCCAAGAAGTCGATCGACACCGGCATGGGGCTGGAGCGGATCGCGGCCGTCCTGCAGGGCGTGCACGACAATTACGACACCGACACCTTCAAGGCGCTGATCGCCGCTTCGTGTGAACTGACACACACCAAGGCGGAAGACGGCCCGAAGGCGTCGCACCGTGTGATCGCGGATCACCTTCGCTCGGCCGGTTTCCTGGTGGCGGACGGCGTGCTGCCCGCCAATGAAGGGCGCGGCTATGTCCTGCGTCGCATCATGCGCCGTGCGATGCGTCACGCGCATCTGCTGGGCGCCAAGGAGCCGTTGATGCACCGGCTAGTTCCGGCGCTGGTCGCGGAGATGGGCGCCGCCTATCCCGAACTGGTCCGCGCGCAGCCGCTAATCGAAGCCACCCTGAAGCAGGAAGAGACGCGCTTCCGCCAGACGCTCGACAAGGGATTGAAGCTGCTCGACGAAGCGACCGCGGGCATGGCCCCCGGCGCGACGCTGGCGGGTGAGACGGCGTTCAAGCTTTATGACACCTATGGCTTCCCCTATGACCTGACCGAGGACGCGCTGCGGGCGCAGAACCTGTCGGTCGACCGGGCGGGCTTCGACGCCGCCATGGCCGAGCAGAAGCGCGCCGCGCGTGCGGCGTGGAAGGGCTCGGGTGCGAAGGCATCGGACGACGTCTGGTTCGACATCGCCGAGGAAACCGGCTCGACCGAATTCCTGGGCTATGCCTCCGACACCGGCGAGGGCGAAGTGCTCGCGCTGGTCAAGGACGGCGCGCGGGTCGACAGCGCGGCGGCGGGCGATACCGTTTCGGTTATCGTCAACCAGACGCCCTTCTATGGCGAGAGCGGTGGTCAGGTCGGTGACAGCGGCACGATCTCCAGCGATACCGGGCTTAAGGCGGTCGTCACCGACACCTCCAAGCAACTCGGCCGCGTCTTCGTGCATAATGCCGAAATCCAGGAAGGCGGCATCAAGGTCGGCGACAGTGTGAAGCTGGCGATCGATACGACCCGCCGCGCCGCGATCCGCGCCAACCACTCGGCGACGCATCTGTTGCACGAGGCGCTTCGCCAGCGGCTGGGCACCCATGTCGCGCAGAAGGGCTCGCTCGTCGCGCCCGACCGGCTGCGCTTCGACTTCTCGCAGCCGGTCGGCATGACCGCCGACGACATTGCCGAGGTCGAGACGAAGGTGAACGAGCAGGTGCGCGGCAACGGTCCTGTCGTCACCCGCCTGATGACGCCCGACGAGGCGATCGAAATGGGCGCGATGGCGCTGTTCGGTGAGAAGTACGGCGACGAGGTTCGCGTCGTGTCGATGGGCGAGGATGCCGATGGCACCTACAGCCTCGAACTCTGCGGCGGCACGCATGTCAGTGCGCTGGGCGAGATCGGTGTATTCAAGATCGTGTCCGAAGGCGCGGTGTCGAGCGGCGTGCGCCGGGTCGAGGCGCTGACCGGCGAGGGCGCGCGCGCCTATCTGTCGCATCGCGACGACATGCTGAAGGCGGCCGCCGCGACGCTGAAGACGACGCCCGACGAGGTGCCCGCGCGCATCGCCGCGCTGGTCGAGGACCGCCGTCGTCTGGAGCGCGAACTGGCCGAGGCCAAGAAGGCGCTGGCGATGGGCGGCGGGGCCGGCGGTGCGGCGGCCGGGCCGGAGCAGATCGGCGACGTGGCGTTCATCGGCCAGGTGCTCGACGGGTTCGAGGCCAAGGGGCTGCGCGGTGCGGTGGACGATGCCAAGCAGCGGCTGGGCGGCTCGGGCGTCGCGGTGATGGTCGCGGTCAATGATGGCCGCGCCTCGGTCGCGGTCGGCGTGACCGACGACCTGACCGCTAAGCACAATGCGGTCGACCTGCTGCGCAAGGCCGTGGCCGCGCTGGGCGGGCAGGGCGGTGGCGGCCGTCCCGACATGGCGCAGGGCGGCGGCCCCGATGGCACCAAGGGCGCAGAGGCCCTCCAGGCGGTGCGGGACGCGCTCGCGGGGTAACGGACGACAACAGCCAAGGGGAGAGTGGCGATGGACAAGAGACGGATGACGGCCCTGCTGGCGGGGGTCGTGCTCCTCTTGCCTTCGCCCCTTCTCGCGCAAGCGGCGGCGCAGAGCGCGCCGGCCGCGACCAGCGATCCGGTGGTGGTCACCGCGCGACCGATCCCGCGCGAGGCCGAGATCAAGGATCAGATCCTCGGGGTGACCGGTCGTCCGCAATCGGACATGCCGCTGATGCGGTTTCGCGAGCCGGTCTGTATCGGCACCGCCGGGCTGCCGGTCGCCGCCAGCGAGGAAATCCTGCGGCGGATGATGGCGACGGTCCAGTTGCTGGGCATGCAGATGGCACCCGATGGATGCCGGCCCAACATCCTGATCCTCTTCGCCGACAATCCGCAGGAGCAGCTTCTGGGCTTGCGAACCCGATCGCCGCAGATCTTCGGCGACCTGACCCGCCCGGCGGTCAGCCGCATCGTGAAGGCGCCGGGGCCGGTCTATGCCTGGAATGCGGCGGTGCGGGTGTCGCGTGACGGCGACCTCGTGATCCAACAGGAGGGCCCTTCGACGAACTGGCCGGAAATGAAGGTCGGTGCGGCGTCGCGTCTGCTCAGCCCCGTTCGTCAGGACATCGCCGCCTCGGTCGTGGTGATCGAGCGCAAGGCGTTGCTCAACAAGACATTGGTGCAGATCGCCGACTATGCGGTGATGCGCAGCATGGCGGCGACCAAACCCGTGGCCGACGCGGCGGTGCCGACCATCCTGACCCTGTTCGACAAGGATGCGACCGCGCCGTCGGAATTCACCGAGTTCGATCGCGGCCTGCTGGGTGGGCTGTACCAGTCGCCGCGCCATGCCGGCGCGACGCAACAGATCGCCAATATGGCGCGCGGCGTTCGCGAAGCGTCGACCACACCATGAGGGGCATGTGGCGTGGGCCGATCCTGGCAATCGCCAGTCTGCCCGCACTGACCGGCGCCCAAACGGCCACCGCGCCGGGGGGTGCAACCGATCCCGTCATCGTCACCGCACGGCCCTTGCCGCCGAGACGCGAGACGTTGCGCTGGTTCGCCACCATATCCGGCTATCCGGACAGCGATCGGCCGCTGTCCCGCCTGACCGAGCCGCTCTGCATCGCCAGCAGCGGCTTGCCGGCGACGCTGGCGATGCCGATCGCCGACCGGATGCTGGGGCATGCCGAGCGGCTGGGGATCAAGCTGGGCGGCGAGAAATGCCGGCCCAATGTCCTGATCCTGTTCGTCGATCACGGGCCTGCGCACATCGCATGGCTGATCGATCATCGCCCGGGGATGTTCGGTGAACTCGCTTATGCCGACGTCCGCGCGCTGGCGAAGGACAAGGGGCCGGTCCATGCCTGGCACATGACCGCGCTGACCAGCCGTGACGGCGATCCCCTGATCGCCATGCCGGGTGAGCTACCTACCCTCCATATCCCCAGCGCCAGCCGGATCAACCTGCCCGTCAAGTCGCATATCGCGGCGGCCGTCGTGATGATCGAGCGCGATGCCGTGATGGGCAGGACGGTCGAGCAGATCGCCGACTATGCGACGATGCGGGCGCTGGCCGTCGTGCGTCCGCGTCAGGCATCGGGCGTCTCCACCATCCTGACCCTGTTTGAGGGGGACGCCGCGCCGGGCGCGTTGACCGCGTTCGACTGGGGCTATCTGCGCGGTCTCTATGCGGGACAGGGAAATCGCGCGCCCGCGCTTCAATATGCCGCCATGGCGCGTTTCGTCGAGGACGAGATCAACGGCGGAGACAAGACACCGTGACAGCCAATGCCGGTCGCCGCGACCTGACCACCGGGCCGATTGGCCGCACCCTGTTGCTGTTCGCATTGCCGACCCTGGGATCGAGCGTGTTGCAGTCGCTGAACGGGTCGATCAATGCGATCTGGATCGGCCAGTTTCTGGGCGCGCGAGCGCTGGCCGCGACGACCAATGCCAATATCATCATGTTCCTGCTGGTCGCGGCGACCTTCGGGTTCGGAATGGCGGCGACGATCCTGATCGGCCAGAATATGGGGCGGCGCGACGTCGACGCGGCACGGAGGGTGCTGGGCGCGGCGCTGGGGCTGTTCCTGATCATCTCCGTTCTGACGGTGATCGTCGGCTGGCTCGCGGCGCCCGCCATCCTGCGCGCGCTGTCGACGCCGGACGATGTCTATCCGCTGGCACTGGCCTATCTGCGCATCATCTTCGTCGCGATGCCGCCGGGGTTCGTCAGCGTGTTGTTCACCATGGCGCTGAGGGGTGTTGGCGATTCGGTCACGCCGCTGAAGTTCATGGCGCTGGGATCGGTGCTGGACGTCATCCTGAACCCGGTCTTCATTCTCGGCCTGGGGCCGTTGCCGGCGCTGGGTATTCAGGGATCGGCGCTTGCGACGTTGATCGCCAATGCGGCGTCGCTGATCGGGCTGGTCGGCTTCATTTATGCCCGTGATCTGGTCGTGCGGCTGCGCGGGGCCGAATGGCGCTATCTGATGCCCTCCACCGAGCTGCTGCGGACGATCGTGGTCAAGGGCTTTCCCATGGGGCTGCAGATGCTGGTCGTCTCCACCTCCGCGCTCGCCATGATGGGGCTGGTCAACCGGCATGGGACCGCGACGACGGCGGCGTACGGCGCGGCGAACCAGCTCTGGACCTATATCCAGATGCCCGCGATGGCGGTAGGCGCGGCGGTCAGCGCGATGGTGGCGCAAAATATCGGGGCGGGGCAATGGGACCGGGTCGACCGGGTCACCCGCGCCGGGCTGCGCATGAACCTGTTGCTGACGGGGGCGCTGGTCGGAATCGTGACGCTGCTCGACCGGCATGTGCTGTGGCTGTTCCTGGGCAGCGAGCCGGCGGCGATCGACATCGCCACGCGGATCAACCTGATCGCGGGGTGGAGCTTCATGCTGTTCGGCATCTCGATGGTGCTGGCGGCGACGGTGCGGGCCAATGGCGCGGTGGTGGGGCCGCTGGTCATCCTGGCCATCGCGATGTTCCCGGTGCGCTTCGGGCTGGCCTATGCGCTGTCGCCGATGCTCGGGTCGGATGCGATCTGGTGGAGCTTTCCGGCCGGATCGCTGGCCTCGATGCTGATGACGATCGCCTATTATCGCCGTGGCGGCTGGCGCAAGGGCAAGCTGACCGCCGCGCCGGAGGAATGCCACGAACAGGCGATGGCCGAGGGACAGCCGACCAACAAGGCGATGCCGGTCGGCTGATCCCGCCTGCGCGTCACGCCGGGGCGATCACCTCGATGATCCCGGGCGCGATGCGGGCGGTGACCGGCGTGCGCGCCAGCACCTCGCCATCGATCGAGATGGGCAGCGGCGGGATGGTGTTGAGCTTGATCTCACGCCCCCGGAACTCGCGCACCTTTTCTTTGCGATAGTCGCTGCGCAGGATGCTGGCGCCCCAGTTGACGATCAGCCGGCGCTTCACATGGCCGCACACCGCCTGCACCACGATCTTGCCCGAATCGACGGCGGCGGACTCCACCAGCTCGGTGCCGCCGTGATAGGGGCCGTTGGAAATCCGCACCTCGACGACGCGCAGCCGCTCGCGCTGGCCATCCTGCTCGACGATCAGCGTGAAGGGGCGGAAGCGCAGGAACTGATAGGCCGCCCAGCCGAGATAGCCGAGTCGCCCCGCCACGCGCTTCAGGCCATGTGGCACGGTTTCGGCGATCTTGGGGCTGATCCCCATCGCGGCGCAGTTGGCGTAATAATCGTTGTCGATCATCCCCAGGTCGATGCGGCGCGGGCGACCGGTGCGGATCACCTCCACCGCGCCCTCGATGTCGAGCGGGATGCCGAGCGAGCGCGCGAAGCTGTTCGCCGTGCCCAGCGGCAATACGCCCAGCATCACGTCATGGCCGACCATCAGGTCGACAAGGCCGCTGATCGTGCCGTCACCGCCGCCCAGGATCAGCAGGTCGGGCTTAGCCGCCAGCAGTTCGCGGACCGTCGGCTCGAGCTCTTCGGGGTCCTCCACGGCACGCGCGTCGACCTTGTAGGGCAGGTCGGACAGCGCCGCACAGGCACGGCGGAACAGCGCCTGGCCGCGCCGGGACTTGGCGTTCACGACCATGGCGGCCGATCGTATCTCTCTCAACCTGGGTTCCTTTCGCTCGCGCAACGCTTGGCAAGCCGGGTATGATCCCCCAAATGCCAATATGATGACCGCTTCCTATCCTGCGCTTCGCCTTCGCCGTACCCGCGCCTCCGCCTGGAGCCGGCGGCTTCATGCCGAAACGGTGCTGACCCCGGCCGATCTGATCTGGCCGCTGTTCGTGACCGAGGGGCAGGGGGTGGAGGAGCCGATCGCCAGCCTGCCCGGCGTATCGCGCTGGTCGCTCGACGGGATCGTGGCGCGCGCGCGAGAGGCGGCCGATCTGGGTATTCCCTGCCTGGCGCTGTTCCCCAATACGCCGTCGCACCTGCGCAGCGACGACGGGCGCGAGGCGCTGAACCCCGACAATCTGATGTGCCGCGCGATCCGCGCGATCAAGGATGCGGTGCCGGAGATCGGCGTGCTGACCGATGTCGCGCTCGATCCCTATACCACGCACGGCCATGACGGGCTGGTCGACGAGGCCGGCTATGTCGTCAATGACAGCACGGCGGACGCGCTGGTCCAGCAGGCGCTGACCCAGGCGCGTGCGGGGTCGGACGTGATCGCGCCGTCCGACATGATGGACGGTCGGATCGGCATGATCCGGAGCGCGCTGGAGGCAGAGGGCTTCGCCAATGTCCAGATCATGGCCTATGCCGCCAAATATGCGAGCGCCTTTTACGGCCCGTTCCGCGACGCGGTGAACACGCGCGGCCTGCTGAAGGGCGACAAGAACACCTATCAGATGGATCACGCCAATGCCGAGGAGGCCCTCCGCGAGGTCGCGCTCGATCTGGCCGAGGGCGCCGACAGCGTCATGGTGAAGCCGGGCCTGCCCTATCTCGACATCATCCGCCGGGTGAAGGCGGAATTCCGCGTGCCGACCTTCGCCTATCAGGTGTCGGGTGAGTATGCGATGATCGAGACGGCGGTCGCCGCCGGTGCGGCCGACCGTGATGCGATGGTGCTGGAGACGCTGATGGCGTTTAAGCGCGCCGGCTGTTCGGGGGTGCTGACCTATCATGCCGCCCATGCCGCGCGCCTGTTGAACGCCTGACCATCGCCGCGCCCGCTCCGCCGCCCGTGATGCCCCTGACGCGTCTGGTACGCCCGCTGTTCATCGCGACGATCCTGACCGGGTCGTTCCTGCTGTTCCTGGTCCAGCCGATGGTGGCGCGCATGGCGCTGCCCCGGCTGGGCGGCGCGCCGGCGGTGTGGAACTCGGCGATGCTGGTCTATCAGGCGCTGCTGCTGGGCGGATATGCCTATGCGCACGCCCTGGGGCGATGGCGGCCGCGTGTGCAGGCGGCGATCCATATCGGTGTGCTGCTGATCGCGGCCTTGTGGCTGCCCATCGGGCTGATCGCGGTGCAGCCCTCGGCCGATGCCGAACCGGCCATATGGGTGCCCTGGCTGCTGGGCTTGTCGATCGGCCCGCTCTTCTTCGCCGTGTCCGCGCAGGCGCCACTGATCCAGCGCTGGTTCGCGCTCGCCGAGCCGGGGCGCAATCCTTATGCGCTTTACGCCGCGTCGAACCTGGGCAGCTTTGCCGGGCTGGTCGCCTATCCGCTGCTCGTCGAGCCGAGCATGGCGCTGCATGCGCAAAGCCTGATGTGGAGCGCGGGCTATGCGCTGCTCGGGCTGCTGGTCCTGGTCTGCGCGACCCGGTTGCCGGCGATCGGTCGGGACGCGCCGGTGGTGGCCGAACCATCGCCGGCCCCCGGGTGGCGGCGGATCGGCCTGTGGGTCGCGCTGTCGGCGGTGCCCTCGGGGCTGGTGCTCGCGACCTCGACCTATATCACCACCGACATCGTCGCGATGCCGCTGCTCTGGGTCTTGCCGCTGGGGCTGTATCTGCTCAGCTTCATCATCGCTTTCGCCACCCGGCGCGGGGTGGCCGACATCCTGACCCGGATCGCGCCGGTGACGCTGCTGCTGTTCGGCGGGGTTATCATGGATGGCCATCCGCAGCGCCCCTATTTCAACGCCGGCGTGGCGCTGGCGCTGCTCTTCATGGTCTCGGTCGGGCTGCACACCGCACTTTATCGCGCGCGACCGGCGGCGGACCGGCTGACGGGCTTCTATCTCTGGATGGCGGTCGGCGGCGTTCTGGGCGGCATTTTCGCCGGCATGGTCGCGCCGGTCGTCTTCGACTGGACCTATGAATATCCGCTGCTGATCCTGGCGGCGGGCGCGCTGATCCCGCAGATGTTCCTGACCGAGGGATTGCGGCGGCTGTGGCGGCGACATCATCGGACGATGCTGATCGCGCTGGCGGTTATGTTGGGCGTGTTCCTCGACCTGCGACTTGTCGGGCCGGATCGCTGGTTCGGCGAGGATCAGCAAGGGCCGGCCTTCCTCGTCATCGCGGCGCTCGGGTTTCTGACGATCGGTGCCCGCGCGGGCTTCACGCTGTTATTGGCGGTGACGCTCGTCATGTTCGGCGGCTATCGCTCGCTGGCGCTTTCCATGGCGCACGATGCCCGGATGCGCAGCTATTTCGGCGTCTACACGGTGCGCGACGTCGCCGGCTATCGCGAGCTGGATCACGGATCGACCGTTCATGGTATCCAGTTGCGCGGCTCGGTCGAGCGTGAGCGGACGCCCACCACCTATTATGCGCCTTTTTCGGGGGTGGGCCGTGCCATGCGGGCCGCGCCCTCGCTATATGGCCCCGGCGCACGGATCGGGGTCGTCGGTCTGGGGACTGGAACGCTGGCCTGCTATGCCCGGCCCGGCCAGCATTGGCGCTTCTACGAAATCGATCCCGTCATGGTCCGGATCGCGCGCGATACCGGCCAGTTCGCCTATCTGCGGCATTGCCGGCCAGACCCGGTCATTCGCATTGGCGACGCGCGTATCCGCCTGAGCCAGGATCGCAGCGCGAGTTTGGACCTGTTGGCGCTCGACGCCTTCTCCTCCGATGCGGTCCCGGCCCATCTCCTGACGCAGGAGGCATTTGCGACCTATGGCCGGGTCTTGGCGCCGCGAGGATTGCTGCTCGTGCATATCTCCAACCGCTTCGTCGATCTGGAACCGGTGGTGGCCGCCGCCGCGCGCGCAGGCGGCTGGGCGGTGCGCAAGCTGGCCTATAACCCGACCGATCTCGACCGCGACGTGCAGGCGACCAACTCGGTCTGGCTGGCCCTGTCGCGGGATCGCGGGATGCTCGCCGCGCTGGAAGCAACGGGCGGCGACTGGACCACCGTCACCGCGCCGCCTGGCCTGCGCGCCTGGACCGACGATTACTCGACGGTCCTGCCCTTCATCCGCCGCTTCTGACCGTCTCAGGCGGTCGGCAGGCTGGCCGACAGCGTATCGATCTGGCTGCCCTGACGCGCGATGACCTCTGCGGTACGGGCGCGCAGGGCGACCAGCGCGGGATAGTCGGGCAGCAGTTCGGCCGCACGGGCGATCGCGCGGTCGTCGATCTCGGCTAGAATGGCCGAGGTGCGCGCCCGGATTTCGTCCAGCGTCGCCAATTCGGTCTGCGCCGTCAGCCAGGCCTCGCTGCCCACCGCCTGGCCGCGCGCTTCGCCCGCACTGGTGCGGGCTCGGGCATGGGCCTTGGCGAACTCGGCCTCGATGGCGTCCAGCCGGCCGCTCAGATCGCCGATCGCGCTGTCCAGCGCCGGGTCGGGCTTGAGCGGGACCGGCGTCACCTCCGGCTCGGCGAAACCCTGCTTCTCGGCGGGGCGAACCGCGAGCGAGGGATAGCGGGTGGCATCGCGCGAGCATCCGGCGAGCGGCGCGGCCAGGGCGACGCCGAGGAACAGCCATGACAGGGCCGGGCGGGGGCGGAGAGGAGCGTGCATCATCGCGGATCACCCTAGACATGGAAGGCGCGCCGAGAAAATGCCGCAAACGCGCTTGTGTGCCGTGCGCGAAGAAATTGTGGATAACCGCAGAAAGGCTATTGCCACAATCCGAAACGACTTCTATCAGCCCACCTCCACAGCGCGCCCGTAGCTCAGCTGGATAGAGCATCAGACTACGAATCTGAGGGTCGGACGTTCGAATCGTTCCGGGCGCGCCAGTGGATCACATATCAGGCCTCGACAGAGGCCCCATGCGCGCCCGTAGCTCAGCTGGATAGAGCATCAGACTACGAATCTGAGGGTCGGACGTTCGAATCGTTCCGGGCGCGCCATTTTCTTTCATCGATAAAGCAACGCATCGTCACCCGGCGTGTCTCGCCGCATGCGGCGCCCCGGCCCGATGCCGGGACGCAGCAAGGCGATCAGCGCCAGCCGAGGGCGGGGGCGATGTGGCGCAGGATGTTGTCGATCACATGCGCGTTATACGCCACGCCCAGTTGATTGGGTACGGTGAGCAACAGCGTATCCGCCTCCGCGATGGCCTCGTCGGCGCGGAGTTGTTCGATCAGCTTTTCCGGCTCGGCGGCATAGGAACGGCCGAAGACGGCGCGCATATTGTCGATGACGCCGACCTGATCGCTGCTGTCGTCGCGCCCGAAATAGGCGCGGTCCTGATCATTGGTCAGCGCGAAGATCGAGCGGGAGACGGACACGCGCGGCGCTCGCTGATGGCCCGCCGCCGCCCATGCCTCGCGATAGGCGCGGATCTGCTTGGCCTGCTGGACATGGAACGGCTCGCCGCTCTCATCGGCCTTCAGGGTCGAGCTTTGCAGGTTCATGCCTTGCTGCGCCGCCCAGACCGCCGTCGCATTGGACGCGGACCCCCACCAGATGCGATCGCGCAAACCGGCCGAATGCGGCTCCAACCGCAACAGGCCGGGCGGGTTGGGGAACATCGGCCGCGGATTGGGCTTGGCGAAGCCCTGACCCTTCAGCAGGTGCAGGAAGACCTCGGCATGGCGACGACCCATATCGGCGTCGGTCTCACCTTGCGCCGGGCCATAGCCGAAATGCCGCCAGCCATCGATCACCTGCTCGGGCGAACCCCGGCTGATGCCCAGCTGCAAGCGGCCGCCGCTGATCAGATCGGCCGACCCGGCATCCTCGACCATATAGAGCGGGTTTTCATAGCGCATGTCGATGACGCCCGTTCCGATCTCGATCCGCGACGTCCGCGCGCCGACGGCGGCGAGCAGCGGAAAGGGCGAGGCGAGCTGCTGCGCGAAATGATGGACCCGGAAATAGGCCCCATCCGCCCCCAGTTCCTCCGCTGCGACCGCGAGGTCGATCGACTGGAGCAGCACGTCCTGCGCCGAACGCGTGGCGGACTGGGGCGAGGCGGACCAATGGCCGAAGGAGAGGAAGCCGATCTTTTTCATGGGGGCAAGATAGGCGCGACGCATGTCCAGCGCATCAGGGCGGATGCGTCGTTTCGCGAAACGGAGCCTTTCCGGCGGGACTTGCTACGCCGCGCGGAACCGCCTGAACGCCGCTGGCTTGGGCGGCGGTGCGCGCATCAACAGGCCCAGCGTAATGCCCGACGCGAAACAAATATAAATCTGGTCGATCAGATAATAGAGCATATTGTCGCTCAGCCCTGCGACGTTGAAGCACAGGGTCAGCATGATGATGAAGATCGCCAGCCCGGGGTCACGCCGGAACCGGGTGATCGCCAGCGCGCATATGCCGAAGATCAGCCAGAGATAGGTCGCAAGCCCGACAAAGCCCTGTTCGAACGTGATCTGTACGAAGATGTTGTGCGCCCCCGATCCGCCGGCCGCCTTCAACGGGAAGAAGTCGGGTGAACTCGGCAGGAAGGAATAGGCACCGTGGCCCAACAGCGGTGCCTCCAGGATGACCGACCACGCCGCCTTCCACAGGAACATGCGCCACGTCCCCGAATCGGCTTCCACCCCGCCTTCGGTTTCGGTGTCGCCGCGTGCCGTGGCGACGAAATATTCGTAGCTGACGGTCGGCTTGGAATGGAAGACCTCGGTGATGCGCTCGTTGACGCTGGGTATGGCCAGTGCGAGCAACGGCGCCGGCAGGACCATCAACAGCCATAGGGGGCGGCGCAGCGTCGACACGAGGATGAACGCGAACAGGGCGACGAAGGCGGACCGGGTGCCGGTGAGCAGCAGTTCGAGAGTCGCCACCGCACAGAAGAGGATCGCGACGTTGCGGATCGCGCGGCTCTTGATCCAGCCCCAGACCAGCCCGTGATAGCAGAAGCTGACATAGAAGAAGAGGAAGAAGGCCAGCATGTTAGGATGGCCCGCCGCACCTTGCAGACGCTGTCCGAACCCGTCCAGGGCATAGAAGACGATCGAGATCAGGATCGGAAATATGCCGGTCACGATGATGACGTCGGCGATCCGGCTTATCGAGAAATACCGGCTGTAATGATAGCCGATCGCGAACATGCAGAAGAAGGTCAGGACGTTCCAGACGAACTTGATCCCGTCCACCGGATAGGCGGTATAGGCCAGCGATCCGAACAGCGAGATCAGGAAGGGAAGCCACAGGGCAAGCGGAACGACGGCGTCCGATTGCATCGCCCGGTTCGAGAACAGCGTGAAGCCCAGCAGGCTGAACGCGATGAACACGAAGGCGAAGTTGAACAGGATACCGAGCGTGACGTTCGTGGAGCCCAGCGAGATGGAGGTGCCCATCAGCACGCGGTCCATCCCGAAGCGGAGCGTCAGCAACAGGAAGACCAGACCCGAAAAGGGGGCGGCCATCCACCCCTTGCCATGGCGGGGCGGGGCGGCGGGACGCGGGCGCATGTCCCGACCGGCGGCGGGATGGCGAAAGCCGGGGAAGGTCGGGGCACGAACCGTCACGGCTTCGCCGGTCCCAGGCGAAGCGTCGCGTCGAAGGTCGGGCCCATGGCGCGCGCAAAGGCATTGGTCACATGGCCGTGATCGGCGAACACGCTATGGCCGCTCTGGATGAAGTTGCACACGTCACGCCGACAGACGAATTTGCGCACGTCGATCAGCGACAATTTTCCATCCGACATCAGCCGCTTCTCCGTGTCGAGGACATTGGCGAAGTCCTGACGGAAGGCGGCGTTCGTCACGCCGGTGCGATGACGCGGTCGGCCATGAAAGGCCAGATCGCGCGACACGACGCTGGGCAATTCATATTCCGGATTGGGGATGGCGGCGACCGCGTACACCGTCTTCCCCGCCGCGTTGAGTGCATCGACGGTTTCGGCGAAGCGGCGAGCGGCGGGCAGGAAGCGCTGATCGGGCGGCGTGGCGCGGCCCAGCCGCTTGCCGACCTCCTTGCGATATTGCGGCCAGTTCTGCGCCAGGATCACGGTCTTGGCGGGGAGCGCCGCGATCTCGCGGAAATTGCGGTTCTGGATTTGCGCGCAATTGGCGTCCTGTCCGCCGTTCACCGTCGGCGCGCAGCCATAGGCGTTGACCAGCACCGCCGAGCGGCCATGCAAGGCGGCGCGCAAGGCCGGGACATACATCTGGGCATGGCTGTCGCCCCACAGGATGACGTCCGCCTTGCGCGGATCGCGTGAGGGAAGGTCGATCGCGCAGGCATAATAGGCGCCCAGCCGCACGAAGGACGAAGGGCCACACCGCCAGCTATCGTCCTGATCGGCATTCAGGGCGACGATCGCGGGCGAAAAACGCTGCGGAAAGCCGTTGCCAACGATGAGCGCCAGACTGGCCAGCGCCATGACGGCACCGGCGGCGGCGGACCAGCTCCAGATCTTGGCGCGCGAATTCATATGCCGGAACGGACGCTCGACATAGCGCCAGGACAGATAGGCTGCGACGACCGACGCCGCGACCGCCACCGTCGCGATCACCGGCGTGATGGGGTCGATATAGGCGTAGCGGACGAAGGCGAGGATCGGCCAATGCCAGAGATAGAGCGAATAGGAGATCAGGCCGATGAACCGCAGCGGCGCCGCCCCCAAGACGGGCGAGAGGCCATGCTCGCCCTTTTGGCCCGCCCAGATGATCAGTGCCGATCCCAGCACGGGGGGAATGGCGCTGAGGCCCGGAAACGGAGTGGTCGCGCTATAGGCCAGGACTGAATAGACGATCATCGCCACGCCGGCGAGGGCCGCCACGGCGCCAATCACGCGGTTGCGCACCGCCGGTATGATCCCCGTCGCCAGCAGCGATCCCGTCAGCAATTCCCATGCGCGCGACGGCATGAGATAGAAGGCCATGACGCCCTTCATATTTCCGACGAGGAATTGCGCGGCCCAGAAGGACGCGATCATCATTGCGACGATCGCGATCGGAAGGACCCGCCGGCGCCACCGCCCCAGCACCAGGATGCAGAGCGGGAAGAAGATGTAGAACTGCTCCTCGACACCCAGCGACCAGGTGTGGAGTAACGGCCATGTCTCGGTGATCGTGGCGAAATAGCCCGACTGCCGCCAGAAATAGACGTTCGAGCCGAAGAGCAGCGCCGACCCCATGCTCTTGCCGAACGCCAGCAGGTCACCGGGAAGCAGGAGGACGAGGGCCGCGACCGTCGAGATCGTCATCATCGCGGTCAGCGCCGGCAGGATGCGGCGCAGGCGGCGTTCGTAGAAGCGGGTGATCGACGAGTCCTGGAGCAGGCCCGTCGTGATCAGAAAGCCGGAGATGACGAAGAAGACGTCGACGCCGACGAAGCCGCCGCGAAACAGCTCCACCCCGGCGTGAAAGAGCACGACCGGCACGATCGCCAGCGCGCGCAGGCCATCGATGTCGGCGCGGTAGGCGATCTTGCTGGGCTGAAGCGGCGCGGCGGGCGTGTCATCGGCGGCGGCCGGCCGATGGCCATGATCATTCACGGTCGAAGGACGGATGAACGAATCGACGATGCTGCCGTTATGGGTGGTCGAGGACATGGTGACGGGCCGTCCGGCTTATGCGCGATACAGGTCGACGGTCCGGCGCGGCCGAACGAACGCCGTGAGCGATCCCGTCGCGACATGCCCAATCCCCGATCGCACGGTGTCAAAGCCCATGATCATCTCAACCCCTTCGATGGGTCGGGCTTAGATAGGCGATTTGTGCGACGCAACGCGGATGGCGTGCAGGCTGTATGGAGATGGGTCCCCGTTAAATCGCATCATTCGGCGTGTGACGGGCCGGTGATGTATCCGCTTCGCCAAGACCTAGAAGTTGGCCGATAAGATCAGAAAAGAACCTTAAAACAGAACCTTGAAGCGGCCTCCTGTCGCATATCCTGAGTGCCGCCGGCCGTTGGCCGCTCCCCCTATGTGCCCGGACATGCCCGTTGGAGACGCAGCCGCCTTTCGAGATGTGTTCGCCTTTGGGACGGCCGCGGGCAAATCCGCTCCGTCCGCAAAGGGCTTTCAGGTCGGACACCCGACCGTCGCATATGAGGATGGGCGGCGGTTACGAGCCGACCGGAACCCCCTGTGCCGCCGGCATGTCGACGATGTCCGAGGACTCCGCCCACAGGTTGATCCCGCCATCCTCGGCCGCCCGGTCGATGGCGGCCAGTTCCTCAGCCAAGAAGTCCAATCGCCGTACCGCGTCGAGCGAGTCGTCCAACTGCTCGACGGTGCGTGCGCCGATCAAGGCGGAGGTCACGCGGGGATCGCGCAGCGTCCAGGCGATGGCCATCTGCGCCAGCGTCTGTCCGCGCGCCGCCGCGATCTCGTGCAACCGGCGGATCGCCGCGAGATTGGCGTCGGTCAGCAGCGATTGCGACAGCGACCCGCCGCGACTGGCGCGCGCATCCTGGGGAACGCCGTTCAGATATTTGTCGGTCAGCATGCCCTGTGCCAGCGGCGAGAAGGCGATGCAGCCGGTGCCGAGATCCTCCAGCGTCGCCCGAAGCTCGCGCTCGATCCACCGGTTCAGGATGGAATAGCTGGGCTGGTGGATGAAGAGCGGCACCTTCTCCTCCGCCAGGATCGCGGCGGCACGGCGGGTCAGGCCCGGCTCATAGGAGGACAGACCGATATAGAGCGCCTTGCCCTGCCGGTGGAGCTGGACGAGCGCGCCCATCGTCTCTTCCAGCGGGGTGGTCGGGTCGACGCGGTGCGAGTAGAAGATGTCGACATAGTCGACGCCCATCCGCTTCAGGCTCTGGTCGCAGCTGGCGATCAGATATTTCTTGGACGAGCCGATGTCGCCATAAGGCCCCGGCCACATGTCCCATCCCGCCTTGGTCGAGATGATCAGTTCGTCGCGGTGCCGCGCGAAGTCGCTGGCGAGCACGCGGCCGAAATTCTCCTCCGCCGAACCATAGGGCGGGCCGTAATTGTTCGCGAGGTCGAAATGGGTGACCCCGCGATCAAAGGCGCGGCGCAGGATCGCGCGGCCCGTCTCGAAGACGTCGGTACCGCCGAAATTCTGCCACAGCCCCAGGCTGATCGCCGGCAGGCGAAGGCCGCTGCGCCCGACGCGGCGATAGGGCATGCCGGCGTCATAACGGTGGGCATCGGCGGTGTAGGGCGTGGAAAAGGGCATGGGAGGTCCTCGAATATCACGACCATCTAATCCGGGCGGCGCAGCGGTGCCAATGGCCTGGGTCAAGATGACGGCGGGGTTCGAACGGATCGGGACATCCGCCGTTCCGCGTGTGTTCAAGGACTTGCACGCCTCCTAGCGGAGGAACCCTATCGGCCTTCGGCTCTTCAAGGCCAGGTTGTTGATCCAGATGATGGTCCGCCCATCGTCTGGTCGCCCCTGTCGAGTGAGGAGAGAGACGATGGATCTGGGTATCAAGGGGCGCATCGCGCTCATCAGCGGATCGGATTCGGGCATGGGCAAGGAAACCGCACGCCTGCTCCTGGAGGCCGGCGTTCGCGTCGCGCTGACCGACAAGCCGGGCGGCACGATCGACGAGGCGGTCGCCGAGCTGGCACCGCTGGGCGAGGTGATCGCGGTCACCGGCGATGTCACCAAGCCTGACGATGTCGCCGCGCTGTGGCGTGAGGTCCGCGAGCGGCTGGGCGAACCGGACATCTATGTCAACGCCGCCGGCGTGACCGGGGCCACCGGCGACTTCCTGGAGATCGACGATGCCGGCTGGCAGCAGACGCTCGACATCGACCTGATGGGCGCGGTGCGCATGTGCCGCGAAGCGATCCCGGCGATGCGCGCCAAGGGCTGGGGCCGGATCGTGCTGTTCGCTTCGGAGGATGCGGTGCAGCCCTATATCGACGAGCTTCCCTATTGCGCCGCCAAGGCCGGCATCCTCAGCTTGGCCAAGGGGCTTTCCAAGGCCTATGGTTGCGACAATGTGCTGGTGAACACGGTATCGCCGGCCTTCATCGCCACGCCGATGACCGACAAGATGATGGAGAAGCGGGCCAAGGAGAAGGGCACCAGCTTCGACGAGGCGATCGACAGCTTCCTGGAGGAAGAGCGCCCCGGCATGGTGCTGAAGCGGCGCGGCCGGCCCGAAGAGGTGGCGGCAGCGGTCGCCTTCCTGTGTTCGGAGCGGGCGAGCTTCATCAACGGTGCCGGTATCCGCGTCGATTCCGGATCGGTGTTCACCATCGCCGGGTAAGGCATCCACCTTTCCGCTTGCGCGACGGGTCCGCTGAGGGGACAAGTCGCGCAAAAGCGGAGGGGATCATGGATAGGCATTGGGTCTTGCTGGCATCAGTGGCGTTGCTGGCGACTGGGGCGGCGGCGCAGGAGACGCCGACCGGCTCCCTGGGTGCGACCAACTATGCTGTCGACGAGCCTATGCCGACGCCCGGCGGCGCGCCCAGTTTCCGCGACGAGTTCGCCACGCGCATCGACCCGGGCCGGTGGCGCTGGGATACCGAGCGTAACAAGGCCGGCTGGTATAATAACGAGCTGCAATATTATCCCGGTCCCGACCGCTCCAACGCGCGGGTCGAAAACGGCGCATTGGTGTTGGAGGCGCGGCATGAGGCGGCGAAGGATGCGCCCGATTGGGGTGGGCAGGCCTATACCTCCGCCAAGCTGGTGACGCGCCAGTCGCTCGGCTATGGCTTTTACGAGATCCGCGCCAGGCTGCCATGCGGGCGGGGCACGTGGCCGGCGATCTGGTTGCTGCCGACGAGTGGCGGTCCCTGGCCGGCGGCGGGCGAGATCGACATCATGGAGATGGTCGGCTGGAACCCCGACGTCGTCCATGCGACCATCCATTCCGCCGCCTATAATCATGCCAAGGGGACGCAGCGCGGAGCCGAGACCCGCGTCGCCGATGCCTGCACCGCCTATCACCGCTATCAACTCGACTGGACGCCGCAGGCGATCACCATCGGCGTCGATGGTCGCGCCTATATGAAGGTGCGCAACGATCGGCCGGGCGGGGCGGTGGCTTGGCCCTTCACCCGGCCCTATGCGCTGATCCTCAATCTGGCGGTCGGCGGCGACTGGGGCGGCAAGAAAGGCGTTGACGATGCCGCGCTGCCCCAGCGGATGTCGGTCGATTACGTACGCTATTGGCAGGCGAAATGATCCTCCCCGGACAGGCAAGGACCCTTAGAGTAGCGTGCCCGACAGGATCGCCAGCGCGATCGTGAAATAGATGACGAGGCCGGTCACATCGACCAGCGTCGCCACGAACGGCGCCGAGGCGCTGGCCGGATCGAAGCCCAGCTTTTGCAGGACGAAGGGCAGCATCGATCCAGCCAGCGATCCGAAGGTCACGATCCCGACCAGCCCGGTGCCGACCGTCATGGCGACCAGCCCCCAATGCGGGCCGTAATCGTAAAAGCCCAGTGTCTGCCACAGCGCGATCCGCGCCATGCCGAGCAGCCCCAGGATCGCACCCAGCGTCAGCCCCGCCGGCAATTCACGCAAAGCGACCCGCCACCAGTCGCGCACCCGCACCTGGCCCAGCGCCAGCGCGCGGATGATCAGCGAGGTCGCCTGGCTGCCGCTATTGCCGCCCGAGCTCATGATCAGCGGGATGAACAGCGTCAGGACGACGGCGCGCTCCAGCTCGGACTCGAAATGCTGCATCGCGCTGGCGGTCAGCATTTCGGAGAAGAACAGGATGCTCAGCCAGCCCGCACGCTTGCGGATCATCGCGAGAAAGCCGGTTTCCAGATAAGGATTGTCGAGCGCCTCGACGCCGCCGAAGCGCTGCGTGTCCTCGGTATGTGCCTCGACCAGCGCGTCGAGCACGTCGTCGACGGTGACGATGCCGATCGGGCGGCCCTGTTCGTCGATGACCGGCAGTGCGAGCAGATCGTGGCGGCGGATCAGATGCGCCACCTCTTCGCGGTCGGTGGTCGGCGCGACGGTGATCGGGTCATGGCCGCGCGCCAGATCGATCGCCAGCGACGCCGGCTCGGCGGCGATCAACTGGCGCAGCGAGACGGTCGCGACCAGCCGGCCCTGCGGCTCCAGCAGGAAGACCGAATAGACGGTTTCGCGGCTGCGCTCGACGGTGCGGATATGCGCCAGCACGTCCGCGACGGTCGCGTCGGCGGGGCTGGCCACATATTCGGTGGTCATCATGCCGCCGGCACTGTCGGGTGGCCAGCGCAGCAGCGTGTCGATCGAGGCGCGGACGGTGGCGGGCAGGCCGGCGCGCAGCGCGGCGGCATCCTCCTCGTCCATCTCGGCCAGCACGTCGGCGGCGCGGTCCTCCGCCATCTGCGCGATCAGCGCGACGGCGCGAGTGGGCGCCAGGCGCGTCAGCAGGTCGGCGGCGCAGCGCAGTTCCGGGCTGTCCAGCACGGCGACGGCGCGGCCGTCGGGCATTTGCGTGAGCGCATCGGCCGCATCCTCGAGGGGAAGCGACTGGAGCGTGTCGACGAGGTCGGCGATGGAGACACCGCGACGGGATGAACGGAAACCGGCGGCGACGCCGGCAATCAGATCGTTGACCATGGTAAACCTTTCGACCGCACGACCCGGGCGGACGAAAGCCAGTCGCGAAACTAGCGGTCGAGCCCGAGGCGTGCGGCGCTACTGGAACTGTCGCTGGACATGTTCTCGCTTTCTGGAACGACGCAGGGGCTCCCACGCCTGGGCCGCCCTCTGCGCTCGGGGCAGACGGTCGTCAACACCCGCGCGGGAAAGTTCCGGCCCCCTGACACTTTTTTCACGAAGCGACCAAGGGACCCCGGCACCGGCTCCGTCTGGAAGGGCAAAAGCATCCAAAGGGGACCTTATCCGTGCATCGCCTGCTTTTCGCCTCGACCGCGACGCTTGCCCTGGTGGCCGGCTCGGCGGCGTCGGCCCAGACCGTGATCGACATCAAGCGAACCACGCCCGTCCGCACCGCGACCATCAAGAACGGCGCGGCCGACGACATCAACATCGTGGCGGCGGGCAGCGTCGTCACCAGCGGCGGTACGGCGGTCAGCCTGGATAGCAATAACAAGGTCGCCAATGCCGGCACCATCCAGATCACCGACGCCAATGACGCGATCGGCATCGGCGCGGCCGCCGGGGTGACCGGCGAGATCACCAATAGCGGCAAGATCGTCCTGGATGAGAGCTATACGCCGACCGATCTCGACAAGGACGGCGATCTGGACGGCCCGTTCGCGCAAGGATCGCGTCGCACCGGCATCCGGACGGCGGGGGCCTTTGCCGGCAATGTCACCAATAGCGGCGAGATCACGATCGAGGGCAACGACTCGGCCGGCATCCATCTGAACGGGCCGCTGACCGGCAATCTGGCGCAGTCGGGCAAGGTCAACGTGCTGGGCGACCGCTCGGTCGGTGTCCGCACCGGTGCGGTGTCGGGCAACGTGACGCTGGGCGGCACCACCACGGCGGTGGGGCAGGGCGCGGTCGGCGCGCGGATCGACGGCGATGTCGGCGGCGCGCTCACGATCGAGGGCGGTATCGGCTCGACCGGCTATCGCTACACCACGCCGCCGACCGATGTGTCGAAGCTCGATCCCGACGATCTGTTGCAGGGCGGGTCGGCGCTGATCGTTGGCGGCAATGTCGCGGGCGGGATTACGCTGGGCAACGCCACGGGCAAGGTGGCGGACGTCATCTCCAACGGCGCCGCCCCCGCGATGCAGATCGGCGCGACCGACCGGGCGATCGTGATCGGCGCGACCGGTGGCGCGACCCCGGCGGCGGGGCTGGTGGTCAATGGCCGCATCTCGGGCGTCGGCGTCTATAGCGGGGTGAAGGCTACCGCGCTGGCGATCGGTGGCCTCGGCGGCAATGTCCAGATCGCGCAAGGCGTCGCGGTCGGCGGAACGATACAGGCCAGCGCCAATGGCGCGGAGGCGACCGCGATCCGCTTCGGCGCAGGGGCCGCGACACCCGAGCTGCGCAATGGTGGCACGATTGCCGCGACCGGAGGCGGCGCGCCCGCGACGGTCACCACGGCGGTGCTGATCGACACCGGGGCCAGCCTGCCGACGATCCGTAACAGCGGCAGCATCAAGGCGACCGCCGCCACCGCTTCGGCCACCGCGATCCTCGACCGCACCGGCGGGCTGACCCTGGTCGAGAATAGTGGCGCGATCGCGGGCGCCGGCGCGGATTCGTCGCGCAGCGTCGCGATCGACCTGTCGGCGAACAGCAGCGGCGCGGTGGTGCGTCAGATCGCCCCGGCGACGGGTGCGGCCGCCCCGACCATCACCGGGGCGATCCGCTTCGGCAGCGGCAACGACCGGCTGGAGATCGCGGCCGGCACCGTCTCGGGTGATGTCGGGTTCGGGGCCGGCAACAACCGATTGGAGATGAGCGGCACCGGTATCTATGCCGGCACCGCGACCTTCGGTGCGGGCGCGGACAGCCTGGTCATCGGCGGCACGGCACGGTTCGACGGGGTCGCCGACTTCGCCGGGCTGGGGCAGGATACGCTGTCGATCACCGGCAAGGGCGTCTTCGCCGGACGGCTGGCGAATAGCGGCCATGTCGCGGTCAGCGTCGCCAGCGGCGGTGGCACCTTCGCCACCAATGGCGTGACCAACATCGCCTCGCTGACCATGGCCGACCAGTCGATCCTGAGCGTTGCGCTCGACAAGACCAACCCCACCGCCAACCTGATCCAGGTCGGCGGGGCGACCACCATCGGCGCGAACAGCCAGTTGGCGCTGCGCGTCTCGGGCGGGGCGGACGTGACCGGACGCTATATCGTTCTGCGCTCGGGTACGCTGACGGGGGCGAACAATCTGTCGCTCGCGCCATCGGCCATGCCCTTTCTCTACAAGGGCGCGATCGTCGCGGCGCAGCCCAACGAGATCGCGGTCGAGGTCAGCCGTAAGGCGAAAACCGAACTCGGGCTGAATGGTGCCGGCGTCAGCGCCTTCGATGCGATCGACGCCGCGATCGGCAGCGATGCCAAGCTCGCCGACTCGATCCGCGGCATTTACGACGGCGCGGCCTTCCGGGGCGCGATCGAGCAGATGCTGCCCAACTATGCCGGCGGCGTGTTCGAGGGCGTGACGCTCGCCTCGCGCACGGCGGCGGCACAGCTGCGCGAACCGGCGGGCGAGTTCAGCGAGGAAGGCAAATGGGGCTATTGGCTGTCGCCGCTGGGCTGGGACTCGTCCAAGGGCACCCGCTCGACGCGCAGCTATGACGTGCGCGGCTGGGGCGTCAGCGGCGGCATCGAGCACAAGACCGATGCCGGCAATTTCGGCGCGTCGCTCGCCTATCTGAAGGGCCGCGACAATGAAGGCTCGGCGGTCAACCGGGTCGATCACAGCCAATATGAGCTGGCCGGCTTCTGGCGCGCGCGCTGGGGCGCATGGGCGGCGCAGGCCCGCGCCTCGGCGGCGTTCATCAACTTCGACTCGCAACGCCAGTTCGACGGCGTGATCGGCTCGGAAGCGGTGCAGCGCCGCGCCACCGCCGACTGGAAGGGCATGCTGTATTCCGGCTCGGGCTCGGTTTCCTACGAACATTGGGTCGGCCAGTTCAATATTCGCCCGATCCTGGCTGTCGACTATTACCGATTGAACGAGGATGGCTATCGCGAGGTTGGCGGCGGCACCGGCTATGACCTGACCGTGCGCAAGCGCAACAGCGACGAACTCGCGCTGACCGCCAGCGTCGCGGCGGGCATCAATTTCGGTGGCGACAATCGCTATGCGCAGTGGAGCCGCCTGGAGGTCGAGGCCGGCCGGCGCGAGCGGATCGCCGGTGCGCTGGGCCGTACGGTGGCCAGCTTCGGCGACGGTACGCCATTCATCCTCGATCCCGAGGCACGCGGCGGCGGCTGGATCGGGCGGGTGCGCGCGATCACCGGCACCAGCGAGATCCAGTTGAGCGGCGAGGTGAACGCCGAACAAAGGCTTGGCAACGTGGCGCTGTCGGCGCGCGCGGCCCTTCAGTTCGCCTTTTGAGGCGAGTTCGTCCGCGTGCACCCCCCCTGTAACGCGCGCGGGCGTCCGGAGCCCCACCCCGTCCTCGGGTGGGGCTCCTTTCCACGGGCGGAGGGTTCGGCTAAACGACCGGCCTTCCGCCCTTTTTGTCCGGTCGATACCATGACGCCCACCGGGATCGAGGCCGTCTTCCTCGCCAATCGCGACAAGCTCGTCCGCTTCCTGGCGGCGCGTGGCGCGGGCGATGCGGCGGAGGATCTGGTCCAGGACCTATGGGTCAAGATGGCGGGGCGGATGGATGGTCCGATCGCCAACCCGCTGGCCTATCTCTACCGCGCCGCCGACATGCTGATGATCGACCGCTATCGATCGCGGCGGCAGGCCGAACGGCGCGATCAGGACTGGGCCGAGGACCAGCATTTGCAGGAGGCTGGCCCCGAGCCGCCCGCCGAGCGCGCGCTGGTCGCCCGCCAGACCGCCGAGCGGGTGGCGGCAACGCTGACCGCGCTGGGCGAACGGCCCGCGACGGTCTTTCGCCGCGCCCGGATCGAGGGCATTCCCCAACGCCAGATCGCGGCCGAACTCGGCGTCAGCATCAGCACCGTCGAAAGCGATCTGCGCATGGCGGCCCATGCGCTCGCCGCGCTCAAGGACCAGATCGGATGAGCCAGGACCCCGTCAACCCCATCGATGACGTCGCGCTCGACTGGGCGCTGCGCATGGCCGATCCCGCGCGCGCCGATTGGGACGGCTTCACCGACTGGTTGGAGGCCAACCCCGTGCATGCCGCCGCCTATGACCGCATGACGGCGGCGCTGCTCGACGCCGAGGATTCCCTGCGCGCACATCCTGACGTCATCGCCCCCGAGCCGGTGATCGTCGAGGCGGAGCCGCCCCGCCGCCGCCCGCTGCGCTGGATCGGGGGAGCCGTCGCGGCGGCGTTGGTCGGCGCGGTCGGCGTCGGCCTGTGGAGCGAGCGGCCGCAACCCTATGTGATCGAGACGGCGGCGGGCGAGGTGCGGCGGGTGCCGCTGGCGGATGGCAGCGCCATCATGCTGGCGGGCGGATCGCGGATCACGCTCGACCATGCCGATCCGCGCCGCGCGGTGATGGAGCGCGGCGAGGCGCTGTTCCAGGTGCGGCATGACGACCGTCATCCCTTCTCCGTCGATGCGCGCGGATTGGCGCTGACCGACCTCGGGACCGTCTTCGACGTCCGGCTGGGCCGCCGGATGACGCGGGTGGCGGTGGCGGAAGGGGCGGTGATGGTCAATCCGCGTGGGGCCGCGCTGAGGCTCGACGCGGGGCAGGCGGTGCTGGCCGAGGGCAATAGGCTGGTCCGCCAGACGGTGGCGGCCGAGGCGGTCGGCGGCTGGCGGGACGGGCGGCTGGCCTATGACGGCGCGGCGCTGTCCGATGTGGCGGAGGATCTGGCGCGGTTCCTCGGGCGACCGGTCGCCGTCCGGCCATCGGTGGCCGGTCAGGCCTTTCGCGGGACGATCGACCTGAACGCCGTGCGGCGTGACCCCAGACTGCTCGGCGCGCTGCTCAACGTGGCGGTGCGCGAGGATGGGCAGGGCTGGATGCTGGAACCGCGCGGGTGAGGATTGCGGGGGGCGTGTTGCTGAGCATCGTCGGGGCGGTTCCCGCCGTGGCGGCCGAGCGCGTGCCCGTCGACCTCCCCGCCGGAACGGTCGGCAGCCAGGTCATGGCGCTGGGCCGGGCCGGTGGTGCCAGCGTCGTCGTGCCCGATCCCGGCCTGTGGCGCCGCCCGGTCCCCGCGCTGCATGGGCGGATGACGGTGGAGCAGGCGCTGGCCGTCATCGCTCGCCGGGCGCAGGCGCGCGTCGAGCGGCTGGGCGGCGCAGGCTGGCGGCTCGTCCCGCATGCGCCGGATCGTCCCGTCGTGATCCGGCCCCGGCCAGCGCCTATCCCACCGCCCGAGGTGCCGCCGGGCGATGTCGTCGTCACCGCCAGCAAGCGCGACACCGCCCGCGATCACTTCGCGGGGCAGGTCGTGCAGGTGGCGGGGGCCGATCTCGAACTGGGCGGGGCAGGGGGGACGTCCAGGCTCGCCGATCGGATGACGGCCATCGCCTCGACCTATCTGGGGGCGGGCCGCAACAAGCTGTTCATCCGGGGGATCGCCGATTCCAGCTTCACCGGACCGACCCAGGCGACGGTGGGCCAATATTTCGGCGACCTGCGCCTGAGTTACAACGCGCCCGATCCCGATCTGCGTCTCGCCGATCTGGCGGCGGTCGAGGTGCTTGAGGGGCCGCAGGGGACGTTGTACGGCGCGGGGTCGCTGGGCGGGCTGATCCGGCTGGTGCCCAATGCGCCCGATGCGACGCGGTTCGGCGGATCGGCGATGCTGGGCGGATCGGCGACGACGCACGGTGCGCCGGGTGCGGATGCGCAGGCGGTGCTCAACCTGCCCGTCATCGCCGACCGGCTGGCGATCCGACTGGTCGCCGACGCCGCGAGCGAGGGCGGCTATATCGACAAGCCGCTGCTCGACCGCACCGACGTCAACCGCACCCGGATCGAAGGCGGTCGCGCCGCCGCCCGGCTCGACCTGGGGCGCGCGTGGAGCGTCGAGGCGATCGGCATCGGCCAGCGTATTCGCGGCGCCGACAGCCAATATGCCGATCGCGACGGCACGCCGCTCAGCCGCTCGGCGCCGGTGACCGAAGGCTTCTCGGCCGATTTCGTGCAGGGTCAACTCGTCCTGTCGGGCCGGATCGGGCGGGTACGTATCCGCTCGAGCAGCGGGGTGACCGCGCATGACTTGATGGAACGCTATGACGCGACGCCGCCCGGTGGCCCGGTCCAGCTATTCGCGCAGGCCAATCGCACGCGGATGCAGGCCAATGAGACCCGCGCCTGGTATTCCAGACCGGATGGCTCGGGCTGGCTGGCGGGGTTCAGCTATATCCACAACACGACGCGCCTGACCCGCCTGTTCGGCGAGCCGGATGCGCTGGTACCGCGCACCGGCGTGGTCAACGGCGTCGAGGAAGCGACGCTGTATGGCGAAGCGAGCCTGCGGCTGTTGCCCGGCCTGCTGACCACCGGCGGCTTGCGCGTCACCCATTCGGTGCTCGACGGTGGGGCCGAGGACCTGCCCGCCGCCTTGTCACTTCAGGCGGTGCGGCAGTTGCGCGAAGTGACCGCCAGCCGCGCGCAGACCATCCTGCTGCCCTCGGCCTCCGCGCTGATCGACCTGACGCCTAGCGCGCAGCTGTTCCTGCGCTATCAGCAAGGGTTCCGGCCGGGCGGGCTGACGATCGAGGGGCCGCTGGTCCGCCGCTTCCGCAACGACCGGGTCGCAACGATCGAGGCGGGGTTGCGCACCGGACGGCCGGGACGCGATCCGATCGATGCGTCGGTCACGCTGGCGCATACCGCCTGGCGCGACATCCAGGCGGACTTCATCGATTCGACCGGCTTGCCCAGCACCGCCAATATCGGCGACGGCCAACTCTGGACGATCGAGGCGCTGGTCGGCGCGCGACTGTCCGACTCGCTGCGGATCGAGGGCGCGGTGTCCTATAATGACAGCCATATCGACGAGCCGTCGAACAGCCGGGCCTTCGCCCTGCTGCAAGGGGACGTAGCCGATCCCTCGCTGGCGCGCGCGACGATCCTCGCGCGGTTGAGCCAGATCCCCAATATCGCGCGGATCACCGCACGGACAGGGGCGGTCTATCACCGGACGCTGGCGGGCGGGCGCGACCTGCGCATTGATGGCTGGCTGCGCTATGTCGGCGCGTCGCGGCTGGGTGTCGGCCCCGTGCTGGGCGAGCAGCAGGGCAGTTACCTCGACAGCGGCGTGACTGCCCGGTTGGGGCTCGGCGCGTTCGGGCTGAGCGCCAGCGTCACCAATCTGGCCGATGTACGGGGCAACCGCTTCGCGCTGGGCACCCCCTTCACGACGGGGCGCGACCAGGTGACGCCGCTGCGCCCCCGGACGCTGCGCATCGGCCTCGACACCGCCTTTTGATCAGCGGCGCGGGGTGGTGAACAGCGACAGCGGGATGGCCGCCGCCATGGCCTTGTAGCCGGCCATGCTCGGGTGGAGGTGATCGCCCGAGTCATAGGCCGCCAGCAGCCGGTCGGGACGCGCCGGATCGCGCACCGCCCGGTCGAAATCGACGACGCCGTCGAACACGCCCGAGGTTCGGATGAAGCTGTTGATGGCCTGACGATCCGCCTCGGTCTCCGGGCCCGGGTGATAATAGTCGCTGCCTTGGAACGGCGTGATCGTCCCGCCGATCAGTCGGATGCCATGCGCATGGGCGCGCGAGGCCAGCTGGCGATAGGCGGTGGTGATCTGCTCGACGATGGCCCGGTGGCTGGCCTGGTCGACGGGATGCTCGCGGGTCAGTACGCCCAGATCGTTGACGCCCTCCAGCAGGATGACGTGGCTGACGCCCGGACGGGCGATCACGTCGCGGTCGAAGCGCGCCATCAGGTTCGGGCCCAGCCCGTCCAGCAGCACGCGGTTGCCGCCGATCCCGGCATTGACCACCGAGAAGCGGCGCGTGGCGGCATTCGCAGCCAGCCGCCGGGCGAAGTCGTCGGGCCAGCGGCTGTTGCTGTTATCGGTGATGCCATAGCCGTCGGTGATCGAATCGCCGATGGTGACGATCGTCGCGGTCTGGGCGGCGTCGCGGACCTCGACGTCCGACAGCGCCCACCAGCCGCCGATCTTCTCCGCCTCGGGCAGGGCGGGGCGCGTGGTGGCGTCGCCGGACGTCAGATAGGTGGTCGACCGGGCACCCGAATGGCCGGTCGGCAGGGTGACGGCCTCGGGGAAATAGAGGCTGACCGTCACATCGCTGCCCGGCGTGACCGGCAGGGCGATGTCGTCTGAATACAGCTCCGCGCCCGGCGGGATGAGCACTGAGGACAGACCGCCGAACCGTACGGGCAGGATTTGCGCGACCTCCGACCGGCCCGGCGTGCCGGCACCGATGGTGGCCGCCCCGATCCGCAGCGGCGCGGTGCCGGCGATGTTGGAGAGGCGGAGGCGCAGGACGCGGCCGCCGGCGGTCAGGTGGACGGTCTGGCGGATCGTCGCGGGGCCGGCCTTGGCCAGCTTGTCCGCATTGGGACCGTCGATCCGCATCTGCGACGAGCCCCAGGCCGGCGTCCAACGCGCGTCGTGCGCGGTCGCGCCACCGGGTAGTGCCACCGCCAAGACGGCCGCCGCCGTGAAGCCCCAACGCGTCATATTCGATCCTCTTCCTGTCCATCCGCGCTTGCGGCGCGGTATGTGGTAGCGATATCAGGAAGAACGCCAAAGGAAAACGCCCGCCGCTGTCACGCGAGACGGGATCGGGAGAGACGATGCCCCATCTGCTACTGTCCGCCGCGCTGATCGCGCTGTTGCCCGCCGCCGCGCAGGCTATGCCCGCCTGTCCGCAGCCGGTCATGGCGTGCGAGCGCGCGACGCCCGGTGGCCTGGCGCTGATCCTGCCGGGGCGGGTGTCCACCGTGGTGGTCGACGATGCCGATGCACCGGGTGTCCGCCGCGCGGCGCAGGATCTGGTCACCGACCTGAAGGCGGTGGGCGGCGGCGAGGGCCGGCTGGCGAATGTACCGGTGGCGGGCGCGACGGTGATCGCGGGGACGCTGGGCCAGAGCCCCGTGATCGACGCGCTGGTGCGGGCCGGCAAGATCGATGTCAGCGGCCTCAGGGGCCAGTGGGAAGGCTATGTCAAGCAAGTTGTCGACAACCCCGCACCGGGCGTATCCCGTGCGCTGGTGATCGTCGGCGCGGATCGGCGCGGCACCATCTTCGGTCTGTACGACATCAGCGCCAAGGCCGGGGTCAGCCCCTGGACCTGGTGGGCCGATGTTCCCGCGCAGCGCCACCCGAGCCTCTATCTGACGGCGGGGCGCGTCGCGGATCATCCGGTCGTCAAATATCGCGGCATCTTCATCAATGACGAGGAACCGGGCTTTGGCGGCTGGGCGCGCGCCACGTTCGGCGGCGTCAATCACCGGGCCTATGAGAAGGTTTTCACCCTGCTTCTTCGCTCCAAGGCGAATTTCCTGTGGCCGGCCATGTGGGGCAAGTCGCTATGGGAGGACGATCCCGCCTCCGCACCGCTGGCGCAGGAAATGGGGGTGCTGCTCGGCACCTCGCACCACGAACCGATGCAGCGCGCGCAGGCCGACTGGAAGCGTGAGGGCAGCGGGCCGTGGGATTACACCAAAAATGCCCCCGCGCTGCGCACCTTCTGGCGCAAGGGTATCGAGCGGCGGGGCAAGGCCGAGGACCCCGTGACCATCGGCATGCGCGGCGACGGCGACGAGCCGATGACCGAGGGGACCGCGATCGACCTGCTGCAGGGGATCGTCGCCGACCAGCGCAGCATCATCGCCGACGTCACCCAGCGCCCGGCGGCCGAAACGCCGCAGGTCTGGGCGCTCTACAAGGAGGTGCAGGATTATTACGACAAGGGGATGCGCGTCCCCGACGACGTGACCCTGCTGTTCGCCGACGACAATTGGGGCAATATCCGCCGTCTGCCGCCACCGGGGCAGACGCGCGCGGGCGGCGCGGGCGTCTATTATCATTTCGATTATGTCGGCGGGCCGCGCAATTACAAATGGCTCGACACGAACGCCGTGCCCCGCGTCTGGCAGCAGATGCGGATGGCCAGCGATTACGGTGCGGACCGGCTATGGATCGTCAATGTCGGCGACCTGAAGCCGATGGAATATGCGACCAGCTTCTTCCTTGCCATGGCGTGGGACCCGGCGCGCATGGACCTGGCCGCGATGCAGGCCTATCCCGCCCGATGGGCGACGCAGCAATTCGGGCCGGCGCAAGGTCCCGCCATCGGCGCGCTCCTGACCCGCTATGGACAACTTGCCAGCCGCCGCAAGCCCGAGCTGATCGACGCGACGACCTATGACTTGCCCAGTGGCGAATGGGCGCGGGTGTTGGCGGAATGGAACGCGCTCGACGGTGATGCCCGGCAGGTCGAAGCGACGCTGCCCGCCGCCCGGCGCGACGCCTATTATGAACTGGTGCTCCACCGCATCGAGGCGATGACGAACCTGCACCGGCTCTATCACGCGGTCGCCGCCAACCGTGCGGCGGCGAGTGCCGGAGACGGCGCGACCGCCGAGCGCATGGCGCAGGCGGCGCGCGGCTTCTTTGCCCGCGATGCGGCGATCCGCCACCGCTACGAGGTCGAGATGGCGGGCGGCAAATGGACCAGCATGATGGCGCAGACCCATATCGGCTATACCGGCTGGCAACAGCCCGACACCGACACGATGCCCGCACTGGCGACGGTGGCCAAGCCCTTGCCGCTGCCGGCGTCCACGCTCCGTGCCGCCCAGACGATCGCGGCCGATAGCGGCCGGGCGGTCGATGGCGGCGGCGTGCGGTGGCAGCGTGTGGCGGGCTTCACGGCGGCCGGTGCGGCGATGATCGCCACGCCCACCACCGCGCCCGCGATCGAGCGGCCGGGCGGGGCCAGTCCGCATATCGTCTATGACGTCCGCTGGGATCGCGCCGGTCCGATGACCTTGGGGGTGGTCGCCGCACCGGGGCTGGACGCCCGGGGGAACGGCAAGCACCGGGTCGCGATCTCGATCGACGGTGGCGCGCCGGTGATGCTCGATCTGATGGCCGGCGAGACGGCGGAGACTTGGGAGCGCTCGGTGATCGAGAACCGCCGGGTCGCGACGACCACGCTACCGGCGGTCACGGCCGGGCGGCATCGCATCACCCTGTGGCTGGTCGATCCCGAGGTGGTGATCCAGGGTTTGACGCTCAGCCCAGCCGGGAGCTGAGCCGGCTCAGCCGCCGCGTAGCATCCGCATCGCCTGCGCCCGGAGCATTTTCATATTCTCCGGGTTGTCGCCGAGCACGCCGTGTCGCTCCTCTGGCAGATGCGCCAGCGGATGGCCATCGGGGCGAAAGGCATAATGGTCGAACCATGCGGCCCAGGCCGCCCGCTCGGGCGCGGGGCGCGCGGCGATCGCACTCATCGCCAGCAATAGTGTGACGAAGGGCTGATCGGGCCCGACCGGAAACGCATCCCACCAGTAATTGACCAGCAGGTTGAGCGCGCCGCGCGCCTCCACCCGGTGCCACCAGAGCTTGGGCATGTAGAGCGCATCGCCCGGCCCCAGATCGACTGTGATCGCACGCGCCGCCGCGTGTTCGAAACGCGGATAGCGCGGGTCACCCGGCGTGGCCTCTGCTGCCAGCGCGACCGGCTGGCCCGCCATGGTGTGGTCGATCGGGCCGACATAGAGGTCGCCGATCGCATCCGGCGGATAAAGCGTGAAGCGCCGCTCCCCCGCGACCACGCAGGCGATATTGTCCAGCATGTCGTAATGGCAGGCGATGGTCGAGGCGTGACCGATCCACAGCCGGGGCGACACACCCGCCGGCGCGAAGGGCAGGGCGTTGTCGGCCGCCAATCCCGGCAGGAAGACCTCGGTCGGCAGCGAGCCGGCATAGACGCTTTCGGTCGCTTCGCCCGGCTTGGTGATGCGCGCGACCGCCTCGCCCAGCGCCATGCGTTCGCGCCGGAAATTGAACCCCGCCAGATCGTCGGTGTAGTGGTAGCGGCCGGCGATCGCAGGATCGCCGACAAAGGCCTCGACCGGATGGCCCGCTTCGAAGCGCGCCAGATAGTCGCGTAGCGCCGCACCGTCCTTGACCGCTTCCGCCAGTGGCCATCCGGCGACCGCGCCACGTATCACCACCGGCTGGCAGGGTTCGGCGACCAGCCGGCGGAAGGCCGCCGGATCGGTGAGCGCCGCGCGATCGATCTCGACCGCTGCCCCGCTCACGCCGCCAGTCCGCTCAACCGGTCGTTGCGCCGCCGGGCGAGCGTGGGGATGTGGCGGACCGAATTGGTCTGAGCATAGATCAGCTGCATGTCGCCCGACCGGAACAGCGACAGCGCGACGTCGTCGGGCAGCGCATGGAGCGCATCGAGGCTGATCGTATAGAGCGAGTCGAGTTGCAGGCTTTCGCCATTGTCGAAGCGGAAGCTCAGGTCGATCGGCTCGACCAGCTTGTGCGCCAGCAGCGCGGTGACGAAGCGTTCGGTCTCGGGCAGCCCCTTGTGCAACCGGCGCAAGGCCGCCTGGACCCGCTGCAACATCGGGGTCGGTGCACCGTCCGCATCGAATACCGGCTCGCCCCCGGGCTGCCGCAGCGCGGCGTGATGGGGATCGATCGCGATATTCTCGCCCGAGACGTAGAAACCCTGCCGCTCCAGATCGGCGGCGCGATATCCCACCAATGTGCGATCGGCGTTCAGGCAGAGATTTTCGTCCGGCACCAAGCCCATCAGCGCCCCCGGGTAGAGGTCACCCGTCTCGGGGTGCCGGGTGAACAATATGGGATAGTGGAGCGAGGCGGCGATGAACTCCTCGGCCACCAGCTGCACGAAATGGCGCGTCGCGTCGGGTGCGGTGGATACGCGCAGGGCCGCATGCCGCGCGCTGTCGAGCAATTCCATATCGGCCATGGTCGTCGGTCCTCTCGCGTCGCACCCTCTCATGACCCCGGGCGGATGCGATGCCGGCCGGGGCGACGATGGCGGGATTGTGTCTGGGGCGGGGTTGTGTCCGGTCCCTCCGTCCTTCGTCAAGCCATGCCGATACCGGCATTCGCGCACTCTGACAAATCGCTTGTTATAGCGCTATCATAGCGTTACCATCCTGGCATCATGTGGGCGGTACGGCGGCATAACGTCGGCCGCCCATGGACATAAACATGAAGGAGAGGGGAAGATGGTGGTTCGCACTGTTCTCGTGAGCACGCTGACGTCGCGGCGCAGGCTGATGACCGGCGTGTCGCCGCTGATGGCCCTGGCGCTGCTGTCGCCTGACGCGGCCTTGGCCCAGACCGGAGCCGGTGTCCGCCCGGACGTCGCGGTTCAGGCCAACACCACCACCGCCCAGGAGGCAGGCACGCCCCAAGGGCAGGCCACCGACCCCGCCGCGCAGGATAACAGCCCGTCGCCCGATGGCGAGGCGAGTTCGGCCGACATCATCGTCACCGGCCTGCGCAGTTCGCTCCAGCGCAACCTCGACATCAAGCGTACCGCGACCGGCGTCGTCGATGCTATCTCCGCGGAAGACATCGGCAAATTTCCCGACTCGAACGTCGCGGCCTCGCTCCAGCGTCTGCCCGGCGTATCGATCCAGCGCTCGGGCGCACGCGGCGAGCCTACCGGCATCACCGTTCGCGGCTTTGGCGGCGACTTCAACACCACGCTCTATGACGGCCGCCGCATCTCGACCGCGACCGGTGGTCGCCAGATCGACTTCAGCACCGTCGGCTCGGATTTCATCGGCGGCATCAGCGTCCTGAAGACGCCCGACGTGTCGCTGGCGTCCAGCTCGATCGGCGCGACCGTCGACATCCAGTTCCCCAAGCCGTTCGACCATCCCGGCTTCCGTGCCGCGGTCAGCGCCTCGGGCTCGTTGCAGGACCGTGCGGGCCATGTCGTGCCGACGCTCGGCGCGCTGGTCAGCGACACCTTCGCCGACGATACGCTGGGTATCCTGTCGAGCTTTATCTACACCCGCCGTGATACCGATACCAATCGCGTCTTCGTATCGGGCTGGCCGGGCAACGGCTTCGCTCCCTGCCAGTTGCAGGGCAGCACCGCCGCCACCTGCGCGCCGACGAACGACGTCAATGCCGCACCCTCGAACCGGCGGACGCTCACCGGCTGGTTCCCGCAGCAATATGGCGCGGAACAGCAGCGCGTGCAGGACGAGCGTGTCGATGGCCGCATCGCGCTGCAATGGCACCCTTCCGAAGGGGTGATGGTCACGCTGGACAACAACTTCTCGCGCCAGACGCTCAACACCGACGTGTACGGCTTTGGCGTGTGGTTCAGCCAGGAGTCGCTGCGCAACGTCAAGCAGGACGCCAATGGCACGGCGGTCAGCTTCACCCAGGCGGGGTCGCCGACTGACTTCACCAGCGCGCATAACCGCCAGATCCTTCAGACCAACCAGACCGGCCTGAACGTCAAGTGGGACGTCACCGAAAAGCTGACGGTCGAAGCCGACGGCGCCTATGCCAAGAGCTGGCTGAACCCCGGCAATGTCATCGGCAGCCAGAATGGCGACATCGGCTATGGCGGTCGCCTGGGCACCAATCTGGGCTTCAACATCACGGGCGACAGCAACAAGGCGTTCCCGACGATCAGCAATTTCGGCCCGGCCGGAAACGCGGCGGCCTGGGCCGATCCCGCGCTGATCGGCTCGCACGTCACGGTCAACCAGACCCAGCAGAATACCGACGAGCTCAAGCAATTCCGCGGCGTCGCGACGTGGAAGGAAGAGAATATCACGCTGAAGCTCGGCGGCCAGTATGTCGAGGACAATTTCCAGCTGTTGAACCGCAGCACCTTCACCAATAATTTCTGGCAGGCCTATTCGGGCTATGGCGCGCCGTCGGGTCAGGGCGGTGGCGTGTCGCCGCTGCCGTCCAGCCTCTATCAGGGTACGATCAGCCTCGACAAATTCATCCCCGGCTTCGCGGGCGGCCTGCCGCCGTCCGTCCTGATCTACAGCCCGCAGGCCTATCAGGCCTATCTGTCGGGGCTGGGCAATCCCTATGCCCAGAATATTCCGGGGTTCAATTATCCGGGCGCCACCGACACGGCGAACGGGCTGCGCGGGTTCCGCGGCCAGTTCACCGAGGCGGTCGACCCGGCGAGCATCCTGACGGTCAACGAAAAGACGCTGTCCTTCTTCCTCAGCTCGGCGATGGAAGGCCGGATCGGCAACATGCCCCTGCATGTCGCGTTCGGCGTGCGCACCGAGAATACCCGTCTGCGCTCGATCGGGCAGGGACGCCAGCCGACGTCGATCACGCGCAGCACGACCGACCCGTCGCTGCTGACCATCGGCTTCTCCGACACGCAGCCCGTGGCGCGCCGCAACAGCTACACCTATGTGCTGCCCTCGGTCGACGCACGACTGGAAGTGACCGACAATCTGCAGCTGCGCTTCGACGCGTCGCGTACGCTGACCCGTCCGGGCCTCAACCTGCTGAACCCGGTGCTCAACGTCGGTATCGGCCAGCGCGTCGGTGCGCTGTCGGGCAGCGGCGGCAACCCCAATCTACAGCCCTATCTGGCCGACAATTTCGACGTCGCGGCCGAATGGTACTACCAGCGCAACTCGTACCTCGCGGTCGACTTCTTCCTGAAGAACGTCAGCAACTTCATCGTCGGCGGCGTGACGCGCCAGACGGTGAACGGCGTGATCGATCCGACGACCGGCCAACCGGCGAGCTTCGCCATTTCGGCGCAGGTCAACGGTCCGGACGCAACGGTGCGCGGTGTCGAAATCGCCTGGCAGCAGGTGTTCGGCGACAGCGGCTTCGGCTTCCAGGCCAATGCGACGCTGGTCGATACCAACAAGCCCTATGACGCGACCAACATCTCGCAGACGGGCTTCGCGGTCACGGGCCTGGCCAATTCGGCCAACTTCGTCGGCTTCTACGACAAGAACGGCTTTCAGATCCGAACCGCGCTCAACTGGCGTGACGAGTATCTGGCGGGCTTCGGCCAGAACCAGAATACCGGGGCGTACGGCGCCGAGCCGACCTTCGTGAACCAGAGCTTCCAGGTCGATCTGACCAGCAGCTATGACGTCACCAAGGACTTCTCGATCTTCGGCGAAATCCTGAACCTCAACAACAACAAGCAGAGCACGCATGGCCGGTTCAAGAACCAGCTGCTCGATGTGTTCGACTATGGCCGGCGCTTCACGCTCGGCGCGCGCTACCGCTTCTGACGATAGCGCGAGGGCGGGGATGTCGGGCTTCGGCTTGACATCCTCGTTCGCTTTTGGACCTTCTCGACCATGGTTCAGCCCGTACAGAATATCGTGATCGTCGGCGGCGGCACCGCCGGCTGGTTGACCGCCGGTGTCATCGCCGCGCGGCATCAGGGGCGGCGGCCGCATGGCTTTACCGTCACACTCGTGGAGTCGCCCAATGTGCCGATCATCGGCGTGGGTGAGGGGACTTGGCCGACGCTGCGCACGACCTTGCGCAAGATGGGCGTGTCGGAGACCGCGTTCTTCCGCGAATGCGACGCCTCGTTCAAACAGGGCGCGCGCTTCAACCGCTGGACGACGGGTGCGGCCGATGACGGCTATTACCACCCGCTGATGCTGCCGCAGAGCTTCGGACAGGTAAACCTGGCCCCTCACTGGCTGGCGGCGGGCGAGGAGACCAGCTTCTGCGACGCGGTGACGCCGCAGGGGCGGATTTGCGACGCAGGGCTGGCACCCAAGACGATCGCGACGCCCGAATATGAGGCGCTGGCCAACTACGCCTATCATCTCGATGCCGGCAAGTTCGCCGACTTCCTGCGCCGCCATTGCTGCGAGACGTTGGGCGTGCGGCATGTCCTGGCCGATGTCGAAGAGGTGTTGCTGACCGAGCAGGGCGACATCCGCGCGGTCCGCACGGCGCAGGCGGGGGAAGTGACCGGCGACCTGTTCGTCGACTGTACCGGTTTCCGCTCGCTCCTGCTCGGCGAGGCGATGGGGGTGCCGTTCAAACCGCTGGGCGATGTGCTGTTCTGCGATACCGCGCTCGCCATCCAGGTGCCCTATGACGATCCCGAGGCGCCGATCGCCTCGCACACCATCTCGACGGCGCAGTCGTCGGGCTGGATCTGGGACATCAGCCTGCCGACCCGGCGCGGGGTGGGGCATGTCTTTTCGAAAAGCCATATCGGCCGCGACGAAGCCGAGCGCGAGCTGCGCGCCTATCTGGGTGACGCGGGGCGTGATCTGCCGGTGCGCGAGTTGAAGATCCGGGCGGGACATCGGACGCGCTTCTGGGAACGGAACTGCGTCGCCGTCGGGCTGGCGGCGGGGTTCCTGGAACCGCTTGAGGCCTCGGCTATCGTCCTGATCGAACTGTCGGCCAAGCTGATCGCCGAGCAGATGCCGGCGTGCCGCGAGGTGATGGATACCGTCGCCCGGCGGTTCAACGACACGACCCTGTACCGCTGGGGCCGGATCGTCGATTTCCTGAAGCTGCATTACGCGCTGACCCAGCGGACCGACAGCGACTTCTGGCGGGACAATTGCCGGACCGAGACGATGCCCGATCGCCTGCAGGACCTGATGACGCTGTGGCGCTATCAGGCGCCGTGGATGCATGACGAGTTCGACCGGGTGGAAGAGGTGTTCCCCTCGGCCAGCTATCAATATGTCCTGTACGGCATGGGCCAGCGCACCGAGATCGCGCCGGGCAGCCTGGCGGCCGAGACGATCGTCGCCGAGCGTGCCCGGCGGAAAAATGACGTGCAGACCGGGCGGATGCTCGCCGGTTTGCCAAAGCACCGTGACCTGATCCGCAAGATCGTCGAGCGGGGGCTGCCGACGATCTAAAGCAGGATGACATAAAATGAACCCACCCCTCCCCTTCAGGGGAGGGACTCGCGTTGATTGGATGCAATGTCATCACAATCCAGATGGTCGGCGTTTCGCGTGGCCTTCGACTTAGCTCAGGCTGAACGGAGCGGAGGATCGAAGGCCATATATTCCAACCTCCGTTCAGCCTGAGCGAAGTCGAAGGCCAAGGGAGGGCGAGCCACTCCGCCCGGCGGGCTTACCGCCCCGACAGCGCGAAGCTGTCGACATCCATCCACCCGCCTTTGGCACCCGGATTATAGCAGAACAGCGCATATTGCTGTCCCTGGAACGTCCCCGTCCGCCAGTCGAAGGCGAGAGGGAAATCGCCGCCCAGCGTCCGCCAGTCGCGCCCGTCGACGCTATAGGCGACGCTGCCCCGATCGGTCTTGAAATCCATGTCGGTGCGCAGGAACAGCCGCTTGGCGGCGATCGGCTGGGCATCGACCCGGACGTCGGTCTTCTGGGTGTCGGCCAGATCCTCGATCACGCGCATGGTGAGCGTCAATCGGCCATCGCGTCCCCGGCCGACCGCGATATGGCCGTTATATTTGCCGAAGGTGCCGAAGCCGCACTGGTCGCCGGCGGCGATATGCGACGGGTCGATCGCCACCATACCCCGGCTGAACGGTCCCTGTCCCTTTTGCAGCAGGGTGTTGCGGGCGCTCCAAAGGGCGGGAGCTTGGCCCGCGCGCAGTCGCATCCAACCCGGCCGCTCGGTCAGCGACCAGCCGCTGGCGACGGGATTGTGGTTCCACTGCCATTGCAGGCCCAGCTTGGACGCCGCGAAATCGTCCGAGGCGGGGAGCAGGCTGACCGGCTGGCCCTGGATCGGTTTGGTCGCGGTGGCGGGCACGCGGCCAGGCGCGTCCGGCGTGCCCCAGACCGGCCAGCCGTCCTTCCAAAAGACGGGGCTGATGTTCGTCATCCGTCCGACCGCACCGGCATCGATCATCACGAAGCCATAATCCGTGCCATCGGGCAGATCCACGATCGCACCCTGATGCCCGCCGGTCTTGTCGTCGATCTGGTCGTGCGTTTCCCACGGCCCGAACAGGCTCTTGGCGCGCGAGACGGTCATGCCCAGCCGGAAGGGAATGGCGTTGAACATGTAATAATAGTCGCCGCGCTTGACGAGCTTCGAGCCCTCGGCGCCCTTGTTGAAATAGACGACACGCTTGTCGGTGACGGTGCGCAGGTCACGGTCGAGGCTGAGCAGCGTATTGGTGCCGTCCGACCCGACCGAGGTCATGATATAGGCGCTGCCGTCGGTGTCGAAGAACAGCCCCGGATCAAAGGCTTCCTCGCTGATCCGGTTCATCGTCCAGGGGCCGCGAATATCCTTCGAGCGATAGATACGCGTCTTCTCGCCGACCGGCGTCACCGCGATGTAGAAGACGCCGTCGCGGTAGCGCAGGCTGGGGGCGAAGATGCCCTTTCGATAGGCGCCGCCCTTCTTCAGCTCATATTCAGGCAAGACCTCGAGGCGATCGATGACATGGCCGACGAAGCGCCAGTTCACCAGATCGCGCGAGGTCATGATGGTCAGGCCGGGGACGTTGGCGAAGGTCGTGGTGATGAAGTAGAAGTCCTCGCCCACCCGGATGATGTCGGGATCGGGATAATCGGCATAGAGCGGCGGATTGGCATAGGTGCCGTCGCCGCGATCCGACTGCCAGGCTTGTGCACCAGCCATGGCGGACAGCCCGGCCAGCGATACCGCCAGCGCGATCGCGAAAGGTCGCTGCGCCGTCATCGCGGCGTATACGCATAAGGGCCGATGACCGTGCCGACGAACCCGCCCGCGCGCGCGGTGCTGAGGAAGCGGACATCGACATCGGATGTCAGCGTCATCGGCTTGCCGCCTGTCTGATAATCGAACGTCATCATACCGCCTTTCGCATGGATGCTGAGCGTGACCGGTCCCTTTGCGGTCAGCGGCGCGGAGGCCACCAGCCTTTCGGGCGCGGCTTCGTCGCGCGTGTTCTTGCCCTCCCGGACATAGAGCGCGATGCGCGGCTGCCCGTCGATGCGGGTCAGGCCGAAGAACAGATAGGCATAATCGTTCTGGATCGCCGCCAGCCCGGCGCGTGCGCCGTCCCTGGTGGGGGTGAAGGTCAGCGTCGTCGCGACATCGGCGACCACATGCTGCTGGCGACGCCCGACAAAGGCGGGCACGCCGCTCCGATCGCCCAGCGGCGCGCCGCTGTCGATCGACAGGCGGCCATTGGCGACGCGGTAGAAGGGAGTCTTGGGTGTGCGGATGCCGATCCACGGCATGGCGAGCCTGTCGCCGTCGAAGCTGTCGACATAGCCGAAGTCGCCGCTGGTCGGCAGTTTGGGGGCGGGGCTGGCGGGCAGGTCGGGCTTGGCATGGGTCCAGGGCACGGGCTTGCCGGGCTCCAGGATCATCGGCCATCCGTCTTTCCAAGTGACGGGCAACAGGAAGGTCTCACGCCCGATATTGTAGAAATCCTCGGCATAGGGGCGCGTCGCGAGGAAGGTCGCCCACCAGTCGCCATTCTGCGTCTGGACCAGCTCGGCATGGCCCGCCGCGCTGATCGGATGCGGGCGGTTGGGGTCGAGGTCGCGTTGGGTCAGGATCGGATTGCCGGCGAAGGGCACGAACGGTCCGCGCAACGCCTTCGAACGGAAGACGACCTGCGAATGGTTGACGCTGGTCCCGCCCTCGGCGGCGGTCAGATAATACCAGCCGTCCTTCTTGAAGATGTGCGGTCCTTCGATCCAGACGGGCTTCTTCGACAGGTCGACGCCACCATTGATCAGCTGTGTGCTCTCCCCCACCATCTTGCCGGCGCGCCAGTCATATTCTTGGACCCAGATGGCGCGGTGGCCATCATAGCGCGGCGTCTCGTCGGGTGCGCGGTTGTTGACGATATAGGCGCGGTTCCCCTCCCAGTAGATGGACGGGTCGATCCCCTCGAAGGGGAGCCAGATCGGGTCCGACCAGGGCCCCGCCGGGTTCTTGGCGGTGATGACGAAATTGCCCCGGCACTGAACGCAGGTGTTGACGATGTAGAAGGTGCCGTCGTGATAGCTGATGTCGGGCGCGAACACCGCCTCCGAAATCGCGCGTCCCGAAAAATCGAGCTGCCCCGGCCGATCGATCGCATTGCCGATCTGCGTCCAGTTCACGAGATCGGTCGAGTGGAAGATCGGCAGGCCCGGATAATGGGCGAAGGACGAATTAACGAGATAATAGTCGTTGCCGACCCGCGTGACCGAGGGATCGGGATAATAGCCTGCGACGATCGGGTTCAGATATTCGCCCGGTCCCGGCTTTACCTGCTCCAGCGAACGGCCCTGATAGCGGAAGTCATCGAACTGCGCGGTCTGCGCGACGGCGGGCCCGGCCAGGCTCAGCGACAGGGCGAGGAGCGTCAGGCGGCGGATCATGCGATGGTCTTTCGAACGGGCGCGGCGCGCAGGGCATCGGCGATGGCCGCGCGCAGCGGCTTGGGGTGCAGCGCGTCGTCATAGGGAAGGGGGCGCTGGGCGACGCCGTCAGGGCGCGGCGCGAACCCCTGCAGCCAGCTAGGCTTGTCCCACAGGCCCCAGCACAGGAACTGGTCGAGCTGCGGATAGGCGAACATGCGATCGAGATAGTCGCGCGCGACGGCGGCGACCTGCGCGTCGCGGCGGACGGGATCGGCCGGGAGTTCGCGGTCGTTGATGTCGAACTCGGTGATCAGCAGGCGATAGCCCATCGCCACCACCGCATCGATGAACTGCTTCCACTCGGCGCGTTGGGCGCGCGAATGGCTGCCGTCATTGCCGAGATGGCTCTGGATGCCGAGCGCGTCGACCGGCACCTTCTCGCGCCGGAACCGCTCGAGCAGGCGCAAGACGCCGGCGCGGTGCTTCTCGTTGCCGACCTCCCAGGACATATAGTCGTTATAGACCCGCTGGGCGTGGGGAGCATGTTCCCTGGCCGCTTCGAACGCGATCTTCAGCGCGTCGAAGCCGAGTGCCTGGGTGAAGACGGTGTCGCGAATTTCGCCGGTCTTGGGATCGATCGTCTCGTTGACCACGTCCCAGGAATAGATGCGATCGCCGAAATGGCCCGCGACGCTGGCGATATAGGCGCGCAGCCATTTTTCGGCACCGACGCTCCGCACCCGCTCGGCGAGCGCCGGCGAGATATATTTGCCATAATTCCACAGCAAGGTGTGGCCGCGCAGCTTCATGCCATGGTCGCGCGCATAGGTCGCGATCACGTCGGCCGGGCCGAAGTTCAGCGCCTGCGGGTCGTTGCGGACCACATAGACCTTCATCTCATTTTCGGGAACGACGACCCCGCATTCGCGCGCGACGATCGCGCCGTACGCCGGATCGTTGATCGGCGAGGAGCGCCCGGCGTTGATCGCGGTGCCGAACAGGATTCCCTTGGCCGCCGCCAGATCGCGTAACGGCGCATCGACCTGCGCTATGAGTGGCGACGGGAGCGCTCCCATCATCAGGCCGCCGGTCATCCCGACAAGCTGTTGCCGACGCGTCAGCATCGGGCCTTGCCCCTTGGGTTCCATCACCCTCTCCTTTGTGCTTTGCGGCGACATTTGCATGGTGATGGTCAAACGGCAAGGCCCTGATCAGGCGGGACAATCGCGTCAATCGAGCAGCCGCGCCTCGCCCCAGGCGACGGGCAGAGCCGCGTCGGGAGCGCTATCGGCGCGGGCGACCAGTTCGATGAGCTTGCGACCGCGCACATCGGCCTCGATCGTCGCTGGCGTTCCGTTCAGCGTCGCGGGCTGCGAGCGGGCGAGGAGCTTGCCATCGCCATAGACTTCGAACACCACGCGCCGGCCGCGTGCGGTGGCGGAATCGTCGATCCCGACGGTGGCGGCGAACCGCGACTGGCCCGGATTGCGCACCTCCAGCCGCGAATTGGCGAGGACGCCAAGGCCCGTGTCATACACCTTGCCCGCCATGCGCAGCGGCCGGCCGAAGGGCGTGCGATCGGCCTGCGCGCCGCCCCAGCCGCCATATTGCGGGAAGTCGCCCGGCCCGTTGCTGCCGCCCCAGGGGCTGAGTTCGTGATGGATGGTCGGATCGCCCTCAGGCGTGACGACGCCGTCCTCGGCCGGGTTCACGTCGCCGGGCGTCTCCGACAGATAATGGCCGCCCGTCAACCTGCGCTGGCCGGTGACGCGATAGATCAGCGTCTGGTGCGGCGCGACGGTCAGCCGGGTATTGCCCGTGAAGCTGGCCTTCTGACCGCTCCACAGGTCGGTCATCGCCACCGGCCGGTCGCCGCGCAGTTTCAGATGATCGGCGGTCAGCGTCGGCTGGACCGGCGCGGCGGTGCGGTTGAGGATCGCCACCGCCTTGTCGCCATTGGCCAGCGTCTTCACGAAGATCTGGACATCGTCCGACAGATAGGCCGGCACCGCCTGATGTCCGGCGGCATCCTGGTTCAGCGCGATGATCGCCCGGTTGCCCAGCAGCGCCAACTGCTCGGTATTGGCCTTGCGCAGGTCGAAGCCGATCAGCATCGGCGCGTTCATCATCGCCCATAACGCGAAGTGCGAGCGGGCCTCGGTCATGTGATCGGCGTCGAACTCGCCCGACCCGACGAACAGCATGTCGGGGTCGTTCCATGTATGCGCATGGGCATAGAGCGCACGGGTCGCGCTGGTGTCGAAGTTTGTCAGCATCCGCGACCAGTGCGGCGTGATGTCGTCGCTGGTGCGCGAGACATTGCCGATCTGCTTGCCCCAGTTGCGCACATTGGACGAGCCCCAGAGGCACAGCGAGAACAGATAGTCGCCATCCGGGTTCTCGCGCTTCAACGCGGTCGCGACATGATCATAGAGCGCGCGCACCGCCGGAATGTCGGTCCGCGCCAGCGAGTTCATGTCGATCAGCGGCGCCAGTTCGCGATAATCGCCCTTGCGGACATGGTCGCTGTCCTTGCCCAGCCCGCGAATGCCGCAACCATCGACCTTGATGTAATCGAACCCCCATTCGCGGAAATACAGCGCGATGTCCTGGTCGATATGGCCGTACAGCCCCACCTCGCGCTCGGCGACGGTGCCCTCGGGCTGGTTGGCGAAATTGGGGGTGTAGACCTGGCCGCAGCTGTTGCGGCCGATGTCGGAATAAATGCCCGCCTTGAACCCCATGGCATGCAGCCGGTCGGTCAGCGGGCGAAAGCTGGTCTGCTGGTTGGCGCCGGCCTTGGCGGAGGGGAATTTGTCGGCGCGGATCACCAGCCGGCCATCGGGCTGACGCCGCCGCAACCACCAGCCGTCATCGATGTTGATGTACCGATAACCGGCGGCGGCCAGCCCCTTGTCGACGATCAGCTGCGCCGAGGCCATGACCTTTTCCTCGTCGACATCGCTGTTGAACGCGTTCCAGCTGTTCCAGCCCATCGGCGGCAATGCGGCCTGACCATCCTGATTGGCGGTCCAGCGGCCGGTGGGCGCCAGCGGATCGGTCTTCGCCGGGGCCGTCTGCGCGATGCCGGTGGATGACAGACACGCGACCACCGCCGCGCCCGCCAGACAGGCCTGTTTGATCCGTCGCATTGCCTCACCCGCTTCGTTATCGTTGCCGCCATCTTGTCGGACTAAAGTGGGGCTGTCCAGTCAAGCTGTTTCGATTACGGTGTTTCGCGTCCGAAGTCTCTCAACGCGTTAGACAAAGTCGGCTTCGCGCAACCGGATGGGTTTGCCGGGTGTCAGCGTGACCCGCGTCTGGCGATCACCCAGCCGGACGATGCGTTCGCCCGCCAGATCGCCGACTAGCATCGCCGACACGAGCCGCCCCTCGCGCCAGCGCAGGTCGACCCGGCACCGCCCGCGTGCGCGCAGGCCGCTGACCGATCCCGTCGGCCAGGCGCGGGGGAGCGCGGGGAGCAGCAGCAGTTCGTCGTCACGGCTCTGCATCAGCATCTCGACGATCGCGCGCGTGCCGCCGAAATTACCGTCGATCTGGAACGGCGGATGCGAGTCGAACAGATTGGGATAGGTGCGCTGCGGCCCCAGCAGATAGGCGATGATCCTGTGCGCATGCTCGCCGTCATGCAGCCGCGCCCACAAATTGGCGCGCCACGCGGTGGCCCAGCCGGTCGACTGGTCTCCGCGTATTTCCAGCGACTTGTGCGCCGCTCTTGCCAGTTCCGGTGTCCGGTCGGGGGTGATCTGGTCGCTGGGGAACAGGGCATAGAGGTGTGAGACATGGCGGTGATGCGGATCGGGCGCGCGGGCGTCCCAATCCTCCTGCCATTCCTGCAACTGTCCCTCTCGGCCAATCCGGTCGGGGGCGAGGCGGGCGCGGGCCGCCTTCACCTGCGCGGCGAACTCGGCATCGATGTTCAGGATCGCGGCGGCACGCGCCACCTGATCAAACAGGTCGCGCAGGATCTGCTGGTCCATCGCCGGCCCCGCGCAGATCGAGACACCGGGCGAATGCTCGTTCTCGGGCGACAGCGACGGGCTGGTGACCAAGTGACCCGTTGCCGGATCGGTCTGCAGCGTGTCGAGGAAGAACAGCGCCGCCCCGCGCATCAGCGGATAGACCGAGGCCAGGAAGGCCGGATCGCGGTGATAGTCGTAATGCTCCCACAAATGGGTGCACAGCCATGCGCCGCCGGTCGGCCACATGCCCCAGGGTGCGCCATCGATCGGCGCGGTCGCGCGCCATAGATCGGTATTGTGGTGGCAGACCCAGCCGCGCGCGCCATACATCTCCCGCGCCGTCCGTTCGCCGCTGATCGCCAGTTCGCGCACCATCTGCACCAGCGGCGCGACACATTCGCCCAGCCCGGTCGGCTCGGCGGGCCAGTAGTTCATCTCGGTATTGATGTTGACGGTGTATTTGGACCCCCAGGGCGGGTTAGTGCTCTCGTTCCACAGCCCCTGGAGGTTCGCCGGCTGCCCGCCCGCGCGCGACGACGCGATCAGTAGATAGCGGCCATAGTTGAAATAGAGCGTGGCCAGCGCCGGATCATCCACGGCGCGATCGGCGCGCACCCGCTCGTCGGTGGGGCGCAAGCCCTGGGGGCTGGTGCCGAGATCGAGCGCGGTGCGGCGGTAGAGCCGACGATGTTCGGCCAGCGCATCGGCCGCGACTTTCACCGCTCCGCGCGCCAGCGCCCGGTCGATCGTCCGCGAAACGTCCGCCAGCGGATCGCCGGACAGATCGTCCGAGCCGCGACGGCTGGTCGCCATGGCGAGGAACAGCGTCACCGATCGCGCGCCGCGCACCGCCAGTCCCTCGGCGGCCGTCACCGTGCCGCCGTGCGCCACGACACCCAGCTGTGCGGCGAAGCGCAGTGCCGCCTTCACGCCGGCATGATCCGCATTGCGCCCGGTGAGGGTCAGCCGATCACGGGTAGTCTCGACCCGAATATCCTGTTGCGGGGAGGTCAGGGCGATGTCGAGATCGAACGGCCGGTCGGCCTCGATCGTCATCATCAGCACCTGGTCGATCGGCGAGGCGATCACCGTTCGCCGGTGGGTGACGCCGCCTGCCGAGAAACGCGTGGTCGCGGCGGCGCCGTCGAGATCGAGCTGCCGGTGATAGTCGCTGGCCGCATCGTCGGTCAGCCCCGGCCAGCGCAGGATCAGATCGCCGAGCGGCTGATAGGGCATTTGCGTGCGCGGCGTGCCGATCAATGTGCGATCGGCCAGTGCCTGCGCCTCCTTCAGCCGCCCTACCGCGATCAGTCGTCGCACCTCGGGCAAGGCCTGGCGCGCGGCGGGATTGATCGGATCATAGGGCCCGCTCGCCCACAGGCTGTCCTCGTTGAGTTGCAGCCGTTCGCGCGCGATGCCGCCAAAGACCATCGCCCCCAGCCGGCCATTGCCCACCGGCAATGCCTCGGTCCAGGCCTTGGCGGGGGCGCGATACCAGAGGCGATGCGTCGGATCGGGCGCGGCCTGGGTGGCAGCGCCGGCGGGTTTGGTCAGCCCGCCACTGATCGCGCCCGCCGCCAGCCCCTGGAGCACGCCGCGCCGCGACGCGCGCATCAGCGTCGACCCGCCGGCTGACCGAGCAATATCCTGCCGAAGAAGGGCAGAACCTTGTCCTGAAAGCGCATGCCGATCCGGTTAACGTGATCGCCCTCATACACCTCAAACTGATGAGCGATGCCATAACGGTCGAGCGCGGCGTGCAGCGCCTCGGCATCGGGCTTCAACCCGTCCTGCGACCCGACATCCAGTCCGATCGCGCGAAAGCTGCGCAAGGGGGCGATATATTGATCAACAAAGGCAAGCGGCGTGTTCGCCAGCCACTTGGCCATGATGTCGTCGCGCAGCTTGCCGTCCTTGATCGGCAGGTCGAGATAGAGCGGCGGGTTCTTCGGATTGGGCGACCAGGCGGCCGACGCCGCCAGCATGGCGCGCTTGCCCCAGTTCAGCTTGGCCGAATCCTTGGGCGAGGTCAGGCTGGTCAGCGCGGCCTCGTTCCTGGCATCGGGCTGCGCCATGGCGCGGGGCGACAGGCAGCAGGGGCTCATCATATAGATGGCACCGTACATGTCGGCATGCTTCATCCCGATCCGCGCGGTGCCATAGCCACCCATGGAATGGCCGATCAGCCCGCGCGCCTCGCGCCGGGCAATGGTGCGATAGCGGGCATCGATCGCGGTGATCAGGTCGTGGCTGATGAACCGCTCGAAGTCGCCGACCGTCTGCGACGAGGAATACATCGATCCGTTATGCATCGTCTTGCTGTCGGGAAAGACGAGGATCATCGGCGCGACGCCGCGCGCGAAGGCGCCCTCGATCGAGGCGGGGACATGGATTTCGCTAGTCCATTGCTCCGCGCCGATCGAGTAGCCGTGCAGCGCATAGACGACCGGATAGCGGCGCGCCTTGTCGGCGGCATAGCCCGGCGGCAGAACGACGATGACGTCGCGGTCGGCGCTGTTCCCCTCCAGATTGCCTTCGATGGCGGCCGAATGGACCTTGATCCGCTCTATCGTCACCGGCTTGGCACCAGGCACCGTGGCGGGTGCCTGGGTCGCCATCTGCGCGGGCGCGGCGGCGAGCGGCATCAGGGTCAGTGCGGCGGCCAGCATCCACCGGGCGCGGGAAGGGCGTAGGGCCATGCGTGTCATCCTCTGTCCTGGGTTCGCGCCGACTTTGGGGGGCGTCGGTCTGCGTCTTTTGTCCGGGTATCGTTACCAACAGTTCGCAGTGGGTATTGTCAAGGCGTGGGGCGGGGGATTCCCGTGGCCTTCGACTTCGCTCAGGCTGAACGGCGTCGGGGAAGGGAAATCGTATCCCGCCCCCCGTTCAGCCTGAGCGAAGTCGAAGGCCACGCCCAACCTAACCCCACCCATCGCAAAACGCCGAACCGGCCTTGCATCCCATATCCTGATAGCGCTATCGTCCGGTCAAAGCCCCGAAGATGGGGCGCTTGGAGAGGAAAAGCGATGAAGCGCTTGATGATGGCCAGCGTGGCTGTGCTGGGTCTGTGCACGGCGGCCTGCGGAACGTCGAACGAGGCGGGCAACACCGTTCAGGCCAACACCGCCACGGCGGCGAACGAGGCGAACCCGACCGCGCCCGATGGTCGCCATTACCTGTCGCAGCCGCTGGTGCGCGAGATCTTCACCGCCGATCCCTCCGCGCATGTCTGGCCCGACGGCAAGCTCTATATCTATCCCAGCCATGACGTGCCGACCGACACGCCGAACGACGATCTGGGTAACCAGTATGCCATGCGCGACTATCGCGTGCTGCGCATGGACGAGCCGGGCGGCAAGGTCACGATCGGCCCCGTCGCGCTCGATGTGAAGGACGTGCCGTGGGCCTCGCAGCAGATGTGGGCGCCCGACGCCGCCTATAAGGACGGTACCTATTATCTCTATTTCCCGGCGCGCGATAAGTCGAAGGATCGCAATGGCCTGGGCGCGTTCCGTATCGGTGTCGCCACCTCGAAGAACCCGATGGGGCCGTTCAAGGCCGAACCGGAGGCAATCCCCGGCAGCTTCTCGATGGACCCGGCGGTGTATCAGGACACCGACGGCACGGCGTATATGTATTTCGGCGGCATCTGGGGTGGCCAGCTTCAGCGTTGGAAGGACGGCAAATACGATCCGAATGGCAGCGACACCGACCTGAAGCAGGACGACCAGCCCGCCATCTCGGGCAAGATCGCCAAGCTGAACCCCGACATGAAGACCTTCGCGGAGACCCCGCGCGACGTCGTGATCCTCGACGAACGGGGCAAGCCGGTTCTGGGCGGCGACCATGACAAGCGCTTCTTCGAGGCGTCCTGGGTCTTCAAGCGCGACGGCAAATATTATTACACCTATTCCACCGGCGACACGCATTTCCTGAACTATGCGATCGGCACCAGCCCGTACGGCCCGTTCACCTATAAGGGCCATATCCTGAAGCCCGTGCAGGGCTGGACCACCCATCACTCGATCGTCGAGTGGAAGGGCAAGTGGTGGCTGTTCTACGCCGATACTCAGTTGTCGGACAAGAACCATCTGCGTAACGTCAAGATGACCGAGCTGAAGTTCAACCCGGACGGCACGATTCCGACCATCGATCCGTTGGTGAAGTAAGGGACGCGGATGTTCTTAGGGATCGATATCGGCACGTCCGGCGTGAAGGCCGTCGTGCTGGACGAACATGGCGCGGTGGTGGGGCAGGGGACGGCGGCGCTGACCGTGCAGCGTCCCCATCCGCTCTGGTCCGAACAGGACCCGGAGGCCTGGTGGCAGGCGACAACCGCCGCCGTCCGCGCGATCGATCCGGCGGTGCGTCGGGCGGTGCGCGGCATCGGGCTGGCCGGGCAGATGCACGGCGCGACCCTGCTGGGCGCGGACGATCAGGTGCTGCGTCCCGGCATTCTCTGGAATGACGGCCGCAGCCATGCCGAATGTGCGGAGCTGGAGGCCAAGGCCTCCGATCTGCACCGGATCGCGGGCAATCTGGCGATGCCGGGCTTTACCGCGCCCAAGCTGCTATGGGTCGCGCATCACGAGCCGGAGACCTTCGCGAAGATTCGCACCGTGCTGCTGCCCAAGGATTATGTCCGGCTGCGGATGACCGGTGAGAAGGCGTCGGACGTATCGGATGCCGCCGGCACGCTGTGGCTGGATGTCGAACGCCGCGAATGGAGCGACGACATCCTCGCCGCCACCGGCCTGACCCGCGAGCAGATGCCGCAGGCGGTCGAGGGCACGGCGCAGACCGGCCGTCTGCGTGCCGAAGTCGCCGAGGCCTGGGGCATCGATCAGGTGCCGGTCGCGGGCGGCGGTGGCGACAATGCCGCCGGAGCCGCCGGCGTGGGGGTGGTCAAGGACGGCGATGCGCTGCTGTCGCTGGGCACGTCGGGCGTGATCTTCGCCGCCACCAAGGAATTCCGCCCCAATCCGGCGGGCGCGGTCCATGCCTTCTGCCACTGCTTGCCCGGCGTCTGGCATCAGATGTCGGTGCATCTGTCGGCGGCGGCCTGCATCGACTGGGTCGCGCGGCTGACCGGCACGCCCGGTGCCGCCGAGCTGTTCGCCCACGCCGAAAGCGTGGGACCTGCGAGCGGGCCTGAAATCTTCCTGCCCTATTTGTCGGGCGAGCGGACGCCGCATAACGATGCCGAGGTGCGCGGCGCGTTCCTGGGGCTGGACCACGACACCACGCCGGAGCGTCTGGCGCAGGCGGTGCTGGAGGGCGTGGCGTTCGCGCTGGCCGACGGCCTGTCGGTGCTGCGCGATGCCGGGACCGAGCTGGCGCAGCTGTCGGTCATCGGCGGCGGGGCTCGCTCGTCCTATTGGGGCCAGACACTAGCCGCCGCGCTGAACGTCGAACTCGTCTATCTGAAGGGCGGCGAGGTCGGCCCGGCACTCGGTGCGGCGCGTCTCGCCCAGCTGGCGGTCGATGGCGGCTCGCCGGAAGAGGTCTGCGCGCCGCCGCCCGTCAGCCACACCATCGCCCCCGACGCCGCGCTCGTCGAGCGCTTCGCCCCCAAGATCGCGCGCTTCCGCGACAGCTATTCCCGTATCACTCCGAGGAACGTTTAAATGGCTACCGACTTTTTCGCCGACATCCCGACGATCCGTTACGAGGGTCCGGACAGCGAGAACGAACTCGCCTATCGCTTCTATGACAAGAACCGCGTCGTGCTGGGCAAGACGATGGAGGAGCATCTCCGCTTCGCCGCGTGCTTCTGGCATACCTTCTGCTGGCCGGGTTCGGACGTGTTCGGTGGCGGCACCTTCAACCGCCCCTGGCATGCCGGCGCCAATGACAGCGCGGCGGCCGCGCAGAAGCGGGAAGTGGCGTTCGACTTCTTCTCGAAGCTCGACGTGCCTTATTACTGCTTCCACGATGTCGACGTGATGGCCGATGCGCAGGGCGTCGCCGAGCATCGCCGCTATTTCGCCGAGGCGGTCGATCACCTCGAAAAGCTCCAGGCCTCGTCGGGTCGCAAGCTGCTCTGGGGCACCGCCAACCTGTTCAGCCACCCGCGCTTCGCCGCCGGTGGCGCAACCAACCCGGACCCCGAAGTCTATGCCTTCGGCGCGATGCAGGTCCGCGACGCGCTGGAAGCGACGCACCGTCTGGGCGGCGCCAACTATGTGCTGTGGGGCGGTCGCGAGGGTTACGAGACTCTCCATAACACCAACATGAAGCGCGAACTGGACAATCTGGGCCGCTTCCTGAGCCTGGTCGTCGAGCACAAGCACAAGATCGGCTTCAACGGCACCATCCTGATCGAGCCGAAGCCGCACGAGCCGACCAAGCACCAGTATGACTTCGACACGGCCACCGTGTACGGCTTCCTCAAGGCGTACGGCCTCGAGAACGAAGTGAAGGTCAATATCGAGGCGAACCACGCCACGCTCGCGGGCCACACCTTCGAGCATGAGATCGCGACCGCCGGCGCGCTGGGCATCTTCGGGTCGATCGACGCCAATCGCGGCGATCACCAGAATGGCTGGGATACGGATCAATTCCCGAACTCGGTCGAGGAACTGACGCTGGCGGTGCTGGAGATCATCCGCGCGGGCGGCTTCACCACCGGCGGCTTCAACTTCGACGCCAAGGTGCGTCGCCAGTCGATGGATGCGGTCGACCTGTTCCATGGCCATGTCGGCGGGATCGACGTGGTGGCCAAGGGGCTGCTGAACGCCGCCGCGCTGATCGAGGACGGTCGTCTGGATGCGATCAAGTCCGAGCGTTACGCCGGTTGGGACGGTGATTTCGGGAAGCAGGTCGGTGGCCTCGACCTCGCCGGGATCGCCGACCTCGCCGAACAGAAGGCGATCGACCCGAAGCCCCGCTCGGGCCGTCAGGAGCGGATCGAAAACATCGTCAACCGCATCGTCAACAAGTGACCGGTCGGGCCGGGTGATCCGGCCCGTCAGGTATGAAAAAGGGGCGCGTCCGGTGATCGGGCGTGCCACTTTTTTCTTAGCGTTCCGCGTGGCCTTCGACTTCGCTCAGGCTGAACGGGTGTCGTGGAATATGTCCGAGTCCCAACCTCCGTTCAGCCTGAGCGAAGTCGAAGGCCAAGGGAATCCCGCCGCCCATGACGAACGGCGGGACGGGCGAGATTACGCCACCTCGTTCGCCGCCATGTCCCGCAGCGCATCGTGAAAGCGGCCCACCGCCGCGACATTGAACCCGGCGATGTTGATCCGGCCCGACCCCGCCATATAGATGGCATGCCGATCGCGCAGCCATTCGACTTGGGCGGGCGACAGCGGCAGCGTGGCGAACATACCCTTGCCGTGCGCGACCGCGCCCAGATCGACGGTGCCGATCCGACCGCCCTCTGCCAGCATCGCGCGCAGGCTTTCCAGCCGCTGTCGCATCGTCTCCAGTTCGTCCCGCCATTCGGCGGTAAGCGTCTCGTCCTCCAGGATGATCCGCACGATCGCCGCGCCATGATCGGGCGGCATCGACCAGTTGGCGCGGGCCAGCGCGAGGAGATTGCTCAGGACGACCGCGCCGGCATCGGCATCGGGGGTGATGGCGAACAGCGCACCGGTCCGCTCACGATACAGCCCGAAATTCTTGTCGCAGGAATAGGCGAGCAGCGCCTCCGGCACGGCGGCCAGGATCGCGCGCGCGCCGGCTGCGTCGCTATCGAAACCGTCACCCAGCCCCTGATAGGCCAGATCGACCACCGGGATCAGCTTCTGCGCGACGACCCGCTCGGCGATCGCGGCCCAGCCGGCGGCGTCGGGATCGATGCCGATCGGATTGTGGCAGCAGCCGTGAAGCAGCACCGCGTCCCCCTCGGCCGCGCCGTTCAGCCCGGCGAGAAAGCCCTCCAGATCGAACGTCTGGCTGGTCAGATCATAGCAGGGGATCATCGCCGGCTCGACACCCGCTTGGCGATAGATGGGCGCATGATTGGCCCAGCTCGGGCTGCCGATCCAGATGCGCGCGACGCCCGCGCGCGCCAGCAGCTCGGCGGTCAGGCGCAGCGCGCCGGTGCCGCCGGGCGTCTGCAATCCGACATAGCGGTCGCTCGGCACCGCATCGCCGATCACGATCCGGCCCAGCGCCTGGACGAAGCCCGTATCACCCTCCGGCCCCAGATAGGATTTGCTGGCCTGCGTCTCCAGCAATCGGGCCTCGGCCGCCTTGACCGCCGTCATCACCGGCGTCCGCCCCTCTTCGTCGCGGAATACGCCGACGCCCAGATCGATCTTGTCGGGGCGGGGGTCGGCGGCGTGCTGGCCGATGATCTTCAGCAAGGGGTCGTCGGGCTGGCGGGTCAGGGTCGCGAAACGCATCGTAAAACCTTCTGGGAATGGATCGCGGCACCATAGGGCCATGACCGCGAAATGGAATGCACCGGGCGGTTCGTTGCGTCGACCCGGCTGTCGGCGATATTCGCATTTCCGGCCATAATGAGGTGAGCGGGTTCACGTCACCGATAGAATCGTTCCGTTCATCCCGTTTATTCGGCTAAATAGCGAAAAATCCGCGATATTGATGTGTATTATGGAGATCGCGAAGAGATGCTTCCTATATTGTTTTGGAAGGACAACGTTACTCGGCCGTCATGGCGTGACGAGCAAAAGCTGGCTCTCTTTGCAGGTGGGTGCTTAGCCGTGTCCGATCATATGCCAAGTTTCCATTGTCACGGCAGGTGATGACGCAGCCTTTGCGTCATCCGATCCGGGCGGTCGCTCGGGTGTCGATGGCGGAAGGAGGATTGTCCGTGAAGACCATCGAGCCGCAGCAAAGTCACCCCGATCCTCGCGATGCCGTGTCGTTGCCACCGACTTCTTCCTCGACCGGTGGTCAGGTCGGCGACGTGGAGGACCGGGCATGAACCCCACGCAGATACGCCCCGCCGCCCGCTTTTCGCCCGCGCTGAACCGGCTGTCGAAACTGGCGCGGCTGGATGCGGCCGCCCATTCGGCCTTGAGCGATGCGATCGCCCGTCCGCAGGTCCTTCGCCCCCGCCGCGACCTGCTGATTGAAGGGCGCGATGTCCCTCATCCGCAGCTGATCCTGTCGGGTTGGGCGGCGCGGGTCCGCATCCTGCCCGACGGGCGGCGTCAGTTCCTGAACTTCCTGCTGCCCGGCGACCTGATCGGGCTGTATCATCATAGCCGCCCGGTATCGCCGACGACGATCGTCACGCTGACCGAGGTGACGGTCTGCGTGCCCCCGGCACCGGGCAGCCATGCGACGCTGGACGAGGCCTATGCGCTCAGCCAGGCGCTCGACGAAGCGCATCTCCTGTCCCAGATCGCCAGGCTGGGTCGGATGAACGCGATGGAGCGGATCGGCGACCTGATGCTGGAGCTGCATGAGCGGCTCAGCCTGAGCGACCTGACCCAGGGCCGCAGCTATGAACTGCCCATCACGCAGGAGACGCTGGCGGACGCGCTCGGATTGACGGCGGTGCACGTCAACCGGATGCTGCAGGCGGCACGGCGCGCAGGCGACCTGATCTGGTCGACCCGGTCGATGACGATCCCCGATCCCCAGCAGTTGGCGCGCAAGGTGGGGCGGTCGCCCGTCCGGGTCTTGGCCCCCTGATCATCGCTTCGCCGCCATCAGGCAACAGGTGATGATCGGTATCATTGATGCGTATCAAGATACTGAAAAACAATATGAAGTGCCGGAACATCGTGCGCGGCCCGACGCTGTCCTTCTAGAGCAAGGAGAGCCCGATGTCAGACATCGCCGATCGACCCTTTGACGATGCGCCGGTCACGACGGCCAAGGATCAGGGGGCTGCCGTCCGGATCGCGACCCACGAGACGATCGAGGATCGCGGTCATAGCCTGACCGCATGCGCCACCACGATCCGCCGCCCGGCGGCCGAACTGTATGCCTGGTGGCGCGACTTTTCCAACCTCGCCGGCATCATGGAGAATGTCGAGCGGATCGAGGTGATCGACACCACCCGCTCGCACTGGGTCGTCAAGGCGCCGGGCGGCGCGACGGTCGAATGGGATGCGGTGGTGACCGAGGAAGAGGAGGGGCGGCTGATCGCATGGGCCTCGGCCGAGGGGGCGGATGTCGCGAACTCGGGACGCGTCACCTTCGACGATGCGGGCGCGCGCGGCACGGTGGTGACCGCGACCATCCTCTATGATCCGCCAGCGGGCGTAATCGGCAAGCTGGTCGCCAAGCTGTTCCAGCGCGAACCCGCGATACAGGCCCGGCGCGATCTCGCCCGGTTCAAGCAACTGATGGAAACCGGCGAAGTGGCGACCAACGCCATGACCCGGAAACAGCGTGAGGAGCAGGGCGCATGAAGGCACTGACCTGGCATGGCAAGCATGACGTCCGCATCGACAATGTCGATGACCCCGAGATCGTCAATCCCCGCGACGCCATCATTAAGGTGACCGCGACCGCCATCTGCGGCTCGGACCTGCATCTTTACGACGGCTATATCCCGACCATGCAGTCGGGCGACATTCTTGGCCATGAATTCATGGGCGAGGTGGTCGAGACGGGATCGTCCTCGACCCTGAAGAAGGGGCAGAAGGTCGTGGTGCCCTTCACCATCGCCTGCGGTTCCTGCTATCATTGCGGCAAGCACCAATATTCGGGATGCGAGAACGGCAACCCGGCCGACAATCAGGACATCGCGCGCGCACTCTACGGGCATCCGATGTCGGCGCTGTTCGGCTATAGCCATATGACGGGCGGTTATGCAGGCGGGCAGGCGGAATATGTCCGCGTGCCGTTCAGCGATACCGGCCCGATCGTCATCCCGGACGGGGTGGAGGATGAAAAGGTCCTGTTCCTCTCCGACATCCTGCCCACCGGCTGGATGGCGGCGGAGAATGCGCAGATCGAGCCTGGTGACATCGTCGCCGTCTGGGGCTGTGGCCCGGTCGGGCTGTTCGCGGTCCAGTCGGCTTTCCTGATGGGCGCCGAGCGGGTGATCGCGATCGATCATTTCCCGCACCGGCTGGAACTGGCGCGCAAGTTCGGCGCCGAGACGATCAATTACGAACAGACCGATACCTATGACGCGCTGATGCAGATGACCGGCGGGATCGGCCCCGATGCGGTGATCGACTCGGTCGGACTGGAGGCGCACGGGCTGTTCGTCGACAACGCCATCGACCAGATCAAGGCGTCGACCTTCCTGGGCACCGATCGCATCCATGCCATCCGCCAGGCGATCATCGCGGTCCGCAAGGGGGGCCGCGTGTCGATGCCCGCCGTCTATGGCGGCTTCGTCGACAAATTCCCGCTGGGCGCGGTGATGCAGAAGGGGCTGACGCTCAAGACAGGACAGACCCATGTCCAGCATTATCTGCCCGGCCTGCTCGATGCGATCATGGAGGGGAAGATCGATACGACCTTCCTGATCTCGCACCGCCTGCCGCTGGAACAGGCGCCCGAGGGGTATCGCATGTTTCATGACAAGCAGAATGAAGTGACCAAGATCGTGCTGAAGCCCGGTCAGTGAAGGACATGGCCATGACCAACAAATTCGCGATCGTGACCGGTGCCTCGACCGGTATCGGTTATCACCTCGCGGCGTGTGCGGCGGCGGAAGGCTATGACCTGCTGATCGTCGCGGACGAGCCCGCCATCCATACCGCCGCGAGCAAGCTGGCGGCGGACGGCGCGCAGGTGCAGGCGGTGCAGGCCGATCTGGCGACGCTGGAGGGCGTCGATACGCTGCTGGCGGCGGCGGATGGTCGCCGCATCGATGTGCTGTGCGCCAATGCCGGCAACAGCATGGGCGGGCCGTTCTTGGATCAGTCGGTCGAGGTCTGGCGGCGCTCGGTCGACACCAATGTCACCGGCACCGTCTATCTGTTGCAGCGTGTGCTGTCGGCGATGGTGCGACATGGCGAGGGCAAGGTGCTGGTCACCGGCTCGATCGTCGGGTTCATTCCGGGGCCTTTCAACGCCATCTATAATGCGACCAAGGCGTTCATCGACAATTTCACCGAGGCGCTGCGCAACGAGTTGAAGGAGCAGAAGGGCGTCACCCTGACCACGCTGATGCCCGGCCCGACCGAGACCGAGTTCTTCGCGCGTGCCGGCATGCTCGACACCAATGTCGGCCAGAGCAAGAAGGACGATCCCGCCTGGGTCGCGCGCAAGGGCTGGAATGCGATGCAGGCGGGTGAGGGGCACATCACCCCCGGCCTGAAAAACAAGGCGCAGGTCGCTGGTTCCGGCGTCGTGCCGCAATCGGTGCTGGCCGAGGCGCATCGAAAAATTGCGGAGCCGGGTTCGGCCGATCGCTGATCCCGTGCGTTCATGAGATGGCGCAAGGGCTTGCCGGCCACGTCCCCGGGACCGCCGCATGCCCTTCAAGCCACGGCACCGCCGCCGGATCACCCTTCCCCGGCGGCGGTGCCATCAATGCGCGAAGTGGGTGACGCCCAGCATCAACAGGATGCCCAACAGGCTCGCCACGCCGGTGCGTATCCGGGGATCGAGCGCCCGGCTGCGCGGCAGCAATTCGCAGGCGCCGATGTAGAGGAAGATGCCGGCGAACACGCCCATCAACGGGGCGAGCATCGTGGCCGGAATGGCGATGGCGAGCCCGAGCAGCACGCCCAGCATCGGGGCGACGCCGTTCACCACCAACCAGCGCCGCGCTGCCGCCTCCGACCGCGCCGCCAGGCTGAGGCTGACGGTATTGACGCCGTCCGCCACGTCATGGGTCAGCACCGCCAGCGCGATCATCCACCCGGCACCCGTATCGATCTGAAACGCCAGCCCAATGCCCAGCCCGTCCATCAGACTGTGCAGACACAGCATCGCCGGGCCCAGATGGCCGCGCCAAGACTCCTCGGCACGCGGAATGCTCGCCAGCACCCGGTCGAGCAGCATATAGCCGCCCAGACCGGCCGCGACGAAGATCATCAGGCTGCGCACCGACCAGCGATCGCCGGCCAGCCCCATCGCTTCGGGCACCAGATCGAACAGTGCCACGCCGATCACGATCCCGGCAGTTATGCCCAGGATCAGGCCGATGCGGTGCTGCAACCGCAGCGCCAGCAGCCCGCCCGCCAGCGTCGCCGCCATTGCCGCCAGGCCAAAGGCGAGGGGGATCAACGTCATCGCGCAACGATCCCCGGCCAGGGGCAGAGACAGGAGACAGGCAGGGGCCGCATCCCTTGCCCATGGACCAGCCCATGTGACGTTACAAGGTCACCTTTTGCCAAGCGAAGTCGATCAGCCCCGCGCGATGGCGTCGAGAACGGTCGCGGCGACTTCCTGCCGACAGATCAACAGGTCCGGGAGCAAGGGGTTCTCGCAATTATAGACCAGCGGGCTGCCGTCGATCCGCGAGGCGTGGAAGCCGGCGGCGAGCGCAACGGCGGCGGGGGCGCAATTGTCCCATTCATATTGGCCGCCGTCATGCAGATAGACATCGGCGCGCCCCTCGACGACCGCCATCGCCTTGGCGCCCGCCGACCCCATCGGGATCATCGTCGCGCCCAGCCGATCGCCGACGCAGCGGGCGATGTCGGGCGCGCGACTGCGGCTGACCACGACGCGCAAGCCGGCGGGGCAGGGCGGATGCCGTGGGGGCAGGTCGTCGGTGGCGAACACCTGATCGCGGTCGGGCACCGCCACCGCGCCCAGCGCCGGGCGGCCATCGATGGCGAGGCCGATATGCACGGCCCATTCGCTCGACCCGCTGGCATATTCGCGGGTGCCGTCGAGCGGATCGACGATCCAGACGCGCCGGGCGGCACAACGCGTACGGTCGTCGATCGACTCCTCCGACAGGATGAAGTCATCGGGCCGTTCGGCGCGCAGGCGATCGAGGATCAGCGTGTTCGCATCCCGGTCGCCGAGCGCCCCCAGCGCCGCGCCGTCCAGGCCGCTCGACGTGCGAATGGCTTTGAGCAGGGCGCCGGCTTCCACCGCGACCGCGCGGGCGAGTTCGGCGTCGGTCACAGATCGTAACTCCAGATGCCCAATACATGCTCGACGATCCGGGACGCGGCCTGTTCCGCCGTTTCCTTCGTCGTGTCGATGCGGATTTCGGGGCGCTCGGGCGCTTCATAGGGGCTGGAGATGCCGGTGAACTCGGCAATCTCGCCAGCGCGCGCCTTGGCATAGAGACCCTTCACATCCCGATCCTCGGCGACGGCCAGCGGCGTGTCGATGAAGATCTCGACGAACTCGCCCTCGGGCAGCAGGGCGCGGACCATGTCGCGTTCGGCCCTGAAGGGCGAGATGAACGCGGTCAGCACGATGAGGCCGGCATCCGCCATCAGTTTGGCGACCTCGCCCACCCGGCGGATATTCTCGACCCGGCCCGCCTCGGAGAAGTCGAGGTCGCGGTTCAGGCCATGGCGGATATTGTCGCCGTCCAAGAGGAAGCTGTGGCGGCCCATGGCGTGCAGCTTCTGCTCGACCATGTTGGCGATGGTCGACTTGCCCGATCCCGACAGGCCGGTGAACCAGAGGACCTTGGGTGCCTGCCCCTTTTGCCGGGCATGCGCCTCGCGCGTCACGACGGCGGACTGCCAGTGGACGTTCTGGGCGCGGCGCAGTGCATGATCGATCATGCCCGCCGCCACGGTCGCATTGGTCGCGCGGTCGATCAGGATGAAGCCGCCGAGCGCGCTGCCCTTCGCATAGGGTTCGAACACGATCGGGCGGTCGGCATAGACCTCGGCCAGCCCGATGTCGTTGAGCGCGAGCGTGTCGGCTGGGCGCTCCTCCTGGCTGTTGACGTCGACGACATGGCGCGGCGGCTGGACGGTCGCGCCGACCAGTTGCGTGCCGAGCTTGAGCGAATAGCTGCGCCCCGGCACCAGCGGCGTATCGGCCATCCAGACGATCTTGGCGACGAACTGGTCCGCAATCTCCGGCGGGTTCTCGGCCGCCGCGATCACGTCGCCGCGCGAGCAATCGACTTCCTCGGCCAGCACCAGCGTCACCGCTTCGCCTGCGATCGCATCCTGCCGGTCGCCGTCATAGGTGACGATCCGCGCGATGCTGGTCGTCTTGCCCGATGGCGCGATCCGCACCCGGTCGCCGACCGACACCCGGCCGCTGGCGATCAGGCCCGCAAATCCCCGGAAGTCGAGGTCGGGCCGGTTGACCCATTGCACCGGCATCCGGAACGAGGCCGCCACGGCGCGGTCGCCGTCGATCGCCACCGTCTCCAGATGCGGGAGCAAAGCGGGGCCGTCATACCAGGGCATGTCGGGCGAGGCCGTGGTGACGTTCGCGCCGGTCAGCCCCGACAGCGGAATGGCGGTGAAGCGCTCGATCCCGATGCCACGCGCGAAGGCGGCATAGTCGGCGACGATGGCGTCGAAGACCGATTGGTCATGGCCGACCAGATCCATCTTGTTGACCGCCAGCACGATCTCCTTGATCCCGACCAGATGCGCCAGATAGCTGTGCCGCCGCGTCTGGGTCAGCACGCCCTTGCGCGCGTCGATCAGGATCACGGCCAAGTCGGCGGTCGAGGCGCCCGTCACCATGTTGCGGGTATATTGCTCATGGCCGGGGGTGTCGGCGACGATGAACTTGCGCTTCTCCGTTGCGAAGAACCGGTAAGCGACATCGATGGTGATGCCCTGCTCGCGCTCGGCCGCCAAGCCGTCGACCAGCAGCGCGAAGTCGATATTCTGCCCTTGCGTGCCGACGCGGCGGCTGTCCGCCTCCAGCTGGCTGAGCTGATCCTCGAAGATCGTCTTCGAATCGTAGAGCAGCCGCCCGATCAGCGTCGACTTGCCGTCATCGACCGAGCCGCAGGTGATGAGGCGCAGCATCGACTTGGCGGCGTGGGTGGCGAGATAGGCGTCGATGTCGGCGGCGATCAGCGCATCGGGTTGATAGGCGGTCATCAGAAATACCCCTCGCGCTTCTTCTTCTCCATGCTGGCGGCCTGATCATGATCGATCGCGCGCCCCTGCCGCTCCGACGTGGTGGTCAGCAGCATTTCCTGGATGACTTCGGACAAGGTCGCCGCCTCGCTCTCGACAGCACCCGTCAGCGGATAGCAGCCCAGCGTGCGGAACCGGATCGAGCGGTCGACCGGCACTTCGCCGGGTTGCAGGCGGAAACGGTCGTCATCGACCATCAGCAGCATGCCATCACGCTCCACCGTCGGGCGGGGGGCGGCGAAATAGAGCGGCACGATCTCGATGCCCTCCTGCAGGATATACTGCCAGATATCCAGTTCGGTCCAATTGGATATGGGGAAGACGCGGATGCTCTCCCCCTTGTGGATGCGGCTATTGTAGAGGTTCCACAGCTCGGGCCGCTGCGCCTTGGGGTCCCAGCCATGCGCGGCGGAGCGGAAGGAGAAGACACGCTCTTTGGCGCGGCTCTTCTCCTCGTCGCGCCGCGCACCGCCGAACGCCGCGTCATAGCCACCCGCAGTCAGCGCCTGTTTCAAACCTTCGGTCTTCCACATATCCGTATGGCGGCTGCCATGGTCGAAGGGGTTGATGCCCAGCGCCTCGGCCTCCGGATTGCGGTGGACGATCAGCTCCATCCCCGCCGCCTCGGCCGCGCGGTCACGCAGCTCGTACATGGCCTGGAATTTCCAGGTCGTGTCGACATGCAGCAGCGGAAAGGGCGGGCGCGCCGGGAAGAACGCCTTCTTCGCCAGGTGCAGCATCACGGCCGAATCTTTGCCGACCGAATAGAGCATCACCGGACGCTCGGTCTCGGCGACGACTTCGCGCAGGATATGGATGCTCTCGGCTTCGAGGCGTTGCAGGTGGGTCAGTCCAGTCATCGGATTGTCAGATAATGTCGCCAGCGAACCGCGCGACCAACTTATCCTGTCAATCGCGATAGTCCCGCTCCAGTGCGTCGAGGATCTTGGCCCCCGCCATGAACACCGCGATCGGGCAGGCCGCGAACAGGATCTTGCCCGGCCAGCCTGGATATTGGACCAGATAATGCTGGCCGCGCTCCACCGCGCCGACACCCAGCCCGTAGATCACGAGAAAGGCCTCGAACTTCGTCTTGATCGTGAACAGGGCGACCAGGCGGGACCACATGGGCATATTTTGAACCCCCATGCCCGCCCTGCCAAGCCTGAAGCTAGGCCAATATGAGACAGTCGAGCGCTTCCAGCAACGCCAGCCTGGCGGCTTCGATCCCGACGATCAGGTCCGGATTCGTAATCATCGCGGGGTCGATCGCCTCGGGCCAATGCCGCTCGACGATCGCCGCGATCCGGTCCAGCCGGGCATGGTCGACCAGGAAGCGGGGATCGACCGTGGCCGGATCGGCAACGACGCGCAGGCGAAGGCACGCCGGGCCGCCGCCATTGGCCATCGATTCGCGGACATTGACGACCTCGAGCTGCCGGATCGGCCCGTTGCCGGCGACATGCGCCTGCAACCAGCGCCAGACGCTGGGCGTGTCGCGTGCCTCCTGCGGCAGGATCAGCGTGGTCTCGCCGCTCGGCGGGGTGACGAGCTGCGCGTTGAACAGATAGGAGGATATGGCGTCGGCCAGGCTGACCTCGGCGGCGGGAACCTCGACGATCGCCACCTCGGGCATCAGGCGGCGGAGTTCGGCGTATAGCCGGTCGGGTTCGGCAAAGGCCTGTTCGTGGGCGAACAGCACGCGCTCATTCGCGACGGCGACCACGTCATTGTGGAACGCGCCCGCCGCGATCGCCGCTTCGGACTGGCGGGCGAAGACGGTGCGGTCGGGGGACAGGCGATGCGCGCGGGCGACCGCTTCGCAGGCTTCGCGGTGCTGGCGTGCGGGGAAGGGGCCACCGCCCTCGCCATAGACGAAGACTTCGACACCCGGCCGGTCATGCGCGGCGCACAGCCGCATATGATTGGCGGCGCCCTCATCGCCGAACGGGGCGGGCACGGGGGCGTGGACCGCAAAGGCCGGGTCGGCGAAGGCGAGGCGGAGCTGCGCCAGCGTCGCGGGCCATTCATGGCTGCGATGCGGCATGGTGACCAGGTTGGCGACGGTCAGATGGCACCGCCCGTCGCCGCTGTCGGGCGCGGGCGAGACGGTCGCGGCATTGGCCGCCCACATCGCCGAGGCGGACAGCGCACGCGCCTTGAGCACCGGCGAGGCGGCGTCGTAATCGGTCGACAGGCGGCGCAGCCAGGGGTGATCGGGACGCGGATGGGGCAGGAATATGCCCTGCACCAGCCCCAGGTCCAGGTTCGCCCGCATCTTGGCGATCCCCTGAAGCGCGGCGGCGCGCGGGTGCGAGACATGGCCGGCGTTGCGCGTCGCGGCCAGATTGCCATGGCTCAGCCCTGCATAATTGTGGCTGGGCCCGATGATCCCGTCGAAGTTGATCTCTCTCAGCATCGTCCTCACCGATCGATATGCAGCACGGTGTCGCCGACCGTCAGGTCGAGCGTGCGCGCGGTGTCTTCCGACAGGATGATCCCGCCATCCCCGTCGCGGATGTCGGCGAGTGCACAGCGGAAGTCGGCCAACCGGCCGGCGGCGACCAGGGCTTCCCGGCCGGGCAACGCGTCGATCGCGACGACCGTGCTTTCGCGCGCGTCGCGGATGGTCCGTACGTGATCGGTCCGTGCGGTCATGGTCGGGCCGCCGTCGAAAATGTCGATATAATGTTCGAAGGCGAAGCCCTCATTCTCCAGCATCCGCATCGCGGCGCGGCCGGAGGGATGAGGCAGGCCGATCGCGGCGCGCGCGGTCTCGGTCAGCATCGCGGTGTAGATGGGGTGCTTGGGCATCAGGTCGGCGATGAACTGGTGCCCGTGGATCGCGTTGAACTCGTCCGCCTGCTGGAAATTCATCCCGAAGAAGCGGCCCGCCAGACCGTCCCAGAAGGGCGACCCGCCGGCTTCGTCGATCACCCCGCGCAGCTCGGCAAGCACGCGGTCGGCGAAGCGCGGACGGTTAGCGCGCATGAAGAGGTACCGGCTGCGGGCGAGCAGCAGGCCCAGGCCACCGGCGCGCTCGCCGGGGTGGAGGAACAGTCCGCCCACCTCGCTCGCGCCCTCCAGATCGGTGGTCAGCGACAGCATCTCGGCGCGGAAGGTGCGGTCGAGTTCACGGCTATGCTGGGTCAGCGTGCCGATGCGGTAGCTGTAAAAAGGATGCTTCTGGCCGACATGGGTGAAGATCTGGCAGGTGCCGCGCACGTCACCGGTCGCGCGGTCCTCCAGCATCAGGACGAACAGCTCGTCCTTCACCTTGCCGTCGCCATTGCTGGCAAAGGCGGCGTGGCTGCGCGCCAGCTTGGCGGTCAGCGCGCGGCGGTCGGGGGGCAGGTTGGTGAAGCCGCCGCCGGTCAGCTTGGCCATTTCATAGAGGTGGCGAAGGTCGGTATCGACGGCGGGGCGGATGCAAAAGCTGCTCATGCGGCACCAATGATGCGCAGGATGGTCAGCGCCGACAACCCCGCCCGTTCGGGCAGGCTGTCGACCAGCATAAATTCGTCCGGAGAATGGATGGCCCCGCCGCGCACGCCCATCGTATCGACCACCGGGACGCCGGCGGCGGCGATGTTGTTGCCGTCGCACACGCCGCCCGTCGCGCGCCAGCCGATGGTCAGGCCCAGATCGGCGCCAGCAGCACGCACCGTCTCGAACAGCCGGCCAGCACCGTCGTCGATCGGCTTGGGCGGGCGGTTGAAGCTGCCATGGACTTCGACGCCGACGTCATGCTCGGCGGCGATCCGCTCGGCGATCGCCTTCATGGCCGGGCCGGTGCGCTCGATCGCGGCGAGCGCGCGCGGACGGAAATTGACGTGCAGCATGGCGAGGTCGGGCACGACATTGTTGGGGCCGCCGCCATCGATCCGCGCGGGATTGACGGTGATGTCGTCGGAGCCGAGCTGCGCGAGTTCGAGCGTGATCCGCGCGGCGGCGACGATGGCGTTGCGGCCCTCTTCCGGGTTGCGGCCGGCATGCGCGCTGCGCCCGCGCACGACGATGGTGAAATTGCCGGTCCCGCCACGCGCGCCCGCCAGCGTGCCGTCTGGCAGGGCGGGTTCGTAGGTGAGGGCGGCGACCTTGCCCGCCGCCAGTCTGGCGATCAGCGCGGCGGAGGAGGCGGAGCCGGTTTCCTCGTCCGAGTTGATCATGACGTCATAGCCCAGCCGCCCGGCCAGCGGACTTTGCTCGACCGCCTGAAGCGCGGCGAACAGCAGGGCGAGGCCGCCCTTCATGTCGGCGACACCGGGACCGCCCAACCGCTCGGCATCGATCCGTGTCAGCGCCTGAAAGGGATGATCGACCGGATAGACGGTATCCATATGGCCGGTGAACAGCATCCGGACCGTCGCCTCGGGGCGGACCGACAGATGCAGGTGACGGCCATGGCCGATCTCCGTCAGCCGGCCGTCGGCGCCGACGCGCTCGACCCGCTCGGGCTCGACCAGCCGCAGCGTTCCGGGCAGCGTCCCGAATTGCTCGGCCAGCCGGTCGGCCATGACCGCAAGGCCGGTCAGGTTGCGGGTGCCGCTGTTGATCGCGGCCCACCCCTCGACCAGCGGCAGCATCGGATAGGCGGCGGCGGACGCCACCGCGTCCCGCTCGATCGTCGTCATTCTCTCCATGACGGACAGCCTAGGCCATGCGAGGGGTTCAGGTGAACCCCGGCGGGCAAATTAGAAGCTGTAGACCAGCGAGGCGCGGCTGATCGTGTCCGTCGTCTGGCGGCCGGCGGGCGGCTCGCTTTCATATTGGACATTGTAGGAGAATTGCGCCGACAGCGGCCCCCACAGCTTGGCGTTCAAGGCCGAATTGGCGCTGACCGTGCTGTTGAACTTCTGGACATAGGCCGAGGCGTTCTGGTTGAACGAAATGGCCGGCGTCAGCTTCCACGCGAAGTTCAGATTGCCGCGCGCGGCCAGGGCGCTCTCGATCCGGCCGTCGGTGAACTCGGTGTGCCGGAAGGCCGGACCAAGCTCGACGTCGAGCGTCACGCGCGGCTTGCGGATCGCGCTATAGCCCGCACCCGACGAGGCGGAGAAACGGTTGAAATAGCCGAGGAACCGGTCGCTTTCATATTGCGCGGCGCCATAGACGTAGTTGTTCGCGCTCAGTTTGAAATTGGGTTCGTAGGACGCGACATAATGCTCGCGGCTCGTGACGTCGAAGCTCTCCTGATAATCGCCCTGCAGGTGCAGCTTGTGCCGCCAGCGCAGGCCCTCGCGGGTCAGGTCGACGACGCCGGTCAGGCCGATATTGCGGCTGTTGCCCGTGGTCGCGAACCCGCCCAGCTCGACCCGCCCATTCCACAGGTCGAAGAAGCTCGCCTCGCGCAGCGTGCGGCTGCGGCTCGCGGTCTTTTCGTCGCGCCAGACATCGGCCATCGCGTCGATCGCATCGGCGGCCTCGGGCACCGCGTTGCGCGCATATTTGACGACCGTCGTGATGTCGGTCTCGTTCCCGCTGGCGATCGCGGCCTCCAGCATCGCCCGGATCTGCGGCGGGATCAGCGCGGGATCGGGATCGTTCGGGTCCGCATTGGCCAGCAGGCCAAAGGCCAGGGGAAGCAGCAGCAGACGCGTCGTCATGGCCCTATGCCTTATGCGTTCTGCCCGCCGCCGGGAATGGCGGCATCGCCACCCGCTGCGGCGAAATGGTCGGCGAAGACGACCAGCAGTTCCTCGTACAGCGCCTTTTTGAAGGGCACGATCATCGCCGGCAGCGTCGCCGGCTCGCTCCAGCGCCAGGCGCGGAATTCGGGATGTTCGGTCTCGATCCGCACATCGCTGTCCTCGCCCAGGAAGCGGTACAGGAACCAGCTTTGCCGCTGGCCACGCCACTTGCCCTTCCACACCTTGCCGATCATGTCCTCGGGCAGGTCATAGGTCAGCTCGCGCGGTGCGCGCGCAATCAGCTCGACCTTGTCGGCGGTGACGCCCGTTTCCTCGAACAGCTCCCGCAGCGCCGCCGTCTCGGCATCCTCACCGGGATCGATGCCGCCCTGGGGCAGCTGCCACGCCTCCAGCGTCGAATCGATCCGCTGGCCGACAAAGACCCGGCCGTCGCGGTTCATCAGGATGACGCCCGCACAGGGGCGATAGGGGAGATCGGTCATGACTATTGTCCATTCGCACGGGCGCTATCCGCCTCGACGATCATCGCGCGCAAAGCAAGCAGGAATGCAGCGAGATCTTGCACGCCCGAGGGGATCGCCTTGCGCAGGGTGGCAAAGCCGTGGATTGTCCCCCTGGCCTCCTGAAACGTGACCGCGACACCGGCGCGGACGAGCGCGGCGGCATAGGCGCGGCCCTGATCGCGGATCGGATCGTATTCGGCGGTCATGATGACGGCGGGCGGCATACCCGCCAGATCGCCCCGCATCGGCGCGGCGCGGATGTCGGTGAGGTCGGCGGCATAACAGGCGACGAACCAGTCGAGCATCGCGCGTGTCAGAAAATGCCCCTCGGCGAAATCGCGCAGCGACGGGTGCGCACGGCCCATATCGGTGGCGGGATAGAGCAGTCCTTGCGCGATCACCGGCACGGCGGCGGGATCGTCGCGCAGCCGCATCGCGGTGACGGTCGCCAGCGTGCCGCCCGCGCTATCGCCCATGACGATCAGGCCGGTCGCCATGTCGTCGGCCGCCAGCCAGCGCGCGGCCGCCTCGCAATCCTCGGGGGCTGCGGGCCAGGGATGTTCGGGGGCCAGCCGATAATCGACCGACAGGACGGGGAGGTCGAGCTGTCGCGCGATCTCGGCGGCGAGCGGCGCATGGGTGTCGATGTCGCCCATCACGAAACCGCCGCCGTGAAAGAACAGCACCACCGGTCCCGGCGCGCGCGCGGGCGCAGGCGCGGCGTCGAACAGCCGGACCGGTATGGACCCATGCGGACCGGCGATGGTGAAGGCCCGGTCGACCGCCAGCGGCCCCACCGGCGGGTCGGTCAAATCGCGCGCCTGACGCATCATCCGTCGTGCCGCCTCGGGGCCGAGTTCGTGATGCGGCGGGCCGGGCAGATTGTTGTAATAGCCCAGGAACCGCGCGACATCGGCGCGCAGGTCGGGCAGCGGCCGCTGGGGCCTCCTATCGCGGGTCATGGCTTCCTACCTAGGCGTCATGATCCATGTCGTCCATCACCCCGCCTATGTCACCGAGGCCCCCGCACGCTCGACCTATCGCTGGGGCAAGAATGGCGCGATCCGCGACCTGTTGCGCGGGCAGGGTGATGTCATCGCCTGGACCGAGCCCGCGCTGATTCCGCCCGTCTGGCTGGAGGCGGTACATGACCCCGATTATGTCGCCGAAGTGCTGGAGGCGCGGGTGCCGCCGGAAAAGACCCGGCGCATCGGCTTCCCGATCACCGAACAGGTCGCGCATCGCGCCCGCGCCGTGCCGGGCGGCACATCGACGGCAGCGATGCTGGCGATCGAGCATGGTTTTGCCGCCAATACGGCCGGGGGCAGCCATCACGCGCTGGCCAATACGGGGGCCGGCTATTGCATCTTCAACGATCTGGCGGTCGCGGCGGTGCGACTGGTCGAGGAAGGGACGGTCGGCCGGATCGCGATCGTCGATTGCGACGTGCATCAGGGCGACGGCACCGCCGCCTTGACCGCCGGACGGACCGACATCGTCACCTATTCGATCCATGCCGAGAAGAATTTCCCGGCGCGCAAGGCTCGCTCGACGCTGGATGTCGGGTTGCCGGACGGGGTGGATGACGATGGCTATCTGGAGCAGCTGGCGACGACCCTGATCCCCTTTCTCGACGAGCATGCGCCCGATCTGATCCTGTACCAGGCCGGGGTCGATCCCTTCGCCGGCGATCGGCTCGGCCGGTTGGCGGTCAGCGAGGCGGGGCTGGTGGCGCGCGATACGCTGATCGCCGACCTGGCGCTGGCCCGGAACCTGCCGCTCGCGAGCACGGTGGGCGGCGGTTATGGCGACGACGTCATGGCGATCGCCGAGCGGCATGTGGCCGCCATTCTTACCCTGGGTCAAAAATTGTCGGCGCGGAACCGCTTGCCCCTCGGCGCGTAGCGCGGGGATGACATCGCCGCATATCGTCTGGTTTCGCCAGGACCTCCGCCTTCACGATCAACCGGCTCTGTTGGCGGCGGCGGAGGCGGGGCCGGTCATTCCCGTCTATATCCTCGACGACGATACGCCCGGCGACTGGCGGATGGGCGGCGCGCAGCGTTGGTGGCTGCACCACAGCCTGACGTCGCTGGCGAAGGACCTGGAGGGGCTGGGGAGCCGGCTGGTCCTTCGCCGGGGCAGCGCGGTCGATGTGCTGGAAGCGCTCATCGAAGAGACGGGGGCGGAGACGATTCACGCCATCCGCCATTACGAACCCTGGTGGCGCAAGGCGGAAGAGGCGCTGGGTGATCGGCTGTGCCTGCACGACGGCAACCATCTGGCCCGGCCCGAACTGGTGACAACCGGCAGCGGCAAGCCGTTCCGCATCTATTCGGCCTTCTGGAAGGGGTTGCAGGGTCATGTGCCGCCCGAGCATCCCCTTGATCCGCCCAAGACGCTCTCGGCCCCCACCAAATGGCCCAAGAGCGAGACGCTGAACGATTGGGATTTGTTGCCCACCAAGCCCGACTGGGCGACCGGCTTCGATGCCGACTGGGTCCCCGGCGAGGCGGCGGCGCGCGAGCGTATGGCGGACTTCGTTGAGAAAGCGGCGGCTTATGACACCGCGCGCAACATGCCGTCCGAGGAGGGAAGCTCGCGCCTGTCGCCACATCTCCATTTCGGCGAGGTGTCTGCGCGCGCCGTCTGGCACGCGCTCGACCGGACGGCGGAGACCGAGACGTTTCGCAAGGAACTGGCGTGGCGCGACTTCACGGACGGCGTCGTCATGGCGATCCCGGACTATGCCGATCGCAACGGTCGCGACGCGTTCGACAAGATGCCCTGGCGTAAAGGTGCCGAGGCGAAGAAGGACCTGAAGGCGTGGCAGACCGGGCGGACCGGCTATCCGATCGTCGATGCCGGCATGCGACAGCTCTGGGCGACGGGCTGGATGCACAACCGGGTGCGGATGATCACCGCCTCCTTTCTGATCAAGCATCTGCTGATCGACTGGCGCGAAGGCGAGCGTTGGTTCTGGGACTGTCTGATCGATGCGGATTACGGCAACAACTCGGTCAACTGGCAGTGGGTCGCGGGTACGGGGATCGATGCCAATATGTTCGGCCGGATCATGGCACCGCTCAGCCAGTCGGAGAAATTCGATGCGGGGGATTATATCCGGGAGTGGGTGCCCGAGTTGAAGGGGCTGTCCGACGCCGCCATCCACGATCCGGACGAAGCGGGGTGCCGGCCGAAGGATTATCCGGCCAAGATCATCGGGCACCGCGAGGGTCGGGAACGGGCGCTGGCGGCGGGCAAATCGGTGCGGGGATAGGGCGGGGCGTGCGCTTCGACTTCGCTCAGCGTGAACGGGACTCAGTACCAACCTCCGTTCAGCCTGAGCGAAGTCGAAGGCCACGGGCCGATCTCAGCGCTTCCGTCGACACGCATCCGAACAATAGACGACCTGATCCCAGTCCCGCGCCCATTTCTTGCGCCAGGTGAAGGGGCGTCCGCAGGCTGGGCATGTCTTGCTCGGCAGATCCTGCTTGCGAACGCCATTGGGCATCAGCGAGCTTCCGCGTCCAGGAAGGCAGCGACGTCGGCCAAATCGACCGTCTTGTCGAGATAGGTCCGCCCGATGCCCTTGGCGAGCAGGAAGGGCAGGGTGCCTGCCGCCATCTTCTTGTCATGCTTCATATGCTCGACCAACGTCGCGGAGGGCGCATCGATCCCGGCGGCGGCCAGCCCATCGGGCAGGCCGACCGCCCGCAGATGCGCGGCCACCCGCTCGGCGTCCTGCCTCTCGCAAATGCCCTTGCGCACCGAATAGCGGAAGGCGAGCGCGCAGCCCGCCGCCACGCCCTCGCCATGGAGCTGCCGGTCGGAGAAACCGGCTTCGGCCTCCAGCGCATGACCGAAGGTGTGGCCGAGGTTGAGCAGCGCGCGGATGCCGTTCGTCTCATGCTCGTCGGCCGCGACGATCCGCGCCTTGGCGGCCACCGAATGGGCGATCGCATGCACTCGCGCATCGGCATCGCCTGCCAGCAGCGCAGGCGCGTTCGCCTCGCACCATTCGAAAAAAGCGAAGTCGTCGATCAGCCCGTACTTCACGACCTCGGCATAGCCCGCGCGCACGTGCCGCGCCGACAGCGTGTCGAGCACGTCCGGGTCGATCAGCACCATCGCGGGCTGGTGGAAGGCGCCGATCAGGTTCTTGCCGGCGGCAGTGTTGATCGCGGTCTTGCCGCCGACCGACGAATCGACCTGCGCGAGCAAGGTCGTCGGAATCTGCACGAAGCGACAGCCACGCTTGACGATCGAGCAGGCGAAACCGACCAGATCGCCGATCACCCCGCCGCCCAGCGCAATGACATGATCCGACCGCTCGATGCCCAGTTCCAGCAGCCGGTGGCAGACATGCTCCAGCATCGCCCAACTCTTGGTCTTCTCGCCCGGCGGCAGGACGATCGCTTCGCTCTCCACCCCGGCGGCGGTTAGTGATGCCTGGAGCGTGGCGAGGTGGGGCCGGACATTCTCGTCGGTGACGATCGCCATGCGTCGGCCGCGCGAGACGGGCGCCAGGAATTCGGCGGCGCGCGGCAGCAGTCCGGCCTCGATGTGGATGGGATAGCTGCGGTCGCCCAGCGACACGGTGACGGTCTTCATCGTCCGATGGCTTTCAATATGGCGTTGACGGTGGCCTCGTGCGGCCCCCGCTTGCTGGAGACATGGATGGGCGCGAGCGCGTAGATCGGGTTGCGCACCGCCGACAGCTCGCGCAACACCTTCAGCGGGTCCTTCCCGCGCAGCAGTGGGCGCGTGTCGCGGCGGCGCACGCGTTCGGCCAGCACCTCGGGCGAGGCGTTGAGCCAGATCGCGGTCGCCTGTTCCAAGATCAGCGCGCGCGTCTCGTCATTGATGAACGCGCCGCCGCCGGTGGCGATCACCTTGGGCCGGCCGTCGACGAGGCGGGCGATCACGCGCCGCTCGCCGTCACGGAAATAGGGTTCGCCGAACTGCGCGAAGATTTCGTTCACGCTCATGCCGGCGGCTTCCTCGATCGCATGGTCGGCATCGACGAAGGGCACGCGCAGCCGGTTGGCCAGGCGACGGCCCACGGTCGACTTGCCCACGCCCATCAGCCCGACGAGCACGATGGGTGAACCGGTCCAGCTTGAATCAACAGGGTTGTGGCTTTGCAACATTGCCGTCTGCGCTATACAGCAGGCGCGCGCCCGGCAACACCGACCGGGCTTTCACGGGTCCATTATAAGGTTTTGCGTTTCATGTCCCGTACCGTCGTTTCGCTCATCATCCTGCTGGTCATCATCGTCGGTGGGCTGTTCTTCCTGTCCGGCCGGGCCAGCGAGCGGCCGACGACCCAGGTCGAAAAGGCGGTTGCGCTTGGCAACCTGCAATAAGCGCGGTCGCGCTTTTCGCCATCTGCCCCGGGCCGTCGCACTTCTGATGGCGGGCGCGGCGGCACTCGCCGCGGCGCAGGACCGTCCCGAATCACTATTGCCCCCCGGGTTCGGCCAGTCGCCGGCCCCGACGCAGCCGCGCGCTACCCCCAGGCCGGGGCCGAGCGGCACGGCGGCGCCGGCGCCCGCGACCACCCCGACACCGCGGCCGACGCACGCCGATGCGGTCGGGGCGCTGATCGACTCGCTGGCCACGCCGACACCGGTGGCGACACCCTCGGCCACGCCGACGCCGACGCCGACGATCGATCCGGCCACGCTCGCCGAATATGAACTCCCCGCCTCCGCCCGGCGCTCGCTGGCGGTCGTCGGGCCGGCGGGACCGCGCGAGGGCGCGCTGGGCGCGGATGTCTTTGCGGGCGCCGATGGCCGCGTCGCGGAAGTGCTGATGCGCCGACTGTCGGCACCCCTGCCGTCGCGCTGGATGTCGATCCTGCTCCGCCGCACGCTGGCCGCGCAGATGGAGACGCCGCGCGGCGTGAACGGCGCCGACTTCGCGGCCGAACGCGCCTGGCTGCTCCTGCGCATGGGCGAGGCGCAGGTCGCCCGCGCGGTCGTCCAGTCGGTCGATGCCGGCAATTACACGCCCAAACTCTATCAGGTGGCGATCAATGCGCTGCTCGCCTCGAGCGACCCGGCCGGCCTGTGCCCGCTGGCCGATCGCGGCGCGGCGGTGACGGGGCTGGGCGGATACCGCGTCGCGCAGGCGATGTGCGCCGCGCTGGTCGGCGATGCGTCGCGGGGCAGCACGCTGTTGCGCCAGGTGCGCCGCCAGCGGATCACCGACGATTTCGATCTGAAGCTCGCCGAAAAGCTGATGGGCTCGGGCGCCAATGGACGCCGCGCGGTGACGGTCGAATGGGCGGGCATCGATCGGCTGACGACATGGCGTTTCGGGTTGTCCACCGCGACCGGGGTGACGATCCCCGAGGATTATATCTCCTATGTCGGGCCGCAGGTGCGCGGCTGGTTGGCGACCTCGCCCACCGTCGCCGCGACCGAACGCGCCGCGATGGTCGATCAGGCGGCGAGCTTCGGCGTCCTGTCCAACGTCGCGCTGGTCGATTTCTATGCCGGGCTTGCCGATAACGAGCAGGGCAGCCGTGCCCAGTCCGCCGTCGCCAACGATCTGGCCAATGCTTATGGCGGCAATGACGAGGATGCGCGGCTGGCGGCGATCCGTTCGCTTTGGGGGGACGCGGCACGTACCCCCTATGGGCGGCTGATCCTCACCGCCCGCGCGGCGGCACGCCTGCCGGTGGTCGCGGACCGCGCGGAGGCGGATCGACTGGTCGCCTCGATGCTGTCCGCCGGTCTGGACCGCAGCGCCGCGCGCTGGGCCGGGGCCGTCAAGGAGGGCGGCGATGGCTGGGCGATGATCGCGCTCGCCGACCCCGATCATCTGAGCGGCGTCGGCTATGATATGATCACCAGCTATGCCGGATCGGGCGATGCCAAGTTCAAGCAGCAGCTGTTCTTTGCCGGCATGGCCGGGCTGGGCAGGCTGAGCCGTGCGGATACCGAGCGCGGGGCCGAGGCACTCGACGTGCGGATCGGGCAGCGCAATGCGTGGACCGAGGCGATGGACGAGGCGGTGGCCGATGGCCGGACCGGCATGGTCGTCCTGCTTTGCGCGGTCGGCATGCAGACCGGCAATTGGCGCGGGGTGCCACCCCAGGCGCTGTACCGGATGGTCGAGGCGCTGCGCTCGGTGGGGCTGGATGCCGAGGCGCGGATGATCGCGGCGGAGGCGATCGCGCGGGCATGACCGCTGGCGACCGGGCGCTCGTCGACCGTTTCCTCGAAATGATGGCGGCGGAGGCGGGGGCGGCGGCTAATACCATCGCCGCCTATCGCTCCGACCTGACGCTGGCGGGCGAGGCGATGGGCGGGTTGGCCGACGTGGACGAAACGGCCCTGCGCCGCCTGTCCGAAAGCTGGTCGAGCCTTGCCACCACCACCGTCGCGCGCAAGGCGGCGGCCCTGCGGCGCTTCTACGCCTTTCTGCACGAAGAGGGGTTGCGCGCCGACGACCCGGCCAGCGCCCTGCCGCGCCCCGGCCAGCGTCGCTCGCTGCCCAAGGTGTTGAGCCATGCCGACATCGACCGCCTGTTCGCCGCGATCGCCGAGCGGGTCGAGGTAGCGCATCCCGCCCCGCATGACCTGCGCCTCGCCGCGCTGATCGAGTTGCTCTACGGATCGGGTCTGCGCGCCAGCGAATTGGTGGCGTTGCCTCGCCATGCGATCCATCCCGACCGGCCCTTCCTGATCCTGCGCGGCAAGGGTGGGGCGGAGCGGATGGTGCCGATTTCGGACCGCGCGCGCGCGGCGGTCGCGGCGTGGCGGATGCATGTGCCCGCCGACAAGGCCTGGCTGTTTCCCGGCGGCAAGCGGCATTTGTCGCGCATCCGCCTTTATCAGCTGGTCAAGGCGCTGGCGGCGGAGGCGGGCATCCCGCCCGACCGGATCAGCCCGCACGTGCTGCGCCATGCCTTCGCCACGCATCTGCTGGGCGGGGGGGCGGACCTTCGCGCGGTGCAGGCGATGCTGGGCCATGCCGACATCGCGACGACCGAAATCTATACCCATGTCGAGGCGTCACGGCTGGTCGAACTGGTCAATGCCCGTCACCCGCTCGTTGATTTTCCGATCAACCGCCCCTAGGCGCTACGCTATTATGTCAACGAGCTTCCTCGATTTCGAGAAACCGATCGCCGAGCTGCAGAGCCGGATCGACGAACTGCGCGACACGACCGCCGACAGCGCGGTGGATATCGGCGCGGAGATCGCCAAACTTCAGGCCAAATCGGACAAGCTGCTGCGCGATACTTTCGCCAAGCTGACCCCGTGGCAGAAGACGCAGGTCGCCCGTCATCCGCAGCGCCCGCACTTCAAGCATTATGTCGCCGGGCTGTTCGATGAGTTCGTTCCGCTCGCCGGCGACCGCGCCTTTGGCGACGACCAGGCGATCATGGGCGGCTTCGCCCAGTTTCGCGGCCAGCGCGTCATGGTGCTGGGCCATGAGAAGGGCGAGGACACCGCCAGCCGGCTGCGCCACAATTTCGGCATGGGCAAGCCTGAGGGCTATCGCAAGGCGATTCGTCTGGTCGAGCTGGCCGATCGCTTCGGCCTGCCGATCGTGACGTTGGTCGATACCTCGGGCGCGTTCCCCGGCATCCAGGCCGAAGAGCGTGGCCAGGCGGAAGCCATCGCCCGCTCGACCGAGGCTTGCCTTGCGGCGGGCGTACCGGTCGTCTCGGCAATCGTGGGCGAGGGCGGCTCGGGCGGCGCGGTGGCACTGGCGGCGGGCAACCGCGTCCTGATGTTCGAGCATGCGGTCTATTCGGTGATCAGCCCCGAGGGCTGCGCCTCGATCCTGTGGCGCACCGCCGACAAGGCGGCGGACGCGGCCGAGGCGATGCGCGTCACCGCGCAGGACCTGAAGCATTTCGGCGTCATCGACACGATCGTGACCGAGCCAGTCGGCGGCGCCCACCGCGATCCGGGCGGCGCGATCGCCAATCTGGGCGATGCGATCCAGAAGGCGCTCGGTGAGTTGAACGGCCTGGGCCGTGACGAACTGAAGCGCGGCCGCGCTGCCAAATTCCTAGCAATGGGGCGGCTTTAAGAGCTGTTCTAACGAACGCCTATTGATAGTCTTATACAAAAGGGCCGACGATCGCAGATAGCGGCGTCGGCCCTTTCGTTATTCAAGCACTTAGCGATGAAATGTTTCTATCGCTATTAGCTCGATTAGCTCGGCTTGTTTGCATCAAGCTTGGTGTTGATACCAGTGAACAGACCATTCAGCGAAGTGCCGAGGGTCTTCATGGCGCCGATGGCAGCAACAGCGATCAGAGCAGCGATCAGGCCATATTCGATGGCCGTTGCGCCCTTGCTGTTCTTGATCATCTTGCGAAGGGTAGTCATTCCGGTCTCCGTCCGAATCAAAACGTGCAGTCACCCAACTGAACCGGAGCGCCGGATCAGCCCACGCACCCTAGGCGCGGACTGGTTGACGAATATTTAACTCGGGCCGGATCGGTGCAAAATAAACTAGCGGAGTGCAGCGCCCAGCCGGTCGCCGAGATAGGACAGAACGCCCGCCAGATTGACGCCGATCTGCGACAGCACGGCGAAGATGCCCAGCATGATGCACGCGATGACCAGGCCATATTCGACGACCGTGGCACCGCGACGGTCGGTCGCGACGCCGTGAAGGCGCTTGAACAGGATCGTAAGCATGTTCATCGCGGTCGACGCTAAAGGAATAGGGTTAACAAATGACTATCCCGCAACATCCCGGTCATCCGCTATTCCCCGTGGTCGCCGCTGCACTGGTCGACGATGCGGGGCGTGTGCTGCTTCAGCAACGGCCCGAGGGCAAGGCGCTGGCCGGCCTGTGGGAGTTTCCAGGCGGCAAGCTGGAGCAGGGCGAGACGCCGGAGGCCGCGCTCGTCCGGGAACTGCTAGAGGAACTGGACATCGCCGTCTCTCCGGCCGCTCTGGAGCCGGCCGGTTTTGCGAGCGAACCGCTGGCCGATCGCCACTTGCTGCTGATGCTCTATGTCGTCCGCGACTGGGCGGGAACGCCGCGCGCGCTGGAGGCGGACGGACTGGTCTGGTGCCGGCCGGAGGACATGGCCTTCTGGCCCATGCCCCCCGCCGACGGTCCGCTCGTCCGCCAGTTACACGCTTATCTGGGCTTCAGCGCGATGACCGAGGCCCCGGGCGACAGCGGAATGGTGTAACCGCCCCGCTCGAGCGTGCCGCCATCCGGGCGATAGCTCCGCCCGCTCGGCGTCGTGGTGTCGACGAACAGGCGCGCGTTCGGCGTCTGCGGCTGGGCCGGATCGAAGACCAGCCGGACTTCGCCGGTTCGGGGCGTGTAGCGCGCCTCGGCGAACTTGCCCGCCTCCAGCGTCAGCCATAGTCCGGCCGGGGCGATGAACAGCCGGCTGCGTGCGCCGTCCTTGGGCGCGATGCGGATCGTCTCCCCGGTTTCCAGCAGATTGCCGCCATAGCCCAGCCAGCCGAGCGTGGGATCGTCCACCAGATAGGTCGCCGCCGCATAGGCATGGCCGAAAAAGCCCATGCCATAGTCGCCGCTATACGGGTCCCAATCCATCTTGTCGGGCCAGCTGTGGAAGGCCGCCGAGGATGCGCCCTGCTGATCGATATTGGTGATCCCGCCCATCAGCCCGCCATAGGCGACACGTAGCAGGTGCATGTCGGCGGGATTGCGGCGGAACGAGTCGAACAGCGGCACGGCGTTCAACGTCGAACCGTAGTGATGGATCTGGCGCTCGAGCCGGGGATATTTGCCGCCATAGAGGAAGTCCCAATAGCGCCGCGCATTGCCGTTATAGCCCCAGTGCGGGATCGATGGATCGTAACCCAGGATCACCTCACGGGTGACGTCGGCCTGCGGGCCGTATCCGAAATAGCGCATCCAGGCATAGACTTCCGCCTGACCGGTCGAATCCCACGCCATCTCGCTGCCAAAAGGATAGCGCAGCGTCTTCCAGTGATCGGCGCGCGCCTTCATCAACCCCTCGACGGTCGCGGCCTGCTGGGTCCAGCCTTCGCGCTTCAGATCGGTCAGGATGTCGACGAAGACATCGCCCTCCATCAGCCCGAACTGCGCATAATGCGGCGCGTCGCGCATCATCGCGACGATCGTCTCATAGGCATGGTCGAGATACCATCGCCAGTCATGCACGCGCGTCAGGTCGGGATGGTTGCGCGCGGTGCGATAGAGCACCCAATGCCCCGCCGCGACATGCGGGTAATTATAGGCGCGGCCCAGATCGTCGGCCTGATCCTTCTTCCACGAGGTCCAGCTCTGCCACTCCTTGGTGGGCTGATAGAGATTGGGTAAGGCGGCGGGATCGTAATAGAATAGGCTCTTCTTGACGCCGCCCGCCTGCGGACCCTCGGCGACCTGGAGCCGGCCGACAATGGTCGTGTCGACCATCTGCTCGATCCGCGCGATCTCGGCGGCGTCCGGATTGTCGAGCTGCTTCATGATCGCCGCAACCCAGCTGCCCGCACCGCCCTCGTCGCTCATGCCCGAAATCCAGACGCGCGGATCGGCGGTGACGATGCGGTTCGCCTCGCGGTCATAGGTCAGGATGCCGGGGCTGCGGCCGAAGGGATCGCCCTTGCCCTCGAACCATTGTTTCGTCGTCGAGAAGCGACCGAGATCGGCCATGGTCTGTTCGAGCGGCTTGGTAACGAAATACTGTACCGTCTGCGCCGAGCCGTCGGCATAGCGCAGGGTCAGTCGCGCACGGCCCCATTGATGCCCCCGCACCGCCAGCCGGGTCCAGCCGGGCTTTGCCTCCTGCGTCTTGACGGTCAGCGCGCCCGCCGGATAGCTGTCGATCCCCGTGATCGCCGAGGGCGCGCGGACGAACAGCGTCGCATCGATGTCCGTGGGCACGACATAGCCGGGCACGCCGATCGCGACGGGACGCTTCTCGGCCATCAGCGTCGGCTCGATCGCGCGGATGCTGGGCGCGGTGACGAAGCGCAGCCCGATGGTGCGGCGCTCGCCGGGGGCCAGGCGGATGCTCGTCGGATCGTTCCAGGGCTTGCCGGCCTTGGCCCAGTCGCTCTGGGCATAGGCGGTGCTCGCCACCGTCCAGTCGTAAAAGCCTTCCGAGGTCTGCGCGCGGGGACTCGCCTCGACGATTACCGCCTTGCCGCCCGTCTCGCGCAGCGTCGGGATGGGGACATAGGCCTCCAACGGGGTGGCGCGCTCGGGCAGGACCAGAAGCGCGGGGCCGGCGCCGTTCAGCCGCGTGACCTGCACATAGCCCGCATCGCGACCGATATAGGGATCGGCAAAGCTGGCCTTGGCATGCGCCTGCTCCAGATCGCGATCGGTGATGATGTTGTCGAACGTCATCGGCATGCCCAGCGCACCGATCTCGACCGGCTGGGCCGACGTGTTGGTTAGGGTAAATCGCAGCGCCGGGCCGTTGCCGTCCTTCACCCATTCGCGAACGATCCTGAGCGGCAGGCCGGCCCCCATCGACGCCGTGATGTCGGCGGCCGCGACCGTGCCGGGCGAGGCGGGGAGAGCGCGAACCGGGACACGCTGGCGCGACGACGAGAAGTCCCGCCACGCCCCTGTGCCGCTGCGCAGTTTCAGGTGAATATCGCCCAGATGGTTATAGCGGTTGCCCGACCGTTCGGCGGCCCGGCCGATGGGCAGAAAGTCGAAATCGGGGGTCGAAACCGGCGACAGTCCACGCGCCGTCTGACTGGCCGGGTCGAGCCGCAACAGGAAGCCGCCGACGCGGATCGTCTTCATGGCCGAGGCTTTGGCCGCCGTCTTTTTCTGGGCGGCGGAGGAGCCGCCACCGGGGTCGGTTGCGGCGATGGCCAGCGTCGCGAGCGTGAGTGACAGATAGCGAAACGGCAGGCGACGCATGGCTAATTCCCTAATTTCATGGGATATTGGTGCATCGCGCACTGGCGATTGACCCCCTCCCGCAGAGCCGATACGGTATACAGTATTTCGGGGAGATCAAGATGCGGCAGGCGAACAGGCGCGAATGGATGCGCGGCGCAGCGACGGTGGCGATGGTGGGGGCGGTGCCCGTACGGGCGATGGCGGCGGGGACGATCCTGCCCGACAAGGCCGAGCCGCTGCCGCTCGCCGCGGTCCGGTTGCGACCGTCCATCTATGCGACGGCGGTGGAAACGAACCGAGGGTATCTCTACCGGCTGAACCCCGACCGGCTGCTCCATAATTTCCGTCTCTATGCGGGGCTGAAGCCCAAGGCGGCGATCTATGGCGGGTGGGAGAGCGACACGATCGCAGGGCACACGCTGGGCCATTACATGTCGGCGCTGGTGCTGACTTGGCAGCAGACCGGCGATACCGAGATGCGTCGCCGCGCGGACTATATCGTCACCGAACTGGCCGAGGCGCAGGCCAAGCGCGGCACCGGCTATGTCGGCGCGCTGGGGCGCAAGCGGCCTGACGGTACGATCGTCGATGGCGAGGAAATCTTCCCAGAGATCATGGCCGGCAAGATCAAGTCGGGGGGCTTCGATCTGAACGGCAGCTGGTCGCCGCTCTATACCGTCCACAAGCTGTTCGCCGGCTTGCTCGACATCCATGGCGGCTGGGGCAACCCGCAGGCGCTCGACGTGGCGGTCAAGCTGGGCGGCTATTTCGCGCGGGTCTTCGCCGCGCTCGATGATGCGCGGCTGCAGGAGGTGCTGGGCTGCGAATATGGCGGGCTGAACGACAGCTTCGCCGAACTCTATCAGCGGACCGGCGACCGCCAGTGGCTCGCGCTGGCCGAGCGCATCTATGACAACAAGGTCCTCGACCCGCTCGTCGCGGGCAAGGATCAACTCGCCAACCTCCATGCCAATACGCAGGTGCCCAAGCTGATCGGTCTGGCGCGTATCCATGAAATCACCGCCAAGCCCGCGCCGGCCGCCGGCGCGGGCTTTTTCTGGGAGACGGTCACCGGGCATCACAGCTATGTGATCGGCGGCAATGCCGACCGCGAATATTTCTCCGCGCCCGACACCATCGCCCGCCACATCACCGAGCAGACGTGCGAGCATTGCAACACCTATAATATGCTCAAGCTGACCCGCCATCTCTATGGCTGGCGGCCGGACGGCGCGCTGTTCGACTATTATGAGCGCGCGCATCTGAACCACGTCATGGCCGCGCAGCATCCCGCGCATGGCGGCTTCACCTATATGACGCCGCTGATGACCGGCATGGCGCGCGACTTCTCGACCGTGAAGGACGATGCCTTCTGGTGCTGCGTCGGCTCAGGCATGGAGAGCCATGCCAAGCATGGCGAGTCGATCTTCTGGCAGGGCGGCGAGACGCTGCTCGTCAATCTCTACATTCCTGCCGAAGCGCGGTGGGAAAAGCGCGGTGCGACCCTGACGCTCGACACCGCCTATCCGATGGAGGGGGCGGCGAAGCTGGCCTTTACCCGGCTGGACCGGGCGGGACGTTTCCCGGTGGCGCTGCGCGTGCCCGGCTGGGCCCATGGCCAGGCGGCGGTCGAGGTCAATGGCAAACCGGTCACCCCGGTGTTCGAACGCGGCTATGCCGTCATCGATCGCCGGTGGAAGGCGGGCGACACGGTGGCGATCCGCCTGCCGCTCGACCTGCGGGTCGAGCCGACTCCGGGCGACGACAGCGTCGTGGCGGTGGTGCGCGGGGCGATGGTGATGGCGGCCGATCTCGGCCCGAGGGAAAAGGATTGGGACTCGCCCGATCCGGCGATGGTCGGCGCCAATCCGCTGACCGCCTTCCGCCCGACCGATCCGGCGACGGCGCGCTATGTCGCCAGCGGCGTGTTCCGCCCCGCTGACCTGACCTTCGTGCCCTTTTTCAGCCAATATGACCGGCGCAGCGCCGTCTATTTCAAGCGCTTCACCGAAAGCGGCTGGAAAGCGGAAGAAACCGCGTTCCTGGCGCAGCAGGCGCATGCACGCGACATCGCCGCGCGCTCGGTCGACGTCATGCATCTGGGCGAGATGCAACCCGAGCGCGATCATAAGCTTACCTCGGACATCTCCTACCCCGTCTCCTATCGCGGACGTCAGGGGCGTGATGCGCGGTCGGGCGGCTATTTCGAATTCACCATGGCGGTGAAGCCGGGGCCGCTGGTGTTGCAAGCGATCTATTGGGGCGATGAGCGCAAGCGCGACTTCGACATCCTGGTCGACAATGTGAAGATCGCTACACAACGTCTTGATTCCGATAAGCCGGGGCAGTTCTTCGACGTCGAATATCCGCTGCCCGAGGCGCTGACGCGCGGCAAGCAGAATGTCCGTATCCGCGTCGTGCCGCATGACCGCAGCAGCGCCGGGCCGATCTTCGGTATGCGGCTGTTCACCGCCAAGAAGGGCGTGACCGCATGAGCGGTGTGGCGATGACGCTGGACGAATTGCGGACGCTGGCGCGCGCCAAGCTGCTCGGCGCGGGACTGGCGCCCGCCCATGCCGAGGCGGTTGCGGAGACGATGGTGGCGGGCGAGCGCGACGGCTGCGCGTCGCACGGCATCTATCGGCTGCTCGTCGCGGTCGCTAGCATCAACAAGGGCGTGGTGGTGCCCGATGCGGTGGCGGTCCTGTCGCACCCTGCCCGCGCGCTGGTGCGAGTGGAGGGTGGGGGTGGCTTCGCGCAGCTCGCCTTTCAGACGGGCAAGCCCGCCCTCATCGAAAAAGCACGGGCCAACGGTATCGCCGCGCTGGCGCTGAACAATGTCGTTCACTTCGCCGCACTCTGGCCCGAAGTCGAGGAGCTGGCCGACGAAGGCCTCGTCGCGCTGGCCTTCACGCCCAGCCATGCCTGGGTCGCGCCGTCGGGCGGGGCCGAGCCGGTGTTCGGCACCAACCCCATCGCGTTCGGCTGGCCGCGCCCCGATGGGCCGCCCTTCGTCTTCGACTTCGCCACCAGCATGGTCGCTCGCGGCGAGATCGAGCTGCATCGCCGCGCCGGCAAGGCCGTGCCCGATGATTGGGGGGTCGATGCGGATGGTCGGCCGACCACCGATCCCGCCGCGATCCTGTCGGGGGCGATGCGGACGTTCGGCGGGCACAAGGGATCGGCGCTGGCGGCGATGGTCGAGCTGCTCGCCGGGCCGCTGATCGGTGATATGACCAGTCGCGAGTCGATCGACCGGGACGCCGGTCGCGGTGGCTCGCCACTGGGAGGCGAGCTGATTATCGCGATTGATCCCAAGGGCTTCTTAGGTGATCTTCTCCCCGAACATCAGGCGCGGGCGGAGGCGATGTTCGACGCCATCACGGGGCAGGGGGCGCGGCTGCCGTCTTCACGCCGCTATGCCGCGCGGGCCAAGTCGCTGGCCGACGGGGTGGTGATCCCTGCCGATCTGCACCGCGACGTCATGGCCCTACAGGGCTGAGCAAGGGGTTTGAGAATGACCAATCACATGACGCGGCTCCTCGCGGGCGTATCGTTGCTGCTGGCACCCGCCCTGGTTGGTGCGGCCCCGCATCCCGCACAGAAGCGTGCGTCAGCGGCCAGACCTGCAAACAATGCCGACGCCCGCTTCCGCACCCTGTCCGAGGCGGAGTATAAATGGCGGATCGACCAGAATGCCGCCGATGAGGACAGCGGCAGCGCCGGGTCGAAGCAATTGCCCGATGAGGGGCCACAGGCCCAGGCGGCCCGGCTCGCCCGGTGGGAGGCGACGGCCAAGGCGCTCGACGGCATCGATCCTGCGACGCTCTCGCCCGATGCCCGCATCGATTACATGGTCTATAAGGGGCAGATCGACGCGCTGCTCGCCGCGCAGCGTTTTCGCGATTACGAAAAGCCGCTGACCGCGGACACCAGCTTCTGGGGCAATCTGGCGAGCTGGTCGCGGGGCAGCTTCACCCGCGAAAGCCAGTATCGCGACTATCTGGCGATGATGCGCGCCATGCCGCGCTATTATGACCAGCAGATCGCCAATATGCGCGCCGGGCTGGCGCGCGGCTTCACGCCGCCCGCGATCACGCTGAAGGGGCGCGATATCGGCGTCGCGCAGGTGGTCGATGGCGGGGCCGGCGACGATCAGCCTTTCTACGCGCCGTTCCGCACCATGCCCGCGACGATGCCGGCCGCCATCGCCGCCGCTCTGCGCGCCGAGGCGAAGGCGGCGATCCGCGACGATGTGCTGCCCGCGCACCGCAAGCTGCTCGCCTTTCTGCGCAACGATTATATCCCGCACGCGCAGGTCAGCACGGCGGCCTATGACCTGCCCGACGGCAAGGCCTATTACCGGTCGAAGATCCGCGAATATGTCACCGCCGACATGACCCCCGAACAGGTCCATGCGATCGGCCTGTCCGAGATGAAGCGCATCCGCGCGCGCATGGATGGCGTGATGAAGGAGGTGAAGTTCAAGGGCGACTTCGCCGCCTTCCTGACCTTCCTGCGGACCGATCCGCAATTCTATGCCAAGACGCCGCAGGAGCTGCTCGACCGGGCGGCCTGGTTCGCCAAGAGCTTCGACGGCATCGCCTCGGACTGGTTCGGCCGCCTGCCGCGCAGTCGCTTCGCGATCAAGCCGGTGCCGGAGGATCTTGCGCCCTTCTATACGGCGGGGCGTGGCGGCACGGGCATCTATCTGGTCAACACCTATGACCTGCCCTCGCGCTCGCTCTATGCGCTCCCGGCGCTGACCCTGCACGAAAGCGCGCCGGGTCACGCCTTCCAGATGCCTTTGGCGGCCGAGAACAAGGACCTGCCGGCCTTCCGCCGCGACAGTTACCTGTCGGCGTATGGCGAGGGTTGGGCGCTCTATTGCGAGGCGCTGGGCGAGGATATGGGCTTCTACAAGACGCCCTATGACCGGTTCGGCATGTTGTCCTATCAGGCTTGGCGCGCCGCGCGGCTGGTGGTCGATACCGGTATTCACGCGCTGGGTTGGACGCGCGCGCAGGCGCAGGCCTATCTCCACGACAATACCGCGCTGTCGGATCACGAGATCGAGACCGAGGTCGACCGCTACATCGCATGGCCGGGCCAGGCGCTGTCCTATTCTATGGGCCAGCTCGCCTTCCAGCGGGCACGGGCCAAGGCGGAGAAGGCGCTGGGTCCGAAATTCAACATCCGCGCCTGGCACGATGCGATGCTTCAGCTCGGCTATGTCCCGCTGCCGGTGATCGAGGCGCGGACCGATCGCTTCATCGCGCAAGGCGGCAAGGGGCCGTATCCCGATGAAGAAGGATCGTGATTGACCGCCGGCCGGATCATCGCTAAAAAGTATACAGTATCTAAAACTAATCAGGATGACAGATTGTGAGCATCGGCTGGCGTGGCGTATTTCCCGCGGTGACGACCCAGGTGCGGGAGGATCTGTCGATCGATCTTGCCGACACGCAGCGGGTGGTGGACGATCTGGTCAATGACGGCGTGACCGGCGTCATCGCACTGGGCACCGTGGGTGAGAACAACTCGCTCGACTATGACGAGAAGGTCACCGTGCTGACCGCGATCGTCGAAGCGGTGGCGGGCCGGGTGCCGGTGATCACCGGTTGCTCGGAATATGACACCCGCCGCGCGGTGCGCTACGCGCAGGCCGCCGAAAAGGCCGGTGCCGATGGCCTGATGCTGCTGCCGCCGATGGTCTATGTGCCCAAGGCGCATGAGTTGGTGAACCATTTCAAGGGCGTGGCGGACCAGACCGGCCTGCCGATCATGCTCTACAACAATCCGCCGGCCTATCGCACGGTCATCGACCAGACGGTGTTGGAAGCGCTGATCGACGTGAAGAACATCGTCGCGGTCAAGGAATCGGCCCCCGACACGCGTCGCTTCACCGATTTCCGCAACGCGTTCGGCGACCGTTACGTCCTGTTCGCTGGGCTGGACGACGTCGCGCTCGAGGGGCTGTATCTGGGCGCGCAGGGCTGGGTCTCGGGCCTGACCAACGCCTTCCCGAAGGAGTCGGTCGAGCTGGTCGCGGCGTTCGAGCGTGGCGATCATGCCAAGGCGATGGAAATCTATCGCTGGTTCATGCCGCTGCTCCACCTCGATGCCGAGCATGACTTGGTCCAGTCGATCAAGCTGGCCGAGCAGGTCATGGGTCGCGGTTCGGAGCGCGTGCTGCCGCCGCGCTATGTCCTGGAAGGCGAGCGCCGCGCCGAGGTGATCGCGATGGTCGAAAAGGCCGCCGCGACCCGCCCGACGTTGGGCCAGGCCAAGGCCGCCTGATGGCGACGACGCTCTCGCCCGCAGCGATCCTGTCCGACGACGGGCGGACGCGGGGCGAGGGCGTCATCCTGGTGCAGACGCTGGCGGATCGCATCTTCGCCATCGTCCGCGAACGGATCGTCGCCGGCACGCTGCCCGGCGACCGTCCGATCCGCCAGGATGCACTGGCCGCCGAACTGGGGGTCAGCAAGATACCGCTGCGCGAGGCGCTGGCGCGGTTGGAGCAGGAGGGGCTGCTCCAGAGTGCCGCCAATCGCGGTTACATGGTCGGCGCGATGACGGCGGCGCAGGCCGAAGAAATCTACGAATTACGCCTGCGACTGGAGCCGGTGGCGGCGGCGCGGGCCGCGCTGCTCGCCGATGACGGGGATCGTGCCACGCTGATCGCCCGGTTCGAGGCGCTGGATCAGGCGGCGAACAGCGATCTGCCGCGCGTCGCGCTGTGCAACCGGCAATTCCACATGGCGATGATCCGGCCGATCGGCCGGCCGCTGACCATCCAGATCATCCGGCAACTGGCGGTGCTCGCCGAGCGCTATGTCGTGGCGCATCTGCAGCCCGCCGGGCGCGATGCCCGCGCGCATCTGGAGCATCGCGAGCAGCTCGATGCCTTTCTGGCGCGCGACGCCGATCGGCTTCAGGCATTGCTTGACGGCCATATCCGGTCCACGCTGTCGGACCTGAAAGGCGGGTTCGCGCCCGTCTGTTAAAGACCATAACCGTTAGGGCGGGGGATTTTCCTTAAATGTTCGGACCTTTCAAACCGCTGGGTAGTGCCACCCAGCATGGCCAGGGACAGGCGCTCGCCAAGACGCTCAGCTGGCCCCACCTGATCGCGCTGGGGGTCGGTGCGATCGTCGGCACGGGCATCTATACGCTGACCGGTGTCGGTGCCGAGCGCGCGGGGCCTGCGGTCATCCTGGCCTTCGCGATCGCCGGCGCGGTTTGCGCCTGTGCTGCGCTCGCCTATGCCGAGCTGGCGACGCTGATCCCGGCGGCGGGCAGCGCCTATACCTTCAGCTATACCGCGCTGGGCGAGACGATCGCCTGGGTCGTCGGATGGAGCCTGATCCTCGAATATTCGCTGGCCTGCTCGACCGTCGCGGTCGGCTGGTCGGGATATCTGGTCGGCTGGATACAGGCGGCCGGCGTGCATCTGCCCGCGGCCCTGCTGTCCGGACCGCATGGCGGCGGTATCATCAACCTGCCGGCGGTCATCGTCGCGCTGTCGGTGATGGGCATGCTGATCGCGGGCACGCGCGAGAGTGCGACGCTCAACATCATCCTCGTCATCGTCAAGCTGGTCGCACTGGGGGTCTTCGTCGCCTTCGCGATGCCGGCGTTCAATTCGGATAACCTCCATCCCTTCATGCCCTATGGCTTCGGCGCGCATGAGGTGGACGGGGCCAAGCGCGGGGTGATGGCGGCCGCCGCGATCGTCTTCTTCGCCTTTTACGGCTTCGACGCGGTGGCGACCTCGGCCGAGGAGGCCAAGAACCCCGGGCGCGATCTGACCATCGGCATCGTCGGGTCGATGCTGGTCTGCACGCTGATCTATATGGCGGTCGCCGTCGCCGCGATCGGGGCGCTGCCGTTCCTGCAACTCGCCAACTCGCCCGAGCCGCTCGCGCTTGTCCTGCGCTCGCTGGGCCAGCCAACCGCCGCGCATCTGATCGCGCTGGCCGCCGTCATCGCGCTGCCCTCGGTCATCCTCGTGATGATGTACGGCCAGAGCCGCATCTTCTTCACCATGGCGCGCGACGGCCTGTTGCCGCAGTCGCTGGCCGTCGTCAGCAAGCGCAGCGGCGCGCCGACCCGCATCACGCTGGTCACCGGCATCTCGATTGCGATCGTCGCGGGCATCTTCCGGCTGGACGAGATTGCCGAGCTGGCCAATGCCGGCACGCTGCTGGCCTTCATCGCGGTCGGCGCCTGTCTGATGGTGCTCCGCCGCAAGGCACCGGACGCCAAGCGGCTGTTCCGTTGCCCGCTGCCCTATCTGGTCGGCACGCTGGCGATCCTGGGCTGTCTCTATCTGCTGTTCAGCCTGCCCAGTTCGACGATCGTGCGTTTCGTGATCTGGAACCTGGCCGGCCTGGCCTTCTACTTCGCCTATGGCCGTCGGCGTAGCGCGCTGGGCACCGCGTAAACCGGCGCTTCGGCGGGGCGGCCGAACAGATAGCCCTGGGCCTGGGGGCATCCTTCCTCCAGCACCATGCGATGCTGTTCGGCCGTCTCGACCCCCTCGGCCACGACGGGCAGGTTGAGGCTGCGGCCCAGCCCGACGATGGCGCGGACGATCGACCGGGCGGCTTCGTCATCGGCGACGCCGGAAATGAAGCTGCGGTCGATCTTGATCTTGTCGAACGGGAAGCAGCGCAGATTGCTGAGCGAGCTGTAGCCCGTGCCGAAATCGTCCATGACGATGCCGACCCCCATCGCCTTCAGCGCATGCAGGGTCCGGAGGGTCGCCGCACGATCGTGGAGCAGGACATTCTCGGTGATCTCCAGCTCCAGCCGCGTCGCCGCCAGGCCACTGTCGGTCAGCGCCCGCGACACGATCTCGGGCAGGTTGGGAAGCTGGAATTGGATCGGCGAAACATTGACCGCCAGCGTCATGGGTGCCGGCCATAGCGCGGCGGCAAAACACGCCTCGCGCAGCACCCATTCGCCCAGCTGGAGGATGATGCCCGTCTCTTCGGCGATGGGCACGAAGGTGTCGGGGGTGACGTCGCCGCGTTCGGGGTGCTGCCACCGGAGCAACGCCTCGTAACCGATGATCGCGGCGCCGCCGGTCGCCACGAGCGGTTGATAGACCAGCCGCATCTGACCGCGCAGCAGGGCATGACGCAGATCATGCTCGAGCGCGCGGCGGGTCCGGACCGAGTGATCCATCTCATGGTCGAAAAGGGAGGCGGTTCCGCGCCCGCTCATCTTGGCGCGATAGAGCGCGACATCCGCATTCTGGCGGAGCGCATCGGCGTCGGTGGCATCCTGGGGATGAAGCGCGACGCCGATGCTGACCCCGACCGCCATGGGATCGCGGCTCAGGTCCATCTCGGCGGCAAAGGCGTTCAGGATCGACTGGGTTAGTTTTTGGACCTTGTCGGTCGTATCGGCGTCGCGCTGGAGGATCAGGAACTCGTCGCCGCCGACCCGGGCGACCACGTCGCCGCTGCCGATGGCGCCGGTCAGGATGGTGGCGACGCGGCATAGGACCATGTCGCCGGCGGCATGCCCGAACAGGTCGTTGACCGCCTTGAACCGATCGAGGTCGAGGGCGAGGAGCGCGATGGGGCCCTGCTGGTCCGCCTGCGCGATCGCGGTTTCCAGCGCTTGGGCGAAGTAGGTGCGGTTGGGCAGGCCGGTCAGCGGATCATGCACCGCCATGAACTCGATCTGCCGCTGCGCGCGTCGCTGCTCAGTCAGGTCGCGGACCGCCATGACGACCGCGCGTCGGCCGCGATATTCGATTTCATGGCACATGATCTCCAGACAGCAATCGCCGCCGCCGCGCGGTCGCGCCTCGACCGGGCGATCCTCGACCAGGGTCAAGGCCGTACCGTCCAGCGCCTCCAGCCAGTCCTCGGGGCGACTGTCGAGCAGTTCGGCGCTCGTGACGCCCAACTGCGTGGCGAGGCGGGGATTGACCTCGGCGATGCGGCCATTTTTGAGGATGGCGATGCCCTCGCGCGTGGCACGGGTCAGGCCGCGAAGATCGGTCAGCAAGCGGTCGATGATGGCGGCGGCAATCATCGTCGCGACGATCAGGGTCATGGCGGCCAGCACCGCCCGTGCGATGGTGAGACGATTGATCGGATGCCCGCTCGTCGGCATCGGTACGCCACCGGGGATCAGCGTCGTCGCGGTCATCACGCCGAAATGCAGCGTGACGATGCCCAGCGTGCCGAGCGCGACCGGGACGATGATCCGCCACCACCCGCGAAGTTGCCGGTGACTGCACACCGACATGGTCAGGAACAGGGTCGCCGCAACGAGGGTTTGGGCGAGTATGGTGCCGTCATAGCGGATCAGCCCCGGCATGATCAGCGCGCGCATGCCGAGGAAATGCATCGCCGTCACGCTGGCCGAAAAGATCATGCCGGTCACGATGACGGGCGGCCGGGTGCGTCGATAGCGGTCGAATGTCAGCGCCAGCCAGATGCCCGCCACCGGCACGGCCGCCGACACGGCCGTCAGCCACAGGTCGAAATGGATGGGGAAGGGGCCTCTATAGGCCAGCATGGCCAGGAAATGCGTTGCCCAGACGCTCAACCCCGCCGTCAGCGCCGCGATGGCGGTCCAGCTTCGCCGCCGGCTCTCGACACATTCCCCGGCCCGGACAAGCAGCAGATACAGCGCGGTCAGACCCGATACGCAGATCACCACCGCCAGACCGACCATCCAGGGATCATGATCGTTCGTGATGCAACCGACGATATCGAACATGGATCGGCCTTGTCTCCCGCGATCTGTCGTCGGTAACACGACGCATTTGACCAAAAGTTAACCGGTGCGGACCCGGCGATCCGGAATGGTACAATCGTTTATGTCATGGCGCATGGCGGGGGTTTGCAAATGCCCGGCGGATTTCTATACTGACCGTTATGGAAAATCATCCGCCCGCGTGCAAAGGGCGCCCCCGCGAATTCTGCACCGACCAGGCTCTCGCCGCCGCGCTCCGTGTGTTCTGGAGCAAGGGCTATGAGGGCGCCTCGATGGCGGACCTGACCGAGGCGATGGGCATCACCAAGCCCAGCCTCTATGCCGCCTTCGGCAACAAGGAAGCGCTTTTCCACAAGGCGCTTGACCTGTATGAGGCCGAGAAGCTGGCCTATATCCGCGAGGCGCTGCACCAGCCCACGGCACGCGGCGTCGTGGAGCATCTGTTGCGCGGCGCGCTCGATGCCCAGACGCACAAGGGCGAGCCGCAAGGCTGCCTGGGCGTGATCCATTCGGTGGCCTGCGGCGAAGAAGCCGAATCGATCAAGGCCGCCGTCATCGAACGCCGCGCCTCGTCGCAGGCGGCTTTGCTCGCCCGGTTCCAGCGCGCCAAGGATGAGGGCGAATTGCGCGACGATGTCGAACCGGAGGGGCTGGCGCAATATCTCTACGCGCTGTTCCAGGGCATGGCGGTGCAGGCGGGGTCGGGCGCGACGCGCGAGGAGCTGGAGCGGCTGGTCGAAACCGGCCTTGCGCTGTGGCCGTCAAGATAGATACCGACCGGTATGAAAGTGCTTGACGACCTGTCGATCGGTTAATATACCGATTGGTATTGAAGGCATCCGAGCCTTCGTCTGATGGATTAGCGAGGCATGAAGGCCGACGGCATCGCCGTCGACAGCGTCGGGCACGGCCCGGCGCGAGCGATGTCGCGCGGCAGCAAAGGGGTAATGTCATGGCCTATGTCGCTTTTCAGGAAATCGGTGCGGCTATCAGCGCGGTGGGCGCGGCGACGGCGCAGCAGGGTGCCAGCGCGGTTCGTCCCGATGCACGCCTGTCGGCGCTCGAATGGCAGGTCGTCGCGCTGGCGCGCCGCGACAGGATCGCCAGCCTGCGCGAGCCGGGTCGGCTGACCCGTGCCATCGCCACCATCTTCGGCGAAACGCGCAATCCGCGCCTGGCCGACCCGTCGCTGGAGGCGCTGCGCCGGATGGCGGTACTCAGCTGGCATCATGGCTATAGCGTGCCTTCGAACGAGGTGCGGGCGTTCCTGGCGGCGGGCTATACGCCCGACCAATATGAGCTGATGGTCGACAGCATCGGCACCGCGCTCGCGGGTTCGCGCCGGGCGGCGCGGGTCGCCACGGCGGGCTGAGCCTTCGCCACGGCGGGACCCTCTTGCCCTTTCGGTCGATCGGCGTAGCTTGGGGGTGAGCCAAGACGGAGCTGACCATGCCGGCCGAACTGCGTCTGAACGACCCGTTTTCGATCATCACCCTGCCCATGGCGGGGCATGACGGGCCATTTCCCTGGGAAACCCGTTTCGCCTGGCCACGATCGGGCGATTTGCAACTCGCCTTTGACGACCAAAGCCGGGACGCACGCAACGTCTGGGCGAGCAGGCTGGACCAGGCGGTCGCGCAGGCGGACCGTGCCGTCCTGCTCGTCGCCGAGAATGCCGCCTGTCTCGCAGCGATCTGGTGGGCGCGGCTGTCGCCCGCTCAATATGTCGACAAGGTCGCGGGCGCGTTGCTGTTCGATCCGCCATCGGTCGATCTGCTCGACCGGTCGGGCAAGACCCTCTTCGCCTCGCCCGATGCGGCGTTGCCCTTTCCATCGCTGATCGTCGATCGCGCGGATCGTGGCGGCGCGCTGGCGCGCAGTTGCGGCGGCCATCTGCTGAACGCCCCCGCCACCCCGCCAATCGCGACCGGTATGTGGCGGCAGGCGCATCGCCTGATCGAGCGGCTGTCGGCCGGCGTCGTCGAGCAGGACCTGCGGCTGCTCCGGACGCTGGGGCTGTCGGATCAGTGAGCCCATACAAAATGGCCCGGCGGAGAACCGCCGGGCCAGGTAACCGCCATTGGGAGCTTCCTTTGGCGAGGCAGGAGTGGCGAGGGGCCACAGGGACCCCCCCCGGGTAAAGTCAGCGCGGCGTGGCCGCGTTCAGATCGAGATCGTTGCCGCCGATGTCCGCATTTCCTTCATCGGCCGCGAGCGTGTCGTTGATCGCCGCGTCATTCTCGGTCAGGGATGCGTCACCATTGCCGAGCGACGGATCGGAAACATTGGCGGTTTCGGCGGTCGTACCCTTGGGTGAGCAGCCGGCAAGCACGGCGGTCGCGGTCAGCAGGATCATCGGAAAGGCATAACGTCGCAACATGAACTCGGTCCCCTTGTCGTGCCGTCCGGTGTCCGTCGGGCTTGGCATGATCAATACATAGCGAAATGATGGGATATAAGCCATGCTCTTCTTGGGCGTGCAATAGCTGGGCTTTTCGACTCGTCGCGCCGGGGCTGATCGCGGTCGCCACGCCCGCCGCCGGGCAAGTCGAGCCGCCGCTGGACGGGCGCGCCGCGCTGTCGCTCGATGCGGCCACCTATGCCGCGTCGTCGGGTCTGTCGCCCGCCCAGGCGCAACGCGAACTGGAGATCCAGGAAGCCTCGGTTCCCGTCACCGACGCGCTGAAGGTGGAGTTCGCCAGTCGCCTCGCGGGACTGTCCGTCGGGCATGCGCCCTTCCATATCGATATTCTGCTGACCGGGGACGCACCGGTCGCCGACCGTACGGTCGTGATCGCCGGCGCGAATGTGCTGATCCGCTTTCGAACCGGTGCGTATGCCAGCCATGACCAGCTGATCATGGCGGCGGCGCTCTATCAGACCGAAATCCGCGCCTCGCTGACCAAGCCGCCGGGGATCGGAGTCGATCCGCGGATCGGAGCGCTGGTCGTGATGGTCGGTCAGGCCGATGCGCTCGCCGAGCCGGACGATGCGCTGCGCGACCGGATCGCGCGGCTGACCGGCGTGCCGGTTCGCATCGCCACGCTGGAGGCGCCCGATACCGATATGGCGGATGTCCAGGGCGGCGGCCGGCTGGTCGGCGTCGATCCGGGCGATGGCCGCCGCTATGCCTGTACCAGCGGGTTCGTCGTGCGGCGGGGCAGCGAAAGCGCGATCGTCACCGCCGCCCATTGCCCCGACAATCTGTCCTGGGCGGATGGGACGAACGCGGCCCCGCCGCTGACCTTTCTGGGGCAATGGGGCTGGGGCTATCAGGACGTTCAGCTTCAGGGCAGCACCGTGCCGCTCGCGCCCACCTTCTGGAGCGATACCGCCAAGACGGTGCAGCGCCGCGTCGAGGGACAGCGCGCACGCGGATCGACGCGGGCGGGCGACATCGTCTGCCATCGGGGCGAGCGTACCGGCTATAGCTGTGCCGAGGTCTGGCTGCCCGATTTCGCGCCGGCGGGCGATCTGTGCGGCGGGGGCTGCACCCCGACCTGGGTGGCGGTGCGCGGGCCGACCTGTCGCAGCGGCGATAGCGGCGGGCCGGTCTTTCTGGGCGGCACCGCCTTCGGCATCGTCAAGGGCGGCAGCTACCGCGCGGACGGCAGCTGCGCCTTCTATTATTACATGTCACTCGATTTCCTGCCGAGCGGGTGGTCGCTGGCGCTCGGCTGAGGGATCGCATGGCATCGCCGCCGCGTTGGCCAGGGCATCAGCGGACATCAGGAAGACGATGCTATGAAAGCCATGATCCTCGACGCGCCCGGCGGCCTCGATCGATTGCGACTGGTCGACCGGCCCGATCCGGGTGTGCCCGGGCCGGGGATGATCCGCGTGCGGCTGCATGCCACATCGCTGAATTATCATGATTATGGCATCGTCTCGGGCAATATGCCGACCCAGGATGGCCGCGTGCCCATGTCCGATGGCGCCGGCATCGTCGAGGCGATCGGTGAGGGTGTCACCGATTTCGACATAGGCGATGCGGTGGTGTCCTGCTTCTTTCCCGAATGGCACGAAGGGCCGGCGCGCGTCGGTGACTTCGTGACCGTGCCGGGGGACGGCGTCGATGGCTATGCACGGGAAGCGGTCATTGCGCCGGCCACGGCCTTCACCCGCACGCCCAAGGGCTATGACCATGCCGAGGTCGCGACGATTACCACCGCCGGGCTGACCGCGTGGCGCAGCCTGGTCGTCGATGGCGGGTTGAAGGCGGGCGACCGTGTACTGGTGCTGGGCACCGGCGGGGTGTCGATCTGGGCGTTGCAGATCGCCAAGCTGATGGGCGCCAGCGTCGCGGTGACGTCCTCCTCGGATGCGAAGCTGGAACAGGCGCGGGCGCTGGGGGCGGACTATACCGTCAACTATCGCGAGCAGGAGCAATGGGGGCGGCCGGTGCATGACTGGGCCGATGGCGGCGTCGATCACGTAATCGAAGTTGGCGGCCCCGCAACGCTCGCCCAGTCGATCGAGGCGGTTCGGATCGGCGGGCATATCGGATTGATCGGGGTGCTGACCGGCGTGTCGGGTCAGGTGCCGACGGCCGCCCTGATGGCGAAACAGGCGCGGCTCCAGGGCCTGATCGTCGGCAGCCGGCGGATGCAGCGGGATTTTGTCCGCGCGCTCGACGCCAGCGACATCCGCCCCGTGATCGACCGCCGCTTCGCACTGGAGGAACTGGCCGATGCGTTCCGCCATCAGGAGAGCGGCGGCCATTTCGGCAAGATCGTCGCGACATGGTAAGGATGGTGACATGACGAACGGCGCGTTCGAATATGGCCCCGACCGGGACCCCGTTGACCCGAACTGGCCGCATGTCGTGATCGTCGGCGCCGGGTTCGGCGGGCTGGCGGCGGCGCAGCAGCTGGGCAACGCCCCGGTCCGCGTGACGGTGATTGACCGCAATAATTATCACCTGTTCGTGCCGCTCCTCTATCAGGTGGCGACGGCAGCATTGTCGCCCGCCGACGTGGCGGAGCCGATCCGGCATGTCCTGGGCCGTTATCCCAATATCCGCGTCGTGCTGGGCGAGGCGACGGGCGTCGACACCGGGGCCCGGCAGGTGGCGCTGTCGACCGGGGAGGCCCTGTCCTATGACCGGCTGGTGATGGCGACCGGTTCGACCAGCAGCTATTTCGGCCATGACGAATGGCGCAGCGTCGCACCCGCCTGCAAGTCGATCGAGGAGGCGCGGGCGATCCGCTCGCGTATCCTGAGCGCCTTCGAGTCCTGAGCGCCTTCGAGGAGGCGGAGCGCGACGGGGCGGCGGACCGCGACGCACTGATGACCTTCGTCGTGGTCGGTGGCGGGCCGACCGGCGTGGAGCTGGCCGGGTCGATAGCCGAACTGGCCCGCCACGCGCTGACCTCCGACTTTCGCCGTATCCGTCCCGAAACCGCGAAGATCATCATGATCGAGGGCGGCCCGCGCATCCTGTCCGCCTTTCCCGACGCGCTGGCCGGCTATGCGCAGCGTGCGCTCGGTCGGCTGGGGGTGCGGGTCATGACCGACATGCCGGTCGAGTCGATCACGGCGGATGGACTGACCGCCGGCGGGCGCTTCATTCCGGCGCGCACCGTCCTGTGGGGTGCGGGTGTCGCACCAACCGGTGCAGCCAGGCTGCTGGGGATCGAACCCGGCCCCGGCGGGCGGGTGCCGGTCGGCGCGGACCTGCGCGTCACAGGGCTGGAGAATGTCTATTCGCTGGGCGATGTCGCGGCCTGCATGGACGAGGATGGCCGCCCCCTGCCGGGACTGGCGCAGGTCGCGCAGCAGCAGGGCAATTATCTGGGCAAGGCGCTGCGCAGCGAACTGACCCGGGGGCGCAGCTCCGCGCCGTTTCGCTTCCACAATCGGGGCAATGCCGCGATCATCGGGCGTCACGCCGCCATCTTCGATTTCGGGCGGTTCCGGATGAAGGGCTATCCCGCCTGGATGCTCTGGGCGATCGTCCATGTCGTGCTGCTGGTCAACTTCGCTCAGCGCATCCGGGTCAGCCTGCAATGGCTGTGGCGATACCTGACCTATCGGCGCGGTGCCCGGATCATCACCACCCCGGTCGTCCGCCGACCGGTCTAGGCCGGATCAGTGCGCCAGCTGCGCGCGGAGGTCGATCAGTGTCGCCCCGATATGTTCGGACAGCAGTGCCGCGACCCGCGCCTCGTCGCGTGACAGCCATGCGTCGAGCAGCGCATGATGTTCTTCATGCGCGCGATCCTCACGGCCGGCGGGCTTCAGATGCTGGATGACGTAACGCTCCGCCAGCACCTGCAGCCGTTCGATCAACTGGAAGGTCAGCGCGGCCCCCAGCGGCCGGACGAGCGCCAGGTGGAAGGCGCGGTTCTGGAGCGCGACATCGTGCAGCGCCTCATGCGCCGCTACGTCGAGCGCGTGCAGCGCCTCGCGCGCCGCCGCCTGGTCCACCGGCGTGGCGACGCGGCTAGCGCGCGCGGCGGCATTGGGTTCGATCGACAGGCGAAGCTCGTAAATCTCCTCCGCTTCGCCCGCCCCCAGCGATCGGACGAAAAAGCCGCGATTGGCCTGGCTGGTCAGGAGCCCTTCCTGCTCCAGCCGTGCCAGCGCCTCGCGCAGCGGAATCTTGCTGACGCCCAGCTCATTGGCCAGCGCGTCCTGCCGGATCGGCTGCTCCTCGGGCAGGTCGCCGCTGATGATGCGTTCGCGAATGATCGTGAAAATCTGTTCGGACAGGGTGCGAACGACAAGGCTCATATTTTCTCTCGTGCCGACAGGCCGGGAGGAGCCTGTAATTCCTGATAATCAATATTGATCGGTACGGTACAATAGCGCGCCAAATGAAGAAATGCCAAGAGTGTCCCCAAATCAGGCGGGGGGCAGCCCGTCGCGCAATTCGGCCAGCCAGACCGTGGCCGTCCCGTCGGACGGCGCACGCCAGTCGCCACGCGGTGACAGGGCACCCCCGGCCGACACCTTGGGGCCGTTGGGCAGCGCGGACCGCTTGAACTGGCTGGTCTGGAAGAAGCGCGTCAGGAACCGCTCCAGCCAGTGGCGGATGGTCGGCAGGTCATAGGCGATGCGCGCATCGGCGGGCAGATCCTCGGGCCAATCCCCCGCTTCCGCATCGCGCCAGGCATGCCAGGCGAGGAAGGCGATCTTCGATGGCTTCAGCCCGAAGCGGATCACGTGATGCGCGAAAAAGTCGTTGAGGGCGTAGGGCCCGATCATCGACTCGGTCGATTGCAGCGCGCCATCGGCGCCGGGCGGCACCAGTTCGGGCGAGATTTCCTGCGCCAGGATGGCGGTCAGCACCTGATTGGTCGCCGCGTCATACTGGTCGGTCCGGATGCACCAGCGGATCAGGAACTGGATCAGCGTCTTGGGCACGCCGGCATTGACCGCATAATGGCTCATCTGATCGCCGACGCCGTATGTGCACCAGCCGAGCGCCAGTTCCGACAGGTCGCCCGTGCCCAGCACGATCCCGCCGCGCTGATTGGCCAGGCGGAACAGATAATCGGTGCGCAGGCCCGCCTGCACATTTTCGAACGTCACGTCGTGCACCGGCTCGCCGGAGGCGAAGGGGTGGCGCATGTCCGCCAGCATTTGGCGCGCGGCGGGGCGGATGTCGATTTCCTCCGCGCTGACCCCCAGTGCGCGCATCAGCGCCCAGGCATGCGCCTTGGTCCCTTCACCGGTCGCAAAGCCCGGCATGGTGAAGGCCAGGATGCGATCGCGGCTCCAGCCGAGCCGGTCGGTCGCCTTGGCGGCGACGATCAGCGCATGGGTCGAGTCCAGTCCGCCCGACACGCCGATGACCAGCGAGGTGGCGCGCGACGCCTCCAGCCGCTTCGCCAGGGCCTCGACCTGGATATTATACGCCTCGTAACAGTCGGCATCGCGCCGCGCCGGATCGCTGGGGACGAACGGGAAGCGCTCGATGGTGCGGCACAGGCCGCGATCCGCCGGTTCGACGCCGTGGACGAAGCCGATGCGGCGGAAGCGGTTTTCCGGATGCCCGGCAAAGGCCGCCGAGTCGTTGAAGGTACCGTTACGCAACCGCTCCTGCCCGATCCGCTCGACATCGATATCGGCGACGGTCAGCGCGGGCGTCCGGGCGAAGCGCTCGGACTCCGCCAGTTGCTGGCCCAGTTCGTGGATCAGGCCCTGGCCGTCCCAGGCCAGATCGGTCGTGCTCTCGCCGATCCCGGCGGCGGAATAGACATAGGCGCAGGCGGCGCGCGCCGATTGCGCGGCGGCAAGCAATTCGCGGTCGCGTGCCTTGCCGATGACGATGTTGGACGCCGACAGGTTGCAGCAGATCGTCGCCCCCGCCAGCGCGCCCATGGTCGAGGGCGGGGTGGGTGCCCAGTAATCCTCGCAAATCTCGGCATGGAAGACGAAGCCGGGGCGATCCTCGGCGGCGAAGATCAGGTCGGTGCCGAACGGGACCGACTGGCCATCGAGATCGATCGTCAACCCGGTCAGCCTGGCCCCGCTCGCGAACCAGCGCTTTTCATAATATTCGCGGTAATTGGGCAGATAGGTCTTGGGCACCACGCCCAGGATACGCCCGCGCGCCAGCATCACCGCGCAATTGTACAGCCGCCCATTGCGCGGCAACGCGGCACCGACCAGCATCACCGGGGTCAGCGCGGCGCTGGCATCCACCATCTCGCCCAGCGCCTCCAGCGTGGCACGGTGCATCGCGCTCTGCATATGGAGGTCGTCGATCGCATAGGAGGTCAGCGACAATTCGGGAAAGACGATCAGGTCGACACCCTGTTCGTCCGCGTCCCGCGCCAGGTCGAGCATCGCCACCGCATTGGCATGCGGATCGCCGACAGACGCGGCCGGCGTCGCCGCCGCCACGCGGATCAGGCCATGGGAATGAAAGGCGAAAAAGGGATGGTCCTGCATGACATGGGGATAGCGGGGCGGGGCGGGGGACGCCACCCCAACTGGGCTTTCACGGGTTAGGATGGGGCGTTGCGGCGTGGCCTTCGACTTCGCTCAGGCTGAACGGATCGTGCGAATGACATAGGTAACGACGGCTTGGGTCGAGCGAAATCGAGACCCAAGTCCTGCGGTGGCCCCAGGTCTATTTCCACGATAGACACGGACCATTCCAACGATCGGATACCCCATGAGCATCACCCTGTACGGCATCCCGAACTGCGACACGATGAAGAAGGCGCGGGTCTGGCTGGACCAGCACGGCGTGGCGTACCGCTTCCACAACTACAAGACGGACGGCATTGACGAGGCGACGCTGCGCCGCTGGGTCGATCAGGTCGGGTGGGAGCCGTTGCTCAACCGTGCCGGGACGACCTTCCGCAAGCTCGACGATGCCGACCGGCAGGACGTCGACGCGGACAAGGCAATCCGGTTGATGGCGGCGCATCCCTCGCTCATCAAGCGGCCGGTGCTCGACCGTGACGGCACGCTGACGGTGGGGTTCAAGCTCGAGCGTTACGCCGAAATCTTCTGACGGACCAAGGGGGTGGAGCCGGACAAGCGGGGGGAGTAAGGGCGGCTCCATGTCCACCACCTACACGCTCGATACCGCGACGAGTCGCGCCAATCCCACGCCCGCGCCGATGAAGCGCCTGACCGTGCCCGCCATTCGCCGCGCCAAGGGCGGGACGCCGCTGGTCATGCTGACCGCCTATACGGTGCGGTCGGCGCAGCTGCTCGATCCGCACTGCGACATGCTGTTGGTCGGCGACAGCCTGGGCCAGGTGATTTACGGCCTGCCCTCGACCGTGCCGGTCACGCTTTCGATGATGGCGGCGCATGGTGCGGCGGTCGTACGTGGCAGCTATCACTCGGTCGTGGTCATCGACCTGCCCTTCGGCAGCTATGAGGCGAGCCCCGAAAAGGCGTTCGAGAACGCCGCGTGGCTGCTCAAGGAAACCGGCGCGGCGGCGGTCAAGCTTGAGGGCGGTGTCGCGATGGCGCCGACCGTGCGCTTCCTGGTCGAGCGTGGCATACCGGTTATGGGCCATGTCGGCCTGACCCCGCAGGCGGTCAACGTCCTGGGCGGCTATGGTGCGCGCGGCCGGACGCCCGAAGAGGCCGAGAAGATTATTGCCGATGCGGTGGCGGTGGCCGAGGCGGGGGCGTTCTCCGTGGTGATCGAGGGCGTGGTCGAGCCGATCGCGATCGAGATCACCAAGCGCATCGCCTGTCCGACGATCGGCATCGGCGCCTCGGCCCAGTGCGACGGCCAGGTGCTGGTCGGTGAGGACATGCTCGGCCTGTTCGAGCGGACCGCGCGCTTCGTACGCCGTTACGAGACGATGGGCGACCGCATCGGCGAGGCCGCACGCGCCTATGCCGAGGATGTCCGCGCCCGTCATTTCCCGGGGCCGGAGCAGATCTACGCACCGCGCGAAGGGGGATGACGCAACCCTGCTTCCCACCGGGGCTGCTCCTCGCTAAAGGTCGCGGCTTCATTATTGCCTGATCCCAAATAGCGGAGCCCGACTTGGCCCTAACGCCCCAATCCAGCCAGGCCTTCATGAGTGAGGTCGACGACGAATTGCGTCGCGAAAGGCTGACCAGCTTTTGGACCCGTTGGGGTCTGGTCGTCGGCGCGGTGATCCTGATCGGACTGGCGGCCTTTGGCGGCTATCTTTATTGGCAGCATCGCCAGCATGAACAGGCGGGCGCCGATGGCGAGCAGCTTCAGGCGGCCTATGACGCGCTCGGCCAGAGCGACGTGAAGACCGCCCAGGCCAAGCTGGCGCCGCTCGCCAATTCGGATGTCGACGCCTATCGCGCGCTCGCCAGCTTCACCCAGGCGGACATCCTGCTCCAGCGCAACGACCTGAAGGGCGCGGCGGCGCGCTTCGCGGCGATCGCGAACGACGCCTCGCTGGCGCAGCCCTTCCGCGATCTGGCGCTCATCCGCCAGACCATGGCCGAATATGACACGCTGAAGCCCGAGGCGGTCATCGCCCGCCTGCGCGGCATGGCGGTGCCCGGCAATGCGTGGTTCGGCAGCGCCGGCGAGATGGTCGCGGTCGCCTATCTGCGCCAGAACAAGCGTGCCGAGGCGGGGCGTCTGTTCGGTCAGATTGCCAGCGAGAAGGATGTGCCCGATACGTTGCGGCAACGTGCGGTTCAGATGGCCGGCGTATTGGGGGTCGATGCGGTCGGCCAGAGCGAGGACACCAAGACCCAATGACGAAGCATTTCCGCACCTCGGCGGCGCTTGCCGCGCTGATGGCGCTGGGCGCCTGTGGCGTGTTCAAGGGCGCGCCGAAGAAGACCACTCCGACGATCGGCGACCGCGTGCCGATCCTGGTCTCGGAAAACGGGGTCGAGGCGGACAAGACGATCGCCGATGTGCAGGTGTTGCTGCCCGCGCCCGAGACGAACCCCGAATGGAGCCAGCCGGGCGGTAACGCCGCCAAGTCGATGGGCCAGCTGGCGCTCGCGGAACAGCCCCAGCGTCTGTGGGAGTCGAGCATCGATGGCGGCTCGGTCCGCGATCCCTTGGGTGCCGCGCCGGTCGTCGCCGAAGGCAAGCTGTTCGTCGTCGACGCGCAGGGCAATCTGGTCGCGCTGAACGCCGATACCGGTGCCAGGCTCTGGTCGACCGCCGTGACCGAGGGCGACGAGAACCGTCTCGCCCGGTTCGGCGGCGGCGCCAGCTATGACAGCGGCACCGTCTTCGCCACCGACGGCCTGGGCGACGTGATCGCCGCCAGTGCCGCCGACGGCAAGGTGCTGTGGCGGGCCAAGCCCAGCGGCCCGCTGCGCGGATCGCCGACCATCGCCAACGGCAACGTCTATGTCCTGACCCAGGATAACCAGCTCTACGCGCTGAACCAGACCGATGGTAAGATCATCTGGGCCGGGCAGGGGACGCTGGAGACCCAGGGCGTGTTCGGCGTCGCCGCTCCCGCCGCCAGCCAGGGCACGATCGTCGCCGGTTTCTCGAGCGGCGAGCTGAACGCCTATCGTTACGAGAATGGCCGCATGCTGTGGCAGGATGCGCTGTCGCGGACCAGCATCTCGACCTCGGTGTCGACGCTGTCGGACATCGACGCCGCACCGGTCATCGACCAGGGCCGCGTCTATGCGCTTGGCCAGGGCGGTCGCATGATCGCGCTGGAACTGTCGACCGGCCAGCGGCTGTGGGAGCAGAATTTCGCGGGCATCTCGACGCCGTGGATCGCGGGCGAGTGGATTTTCCTCGTCACCGATGATGCGCGGCTGGTCGCACTGGCCCGGTCGAGCGGCAAGGCACGCTGGATCGCGCAGCTGCCGCGCTTCCGCAACGAGAAGAAGAAGACCGGCGCCATCATCTGGTTCGGTCCGCTACTGGCGGGCAATCGCCTGATCCTGACCAATTCGGACGGCCAGATCGTCTATGCCAATCCGGGTGACGGTGCGGTGCAGGCGACGATCGAGACCAAGACACCCTTCGCGCTGCCGCCGATCGTGGCCAACGGGACGCTCTACGTCCTCGATCAGAAAGGGCGGATCGCCGCCTATAAGTAAGCCATGTCTCGCCCCGTGGAAGATTTGTTCCACGGGGCGTTATATTTCATGCTGCTATCCCCGTGACGAATGGCTTGCCTTTCGCTAACGGAGCGCGATGGCAAAACTCCCTATCGTCGCGATCGTCGGCCGTCCCAATGTCGGCAAGTCGACGCTGTTCAACCGTCTGGTCGGCAAGAAGCTGGCGCTGGTCGACGACCGGCCCGGCGTGACGCGCGACCGGCGCGAAGGCGACGCACACCTTCTCGGCCTCGATTTCCGCGTGATCGACACGGCCGGCTATGAGGATGAAGACCCCGATACGCTGCCCGGCCGCATGCGTCGCCAGACCGAGGCGGCGGTGGGTGAGGCCGATGTCGCGCTGTTCCTGGTCGATGCGCGTGCCGGCGTGATGCCGCTCGACGAGGAGATCGCCCGCTGGCTGCGCAGTTCGGACACGCCGATCGTGCTCGCCGCCAACAAGGCGGAAGGGCGCGCGGCCGAGCAGGGTATTCTCGAAGCGCTGGCGCTGGGCTTCGGTGATCCGGTGCAGCTGTCGGCCGAACATGGCGAGGGTGTGGGCGACCTGTTCGAGGCGCTGCTTCCCTTCATCGACCGTGAGGAGGACGAGGAAGAAGAGGAGGTCGACCTCGAAAATCCTTATGCCCCGCTGAAGCTGGCGATCGTCGGACGGCCCAATGCCGGCAAGTCGACGCTCATCAACCGCTTCCTGGGCCAGGATCGCCTGATCACCGGGCCGGAGGCGGGCATCACTCGCGACTCGATCGCGATCGATTGGGAATGGCGCGACCGTGATGGCGAAATCCGGCAGGTCCGGCTGATCGACACCGCCGGCATGCGCAAGAAGGCCAAGGTGCAGGACAAGCTGGAGAAGCTGTCGGTCGCCGATGCCTTACGCGCGGTGGATTTCGCCGAGGTGGTGGTCCTGCTGCTCGATGCGACGCTGGGGCTGGAATCGCAGGATTTGCGCATCGCCGATCGCGTGCTGGAAGAAGGCCGCGCGCTGCTGATTGCGCTCAACAAATGGGACGTGGCGGAAAATCCGTCGTCGCTGTTCAACGGCGTGAAAAAGGCGCTGGAGGACGGGCTCAGCCAGGTGAAGGGCGTGCCGCTGCTCGCGGTGTCGGCCGCGACGGGCAAGGGGCTCGACACGCTGATCGAAGCGGCGTTCGAAACCCGCGCCGCCTGGTCGAAGCGCGTGCCGACCGGCGAACTCAATCGCTGGTTCGAACGCGCCGTCGACGCCAATCCGCCGCCCGCCCCCGGCGGCAAGCGGATCAAGCTGCGCTATGTCACCCAGATCAAGTCGCGTCCGCCGAGCTTCGTCATCTTCGGCACGCGGGTCGACCAGCTGCCGGCTAGTTATGAACGCTATCTGGTCAATTCGATGCGGCGGGAATTGGGCTTCGGCGCGGTGCCGGTGCGCCTGACGCTGCGGGCGCCGAAGAACCCGTTCGGGAAAAAGGACTGATCAAGGGCGGGGCGCTATAGGGTGCCCCACGTTCCCACCGCCGTTCAGCCTGAGCGAAGTCGAAGGCCACGGGAAGGCATCTGCCAAACGCCCGGCGATGGTGCGCCCAGCCTTACCGTCAACCCGTGGCCTTCGACTTCGCTCAGGCTGAACGGCGGTTGGGGATTATTCCCGACCTGAGGAAAAGGGCGGATCGCTTGATCCGCCCTTTCCTATTCAGCCCTGAAGATGCGGCGCCGCGCCCGACTTGGGCGTGTCGTTCTCCGCCATCGCGTTCAGCTGGACATAATTCTGAATGCCCATGCGCGCGATCATCTCGAACTGGCGCTCCAGCGTGTCGACATGCTCTTCCTCGCTGGCGAGGATACGGGTGAACAGGTCGCGGCTGACGAAGTCCTTGACCTCTTCGCAATAGGCGATGGCTTCCTTCAGCTGGGCGACGGCTTCGATCTCGATCGCCAGGTCGCCCTTCAGCACCTCTTCGACCGTCTCGCCGATGCGCAGGCGGCCGAGGAGCTGGAAATTGGGCAGGCCGTCGAGGAACAGGATGCGCTCGGCCAGCCAGTCGGCGTGGCGCATCTCGTCGATCGATTCCTTATATTCGAACTGTGCGAGCTTGTAGACGCCCCAATGGTCGAGCAGGCGATAGTGCAGGAAATACTGGTTGATCGCGGTCAGCTCATTCTTCAGCGCTTCGTTCAGATATTCGATGACCTTGGGGTCGCCCTTTACCGCCATATGCTCGTCCTTCGTGATCGTTTCGGTCCCATTCTAACGCCGGTTGGCGGGAAGCGACAGGGGTGGTGTCACCCCTGCGCGCGAAACGGGGCTTTCATCGCGGACGAAACATGATAGCCGCTGATACATGTTAAGCGGGGGCGAAGGACGGGTGGTGTCGATCGGGCCGGGGGAGCAACTGGCGAAGGTATTGGAGTATCTGCGCCACGGCATCGTGATCTACGACCGTGACGAACGCATCTGCCTGATCAACCATTATGTCAGCCGGTTATTCGGCATCCCCGAACTGGCCGTGACCATCGGGTCCACGCTTGCGGACTATATCGACCGTGTCGGGGAGGTCGTCGGCTGGTCCGAGGATCGCAAGGCGACCATCATGGAGAACCACCGCAACTGGGCGGCCGAGGGCCTGCAACGGCGGTTCGATCACCATTTCGATGACGGGACGGTCTTCGAGATCACCTTTCATCCCCATGATGATGGTGGGGCGACCTTGACCTTTATCGACGTCACGCACGAGCGGCAGTTGCAACGGGTCAGCGCGGCCCGCGAGGATCTGGCCCGGCAGGCGCAGGCGATGCTGGAGCGGGTCAGGCAAATCGCGGCCAATACCCGTCTCGTCGCGCTCAACGCGCGGATCGAGGCGGCGCGGCTGGGCAGCCAGGGGCACGGCTTCGCGGTCGTGGCCGACGAGGTCCGCAACCTGTCGCTGGAAACATCGGACGTGCTGCTGGAGATCGGTCGGATCAACGAGGCGTCGCTGCGCCTGACATGATCCGGGGTGATTTGGTGGGCCCGGCAGGACTCGAACCCGCAACCTAGCCGTTATGAGCGGCCAGCTCTAACCATTGAGCTACAGGCCCCACCTTGATGCCCCGTAGCGTGATGAACGGGGCGTTCGCAACCGGCATCGCCAATTATCGGCAAAGAAAAAGGGCGCCTTCATCAAGAAGGCACCCTTTTTCCGACAAACAGTCGTGCTTCGGACCCGAAGGTCCGAAACAACATTACTGCATGTTGTCAGCCTTGGCGTCGGCAGCGTCACGGACGTTGTCGGCAGCGGCGTTCATGTTGTCGGCAGCGTTCTCGAGGGTCGCGGCAGCGGCCGAGTTCGAGGTGTTGTCGGCAACCGCTTCGAGGTTGTCGGCCTGCATTTCCATGTTGTCGGCCAGCATGTCCGCGTTGTTCTCAACAGCGGCTGCTTCCGGCGACTTCGTGCATGCGGCGACGGACATCAGGCCGGCGGCAGCGAGAACGAAAGCGATCTTCTTCATTCGAATGCTCCCAAGCAAAGCAAAAATCGCGGCCGGCCCGAATGCCGTCGCGAAGCGGCTCAAATAACGCGCGGTTCATCGCGGTCAATCCGCAAAATTCACTTCGCGGCAAGGTTCGCGACGAACCGATGGCGCCTATCAGGCTTTTTCAAGGCGTTGGCGTTACCAAAGTGTTACCCGATTTTTGAGCGCCAAATGGCTTAGCGTGGCGTCACCGGGCCGATCTCCTCCGGGGCGTTGGCCACGACCGCCAGCATCGCGGTCCAGGCGGCGACATTCTGGCGCAGCGCGGCGGGGTCGATCCGATCGATCACGTCGTCCGGGGTGTGGTGGGTGTCGAAATAGTCCCAGCCGGACTGGTTGAGGTCGATCGCGGCGGTGCCTAGCTTCAGCGTCGGGCCGATGTCCGTGCCGTCACCGCCCAGCCCGCTGCCGCGCGCCACGCCGATCGGGGCGAGTGCGGTCTGCAGCCGATCGGCGACCGGTCTGGCGCCGGCGGGCAGGTTGACCTCGAACCGCCAGATGCGATCCGCGCCGAAATCGCTTTCGGAGGCAGTGGCGTGACGCTCATTGCCATGCGCCTTGGCATAGGCCGCGCCGCCCAGCCCGCCGACTTCCTCCGCGCCGAACCAGACGACGCGAATGGTGCGACGCGGCTGGCCCGCATCCATGATTCGCTTGGCGGCGGCGGCCGTGATTGCGATACCGCTGGCATCGTCGATCGCGCCCGTGCCCTGGTCCCAGCTGTCGAGATGGCCACCCACCAGGACGATCCCGGCGGACGGGTCGCTGCCCGGCACTTCGGCGATGACATTGCCCGATTCGCGGGTTCCGACCATGCGCGGCGTGAGGACCAGCTTCATGCGGATCGGCTTGCCGCGCGCGGCGATCCGCTCCAGCTGCTCGGCATCGGGAACGGACAGCGCCGCCGCCGGGATCGGCGTCACGCCGACGGGGAAGTTGGTCGTGCCGGTGTGCGGAAAGCGATGATGGTCGGTGCCGATCGAGCGGATGACGATCGCGACCGCACCGCGCTGCGACGCCAGCGCCGGCCCGGTGAAGCGCGCGGTGCCATAGGCGCCATAGCCCGATCCGTCCTGGGTGCGCGGCATCGCGTTGCCGATATAGACGATCCGCCCCTTGATCGCGCTGTCGGGGGCCGACTGGAACGCCGCCATGCTGGGGAAGACGGCGACCTCGGCGGTCAGCCCGGCGGCCGGCGTCGCGGCGGAATGGCCGAGCGCCGCCAGCGTCAGCTTCTGCGGAAACGGGCTGATCACCTCGGCGCTCTCCGCCCCGCGCTCCCATACCGGCATGCGATAGGGTTCGATTCGCACATTCTTGAAGCCGAGCGCGGTCAGTCGCGCGACCGCCCATTGGCGCGCCCGTGCCTCGGCCTCGGTGCCCGCCAGTCGCTGGCCCACCTCGGTCGTCAGCCCCTCGACGATGTCCCAGGCGACCGTGTCGGTCAGCGCGGCGTCGCGCAGCCGATCGACCTCCGGCGCGACCTGCGCGGGCGCGGGTGGCGGGGTTCGCTGCGCCAGGGTTGGGGTCGACAGGGCGGAGGCGGTCAGGGCCGCAAGGACGAAACGCTTCATGAATGGGACTGTCGCCCACTCGCCCCCGTTTGCCAACCGCCCGCGCAACCATTACATGGGCGGCCAAATATCCCACAGTCGCAAAAAAGCACGGAGCCCCGCGCCGCCATGGCCGTCCAATATACCTATGTGATGAAGGGTCTGACCAAGACCTTCCCCGGCGCCAACAAGCCTGTCCTCAACAACATCCACCTCCAGTTCCTGCCGAGCGCGAAGATCGCGATCATCGGCCCGAACGGCGCGGGCAAGTCCACGCTGATGAAGGTGATGGCGGGCATGGACACCGACTTCACCGGTGAGGCCTGGGCCGCCGAGGGCGTCCGCGTCGGCTATCTGGCGCAGGAGCCGCAGCTCGATCCGTCCAAGGACGTGATGGGCAACGTCAAGGACGGCGTGCGCCCGATCGCCGATCTGGTCGATCGTTTCAACGCCATCTCGGCCGAAATGGGCGACCCGAAGGACGACACCGATTTCGACGCCCTGATGGAAGAGATGGGCGAGCTTCAGGCCAAGATCGACGCTGTCGACGGCTGGTCGCTCGACAGCCAGCTGGAACAGGCGATGGAAGCGCTGCGCTGCCCGCCGGGCGATGCCGACGTCACCCGCCTGTCGGGCGGTGAGAAGCGTCGCGTGGCGCTGTGCAAGCTGTTGCTCGAAAAGCCCGACATCCTGCTGCTCGACGAACCGACCAACCACTTGGACGCCGAGAGCGTGTCGTGGCTTGAGAACTACCTCAAGGAATATACCGGCAACGTCATCCTCGTCACCCACGACCGTTACTTCCTCGACAACGTCGTGAACTGGGTGCTCGAGCTGGATCGCGGTCGCTACTACACCTACGAATCCAACTATTCCGGCTATCTGGAAAAGAAGGCCAAGCGCCTCGATCAGGAAGAGCGCGACGAGGCGGGCAAGCAGAAGGCGATCGCCGACGAGCTGGCCTGGATGCGTCAGACGCCCAAGGCTCGTCAGACCAAGTCGAAGGCACGTATCCGTGCGTTCGAGGAACTGATGGAGAAGCAGGAGAACCGCGTCGCGGGCAAGGCGCAGATCCTGATCCAGATCCCCGAGCGCCTGGGCGGCAAGGTGATTGAGGCCAAGGGGCTGACCAAGTCGTACGGCGACAAGCTGCTGTTCGAAAATCTCGACTTCATGCTGCCGCCGGGTGGCATCGTCGGCGTGATCGGGCCGAACGGCGCGGGCAAGTCGACGCTGTTCAAGCTGATCACCGGCCAGGAACAGCCCGATGCCGGCACGATCGAGATCGGCTCGACCGTCAAGCTGGGCTATGTCGACCAGAGCCGCGACGAACTCGATCCCAACAAGAATGTCTGGCAGGAAATCTCCGACGAACTGGAAGTCTTCCGCTTCGGCAAGCAGGAACTGGGCACCCGCGCCTATGTCGGCGCGTTCAACTTCCGCGGCCCCGACCAGCAGAAGAAGGTCGGCCAGCTGTCGGGCGGTGAGCGCAACCGCGTTCACATGGCCAAGATGCTGAAGGAGGGCGGCAACGTCCTGCTGCTCGACGAACCGACCAACGACCTCGACGTCGAAACGCTGCGCGCGCTCGAAGAGGCGCTGGAGACGTTCGCCGGCTGCGCCGTGGTCATCAGCCACGATCGCTTCTTCCTCGACCGCCTCTGCACGCACATCCTGGCGTTCGAAGGCGATAGTCATGTCGAATGGTTCGAGGGCAATTACGAATCGTACGAAGAGGACAAGCGTCGCCGCATGGGCGATGCTGCCGATCGTCCGACCCGTCTGGCCTATAAGAAGCTGACGCGCTGATCCGCATTTTCGCGGGCGGAACGACGCCCTTCCCGAGCGATCGGGGAGGGCGTTGTCGTGTCCGGTGCCCGTGAAATCAGGGCGGGTCGTTTCGCAGCGCAACCGGTACGGCTTTAAATCGGTTGGCCCATTGCCTATTCTCAAGGCGATCAAAGGGGTTGGATAACGAATGGCGGTAGTGGAACAGGCGCAGGGCGAGGATATGGAAGTCGCCGGCGCGGGCCAGTTGCATTACCGGCTTCGTCAGCAATCGGTGCTCGCCGCGTTCGGGATCGAGGCGTTGCGCGCGCGTGACCTGGACCCGATGCTCCAGCGCGCGACCGAACTCTGCGCCGAGGGGATGCGTTCGCGCTTCTGCAAGTTCCTGGAATATCGCGCCGACCGCGAGACCCTGCTCGTCCGGACCGGTGTAGGCTGGGGTCCCGGCGTGGTCGGATCGACCGAGATGCGCACCGATCTCGGCTCGCCCGCCGGTTTCGCGCTTCAGACCGGGCAGGGGGTGATCTCCAACCATCTCGATCAGGAAGAGCGGTTTCGCACCCCTCAGTTCATGGCCGACCACCATATCCGCCGCGCGATCAACGTCCTGGTCGAAGCATCGGGGCAGCGTTACGGCGTGTTGGAGGTCGACAGCCCCGACGAGGGTCGGTTCGAGGAGGCCGATCTCGCCTTCATGCAGGGTTTCGCCAATCTGATCGGCGTGGCGATCGAACGTCAGGAAGCCGAGCGGCGCCTGGCCGAGGCGGTCGAGCATCAGCAATTGCTGACCCGCGAGGCGAGCCACCGCGTCAAGAACAGCCTCGCGCTGGTATCGGCGATGCTCAACCTCCAGAAGCAGGAGGATGACGATCCCCGCGTCCTGCGCATGCTGAACGACGCGCAGGCGCGGATCACGGCGATCGCGCAGACACACGACCAGCTCTGGCGCGGCGACCGGGTGGGGATCGTCTCACTCGACCATCTGGCCTGCGGCATTGCCGAACAACTGGCCGAGCAGGCGAAGAACCATCAGGTTCACTGCGACATCGAGGCGATCGAGATCAGCGCGGATACGGCCATTCCGATCGGCCTGATGCTGACCGAGCTGCTGACCAACGCCATCAAATACGCTTATGGCGAATCGGGCGGGGCCATCGATGTGGCGCTGCACGCCCGCGAGGGGCACATCGTCCTATCGGTCCGCGACCATGGCCAGGGCTTGCCCGCCGATTTCGACATGAAGGCCGCCTCGCGCCACAGCCTGGGCATGCGGATGATCGCCAGCCTGGCCCGGCAGTTGCGCGGCGAGATCAGGTTCGAGACGATGGACCCGGGGACCTGCGCCACGCTGACCATGCCCGATCCGCGATCGTGAGGATCAGCGGACCCGCTTGACGAAGGTCCGCCCGTCCTCGCGCCGTTCGGTCTGGAAATTGGGGATCGCCTCGATCAGGTCGGATAGGCGCTTGAACCCGTAATTGCGCGTGTCGAAGCTGGAGCGGTTGCCGGCCAGCTGGCCGATCGCGGACAGGCTGGCGAAGCCGCGCTCGTCGCGCTTCACCGAATTATAGGCGTCGACCAGCAGCTTGAGCAGTTCCTCATCGATCGGCTGCGGCGTGCCCGCCGTCCGCTTGCCGAGTTCGATCGCAGGGGGCAGCGAATCGGCGAGCGGCACATCGGCGGTGCTCGGCTTGGCAGCGACAGGCTTGGTCGCGCTGGCGGGCGTACCGCCGCCGATCAGCGCGCCGACGTCGATGAAGCGGCTGCATGCCTGTTTGAACGCCTCGGGCGTCCGGCTGTTGCCGAAGCCATAGACCGGAAAGCCGTCCTGCCGGATGCGCGTGGCCAGCGGCATGAAGTCGCTGTCCGACGACATGATCCCGAACCCGTCGATCCGCCCCCGGAACAGCAGGTCCATCGCATCGATGGTCATCTTCATGTCGGTGGCGTTCTTGCCCTTGGTCAGGTCGAACTGCTGCTGCGGCTCGATGCCATGCTTGACCATCACGTCGCGCCAGCCCTTCAGACCCGGCTTGGACCAGTTGCCATAGGCGCGGCGGACATTGACCGTGCCCAGCTCGGCCAGGACGGTCAGGACCGGGTCGATGGCCGCCGACTGGGCATTGTCGGCATCGATGAGCAGCGCGATGTTGCGGGTCAGGGCGTTCATGGCATCGATCTAGCAAAGCCGTGCTTCGCCGGCCAAGCGCGAAACGCTTGTTTCGCTCCGGTAATGATCGTCAGCTTTGCGCGAAATACGCCGTACGGACTGCGATCCGTTCGTCACTCCGTCGGGTAGGTGATGGCAATCACTTCATATTCCCGCTCGCCGGCGGGCAGCGTCACGCGCCGCAGGTCGCCGACCGATGCACCGCGCAGCGCACGCACCAGTGGCGCGTTCCAGCCGACACGGCCCTTGCCCGCATCCGCCTCGTCGTCGCCGACCAGCGTCAGGATGCGTTCGTTATCATCCTCGTCGGCGATGGTGACGGTCGCACCGAACCAGACTTTGGACCGGTCTTCCTGACGGGCGGGATCGATGACCTTGGCGGCCTTCATCCGCTTGGACAGCCAGCCCAGTCGACGGTCGATTTCGCGCAGCCGCTTGCGACCATAGATATAGTCGCCATTTTCCGACCGGTCGCCATTGCCGGCGGCCCAGGCGATGGTATCCACCAGCTTGGGCCGCTCGACCGCGAACAGCGCCTCATATTCCTGGCGAAGCGCGGCATAGCCGGCGGGCGTGATATAGTTGGGGCGATCCATCGCCTTGCTCTATCGCGCGCCGCCCGGCAATCAACCCGGCTGCGACTTGCCCAGATACCAGCTGAGCGGCGTCGGCCCCCGGCTGGTGGCGCGGGCGGGGTTCATCAGATCATAGACGACCGCGTTTTCGAGCACCCGCTGCACATAGTTGCGGGTTTCCATATAGGGGATGGCCTCGATCCACTCGACGATGTCGACCGAGCCGGTGCGCGGGTCGCCGTTCAGGCGCAGCCACTTGTTCACATTGCCGCCGCCAGCATTATAGGCCGCGATCGCAAGCGGATAGCTGCCGAAATTGCTACGGATACGCTCGAAATAGCTGGCCCCGAGCCGGATCGACAGGTTGGGATCGGTGGTCAGGGCTGCCGGCGAATAGGAGATGCCGATCTTGTTAGACTGTTCGGCGGCGGTCGCGGGCATCAGCTGCATCAACCCGCGCGCACCGGCATGGCTGACGGCGGCACGATCGAACTGGCTTTCCTGACGGGCGATCGCGTGGATGATCGTCCAGCTCGAGTCATAGCCCGAGGGCACGCTGATCGTCGGGAAGCCCGCCGCCGAATAATCGGTCAGCCCATTCTGCAGCGCGCTACGGCCGACCATGACGGCCAGGTCGGGGCGCGCGATGCTGCGCGACAGGTCGACCGCGAGCAGATGGTCGTTCTCATCGGTCGCATCCGCGGCGATCTGGCGGACGAACGCCGTCTGATCCTGCCACTGGCCGATCTGGCCCAGAAAGCGCGCGGCGCGCACCGTCTCACGCGCGTCGAAGACCGCGCGGGTCGCGGCGGGCACCCCGCCCGAGGCGAGCGCCGGCGGTGCGGTCAACGGCCGGCCGGTGCGTTCGAGCGCGAGCTGGCCGTAGAACTGGTCGCGATATTCGGCGGCGCGGTTGAAATAGCCGGCGGCCTCTGCCGGACGATTGGCAGCCTGCGCCGCGCGGCCCGCCCAGTAAAAGCCCTTGGCGCGCGTTTGCGGCGACTGGCTGCCCCGGCCGTAGCGGTCGAACAGCGTCATCGCATCGGCCGGGCGGCCCAGCTTCATCGCCGTCTGTCCGCCCAGCCAGACCAGGCTGGTATAGTCGTCGCGCTCGCCATAGGGCTGCTTCGAGACATCGGTGCCGGCAGGATAGGCGTCGTCGACCTGCCGCGCGATGTCATAGGCGGTCTGAAGCTGATTGTCGGAGGCCGCCGCGCGCGCGTTGAGCAGCAGCGTTTCGTAGAATTCTTCGACATTGCCCGGCCGCACCGTCAGCTGTCGGGGGCGCGCCAGCCACGACCGCGCGGTCATGCTGTCGCCCGTATTGCGCAGCCACATGGCGCGGTCGGCGACATAGCCGGCGTCATTGGCGTAGAGTTCGGCGGTCGAAGCCGAAATGCTCGCGGCATCGGCCGATTTGGTGCGGAAGGCCAGCCGCGCGGCGAAGACCGGGCGGCGCGCCGAACTGGTATAGCCCAGCACCCGCTGCGCCGCGGTCGTCTGTCCGCTCCACAGCAGGGTGTCCATGCGGGCGTCATGATCGTCGGGCGTCAAGGCCGAGCCGAAGGTCGACAGCACCAGCGCTTCGTCGGTGGGCGACAGCGCGCCGCGCCGCCACGCCGCACGCGCGGCCTGCGCCGCTTCGCCGGGCGCGCCGGTCGCCATCAGCGCGCGGGCATAGGCGACGCCGCCGGCCGCCGTCTGAGGCGGGAAGCGGCGGAAATAGGCGACGATGCTGCCGGGTGCGGCGGTGAAGTTCGCCGCCTGCCGCTCGGCCGCGCGGCGATTGCCGCTCTCGCCCGGCCAGCCGGGATGCGCCATCAGGAAGCCGGCATAGCTGTCGAAGGGCAGGGAGTCGGTCTGTTGCAACGCCCGCCACTGCGCCAGCGCGGCGGCGATCGCGCCGTCGCTGGGCGCGGCGACCCCGTTCGGGCTCATATTCGCCATCTGCGTACGATACAGTTCGAGCTGGTCCTGCCCGCCGGGCGCGACCAGGGCTCCCGCCAGTGTCGCCAGAAGGGCGCCCGCTTTCGTCAATGCCATCATGGTGGACAGAATAGGGCCTCTACCCGTACATGTCCTGAACAAATTCCAAATTTCGGCGCGGCAGGAGCGCATTTCCTCTCATGTTTTCAGGATCTATCCCCGCATTGGTGACGCCGTTCGAGGATCGCGGCGATCATGTCGGCGGTGCGTTCGACGAAGGCCGATTCCGCGATTTCGTCGAATGGCAGATCGAGCAGGGTTCGTCGGCACTGGTCGCCTGCGGCACCACGGGCGAGGCCGCGACCATGCCCAAGGACGAGCATTTCCATGTCGTCCGCGTCTGCGTCGATCAGGCACGGGGGCGCGTGCCGGTAATCGCGGGCGCGGGATCGAACGACACGATCGTCGCGGTCGAAAATCTGAAGGCCGCGCAGGCCGCCGGCGCCGATGCCGCGCTGATGGTCCCGCCCTATTACAACCGGCCGAGTCAGGAAGGGATCGTCCGCCACTTCGCCGAACTGGCGAACGGTGCGCCGCTGCCGATCGTCCTCTACAATGTGCCGGGCCGGACGGTGACGGACATCCAACCCGCGACGCTGATCCGCGTGGTCCAGGCCGCGCCCGAGATCTTCGTCGGGGTGAAGGATGCCAGCGGCGCGCTCGCTCGCGTTTCCCATCACCGTGCCGCGCTCGGCCCGGACTTCTGCCAGCTGTCGGGTAACGACGACCTCGCGCTCGCCTTCAACGCGATGGGCGGGGTGGGTTGCATCTCGGTCACCGCCAATGTCGCGCCGCGCCTGTCGGCCGACTTCCAGGCGGCCTGTGCGGCGGGCGATATGGCGCGCGCGCTGGAGCTGCACGACCGGCTGTTTCCGCTGCACGAAGCGATGTTCACCGATGCCTCGCCGGGGCCGGTCAAGTATGCGCTCAGCCGGGTCATTCCGGGCTTCGCGACCGGCATCCGCCTGCCGATGACCTGGCCGTCGGAAGCGTCGCGGGCGCTGGTCGATGCGGCGCTGGCGCATGCCGGGCTGATCTGACGCCGACTGGCCCTTTTGTCGCCGTAATCCTCGCCGACCTTGCGATCAGTCAAGCGGGGCGGCGATGGGAGTGGTCGGCCTATGTGGATGTCCTTGGTGGTGTTGGCGCAGGCGGTGGCAGGGCCCGTCCTGCCCGTGCCCCGAAAGCCGACGACGAACCGGCACTGCCCACCGAGCGATAGCGGCGACGAGGTAGTCGTTTGCGGACGATCGTCGGAGGCGGATCGGCTGCGCCCCATTCCCGATTACGGTGATAAGGGTGGTCTGCCCAGGGCGGCGGTCGCCATTCCGGGTGTCGGCACCGCCTCGGCCGATGTCGAACAGGTCGGGGTGGGCGGTTTCCCCAGCAATCGCATCATGATGTGGCTGAAAATCCCGCTCCCCGGCGCTAGTCGCAAGTGAAGCGGTAGCTGTCGTCGAGCTTGAGGGGCAGGACCAGCGTTCTCACCCCTTGCGCGCGCGATGCGACGCACATCGTATCGCGCGCACCATTGGCGTTGGTTCGATACCGGTCGGCATATTCGGCGACCAGCACCGGCTTGCCGGCATCCAGGAATGCGGAATAGCTCCCGCATTCGCCATATTCATGGCATTGCTCGTTGACCGCGAAGTCGAAGGCGGGCTGAAGCGCCGCCACCTGGTCGAGATCGTTCTTCAACCCGATCGCCAGTCCCCGACGATGCGCCTCGGTCGCGAGAAACCGGTTATAGTCGAGCTGCATCGCGGCGGTCAGGCCCAGGCCGTTGGCATTGGCATAGCCCTCGACATTATCCGCCTCGACCGCGTCGCAGCCCTTGGCTCGTGCGAGATCGAGCCTCCCCGTCATTACCGCGCGCACGGTCGCCGAATCGGTGCGCAGCCAGCGCTCGCCGGCCCAGCCGTCCAGGGCCTTGCCACGATCGGCCTCCGCGAACTTCGCATCGTCGCTGCGCCAGTTCTCGGATGATCCGGCGGAGAAATAGCAGATCACGCGGCGACCCGCGCCATGCAGCGCGGCGATGGTCGTGACCGGCGTGTCGAACAGGTCGATGTCATAGGCTTGTACCGCATAGCCGGTATTGACGGTGCCGCTGAGCTGCCACTGCCAGCTCAAGGTCCGATCGGGCCGCCACCAGCCAGCGGGCGAACCGGTCGGGCTGGGGGAGGGTGCGGGCGTAGGGGTAGCGGTCGGCGTGACGATCGGCGTCGACGGCTCATCCTGGCCGCTGCCCCCGCCACAGCCGCCGGTCGCAAGGGTCAGCGCGCCGATCAGGGCGAGGCGGAAGGCCGGGAGGGTGGGGCGGATCATCATGCCGTCGCCTAGCGCCCCGCGGGCCCAATGCGCCAGTCCGATGGTGGCGGCGTGCCGAACGGAAACGGGACATCGCCATCGACCGGCTTTTCATGGCGGACGCAAGCGCCTACATCGAGCCGTCCATGCGCCCGAAACCCCAGACATTCGACAAGAAGAAGATCGTCGCCGAGAACCGGCGCGCCCGCTTCGACTATGCCATCGAGACCACCTATGAGGCTGGTATCGCCCTGACCGGGACCGAGGTGAAATCGCTCCGCTTCGGCGAGGGATCGATCGCCGAATCCTATGCCGAGGTGCGTGGCGAGGAGGTGTGGCTGGTCAATTCCAACGTCCCCGAATTCAGCCATGGCAATCGCTTCAATCACGAAGCCAAGCGGCCTCGTAAATTGCTCCTTCATGAGCGCGAAATAAACAAGCTTCACGGAGCGGTGGCGCGCGAGGGCATGACCCTGGTGCCACTGATGATCTATTTCAATTCGCGCGGCCGCGCGAAAGTGGAGCTGGCATTGGCGAAGGGCAAGAAGGCGCACGACAAGCGCGATTCGATCAAGGAGCGCGACTGGAAGCGCGAGCAGGGCCGTATCCTGCGCGATCGCGGCTGATGGCCTCCGCCGCGCCGACCATGTGGAACCGATCGCTGGCGTGGATGCGGCGCAACATGCCGACCCGCGATTCGATGGAGAAGAACCGGCTGCTCCGGCCGGTCGCGCACCGGGTGCTCGCGCCCGAATTGTGGCGCTTCACCCGCCGGTCGGTGCCGCGCGGGGTCGCGCTCGGCGTGGTTGCGGGCTTTTTGTTTCCCGTCGCGCAGATCGCGATCGCCGCCGTCTTCGCGCTGCCGTTCCGCGCCAACGTCCCGGTCGCGGCGCTGACGACCTTCATCACCAATCCGCTGACCACACCGATCCTGTGGCTGATCGCCTATCGGATCGGTACGCTGCTGCTGCGCAGCGACACGCCGATCAATACGCAGCCGGTGGCGGAGGCCGCGACCGGCTGGCTGCAATGGGCGACGAGCGCCTTTCACTGGCTGTGGGAGCAGGGGCCGGCCTTCGGCCTGGGGCTGTGCGTGCTGACCACCGGCTGTGCGGTCGTCGGCTATGCGGCGTCGGCCTTGGGGTGGCGGCTGTGGATCGCACGGAAATGGCGTAACCGCCGCAAATCGGCGCATATTTGAACCGGCGTATCGTTTGACTGGGCTTGGCGGCCCGCTACAACAGCCGCATCACTGTCCTATTTGGGAACTCAGATGCGCTCTGTTCTGATTGCCGCACTTCTCGCCTCCACGGTTTCCCCCGCCATCGCCCAGACCCAGGCGCCGATCGACAAGGCCGCCGTCGGCCCGGTCAAGCCCAATGCCAAGAACGGTCCCGAGATCGGCGATTTCGGTTTCGACATGGCGGGGCGTGACACCTCGGTGAAGCCGGGCACCGACTTCTTCGATTATGCGAACGGCACCTGGTACAAGGCGACGACGATCCCCGCCGATCGCTCGACCTATGGCATGTTCCATGTGCTTCAGGACCGCTCGCTGGAGCAGACCCGCACCATCCTGGACGAGGCGACCAAGCAGCCGGGCAACAAGGCGGGTGACTTCTACGCCAGCTTCATGGACGAGGCCGCCGTCAATGCGAAGGGGGCCGCGCCGGTCAAGCCATGGCTGAGCGCGATCCGCGCGACCAAGGACCGCGACGCGCTGGCCATCGAGATGGCCAAGCTCCAGCGTCAGGGCGTCGGCGCGCCCTTCGGCGCCTATGTCGGGCAGGACGACAAGGCGCCCGACACCTATATCGTCAGCTTCAGCCAGAGCGGGCTGGGCCTGCCGGACCGTGATTATTATCTGAAGGACGATGCCAAGCTGGCATCGGTGCGCACCGCCTACCAGGCCTATCTCGCCCGGATGCTGACGCTGGCCGGCGAGCCCAATGCCGAGGCGCGCGCGGCCGCCGTCTTCAACTTCGAAAAGGCACTGGCGAACGTCCACTGGACGCGCGTCGAGAGCCGCGATGCGGACAAGACCTATAACAAGTGGATGGCGGCGGACTTCACCGCCAAGGCGCCGGGCTTCCCCTGGGCGCAGTATATGCAGACGCTGGGCGTCGCCAACCGTCCGGCCTATCTGGTCGCACAGCCGAGCGCGGTGACCGGCGAGGCCAAGCTCTATGCCGAGACGCCGCTGAACGTCCTGCAGGACTATGCGATGCTTAAGGTCCTGCGCAGCTACGCCTCCTATCTGTCGAGCGATTTCGACAAGACCAACTTCGCCTTCTACGGCACGACCCTGTCGGGCACGCCGCAGCAGCAGCCGCGCTGGAAGCGTGGTGTCGGTCTGGTCTCCGAAGGGTTGGGCGAGGAAGTCGGCAAGCAATATGTCGCCAAATATTTCCCCCCGGAATCGAAGGCCGCCGCCGACGCGCTGGTCAAGAACCTGATCGCGGCGATGGGCGACCGCCTGCGCAACCTGGAATGGATGGCGCCCGAGACCAAGCAGAAGGCGCTGGCCAAGCTCGCGGCCTTCACGCCCAAGATCGGCTATCCCGACAAGTGGAAGGATTATTCAGGCCTGACCATCCAGCGCGGTGATCTGGTCGGCAATGTCGCGCGCGCCAACGCCTTCGAGTTCCAGCGCGACCTCAACAAGCTGGGCCAGCCGATCGATCGCGGCGAGTGGTTCATGACGCCGATGACGATCAACGCCTATGCCAACCCGCCGATGAACGAGATCGTGTTCCCGGCGGCGATCCTCCAGCCGCCCTTCTTCGATCCGAAGGCCGATCCGGCGGTCAACTATGGCGGCATCGGCGCGGTGATCGGGCATGAGATCAGCCATCACTTCGACGATCAGGGCCGCAAATATGACGCGACCGGCAAGCTGACCGACTGGTGGACGGCGCGGGACGTGGCGCGGTTCAAGACCTTCACCGATGCGCTGGTGAAGCAGTACGACGCCTATGAGCCGCTGCCGGGCCAGCATGTCCAGGGCGAATTGACGCTGGGCGAGAACATCGCCGATCTGGCGGGCCTGACCGTCGCGCTCGACGCCTATCACAAGTCGCTGGGCGGCAATCCCGCGCCGGTGATCGACGGCACGACCGGCGACCAGCGCTTCTATTATGGCTGGGCGCAGGTGTGGCGGACCAAGTGGCGCGAACCGGCGCTGCGCCAGGCGCTGCTCTCCGACCCGCACTCGCCGGGCCATGAGCGGGTGTTGACCGTCCGCAACCTCGACCCCTGGTATGCGGCGTTCAAGGTGCAGCCGACCGACAAGATGGCGCTGCCGCCCGCGCAGCGCGTCCGCATCTGGTAAGACGATAACAGACCTCTGGCCTCTCCCGATCGCGCGATCGGGAGAGGCTTTGTTTTTTGGAGAGAATGATGAAGAACCTGGTCATCGCCGCGCTGCTGGGCGCGACCGCGATCACGGGGGGCGTGGCGTTGCAGGCGCAGAACCGCGCCGCCCCCGCCAACGGCCCGACCTATGGGCGCTTCGGCTTCGACGAGAAGGGCATGGACAAGTCGGTTCGCCCCGGCGACGACTTCTATGCCTTCGCCAATGGCGAATGGGCGAAGACGACCGCGATCCCCGCCGACAAGGCGAGCTATGGCGCGTTCGACGTGCTGGCCGACCTGTCGCGCGAGCGGACCCATACCATCCTCGAACAGGCCAAGGGGCAGCGGAACCAGATCGGCACCGCCTATGCCACCTATCTCGACACCGGCACGATCGAAGCCAAGGGGCTGAGCCCGATCAAGCCGTGGCTCGACCGGATCAAGGGGCTGGGCGACATGTCCGGCTATGCCGCGCTTCTGGCCGAGGCGGATCGCAACGGCGTCGACATTCCCTTCGGCTCGGGCGTCGGCCAGGATGCGCGCCAGCCCGACATCTACACGGTGGGCTTGCGCCAGGCGGGCCTCGGCATGCCCGACCGCGACTATTATCTGAGCAGCGATCCCAAGCTGGTGGCCGCGCGCACCGCCTATCAGGCACATCTTGCCAAGATGATGGCCATGGCCGGCGAACCCGATGCCGAGGCGCGCGCCCAGGCCATCCTCGCATTCGAGACCGAGATCGCCAAGGTCCATTGGACCCGGATCGACAGCCGCGACCGGACCAAGACCTATAACAAGATGAGCGTCGCCGATCTGGCGAAGATGGCGCCGGGTTTCGACTTCGCGACCTACCTCAAGGGCGTCGGCACCCCGGTCGACACGCTGGTCGTCGCGCAGCCGACCGCCGTCACCGGCATCGCCGCGCTGATCCAGGCGACGCCGATCGCGGTGTTGAAGGATCAATTGCTGGTCCGCTCGCTCGACCAGTTCGCCGGTGTCCTGCCCGCCCAGTTCGATCGCGAGCAGTTCGCGTTCTACGGCACCACCCTGTCGGGCACGCCGCAGCAGCAGGAACGCTGGAAGCGCGCGGTCGACTTCACCAGCAGCGCGCTCGCCGACGAGGTCAGCAAGGTCTATGTCGCGCGCTACTTCCCGCCCGAGACGAAGGCGGCGGCCGACAAGCTGGTCCGGAACGTGCTGACCGCGATGGGAAAGCGTATCGACCAGCTCGACTGGATGGCGCCGGAGACCAAGGCCAAGGCACATGCCAAGCTCGCCGCCTTTACGCCCAAGATCGGCTATCCCGACCGGTGGAAAGATTATTCGGGGCTGAAGATCGTATCCGGCGACGCCTTCGGCAACGCGCTGCGGGCAGCCCAGTGGCGGCACGAGGATAACATCGCGCATCTCGGCAAGCCGATCCAGCGCTGGGAATGGGGCATGACCCCGATGACGGTGAACGCCTATGCCAATTTTGGCATGGTCGAGATCGTCTTCCCGGCGGCGATCCTGCAGCCGCCCTTCTTCGACCCCAAAGCCGATCCGGCGGTGAATTATGGCGGCATCGGCGCGGTGATCGGCCATGAGCTGAGCCATCATTTCGACGATCAGGGATCGAAGTTCGATGCCAAGGGCCAGCTGACCGACTGGTGGACGCCCGCCGACGTCGCGGCGTTCAAGGCGCGCACGGGCGCGCTAGTGAAGCAATATGACGCCTATGAGCCGCTGCCCGGCCTGCATGTGAAGGGCGCGCTGACGCTGGGCGAGAATGTCGCCGATCTGGCGGGTCTGTCGGTCGCCTATGACGCCTATCACGCGTCGCTGGGCGGCCGGCCGGCCAAGGTGATCGACGGCTTCACCGGCGACCAGCGCTTCTATCTGGGCTGGGCGCAGGTCTGGCGGCGCAATTACCGTGAAGCGAACCTGCGCAACCGCCTGCTGACCGATCCGCATTCGCCGTCGCAGCAGCGGGCCTGGGTCGTGCGCAATCTGGACCCCTGGTATGCCGCCTATCAGCCCAAGCCGGGCGAGACGCTGTATCTGGCGCCCGACCAGCGCGTCCGCATCTGGTAAACCATGCCGGAGACGTGACCGGGCACAGGATCACGCTTGACCCGTGCCCGGTCGCCGGATGAAGAGTTTCGTCATGGCGACCGCGTCTCCCCCAGCCTTGTCCCCGCTGAAAAGCGCCGCGATCGTCTCGACCGTCAGCGGACTGGGGGCTGCGGCGTTGCTATTCTTCGCGGTCCGGGATTGGGTCGTGGCGCTGGGCTTTCTCGCCGCCGCGCTGCTGGCCTTCGGCGTCATCGCCGCATGGCGTCTGCTGCGTCCGGCGACCGAGCAGACCCGCCGGACCATCGACTGGGATTTCACCCGCGTCGTGGCGGATGCCAGTGCGGACGCGATCGCGGTCACCGATCGCGCCGGGCGACTGGTCTGCGCCAACGACGCCTATGCCTCGCTCTTCCCGATGATGCCGACCCCGCCTGGCGTGCCGCTGGATGCCCCCAGCGTCGAGGCGCTGGCGCAGGCGGGCAGGGCGGCGTGGCGCGACGGCCTGGGCCGGGCGGACCGGATCGCGGTGATGGGGACCGAGCTGTCGGTGCTCGTCACCCGCGCGGGCGACGAGGCCGACCTGCTGGTCTGGCGCTTCGCCATCGCCGAGGAACAGGACCTGGCCGAGACGGTGGAGGGGCTGATCGGCGGCATCCATGGCGACCGGCTTGGCGCGGCCGGGATCATGGCCGCGCTGATCGCCCCGGATGGCCGCGTGCGCGCCGCCAACCGCGCCTTGTGCGCCCGCGCGATGGGCGGCGAGATGATGTCGATCGTCGGCCGCGACTTCGCCACGTTCCTGTCTCCCGGTGCCAGTGGTCATGTCCAGTTCGCGAGCGAGACGGGCAGCGACAAGGCGCTACGCATCCTTCAGGTGCCCTTTGTCGAGGGGGAGGGCGCGCCGATGCTCGTCATCCTTCTCGACGAGGAGCCGCATATGGTGCCGCCCGTTGGCGCCAATGCCGGCAGCCATGTGCGTGGTCTGGTCGCGCTGATGCCCTTCGGCATCGCGCTCGTCGATCGCGATGGGCGGTTCATCCAGATGAACTCGGCCTTCATGCGCGCCGCCGGAGTCAGCGGCGCGACCCCGCCGCTCTATCCGGGCGATCTGGTGGTGCGCGAGGACAAGGCGGCGGTCGCCGACGCGATCCGGCGCTTTGCCGGTGGCGCGACCCATTCGGCGGATATGGCGGTCCGCCTGAAGGATCATCCCGAAGAGCCGGTCGCGTTGACCATCGCGGGTGCGCGCGGGCTGGGTGAGGCGGCGGTGCTGCTCAGCCTGAAGGACAATTCGGAGGAAAGCCGCCTGAAGCGCGAGGTCGCGCAAGCGACCAAGATGCAGGCGGTCGGCCAGCTCGCTGGCGGTGTGGCGCATGACTTCAACAACATCCTGACCGCGATCATCGGACATTGTGACCTGATGCTGATGCGCCATTCGCCGGGTGACAGCGATTATGACGACATTCAGCAGATCCGGACGAACTCCAACCGCGCGGCCAGCCTGACCCGTCAGCTGCTCGCCTTCTCGCGGCAACAGACGCTGCGGCCCCAAATCCTGCAATTGCCCGACGTCGTGTCGGAGGTGTCGAACCTGCTCAAGCGCCTGCTCGGCGAACGGGTGCGGCTGGACGTCAGCCATGGCCGCAATCTGGGGCCGATCCGCGCCGATCCGGGGCAGCTGGAGCAGGTCGTCGTCAATCTGGCGGTCAATGCCCGCGACGCCATCCTCGAGAATGAACCGGTCGGCGGCGGCATCCTGACGATCCAGACGCGCGCCGTGTCGATGGCGGACGTGCGCGCGATGGGCAACGACATCCTGCCGGCGGCGGACTATACCGCGCTGATCATCAGCGACAACGGCACCGGCATCCCGGCCGAAATCCTGCCCAAGATCTTCGAGCCGTTCTTCACCACCAAGGAGCTTGGCAAAGGCACCGGCCTGGGGCTGTCGACCGTCTACGGCATCATCAAACAGTCAGGCGGCTATATCTTCGCCGATTCGCCGGCCGGGGGCGGCGCCAAATTCTCGATCTACCTGCCGGTCCATGCCGCCCCGGCGGTGCCGGCTGCGCAATTGCCCGCCGGCAAGCCGGCCTCGCGTGCAACGGCGACGCCCTGGGGGTCGGGCACGATCCTGCTGGTCGAGGACGAGGACATGGTCCGCGCGGTCGCCGAGCGGGCCTTGTCGCGCCAGGGCTATAGTGTTCTGGCGGCCGAGAATGGCGAGGCGGCGCTGGAGATGCTCGACAAGCATGGCAAGCCCGACCTGCTGATCTCCGACGTGGTCATGCCGACGATGGATGGTCCGACCATGGTCGGCCTGGTGCGCAAGCGCTATCCCGACCTCGCGGTGCTGTTCATGTCGGGCTATGCCGAGGAACAGCTTCGCAAGTCGATCACGCTGCCCAATGTCGGCTTCCTGCCCAAGCCCTTCTCGGTACAGCAATTGGCGGAGGCGACGCAGGCGGCGCTGGCGCAACAACCCGCTGGCGGATGACGCAAAGCATGTTATGGCGGTATCGATGACAGAGCCCGTGCAGATCCTCATCGTGGAGGACGAACCCCTTATCGCCATGATGCTCGAGGATTTCCTGGACGTCCTCGACAAACAGGTGGCGGGCACCGTCGACAGCGTCGACGACGCCCTCGCGCGGGTTGCAGAGGGCGGTATCGATGCCGCGATCCTCGACGTCAACCTGCGGGGCGGCCAGAAGAGCACCCCCGTCGCCGAAGCGTTGGCGGAGCGCGGTGTGCCCTTCGTCTTCGCCACCGGCGGCTCCGATGATGCGGTCGACGAGCGGTTCCGCGATCGCCCGCGCCTGCAAAAGCCGTTCACGATGGACGGCGTGGCCAAGGCGCTGGGGTCGCTCTAAGGCCTAAGCGGGGCTTTCAAAGTCCCGCGAAAAGCGGCGGATGCGAAATTTGCTTGCGTCAAAGGGCGGTCTGGCGACATAGGCCTGCGCCATGACACGCCAATTCGACAAGTCCCGCCTGCCGTCCCGCCACGTCTCCGTCGGTCCGGAGCGTGCGCCGCACCGCAGCTATTATTACGCCATGGGTATCCAGGAAGAGGATATCGCCAAGCCGTTCGTCGCGCTGGCGAGCGCGGGCAACAACTCCGCCCCCTGCAATACCACGCTCGATGCACAGGCCGATGCCGCGCAGGGCGGGGTGATCCGGGGCGGTGGCATGCCGCGCCGGTTCAACACCATCACCGTCACCGACGGTATCGCCATGGGCCATCAGGGCATGAAGGCCTCGCTGGTCAGCCGCGAGGTCATTGCTGATTCGGTCGAGCTGTCGGTGCGCGGCCATTGCTATGACGCGCTGGTCGGCTTTGCGGGGTGCGACAAGTCGCTGCCCGGCATGATGATGGCGATGCTGCGCCTGAACGTGCCATCGATCTTCGTCTATGGCGGCTCGATCCTGCCCGGCCGGCATCACGATCGCGACGTGACCGTCGTCGACGTGTTCGAGGCGGTCGGCCAGCATGCGGCGGGCAACTGCCCGCTCCACGAACTGATCGCGCTCGAAAAGGTCGCCTGTCCGGGGCACGGCGCCTGCGGCGGCCAGTTCACCGCCAACACCATGGCCTGCGTCGGCGAGGCGATCGGCCTGTCGCTGCCCAACAGCAACATGATGCCCGCCCCCTTCCTCGACCGCCATGGCATTGCCGAGGCGGCGGGCGAGCAGGTGATGGAGCTGGTCGCGCGCAACATCCGCCCCCGCGACATTTGCACCCGCGAAGCGTTCGAGAACGCCGCGCGCGTGGTCGCCGCCACCGGTGGCTCGACCAATGCCGGGCTTCACCTGCCCGCCATGGCGAACGAGGCGGGGATCGACTTCGACCTGTTCGACGTCGCCGAAATCTTCAAGACCACGCCCTATATCGCCGACCTGAAGCCCGGCGGCCGCTATGTCGCCAAGGACATGTATGAGGCAGGCGGCGTTTATATGCTGATGAAGACGCTTCTGGCGGGCGGCTATCTGCACGGCGACTGCATCACCGTCACTGGCAAGACGCTGGCCGAGAATATCGATGAGGTGACGTGGAACCCCGACCAGAAGGTCATCTATGACGTGAAGACCCCGATCACGCCGACCGGCGGTGTCGTCGGCCTGCGCGGCAGCCTGGCTCCCGAGGGCGCGATCGTGAAGGTCGCCGGCATGAAGCGCCTCCAGTTCGAGGGCACGGCCAAGGTGTTCGACTGCGAGGAAGAGGCGTTCGCCGCCGTCGAGGCGCGTGAGATCACCGACGGCACCGTGGTCGTCATCCGCTATGAAGGTCCCAAGGGCGGTCCCGGCATGCGCGAGATGCTGTCGACCACCGCCGCGCTCTATGGCCAGGGGCTGGGCGAGAAGGTCGCACTCATCACCGATGGACGTTTCTCGGGCGGTACGCGCGGCTTTTGCATCGGCCATGTCGGGCCGGAAGCGGCCGATGGCGGCCCGATCGCGCTGGTCGAGAATGGCGACACCATCCGCATCGATGCCGAGGCGGGGACGATCGATCTCGTCGTCGCCGAGGATGTGCTGGCCGAGCGGCGCGCCCGCTGGACCCCGCGGGTGAACGATTACCAGTCCGGCGTGTTGTGGCGCTATGCCCAGAATGTCGGCCCGGCGCATCAAGGCGCGGTCACCCATCCCGGCGCCAAGTCCGAGCGCCATGTCTATGCGGATATCTGATGCCGCCTGTCTGGCCGGCGCGATCGTGCTGGCCGGATGTTCGTCGGGACAGGACGGGGAGGGCGGCGCCACGGCGTCGTCCCCCGAAAAGCCCGGTCTCGCGATCGAATGCGCGTTGGGCGGCGCGCAGACCTTCCAGCGCGATTGCACCGTCGAGCAGAGTGCAGCGGTAGAGGCGGTGATCCTGACGGTGCGTCATCCCGATGGCGGTTTTCGGCGATTGCAGGTCACCCAGGACGGACGCGGCGTGGCGGCGGCCGATGGCGCCTTGCCGGCGCTGGTGTCGGTGGAAGGCGACCGACAGATCGGCGTGACGGTCGGGGCGGACCGCTATCGCCTGCCGGCGACCGTCTCCGCGCGATGATCCCGATCGACGGTCAGCCGGTCCTGACGGCCGAGCAGATGCGCGCGGCCGAACAGCGGCTGTTCGATGACGGCCTGGCCCCAACCAAACTCATGCAGCGCGCAGGGGAGGCGGTCTCCCGGTCGGTGGCGCGTTTGGCGGCTGGCCGCGCGGTTCTGGTGCTGTGCGGCCCCGGCAACAATGGCGGCGACGGCTATGTCGTGGCGGCCACCCTCCAGCGCTTGGGCCTGCCCGTCCGCGTCGCGGCGACCGGCGCGCCTCGTACCGACAGCGCCGTCTGGGCGCGCGGCCTTTGGAATGGCCCCGTCGAAAGCCTGGACGTGACGGAGCCTGCGCCGGTCCTGGTCGATGCCCTGTTCGGCATCGGTCTGACACGGGCGTTGGACGCATCGGTTCAGGCCGGTCTGTCACGACTGGCGACCGCGGCGACCCTGCGTATCGCGGTCGACCTGCCGAGCGGCGTGGGCAGCGATGACGGCCATCTCTTCGGCGATACCCCCCGTTTCAATGTGACGCTGGCGTTGGGGACGCTGAAGCCGGCCCATCTTCTGCAACCATCGGCCGGCATCATGGGCGCGGTACGGCTGCTGGACATCGGGGTGCCGGCGGATGGGGGGAGCCGTGTCGTGATGAGGCCGACCCTCCCCGAACCCGATGCCACCTCGCACAAATATAGCCGGGGCATGGTGGCGATCGTCGCCGGATCGATGTCGGGCGCCTCTGAACTCGCAGCGACCGCCGCCGCGCGCGCGGGTGCGGGCTATGTCCTGCACCTGAGCGATGCGCCGCAGCAGGCGGGTGCCCATCCCCATGCCATCGTCCGCCGCGCCTTTGAGCCCGACACGCTGATGGACGAAAGGATCGGCGCCATCGTGATCGGTCCCGGCCTGGGGCGTGACGAAGGGGCGCGGGCCAAGCTGGGCGCGGCGCTGGGGAGCGGTCGTCCGCTCGTCATAGACGGCGATGCCTTGCGACTGGTCGATGCCGAGGCGCTCCGCACGCATATCGGCCCGAAGATTGCGACGCCCCATGGCGGCGAGTTCACCCATTTGTTTGGGGACAAGGGCGGCGCCAAGACGGATGCGACGCGCCGAGCGGCGAAGCGGACCGGCGCGGTCGTCGTCCATAAAGGTGCCGATACCGTCATCGCCGCTCCCGATGGTCGCACCATCCTGTGCCCCGAGGCCAATTCCTGGCTTTCGACCGCCGGCACGGGCGATGTGCTGGCAGGCGCGATCGGCGCGATGCTGGCCGCAGGGCTGGAGCCACTGGCCGCCGCCGAGGCGGGGGTATGGCTGCACGGACAGGCGGCGCGCCGCTGCGGACGCGCTTTCATCGCCGATGACTTGGCAGACGCGCTTTCCGCCGTCAGAGGCTGATCGCATGAGCGATATTATCATCCGCGTCGCCGCCCGTGGCGACGGCGTGACCGAGAATGGGCGTCATGCCGCCTTTGCCGCCCCCGGCGACACCCTGTCCGCCGATGGCAGCGTAGTGCCAGGCCCGCATCACCAGACGCCGCCCTGCGGCCATTTCCCGCGCTGTGGCGGTTGCCAGCTCCAGCATCTGGATGACGAAAGCTATGCCGGCTTCGTCACCGACCGGATCGCCTCCGCGCTCGACGCGCAGGGGCTGACCGCTCCGTTGCGGCCCGCGCATCTCTCGCCCCCGCGCAGCCGCCGCCGCGCGACGCTCCACGCCGAGGCGAAGGGCGGACGTGTGCTGATCGGCTTTTCGGAGGAGAAGAGCCACGCGATCGTCGACATCGCCGAATGCCACATCCTCGCCCCCGAACTCTTCGCACTGGTCGCGCCGCTGCGCGCCCTGCTCCAGCGATGGGGGTTCAAACGGCGCGGTGACGTCCATCTGGCACTTGCGGATCAAGGCGCCGACATCCTGGTCACGAGCTTCTCGCCCGACGGGCTGGAGGCGGCCGAGGCGATCATCGCCTTCTGCCAGCGCCACGGCGTCGCGCGCTTCTCGGTCGATGACGGGCTGGGCGCCGAAACCCGGTGGGAGCCCGAACCGGTGACCATCACACTGGGCGGCGTCGCCGTTCCCCTGCCGCCGGGCGCGTTCCTGCAGGCGACGCAGGACGGCGAGGCGGCATTGGTCGCGGCGGTGCGCGAGGCGGTCGGCAATCCCCGCGCGACGGCCGATCTGTTCGCCGGGCTGGGCACCTTCGCGCTCGCGCTGCCGGGCAAGGTCTATGCCGCCGAGGGCGCGCGCGATGCGATCCTGTCGCTGAAAGGCGCGGCCAATGCGCAGCATCGCCCGGTCTTCGCCGAGCATCGCGACCTTTATCGCCGGCCGCTGACGAAGGCCGAGCTCGACCGGTTCGATGCGATCGTGCTCGATCCGCCGCGTGCCGGCGCGCGCGATCAGGCCGAGGCGCTGGCCAGCGCAGCGGTCGGCGCGGTCGCCTATGTGTCGTGCAACCCGTCCAGCTTCGCGCGCGATGCGCGGATGATGGTCGACCAGGGCTGGTCGCTCGAATGGGTGCAGCCGGTGGGGCAGTTCCGCTGGTCGACCCATGTCGAACTGGCGGCGTGCTTCGTGCGTCAGGCGTCGTCCGGATAATCCGCGCGCACGAAGAACAGCCCGTCTGACGGGGCATTGAGACCGAGCCTGGACCGGTCCTGCGCCGCCAGTGCGTCGCCGACATCGTCCGGGGTCCAGCGGCCCATGCCGACCAGTGCCAGGCATCCGACCATCGAGCGGACCTGATGGTGCAGGAAGGACCGGGCGGCGGCCCGGATATGGAGTCGCTCGCCGATCCGCTCGACCGACAACAGGTCGAGCGTCCGCACCGGGCTGTCCGCTTGGCAATGCGCCGAGCGGAAGGTGGTGAAGTCGTGCCGCCCGACCAGTCGCATCGCCGCATCGGCCATGGCGATATGATCCAGCGGCTGTGGCACCTGCCATGCCAGCCCCGCTTCATGGGTCAGCGGCGCGCGGCGATTGACGATGCGATACTCGTACGACCGCCGGATGCAGGTGAAGCGCGCATGCCAGTCGTCGGCCACCGCGACGCAATCGAGCACGGCGACCGGTGCCGGACGGATACGCGCGTTGATCGCCTCCATCAGGCGGAACGGGGTGATGGCCTTTTCGATGTCGACATGCGCGCGCATCGCCAGACCATGGACACCCGCATCGGTCCGCCCGGCCGCGTGGACGGCGGTACGCTCACCGGTGACGGCGTGGATCGCGTCCTCCAGCGCCTGCTGCACGCTGGGGCCATGCGACTGGCGTTGCCAGCCCATGAAGGGGCGACCGTCGAATTCGACCGTCAGCGCGAAACGGGTCAAAGTCGGGTGCCCGCCGGGATTGAAAACCCGCGCAGCAAATCCTCGGCGCGGGATACGCCACGCCCCGCGCGTTGAACCGTCACAGGCCGGAACGCGCCCTCGCCACAGGCGATGGTCAAACGATCGTCGAGCACCTCGCCCGCTATGCCGGATTGATCGATGACCTCGGCCGACAGGACTTTGATCCGCTCGCCCTCATGTTCGAACCAGGCTCCCGGCGCGGGGTGGAAGGCGCGGACCTGTCGCTCCAGTTCGATGGCGGGCCGGGTGAAATCGAGCCGCGTCTCGGCCTTGTCGATCTTGGCGGCATAGGTGACGCCTACTTCGGGCTGCGGCCGGGCGGGATAGCGGTCCACATCCTCCAGCACCCTGACCATCAGTCGCGCGCCCATCGCCGCCAGTTCGTCGGTCAATGCGCCCGTCGTCTTGCGGCCGATCGGCGTCGAATCCTCCAGTCGTACGGGGCCGGTATCGAGGCCCGCCTCCATCTGCATGATGCCGACCCCGGTCACCATGTCGCCCGCCAGGATCGCCCGCTGAATGGGCGCGGCCCCGCGCCAGCGGGGCAACAGCGAGCCATGGACGTTCAGGCAGCCGAGCCGGGGTGCATCCAGAATCGCCTGCGGCAGGATCAGGCCATAGGCTGCGACGACCGCGACATCGGCGTCGTGCGCCGCGAACGCCGCCTGCTCCTCCGCCCTGCGCAGCGACATGGGCGTGAACACCGGGATGCCGCGATTTTCCGCCGCCTGCTGTACCGGCGAGGCGACCAGTTGCCGCCCCCGCCGCCCGCCGGGACGCGGCGGTTGGCTATAGCTTGCGACGATGTCATGCCCGGCCTCGGCCAGCGCCTCCAGAACCGGGACGGCAAAGCCCGGCGTGCCCATGAAGATGATCCGCATGGCGCAAGCCTCTCTGCGCTGGCGGGACGGCGCGCAACCCCCTATCTGTTCCTGATGGCATCCCCCGAGATCGAGGCGCTGACCCAGGCGCTCGCGCGTATTCCCGGCCTAGGGCCCCGATCGGCCCGGCGCGCGGTTCTTCACCTACTCAAGAAGCGGGAGGCGGCGCTCGCCCCGCTTCTCTCCGCGCTGGTTGCGGTCGAGGAGCGGCTGGAGACCTGTTCGACCTGCGGCAATATCGACACCGCCAATCCGTGCGCCATCTGCGCCGATCCCCGGCGCGATCCCGCCGCGCTGTGCGTGGTCGAGGAGGTCGCCGACCTATGGGCGCTGGAGCGGTCACGGCTGTTTCCAGGCCGCTTCCATGTGCTGGGCGGTCGGCTTTCCGCGTTGGAGGGCATCCGGCCGGAAGATCTGGCGATCGACGCGCTGGTGCGGCGGATCGAGCAGGGCGGCATCGATGAGATCGTGCTGGCCATGAACGCCACGCTGGAGGGGCAGACCACCGCCCATTACATCGCGGAGCGGATCGAGCGTTTTCCGGTCCGCGTGACGCAGCTGGCGCATGGCCTGCCGGTCGGGGGCGAACTCGACTATCTGGACGAGGGGACATTGGCCCAGGCGCTCCGGGCACGGCGACCGGTGGTCTGACGCCCGGCTTGACGCTTTTGCCCTTGCGCCGTAGCGACACGGCCATGGCCATTCTTCCGATCGTCGAAGTTCCCGACCCCCGTCTGCGTCTCGTCTCCAAGCCGGTCGAGGCGGTGGACGATTCTGTCCGTCAGCTCGTCACCGACATGATCGACACGATGTACGACGCCCATGGCATCGGCCTGGCCGCGATCCAGGTCGGCGTCGACAAGCGCGTGCTGGTCATCGACCTTCAGGAGGAAGAGGACGAGGACGGCAAGCCGGTCAAGAATCCCAAGGCCTATATCAACCCGGAAATCCTGTCGGTCAGCGACGAACTGTCGACCTATAACGAAGGCTGCCTGTCGATCCCCGAGCAATATGCCGAGGTGAAGCGGCCCGCGCGATGCCAGGTCAAGTGGCTGGACGAAAAGGGCGAGGCGCATGAGGCCGAGCTGGACGGTCTGCTCGCCACCTGCATGCAGCATGAGATCGACCATCTGAACGGCGTGCTGTTCATCGACCATGTCAGCCGGCTGAAGCGCGACATGCTGATGCGCAAGCTGACCAAGATCCGCAAGGGCTGAGGCCCAACCCACGAATAGGCCTGTTCGGGCGGGCCTGTTCGATCTATGTTCCGACCTGTTTTCGAGTTTTGACAGGTTGAGATAATGCCCGAATTGATCGCCGTCGCGCTGTTGGCGCTGCTGCTGGGGGGACTGGCCGGTTGGCTGGTCGCACGCCGCAAGGCCGATGGCCTGGCGGCCGAACTGGCTACCGCCAAGGCGCAGGCGGCTGAAATCCAGCCGCTGCGGACGGCGCGCGACACCGCCGAGCGCGAACGGAGCGACGCGCTGCAGGCGCTGGCCGAGCTTCGCGGGCGGGCAGCCGATCTCGACATGATCCGCGCCGCGCGCGATGCGGTCGAGGCGGAGCGCAACGCGGCCTTGCGCGAACTCGCCGAACTGCGCGCACGGTCGCAGGAGCGCGAGACGGCCTATGCCCAGACGCTGGAGGCGCTGGGGCAGGCGCGCGAACAGATCAACACCCAGTTCGGCGAGGCGGCCGCGCGCGCGCTCGAAGTCGCGCAACGCCAGTTTCTGGAACGGGCCGAGGCGCGTTTCCGCCAGTCGGAGGAAGCGTCGGGGCAGACGCTCAAGGCGCTGCTCGATCCGGTTCACCAGCGCCTGCAACGCTATGAAGAGGGCGTGCGCAAGGTCGAGGACGAGCGCCGCGACGCCTTTGGCGAGCTGAAGGGCCAGATCGAGGCGATGCGGATCGGGCAGGAGCGAGTCTCGGGCGAGGCGGCCAAGCTGGTCAACGCTTTGCGCAATGCCCCGAAGGCACGGGGGCGCTGGGGCGAGCAGCAGCTGCGTAACGTGCTGGAAAGCTGTGGCCTGTCCGAACATGCCGATTTCCAGACCGAGGTCAGCGTGGCGGACGGCGAGGGCGGGCGGCTTCGTCCCGACGCGATCGTGCGGGTGCCCGGCGGCAAGGCACTGGTCATCGACGCGAAGGTGTCGCTCAACGACTATCAGGATGCGTTCGGCGCGGTGGACGAGGTCGAGCGGCTCGCCGGCCTGTCGCGCCATGCCGCCGCGATGCGCTCGCACGTCAACGGGCTGGGCAACAAGAGCTATTGGAACCAGTTCGACGACGCGCCCGACTATGTCATCATGTTCGTGCCGGGCGAGCATTTCCTGTCGGCGGCGCTCGAGCATGACCCGACGCTGTGGGACTTCGCGTTCGACAAGCGCGTGCTGCTCGCGACGCCGACGAACCTGATCGCGATCGCGCGGACGGTCGCAGCGGTGTGGCGGCAGGAGAAGCTGGCGCAGGAGGCTCGGCAGATCGGTGCGCTCGGCAAGGAGCTTTACGCGCGACTGGCGGTCATGGGCGGGCATGTCTCGAAGCTGGGCAAGAATCTCGATACCGCGATGACGGCGTATAACGCCTTTGTCGGCAGCCTGGAGAGCCAGGTGCTGACCAGCGCGCGGCGGTTCGAAGCGCTCAACATCGACACCGGCGGCAAGGCAATCGACTCGCCCCCGATCGGCGAGCAAGCGGTCCGGCCCTTGACCAAGCTGATGCCGGTGGCCGAGTTGACCGAGGCCGGAGACGGCGCTGAGGTTTCCTGAGGCTTTTGCGTGCCGGCCGAGCGAATGAAGCGTTTGGTCGGGGAGGAATGCCTGCTGATGTGATCGCTAGGCTTGAGCCTCCACCTCTGTTTGTACTGAACGACGTCGAAGTGCAAGAGAGTGCCTTTCAGCAGCGTTCATCCCTTGGCCTTCGACTTCGCTCAGGCTGAACGGGGGTGGGGGGCTTTGGGTTCAGCTTGCCGCCTGGCTTTTGCCCTGTTGGGCCGGCGAGTCATAGGCCAGGATCGCCGTAGCGACGGCTGCTTTAAGACTGACGACCTTGAGGCGGCATTTCAGAACCGGACCACCCCCTCCGTTCACACTGAGCGAAGTCAAAGTGCATGGGAGCGCCCGTCGGCCATGCTAATCCCTTGGCCTTCGACTGCGCTCAGGCTGGACGGGGGTGGGGGCGCTTTGGGGTTCAGCTCGCCGCCTTGCCGCCGCCCTATTGGATCGGCACGTCATAGGCCATGATCGCCAGGAGACAGTCAACCTGAGACTGGCGGCCTTGAGGCGGCATTTCGGAGCCCGGCCACCCCCTCCGTTCGCACTGAGCGAAGTCGAAGTGCATGGGAGCGCCCGTCGGCCATGCTTATCCCTTGGCCTTCGAATGCGATCACGCTGAACGGAGATAGGGGCTTCGGAGTCAGGCCGTCTTGCCGCGGCCCTGTTGGGCCAGCACCTCATAGGCCATGACCGCCGTGGCGACGGCGGCATTCAGGCTGTCGGCCTTGCCCAGCATCGGGATCTTCACCAGCACATCGCACGCCGCCGCATAATCCGCCGGCATGCCCTGTGCCTCATTGCCCGTCAGCAGGAAGGTCGGCGCGGCATAATGGGCCGAGCGATAGTCCGTCTCGGTATCCAGGCTCAGCCCGACCAGCTGGCCCGGTCCCTGCCGCAGCCAGTCGAGGAAAGGCTGCCACTCGGTCTTCACGATCGGTACGGTGAACAGCGCCCCCATGCTGGCGCGCACCGCCTCGACGGAAAACGGATCAACGCACTCGCCGACCAGGATCAGCCCGCCCGCGCCGACCGCATCGCCGGTGCGCAGGATCGTGCCCAGATTGCCCGGATCACGGAGTCGCTCGGCCACCAGCCAGATGCCCGACGACGACCGGTCGAGCATGTCCAGCGTCGTGCCCAGCTCCTCGAACACGCCGACCACGGCCTGCGGATTGTCCTTGCCCGACAGCTTGGACAGGATGTCGGGCGTCGTCTCGATCGCCTCGCCGCCGGCCAGTTCGACCGCGCGGACCAGCTGGCGCACGAGTGGATGGTCGGCCGATGGCTTGGCGAAGAACAACAGGGTCGGCAGCCGCCCCGTTTCCTTGGCTTCGGTCAGGATACGCAGGCCCTCGGCCAGGAACTGGCGAGCCTGCTTGCGGTGGCGCTTGTCGCGCAGGTCGCGGACCCACTTGATCAGCGGGTTGGAATAAGCGGTAATCTCGCGGGGCATATCAGTCTTCGCCGAACTTCGCTTCCACCAGCGCGGCCAGCACCGCGACCGTTTCGTCGGCGCCGTCACCGGCCGCGCTGATCGTGATGGTATCGCCCATCGCCGCGCCCAGCATCATCAGGCCCATGATCGAGGTGCCGGTTACCGTGCTGCCGTCCTTGCCGACACGCACTTCGCAAGGCTGGGTCGAGGCGAGAGTCACGAACTTGGCACTGGCGCGGGCATGAAGGCCGCGGCGATTGGTGATGAGAACGGTGCGCGATTGTTCGCTCATGCGGCGGCCTCGCCCAGCACTTCGGAGGCGACCGAGATATATTTGCGCCCGGCCTCACGCGCGGCGGCGACGGCGTCGACGACCTGCATCGACTTGCGCGCCGATCCCAGCCGGATCAGCATGGGCAGGTTCATCCCCGCGATCACCTCGACCCGGCCGCGCTCCATTAGCGAGATGGCGAGGTTGGAGGGCGTGCCGCCGAACAGGTCGGTCAGGACGATCACCCCGCGTCCGGCATCGACCGCGCCGATCGCGGCGGCGATGTCGGCGCGGCGTTCCTCCATGTCGTCCTCCGGACCGATCGCGATGGTCGCGATCCGCTCCTGGGGGCCGACCACATGCACCATCGCGGTCACGAACTCATCGGCGAGCCGCCCGTGCGTCACCAGAACCAGACCGATCATGTCAGACACGCATATCCATCATTGCTTGGCCGGCCCGGCTTCCAGAGAGTCTTTCGGCGCGGCACTCAAATCACGATGCACCACCGTGGGGGAAAAACCGCTTTGGCGCAACCTTCGCGCGATCCGTTCGGCGACATGCACCGACCGGTGTCTCCCGCCGGTACAGCCGATCGCGATGGTGATATAGGATTTGCCGGACGCGATGTAGCGCGGCACCACTGTGTCGAGCAGCGACTCCAACTGGCCCAGCACCGTGTCATAGGCCGGGTCGCGCCGGATATAGTCGATCACGCCCTGGTCCAGTCCGGTGCCGGGGCGAAGCTCCGCCGACCAGTGCGGATTGCGCAGGAAGCGCATGTCGAACACCAGATCGGCGTTGCGCGGCAGGCCGCGCGAAAAGCCGAAGGACATGACGGTCAGCACCGGCTCACTCAGCCCCTCGACCGCGTAGTTCGCGCGAATCCATTGGCCCAGATCGTTGCTGGTCATGTTGGTGGTGTCGAGCAGGCGGTCGGCCATATCGCGTAACGGCGCCAGGATCGCGCGCTCATGCGCGATGCCGTCATCCGCCGCCCGGTCGAGCGCCAGCGGATGGCGGTGCCGGGTTTCGGCATAGCGGCGCTTCAGCTCCGCACCACCGCAATTGAGGAACAGCGTCTCGATGGCGAGGCGGGGGCTGTCCTTCAGGCGGCGAATGCGTTCGATGATCTGTTCGGGATCGAAGTCGCGAGTGCGTACACCCAGGCTGATCGCCAGCGGTCGGTTCTTGCCCTCCATCCCGGCAGGGGGCGGCGCCTCGAGCAGGCTGTCGAGCAGGAACAGCGGCAGATTGTCGACCAGTTCCCAGCCCAGATCCTCCAGCGCCTTGAGCGTGGTCGACGTGCCGGCACCCGACATGCCGGTGACCAGCAGGATACGTTTGCGATCCATCAGGGGCGTTCCTTGCGGTGCGATAGCAGAAGCTCGACCTTGATCGCGGCCGAGGCGGGGAAGGGGTTGAGGCGAACGATAGGGAGCGCGATTCCGGCGATGATCACCTCGGCCGGCTCCGGCAGGCGATCCTCCTCGCCCAGATCGACGACCAGCGCAACCGGTGCTTCGGGGCAATGCGGCATCGCCAAGATCCCGACGCCGCGCACCTCGATGCTCCCTGCGATCCGGTCGGGCACCGCCACCCACAGCATGTCGTCGCGTGCGGTGGCATGGAGATAGTCGTCGCCGACCAGCACCGCGCCGCGATCGATCAGCCGCAGCGCCAGATCGGACTTGCCCGCGCCCGATGGTCCGCGCAACAGCACACCGACGCCGTCGATGGCGACGCAGGTCGCATGGATCAGCTCGGAACCGGGCGGGGGCATCGCCGGACCTATGCTCCCGGCGCCAACGGCAATCGCACGACGAAGCGCGCACCGCTCATCCGGTCTTCGCGCGATTCGACATGGATGCGGCCCTGATGCGCCTCGACGATGGTCCGCGCGATGGCCAGCCCCAGTCCCGAATGGCGGCCGAAGCTCTCGCCGCTCGGCCGGATCGAGTGGAAACGTCGGAAGATCGTCTCGCGCGCCTCTTCGGGAACGCCCGGCCCTTCGTCCTCGACGCGGACGATCACGTCATCCACGTCGCGCGCCAGGCTGATCGCGACGATGCCGTCGTCGGGTGAGAAGGACAGGGCGTTGGCGATGAGGTTCTCGAACACCCGTTCCAGCCGCGCACCTTCGCCCGAGATGATCACGGGACCGGGATCGGGCGCGTCGAAGCGGAGGCGGATGCCGCGCTCCACGCCGCGCGTCTCGCGCTGGGCGATCATCCCCTGGATCAGCGCATGAAGGTCGACCGGATCGAATTTGGCGCGGCTAAGCTGCGCGTCGAGGCGGGAGGCGTCCGAAATATCGGTGATCAGCCGATCGAGCCGGCGCACATCGTCGCGGATGATCGCCAGCAACTGCGCCTGCAGCGCGGGGTCGCGGACCGCCTCCATCGTGTCGACGGCGGAGCGGAGCGAGGCGAGCGGGTTCTTGAGCTCATGGGTGACGTCGGCGGCAAAGGCCTCCGTCGCATCGATTCGCGCCCGCAGCGCCAGGCTCATGTCTGATAGGGCGCGGGCCAGCATCCCCAATTCGTCGCGACGATCGGGCAGACGCGGCACGACGACCTCACGCGCACGCCCCAGGCGAACGCGCACGGCGGCCCGTGCCAGACGTCGCAGCGGCCGAACGATGGTCCGCGCCAGGAACAGTGACAGCAGGATCGAGATCAATGCGACCAGCGCCAGCAGGACGCTCAGCCGGAACCGCTCGATCCGGACCGTCTCGGTGATGAAGCGGGCATTCTCGGTCGTCATGATCGCGCCGCCGGCGGGCAGCGGTGCGGCCGCGGTGATCACCGGTGTGCGATCAGGCGCGCGCCAGACCGAGGCGGCGATCGTCCCGCGCCGCGCCGCCATGACGTCGGGCCACTCTGCACCGCCGCGCCGCTCGCGATAGAGCGGGGGGCGGTCAGCGCCCACCACGGTATCGATCCCGGCGTCCAGAAAGCGGGCGATCACCTGGCCGAGGCCCTGCTTGTCGGGATCGCGCAGCACGAAATTGCGCACGCCCAGCGCGCGACTGTCGCCGACCAGCCTTCCTTGCGCATCGAAAATGCGCAGCCGCTCACCCGTGTCACGCGCCAGCCGCGCGATCAGCGCGTCACGTTTGGCCGGCTGGACCGAGGTCAAGGCCTCGCCGATCAGCCGCACCTCGCGCACCGCCTGTGCGACCCGGTTGTCGAGCAGCCGGGTGCGATACGAATCGAGATAGAAAAAACCGCCCGCGAGCAGGAGCAGCGCGAAAATGTTGAGCGCCAGAATCCGCTGGGTCAGCGAAATCTGGCCCGACCAGCGTAGCGCCAGGTCGGGAGCGTCACTCCTCGGAGAATCGGTAACCGGCGCCATAGAGCGTCTCGATGGCGTCGAACTCGGCGTCTACCTGGCGGAACTTGCGGCGCAGGCGCTTGATGTGGCTGTCGATCGTGCGATCGTCGACATAGATGTCGTCCTGATAGGCGGCATCCATCAACTGGTTGCGGGTGCGCACGATGCCGGGGCGCTGCGCCAGCGTTTCGAGGATCAGGAACTCAGTGACGGTCAGCGTGACCGGTTCCCCCTTCCACGTCACCTTGTGCCGCGCCGGGTCCATCGCCAGCTGCCCCCGGCTGAGCGGCCCCTGCGTCTCCGCGGTGGGCGCGCCGGGCATCTGGCTGCTTCCTTCCGAGCGACGCAGGATGGCGCGGATGCGTGCGATCAGCAGGCGCTGGGAAAAGGGCTTGGCGATATAATCGTCCGCACCCATCGCCAGGCCGAGCGCCTCGTCGAGCTCGTCGTCCTTGCTGGTCAGGAAGATGACCGGGATCTGGCTCTTCTCGCGCAGCCGGCGGAGCAGTTCCAGCCCGTCCATGCGCGGCATCTTGATGTCGAAGATCGCCAGGTCGGGCGGATTGTCGATCAGCGCCTTCAGCGCGGCTTCGCCATCGGCATAGATACGGGTCAGAAACCCCTCCGCCTGAAGCGCGATGGAGACGGAGGTCAGGATGTTGCGGTCGTCATCGACCAACGCGATCGTCGCGGTCATGCGGGGGACTTTCCGGGCAAGCGATCGGCCATGGCCCTCGGTTAGGCCAAAGCGGGACACGGCTCAACCGTCTTCGCATGACGAGGTGTTTGACGTGTTAAACGTTTCGGCTAATAGGCGATCCAGCGCATACGTATTCACATGCGATAACAAGGGCGTCACGCGGCTCGACCCACGGGCGCCAAGGGGAATGAGGACGCTTCAGATGAACGAACGGATTCCGGAAATCGGCCTTGAGGCACAGGGGATCGAAACCCGCGCCACGTTGCACTGGAACCTCGTCACCGCGCGGTTGATCGAGACGGCGGTGGCGCGCGGCGAAGGCAAGCTCTCCGCCGATGGCCCGCTGGTTGTCGAGACGGGCGAGCATACCGGTCGTTCAGCGCAGGACAAGTTCATGGTCCGCGACGACGAGACCCGCGACACCGTCTGGTGGGGCAAGACCAACAAGCCGATGAGCCCGGACGATTTCGCCGCGTTGAAGGCCGATTTCTTCGCAGCACTCGGCCAGAAGGAAGACCTGTTCGTTCAGGACCTGTACGGTGGCTCGCAGCCCGAGCACCGCGTCCGCGTTCGCGTCGTGACCGAGTTCGCCTGGCATAACCTGTTCATCCGCACGATGCTCGTCCGTCCCGAAGAGCATGAGCTGCGCAAGTTCGCCGCCGAATACACCATCATCGATCTGCCCAGCTTCCGCGCCGACCCCGCACGCCATGGTTGCCGCTCGTCGACGGTGATCGCGGTCAACATGACCGAGAAGCTGATCCTGATCGGCGGCACGCGCTATGCCGGTGAGATGAAGAAGTCGGTCTTCGGCCTGCTCAACTATCTGCTGCCAACTACCGGCGTGATGCCGATGCACTGTTCGGCGAATATGGGCGCGGACGGTTCGACCGCAGTGTTCTTCGGCCTGTCGGGCACCGGTAAGACCACCCTGTCGGCCGATGCCAGTCGCACGCTGATCGGCGACGACGAGCATGGCTGGTCGGATACGGCGGTCTTCAACTTCGAGGGCGGCTGCTACGCCAAGATGATCCGCCTGTCGCCCGAGGCCGAGCCGGAAATCTTCGCGACGACCAAGCGCTTCGGCACCGTCCTCGAGAATGTGGTCATGGACCCGGTCACCCGCCAGCTCGACCTGAACGACAACAGCCTGGCCGAGAACAGCCGGGGTGCCTATCCGATCGACTTCATCCCCAATGCGTCGAAGGACAATATGGGGGGCGTGCCGCGCAATATCGTGATGCTGACCGCCGACGCCTATGGCATCCTGCCGCCGATCGCGAAGCTGACGCCCGAGCAAGCGATGTATCACTTCCTGTCGGGCTATACCGCACGCGTCGCGGGCACCGAGATCGGCGTGACCGAGCCGGATGCGACCTTCTCGACCTGCTTCGGTGCGCCGTTCATGCCGCGTCATCCGTCGGTCTATGGCAATCTGCTGAAGGAACGCATCGCCAAGGGCGGCGTCGATTGCTGGCTGGTCAACACCGGCTGGACCGGCGGCAAGTACGGCGTCGGCAACCGTATGCCGATCAAGGCGACCCGCGCGCTGCTCAACGCCGCGCTCGACGGCAGCCTGAACCAGGTCGAGTTCCGCACCGACCCGAATTTCGGTTTCCAGGTGCCGGTCTCTGTGCCGGGCGTCGACGGGGCGATCCTGAACCCGCGCGATACCTGGGCCGACAAGGCGGCCTATGACGCGACGGCGGCCAAGCTGGTCGACCTGTTCAACGAGAATTTCAAGCAGTTCGCCGAGCATGTCGACGAGGGCGTCCGCGCGGCGGCGCCCAAGGTGACGGTCGCGGCATAACGCTGACTGAGGGAAAGCGTTCTGGGGAGGGCGCTTTCCCTTGGCCTTCGACTACGCTCAGGCTGAACGGGGTTGGTACATAGCCCTACAATCCGTTCAGCCTGAGCGAAGTCGAAGGCCACGCCCCAACGTCAGCCTCAATCCGACAGAGGCTCGACCAGCAACACCCCATTATCGACATGCGCGACCCGCAACCGGGTCCCCGCTTCGGCATCCGCCCCCCGCACCGGCCATTCGCCATCGCCCAGCCTTGCGCGCCCCTCGCCACCGACGATCGGCATCGTCACCGTGACCACCTGCCCGCCCAAGCGGCGCACCGGCTCGTTCAGGACGGGCGCATCGCTGTCGACCGGGAAATCGCGATACCAGCGCCGCCCGATGACGACGCACACGATGCTCCAGACCGCGAATTCGACAAGCTGGAGCACCGGCGGCAGATCGGGGATCGCCCAGACGGTCAGCGCCGTCACACCCGCCGCGACCGCCAGGAAGATCAGGAAGACCCCCGGTACGAACAGCTCGGCGATGCCCAGCGCCAGTCCCCCGGCCAGCCACAGCGCGGCGGGATCGAGATCGCCGATCGTCACGAACCGGACTGGTCGAACGGCCCCGGCTTGGTGGTGGCGCGGGGTGTGGTGACGGTGCCGGATTTGTGGGAGGCCAGCGCGTCCTTGGCCAGTTCGCCGATGCCGCCGAGCGTGCCGATCAACTGCGTCGCCTCGACCGGGAACAGGATGGTCTTGGCGTTGGGGCTGGTCGCGAACTTGCCGACCGCCTCGACATATTTCTGCGCGACGAAATAGTTGATCGCCTGCGTGCCCCCTTGCGCGATGGCATCGGACACGACGCGAGTCGCCTTGGCTTCCGCCTCGGCCGCACGCTCGCGCGCTTCGGAGTCGCGATAGGCCGACTCGCGCCGCCCCTCGGCCTCCAGGATGCGGGCCTGCTTCTGTCCCTCGGCGCGCAGGATTTCCGAGGCGCGCGACCCTTCGGCCTCGAGGATGTTCGCACGCTTCTCACGCTCGGCCTTCATCTGGCGCGCCATGGCGTTGACGATGTCGACCGGCGGCCGGATGTCCTTGATTTCGACACGGGTGATCTTCACGCCCCAGGGCGTCGTCGCATGATCGACGACATTCAGCAGCCGCGCGTTGATCTCGTCACGCTTGGACAGCGTCTCGTCGAGGTCCATCGAACCCATGACCGTGCGCAGGTTGGTAGTCACCAGGTTCAGCAACGCGACATAGAGGTCCGACACCTCATAGGCCGCCTTGGGTGCATCCAGCACCTGGAAGAAGACGACCCCGTCGGTCGAGATCATCGCATTGTCCTTGGTGATGATCTCCTGCCCCGGAATGTCGATCACCTGCTCCATCATGTTCACGCGGCGGCCGACACGGTAGAAAAAGGCGGGATAGAAATTGAAGCCGGGCACGGCGGTGCCGGTGTAGCGGCCGAAATGCTCGATGGTGTATTGATAGCCCTGACGGACGATCTTGATCGACATCATCAGATATAACAGCACCAGCAGCACGGCCAGCGCGGCGACGATCAAACCCATCGACATCTCTCCCAATCCATCGATCCGGAACGATCCTAGCATGGCGGTGCAGCAAGGGCCTAGCGGGAACGGCTTGCTTTGGTTACATGGCCCGCCACTTGTTCCCTCCGCAGGATTTGGCAGCCCCATGGATATCCGCCTCGGCCTCACCTTCGACGACGTGCTCCTCATACCCCAGGAGTCCGACGTTCTGCCGAGCAGCGCGGACACGCGCACGCAACTCACCCGCTCGATCGCGCTCAACATCCCCGTTCTGTCGGCGGCGATGGACACGGTGACCGAGGCCGACATGGCGATCGTCATGGCGCAGCTGGGCGGCATGGGCGTGCTCCACCGCAACCTGACCGTCGAACAGCAGGTCGCCGCGGTCCGTCAGGTCAAGCGGTTCGAAAGCGGCATGGTCGTCAACCCGATCACCATCTCGCCGACCGCGACCCTGTCGGAGGCGCAGGCGCTGATGGCGCGGCACCGGATCAGCGGCATTCCCGTCGTCGAATTCGACGGTCGCCTGGTCGGCATCCTGACCAACCGCGACGTGCGCTTCGCCGAAAATCCGAACCAGCCCGTATCCGAGCTGATGACGCATGAAAATCTGGCGACGGTGAAGGTCGGCGTCGGTCAGGACGAGGCGCGTCGCCTGCTCCACGCGCGCCGGATCGAAAAGCTGCTGGTCGTCGATGACAGCTATCGCTGCGTCGGCCTGATCACGGTCAAGGACATCGAAAAGGCCGTCACCTATCCGTCCGCGACCAAGGATGCCGCCGGCCGCCTGCGCGTCGCCGCCGCCTCGACGGTCGGCGAGAAGGGCTTCGAGCGGACCCGCGCGTTGATCGAAGCGGACGTCGACTGCGTCATCATCGATACCGCCCATGGTCACAACCGCGACGTGGCGCGTGCGGTCGAGGCGGCCAAGAAGCTGTCCGACACCGTCCAGGTGATCGCCGGCAATGTCGCGACCGCCGCCGCCACCCGCGCGCTGATCGATGCGGGCGCGGATGCGGTGAAGGTCGGCATCGGGCCGGGGTCTATCTGCACCACGCGCGTCGTCGCGGGCGTCGGCGTGCCGCAGCTGACCGCCGTGATGGACTGCGCCGAGGAAGGCTGGAAGGCCGGTGTGCCGGTTATCGCCGATGGCGGTCTGCGCACCTCGGGCGACTTGGCCAAGGCGCTGGCCGCCGGTGCCGGCGCGTGCATGGTCGGCTCGCTGCTGGCGGGGACCGAGGAGGCACCGGGCGAGACGTTCCTGTATCAGGGCCGCGCGTACAAGTCGTATCGCGGCATGGGCTCGGTCGGCGCGATGGGTCGTGGTTCGGCGGACCGCTATTTCCAGGGCGACATCAAGGATCAGATGAAGCTGGTGCCCGAGGGCATCGAGGGTCAGGTCGCCTATAAGGGGCCGGCGCGCGACGTCATTCATCAGCTGGTCGGCGGCATCAAGGCGGCGATGGGCTATACCGGCTCGGCGACGCTGAAGGATCTGCGCGAGCGGGCGCAGTTCGTGCAGATCACTGGTGCGGGTCTGAAGGAAAGCCACGTCCATGACGTGACGATCACGCGGGAAGCGCCCAATTATCCGACCCGCTGATCCAACGGACATCCGTTCATGACGCCCGCTGCCCGCACCCAGGCGGCGATCGAGTTGCTCGACGCCATTATCGCCTCCGCTGCGGCGGGCGGCGCGGCCGCCGACACGCTGATCGCCCGCTATTTCGCGACGCGCCGCTATGCCGGATCGAAGGACCGGCGTGCGGTGCGCGAGCTGGTCTATGCCGCCATCCGCCATGCCGGCCCCGTGCCGGCGAGCGGGCGGGCGGCGGTGCTGACGCTCGCCGACAGCGATACTGCGCTGGCGGACAGTTTCGACGGGTCGACCCACGGGCCGGCTCCGATCGAGCCGGCGGAACCGCGTGCGGCGGGCGGTGTCGCGCCAGCCTGGCTGGTGGAGGCGCTCGACCGCTCAGGGCTGACCGAAGCGCAACAGGCGGCGCTTATCGACCGCGCGCCGCTCGACATACGGGTGAACAGCCTGGCGACCACGCGGGAGGCGGTGCTGGCCGAATGGTCCGACGCCGTACCGACGCCGCGAGCGCCCCTCGGGCTGCGGCTGCCCACCGGTACGCCGGTCGAACAATCGGAGCTCTACCGCGCCGGATTGATCGAGGTGCAGGACGAGGGCAGCCAGCTCGTCGGTGCGGCGCTGGCAGCAAAGCCGGGCGAGTGGCTGGTCGATCTTTGCGCAGGGGCGGGCGGCAAGACGTTGCAGATCGGCGCGGCCATGGACAATCGTGGCGCGCTGCTGGCCTGCGACATCGACCGCGCGCGGCTTCAGCGCTTGGCCCCGCGCGCCGAGCGTGCCGGGGTGACGATCGTCGAAAGCCGGTTGCTCAATCCGGGACGCGAGCGCGAGATGCTGGCCGACTGGGCGGGCAAGGCCGATGGCGTGCTGATCGATGCGCCCTGTTCCGGAACCGGCACCTGGCGGCGCAACCCGGAGGCGCGCTGGCGGCTGACCCCCGATCGGCTCGACCGTTTGCGCGCCATGCAGGCGCAGGTGTTGTCGGTGGGTGCCGGACTGGTGAAGCCCGGCGGCCGGATGGTCTACATCGTCTGCTCGCTGCTCGACGCGGAAGGTCGCGATCAGGTCGACGCCTTTCTGGCGGCTAACCGGGCTTGGTCGGTGGAAACGCCGACCGTGGGTACGCCGCATGGCGCCGGGCATCGGCTCGACCCGGCCACGCATGGCACCGACGGGTTTTTTGTCGCCTGCCTCCGGGCGCCATGCTAGCGTTCACCCAGTGCCCAGTCCGGAGTTCCTCATGCGTTTGACGTCCATGGCCGCCGCGGCCGCGCTGGCGGTGGTTTCCGTTTCGACCTCGCTCAGCGGACAGCGCCCCGATACCCAGATCGACGCGCGTTCGATGCAGTTGCTGGAACAGGGCCGGGCGCAAAAGGCCGCCGGCAATCTCGACGGCGCGACCGATACGCTGGAGACGGCGGTCACGGTCGATCCGCGTAACCGTGCTGCCTTCATCCTGCTCGCCGAAGTAGCCGGCGCGCGTGGTTTGCCGGGCAAGGCGATCCGGCTGTATCGCGAAGCCCTGCTGCTCGACCCCAATGACCTGCGCGCGCTGCGGGGTCAGGGCGAGGCGCTGGTCCAGCGTGGCGCCGTGGCGCTCGCCAAGGACAATCTGACGAAGATCAAGACCCTGTGCAAACAGGACTGCGCCGACGCGACCGCGCTCGCCGCCGTCATCGCCAAGGGGCCGCCGCCGGTGACGACCGCGCAGGTGGAAACGAAGGTGCCGGCGAAAAACTGAGAGCGGGCGGTGTCGGGGAAATTCCCCCCACCTCCGTTCAGCCTGAGCGAAGTCGAAGGCCACGCTTTACCATTGCGGCCAAGTATGGCGGAGCGGCGCTGACATCCCTTGGCCTTCGAATTCGCTCAGGCCGAACGAAGGTGGGGAAGCGGGTCGGTCACATTATTCGCGTGAGCGACGGCCAACGCCTCCCCGATCGATGGTTACCCCAACGCCCGTGCCAGGGCGACGAACTCCGCGACCGACAAGGTCTCCGCCCGACGTGCGGGGTCGATGCCGATCGACTCCAACGCCTCGACGGCACCCGCAACCGGCTTCAGGCTCTGGCGCAGCATCTTGCGGCGCTGGCCAAAGGCGGCGGCGGTCAACCGCTCCAGCGTCCGGAAGCTGACGCCCTCGGGTGCCGGCGCGGGCGTGATATGCACGACCGCCGACATGACCTTGGGCGGCGGCGTGAAGGCCGAGCGGTGGACCGGCATCGCGATCCGCGCCTGGCTGCGCCACTGGGTCAGGACCGCCAGCCGGCCATAGGCGGACTGGTCGGGCGCAGCGACGATCCGCTCGGCGACTTCCTTCTGGAACATCAGCGTGCAGGATTTCCACCAGGGCAACCACGCCCCGGACAACCAGCCGACGAGCAGCGGCGTGCCGACATTATAGGGCAGATTGGAGACGATGTGCGGCTGTCCCTCGAACAGCTCGGGCGCATTGATCCGCAGGGCGTCGCCCTCGATTACCCGCAACCGCCCCGGAAAGGCGTCGGACAATTCGGCCAATGCCGGGATGCAGCGCCGGTCACGCTCGATCGCGGTGACGCGACCGCCGGCCATCAGCAGCGCGCGCGTCAGGCCGCCCGGACCGGGGCCGATCTCCAGCACCTCCTGATCGGCCAGGTCGCCCGGAATGGCGGCGATGCGCGCGAGTAGCTGTCCGTCGAACAGGAAATTCTGGCCAAGCGACTTGGAGGCCGACAGGCCATGGCGCGCGATGACCTCCCGCAAGGGGGGCAGGGGCGTGACAGGGTCCATGTCAGTTCGCCAGCGCGGCCCGGCGACGCGCGGCGTCCCCCGCCATGGCGATCGCGGCGATCATCGCACCGGGATGCGCTTGGTCCTGCCCTGCGATACCGAAGGCGGTGCCGTGATCGGGTGAGGTGCGGACGATCGGCAGACCCAGCGTGATATTGACCCCCTCGTCGAAATGCAGCGTCTTGATGGGGATCAGCGCTTGGTCGTGATAGCAGCAGAGCACCGCGTCATAGGCGGTGCGCGCACGCGGGTGGAACAGCGTGTCGGCCGCGAAGGGCCCGGTCGCATCGATCCCCTCCGCACGCAGCTGCGCGATGGCGGGTTCGATCAACTCGATCTCCTCGCGCCCGATCGCGCCGCTTTCGCCGGCATGGGGGTTGAGCCCGGCAAAGGCCAGGCGCGGTGTGGTGATCCCGAAATTGCGGCACAGACCCCGCGCCGTCGCGCGGCCCTTGGCTACGATCAGTTCGACCGACAACAGGCCCGATACCGCCGCCAGCGGAACATGGGTGGTGATCGGCACGACGCGCAGGGACGGCCCGGCCAGCATCATCACCGCATTGGCGCCCGCGACACCGCAGCGCTCGGCGACGAATTCGGTCTGGCCGGGATGGGTGAAGCCGATATCGTAAAGCTGCGCCTTGCTGACCGGCCCCGTGACCAGCGCCGATGCCGCATCCGACCGGACGAGGCCGACCGCCAGTTCCAGCGCATGGAGCGCACACCGCGCGCCCTCGACATCGGGCTGGCCCGGCGTGATCTCGCCGGCATCGTCGACCGACAGGATCGGCAGCGCCTGGTCGAAGACCGACACCGCCGCACCGATGTCGCTCACCCGCGCGGTCGGGCCGTTCCATACCCTCTCGATCGCGCGGGCGTCGCCCACCGCGATGAAGGGGGGCAGCTGGGCGTCATGCCGTGCGGCCCAGGCCTTGGCGATGATCTCCGGCCCGATACCGGCGGGATCGCCCATCGAGATCGCCAGAGGCCAGGTCATGGTCATCGCGTCGCTCACCGATACTCGATGACCGCGTCACGGCGGAGATCGCGCATCTTCTGATTGGCGCGCAGATTGACCCGCTGCTGCTCGACCTGGTTCTGGATCTGGTCGCTGGTCGGCAGGTTGCCCGAACGCGGTTCCTCGCGGTCGCACAGCACCAGCGAGCGGACGCCCTGTTCCGGCGAGCCGAAGGGCGGCGTCGCCTGGCCGATCTGCATCTTCAGCAGAATTTCCTGGAGCGGGGCGGGCAACTGGCGGATCGTGACCTGATCATTGTCGACCACTTCCGCCTTCAGCGTCGTCGCCACGCGCTGCACATCGCCGCAGCCGCGAATGGCCTGGGTCGCCTTGGCGAAGTCGGCCGCGCGCGCGGTCGCCTGCGCCTGGGTGGTGCCGGCGGGGAACTTGATCGTCAGCTGCTTGAGCGACAGGCGCGAATCGCGCGGGTCGGCGGTCAGCACCTGACGCTTGTCGGTCAGGTACAGGATCGAGAAGCCGCCCGGAATCTGGATCGGGCCGGCGACCTGGCCGACCTGCATCGACTGCACCGCCGCCTGCAGCTCGGGGGGCAACTGCGCGCCGCGTACCCAGCCCAGATCGCCGTTCACCGCGCGCGTCGACGCCTCGGAAAAGCTGCGCGCGAAATATTCGAAGGGCTGCTGACCCTTCTGGATCTCGGCGATGATCTGGCGCGCATTGGCGAAGACCTGCTGCTGCGTGGCTTCGTTGGCGGAGAGGAAGATTTCCTTGAGGTTATATTCCTCGGTGCCCTTCGCCGCTTCCAGACGGGCGCGGATGGCGTTCACCTCTTCGTCGCCGACATTGACGTACGGCTCGACCCGCTTGCGCAGATAGCGCGCCCAGGCCAGCTCGCCCTCGATCTGGCGGCGCATCGAGCGATCCGACGATCCCGCGTCGCGCAGGAAGGCGCTCATCTGCTTCGGCATCTTGCCGAACTGCTGCGAGAAGCGGGCATAGGCCTGATCGATCTCGGGCGCGGTCACCGTGATCTCGGCGGTCTTGGCCTCCTGGATCTGTAGCGTCTCGTCGATCAGCTGGCGCAGGATCTGCATCCGCAGACGATCGCGATCCTCGGGCGACAGCTTGGTCACGTTGTTCAGCGCCATGGCCAGCGCCATGCGCTGGTCCAGGTCGGTGCCGGTCAGCACCGTGTCGTTGACGATCGCGGTCGGCTTGCGAACATTGGGGTCCAGCTTGCCGAACAGCTGAAGATTGGACGGAATGTTCAACCCGCCGGTTTCGGGCACCGTCTGATCGGCCACCGTCTGCGCCACCGCACCCGCCGCGACCGCCGCCAGCATCATGGCGGCCGCCCCGCGGAAGAAACGGCCCTTGTTACGAATGTCCTGCTTCACCGTGTTTGTGATCCTCATCACGCCTGCATGGGGCGCGTAACCGTCGCGATATGGGTCGAGCATGCTGAATAGGGGCTTAGCGACCGAGATTGGTGAACGCCAGCGTCAACAGGAAGCTGTTGCCCGCGCGCGCGTCGCCGGTGTTCACGTAATCGCGCCGCCAGGTAAAGCCCAGGCGAAGGCAATCATCTTCATATTGCACGCCCACCCGGTGGCGGATCGGATCGAAACCATCGGACAGCGACAGCGAATCTTCGGACCGATCGGTCAGATCGACGACCGTCGACCCGAAGGCCGACCAGAAGCGCGCGAACTGCACGCGGCCGGTCAGCCGGATTTCCTCGCGGTCCTGCAAATCCTCGATCGAGGTGAAGATGTTGCGGTTCAACCGGATATAGCCCGCCTGGACATAGGTCGCGCGCGAACCGACCGTCGCGTCGATCTCGTTGCGGCGTATCGCGAAACTGTCCTTGTCGATCCGGAAGCGGTGGGTCAGCGAGACGAAATCGCGGAACCGCACCTCGGTACGCCCGACGATGTCCGACCAGCGATCCGACAGACCGGTGCCCGGATAGAGGATCGTCGGTCGGTCGTTCAGGCGGAAGCTCTGCCCCACCAGCGTATCGACGGTGAAACCGGGTAGCGTCAGCGCCCATTGCGCGCCGTACGTGATGCGCGTCGAATCCTCGAACCGGTCATAGCCGGGGAAGCGATTGAGCGCGAAGAGGTTGGAGTCCTCCAAGTCGACGGCGCGCGCATCCTCGTTGGGGATTTCGATGTTGCGGATCTTAGGGCTGGCGACGATCTGAACGCGCGGGGTGAAGCGCTGGGTGCCGCCCCACAATTCGCCGACGAACGGCCATTTCACATCGACCGCCAGCGCCCCGATCGCGCGGCCCTGAAAGCCCTCCAGTCCCTGATAGACCAAAGGCGTCGAGACGATGTTGTTGGAATTATAGGCATCGCCGCGCGCATAGGCGGTGAAGGTCACCTCCTGGCCCCAATTGGTCAGGCGACGCAGGTCCCAGCGCATGCTGGCAAAGGCGCGCTGCGTATCCTGTCCCTCGGTCCGGCTGATGGCGAGCGTATTGAGCTGCATCTCGAACTTGCCGCCGAGCAGGCCGTCGTCGAAGCGGCGGCGATAGTCGATCTCTGGCAAGGCGATCGGCTGCTGACCCTGGGGATCGTTGACGCGTAGCGTCTGCACGTACCAGCCGTTGATCGCGAAATAGCTGTTCTGGTCGATCCGTTCCAGGCTGGCGGTGGTGCGCAGCCGGTCGTCGCGCGAAATATCGTAGCGGCGCAGGAAGGTGCGGTCGGTCGTCAGGCGAAGCGATCCCGACAGACTCCATTCGGGCGAGAACTGGAACCGCCCGACACCGTCCAAATAGCCGCGAAACGCCTGGGTCGTGTCGGTCGGGTTCAGCGTGTTCAGGTCGTCGCTGCGCCGGCTGGCGGTCGCATAGCCCGTGATCCGATAGGCGCCGAGCGAATTCAGCGCTTCATATTGCGCCTCCATCATCGGCAGCACGGCGGTGAAGACGTGCGGCGTCACGGTCACGCCGCGATTGGGGGCGAGCCGCCAATAATAGGGAACCGCCACCTCGACGCCGTTGACGCGGTCGAGCCGGATGTCGGGCGTCAGGAAACCGCTGTCACCGCCCGAGCCGATCGGCGCCGACAGGCGGGGCAGGGGGATGCTGGGCAGGCCGAACAGGTTGAGCCGCGCGCCATTGAAATAGACGCGCTCGCGATCGGGACGATACGTGACGCGGACCGCCGTGATCTTCCACGACGGCTCCTTGGGGCAGCCCTCCGACGTCTCGACCGCGCAAGGGGTATAGGCGGCGCGTTCCAGGTTGACCGTGCCATCGGCCTGTCGCGTGCCCCGATCGGCGGCCAGGCGGCCGCCCTGCTCCAGCACGACCAGCATATTGTCGACCATGCCGTCCTTCAGCGAATCGGTCAGCTCGATCTGGTCGCCGTAAGCGATGTCGCCCTGCGGGTTGGTCACCGCAATGTTGCCGGTCGCCAGCACCTTGCCCGTCTTGCGGTTCCAGGTGACCTTGTCGGCGCGCAGCCGCTCACCCTGGCGGTTCATGCGGACATCGCCGGTCGCGGTCACGATATCGGCGTTGATGTCATATTCCAGCTGCCCGGCGCTGAACTTCACCTGATCGGGGTCCTCGGGCGCGGGGCCGTCGGCGGGCGGCGGCGACACGGGCCGGTCCTGCAGGTCCTGACCGAATACGGGCTGGGCTGCGAGAAGAGCGAGGGGCAGCGCGCTGCCGGTCAAAAGGGTCATTCGCAACACGATGATACCAGATCCGTCCTTGCCGACATGATGAAAGCCTCCCCCCGGCAGGGTGACGGCGCGAATGGTCCGCCTATCGCATCACCGGCCCTTCGCTGCAATCGCGTGCTTGCCACGCCCGTCCCAGCGCCTAGATGGTAGCAACAGTTATTTGTTCATCAGGGGTTTCCCATGCAGATCGCCTTCACCTCCACCGTCGATGCCGGCGATGTCTTCGTCCTTCCCGTTGCGAAGGGAAGCAAGGACTTCGGTCAAGCCGGCGGAGCGGACATGGTCTCGCTCGCGCTGGCGGCGGCGGAGGCCAACCGGTTCAAGGGCGATGCCGGCAGCAGCGTCGAGCTGTTCGTGCCGTTCGACGGGAGGGCGCGGCGCATCCTGATGCTGGGCGTGGGTGACGGGACCGAGGCGGACTGGCGCAAGGCGGGCGGCGCGCTGACCGCCAAGCTGTTGACGACCGCCTCCTCGGCGTCGCTCGTGCTGACCGGTCTGGGGACCAAGCCCTCGGCGGCGGCCGTGGCCGCCTTTGCCGGTGCGGCGGTCCAGCGCGGCTGGCGCCACGACGTCTATCGCACCAAGCTGCCCGAGGCATCCAAGCCCATGCTGACGCGTGTCGCGATCGTCGATGCGGGTGCCGAGGCGGAAGCCGCTTATGCCGCGATCCACGCGGTCAATGGCGGTCTGGAACTGACCCGTACGCTCGTGTCCGAGCCGCCGAACAAGCTCTACCCCGAAACCTTCGTCGAGCGCGTCCTGAACGACGTCGAGGGCCTGGGTCTGGAAGTCACCGTGCTCGACGAGGCGCAGATGCGCGATCTGGGCATGGGCGCGCTTCTGGGTGTCAGCCAGGGGTCGGTGCGTGAAGGACGCCTGCTCGTCCTGAAGTGGAATGGCGGTGCGGCCGATGCGGAAACGCTGGCGCTGGTCGGCAAGGGCGTGACCTTTGACACCGGCGGCATCTCGATCAAGCCGGCGGCCGGCATGGAGGACATGAAGTGGGACATGGGCGGTGCCGGTGCGGTCGCGGGTGCGATGAAGGCGATCGCCGCGCGCAAGGCCAAGGCCAATGTCGTCGGCGTCATGGGCCTGGTCGAGAACATGCCCGACGGCAATGCCCAGCGCCCCGGTGACGTCGTCACCTCGATGTCGGGCCAGACCATCGAGGTCATCAACACCGACGCCGAGGGCCGTCTGGTCCTGTGCGATGCGCTGACCTGGGTCCAGAAGACGCATGCGCCCTCGACCATCGTCGATCTCGCCACGCTGACCGGCGCGATGATCATCAGCCTGGGTAACGAGCATGGCGGCCTGTTCGCCAATGACGATTCGTTGGCCGACGCGCTGCTTGCGGCGGGCAAGGCGACCGACGAGAAGCTGTGGCGCTTCCCGCTGTCCGATGCCTATGACAAGCTGATCGACAGCCAGATCGCCGACATGAAGAATGTCGGTCCGCGCGGCGGCGGCTCGATTACGGCGGCGCAGTTCCTGAAGCGCTATATCAATGACGGGGTCGCCTGGGCGCATCTCGACATCGCCGGCATGGTCTGGTCGGACAAGCCGGGCGTCAACCACGACAAGGGCGCGACCGGTTACGGTGTGCGCCTGCTCGACCGGTTCGTCGCGGACCGGTTCGAGGCCTGATCGACAAGCGGGAGCGGCGCCGATGCAGGTCGACTTCTATCATCTGACCATGGCGCCGCTCGACCGGTTGCTGCCCGTCATCGCCGATCGCGTGATGGCCGGCGGCGGCCGCCTGCTGATCGTCAGCGGCGATGCCGACCAGCGCGCCGCGCTCGACCGGCAACTCTGGATGGTGCCGGCGGACGGTTTCCTGCCCCACGCCCAGGCGGGGGAGGGGAACGATGGCATCCAGCCGATCCTGATCGCGGCCGATGTGCAGCCGACGAACGGCGCACGCCATGTCGCGCTGGCGGACGGCCAGTGGCGTGACGAGGCGCTGAGCTTCGAGCGCGCCTTCCACTTCTTCGATGGTGACCGCATTGCCGAGGCCCGCGCGGCATGGCGTGCGCTGGCCGACCGCGAGGGCGTCGAGCGCCGATACTGGAAGCAGAACGACCAGGGCCGCTGGGAACAGGCGGCCTGACAGTCCTCCCCGGCACGGGGAGGGGGACCAGCGAAGCTGGTGGAGGGGGTTCTCCACTAAGGACATTCCTTGCGGGACACCCCCTCCGTCAGACCTCCGGCCTGCTACCTCCCCGTGTCGGGGGGATCGATCTCCATAAGACATTGCATTGCTTCCCCGCCCCGACTAGGGCGACGCCACTTCCAGCCAACCATTATTTCAGGAGCTGCGTGACCATCATGGCCGCGAACCGTACTTTTTCGATCATCAAGCCCGACGCCACCCGCCGCAACCTGACCGGTGCCGTCACCAAGATGCTGGAGGAAGCCGGCCTGCGCGTCGTCGCCTCGAAGCGCATCCAGATGACCCGCGAGCAGGCCGAAGGCTTCTATGCGGTCCACAAGGAGCGCCCCTTCTTCAACGATCTGGTCGAGTTCATGATCTCGGGTCCGGTCGTCGTGCAGGTGCTGGAGGGCGAGAACGCCATGCAGCGCAACCGCGACATCATGGGCGCGACCAACCCCGCGAACGCCGAGCCGGGCACGATCCGCAAGGAACTGGCCGAGTCGATCGAAGCCAACACCGTCCATGGTTCGGACTCGGACGAGAATGCCGAGATCGAGATCGCCTATTTCTTCAAGCCCGAAGAAATCGTCGGCTGATGATCTGGCGGCTGCGACGCGCGGAGCCGGGCGATGGTCCGGCGCTGTCGCTCGTCGCAGCCGCCAGTTTCCTCGAGACATTTGCCGGGATCATCGCTGGTTCCGACATGGTGCGCCACTGCACCCTGAATAGTTCCCCCGACAAGTTCGAGACGTGGATCGCCGACGCAAAGAGCGTCGCCACCCTGGCCGAACATTCCGATGGCGCAGCGCCCGTCGGTTATACGCTGCTCGTGCCGCCCGATCTGCCGGTTCCGACCGATGGCCACGACATCGAACTTCGCCGCATCTATGCCCTATCGCTAACGCGCGGCACCGGCCTTGGCCACAAGTTGATGGCCCGGGCGATCGACGATGCGCGTGCGATGGGAAAGCGCCGGATGCTGCTCGGCGTGCTGGGCATCAACGCGCAGGCGCGTGCCTTCTACGAGCGGGAGGGCTTCACCCTTGCCGGCGAACGGCAGTTTCGGGTCGGCGGTACCGTCTATAATGACGTGGTGTACGGCCGGGCGCTGTAAACGCCCAGGCTCAGGGCTGCCTGGCCGTCCAGGCGGCGTCGAGCTTCGCGACCGTCCCATTGCGATCGCGGAGCCTTAGCCCCTCCAATCGCAACGTCCGCCCGCGCAACAGCCGGCCATGGGTGCTCCAAATGAGATCATACAGGCCGCTGACCGTCCGGGCGCTATCGCCGTCCCAGTAGCGGGTGGTGATCAGTACAGGCAGACGGCCTTCCCGCGTATCGGCCTGTCCATCGGTCAGTGCCAGCATCGGGCCGGCAATGGGGTCGGCGTCGATCACGGGATCACCGACCGGCGCCTGCCTGGCGATCCCCGACTTGGTCGGGAACGCGATCACGACATCCTGGATGTCATGGTTCGGGTCACGCAGGGTCAGGCGGCGGCCATCGCCCTCGACCGTGGCGGCCAGGTCCAGCCGACCGCGCTCGTGCCGCTGGGCGCTGGCGGAGGCGGCCTTATCGGCGGCTTCGCTGCGCCGCTGGGACCAGTTGAGATAGAGGGTCAGCGAGGCGACGATCAGGCCCGCGACCGCCACGAACTCCGCCAGGGTCAGCAGCCGGCGGCGCGACTTGGCGCGCTCGGCGGCCTCGTCGCCCGCCGTTCCGCTCATCGCCCGCCGGCCTCCAGCAATTCGGTCGGCGCGACCAGTTCCCAGCTTCGCGCGATCCGGTCCTCGATCAACGTCCAGTCGAGGTCGCCGGACAGCGCGATATCGCTCCAGCGGGGTGGATTGCCCTCATCGGCGACACAGAGCTGCAGCGCCGACCCGTCACGGCTCATGCGGGCGAACGGCTCGCCCTCGACCAGGAAACGGGTTTGGCCATCGGCGTCGTCCTCGGTCGTGCCGGGCAGTAGCAGGGCGATGTCGCGGATGCGGGAGAGGGTATCGGTCATCGACGCACGAACTCCGTCAGGACTTGGGGGTAGAGTCGGTGTTCCTCAACGAGCACGCGCGCCGCGAGTGCCGTGGCATCGTCACCCGGCAGGATCGGCACCTCGGCCTGGCCCAGCACCTCGCCGTCATCCAGCTCCTCGGTGACGATATGCACCGAGCAGCCCGCCTTCGCGTCACCCGCCGCGATCGCGCGGGCATGGGTGTCCAGCCCCTTGTAGAGTGGGAGCAGCGACGGGTGGATATTGACGATACGCCCCCGCCACCGCGCGACGAAATCGCCCGACAACAGCCGCATATAGCCGGCCAGTGCGATCACCTCGACACCCGCACTGCGCAGCGCCTGATCGATCGCGGCCTCATAGGCTGGCTTGCCGATCCCCTTGGGCGACAAGGCGAAGGTCGCGATCCCCTGTTCGGCCGCCCAGGCCAGCCCCGCCGCCTCGGGCTTGTCCGAGGCGACGAGTGCGACGTCATAGCCGGCATCGGCCGCACGCGACGCCGCGACCAGCGATTGCATGTTGGAGCCGCGGCCGGAAATCAGGATACCGACCTTCGCCCGGCCGTCAGGCCGCATGGGTCGCGGTCCAGTCCGCCTTGGCGCTCCAGGTGCCGGCCGATCCCTTGACGGTGCAGCCGCGCTCGCCCGCCTTGATGCGGCCGATGGTCACGACCGTCTCGCCCGCTTCGGTCAGGGTGGCGGCGACGGCTTCTGCCTGATCGGCGGCCACGACGACGGCCATGCCGATGCCGCAGTTGAAGGTGCGTGCCATTTCCTCGGGCTCGATCCCGCCCTGCGCTTGCAGGAAGGCCATCAAACGCGGCTGTTCCCAGCCATCGGCGTCGACCACCGCATGCGCACCCTTGGGCAGGACGCGCGGGATGTTTTCGAGCAGGCCGCCGCCGGTAATGTGCGCCAGGCCCTTGATCGTCCCCGCCTTGATCGACGGCAGCAACGCGCGGACATAGATCCGAGTCGGCGCCATCAGCGCCTCGATCAGCAGACGCTCCTGATCGAACAGCGCCGGGCGATCGAGCTTCCAGCCCTTGTCCGCCGCCAGACGACGCACCAGCGAGAAGCCGTTGGAATGGACGCCCGACGACGCCAGACCCAGGATCACGTCGCCCTCGCCGATGTCGGCACCGGTCAGCACCTGATCCCGCTCGACGGCACCCACGCAGAAGCCGGCGAGGTCGTAATCACCGGATGCGTACATGCCCGGCATTTCGGCGGTCTCGCCACCGATCAGCGCGCAGCCCGCGATGCGGCAGCCCTCGGCGATCGAGGCGATCACCCGCTCGGGCACATCGCCCTCCAGCTTGGCTGTGGCGTAATAATCGAGGAAAAACAGCGGCTCGGCGCCCTGCACGATCAGGTCGTTGGCGCACATCGCGACCAGGTCGATGCCAACGCCGTCATGGCGGTCATGCTCGATCGCCAGCTTCAGCTTGGTGCCGACGCCGTCATTGGCCGCGACCAGCAGCGGATCGGTGAAGCCCGCCGCCTTCAGGTCAAAGAAACCGCCGAAACCGCCCAGATCGGCATCGGCGCCCGGCCGGCGCGTCGCCTTGGCGAGCGGGCCGATCGCACGGACCAGGGCATTGCCCGCCGCGATCGAAACGCCGGCATCGGCATAGGTGTAGGACGTGCCGGATTCGGCGGGCGACGAGGGGGCGGACGGCGTGCTGTTGTCGGTCATGTTTGCCCGTTAGCTATATCGCGCTTGGATTTCCACGCCTGCTTCGCCAAAAGGCCGCGATGCGTTTGCGATTGCCCCATCGAATGATCGGTCTCGCCGCCCTGGCCGGGGTCGGTGTCGGGGCCAGCGCGGTTCTGGCCCAGATCGAGGGGCAGGATCGCGGTGTCATGCCGATCGACAGCGGCAGCGCCTATGAGGTCTCGGGCGTCACCGTCGACGTCGCGGGCAAGACGGCGGAGGCCGCCCGGCTGGGCGGCTGGCGGATCGCACAGCGCAAGGGCTGGTCGATGCTGGCGCAGCGGCTGGGCCGCAGCGGCGTCGGCGCGTCGGACGGCCTGCTCGACTCGCTGGTGACCGGCATCGTCGTGGAGAAGGAGCAGATCGGCCCCACACGCTATGTCGCACGGCTGGGCGTGCTGTTCGACCGCGCACGGGCCGCCTCGGTGCTGGGCGTGTCGGCCTATGCCGATCGCTCGCCGCCGATGCTGGTGATGCCGTTGCAGGTGTCGGGCGGCGTGTCGCAGATGTTCGAGACCCGGACGCCCTGGCAGCAGGCCTGGGCACGCTTCCGCACCGGCAACAGCACGATCGATTATATCCGCCCCTCAGGAACCGGTGCCGACCCGCTGCTCCTGAATGCCGGGCAGATCGGACGACGCTCGCGTGGCTGGTGGCGCTCCATCCTCGACCAATATGGCGCGTCGGACATCCTGATCCCCGTCGTACGCCTGCATCGCCAATGGCCGGGTGGCCCGGTGATCGGGGTGTTCGAGGCACGGCATGGACCGGACAATGTCCTGATCGGGTCATTGACCCTGCGAGTCGGCAGCACCGAAGGATTGGGCCAGTTGCTCGATACCGGCGCGGCCCGGCTCGATTCGCTTTATCAGCGCGCACTCGCCAGCGGCGTGCTGCGTGGCGATCCGACGCTTGCCCCGCCGCCCAAGCCGCAGGTCGAGATCGCCCCCGACGACAGCAATACGGGCGAGGAGCCGATCGAGGGTCTCGACTCCGCCATCGCCGCGACGGGGGCCGGAATCGCGGTGACGCTGCAATATGACGCGCCCAGCGCCAGCGCCGTCGCCAATGTCGAAAGCCTGGTGCGCGGCATCCCCGGCGTGGTGCGGGCGGGCACGACCAGCCTGGCGGTCGGGGGTGTCTCGTTGATGAGCGTGACCTATGACGGCGACCCGGACCAGCTTCGCCGCGCGCTGGAGCAGCGCGGTTTTCAGGTGTCGGGCGCCGGCACCATCTTGCGCGTGCGGCGTGCGGCCTTGCCCGCGCCGACGCCCCCTACGGATACTGCGACGACCGGATGAACCAGATGGCGCTTCCGCTGCAATGGCCAGCGGACCCTCGATCGGATGCCTTCCTGCTGACCGACTCCAACCGGCTGGCGGCGCGGATGCTGGACCAGTGGGAAAACTGGCCGACCATGGCCGCCATCCTGACGGGGCCGCGCAAGTCCGGCCGGTCGCTGCTGGCGCGCATCTTCGCGGCGCGCAGCGGCGGCACGATCATCGACGATGCCGAGCGCGTGCCCGAGGTGCAGATTTTCCACGCCTGGAACACCGCGCAGGCCGAACGGCGGCCGTTGCTGATCGTCGCCGATGCCGCCCCGCCGCGCTGGGCCGTGAAGCTGCCCGACCTGCGCTCGCGTCTGGCCAATAGCAGCCTTGGCGAGATCGGCCCGCCCGACGACGAGTTGGTCGCGGCACTGTTCGAGCATCTGTTCGAGCGGCGGGGCCTGGATGCGCGGCCCGATCTGATCGAGTGGCTGACGCTGCGTGTCGAGCGCAGTCACCTTTCTGTCATCCGCGCAGTCGATATGCTCGACCAGGGGGCGATGGAACGGCGCGCGCGTTTGTCCATTGCTCTTGCACGATCCACCCTGATCACGGCCGGCCTCCTCGCCGAGCCCTGAACGCAGTCCGAGCGAGAAATATGACCCGTCCCGCCCATATCGCGCAAATGTCCGAGCCGGACGACGATCATTTCACGCCGAACCGCAGCGAGCGCTATTTCAACCGCGAACTCTCCTGGCTGGCGTTCAATCGCCGCGTGCTGGAGGAGGCGTGCAATTCGGCGCATCCGCTGCTCGAACGGCTGCGCTTCCTGTCGATCTCGGGGTCGAACCTCGATGAATTCTTCATGGTGCGCGTCGCCGGGTTGAAGGGACAACAAGCGCAGGATGTCGAGCAGCGCTCGGTCGACGGACTGACGCCCGGGCAGCAGCTGAACGGCATCGTTGCCGAGGCCGACCGGCTGATGGCCAGCCAGCAGGAGGTGTGGGGTGACCTGCGCAACCTGCTCGACGAGGCGGGCATCTTCGTCCTGCGCCGAGATGCGATCGATGCGGAGGCCAATAGCTGGCTCGAAACCCATGTCCGCGAGCAGATTTTCCCGATCCTGACGCCCCAGGCGCTCGACCCCGCGCATCCCTTTCCGTTCATTCCCAACAAGGGTCTGTCGATGATCTTCGACCTGACCCGCGTGTCGGATCAGGAGCCGATTCGCGAACTGGTGATGATCCCCGCCACCATGCCGCGTTTCGTGCGGTTGCCGGGCGAGGGCGCGCGCTATGTCTCGATCGAGACGATCCTGCGCCGCTTCTCGGGGCTGCTCTTCCCCGGCTATATCGTCAACGGCGCGGCGACCTTCCGCGTGCTGCGCGACAGCGACATCGAGATCGAGGAGGAGGCGGAGGATCTGGTCCGCTATTTCGCCAACGCGATCAAGCGGCGTCGGCGCGGGCGGGTGATCCGGCTGGAGCTGGAAACCGGCATGCCCGACGAGCTGGCCGACGTGCTGCGCGACGAACTGGGCGGCAGCGACGCGATCATCACCGAGAGCGGCAATCTGCTTGGCATCGGCGACCTCGACATGCTGGTCGACGAGGATCGCCCCGACCTGAAATTCCCACCCTATTCCCCGCGCTTTCCCGAACGAATCCGGGAGTTTGCCGGCGATTGCTTCGCCGCGATCAAAGCCAAGGACATCGTCGTCCATCACCCGTACGAGACGTTCGAGGTGGTCATCGCCTTCCTGAAACAGGCGGCGGCCGACCCCGATGTCGTGGCGATCAAGCAGACGCTCTACCGCGCCGGCAAACAGTCGGCGATCATCAACGCGCTGATCGCGGCGGCGGAGGCCGGCAAGTCGGTGACGGCGATCGTCGAACTCAAGGCTCGCTTCGACGAGGAGCAGAACCTCTATTGGGCCTCGGCGCTGGAGCGCGCCGGCGTGCAGGTCGTCTATGGCTTCATCGATTGGAAGACGCACGCCAAGGTGTCGATGGTCGTCCGGCGCGAGGGCAGCGATTTCCGCACTTACTGCCATTTCGGCACGGGCAATTATCACCCGATCACCGCGCGCATCTATACCGACCTTAGCTTCTTCACCGCCGATCCGCTGCTCGGGCGCGATGCGGCGCAGATGTTCAACTACATCACCGGCTATGTCGAACCGGTGGCGATGAACCATGTCAGCCTGTCGCCACGCGACCTGCGCCACAATCTGATGGCGCTGATCGACGCCGAGATCGCGCATGCCCGCGCAGGTCGTACGGGCAGCCTGTGGGCCAAGGTCAATTCGCTGGTCGACCCGCTGGTGATCGAGAAGCTCTACGAGGCGAGCGGCGCCGGCGTCGAGATCGACCTGATCGTACGCGGCATCTGCTGCCTGCGGCCGGGCGTGCCGGGCATGTCGGAAAATATCCGGGTCAAGTCGGTCGTCGGCCGCTTCCTCGAACACAGCCGCATCTGGGCGTTCGGGAACGGCAAGGCCTTGCCCCATGATTCGGCCAAGGTCTTCATCTCCTCGGCGGACTGGATGCCGCGCAACTTCGACCGCCGGGTCGAATATATGCTGCCCATCCTCAACCCGACCGTGCACGACCAGATCCTGGACCAGGTGATGGTCGCCAATCTGCTCGACAATGAACAAAGCTGGGAACTGGAGTCGGATGGCAGCTATGTCCGCGATCAGCCCGGCGACCGCCCCTTCAACCTGCATCGGTATTTCATGACCAATCCCTCGCTTTCGGGGCGCGGTGCCGCGCTCGATACCAGCAAGGCGGTGCCGACCCTGTCGCTGCGCCGGCAGAAGTGACGGGCGAAGGCTGAACCATGGCAGGAACGCACGCGCCGCGCATGGCGATCATCGACATCGGCTCGAACTCGGTCCGGCTAGTCGTCTATCAGGGGCCGCCGCGCCTGCCGGCGACGCTCTTCAACGAGAAGGTCATGGCGGGCCTCGGGCGCGGTCTGGCTGCGACCGGTGCGATCGATCCGGTCGCGCTCGGCAAGGCGCAGGTGGCGCTCGCCCGGTTCGCCAGTCTTGCGCGCGAGATGGGTGTGGAGACGCTGCGCACCGTGGCGACCGCGGCGGTGCGCGATGCGGCCAATGGCGGTGAGCTGATCGCCTGCGCCGAATCGCTGGGCCTCAAGGTCGAACTGCTATCGGGCGAGCAGGAAGCCAAGGGGGCGGGGGAGGGCGTGTTGTCGGCCATCCCCGACGCCGATGGCATTGTCGGCGATCTGGGCGGCGGCAGCCTGGAGCTGGTGCGCGTCCGTGACGGTCAGGTCGAGGACCGGGTGTCCTTTCCGCTGGGCGTGCTGCGCATCCCGGCGCTGCGCGAACGCGGCGGCAAGACGTTCGAGCGGCATATCGCCCGCCTGATCGAGGAGGCCGGTTGGGAAGGACGCGGGCGAGGCCTGCCCTTCTATCTGGTCGGCGGATCATGGCGCGCGCTGGCGCGGCTGGACATGACGCTGGCCGGCTATCCGTTGCCCATCATCCACCACTATGAGCTGACGCCGACCGACATATTGCGGCTGTCACGCACGATCCCGCACCTCAGCAAGGCACGCCTGCGCGAGGTGAAGGGTCTATCGTCCAGCCGCGCCGCCACGCTGGGCGATGCCACGGCGCTGCTCAGCGTCCTGCTCAAGCATCTGGGTAGCAGCACGACGGTCGTCTCGGCCTATGGCCTGCGCGAGGGCCTGCTCTATGGCGGGTTGGATGCCAAGACGCGCGCGCTCGACCCGCTGATCGTCGCGGCGCGGGAGGAAGGACGACTGCTCGGCCGCTTCCCCGAACATGGCGATCTGCTCGAAAGCTGGACCGCGCCGCTGTTCAACGGTGAGGCGGCGGCCGAGGCACGGCTGCGGCACGCGGCCTGTCTGCTGGCCGATGTCGGCTGGCGCGCCAATCCGGAATTTCGCTCAGAGCGGGGGGTGGAGATCGCGCTGCACGGCAATTGGGTCGGTATCGATGCGGTCGGCCGCGCGATGCTGGCGCAGGCGCTGCACACCAGCCTGGGCGGCGGATTAGACGTACCCGCACCTTTGGCCGAACTGGCGAGCCCGGCGCAGTTGAAGCTGGCGACCAGTTGGGGCCTGGCGGTCCGGTTGGGGCAGCGACTGAGCGGAGGACTGGCCGGACCGCTGGAACGGAGCGGACTGGTGATCGACGAGTCGACGCTTGGCCTGGCGATGCGCGAAGAGGATCGCGGCTTTTACGGCGAAGCGGTGGAGCGCCGCCATGCGGCGCTGGCCACCGCCATGGGGCGGACGCCGGTTCGGCTCAGCCGCACTTGATCCTGACGACCCGGCCGGCCGCATCGGTTTCGATGTTCAGCCGGTCGGTGCGATAGTCCATCATCACCGCGTCGCCCGGCGCGATCACGCGGATCGTGCGGGCGCCGGTGCGCTTCAGCGTCGGTGCCCGCATCGCCTCGGTCCAAGGCTTGCCGACCAGATCGGCGACCCGCGTCTCACCGCAACCGATCAGGTCGGATACCTCTTCCGGCTTGGCGGTGGCGGTGCAGGCCATGAGCGGCAGCAACGCCACGATCGTCAGCACTCGGATCATGCCGGTTCGTCCTCGGTCCGCACCATCTTAAGCTTGCCGTTTTTGACGACGAAGCCGGTGCGGCCTTCGACCAGATCGAGCGCGTCGCGGCCGAACTGTTCGAAGCGCCAGCCGTCGAGCACCGCCAGGCCGCTGCGGACGCCCGCCGCCAGCATCTCCAGATCGTCCGAGCGGGCGAGCAGACGCGGCGCGACGTCGATGTCGCGCGCGCGGATCTTGAGAAGCAGCTTGAGGAGATCGGCGACCAGCGCACCTTCGCGGCCCAGCCCCGGCTTGCGGTCGTCGCGCGCGGGGAGTTCGTCGGCGTCGAGCGGGGTCGCCGTCTCCAGCGCATCCATCAGACGTCCGCCGATGTCGTTGCTCGCCCAGGTCGCGGACAGGCCGCGTACCTTGGCCAGATCGGCCTGCTTGCGCGGCGGATGCCCGGCCAGATCGGCGAGCGTCTCGTCCTTGACGATGCGGCCACGCGGCAAGTCCTTCGCCTGGGCCTCCAGCTCGCGCCAGCGCGCCAGCGCCTTCATCCGGCCGAGCATGTCGGGCTTGCGCCCCGACACGCGCACCCGCTTCCAGGCCGAGTCCGGGTCGTTGGCATAATGTTCGGGATCGGCCAGCCGCTCCATCTCCTGGTCCAGCCACGCGCCGCGCCCGGTCTTGCGCAGCCGCTCCAGCATCCGGGGGAAGATCGCCGACAAATGGGTCACGTCGCCGATCGCATAATCGACCTGCCGCTGGTCGAGCGGACGGCGCGACCAGTCGGTGAAGCGCGCACCCTTGTCGACCTGGATACCCAGCCAGCTGTCGACCAGATTGGAATAGCCGATCTGCTCGCCCTGACCCAGCGCCATCGCCGCGATCTGCGTGTCGAACAGCGGGTGCGGGGTCTTGCCGGTCAGATTGTAGATGATCTCGATATCCTGGCCGCCGGCATGAAAGACCTTCAGCACCTCGTCATTGTTGACCAGCAGGTCGAGCAGCGGCGTCATGTCCAGGCCGGGGGCCTTGGGATCGATCGCGGCGGCTTCCTGCGTATCGGCGATCTGGATCAGGCACAGCTCGGGCCAATAGGTGCTTTCGCGCATGAATTCGGTATCGACCGTGATGAAGTCGGCCTGGGACAGGCGGGCGCAAAGATTGGCGAGCGTGGCGCTGTCGGTAATCAACGGATGGACGTGCATCATCCGCACATAGCGCCGTGCTCGCGCCTTGACAAAGAAGAACACGACCCCGTTACGATCGGATGCGCTTTCCCCGATCCCCGGGTCTGTCGGTACATATTGATTGACAAAACCGGGGTGGGCGGGGAAGCGGCAGCACTTTCATCAGACGTTCGGAAGAATGCCCCCATGCACGCCTATCGTACTCACACCTGCGCCGCGCTGACCGCCGAAGCGGTCGGCCAGACGGTCCGCCTCTCGGGCTGGGTCCATCGCAAGCGCGATCATGGCGGCGTGCTGTTCGTCGATCTGCGCGATCACTATGGCATCACCCAGATCGTCGCCGACAGCGACACGCCCGCGCTCGCCATTCTGGAAAGCGTCCGCGTTGAGTCGGTCGTGACCATCGACGGCGTGGTGAAGGCCCGCTCGGCCGGCACCGTGAACGCCAACCTGGCAACCGGCGAGATCGAGGTGTTCGCGCGCGGCGCGACCGTGCTGTCGGCCGCCGAGGAGCTGCCGATGCCGGTGGCGGGCGAGCAGGAATATCCCGAAGACATTCGCCTGCGCTATCGCTTCCTCGACCTGCGCCGGGACACGCTGCACGCCAATATCGTGCGCCGCACCCAGGTGATCTCGGACATGCGGCGTCGCATGGAGACGGCAGGCTTCACCGAATATTCGACCCCGATCCTGACCGCCTCGTCGCCGGAAGGTGCGCGTGACTTCCTGGTGCCCAGCCGCATCCATCCGGGTAAGTTCTACGCGCTGCCGCAGGCGCCACAGCAATATAAGCAACTGCTGATGGTCGCTGGCTTCGACCGTTATTTCCAGATCGCGCCCTGTTTCCGAGACGAAGACCCGCGCGCCGACCGCCTGCCGGGCGAGTTCTATCAGCTCGACCTGGAGATGAGCTTCGTCACCCAGGAAGAGGTGTGGGAGACGATGGAGCCGGTGATCGGTGGCATCTTCGAGAAGTTCGCCGATGGCCGCACCGTCACGCCCGTAGGTGAGTTCCCGCGCATTCCGTACTCGGAGTCGATGCTGAAGTACGGCAACGACAAGCCCGACCTGCGCAACCCGTTGATCATCACCGATGTCTCGGAGCATTTCACGACCTCGGGCTTCGGCCTGTTCGAGAAGATCGTCGGCTCGGGCGGCGTCGTCCGCGCGATCCCCGCGCCCAAGACCGCCGAGAAGAGCCGCAAGTTCTTCGACGAGATGAACGAATGGGCACGCGCCGAGGGTCATGCGGGCCTGGGCTATGTCACCCGCAAGGGCGGCGAGTTCGGCGGTCCGATCGCCAAGAACCATGGCACCGAGGGTATGGAAGCGCTCTACGCCGCGCTCGGCCTCGGCCCCGATGACGGCCTGTTTTTCGCGGCGGGCAAGGTCGAGGCGGCGGCCAAGCTGGCTGGGCTCGCACGTACCCGCGTCGCCGAGCAGCTTGGCCTGATCGAGGAAGGCGCGTTCCGCCTGTGCTGGATCGTCGACTTCCCCTTCTACGAATGGGATGAGGACGAGAAGAAGGTCGAGTTCGCCCACAACCCCTTCTCGATGCCGCAGGGTGGCATGGAAGCGCTCACCTCCGCCGATCCGCTGTCGCTCAAGGCGTATCAATATGATCTGGTCTGCAACGGCTTCGAAATCGCGTCGGGCTCGATCCGCAACCAGAGCCCCGAACTGATGGTCGCCGCGTTCGAGAAGGTCGGCCTATCGAAGGCGGATGTCGAGGAGCGCTTCGGCGGGCTCTATCGCGCGTTCCAGTACGGCGCCCCGCCGCATGGTGGCATGGCCGCCGGTGTCGACCGTATCGTTATGCTGATCTGCGGTGCGCAGAACCTTCGCGAAATCTCGCTGTTCCCGATGAACCAGCGTGCCGAGGACCTGCTGATGGGCGCGCCCAGCCTGCCCAGCAACAAGCAGATGCGCGAGCTGTCGCTGCGTTCGACCGCGGAAGCGAAGAAGGATGTGGATCAGGTCGTCGCTGGCTGACCTGGTCATTCAGGGCAAATAAAAGGGCGGGCGCCGAATGCGGCGTCCGCCCTTTTTTACGTCTCGAGTCCGGGTCGGGGACCCGGACCGAGTTCCTTACGCTGCAGCCAGGGCCGGGGCGGCGGGCTTGAACTCGCCATTCTCGTCCATCAGGTGCAGCACGCCATCGGCGATCGCGAAATAGGCGCCGCGCAGCGTCAGCTTGCCCGCATCCTCACGCTTGGTGACGAAGGGGAAGGTGCGCAGATTGGCAATCGAGGTGCGGACCGATTCCAGCTCCATCTCACGCATCGCGTCGGCATCGGCGCCGTCGCCGTGCTTGGCGATGACTTTTTCGCGTGCATCGTCCAGCAGGCTCACCCAGTCGGAGACGAAGCCACCTTCACCCTGCGGCGCATGGGCAAACCCTTGCGTCAGCGCAGCCTTGCAGCCGCCACAAGCGCCGTGACCCATGACGACGACGTCCGTTACTTCCAGCTGCGTCACCGCGAATTCCAGAGCGGCCGACACGCCGTGATGACCGCCACCGGTCTCGAACGGAGGGACGAGGTTGGCGACGTTGCGGACGACGAAGATTTCGCCGGGCAGCGTGTCGAAAATCTGCGCCGGATCGACGCGGCTGTCCGAGCACGCGATGACCATGACCTTGGGGCTCTGCCCTTCCTTCAACTCGGCCCAGCGGTCGCGCTGGCGACGCCAATCGGACGTCCGAAAGCGCTGATAGCCATCCACGAGGTCGTTAAAGTCGGTCATTGCTCTCTCTTATCCAGTTATGGAAACGGCGTTGTAACGCTGGAACCGGACAGGGCCATGTCGGTTCCATATCAAAGTATGTCCGACGCGGACGGGCGCGACATCGGCAGGCATTGTGTCCGGCCCGGTGCGTCGCTATTTCGCAACCCATGAACGAGTTGACACCGTTGGCCGCGCCGGTGCGCGCACGCAAGCCCGATTGGATTCGCGTCAAGGCGCCGACGAGCGCAGGCTTCGCCGCCACGCGCGAACTGATGCGCGCGAAGAGCCTGACGACCGTGTGCGAAGAGGCCGCGTGCCCCAATATCGGTGAATGCTGGTCGAAGAAGCATGCGACCGTCATGATCCTGGGCGACACCTGCACCCGGGCCTGCGCCTTCTGCAACGTCAAGACCGGTATGCCGCGCAAGGTCGATGCGATGGAGCCGCAGAACGTCGCCGACGCCGCCGCGCAGATGGGGCTCAACCATATCGTCGTCACCTCGGTCGACCGCGATGATCTGCCCGATGGCGGCGCGTCGCAATTCGTGAAGGTGATCCAGGCGCTGCGCCGGACCACCCCGAACACGACGATCGAAATCCTGACGCCGGATTTCCGCAACAAGGCGCAGGCCGCGATCGAGTCGATCGTCGAGGCGCGCCCGGACGTCTATAACCACAACCTAGAGACGGTGCCCCGGCTCTATCCGACGATCCGCCCCGGCGCGCGCTATTATGCGTCGCTGCGTCTGCTCGAAAGCGTGAAGCGCCACGATCCGTCGATCTTCACCAAGTCGGGTATCATGCTGGGCCTGGGTGAAGAGCGGCTGGAGGTCCATCAGGTGATGGACGACATGCGCTCGGCCGACATCGATTTCCTGACCATGGGCCAGTATCTCCAGCCGACGCCGCGCCATGCCAAGGTGGCCGAGTTCGTCACGCCCAAGGCGTTCGACGCCTATGCCGCGATCGCGCGGGCCAAGGGCTTCCTGCTCGTCGCCAGCTCGCCGCTGACCCGCTCCAGCTATCATGCCGGCGACGATTTCGAGCGGCTGCGTGCCGCGCGTGAGGCGAAGCTGGCGACCGCGCGCTGATGCCCAAGCATAGCGAGACACGGCATCTGCCCTATACGCCGGAGCAGATGTTCGATCTGGTCGCCGACGTCGCCCGCTACCCGGAGTTTCTGCCCTGGGTGTCGGCGATGCGTGTGCGTTCGAATTCGGACACCGAGACGGTCGCCGACATGATCGTCGGCTTCAAGGGGCTGCGCGAGACCTTCACCAGCCGGGTCACCAAGGCCCGGCCGGAGGCGATCGACGTCGAATATCTCGACGGGCCTTTGAAGTATCTGCGCAACAACTGGCGCTTCCGTCCCGAGGAACAGGGATGCGCGGTCGACTTCACCGTCGACTTCGCATTCAAGAACCGGGTGTTCGAGATGCTGGCGGGGCAGGTGTTCGGCACCGCGCTGCGCCGCATGATCGGCGCGTTCGAGGACCGCGCCGCCAAGCTTTACGGCAAGAGCAGCCCCAGCGCCAACAGCGCCGCCTGAAGCCGGATGCCGCCCCGGCCGATGTCGCCGAATTCGTGACGCTCGGCCTTGATGTCCTCGGGGTCGCCGCCGCGCAGCGCCTGGGCGAAGACGACGGTCCCGACCGGCTTCTTCGGGGTGCCGCCACCGGGACCGGCGACGCCGGTGATCGCGACGGCGATGTCCGCCTCGCTCGCCGCCAGTGCACCCTGCGCCATCGCCCAGGCGGTCGCGGTGGAGACGGCGCCGAAGGTCTCGATCAGCTCGGAATTGACCTTCAACAGGTCGATCTTCGCCTTGTTGGAATAGGTGACGAAGCCCGCCTCGACGACATCCGACGATCCCGGAATCTCGGTCAGCGCGGCCGACACCAGTCCCCCGGTGCAGCTTTCGGCCAGCGCGACACGGCGGCCGATGGCGCGGTTGGCGGTGACCACGCGCTCGGCGAGCGCGATCAGGTCATTGGGAAGTAGCACGTCCATCAGCGGGTTCCGATCGGGCAAAGCGGCAGGTCGGGCACGGCCACCTGCCGGCCGCGCGCCTTCTCGCTTTTCAGATATTGAAGCGCGGTGACGACCACCGACGCCATGTTGCGCGGGGGCAGGGGGGCAAGCTGCGTCGCCAGCCGGTCGATCACGCCGCAATCCTCCAGCCCGATCCGCCCGACAATGAACGGCACCAGCAGCGAGGTCAGCAGCGGCCGGGCGAAATCGGATTGCAGCAGCGTGTCGACCGTCGGGTCGGACAGCATGACGATCGCCGCCCGCGCTGCCGGCCAAGCCTGCTCAGCGGCCGTCTCATATTTCGCGATCAGCGTGCCGTTGCCCCGGATCAGGCTATTCGCGGGCAAGTGCGCGGCACACACCCGACCGGTCTCACGCAGAATGTCCGGCATCGCGACCAGCGTCATTGCCTCGGCCTCGGGCGCGGTGATGCAGGCGCGCTGCTGCGCCATCGCGGCTTCCGGCACCGCCAGACCGATCAGCGCCAGCGCGAGACCCAGCCGCTTCATGCCTGTGCTCCACCCGGCAGGCGTACCGTGGCGACGGCCTGGGTCGCGATGCCTTCGCCGCGTCCGGTAAAGCCCAGTCGTTCGGTCGTCGTCGCCTTCAGGCTGACGCGGCTCTGGTCGATCTGGAGCAGTTCGGCGATCCGCGCGACCATGGCGGCGCGGTGCGGGCCGATCTTGGGCGCTTCGCAGATGATGGTCAGGTCGACGAAATCGATCCGCCCACCCTTGTCGGCGATCAGCTTGGCGGCGTGTTGCAGGAACTGGCCCGACTCGGCACCCTTCCATTGCGGATCGCTGGGCGGGAAATGCGTACCGATGTCACCGGCGGCAATGGTGCCCAGCAGCGCGTCGGTCAGCGCATGGAGCGCGACATCGGCGTCGCTATGCCCCGACAGGCCCTGATGATGCGGGATTAGGACGCCGCCGAGCCACAGTTCCTCGCCATCCTCCAGCCGGTGCACGTCGAACCCCATGGCGGTGCGTGTTTCCCATGCCAGTCGCATGTCGGCGCCGGCCATGTCGTCGGGATAGGTGATCTTTTCGAGCATGGCATCGCCCTGCACCAAAGCGACGCGCCCGCCAAGCCGTCGCACCATCTGCGCGTCGTCCGTGGCTTCCGCTTCGGCGGGCCAGGCGGCATGGGCGGCTATGACGGCCTGCATATGAAAGCCCTGCGGCGTCTGCACGCGAACCACGCCGTCACGCGGTACGATCTCCCCCAGCACGTCGTCGGCGTTGCGCGCCAGCGTGTCCGCCACCGCGAGCACCGGCATGGCACCATCCGCCGACGCCAAGCCCGCGAGCACCCGGTCGATGACGTCATGCGACAGGAATGGACGCGCGGCGTCATGGATCAGGACCTTGGTCACGCCCTCCAGCGCCAATTGGCGAAGTCCCTTGGCCACCGACTCGCGGCGGCTGGCACCGCCGGGTGCGACCTGTGCGTCGGGCAGCAAGGATCGGGCTACATCGATCTGATCCGCCGCCACCATCGTCAGCACGGTGGATATGGCCGGATGGGTGCGTAGCGCCTCATGGCTCCAGGCCAGCATCGGGCGTCCGCCCAGATCGCGGAACTGCTTCGGCACGCCGCCGCCCATGCGGGTGCCGCCACCCGCTGCGACGATCAGGGCGGCGATCTTTTCCATCTGGCTCATGCGCTCCGCCTAGCGACTTTTGGCCGGGGTCGGCAACATTGCCTTTTCCGGCGATTCGGACTAAATGGCTGCTCATTTTTCAGGCAGTTTTATGCGTAACCTCGCTCCTATCCAGGTCGGTCCGGTGACGATCGACAGCCCCGTCGTTCTGGCGCCGATGACCGGCGTGACCGACATGCCGTTCCGCACGCTCGTCCGGCGCTATGGCTCCGGTCTGAACGTCACGGAGATGATCGCCAGCCAGGCGGCGATCCGCGAGACCCGCCAGTCGATCCAGAAGGCCGCCTGGCATCCGCTGGAGGAGCCGGTGTCGATGCAGCTGGTCGGCTGCACCCCCTATGAAATGGGGGAGGCGGCAAAGCTGAACGCCGATCGCGGTGCGGCGATCATCGACATCAACATGGGCTGTCCGGTGCGCAAGGTCGTCAATGGCGACGCCGGCTCGGCGCTGATGCGCGACCTGAAGCTGGCCTCCGCCATCATCGAGGCGACGGTGAAGGCCGTGGACGTGCCCGTCACGCTGAAGATGCGGATGGGCTGGTGCCATGACAGCCTGAACGCCCCCGAATTGTCGCGCATCGCCGAAGACATCGGGGTCAAGATGATCACGGTCCATGGCCGCACCCGCAATCAGATGTACAAGGGCTCGGCCGACTGGGCGTTCATTCGCAACGTCAAGGATGCGGTCAGCATCCCCGTCATCGCCAATGGCGACATCTGCTCGCTCGACGATGCCGATGCGGCGCTGGACCAGTCGGGCGCGGACGGGGTGATGATCGGACGCGGCGCCTATGGCCGGCCCTGGCTGCTGGGGCAGGTGATGCACTGGTTCGCCACCGGCGAGCGGCTGGACGATCCGACGCTCGAAGAACAATATCGCGCGGTCACAGAACATTATGACGCAATGCTCGACCATTATGGCACCGAGACCGGCGTCAACATGGCGCGCAAGCATATCGGCTGGTACACGCGCGGCCTGCACGGCTCGGCCGAGTTCCGCAACACGGTGAACAAGGAGCCGAACGCGGATCGCGTCAAGGCGATGCTGTACGACTTCTACATGCCGCAGATCGAGCTTGCCGCTGCCGCCTGAGCCTGCGCGCCACGGCCGACCCGGCTTCGCGGCGCTGTTCGCCGCCTTGCCGGTCGCCGTGGTCGTGGTCGATCCCGACGATCGCATCGTCCATGCCAATGGCCTGGCCGAGCAGTTGCTCAACCTGTCTGAGCGGCTGATGATCGGCCAGCCCTTGGACGCCATCCTGCCCCCGCCCGAGGCGCCGCGCAGCCGCGATGGCCATGGCTTTGCGATCTATGACACGGTCATCGCGACGCCGCATGGGCCAAAGATCCGCGTCGACTTCGTCGAGGCGCAAATCCCCGACCATCCCGGCTGGCGAGCGATCACACTGCACAGCGCGGGACCATCGCGCCGGCTGGGCCATGCCTCCGACCGGGGGGCGGGTGCCCGCGCGGCGGTGGGGGCGGCGGCCATGCTGGCGCACGAAATCAAGAACCCGCTGTCGGGTATCCGGGGCGCCGCCCAGCTTCTCAATGGCGGCGAGTTGACCACCCTGATCACCACCGAGGTCGACCGGATCGCCGCGCTGATCGACCGGATGCAGGACTTTAGCGACACGCGGCCGTTGCCGCTGGCCGCCGAAAATATCTACCCCTTGCTCGCCCATGCGCGCGGCGTGGCGCTCGCCGGTTTCGCGCGCGGGATCGAGATCGAGGAGCGTTTCGACCCCTCGCTGCCCCCGGCTTGGATCAATCGCGACGCGCTGCTCCAGATCGTCATCAACCTGCTGAAGAACGCGCGTGAGGCGGTGCGCCAGGAGCGTACTCCACGTATCGTACTGACCACCGCCTATCGCCACGGCATGTCGGTCAGCATTGGCGGGGGGCAGGAGCGGCTGCCGCTGCCGATCGAGATTTGCATCATCGACAATGGTCCGGGTGCACCGCCCGACATCGTCGATCATCTGTTCGACCCGTTCGTCTCCGGTCGTCGCGAGGGGCAGGGGCTTGGCCTTGCGCTCGTCGACAAGCTGGCGCGCGACATGAACGGGATCATCCAATATGCCAGGGAAGGTTCGCCCGAAATGACCGTGCTGCGTCTGCTGCTGCCCAGGGCCCGCGCATGAGCCATGTTCTGGTCGTCGACGACGACGCCGCCATCCGCACCGTCGTCGGACAGGCGCTGCGCCGCGCCGGTCATGAGGTCACCGTGGTCGAGACGCTGGCGCGGCTGGACCGCCTGCTCGCGAGCGGCGCACCCGATGTGCTGGTTACCGATGTCATCCTGCCCGATGGCGATGGGATCGACCATATCCGGGGGGTGGCCGAGCGTTTCCCCGCGTTGCCGATCATCATACTGTCGGCGCAGAACACGCTGACCACGGCGGTGAGAGCGGCGGAGGTGGGCGCCTATGAATATCTGCCCAAGCCGTTCGACCTCGATGCCCTGACCAATGCGGTCGCCGGCGCGCTGGCGCGGGGTGGCGTGCTGGTCGAGGACGGCTTGGGTGAGGACGACCGCGCCCTGCCGCTGATCGGCCGGTCGCAGGCGATGCAGAGCGTGTACCGCGTCATCGCGCGCGTGGTCGCGACCGACCTGACCGTGCTCATCTCCGGCGAGTCGGGCACCGGCAAGGAGCTGGTGGCGCGCGCGATCCACGATCTGGGGCCGAGGCGCTCGGCACCCTTCGTCGCGATCAACATGGCGGCGATCCCGCGCGAACTGATCGAGGCCGAACTGTTCGGCCATGAACGTGGTGCCTTCACGGGCGCAGCGCAGCGCAATGCCGGCCGCTTCGAGCAAGCCTCGGGCGGCACGCTGTTCCTCGACGAAATCGGCGACATGCCGATGGAGGCGCAGACCCGCCTGCTCCGCGTGCTCCAGTCGGGCGAATTCACGACGGTCGGTGGAGCGCGGACGATCCGGACCGATGTCCGCATCGTCGCTGCCACCAATCGCGACCTGAGCCAGCAGGTGGCGTCGGGCCAGTTTCGCGAGGACCTGTTCTACCGGCTGAACGTCGTGCCGATCGCGCTGCCCGCGCTTCGCGAGCGGCGACAGGATATTCCACTGCTCGCCCGGCACTTTCTCGAGAATGCCGCTGCACAGGGCCTGCCCCGGCGCAAGATCGACGCACAGGCGCTCGACGTGCTGGTCGTCCACGATTGGCCGGGCAATGTCCGCGAGCTGGAAAATCTGATGCGCCGGCTCGCGGTGCTGGCGCGCGACGAAGTGATCGACGCCGAAGCGGTCCGGACGATGCTGGGCGAAGCCGCGCTGAGCGGGGCGACGGCGGGGGGCGGCCGGGCAGCGGTGCCGGATCTGGCGGCCGCGGTCCGAAGCTATCTGGCGCGGCTGGCGATCGAACGGCCCGGCCTGCTGGATGACGGGACCCTCTATGACCGGGTCATCGGCGAGGTCGAGCGCCCCTTGATCGAAGCGATGCTCGCCCGCCACGGCGGCAATCAATTGCGGACCGCACGCGCGATGGGCATCAATCGCAATACGCTGCGCAAAAGGCTCGATAGTCTGAACATTTCGACGTCCGGCGACGATGAAGCAGCCGATCCGGCCGTGTGATTTTTATGGATTGTGGCTTGCAGGTCACGCTCGACGTTGTACGATTGCAACGATGTTGGCCTTTCTGAAGCCTGCTGATTTCGATGAGACGCCGCAGTCACGCTTCGCGGTGACCCCGGCAATTGAGATTGCGGTCATCATTGGCGCATTGACGATCGCCATCGGCACCTACGCCTATATCGCCAGCCGGCATGAGGCGCAGGGTCTGATCGCTCCTCCGGTTATGGCCGGCCTGTTGGCCCTCAACCTAGTACCCGGCGTCCTTCTGCTCATGCTGCTCGGTCGACGCGTGGCGAAGCGGCGCGCGGCCCAGTCCGCCGTTGGTGGGGGCGGGCGGCTGCATGTCAGGCTGGTCGCGCTGTTTTCGCTGACGGCCAGCGTGCCGATCCTGCTGACCGTCGTGACGGCGTCGGTCCTGTTCCAGGACTCGGCCGAATTCTGGATTTCGGACCGCGCGCGCAAGGCCTTTGGCGATGCGATGAACATCGCGCGTCAGTCGCAGCAACAGATCATCGATCGCTGGGTGAAGACGGCGGACGCGATGTCCGGCGACCTCAGCAACAGCCTGCCCGCCCTGCGCGAGGACCGCGAGGCGTTTCATGCCTATTTCGGGCAACAGACGCTGGTGCGCGAACTGGAGGAGGCGGTGCTCTTCTCCTATGACCCGAAGCAGGGTTTCAAATTCTACGACTATATCCTGCCACCGGCCGACTCGACGTTCCGCGAGTTGGTGAGCCCCGACATGATCCAGCAGGCGATGCGGACCAACCGGCCAGAGGTCGGTATCAACGAGCAGCGCGTCTGGGTCGTCCGCCCCTTGCCCAACGCCAACGGCATCATGCTGTATGTCGGGACAAGTGTGAACGCCAAGTTCCTGAGCGGACAGCATTTCGCTGCCGAGGATGTGGTCCAGGACTATCGCGCATTGCAGGGGCGTGCACGGTCGTTGCAGCTCAAGTTCAACCTCGTCCTCTTCGCCATCGCCATGCTGATCGTCGGCATCGCGGTCTGGATCGCGCTGACGGTCGCGGATCGTCTGGTGCGTCCGGTCGGCGAGCTGGTCGACGCTGCGCGGCGGATTTCCGGTGGCGACCTGACGGCGCGCGTTCCCGATCCCCGGACCCGCGACGAGGTCGGAACGCTGGCCCATGCCTTCAACCAGATGACCGGGCAGCTGGAGCAGCAGAATACCGAACTGGTCACCGCCAATGCGCAACTCAACAATCGCCGTGCCCTGATCGAGGCAGTCATGGCCGGTGTCTCGGCCGGTGTCGTCGCGGTCGGGCGGGACCGGTGCGTGCGCATGGCGAATAACTCGGCGGACCTGCTTCTGGGCGCGGACGAGGAAGGGCTGATCGGCCACAAGCTCGGCGAAGTGGCCCCAGAACTTGACGAGTTGCTCGACCAGGGCCGGCGCGAGGCGACGGTGCAGGTGGCGCTCCACGGTGACATGCGGACGCTGGCGGTGCGGATCGCCCAGACCGCCGATGGCCCGATCCTGACCTTCGACGACATCACCCAGCAGTTGCTTGATCAGCGGCGCGCGGCCTGGTCCGACGTCGCCCGGCGTATCGCGCATGAGATCAAGAACCCGCTGACGCCGATCCAGCTCGCGGCCGAGCGCCTGCAACGGCGCTATGGCAAGGTCATCGATCCGCAGGACGAGACCTTCGGTCGCCTGACCGAGACGATCGTCCGACAGGTCGGCGACCTGCGCCGGATGGTCGACGAATTCTCCTCTTTCGCACGCATGCCCAAGCCCGTCTTCCGCGAAGAGGCGATCGCCGACATCTGCGCCCAGGCGATGTTCCTGCACGAGGTCGCGCACCCCGAGATTGCGTTCGAGCTGGAGCAGGACGATCCCGTTCCCTCGCTGGTCTGCGATCGACGGCAGATGAGCCAGGCGCTGACCAACATCGTCAAGAACGCGGTTGAGGCGATCGAGGCGCGGCCCGAAGGTGCGAAGGGTGGCAAGGTCGCGATGACGGTCGGCCAGCAGGCGAGCATGGTGACGATCACCGTGACCGACAACGGCATCGGCCTGCCGCCCGAGCGCGATCGCATCATCGAACCCTATATGACGACGCGCGCGCGGGGCACGGGGTTGGGCCTCGCCATCGTCAACAAGATCATCGAGGAACATGCCGGCACGATCGGCTTTTCCGACAATCCGACTGGCGGCACGATCGTGTCGATGATGTTCGATGCCGGCGCCCTGGCGGCGCTGGACCAGGGGGGCGCCGAACCTGAGCTGGCCGGGGAGGGCCAACTCACCGCTTTGACTCGTACCCGGACGTAAAAGATCATGGCTTTGGACATTCTCGTCGTCGACGACGAACTCGATATTCGCGAACTGGTCGCGGGCGTGCTGGAGGACGAAGGCTATGACGCCCGGGTCGCGGCTGACAGCGACTCGGCGCTCGAAGCCGTTGCGGTCCGGCGGCCGTCACTCGTCCTGCTCGATGTCTGGTTGCAGGGGTCGAAGCTCGACGGGCTGGAACTGCTCGACGAGATCAAGCGGCGCGATCCGTCGATCCCGGTGCTGGTTATCTCCGGCCATGGCAATCTCGACACCGCCGTCGCGGCGATCCGCAAGGGTGCGGCGGACTTTATCGAAAAGCCGTTCGAGGCCGAACGCCTGCTGCTGATGGTCGCCCGCGCGACCGAGACCGAGCGGTTGCGGCGCGAGAACGCCTCGCTGCGGGCGAGCGCGGGGCGCGAGACCGACCTGACCGGATCGTCCAATGCGATCAACGGCATCCGCGCGACGCTGAAGCGGGTCGCGGCGACCGGCAGCCGGGTGCTCATCATGGGCGCGGCCGGTGTCGGCAAGGAAGTCGCGGCGCGGCTTCTCCACGGCTGGAGCAATCGCGCTGATGCGCCCTTCGTCGTGGTCAGCGCGGCGCGCATGACGCCCGAGCGGGTCGAGGAGGAATTGTTCGGCGTCGAGGAGGGCGGCGACCTCGTCCGTACCGGCCTGCTGGAGCAGGCGCATGGCGGTACGCTGTTCCTCGACGAGATCGCGGACATGCCGATCGCAACCCAGGCACGTATCCTGCGTGTCCTGACCGACCAGAGCTTCACCCGCGTCGGCGGCACTCGCGTGGTCAAGGTGGACGTCCGCGTCGTCTCGGCGACCGCGCGCGACCTGACCCAGGAGATCGCCGAGGGCCGGTTCCGCGAGGATCTGTATTATCGGCTGAACGTAGTGCCAGTGACGATCCCGTCGCTGGCCGAGCGGAGCGAGGACATACCGGCGCTGGTCGAGCATTTCATGGCGCATTATGCGGTGGAGCGCCGGGTCCGTACCCCCGAGATCGCCCCCGACGCGATGGTCGCGATGCAATCCTATGACTGGCCGGGCAATGTCCGCCAGTTGCGCAACGTCGTCGAGCGGACGATCATCCTGGCGCCGGGCGATCGGATCGGCCGGATCGACCTCGACCTGTTGCCGGCCGAAGTGCTGGGCGAGGGGGCGGATATGGGCGGGGGCGGCGCGACCGCCATCATGGGGGCGCCGTTGCGGGAAGCCCGTGAGAGCTTCGAACGCGAATATCTCCGCATCCAGATCCGACGCTTCTCGGGCAACATCTCACGCACCGCCAGCTTCATCGGAATGGAGCGCTCCGCCCTCCACCGCAAGCTGAAGCTGCTTGGGATCAGCGAGACGCGCGAGGAATGATCGCCTGCCCGGCCGCGCGACCTCTGGACGAATGGCCCCCCAATCCATAGATAACGGACGCGTCCGGCGCACGGGCGCGGTTCCGACGCCGGGAAACGGCGCAACTCGCGGGCACGGACCCGCCAAGAACAAGGGCTTTTCCATGGCCGACAAATCGGGTTCGCTGCAGGACCTCTTTCTGAATGCGCTGCGCCGTTCCAAGGCGCCCGTCACGATGTTCCTCGTCAAGGGTGTGAAGCTTCAGGGCATCGTCACCTGGTTCGACAATTTCTCCGTCTTGCTGCGCCGTGATGGCCAGTCCCAGCTGATCTACAAGCATGCCATCTCCACGATCATGCCGTCGGGGCCGCTCGACGTCGCCGCGATCGTCGATGGCGTGAACGAGCATCAGAAGAAGCAGCCGCTGCTCCAGGAAATCTTCCTGAACGCGGTGCGCAAGTCCGAAGACCCCGTCACCATGTTCCTGATCAACGGCGTCATGCTGCAGGGGCAGATTGCGGGCTTTGACCTGTTCTGCATGCTGCTCCAGCGCGAGGGCATGGCGCAGCTCGTCTACAAGCACGCCGTCTCGACCATTCAGCCGGCACGCCCGCTGAATCTGGCCGAAGAGCAAGCGGGATCGGCCGAGGATTGAGCACCGGATTTGATCGCGACCGCGGGGAATTCACCCGCGGCGCTCGCACCGTCATCGTCCTGCCCGATCAGGGCGACGCCGCCCGCGATGCCGAGGCGCGGCTGGACGAAACCGCCGGTCTCGCCATGGCGATCGGGTTGGACGTCGTCGAACGGATCGCCCTCAAGGTCCGTTCGCCCAAGCCCGCGACCCTGATCGGCAGCGGTCAGGTCGAGCAGGTCGCACAACAGGTCCGGATGGAGGAAGCGCAGCTCGTCGTGTTCGACGGGTCGCTGACACCGGTCCAGCAGCGCAATCTGGAAACCGCGCTCGAAGCCAAGGTGATCGACCGTACCGGCCTGATCCTCGAAATTTTCGGCGAGCGGGCTGCGACGGCAGAAGGGCGGTTGCAGGTCGAACTGGCGCATCTGGATTACCAGGCCGGCCGTCTCGTGCGCAGCTGGACCCACCTCGAGCGTCAGCGCGGCGGCTTCGGCTTCCTGGGCGGTCCGGGTGAAACCCAGATCGAGGCTGACCGTCGGATGATCCGGGATCGCATGGCGCGACTGCGTCGTGAACTCGAGCAGGTCAGCCGCACGCGCGGCCTTCATCGCGATCGACGGCAGCGCGCGCCTTGGCCGGTGATCGCGCTGGTCGGCTATACCAACGCCGGGAAGTCTACGCTTTTCAATCGTTTGACCGGCGCTCATGTCATGGCGAAGGATTTGCTGTTCGCCACGCTCGACCCGACGCTGCGACAGGTGCAGTTGCCTGGCATCGACAAGGCGATCCTGTCCGACACGGTGGGTTTCGTCTCCGATCTGCCGACGCAGCTGGTGGCCGCGTTCAAGGCGACGTTGGAGGAAGTGGTGTCGGCCGATCTGCTGATCCATGTCCGTGACATCGCCCATCCGGACAGCGAAGCGCAGCGCGCCGATGTCGAGGCGGTGCTGACTGAGATCGGCGTCGACCCCGAAACCCCGCGTTTCGAGGCGTGGAACAAGATCGACCTGATCGAGGGCGAGCGGCGCGAGGACGTTCTCGTCGAGGCCGCGCGTCGACCCAATATCGTTGCCGTATCCGCGATGAGCGGGGAGGGGATTGATGATCTGGTCGAGCAAGTCGCGGCGGCACTGACCTCAGGCCATCGCCGCTATTGGATCACGCTCGACGTCGCGGATGGGGCGGGGGCCGCGTGGCTCCATGCCCATGGCGAGGTGCTGGATCAGGTCATTGAGGGCGACCAAGCGACCTATGAGGTCCGCCTGTCCGAGCCCGATTACGAGCGGTTCAACCGTCGCGGTGCTTGACGCGCTGCCATAGGGCTTCCTTCGCATCGAGGTCGAGTGCGGCGAATCCTTCGCCACCCTCGGCCTCCATCGCGCGAAAGCGGCGTTCGAACTTGCGGTTGCCAGCACGTAGCGCGGCCTCGGCGTCAACGCTGTGATGCCTCGCCCAATTGACGACGGCGAAGAGCAGGTCGCCGAATTCCTCCTCCAGCGTGTCGGGGCCGGCCTCGGCGATCTCCTGCAATTCCTCGTCGATCTTGGCACGCGAGCCGCTCGGGTCGGGCCAGTCGAAGCCCACCCGGGCTGCCCGCTTTTGCAGCTTTTCCGCCCGCATCAGCGCCGGCAGGCCGAGCGCCACGCCATCAAGCGTCCCGCCGGCCGCCTTGGCGCGGCGTTCCTCGGCCTTGATCTGCTCCCATAGATGATGGCCGCCCTCGGCGGTGTCGCCGAAAATGTGCGGATGACGTCGCTCCATCTTGTCGCTGATCGCGGTGACCACGTCGGCGAACGTGAAATGCCCGGTGTCTTCAGCGATTTGCGCGTGAAAGACGACCTGTAATAGCAAGTCGCCGAGTTCGTCCTTCAGCTCCGCCATATCGCCGCGTGCGATCGCGTCCGCGACCTCGTGCGCTTCCTCGATAGTGTAGGGCGCAATGCTCTCGAAGCTTTGGGCGACATCCCATTCACAACCCGTGGCGGGATCTCGAAGTCGCTTCATGATGGCGAGCAGACGCTCCATCGCTTGTTTTCCTTGCTGCACATGGCGCGTTCGCCCAAATCGCGATGGCATTTAGCAAGGGGGTTGGCGGGATGCCAGCCGCGCAACATCTTCAGCCTTAAGGTCGATAATACATATTATGTAAAATGAGGGCTCAGCTAGGGGTTCAGAACGAGCACCCCTCGCTCGACCCGCCATGCTTTCAGCCGATCCAAGACATTCATGCCGATCACATCCTGATCCCCGAACGCTGGCGACGAAATGGCGCCGACATCCGTCATCGTGATCGAACCGATGGTGAGTGTCGGAATGGTCGTATGCTGCGCCAGCACCGATCCGTTGGCGGTGTCGATCATGCGCGGAAACGGACTTTCCTCCAGATCGAGTCCGGCGGCTTTCGCCGTCGCGGTGGAAAGCGCGGTGGTCGTGGCGCCGCTGTCGATCAGCATTCGACGCTCGATACCGTTGATGCGGACATTGGCCCAGAAATGGCCATCCTCCGCCATTAAGATACGGGCGCTTCCCTGGATGGCATCGCGGCGGCCGATAAGGTCGGAAAACCGGTCTCGCTGGGCGATGACCAGATACCCCGCCGCGAAGATCGCCACCCAAATCAGCGCCATCCTGGCCGCCTGGCCTAGCGGTATCCGCCGTGCGGCCAAAGCGCTGAGCGGCAACAGCAGGATCAGGCCGTAATAGACGAAGTCCATGACCCGATCGGTCGTCATGGAACAAGTTCCATCCCGTCATAGCCAGGCTCGACATGATCGGGCAGTTCGCGCTGCAACGTGGCATAGTCCATCGACTGGTCCATATGAATCAGCACGCTGCGCTTCGGCTTGAGCGCGTCGATCCAGCCGAGGACTGCCGGCAAGTCGGCATGGGCCGGATGCGGATGGCGGCGAAGCGCATCGGCGATCCAGATGTCGACGCCTTCATACAACGCGGCCATATCCGGGGTTAAGTCGTGGAAATCCGTAGCATAGCCAATGGATTTACCATCGCATTCGAAGCGAAGCCCGGCCGATGTGATGCGGCCATGGGGCTGGTCGACCGACCGTATGCGAATGTCCCCGATCGTCAGATCGTCGTCAAAGGCGGTCATCGTCGCGGTGGGCGGATAGCCGGTCTTGCCATGGAAGACATAGGCGAAACGGCTTTGCAGCGAGTCCGCCGTCTTCGGCCGCGCATAGCCCGCTACGGGTCGCCCGAGCGCGTGATAGATTTGCCGCAAATCGTCGATGCCATGACAGTGATCGGCATGATCATGCGTCCAGATCACCGCATCGACGGTCCCGACCTCGGCGGCGAGCAACTGCTCGCGCATATCGGGACCGGTGTCGATCAGGATACGGACGCCGTCATGCTCGACGAGCGCGGCTTGGCGCATGCGACGATTGCGCGTTTCCCGGGGGTCACAGGCACCCCAGTCATTCCCGATCCGGGGTACGCCCGACGACGTGCCACACCCCAGAATACGGATTTTCATGCGCGCGTCTTCGCGAACAGCCGGTGGAAATTCTCCGCCGTCACCCGGGTCAGCGTCTCGACGCTTTCACCGCGCAACTCGGCCAGGAATTTGGCGGTGTCCGCGACGAAGGCCGGCTCGCCCGTCTTGCCACGATGCGGCACGGGCGCAAGGAACGGCGCGTCGGTCTCGACCAGCAAACGATCGAGCGGAAGGCGGGCGGCCGTGTCCTGCAAGTCCTTCGCGTTCTTGAACGTCACGATACCCGAAATGGATATATAAAAGCCTAACGCCAGGGCCTTATCGGCAAAATCTCCGCTGGCGGTGAAGCAGTGGATGACGCCTGGATAGGCCCCCTTCCCCATCTCCTCGGCCAGGATCGCGGCGGTATCCGCCTCGGCATCGCGCGTATGGACGACCAGCGGCAGGCCGGTCTCCCGGCAGGCGGCGATGTGGGCGCGAAAGCTCGCCTGCTGCCGGGCGCGGTCGCTATGGTCATAGTAATAGTCGAGGCCGCTCTCGCCGATACCGACGACGCGCGGATGCTGCGCACATTCGATCAGCTTGGCGGTGTCGATATGCGGATGCGCATCCGCCTCATGCGGGTGGATGCCCACCGTCGCCCAGACATCGGCCTCGCGCTCGGCGGTCGCGATGACTGCATCCCATTCGCTTTCGCGCGTGGCGATGTTGAGCATCGCGGTGACGCCGCGTTCCCGCGCACGCGCCAGGATCGCCGGCTGATCCTCGGCCAGCCCCTTGTAATTCAGGTGGCAATGGCTGTCGGCGAGCATCAGGCGTCGGCCTCCGCCGGCACTTCCAGGCGCGGGAAGGCAGGCGTCGGAGGTGACAGGGGAACGCCCTGCCCTGCCCGACGCGCATACCAGCCGTCATCGTCGATCGCGGCATGATCGCGTTCCTCGGCACCCAGCGTGTCGAGCACCTGTCCGGCGCCGCGCGGCGTGACCGGCAGGATCGCAATGGCCAGCATGCGGATCGCACGAACGAGCGTGCCGAGCACCGCATGCATCCGCTCCGGATCGGTCTTGCGCAGCGACCAGGGGGCCTGCACGTCGATATACTGGTTGCAGGCATAGACGCCGCGCATCCATGCCTCGATCCCCTGGCTGAGCGCCAGATCGTCGAACGCAGTCTTCAGCCCGGCGCAGGCGACCACCACCTCTTCGATCAGCATCGCATCGGCCGGATCGCTGCGCCCCGCCTCGGGCAGCGCGCCGCCCAGATTTTTGGCGATGAAGGACAAGGTGCGCTGGGCAAGATTGCCGAAGCTGTTGGCCAGTTCCGCATTGACGCGCGTCACGATCGCCTCGGCCGAATAGGAGCCGTCCTGGCCGAAGCTGACTTCCCGCAGGAAGAAGTAACGCAGGGCATCGACGCCGAATGCATCGGCCAGCCCCATCGGATCGACGACATTGCCGACCGACTTCGACATCTTCTCGCCCCGGTGAAGCAGGAAGCCGTGGCCGAACACCGACTGTGGCAGTGGCAGATCGGCCGACATCAGGAAGGCGGGCCAATAGACGGTGTGGAAGCGGACGATGTCCTTGCCGATCAGGTGCAGGTTGGCGGGCCAGAAGCGCGCCAGCTCGCTGTCCTTGTTCGGATAGCCGGTGCCGGTCAGATAGTTGGTCAGCGCGTCGACCCAGACATACATGACATGGCCGGGGCTGTCGGGGACCGGCACGCCCCAGTCGAAGCTGGTACGCGACACCGACAGGTCGGACAGCCCGCCCTCGACGAAGCGCATCACCTCGTTGCGGCGGCTTTCTGGACGGATGAAGTCCGGATTGTCGCGGTACAGGTCGAGCAAAGGCTGCTGGTACTTGGACAGACGGAAGAACCAAGTCTCCTCGGCGGTCCACTCGACGGGCGTGCCCTGCGGCGACAGCTTGGTGCCGTCTTCGCCGATGGTCAGTTCGCTCTCGTCGTAAAAGGCTTCGTCGCGGACCGAATACCAGCCTTCGTAGCGATCGAGGTACAGATCGCCCTTGTCCTGCATCGCCTTCCAGATCGCCTGGCTGGCGGCATAGTGATCGGCGTCGACCGTGCGGATGAAGCGGTCGTACGAAATATCAAGACGGTCTGCCATCACATGGAAATGGCTGGACATTTCGTCGGCGAACGCGCGCGTCGAGATGCCGCGCGCGCGCGCCGCCTGCGCCATTTTCAGGCCATGTTCGTCGGTGCCCGTCTGGAACAGCACATCGCGTCCCGCCTGACGCTGGAACCGGGCGATGACGTCGGCGGCCACCATTTCATAGGCATGGCCGATATGCGGGCGGCCATTGGGATAGTGGATTGCGGTGGTGATATAGAATGGATCGGCCATGGCCGGTCCCTAAAGCATCGTTTCGCGCAGGTGAAGCCCGGCCTTTCAGCCGCGCAAACCCCAGGCGAGCCACAGCCAGCCGAGGATCAGGATGCTGCCGCCGATCGGCGTGATCGCCCCGAACCAGCGCGGCGCGCCCAGGGCCATCGCATAGAGCGTGCCCGCGAAGATCGCGCTGCCGATGACGAAGGCCCAGCCGGGGCCACGCGCGTCCCATTTGAGCGCAACGAGTGCCGCGACGGCATGGATCAACTGATACTGCCCGCCGGTGCGCAGCCATTCGACCGCCGCCCCCTCGGCGCGGTGGGCGCCGAACGCCCCGGCGGCGATCGCGATCGCGCCCGACAGCGCCGCCAGAACCGCCAATATCCCCATATTCAGTCCTTTCGCGCGTCCTGCGTGATGATCCGGTCGCTGGCGGCATGCAAGTCGCCGCTTTCCAGCTGGGCGGCAAGCCGCTCCTTGTCGCGGGTGCGATACATGAACTCGATCCGGTCGATCTCGACGCGGTCGATCTTCAGGCTGCCCATGGCGAGCCGTGCCATCTTGACCGCCGACTCCAGCACTTCGCGGACGATATAGGCGGCGGGGCCGCCCTTGAGACGCAGCACGGCGCGGCGATCGAAGGCGCGGACCAGGATCGTCGCCTGGGGAAAGGCGGTGTGGACACTCTCTAGGAAATCCAGCGTGATCTGGTCGTCGTCGAGGCAGAACAGGATCAGCTCTGCCTCCGCCGCACCCGCCTGCCGCAGCAGGTCGAGCCGGGTGCCGTCGCCATAATAGACCTTGGCGCCGAATTCGGCGGCGATATCGATCATCTCGATATCGCGGTCGATCAGCGTGACCGGAATGTCGCTGGCGATCAGCATCTGCGCAACCGTCTGGCCGAAGCGGCCATAGCCGACGATCAGCGCGTTGGCGCCGTCGGTCATCGGCCCCTCGCGCTCGTCGCTGCCGCGCGTGATGATCGGTTCCTCGCGGATGCCCCGGGTCGCGCGCATCAGGAACGGCGTGGTCGCCATCGACAGGGTGATGATCGCCCCGAACAAGCTCGCCGCCTCGGGCGCGATCAGATAGCCGGCCTGCGCCTGGGCGAAGAGGACGAAGCCGAACTCGCCGCCCTGGCTCATCAACACGCCCAGCGCGAAGGCCGAGCGCCACTTCATCTTGAAGGCCATGCCGATCAGCGCGATGACCAGCGTCTTGGTCGCGATCAGCGCCAGCGCCATCGTCGCAACGAACAGCGGCCGCTCGGCGATCGCGGGCAGGTTCAGCATCATGCCGACCGCCAGGAAGAACAGGCCGAGCAGGATCGAGCGGAACGGCTCGACATCGGCCTCCAGTTCGTGGCGATAGGGACTGTCGGCCAACATCACGCCCGCGATGAACGCCCCCAACGCGGTCGACAGGCCGAGCAGTTCCATCACCGCCGCGCTGGCGATGACGGTGAACAGGCCCGCGAAGACGAACATCTCGCGCTCGCCCATATTGCCGATCAGGCGGAACAGCGGACGCAGCAGGAAGCGCCCCGCGACGATCAGGCCGACGATCGCTCCTACCGTCTCCAACGCCAAGATCCATCCCGGCGGCCCGGCATGATCGGCCGGATTGCGCGACATGGCCGCGACGATGGTGATCAGCGGGACGATCGACAGGTCCTGGAACAACAGGATGGAGAAGGCCCGCTCGCCAAAGGGCGTGCGCAGCCGGCCCGAGGATTGCAGCATCGGCAGGACCTGCGCCGTCGACGACAGCGCGAGCGGCAGGCCGAGCGCCAGTGCGGCCTCGATCGAGAAATGCGCGAGCAGCACGATGCCGCTGATCGCCAGCCCGCAAGCGACGACCTGGATCAGGCCGAGACCGAAAATCTCATGCTTCATCCGCCACAACCGTGCCGGGTTCAACTCGAGCCCGACGATGAACAGAAGGAGCGTGATGCCGATCTCGGCAATGCCCAGCTTCGACTCGGCGTCGCCGACCAGCCCCAGCACATGCGGACCGACCACGGCACCCGCGACCAGATAGCCCAGCGTCGCACCCAGCCCGATACGGCGGAAGATCAGGACGAAGACAAGCCCGAAACCGAGCAGGATCGCCCCGTCGCGCAGTAGCGATACCTCTTCGTGCATCAGCGGGCAGCCTCGGCGAGCGCGGCGTCTTCTGCCGCCTGCGCCGCCGCCTCGAACGCCAGTCGGATCGAGGGATGGCGGGCGGTGTAGGGCAAGGCCGGGGCGAACACGTCGATGCCGGGCCAGTCGGGTGCGGCCCCCTCGCCCGTGGCAAGCCACTCGGTCAGCCGGTCTCGCATCGCGGCCAGTTCGATCGCGTCGCGTCCTACCACATGGTTCGCCAGCAGGGCGGCGGAGGCCTGCCCCAACGCGCAGGCGCGGACGAGCATGCCGATCTCGGCGACGCGACCCTCGGCATCCAGATTGACGTCCACCGTGACCCGACTGCCGCAGACCGGTGAGCGTCGCTCGACGCTGGCCATCGGATCGGTCAGGCGCTGGTCATGCGGGATGGCCGTCGTCAGCCGCAGGATCTCGGCATTGTAGAGGGGGGCGTTCATGATCGGCTCTCGCTGGCATTGTCTGCGGGTGGCGTCGGCGCGCCGAAGACGGGAAGGCCCCGCCGCCGCCGATCGACGAAATCGGCGATCCCGGCGCTGGTGGCGTTCAACAGCTTGTAGGTGCGGCTCTTGACCATCCATTCGGGCCGCCGCGCGGGGCCGCCGCCGACGGTGTCGACCATCAGCGCGACGACCAGGAAGATCAGGCTCGACAGGATCAGCCCCTTCAGCGCGCCGAAGCCGAAGCCCAGCGCGCGGTCGATCGGCCCGAGCACCGAGGTACGTGTCCGCGCGCCGATCGCCCGCGCCACGATCCGCCCGCCCAGATAGGTGACGCCGACGATGATCGCGAAGGCCAGCACGGCCGCGCCCGAGACGGTGCCGACGATACCGGTCAGCGATTGGGCAAGCGGGATATGGAACAGCTTGAGCGCGGCGACGATCGCGACCCAGGCGAAAAGCGCCAGCACTTCGGTGACGAAGCCGCGCACAAAGCCCTGAACGGCCGCACCGAACACCGCGATGAGGACGAGAATATCGAGCGCCGTCAACTTCCTACCCAACTCCCCTGCCGGTCGCACGAAAATGGGCGACGGGGCGACATTGCGTCTTCGCTACCCCCGGCCCAGCATATGGTCAACGAACTCGGCCAGCGTGCGGAAGCCCGTCATCGCCAAGCCTCCCTCGTCGCTGGCCATGGCGCGCGGGACCATCGCCTTCTCGAACCCCAGCTTTCCCGCCTCCTTCAGCCGGAGCGGACCATGCGCCACCGACCGGATTTCGCCCGACAGCGCGATTTCGCCGAACACGATCGCATTGGCGGATACCGGCCGTTCGGACAAAGCGGAGATCAACGCCGCCGCGACGGCCAGATCGGCGGCGGGGTCTTGGACGCGGTAGCCGCCCGCGATGTTGAGATAGACCTCCGCCGACGAGAAGCTGAGGCCGCAGCGCGCCTCCAGCACCGCCAGGATCATCGCGAGGCGGCCGGTGTCCCAACCGACAACCGCCCGGCGCGGCGTCGCGCCCGAGGCCAGCCGGACGGTCAGCGCCTGGATTTCGACCAGTACGGGCCGCGTCCCCTCCAGCGCAGGGAATACGGTGGCGCCGGTCACGCCCTCCTCGCGATTGGTCAGGAACAGCGAGGAGGGATTGCCGACCTCGGTCAGCCCCTCGGTCTGCATCGCGAAGACGCCGATCTCGTCGGTCCCGCCGAAGCGGTTCTTGATCGCGCGCAGGATGCGGTATTGGTGACTGCGCTCCCCCTCGAAGGCCAGCACCGTGTCGACCATATGTTCGAGCACGCGGGGGCCTGCGATCGAGCCGTCCTTGGTGACATGGCCGACGAGCACGACGGCGGTGCCGCGCTCCTTGGCGAAGCGGATCAGTTCCTGTCCCGAGGCGCGGACCTGGCTGACCGTGCCCGGCGCGCCTTCGATCAGGTCGGAATGCATCGTCTGGATCGAGTCGATGATCAGGAGCGCCGGCGGCGTGCCGATCGAGAGGGTGGTCAGGATATCGCGCACCGAGGTCGCCGCCGCCAGCCGCACCGGCGCCTGCCCAAGTCCCAGCCGCCGGGCGCGCAGACGCACCTGATCCGCCGCTTCCTCGCCCGAGACATAGGCGACAGGCTTGCCCGCCATGGCGAGCTTGGCCGCCGCCTGCAGCAGCAGCGTCGACTTGCCGATGCCGGGATCGCCGCCGATCAGCGTCGCCGAGCCTTCGACGAACCCGCCACCCAGCGCCCGATCCAGCTCGGCGATGCCGGTCGCCATCCGGTCGGGCAGCGGGATGTCGGCGTCGAGCCCGACCAGTTGGATCGCTCGCCCACCCCCTTGCAGATTATGCTTGGCGGCGAAGGGCGTCAGCTGCACCGGCGCCTCTTCCAGCATGGTGTTCCATTCGGAACAGTCGGGACATTGCCCCTGCCACCGCGAGGACACCGAGCCGCAGGACTGGCAGACATAGCGCTTCTGAATCTTGGCCATGCCAATCCTCTAGCGGGTGCGGAACGAAAATGGAACATGCGGCGTGGCGCGGGCGGGAGTGGTCATCGTGCGGCCGCGCGGCTATGGGGCGGGTTCCATGACCCCAGACAATTTCCGTGTCGCGCTGTTCAGCGGCAACTACAACTACACGCGCGACGGCGCGAACCAGAGCTTGAACCTGCTGGTCGGCCATCTGCTCGATCGCGGGGTGGCGGTGCGCGTCTATTCGCCGACGTCGAAGACGCCGGCCTTTCCGCCGGTGGGCGATCTGGTCGATGTCCCGTCCATCCCGATGCCGTTCCGCGCGGACTATAAGCTGGCACGGGGCCTGCCGGCATCGGTGCGCGCCGATCTGGAGGCTTTCGCGCCCAATATCGTCCATGTCTCGGCGCCGGAGTTTCTGGGCCATGCGGCGGTGCGCTGGGCACGGGACAAGGGTGTCGCTTCGCTCGCATCGGTGCACACGCGGTTCGAGACCTATCCGGCCTATTATCATCTCGGCTTTCTGGAGCCGGCGATCATCCGGTTGCTGACCCGCTTCTATAACAAGTTCGACCGTATCGTCGCGCCCAGCCCCAGCATGATCGACCTGCTGCGCGGATGGGGGGTGACGCCGCCGATGGGCATCTGGTCGCGCGGCATCGATCATGACCGCTTCCAGCCCTCACGCCGCAGCCTGGAGTGGCGGCGGTCGTCGGGTATCGGTGACGATGACGTGGCGATCGGCTTCCTCGGCCGGTTGGTCAAGGAAAAGGGGCTGGACGTCTTTGCCGAGGTGCTGGCCGAGTTGCGTCGGCGCGGCGTGCCCCACAAGGTGCTGGTCGTCGGCAAGGGACCGGCAAAGGACTGGTTCGCGCGTGCCACCCCCGACGCCATTTTCGCGGGCTATCAGACCGGCGACGATCTCGGTCGTGCGGTTGCGTCGATGGACATCTTCTTCAACCCCAGCGTCACCGAAACCTTCGGCAACGTCACGACCGAGGCGATGGCGGCCGGCGTGCCCGTCGTCGCGGCGAATGCGACCGGGGCGATGGATCTGGTCGCGGACGGCGAAACCGGTTTCCTGGTCTCGCCGCGCGACATCACGGGCTATGCCGACGCGCTGGAGCGGATCGCGACCGACGCCGCGCTGCGTCGCCGGTTCAGCGACGCAGGGCAGGCCCGCGTCGCCGATTACCGGTGGGACAAGGTCAACGAAACGGTCATCGACACCTATCGCGCGATGTTCGCCGACCGCGCCTGAGCCTCAGCCCTTTCGCCAGTCGAAGGTCAACGGCGCTTCGCGAAAGGCGAAGCGATCGAGATGGCTGGCGACGACCTCGCGCATCCGCGCCACGTCCTCGCCTTCGGGGACGTGCAGGACGATGTCGAGCGTTTCGCTGTCCGCCCGCATCTCCAGCTTCGATCCGTTGGGAAAGGCGATCGTCCCCTCCTCAGGGGTGAAGACGACATCCATCTTGTGGCTCCAATGCTTGGCCAGCTGCTGAAGGTAGCGGCTGGCGGACAGGGTCGGAACCCGGGCGACGGATACATTCATTTCAACCGCTCCACTTTCTGCGCCAGGTCGTCGATCATCGCCGCGACCTGATGAACCATCTCCTGCGAGGCGTCGCCGCCGCCGAACCGTTCCATGACGGCCATTTTAAGACCGCTCATCGCCCGGCGGATCGGTGCGGCGTCCGCGCGCTGTCGGTGTTCACCCAGCGCCTGAAGCCGGGCCAGCAGCGCCGCGACACGGTCCGCATGCTCGGACAGATGGGCTTGTCCGGCCTCCGTTACGGCGAACCGCTTCTTGGCCCCCTCCGACTGCTGCTCCTCGATAAAGCCCATCTCGTCGAGCAGCGTGATGGTCGGATAGATGACCCCGGGGCTGGGCACATAAGCGCCGCCGCTCAGCGCTTCGATGGCGCGGATCAGGTCGTAGCCGTGCCGAGGTTCGTCGGCGATCAGCTTGAGCAGGACGAGCCGCAACTCGCCGCCGTCGAACATGCGGCCACGCCGGCCGCCACCGGGGCCGCGCCGCATGCCAAAATCGTGACCGAAAGGCCCTTCCATCTCGGCCGGGCCGAACGACCAAAAGCCTTTGGGATGATGGCCCATGCCACCCAAGGGATGATGATGTCGCATCATGATGCTCCTATACAAGATAGCATCAAGATATATCGCATACGCCTGCCGTCAAGATGTTTTAAGATATATCTTTGAATGGGAGATGACGATGCGGGTTCGCCTGCTTACATGCGGAGCATGGCCGATCTGTTCGCGGGGATGGACCCCGCCCCCACCGCCGCCGCCCGGCATGCCGACAATGCGCCGCTGGCGGACCGTCTCCGCCCCGAACGGCTGGAGGATGTCGTCGGGCAGGACCATCTGACCGGCCCAGAAGGCGCGATCGGGCGGATGGTCGCGGCGGGGCGGCTGTCGTCGATGATCCTGTGGGGGCCGCCCGGAACCGGCAAGACGACCATCGCGCGATTGCTCGCGGCCGAGGTGGGGCTGCGGTTCGCGGCGATCTCCGCCGTGTTTTCCGGTGTCGCCGACCTGAAAAAGGTGTTCGCCGAGGCGCGCGACCATGCTCGTGCCGGCCAGCGCACCTTGTTGTTCGTGGATGAGATCCACCGCTTCAACCGCGCGCAGCAGGACGGCTTCCTGCCCTTCGTCGAGGACGGCACGGTGACGCTGGTCGGTGCGACGACCGAAAATCCGTCCTTCGAACTCAACGCCGCCTTGCTCAGCCGCGCACAGGTGCTGATCCTCCACCGTCTCGGGCAGAGCGCGCTCGACCAGCTGCTGACGCGCGCCGAAGCGGAGATGGAGCGCCCCCTCCCCCTGCAGCAGGCCGCGCGTGACGCATTGATCGCGAGCGCGGACGGCGACGGACGGTTCCTGCTCAACCAGGCCGAGACGCTGTTTTCGATCGACCTGCCCGAACCCCTCGACGCCGCCGGCCTGTCGGCGCTGCTGCAACGGCGGGTCGCGGTGTATGACAAGGACCGCGAGGGGCATTACAATCTCATCTCCGCGCTGCACAAATCGATCCGGGGGTCCGATCCGCAGGCGGCGCTCTACTACCTCGCGCGGATGCTGACCGCCGGCGAAGAGCCGCTCTACGTGCTCCGCCGGCTGACCCGCGCCGCGATCGAGGACATCGGCCTCGCCGATCCGCAGGCGTTGACCCAGTGCCTGGCGGCCAAGGATGCCTATGATTTCCTGGGCTCGCCCGAGGGGGAATTGGCGATCGTCCAAGCCTGTCTCTATTGCGCGACCGCGCCCAAGTCGAACGCGGCCTATATGGCGCAGAAGCGGGCGTGGCGGACCGCGAAGGAAACCGGCTCGCTGATGCCGCCGGCCAATATCCTGAACGCCCCGACCAAGCTGATGAAGCAGATCGGCTATGGTGAGGGTTATCAATACGACCATGACGCTGACGGCGGCTTTTCGGGGGCGAATTATTGGCCCGACGACCTGCCGCCGCAGGGCTTTTACGAGCCGTCCGGACGCGGCCTCGAAAAGCGGATTGCCGAGCGGATGGCATGGTGGGACGAGCGACGACGCGCGATCCAGGCGGCAGGCGATGATGACGGCCGGTCCTGATCGCTTTTCGGGCTTTGTCGCGATCGACTGGTCGGGCGCGCAGGGCGTGTCGCACAAGGGCATCGCGATGGCGCATTGTGCGGCCGGGACGGCGGCGCCTACGCTGATAGCGCCGCCGGGGCGCGCCTGGTCGCGTCAAGGCGTCGCCGATTGGTTGCTGGAACGCGCGGACGAGCCGCTGTTGATCGGGTTCGATTTCAGCTTCTCCGCGCCCTTTATCGAACGCGGCGCGCATCTGCCCGGTGATCGGCCCACCCCTGATGCCCACGCGCTCTGGACCCATGTCGAGCAAAGCTGCGACGACCCCGATCTGGGCGCACGCAGCTTTCTGGAGGCGCGGCGCGGGCGGCATTTCTATTTCGGGGCGGCCGACGGGCGGAAGGCGGACTTCCTTCACTGGCGACGCTGCGAGGTCGCCGGGGGCGGCGCACGCAAGCCCTCGACCGTCTATGACGCGATCGGTGCGTCGCAGGTCGCCAAGGCCAGCTTTGCCGGAATGCGGCTGCTTCACCGACTGGATGGCCGGATCGCGGTCTGGCCCTTCGATCCCGTGCCGTCGCGCGGCGCGGTCGTAGTGGAAATCTACACCGCGATCGCCGCGCGCGATGCGGGGCGTCCGCGTGGGCGAAGCAAGATGCGCGGTGCCGGCGCGCTGGATGCCGCCTTGTCACAATTGGGCAGCCAAGCGCATCGGCCCCTGCCCGCCTATGACGATCACAGCACCGACGCGATCCTGACCTCCGCCTGGCTGCGTACCGTGGCGGCGCGCGACGATCTTTGGCACCCGCCGGGCCTGACAGCGCAGATCGCGCAAACGGAGGGCTGGACCTTTGGCGTCGCTTGACGCTAGGGGGATCGCCAACGCCGGATTAGCACAGCGGTAGTGCAGCGGTTTTGTAAACCGAAGGTCGGGGGTTCGATCCCCTCATCCGGCACCATGACCTTATCACAGGTGGCACCAAAAGCCCGTCGCTGCGTTTCAGTGGCGGAATGATCAAGGTCGCCAGCTACAATATCCGCAAAGGCATCGGCGCCGACCGGCGGCGCAACCCCGACCGCATCCTCGACGTGCTGCGCGAGGTCGATGCCGATGTCATTGCGCTCCAAGAGGCCGACCGACGCTTCGGCGAGCGCGAGGGCGTGCTGCCGCTCCACCTGATCGAGGAGCATAGCGACTGGAAGCCGATCATTTACGGCATGAAGGCGCGCTCGCTGGGCTGGCACGGCAATACGATGCTGGTCCGCAAATCGACCCGTGTGCTCGATTTTGAGGTCATACACCTGCCCTCGCTGGAGCCGCGCGGTGCGGTGATGGCCGATCTAAGCATCGATGACGGTGTCCTGCGGGTCGTGGGCATGCATCTCGACCTGTCGGGCCTGTGGCGGCGGCGGCAGGCGGGGGCGATCCTGTCGCATCTCGGCTCCTGCCTTCACCAGCATTCGACGGTGATGATGGGCGACCTGAACGAATGGACGCGCGGCGCGGGATGCCTGCGCGATTTCGCGCGGGACTTCACCTTCGCCGATACGGGGCCCAGCTTTCACGCCCGCCGGCCGATCGGGCGGCTCGACCGGATCATGGTGTCGTCCGATCTGCGGGTCGAGGCATGCGGCGTTCACGCCTCCGCCACGTCGCGCAAGGCATCGGATCATCTGCCCATCTGGGCGATGATCGGGCGGCATTGATGCGCGAGAAGGAACTGCGGCTGGCGCTGGTCTGCTATGGCGGGATCAGCCTGGCGGTCTACATGCACGGCATCACCAAGGAGATCTGGCGGGTCGTCCGCGCCAGTCGTGCCTCGCATGAGGGCGACGCGCCCGCCTCCACGGTCGATGCGGTCTATCACGATCTGCTCGACGAGATGGCGGCGCGCGGCGAGGTTCGCGTCCGGGTGCTGGCCGACATCATCGCAGGCGCCAGTGCCGGCGGGATCAACGGCATCTTTCTGGGGCAGGCGCTCTCGACCGGTCAGTCGCTCGATCCGCTGACCGATCTCTGGCTGGAGGCCGCGGACATCGAATCACTGATCGCCCCCGAAGCGGCCCCGACCTCGCGCTTCTCCAAAGTCTGGGCCATGCCCATCGCCTGGATGGCGGCGGGGCGCAGCGGTGAGAAGATCGCGGCGCTCGATGACGACACGCGCGAGGAGGTGCGACGCAAGGTCGGCCATCTGGTCCGCTCGCGCTGGTTCGAGCCACCCTTCGCCGCCGATGACTTTACCCTGCGTCTGCTCGAAGCCTTCGACCGGATGGCGGCGGCACCGGCGGGCAAGCGATTATTGCCGCCCGGCCAGCCGCTCGACCTGTTCGTCACCGTTACCGACTTCACCGGCCAGCCCCAGCGCCTGCGGCTCCATTCGCCGGGTGAGGTGGTCGAGACCGAACATCGCATGGTCGTCGACTTCACCGACAGCGGCGATGGCTCGCTGGCCGAGGTCCCCGAACTGGTGTTCGCGGCGCGTGCGACGTCCAGCTTTCCGGGTGCCTTCCCGCCCTTCACGGTCGGCGAACTCGACCGGGTGCTGGCGACACGGGAACAGGATTGGGAGGGGCGTGACGCCTTTCTTCGCCGGGTCCTGCCCCGCCACCACGCGGCGGGCGCGGCCGACAAGGCGGTGCTGATCGACGGGTCGGTGCTGGTCAACGCGCCCTTCCGCCCTGCCATCGACGCGCTGGGTAGGCGTCCCGCCCGGCGGCAGGTCGATCGCCGCTTCGTCTATATCGATCCCTTCCCCGGCATGCATTTCCGCCTGCCCGGCGGCGGCGGCCATCCCGGCTTCTTCCAGACAATCATCGGCGCGGTCAGCGAATTACCGCGTCAACAACCGATCCGCGACAATCTGGAGGCGATCGCCGCGCGTTCCGGCCGGATCGACCGGATGCAGGCCATCGTCGCTGCCATCCGCGAAGAGGTGGAGCATGAGATCGAACAGTTGTTCGGCGGCACCTTCTTCCTCGACCGCCCGACCGCCGCGCGACTGGCATCCTGGCGGGTCCGCGCCCAGGCTGCCGCCGCAACCAAGGCGGGGTTCAGCTATGCCGCCTATGGCCATTTAAAGCTCGCCAATGTCATCGATGCGATGGCCACGCTCTTCGCCGAGGCCGCTGGCGACGATGGCCAGCAGCGTCGCGTTCGACTGCGCGCGCTGATCGAGCGCACCATTGCGGCCTGCAGTCTGGCGGGCGACGCGATCAGCTTTACCGGCGGCTCCAGCACAGGTGCTCGGGATTTCCTGCGCGCGTTCGACCTGGGCTATCGCATCCGCCGGTTGCGCCATCTGGCCCGGCGTCTGACCGAATTGGAAGCGGACCATAGCGAAGCCGAACTGACCCCGATCCGCGACGCGCTCTACGAATCCCTCGCCGCCTTTCTGGAGCGCCAGCATGGCACCGCCCATGTCGCGTTGGCGGAGGACATACAGGCGGCCCGGGACGACGGTGCCGCATTGCTGGATGGGCTGGAGGCCCGGCTCGATCTGGTCCGGCTGGACGGCGAAACCGATGCGCGGCTGGCGACCGCCTTTGCCGGCCTGCCCCGCGCCGCACGGCGTGCGCTGCTGCTCACCTATCTGGGCTTTCCCTATTTCGACGTCGCCACGCTGCCGCTGCTCCAGGGCGAGGGGCTCGACGAGTTCGACCCCATCAAGGTCGACCGCATCGCCCCCGACGACGCCACCGCGATCCGTAGCGGTGGGGCCGAAGCGACGTTGAAGGGCATCCAGTTCCTGACCTTCGGCGCCTTCTTCAGCCGCAGCTACCGCGAGAATGACTATCTCTGGGGGCGCCTGCATGGGGCCGAGCGGATGATCGACATCACCGTCTCCACCCTGCCCGCCAATATCCGTCTGAAGCCCGGCCGGGTCGCCGCCTTCAAGCGGCGCGCCTTCCTGGCGATCCTCGACGAAGAGGAACCCCGGCTAACCGCCATCGCCCCCCTGATCGCCTCGCTTCGCCAAGAGATTGGCTGAAGGCTGGTCATGCCTGATCAACACCGCTAGACCCCGCCCGGCAAGCGATGCCAGGCCGTCCCACAAGGGCGATGCCCGGTTCGGATCACGCGGAGACGACCATGCAGTTCCTGAAAATGCTGTTCTGGTGCCTGCTCGCCTTTCTGGCGGCGGCCTTTACGCTGGGGAACTGGACGACGGTGCCGATCCGGCTGGTCGGCGGGTTGGTGGCGGACGTCAATCTGCCGTTGCTGCTGTTCCTGACCTTCCTCCTCGGCCTGATCCCGACGCTGATCTGGCAGCATGCCGCGCGCTGGCGCCTGCGTCAGCGGCTGAGCGCCACCGAGCGGGCACTGGCCGCCGCCACGGCGGATACGGCGCCGCTGTCGGGCACTGCCCTTACCACCACCCAACCGACGGTCTGAGCCGATGAGCAATCGCATCTATGTCGCGATCGACACCCCCGATCTGGCGCGCGCGCAAGCGCTGGCCCAGAAGGTGCGCCATCATGTCGGCGGCCTGAAGCTGGGCCTCGAATTCTTCTGCGCCCACGGCGCGGGCGGCGTGCGCGAGATGGCGCAGATCGGGCTGCCTGTCTTTCTCGACCTGAAGCTGCACGACATCCCCAATACCGTCGCCAAGGCGGTGCAGTCGCTCAGCCCGCTCGCACCCGCCATCCTGACCGTCCATGCCAGCGGCGGCCGCGCCATGCTGGAGGATGCCAAGGCGGCGGCACCGACCGGGACCAAGGTGGTGGCCGTCACGATGCTGACCAGCCTCGACGCCTCCGACCTGTCGGACACCGGCGTCGTCGGCACGCCCGCCGATCATGTCCGGCGTCTCGCCGACCTGGCGGCGGAAGCGGGAATCGACGGTATCGTCTGCTCCGGCGAAGAGGTGGCGGCCGTTCGGAAAGCCTGGCCCAAGGGCTTCTTCGTCGTCCCCGGCGTGCGTCCGGCGGACGGCGTCATCGGCGACCAGAAGCGCGTGGTCACCCCGCGTGCGGCGGTCGATGCCGGTGCCTCGATCCTGGTCATCGGCCGTCCGATCACCCAGGCCGAAGACCCCGACGCGGCGGCACGCGCGATCGCCGCCACGCTCTGACCCGTTTTTCGACTCCTCCCATTCGGGAAACGACCATGTCCACGACGACCAAGATCTGCGGCTTGACGACGCCCGCCACGCTCGACGCTGCGCTGGGCGGGGGGGCGAGCCATGTCGGCTTCGTCTTCTTTCCGGCGTCCCCCCGGCATCTGACCTTCGACGCGGCGGCGGGTCTGGCGGGCCGCGTGCCCGATCATGTCCAGCGGGTCGGCGTCTTCGTCGATCCCGACGACCAGTTGCTGGAGGCGGCGGTGCGTGCCGGGATGCTGGACGCGATCCAGCTCCACCGCACCGCCCCCGCCCGTGTCGCCGCGATCCGTGCGAAGTTCGACCGGGAGGTCTGGGCGGCGGTTGCGATCAAGCTGCGCGGCGATGTCGAGAAGGCGCGCGACTATGCCGGTGCCGCCACGCTGATCCTCTACGACGCCAAGACGCCCGATGAGGCGTCGTTGCCCGGCGGCATGGGGCTGCGCTTCGACTGGAGCCTGCTCGACGGGGTTCGCCATCCGCTGCGCTGGGCGCTGTCGGGTGGCCTCGACGCCGGCAATGTCGGCGAGGCGATCCGCCGCACCGGCGCGCCATTAGTCGATGTGTCGTCGGGTGTCGAAAGCGCGCCGGGCGTCAAGGATATGGACAAGATCGCAGGCTTCCTTAAAGCCGTTGCGACAAATCAGTGACAGGATCGTTTGCAGGGGTCGCCTCTGCAAATGCCCAAGGGAAGTGACATGAACGCCCCCAATTCCTTCCGCGCCCAGCCCGACGAGCGGGGCCATTTCGGTGACTATGGCGGCCGTTACGTCGCCGAGACGCTGATGCCGCTCATCCTCGACCTGGAACGCGAATATCGCGCGGCGCAGGTCGACCCGGCGTTCAAGGCCGAGTTCGACGACCTGATGACCCATTATGTCGGGCGGCCTAGCCCGATGTATTATGCCGAGCGCATGACGGAGACGCTCCGCGCCAGCGCGCCCGAGGGCAAGGGGCCGAAGGTCTATTTCAAGCGCGAGGAGCTGAACCACACCGGCGCGCACAAGATCAACAACTGCATCGGCCAGATCCTGCTCGCCAAGCGGATGGGCAAGACGCGGATCATCGCCGAGACGGGCGCGGGCCAGCACGGCGTCGCGACCGCCACCGTCGCCGCGCGCTTCGGCCTGCCCTGCACCATCTTCATGGGTGCCCGCGACATCGAGCGTCAGGCGCCCAACGTCTTCCGCATGCGGTTGCTGGGGGCCGAAGTCCGTCCCGTGACCTCGGGCGCGCAGACGCTGAAGGATGCGATGAACGAGGCGCTGCGCGACTGGGTCGCCAATGTCCACGACACCTTCTACATCATCGGCACGGCGGCCGGTCCGCATCCCTATCCGGAGATGGTTCGCGATTTCCAGTCGGTCATCGGCACCGAGTCGAAGGCGCAGATCATGGAGGCCGAGGGGCGTCTCCCCGACCTGCTGATCGCCTCGGTCGGCGGCGGATCGAATGCGATCGGCCTGTTCCATCCGTTCCTCGACGATGCCGGCGTCGCCATGCTGGGCATCGAGGCGGCGGGCCATGGCCTGAACACCACCCAGCATGCCGCCAGCCTGACCGGCGGCAAGCCCGGCATCCTTCACGGCAACAAGACCTATCTGTTGCAGGACGAGGACGGCCAGATCGCCGAGGCGCATTCGATCTCGGCGGGGCTCGACTATCCGGGCATCGGGCCCGAGCATAGCTGGCTGAACGATACCGGCCGTGTCGTCTATGAGGGCGTAACCGATACCGAGGCGCTCGACGCTTTCCAGCTCTGCTGCAAGGTCGAGGGGATCATTCCCGCGCTCGAATGCAGCCACGCGCTCGTCGGCCTGATCCGCCGCGCGCCGCTGATGAACCGCGACCAGATCGTGCTCGTCAATATTTCGGGCCGTGGGGACAAGGACATCTTCACCGTCGCCGACGCCCTGGGAGCCAAGATGTGAGCCGCATCGCCGATACCTTTGCCCGTTGCGCACAGGCCGGTCGCGCGGCGCTGGTCACCTTCGTGACCGCCGGTGACCCGACGCCGCGCGATACCGCCGCGATCCTCGACGCATTGGTCGCGGGCGGCGCGGACGTGATCGAGCTGGGCATGCCCTTCACCGATCCTATGGCCGATGGTCCCGCCATCCAGAAGGCCAATATCCGCAGCCTGGGCGCCGGCACGCGCACCGCCGATGTGCTCGCCATCGCCAGCGCGTTTCGGGCGCGCCATCCGGACGTGCCGCTGGTCCTGATGGGCTATGCCAATCCGATGACGGTGCGCGGCCCCGAATGGTTCGCGACGGCCGCCGCCGCCGCGGGGATCGACGGCGTGATCTGCGTCGACGTGCCGGCCGAGGAAGACGACGCACTGGGCGCGGCGCTCCGCGAGAAGGGTGTCGCCTCGATCCGTCTTGCCACGCCGACCAGCGATGCCGCGCGCCTGCCGACGATTTTGACGGGCGCCGATGGTTTCCTCTATTATGTCTCGGTCGCAGGCATCACCGGACAGCAACAGGCCGCGCAGGCGTCGATCGAGGACGCGGTGGCGCGGTTGAAGGCAGCGACGCCCCTGCCCGTCGCGGTCGGCTTCGGTGTCCGCACGCCCGAGCAGGCGGCGGCGATCGGCCGCGTCGCGGACGGCGTCGTCGTCGGCTCGGCGATCGTCGATCTGGTCGGCGAGCACGGTGTGAACGCGGCAGCGCCGGTGCGCGCCTATATTGAAACTCTGTCGTCGGCGCTGGCCGACGCCCGCAAGGAACTCGCATGAGCTGGCTCAACAGCGTCCGCAACGTCATCCCCTTCGTCGTCAAGAAGGAGACGCCCGACAATCTCTGGCACAAGTGCAAGGGATGCGGGCAGATGGTCTTCACCAAGGAACTGGAAGACAATCTGAACGTCTGCCCGAAATGCGATCATCATGACCGCATCGGGCCGAAGGCGCGTTTCCGCCACCTGCTGGACGAAGGCAGCTGTTCCGAGCTTCCCGCGCCCAAGGTGCCCGAGGACCCGCTGAAGTTCCGCGATTCCAAGCGCTATGCCGACCGGCTGAAGGCCGCGCGCACCAACGCGGCGGAGACCGATGCATTGGTCAACGCGCGCGGCACGATCCTGGGCAACAAGGTCGTCGTCGGCGTGCAGGACTTCGCGTTCATGGGCGGCTCGATGGGGCTGGCCGTGGGTGAGGCGTTCGTGCGCGGCGTCGAGGCGGCGATTGCTGACAAGTGCCCCTATGTCATCTTCACCGCATCGGGCGGCGCGCGCATGCAGGAGGGTATTCTCAGCCTGATGCAGATGCCGCGCACGACCGTCGCCATCCAGATGCTGCACGACGCCGGCTTGCCCTATATCGTCGTGCTGACCGACCCGACCTCGGGCGGCGTGATGGCGGCCTATGCGATGCTGGGCGATGTCCAGATCGCCGAGCCGAAGGCGACGCTGGCCTTTACCGGCCGCCGCGTGATCGAGAGCACCATTCGCGAGAAGCTGCCGGACGACTTCCAGACCTCGGAATATTATCTCGACCACGGCATGCTGGACATGGTCGTCCACCGCCGCGACCTGCGCGAGCGTCTGGCGACCGTCATCGGCTATCTGACGGCGTCGCGCCAGGCCGCCTGACCCGTCGCCTTTTCCAGACGATCGCATTAGAGGGGCGGGCCGAGAGGTCCGCCTCTTTTCCGTTCCGCCCCTGAAAGCTCGGTCAATGCCCGATCACGCCCGTTCCCAAGACCCGGCCGTTCAGGCGCAGCTCGACCGGTTATGGTCGCTGTCGCCCGGGGCCGACGTGCTGGGGCTGGAACGGATCACGCGGCTGCTCGATCGGCTGGGCAATCCGCAGGACCATATGCCGCCGGTCTTCCATGTCGCGGGAACCAACGGCAAGGGCTCGACCTGCGCCTTCCTTCGCGCGGCACTCGAAGCGGCGGGACATGATGTCCATGTCTATTCCAGCCCGCACCTCGTACGGTTCAACGAGCGTATCCGCATCGCCGGACGTCTGATCGACGATGCGGCACTCGCCGCGTCGCTCGACGAGGTGCTCGGCCATGCCGAGGGGATCGGCGCCAGCTTCTTCGAGGTAACGACGGCGGCGGCCTTCCTGGCCTTTGCGCGGCATCCGGCGGCGGCGACGATCATCGAGGTAGGACTCGGCGGGCGGCTGGATGCGACCAATATCCTGCGCACGCCCGCCATATGCGGGATCGCGGCGCTGGGGATAGATCACGAGGCATTTCTGGGGCGCAGCCTGACCGGTATCGCACGCGAGAAGGCCGGGATCGCCAAGCCGGGCGTGCCGCTGGTCACGATGGACTATGCGCAGCCTCTGCGCGAGGCGATCGCACGGGTCGCCGACGCCGCAGGAGCGCCGGTACTCCCACGCGGTCAAGCGTGGCATAGCGAGACGCGGCGGAACCACGTCACCTACCGGGATGTGCTGGGGGCGATTACCCTGCCCCGCCCGACGCTGGTCGGCTCGCACCAATCCCGCAACCTGGCGCTCGCCGTCGCGATGCTCCGGCACCAGTCCGCCCTGACCATCCCGACCGAGGCGTTGCAGGCCGCTGCCCGCCAGGCGCATTGGCCCGCCCGGATGCAGGCGCTGAGCGACGGGCCGTTGACACGGCATCTTCCGGCGGGGAGCCAATGCTGGCTCGACGGGGCGCACAACCCCTCGGCGGCCATTCCGGTCGCCCGGACGATGGCGACCTGGCGCGCGCAGGGACCATCGGCGCTGGTATTGGGTATGCTGTCGAACAAGGAGGCCGGTCCCGTCCTCAGCCGGCTCGGAGCGATGGTCGAGCTGGTCGTCACGCTCCCCGTGCCGCACCACGCCTGCCATGCGCCGGAGCACCTCGCAGAGCAGGCGCGCGCGCTGGGCTATCACGCGGTTTCCGCCCAGACGCCTGCCGAAGCGCTCGACCAGGTCGCGGCGCATTTCGGCCGCCCCGCGAACGTCCTCATCGCCGGATCGCTTTATCTGGCAGGGCAGGTGCTCGAGGAGAATGACGAGCTGCCGCAATGATGCGACGAGGCGCACACCCGACACCCATTATTTGCGATTGACTATCAATAGCGTCGGTTTAGCATGAGCGGGCAATCACGGAGTCCCGCCGATGGCCGAAACCACCACGCTCGCCGCTGCCCTGCCCCATACGCTGCCGGCCTGCCCCCATGCCCGGATCGCGCTGTTCGCCATCCGCCGGATGGGCGCGCATGGTCTGTCGGATGCGCGCGCGGCGCACACGCTGTTCACCGTCTTCGGACAGGATTTCCGGCGTCCGTTGATCCTGATGCGGACGCTGATGGCGGATCTGGCGGCGCACGCTTCGGGTCAGATCGCGATCGCGCCCTGCTGCTGCGGGCGGATGACGGCGGCCGAGGCGGCGCTGATGACGATCCTGGCGCAAATGGAGGTCGCGCCCGACAAGGCGCGTTTTCTGATGAGCGATCTGCTCGGCGTCCGGCGGATCGACGGCGTGCTGGCCAGCGCCGCCGCCGTCAGCGCGGCCTTTGCCGATGAAGGGCGTCCGATCAGCTTTTGACGGACGCGCCGCTGCGGGCGTCGCCTTCGCCAGCGATGCCCGCGCTGCCGATCGAACGATCGACCAGTCCCGAACGGGCCATCCACCAGAACAGGATGACGCCGGGCAGCGCCACGACAGTGGTCAACAGATAGAAGTCGACATAACCGAAACGTTCGACCAGCGCCCCGGCGGTCGTACCGCTGAGGATACGTCCCACCACGCTCGCCGCCGCCGAGATCATCGCATATTGCGCGGCGGTGAAGCGCAGGTCGGTCAGCGCGGAGAAATAGGCGACGACGGTCACGCCGCCGATGCCGCTGGCGAAATTCTCGAACCCGATGGCACCGGCCATGCCCAAATTGGAATGCCCCGCCGCCGCCAGCCCGGCAAAGGACAGGTTCGACACCGCCATCAGGATCAGGCTGATGATGACCGAGCGCTTCATCCCCAATCGCGCATAGAGCACGCCGCCGACGAACACGCCGATCAGCAAGGCCCAGAAACCGACGCCGACATCATACAGCGCGATCTCATCCTTGCTGAAGCCCAGATCATTGAAGAGCAGCCGGAAGGTGAGGTTGGCGAGCGTATCGCCGATCTTGTGGACCAAAATGAAGGCCAGCACGATCGCGGCCCCCTGACGCCGAAAGAACTCGGCGAACGGGCCGACGATCGCGCGGATCACGCCTTCGCTCGGGCGCTTGGCAGTGATCTCGCTGTGCCGTGCCGGCTCGCCCATGATGAGCGCCGTCAGTACGGCCGGCAGCGCGAAGGCGCAGCTGACCAGATAGGCGACGCTCCACCCGGCACGCGTCGCGATGACGAGCGAGAGCGAGGCGACCAGAGCCGACCCGATCCGCCAGCCATATTGGCCCATGCCGGCGCCCACGCCCAGCTGGCGCGGCTCGAGCAGTTCGATGCGATAGGCATCGATGACGATGTCGAAGGTCGCACCCGCCACCCCCAGCGCGATCGCCGCCATCGCGGTCTGCGCGAGCGACACGCGCGGATCGGACAATCCCAACCCGGCCGCCGCCAGACAGACGAAGACCGCGATGACCAGCAGCCACGACACGCGCTGCCCCATGCGATGAAGCAGCGGGATCTTTACCCCTTCGACGATCCAGGCCCAGAGCCATTTGAAATTATAGGCCAGGATCACCAGTGCGAAGGCGGTGACGCTCTTCTTCTCGATCCCCGCTTCCGCCAATCGGCTGGACAGCGTGGCGTTGATCATGGTCAGCGGAAAGGCCGAGGATATGCCCAGCGCCAGCGAGGCGAGCGGGGCCGGCTCGATATAGGGCCGAACGCCATCCACCCACCGACCACTCGCCATATTCCGTCCCGCTCCAGCGCAAAGACGCGACCGTAAAGGCCTTCGTCCCCGGGAGCAATGTCGCGATCAGGCGCCGGCGAACAGGCGAAAGCCGGACGGCAGGCGGCTCGGCGCCTTGCCGGTCCGCTTCTCCTCGACGGCCGCGATCGCGCCGAGCAGATCGCGCGGACCATAGGGCTTCATCAGCACGCCCTCGGCCAGCCCGTCCGCCTCGGGGGGCAACGTACCGGTCAGGAACAGGACCGGAATGTCGCGGTTGCGCGCGGCCCGTGCGACGTCCAATCCGCTACCATCGGCCAGGCGGACATCGGCGAGGACGAGATCGATGGCGCTATCGCCTTCGATCAGGGCCACCGCCTTGCTGACCCTGTCGACGGTCGCCACGACCTCGAACTCCGCATCGGTCAGGACATGTTCCGTGTCGAACGCGACCAGGGGTTCGTCTTCGACCACCAACAGCCTGACGAGCTGCCGCTTCTTTCGCCCGAAGAGTCTCATTCCGTTCTCGGTCCGTTTTGCCCACCTGCGTTAAAGTCGTAACGCTCCGCCTCGACGAAACGACGCAAACATTTTCCTTTGGTCCATACCCTATGTATCAGGGCGCAATATGACATCAGAACACCGTATCGCAAAGCTGTTGGCAAGGGCGGGCGTCGCCTCGCGCCGGGAGATCGAGCGCATGATCGCCGAGGGGCGCATCGCCCTGAACGGCACGACCATCGAGACGCCGGCGACGCTGCTGACCACTATCGACGGGATCACCGTCGATGGCGAGCCGGTCGCCGCGCCCGAGCCGACGCGGCTCTTCCTTTACAACAAGCCCACCGGCCTGCTGGTCACGGAACATGATCCCATGGGCCGGCCGACCATCTATGACCGTCTGCCCGAGGGGCTGCCCCGGTTGATGCCGGTCGGTCGGCTCGACCTGAATACCGAGGGGTTGTTGCTGCTGACCACCGATGGCGGCTTCAAGCGCCAGTTGGAACTGCCGGCGACCGGTGTCGAGCGCACCTATCGTGCGCGCGCTTACGGCGACATCACGCAGGCGCAGCTGGAGGAGCTGATCCACGGTATCGAGATCGACGGCATCCGCTATGGCCAGATCGACGCCAATCTGGAGCGGCGGACCGGCGCCAATGTCTGGATCGAGTTGACGCTGCGCGAGGGCAAGAACCGCGAAGTGCGCCGCGTGCTCGAACATCTAGGGCTGCAGGTCAGCCGATTGATCCGCCTGCGCTACGGCCCCTTCGTGCTCGACGAACTGCCGGTCGGGGAGATCGGCGAGGTCAAGGGTGCGCAGATCGTCGAGTTCCGCAAGACCCTGCTGGGCGGTATCCCCGCCGATGCGGTTCGCCCGACGCCACGGGCCGGTTTCCGAACACCGCCAGCCACCGTCAAGCCCGACCGTGCCGCCCGCCCCGCGCGCATCGACGGCGAGGCGCGCACGCCTCGCGATGCCAAGCCGCGCGGCGCTGGTCCGGCTGCCAGCCGTGCCCGGCCCGGCGCGGCGCGCAGCAATGATCGCCCGGAACGCCCATCGCGCGACGAGCGGTCCTTCCGCGGCGCTCGACCGACCGATGGTGATCGGCCGCAGCGTGGGGAACGCCCGTTTCACGCTCGGTCCGATGCGGGACCCTCGGGCCGCGCCGATCGCGATGACCGGCCGGCGCGTGGCGAGCGTCCGTTCCGCACGCGATCGGATGGCGCAACACCGAACCATGGTGGCCGTGACGATCGGCCCGCGCGCGGCGGAGGTTCTTTCCGTCCGCGTTCCGACGCGGGATCGTCGCGCCGTGCGGACCGCGAAGAGCGTCCGGCACACGGGGATCGTCCGTTCCGCGCCCGATCCGACGGCGCGGCATCCGGCCGAGAGGCGCGCGCCGAGCGTCCTGCCGGTGGCGAACGGTCTTTTCGTCCACGTACGGACTCGGCTTCCTCGGGACGTGGATCGCGTGACGATCGCCCCGCCCGGACGGACCGGTCGACACGGGGCGACCGTCCGACGGGCGACCGTCCATCGCGGGGGCCGCGCAATTCGCCGGGAGGCAATGGCCGCCCTTCCGGTGGCGGACGTAATGGTCGTCCCGGCGGCGGTGGATCGCGCCCCGGTCGGCCGGGAGGCAATCGCTGATGCGTGTCATCGCCGGAGAATGGCGGGGCCGTCCGCTGGTCGCGCCCAAGGGTGAGGTCACCCGCCCGACCGCCGACCGAACGCGCGAGGCGCTGTTCTCGATGCTGACCGCGCGGCTTGGCGCGTTCGACGGGCTGGCGGTCGGCGATTTCTTCGCCGGCTCGGGGGCGCTTGGGATCGAGGCTTTGTCGCGCGGAGCCGCGTCCTGCCTGTTCGTCGAGCAGGACCGCAATGCGCTCGACGCGCTGCGGGCCAATCTCGACAAGCTGGGTGCCAAGGGTGACGTCCGTGCGACCTCGGTGATGGCGCTCGGGCCGGCGCGCCAGCCGCTCGACATCATCCTGATGGACCCGCCCTATGGCACGGGCGCGGGCAGCGTCGCGCTCGACAAGCTGGCGCGGCTGGGCTGGATCGGTCCGGCGACCTGGATCAGTATCGAGACCGCCAAACAGGAAGAGGTGGACGTCGATGGCTTCGTCGTCGACACCTCGCGCGTGCATGGCAAGGCGCGGCTGACCCTGCTCCGTCAGGGCTGAGCGAGCCGCCGACCGCGCATCAGCCCCAGACCCGCCAGGCTCAGCAGCCCGGCGGCGACGAGATACGCGCCGACCCAGTTCAATCCGCCGCGCTCGGTCAGAGCTTGCGCGGCGATCGGCGCCAACGCGCCGCCGATGATCCCGCCCAGATTGAACGTCATCGATACACCCGTATAGCGCACCCCCGCCGGGAACAGCGCGGGCAACCAGCCTCCCAGCGGGCCATAGGCGAAACCCATCACGAACAGCGCGGCGGCCAGCCAGACGAAGACGACGCCGAGCGATCCCGATCCCAGCATCGGCCCCATCGCCAGTCCGATCAACACGCATCCGGCAAAGCCGATCGCCAGCATCATGGGTGCACCACGCCGATCCGCCATGACGCTGGACACAATGACGCCCGCCGCCAGGAACAGGATGGCGACAAGCTGAACGCCCAGAAACGCCTCGCGTGGATAGCCGAGCGTGCTGGTGCCATATCCGAGTGCGAAGGCGGTCGCGAGGTAGAAGATCGCAAAACAGGCGATGACCCCACCGGTGCCGGCGAGCAGCGCACGGCCATGGCCGCTCAATAGGGTGGCGATCGGCACGCGCGGCAACGCCTCCGCCTTCTTGGCTTCGGCGAAATCGGGCGTCTCAGTCAGGCGAAGACGAACCCATAGCCCCAGCAGGACCAGCACCGAACTCGCCAGAAACGGCAGTCGCCAGCCCCAGGCGCGGAACTGGTCATCGGTCAGCAGCAGCCCCAGGATCAGGAAAAAGCCATTGGCCAGGATGAACCCGACCGGCGCGCCCAGCGGCGGGAACATGCCCCAGGTGTTGCGCCGACCCGGCGGCGCGTTCTCGACCGCGAGCAGCGCGGCCCCGCCCCATTCGCCGCCAAGACCCAGCCCCTGCCCCAGTCGCGCCAGGCACAGCAGCAGCGGCGCGATCCAGCCGGCCTGCGCATAAGTCGGCAGAAAGGCGATCGCGACGGTCGAACCGCCCATCAGCAACAGGCTGGCGACCAGCGTCGACTTGCGCCCCACCCGATCGCCGAAATGCCCGAACGCGACCGCGCCGACCGGCCGGGCGATGAAGGCGAGGCCGAAGCTGGCATAGGACAGCAGCAATTGCGCCGTGGGCGACGACGACGGAAAGAAGAGCGGCCCGAAGACGAGCGCCGCCGCCGTCGCATAGATATAGAAATCGTAGAACTCGACGGCCGTGCCGGTCAGGCTGGCGAGCAGGATATGGCGGTGCGAGGGTGGTACGGCACGGGTCATGCCCCCGCTGTGGCAGAAGCCAAATGCCGCCGTAAAGACCTATCGATCCTCCGAACGCCGGCTCAGCCCGCCAGTCCTGCGACCAGCTTCAGTAGCAGCCAGTATAGCGATCCCGACAAGAGCATAGCGACCGGCAACGTCAGCACCCAGGCGAGCGCCATGTTACGGACCGTCCGCCCCTGTAACCCCGCGCCATTGGCGACCGAGGCGCCGGCGACGCCGGACGACAGGATATGGGTCGTCGATACCGGCGCACCGAACCGCTCCGCCAGCAGGATCGTCGCCGCCGCCATCAATTCGGCCGACGCACCCATGCCATAGGTCAGGTGCGTCTTGCCGATCCGCTCGCCCACCGTCACCACGATCCGCCGCCAGCCGACCATGGTGCCCAGACCCAGCGCCAGCGCGACCGTCACCTTCACCCAGAGCGGAATATAGCGAGTGCCGCGCTCGAGCTGCCCCGCATAGGCATTCAGCGAGTCGATCTCGGCCGCGGTGAAGCGGCTCTTGGCCCCTTCGTCCTTCGTCACCATCCGGGTGGAGTCGAGGACCAGATACATGTCGTTGCGCAGATTGGGCACGATCGCGGCGGGCACGCGGCTGAGCGCACCGTAATTGGCGATCCGATCGCCGATGTCGTGCGACAGGGTCGACAGGCCTTCATAGACCTGCGGCGTATTGATTTTCTTGGTCCGCACCCCCTCGACGACGGCGGCGCGTGCGCGGTCGAGCGGAAGCGCAAACCCGGTGCCATGCGCGGCATAGGCGGCCGAGGCGACGTCGGCGCTCCGGACGAAGGCGGGCATCGCGCTTTCGGGCAAGGTGCGGTTGAGCGCATAGGCGGTCGGCGCGCAGCCGATCAGGATCAGCATGATCAGGCCCATGCCCTTCTGCCCGTCATTGCCGCCATGCGCGAAGCTGACCGCCGTGCAGGTGAAGATCAGCAGCGCGCGAATGCCGCGCGGCGGCCGCGCATTCCCTTCGGGCTCGCGGTACAGCCGCTCGTCCTTCAGGAATCGCTTCATGACGAGCAGCAGCATCAACGCGCCGACAAAGCCGATCAGCGGGCTGAAGAGCAGCGCCGACAGCACCTTGCGAACCTGCGCCATGTCGACGCCCGACACACCCGAGGCGCTCGACAGCAACTGGTTGGCGAGCCCGACGCCCAGGATCGATCCAATCAGCGCATGGCTCGACGAATTGGGCAGACCCACCGCCCAGGTCGCGAGATTCCACAGGATCGCCGCAAGCAGCAGGGCGAAGATCATCGCGAAGCCGCCGGCGGAGCCGACATGCAGCATCAGGTCGATGGGCAGCAGCGTGATGATCGAATAGGCGACCGCGCCGCTCGACAGCATCACGCCCAGGAAATTGAAGAAGCCCGACCAGACGACCGCCAGCGGGGCGGGCATCGAATGGGTGTAGATGACGGTCGCGACCGCGTTGGCCGTATCGTGGAAACCGTTCACGAACTCGAAGCCCAGCGCGATCAGCAGCGCGAGACCCAGAAAGGCGAAGACACCCATCGCCATCGGCTCGCCCACATTGGCGGTGTCGGTGGCGATGCTATAGCCGGCATAGGCCAGGCCACCGACCAGCAGGGCGGTGAAGACCCAGCGCCCCGACGGGTGGAGACCCGCGTCGAGCCTAGGTCCACGAACGCGGGATTCGGACTCCCCACCGGCAAGCGCATATGGTGTCATGATGGAAGCTCGTTGCGCCTGTGACGTGACATTTTCATGACGCGGATCGGCGGCCGCACGCGCCATCAACCAGAAATGGGACGGTCGGCACAGGCACGACCGTCCCATGTTCGCGACGGTGTCAGCGAGTGCTGGCGAGCATGACCGGCGCGTTGGTCAGCGCGGCGACCTTCACCGCGCTGTCGGCCCGCATTTCGGCGCGGCAGCGCGTGATGTCGCCGTTGATCCGCAGGTCGCGGGTCATGTGGCCACAAGCGATGGCGGCGGCACGACGCAGACGGGCGTCGAGCATCGCGCGATGCTCGGGCTTGCGCAGGTCGAGGTCGCGGTGGCGGACCGTGGCGGTGACGGTCTCCCGCGTCTGCGCCTGGGCGGGCGCGGCGGACATCAGGACGGCGGGCACGAGAATAGACGCCGCAAAAGCGGCGGACATGAACTTGGTCATCGGAAATCTCCTGCAACGGATCATGCCCGTCACGGCGACGTGAGCCGTTCGTTACGGCCCCGTCGCTCGTCGGCACGCCGGCTCGATAGCCGCGCCCCAAGTCGGTTTCGCGACGCCCGCGCGACAATGGCGTGACGAGTCCCATTCCGGATCAAACTGCGCGAATGACAGCCGATGGTTGCCCCGGCGGCAAACGTTCCCTAACTGTTCGCGATGACCGCCATCACTCCCGAAGCGCCCGCAAATCTGGCCGATTACCCCTATTTGCGGACACTGAATCCCGCACAGCGCGAGGCGGTGCTGACCACCGATGGTCCGGTGCTGGTCCTGGCGGGGGCGGGCACGGGCAAGACGGCGGCGCTGACCGCGCGGCTCGCGCATCTGCTCTACACCCGCAAGGCCTGGCCGTCGGAGATCCTGTCGGTGACATTCACCAACAAGGCCGCGCGCGAAATGCGCGAGCGCGTCGGCCGGCTGGTCGGCGATGCGGTCGAGGGGATGCCGTGGCTGGGCACCTTCCACGCGATCGGTGCCAAGATGCTGCGCCGCCATGCCGAACTGGTCGGGCTGCAATCCAACTTCACCATCCTCGACACCGATGACCAGCTCCGGTTGCTCAAGCAGCTGATCGTCGCGGCGGACATCGACGAGAAGCGCTTTCCCGCGCGTGCGCTCGGCGGCCTGATCGACGAGTGGAAGAACAAGGGGCTGATCCCGGCGGATATCGATGCCGGCGAGGCCGAACGCTACGCCAATGGCCGGGGGGCCGAGCTGTACCGCCAATATCAGGAACGGCTGCGCAGCGTGAACGCCTGCGACTTCGGCGATCTGTTGCTCCACATGCTGACCATCCTGAAGACGCATCGCGACGTGCTGGAGCATTATCAGCAGCGTTTCCGCTACATCATGGTCGACGAGTATCAGGACACCAACAGCGTCCAGTATCTGTGGCTGCGGCTGCTGGCGCAGGCGCGCAAGAATATCGCCTGTGTCGGTGACGACGACCAGTCCATCTATTCCTGGCGCGGCGCGCAGGTGGAAAATATCCTGCGCTTCGAGCGTGATTTCCCGGGCGCGAAGGTCATCCGGCTGGAGCAGAATTATCGTTCCACGCCGCATATCCTGGGGGCCGCATCGGGCGTGATCGCCAACAATGGCGGGCGGCTTGGCAAGACCCTGTGGACCGAACTGGACGTGGGTGAGAAGGTCCGCGTGCTCGGCGTCTGGGACGGGCCGGAGGAGGCGCGGCGCGTCGGCGAGGAGATCGAGGCGGCGCGGCGGTCGGGCACCTCCTACGGCGACATCGCCATTCTCGTCCGCGCCCAGCACCAGACGCGCGAATTCGAAGACCGCTTCATCGCGATCGGCCTGCCCTATCGGATCGTCGGCGGCTTCCGCTTCTACGAGCGTGCCGAGATCCGCGATGCGCTGGCCTATCTGCGCGTCGTCAACCAGCCGTCCGACGATCTGGCGTTCGAGCGGATCGTCAACGTCCCCAAGCGCGGCTTGGGCGACAAGGCGCTGGCCAAGATCCATCAGTTGGCGCGTGCCGAGGGCATGCCGCTGACCATCGCCGCCGCGCGCATCCTGGATACCGACGAGCTGACGCCGCAGGCGCGGCGCAGCCTGGGCAATCTGATCGGCGACATCGCCCGTTGGCGCGATATGGCCGGCGATCTGCCCCATGCCGAGCTGGCGCGGCAGATGCTGGACGAGAGCGGCTATACCGCCATGTACCAGAATGAGAAATCGGCCGAGGCGGCGGGGCGTCTGGAAAACCTGTCCGAACTCGTCCGCGCGATGGAGGATTACGACTCGCTTGGCGCGTTCCTGGAGCATGTCTCGCTGGTGATGGACCGCGACGGCGATCGGCGCGAACCCGAAGTGACGATCATGACGATCCACGCCGCCAAGGGGCTGGAATTCGACACCGTGTTCCTGGCCGGCTGGGAAGAGGGACTGTTCCCCTCGCAGCGTGCGATCGACGAGGGCGGCACGCGCAGCCTGGAGGAGGAGCGGCGGCTCGCCTATGTCGCGATCACGCGGGCACGGCGAAAGGCAATCATCCTCCACGCGGCCAATCGGCGCATCTATGGCCAATGGACCTCCAGCCTGCCCAGCCGCTTCGTCGGGGAATTGCCGGCCGAGCATATCGAGAGCGAAACCAGTATGACCGGCGGCGAAAGCCTGTGGCGCGCCAACTGGTCGGAGCATGCCGATCCCTTCGCCAATGTCGGGCGGGGGACCGGGCGTGGTCCGGGGTGGCAGCGGGCGGCGGCCGGCCAGACCGCCGTACCGACACGCCCCGTGCGCGTCGTCGAGTCGCGCGCGCCGTCGGTCGGGCTGGGACAGAAGGGCCGCGACGATCTGACGGTCGGCGACCGGGTGTTCCACCAGAAGTTCGGCTATGGCGCGATCGCGGCGATCGAGGGCAACAAGCTGGAGATCGATTTCGAACAGGCGGGGCGCAAGCGGGTGATGGACAGCTTCGTCACCAAAAGCGTCGCCTGACCCTCAGCACCGTTCAGGAACCATATCGATTCGTGGCCGTATCGGTCTGGCCTGCCCGATCGTGCGGGCGCTGGAGGAAAAGATCGATGGGCTTTCGTCGCCTGGCCATCGCGACAGTCGCCACCGCCGTTACCATGACCGCCCTGCCCGCATCGGCGCAGACCGCCGCAGACGAGGCACGGTTCCGGGCGGCGCAGGCGCGTTTCGACCGGGAATATCAGATTTACCGGCAGGAAGTGGATCGGTATCAGGCGGAGCGCGGCCGGGGTTATTCGGATGCGGGTCCGGGCTATGACGATGGCTATCGCCCTGCCCCGCCGCCCCCGCCCCCGCCGCCAGCGGCCGGCCCCGGCGGCTACCGCGTAGCACCACCTGTCCCGGCGGACGGCTATGGCCCTGACGATCAGCCCTATTATGATCCGGTCGGCGATTACCGCGATGGGCCGCAATATCGCGAGCGCGTCCTACAGCCGCAGGACCGCGTCTATGCCGGGACCGATGGCCGCTATTATTGCCGGCGGTCGGACGGTACCACCGGCCTGATCATCGGGGGGGCGGCCGGCGGCGTGCTTGGCAATCTGGTCGGGGGCCGCAGCAGCACCATCGCCACCCTATTGGGGGCCGCCGGCGGCGCGCTGGCCGGGCGTTCGATCGACCAGAACCAAGTGCGCTGCCGTTGATTAGCCAGCCGGAGCCATCAGTGCCGACGCATTGATGGCTCCGGCCCGACCGCCGATCGGGCTAATCAGGCCGGCTCGACCATCATCAACGCGACGTTGCGATATTTCTCGGCATCGCGTTCGAACAGCGTGCTGAGCGCGAAACGGCGCGGGGTCAGGCGGAGTGCGCCCAGGCCCGCCAGCTTGAACGTGCCCATCTTTTCCTCGCGTGGCGGCTTGCCGTCCCGCTCGACAGTGGTCGCATCGACGTAAAGCTCGTCGTGGCGGGTGTAGATCACATGAGGCGCCAGCACCACTTCGCCGCGATTATACATGGCGGAGACGGCCTGCATCTTCACGATGGCCTCGAAAATGATGGCGGGAGCGCCCGCCGCCGGCTCAGCCGGACGGCGCTCGGTCGTCGACATATCGGTCATGCCCTGCATTTGCCCATCCTACCGCAACGCAGCAAGAACAATATTGTCCCATAGGGCAAGCGGCAAATGCCGGATGCGCCGTAACGCACCCGGCATCGCCACGTCAGCGCTTCGGCTGGTCCATCAGCTTCTGCGCGAAATAGACCATCTGCTGCGCACTCAGCCGCGCGCCCTGCGCGATGTCGGCATCGCCCGAATGGCCACCGGCCGTATCCTCATAGAAGAGATACGGGATGCCATATTCGGACAAGCGCGCGGCGAACTTGCGCGCATGCTGCGGCCCGACACGGTCGTCCTTGGTCGTGGTCCAGATATAGGGCTCAGGGTAGGCCACGCCCTTGCGGATATTCGCATAGGGCGAGATCTTGCGCAGGAAGGCCGCCTCCTCGGGCACGTCGACCGACCCATATTCGTCCTTCCACGAGTCGCCGGCGGCGATCTTCTGATAGCGGACCATGTCGAGCAGCGGCACCTGGATCGTCACCGCCTTCCACAGCTCGGGATGCTGGGTCAGCTCGACGCCCATCAGCAGTCCGCCGTTCGAGCCGCCATAGATGCCCAGCTTTTGCGGATTGGTGATCTTGCGGGTGAACAGGTCCTTCGCAACCGAAGCGAAGTCGTCATAGATGATCTGACGCTTCGTCTTGCGGCCCGCGTCATGCCATTTCGGCCCGAACTCGCCGCCGCCACGGATATTGGCAAGGACATAGGCCCCGCCCCGCTCAGTCCAGATCTTGCCGGTCGAGCCGAGATAGGTCGGCAGGCGCGCGATCTCGAACCCGCCATAGGCGGTCATCAGCGTCGGCGTGGTGCCGTCCAGCGTCGCGCCCTTGGGCAGGACGACGAAATACGGGATTTTCGTGCCGTCGGTGGAGGTCGCCTCATATTGATGGACGGTCGTCCCCGCCGCATCGAAGCGCGCGGGCAGCGTTTTCAGCACCTGCGGCGTGGCCGGCTGGCCAGCATCGAAGCGCGACAGCACGGTCGGCGTGGTGAAGCCTGCGGTCGACAGATAGACGATGTTCGACCGGTCGCTGGTGCTGACCACGTCGACCGCCATATTGTCCGGCACCTGCACGGCAGTCGCGGTCCAGCCATTGGCGCCCGGCGTGAAGACGCTCGCCCGGCCACGGACATTGTCGATATAGGTTACGACGACACGGTCCTTGGTCGTCGAGACGCCCTCGACCGCCTGCCGATCGGTCGGCGTGAACAGCGCGCGCGGCGTGATCCGCCCCGCCTCCAGTTCAGTCAGCGGTGCCCAGACGACCGAGCCCGCCGGATGCTCGCCCCAGGCATCACTGGTCTGGAAGACCACGCGGCCATCGACCATGCCCGACGGGAAGGCGCGCGCGGGCATCGCGATCGGCTTGGCCCCGCCCGCCGGCGTCCAAAACAGCTTGTCGCCGCCAAAGAAGGTCTTGCGCCGCTCGATCACGACGGCGCGGTTGCCCTTCGCATCGGTCAGCACGCCGGCATAGGTGCCCAGCTCGTCGGTCGGCGCCCCCCGGAAGACCTCGGTCGCCTGCGTCAGCGGCTGGCCGCGCTTCACCATCTTCACCACGAACGGGTAGCTCGACTTGGTCAGCGTGCCCTCACCCCAGTCGCGGCTGACGAGCAGCGTGTCCTTGTCCAGCCAGGCCGCGCCCTGCTTGGAGGTCGACAGGCGGAAGCCGTTGGGGACGAACGCCCCCGTCTCCATGTCGAATTCGCGATATTCGATCGCGTCCTCGCCGCCCTCCGACAGGGCGATCAGGCACAGCCGATCCTCGGGGCTGAGGCAGGTCAACCCCTTCCAGACCCACTTCTTGCCCTCCGCCTTGCTCAGCGCATCGAGGTCGAGCAGCGTCGTCCAGCGGGGATTGGCCGAGGCGTAATCGGCCTCGCTCGTCCAGCGCCAAATGCCCTGCGGATGATCGGAGTCGCGCCAGAAATTGACAATCCGGCCATAAAGCTGGCCGGGCATCGGGATGCGATCCTTGGCCGAGGCGATGGCCAGCGCCTCCTGGTAGAAGGTCTGATAGCGCGGGTCGTTCTGCAGGCGGGGCAGCGTCTTGGCATTCTCCGCCTCGACCCAGGCGAGCGCCTTGGCGCCGTCCTTGTCCTCCAGCCAGATATAGGGGTCGTTCTCCGTCACTGTATTCACCTGGGCCATTGCCGTTCCCATCATGAGCTGGCTGGCGAGCATCGATCCCGCCAACATCAACCGCCATCCCCGCATGTATCGAAGCTCCTTGGATCGTGAATGGCGCGAATGTGACTTCATCACGCGCCGCTGGCAATGCACCACGTCAGCCTTGTTGACGTGATGCGCGCCCGCGTGCGCCCTGTGCAGGCGTGGCGGGAACGGAACGGGCCATGGCCGCGCCCGTTCAGGCTGTTCCTTTCCCGATATGTCAGGAAATACCATGCCTTATCTGAAAACCCGCGACGGTACGGATATCTATGTCAAGGACTGGGGCGAAGGCCGCCCCGTCGTATTGTTGCATGGCTGGCCGCTGTCGGCGGACATGTGGGACGCGCAGATGATGGCCCTGGCCGAGGCGGGCTTCCGTGCCATCGCCTATGACCGGCGCGGCTTCGGTCGGTCGGGTCAGCCCTGGTCGGGCTATGATTATGACACGCTGGCCGACGATCTCGCCGATGTGCTGGAGGCGACGGGCGCTCGGGACGCGGCGGTCTTCGGCTTCTCGATGGGCGGTGGCGAGGTCGCGCGCTATATGAGCCGGCATGACGGCAAGGGCGTCGTCGCGGCCGGCCTGATCGCCTCGGTCGTACCCTATATGGCCAAGACCCCGGACAATCCCGATGGCACCGAGCAGTCGGTCTTCGACCAGATCACGCAGGGGTTGAAGGACGACCGTGCGCATTTCCTGCGCCACACCTTCTTCAAGCAGTTCTTCGGTGTCGGCTATATCTCCAGCCCGATCAGCGAGGAGATACTCGACTGGGCGACCAGCGTGGCGATGCAGGCCGGCCTCAAGCCGACCCTGGCATGCGCGGAGTCGTTCAGCCAGACCGACTTCCGCCCCGATCTTGCGGCGTTCCGCGTGCCGACGCTGGTCATCCACGGCACGGCCGACCAGACGGTGCCGATCGATGCCGCCGGTCGTGCGGCAGCGGCCGGGATCGCACAGTCCCAGCTCGTGGAATATGACGGCGCGCCGCATGGCCTGAACGTCACGCATAGCGATCGGCTGACCAGCGACATCCTGACCTTCCTGGGTCGCTGATACGGAAAGGGGGCGGCCTTCCCTCGGAAAGCCGCCCCTTTCAATAGGTTGCCGCAATTACTTCAGCGGGACGATCACCTCATCGGGATGGGCGACATTCAGTTCCTTGCGGACCATTTCGTCCACCATGTCCGGATTGGCGTGATCCGGGTCGAGAAGCGCGACGCGGTTTTTCAGAACCGTCCGCTTCTTGTCGAGCTGGGCATATTCATGCTCCCGCTTCACCAACTGGCGCTGATACTCGCCGTAAGCGAGCAGGCCGTTACGTCCCAGCACCGCATAGGCGCCGAAGAACGCGACGATCGTCAGGCCAAGCGCGGGCAAAGCGGCCCGCCGCATGGTGCGAATGAAAGGCGACGGCTTCTTGGTCACGGAACCCATTTTCGTACCGACGCCCTTCGATTTCAAGCGCGGATGAGAATATCGCGACCGGCATAGCGCGCCGAGTCACCCAGCTCTTCCTCGATACGGATCAGCTGGTTGTACTTGGCGAGCCGGTCCGACCGCGCGAGGCTGCCCGTCTTGATCTGGCCGCAGTTGGTGGCGACCGCCAGATCGGCGATGGTGGCGTCCTCGGTTTCGCCCGAACGGTGCGACATAACGGCGGTGTAGCGCGAACGCTGCGCCAGCGACACAGCCTCCAGCGTCTCGGTCAGCGTGCCGATCTGGTTGACCTTGACCAACAGCGAGTTGGCGTAGCCGCCGTCGATGCCCTGCTTCAGCCGCTTGGGGTTAGTGACGAACAGATCGTCGCCGACCAGCTGCACCTTGTCGCCGATCATGTCGGTCAGAGCCTTCCAGCCTTCCCAATCGTCCTCGGCCATGCCGTCCTCGATCGACAGGATCGGGTACTGGCGGGTCAGGTTGGCGAGATACTCAGCCATCTCATGGCTCGACAGGATCTTGCCCTCGCCCGAGATATTGTATTTGCCGTCCTTGAAGAACTCGGTCGCGGCGCAGTCGAGCGCGATCATGACGTCGTCGCCCGGCTTGTACCCGGCCTTCTCGACCGAGGCCATGATGAAGTCGAGCGCTTCGGTGGTCGAGGCGATGTTGGGGGCAAAGCCGCCCTCGTCACCCACGCCGGTCGCCAGACCCTTTTCGTGCAGCGCCTTCTTCAGCGTGTGGAAGATTTCCGAGCCGCAGCGGACGGCTTCCATGATGTTCGCCGCACCGACCGGCATGATCATGAATTCCTGGAAATCGATCGGGTTATCGGCATGTTCGCCGCCATTGATGATGTTCATCATCGGCACGGGCAGCAGATGCGCCGAAACGCCCCCGACATACTTATACAGCGGCAGGCCGCGCGCTTCGGCCGCTGCCTTGGCCGCCGCGAGGCTGACGCCCAGGATCGCGTTCGCACCCAGCCGGCCCTTGTTCTCGGTGCCGTCCAGCTCGATCATCGCGCGGTCGAGATCGGCCTGATCCTCGGCATCTATGCCCAGGATCTTGTCGGTGATCTCGTCATTGACCGCCTCGACCGCCGCCTCGACGCCCTTGCCCATCCATCGGCTCTTGTCGCCGTCGCGCTTCTCGACCGCCTCATGCGCGCCGGTCGACGCGCCCGAGGGCACAGCGGCACGGCCGAAGCTGCCGTCTTCGAGCAGCACGTCGACTTCGACGGTGGGGTTACCCCGGCTGTCCAGGATTTGACGCGCGTGGATGTCGATGATTGCGGTCACGTAACGATGCTCCTACATCAGCCTTGAAGGTCTCGGCCGCGCTCTATCGTGTGACCACGCGAAGGGCAATTGCGGGAAAAGCATGGAACCGTGCTTCCGTCGCCGGGGTTAAGAGGCGAACTGCCCGGTCCGCCGGGCCAAGAAGGAAAGGGATTGTCCCATGGCCGATACCGACAACACGTTTCCCCCGCAGCATGACACGACGCCGAATTTCGGCGGCCATGGCGGCGTCGCCCCTGAGGTCGCGGCGCCCACCGCATCCTTCGGCATCGGCAACAGCGCGACGCAGACCGCCACGGCGGACACGAAGGCTTCGACCATTTCCGACGCCAAGCAGACAGTGAAGGACGGGGCCGGCAAGTTCCAACAGCAGGCGGTCGACAAGGTCTATGCGCTGGCCGGCGACGGCAAGGCGAAGGCCGGCTCGGCGCTGGATCAGGTCGCCCAGCTGCTCAACGATGCGGCGGGTCAGGTCGATGAGAAGCTCGGCCAGCAATATGGCCAATATGCCCGCTCGGCGGCGGATGCGGTGAATTCCTTCTCCGGTTCGATCAAGGATAAGGATGTCGAGGAACTGCTCGACGACGCACGCGCCTTCGTGGCGAAGAGCCCGGCGATCGCCGTCGGGATCGCGGCAGCACTCGGCTTTGTCGTGGCCCGCGTGGTCCAGTCGGGTCTTGAGGGCCACGCGTCGGACAACGCCGCAGCGTGACCCGCGTGACCGCCCCCCTTTCGGCGACGTCGCCGGAACCGGAGACCCTGACCTCGCTGGTCTCGCAGCTGGTCGATGACGGCCGGTCGTTCATCGCGGCAGAGATCGACCTGGCGAAGGCGCGGGCGTCCGACAAGGTCTCGCGCTATCGCAGCGCGGCGACGTTCTTTGCCATCGCCGGCGTGCTGGCGCTGGCCGCGTTGATCGCGTTCCTTGTCGGCCTGATCATGGCGTTGGCGCCGTTGGTGGGGCCGCTGGGATCGACCTTGATCGTGGTCGGCGCGGTGCTGCTGATCGCCGGTATCCTGGCGATGGTCGGCAAGTCGCGTTTGTCGGGAGGGCAGGCATGACCGTCTCCGAAGCCGAACTGCGGGCCGCCGAGGCGCGTGAGCGGATGAACCAGACGGCCGCACGCATCCAGGCGCGGTTGGAGCCGCAGGCCCTGGCCGCGCAGGCCAAGGAAGTCAGCCTGTCCGCCGCCAAGTCGGGGATCGACAGCGCCAGGAACAACCCCGCTGCCGTCGCCGGTGGCGTGGCAGTGCTGGGATTGTTCCTCAATCGTCGGCGGATCGCCCGCCTGTTCAAGCGCAAGTGATTTGGCCTGCCGACCGGCAAATCAAGGTCGGCAATAGTCCAGGAGGATGACCGCAATGACCATCGAAACCACGCACACCACGCTCGACGCCGATCAGCAGAATGGTCGCATCCGCGAAACGCTGGCGCAGGGCCGCGAGACCGCGTCGCACGCCCTTCACGACGCCAAGGAAAAGGCCGCTGACGTCGCGCACAAGACCGCGCAGACGATCGAAGCCAATCCGCTCGGCATTCTGGTCGGCGGTCTGGCGGTCGGCGTCCTCGCCGGCGCGCTGATCCCGCGCAGCGCCCGCGAAAAGGAAGTCCTCGCCCCGCTCGGCAAGAAGCTTGGTGAGACGGTCCGTCAGGCGGCGCAGGCCGCCCGCGAGACGGGCCTGCGCGAACTGGAGGAGGCCGGCCTGACCAAGGGCGCGGCGAAGGACCGTGCGAAGTCGTTGTTGGACGACGTCGTCAAGGTCGCGAGCAATGCCGGTTCGGCCGCCGCCAAGGCTGCGACCAACAAGTCGACCATCTAAATCGAGATGGCGTTTGACGCTGACGGGCGCTGAACGCGAACCGTTTCAAAAAGCCCCCTCATCGTCCCGCCGGGATGCTGCGGGGGCTTTTTTCGTGCCCGCTCCATCGGACAATCACCGGTGGATAAGCGTTTACCGCTGCTTGCGGGGTGATCGGCAGGTTTCTACCAATAGGTCTTCTCTGACCGAACGGGAAATCCGCTTGCGCCTTCTGCCTCTCGCTGCCCTGCTCTCCTCCCTGTCGCTTCCCGCCATGACCGCGCCGGTTTTGGCCCAGGCCCTGCCTCCCGCTCCGCCCCAGCCGGGTGACGGCCCCGAAGACGCGCGGCTCAAGCGGCTTTTCCATGAGAGCGACGAAGCCAGCCTCGCGCGCAATCCGATCAACGGCATCTTCCGGGGGGATATGCGCCGCGCCGATCAGGTCGGCGATTTTTTTTCCGACCGCTATATCGCGGCCGAACGCGCGGCCGCGCAAAAGGATATGGCGGAGCTGGGTCGGATTGACCGTGCCAAGCTGACCCCGACCGATCAGATCGCCTATGACGTATTCCGCAACCAGACCGAGATGTCGCTAAAAGGTCTGGACCCGGCCATCGTCGCGCTGACGATCGTGCGGCCGATGGATCATTTCTATGGCATCCAGACCTTCTATCCCGAATTCGCTTCGGGTCAGGGCGCCGCACCTTTCAATACGGTGGTCGATTACGAGAACAACCTGAAGCGCAACGTCGAATATGCCCGGCTGCTCGACGAAGCGATCGGTCGCTTTCGACAGGGTATGAAGAGCGGCGTCGTCCAGCCCAAGCTGGTCGTTCGCAACATGATCACGCAGTTCGACAATCTGCTGGCGGGCAAGCCGGAGGAGTCGACCTTCTATGCGCCGGTCAAGAAATTTCCCGCCGCCATTCCGGCCGCCGACCGCACCCGGCTGACCGCCGCCTATGCGACGCAGATCCGCGACGTGATTATCCCCGCCCAGCGCCGGATGCGCGATTTCCTCGCCACGACCTATCTGCCCGCCGCGCGCGACAGCGTCGGCCTGTCGGGCATGCCGGGCGGTGCGAAGCTCTATGCCTATCTCATTGAGCAGAACACGACGCTGCCGCTTCAGGCCGAGGCGGTCCACCAGCTCGGTCTGTCGGAGGTCGCGCGCATCCTGAAGGCGATGGAGGTCCAGAAGCAGGCGGTCGGCTTTAAGGGCAGCCTGCCCGAATTCTTCACCTTCCTGCGCACCGATACGCAGTTCCAGCCCAAATCGGCGCAGCAGCTGCGTGAAGGCTATGAAGCGATCGGCCGCCGTGTCGATGCGCGTATCCGCGAGCAATTCTCGCTGATCCCGAAGACCGCGCTCGAAATCCGGCCCGTCCCCGCCTTCAAGGAAAAGACCGACGCCGGCGGCTCCTATCAGGGCGGCACGCCTGATGGCTCACGGCCGGGTGCCTTCTATTACAATACCTATGACCTGCCGTCGCGCTACATGTGGGAGATGGAGACGCTGTATCTGCACGAAGCGGTGCCGGGCCATCATTTCCAGATCAGCCTGGCGCAGGAGAATGCCGCGCTGCCCGCCTTCATGCGCTTCGGCGGCAATACCGCCTATGCGGAAGGCTGGGCGCTCTATGCCGAGACGCTGTGGCCCGAACTGGGCATGGAGACCGATCCCTATCAGCGGATGGGCGGGCTGAATGACGAGATGCTGCGCGCGATGCGGCTGGTCGTCGACACCGGCATCCATGCCAAGGGTTGGACCCGCGATCAGGCGATCGACTATATGCTCGTCAATTCGCCGATGGCGCGGACCGACGCGACCGCCGAGGTCGAGCGCTATATCGCCATTCCGGGCCAGGCGCTGGCCTATAAGATCGGTCAGCTGACGATCAGCCGGGTGAAGGCGAAAGCGCAGGCCGAACTGGGTGCCAAGTTCGATCCGCGCCGCTTCCACGCCGAAATCCTCGATACCGGCGCACTGCCGATGCCGGTGCTGGAGCAGAAGATCGACGCGTGGATCGCGGCCGAAAAGCGCCGCGCCTGAACGCGCATGGGAGGGGCCGGCCGGCCTCTCCCTCAAGCGTCAGGGAACGTGACGTTTTTCCAGTTTCCGCGCGAGCGTGCGGCGGTGCATCCCCAGCCGCCGTGCGGTTTCCGAGATGTTGAAGTTGGTGTCGGCCAGCGTCTCGTTGATCCGCTCCCACTCCAGCGTCTTGATGGAACTGGGCCGGTCGGTGATCGCCGTCGTCGCATCGCCGCTCGCCTTGTGAAAGGCAGCCTCGATGTCGTCGGTGTTGGACGGCTTGGCGAGATAATGGCAGGCCCCCAGCTTGATCGCCTCCACCGCCGTGGCGATGCTGGCGAAGCCGGTCAGCACGACGATCAGCATTTCGGGATCATGCGCGTGCAGTGTCTGAACACAGGCGAGGCCCGAGGCTTGCCCGAGTTTCAGGTCGACGACCGCGTAACGCGGGGTCATCTCCGCCAGGACCGCGATCAGCGCATCGGGGCTGTTGGCGACGCGGACGTCATAGCCGCGCCGCTCGAACGACCGCTGGAGCGTGCGGGCGAAGGTGTCGTCATCCTCGACAATTATCAGCGAGCGCTCGCCGTCCATCATCTCTTCCGATCCGTCATGCCGATCATACCCAGAGGTAGGGTCAACGTCACCGTCGCGCCACCCTCGGGCCGGTTCTTCGCCTCGATGCGACCGCCCAGCTTGCGCACGACGCTCGACACCAGGAACAGGCCCACGCCATGCCCCTCGCCCTTCGTCGATTGCTGCGGCCGACCGACCTGCGCCAGCGTTGCGGGGGTGAAGCCGGGGCCGCGATCGGAAACCCGGATCGCCACCGTATCCCCCTCGCGCGTCACGCTCAGCCCGACGCCGCGCGGCGATGCCTCGGCGGCATTGTCGAGCACGTTCCAGACCGCCTGCTTGATCGCCGGGTCCGAGACGATCGGGGCATCGTCCTCGGTCCGAGTATAGTCGAACGGGACCTGGGCATGGGTTGCGCGCCATTCGCCGACGATGGCGTCGATGAACAGGCCGACCTCCGACTGCTCGGCCGCCTCGCCACGTGGCTCGCCGGCCGATTGCAGGATGCGGGTGACGATCGCCTTGCAGCGCTGGACCTCCGCCTGCATCTCGGCGATCTCGCCCATCAGTTCGGCATCGTCGCGCAGGCGGGGCATGCGGCGCCAGTCGCTGAGGATCACCGACAGGCTGGCGAGCGGCGTACCCAGTTCGTGCGCCGCGCCCGAGGCGAGCAGGCCCATGCGGACGATATGATCCTCCTCGGAGGCCTGTTGTCGGAAGTCGGCGATGCGTGCCGCGTTCTGGCGGAGATTCTCGCTGATCCGCGTGACGAACAGGATCAGCAACCCCGCGACGATCGCGAAGCCCAGCCAATTGCCCAGCGTATGCAGCCCGGCAATGTCCCCGAACAACCAGGGAGGAAAGGCCAGTGGGCGATGGTGCAACGACAACAGTCCGAAGCAGATGCCGGTGATCCCGGCCAGGGCCCAGGCGGACCATGTCTCGAGCAGGACCGCGCCGAGCACGACCTGGATCAAATAGAGCGAGATGAACGGATTGGTCGCGCCGCCCGACAGGAACAGCTGCAGCGTCAGCGTGCCGACGTCGAACATCAGCGCGAACAGCAGCTCGGTATTGGTGATGCGGTGGAAGCGGAGCCGGAAATGGCTCAGCAGGTTGATCGCGACCGCCATCGCCAGGACGCCCATCATCGCGGCGATGGGCAGTTGCACCCCCATGACGCGATTGACGAACAGGATCGTCACCAGCTGGCCCGCCACCGCCATCCAGCGCAGATGGATGAGCTGGCGCATATTGGCGGTGCCGGCGGTCGCATCGGGTTCGCGCGGCCGGACGGTGAACGGCAGATAGGGCGGCGCTGCGGTCATCGCTCGCGGCCGGGCCGCCACACGATGACCAACCCGACGACCGTCAGGATCGCCAGCCCGAACCAGGTCAGCGCATAGGACAAATGGCTGTTGCGGAAGCTGACGACGGTCAGCCCCCCGACGGGATAACCGCCGGGGTTCGGCGTGGCATCGGCATCGATGAAATAGGGAGCGACGGGGCCAAGCTCCTTGGCGGTGGCGATGGCCGCCACGTCGCGCGAATACCAGCGATCGGCGGCGGGATCGTTCGAGCGCAGGAAGCCGCCGCCCGGTTCGCTGACCCGCACCAGCCCGGTGACCGTGACGGGGCCGGAGGGGCGATCATGATCCGCCCGCTTTTCCGCCGGGACATAGCCGCGATTGACGAGGATGGTGAAGCGCGGGCCGACCAGCGGCGTCATGACCCAATAGCCCGGCCCACGCTCGGTCACGGCCTGAACAAAGGTTTCGCGGTCGTTACGGAACGTGCCTCGTACGGTCACGCGGCGATAGACATCGGCCGAACTGGCTGTCGGGGGGGCTGCGACCGGCGGGGCGTCAAGCCGCGCATTCACCGTCGCGATCAGATCGAGCTTCCAGAGGCGGCGATGAAGCTGCCACACGCCCAGGGAAATGAAGCCCGCGATCAGCGCCAGGCCGATCGCGGTCAGGATGACCGGCATCAGCGGCGAGCGGTCCCGCCGCCCGCCTCCGATGCCCGTCCCGGCCATTACATGCCGCCGCCCATTTGGGCGGCCATGTCCGGCATCATGTTGGTGTTCATGTGATACATGACCCAGATCGATCCGCTCAGCGTGATGACGACCAGCACGGCGGTAAACACCAGCGCCATCATCGTCCAGCCGCCTTCCGACTTGGTGTTCATGTGCAGGAAGAAGATCATGTGGACGACGATCTGCACGAACGCCAGCGCCATGATGACCAGCGCGGTCGTCTGGGTATCACCCAGGCCGCCGGTCATCACCGCCCAGAACGGGATCGCGGTCAGGATCACCGATAGCACGAACCCGATCATGTAGCCCTTCATCGAGCCGTGACCATGGGTGTCGCCATGCGAATGGAGGTCGTGGTCCAGGTTGGCGTGATCGCCATGACCATGGGGAGGATGAGCGCTCAACGGAGAACTCCCAGCAGATAGACAAAGGTGAAGACACCGATCCAGACGACGTCCAGGAAGTGCCAGAACATCGACAGGCACATCAGGCGGCGCTTGTTCGCCTCCAGCAGGCCGAAGCGGCCGACCTGCACCATCAGCGTGACCAGCCAGATGATGCCGAAGGTAACGTGCAGACCGTGCGTGCCGACCAGCGTGAAGAAGGACGACAGGAAAGCCGAACGCTGCGGCGTCGCACCCTCATGGATGAGATTGGCGAATTCGTAGAGTTCGATCGACAGGAAGGCGAGACCGAACAGGCCGGTGATCGCCAGCCAGATCTGCACCTGCGCCTTCTGGTTCTTCTCCATCGCGATCATGGCGAAGCCATAGGTGATCGACGACAGCAGCAGCATCGAGGTGTTGAGCGCGACGAGCGGGAGTTCGAAAATCTCCCGCGGCGTCGGCCCGCCGGCGTAGCTGGTGCCGAGCACGCCGTAGGTGGCGAACAGGATCGCGAAGATGAGGCAGTCGCTCATCAGATACATCCAGAAGCCGATGGCGGTCGAGCCACCGGATTCGTGATGATGATCCTCGTCCTCGACCAGATAATAGGTCGGGTTCTTGGCCGGATCGGCGCTCAGAACATCAGTCGACATGGATCAGGCTCCCTGCCCGAGCAGACGACGCCGCTCGTTTTCCGTTGCCACGACCTCATCGACGGGGATGTAGTAATCGCGGTCATAATTGAACGTGTGCCAGATGGCGACGACGATGACACCGATCAGGCCGAAGGCAGCGAGCCACCACATGTACCAGATCATGCCGAAGCCGGCAGCGGTCGACAGTGCGGCGATGATCACGCCGGTGCCCGTGTTCTTGGGCATGTGGATCGGACGATAGCCCTCCACCGGCGCCTGTGCCTTCTTGTCCTTCATGTCGTACCAGGCATCCAGTTCGTGGATGACGGGCGTGAAGGCGAAGTTGTACTGCGGCGGCGGCGACGAGGTCGCCCATTCCAGCGTGCGGCCGTCCCAGGGATCGCCGGTCACGTCGCGCAGCTCTTCCTTCTTCCAGATCGACACGCCGATCTGAACCAGGAAGGCACCGATACCGCCCGCGATCATCAGCGCACCGAACAGCGCGACGATGAAGAGGGGCTGGAGCGACGGGTCCTCGAAGTGGTGCAGACGACGGGTCACGCCCATGAAGCCCAGGATGTAGAGCGGCGTGAAGGCGACCCAGAAGCCGATGACCCACAGCCAGAACGACACCTTGCCCCAGAACTCGTTGAGCTTGAACCCGAAGGCCTTGGGCCACCAGTAGTTGATCGCGGCAAAGGCACCGAACAGCACGCCACCGATGATCACGTTGTGGAAGTGCGCGATCAGGAACAGCGAGTTGTGCAGCACGAAGTCGGCGGGCGGAACGGCCAGCAGAACGCCGGTCATGCCACCGATGGTGAAGGTCAGCATGAACGCGATGGTCCACATCATCGGCAGTTCGAACCGGATGCGCCCCTTGTACATGGTGAACAGCCAGTTGAAGATCTTCGCCCCCGTCGGGATCGAGATCACCATGGTGGTGATGCCGAAGAACGAGTTGACGCTGGCGCCCGAACCCATGGTGAAGAAGTGGTGCAGCCATACCAGGTACGACAGGATCGTGATCACGATCGTGGCGTAGACCATCGAGGTATAGCCGAACAGACGCTTGCCCGAGAAGGTCGAGGTGACTTCCGAGAACACGCCGAACAGCGGCAGGATCAGGATGTAGACCTCCGGGTGGCCCCAGATCCAGATCAGGTTCACGTACATCATCGGGTTGCCGCCGAGATTGTTCGTGAAGAAATTGGTGCCGACATAACGGTCGAGCGACAGCAGGACGAGCGTGGCGGTCAGCACGGGGAAGCTGGCGACGATCAGGACGTTCGCGCACAGCGAGGTCCAGCAGAACACCGGCAGCTTCATCATGGTCATGCCCGGCGCGCGCATCTTGATGATGGTCGCGATCAGGTTGATGCCCGACAGGGTCGTACCGACGCCGGCCACCTGAAGTGCCCAGATATAATAGTCGACACCGACATCCGGACTGAAGTCCAGCTCCGACAGCGGCGGGAAGGCCAGCCAGCCGGTCCGCGCGAACTCACCGATGAACAGCGAGGCCATCACCAGCACCACACCGCCCGCGGTCATCCAGAAGCTCAGATTGTTGAGATACGGGAAGGACACGTCGCGCGCGCCGATCTGGAGCGGGATGATATAGTTCATCAGGCCGGTGATGATCGGCATCGCCACGAAGAAGATCATGATGACGCCGTGGGCGGTGAACACCTGATCATAGTGGTGCGAATTCAGGAAGCCCTGATTGTCGCCGAACGCGATCGCCTGCTGCCCGCGCATCATCAGCGCGTCGGCAAAGCCGCGCAGCAGCATCACGATGCCCAGGATCATGTACATGATGCCGATGCGCTTGTGGTCGACCGTGGTGAACCACTCCTTCCAGAGATAGCCCCACAGCTTGAACTTGGTGATGAGCGCCAGCACCGCGAGACCGCCGACCGCGACACCCAGGAAGGTGCCGACGACGATGGGCTCGTGGATCGGTAGCGATTCGAACGACAGGCGTCCGAAAATGGTCTTTAATGTCTGATCCATGATGGCGTGCCTCAGCCGCGACCCGCACCGGCATGACCTAGGGTCTGCGGGCCGGGGGTCTGCGGGATGGAAAGGAAGGACATACGGCGGTTCTTCATGTCACCCGGCTGCTGCACGCCGTTCGACGGCAGCGGCTCCTTGCTCTGGTGCGGCGAGGTCTGGATTTCCTCGGGCGACTTTTCGAGCGCACCCTTGGTCCGCTCACCGTGCATCGGGCCGGTATTGTTGACGGGCGGATTGCCCTCGCCGACCTTCATCTCATGCGGGTCGCCGCCACCGGTCATCCGGTCGTGCATCATCACGTCGGACATGCAGGGCGTGTTCTCGGCGACGCAGCGATTGACGACGCGGTCGAACAGGCCGTTCTGCACGCCGCTGAAATACATGGCGGGCACATATTCGCTCGGCTTTTCGACGGTCAGGAACGACGCGCGGGTCAGCGGACCCTGGCCCTTGCCCTGCCCGGCCTGCGAGCTGCGGACCTTTTCGACCCACTGGTCGAAACCGCTCGACTGCATGGCATAGACGGGGAAGTGCATGCCCGAGAAGCCCGCGCCGCTATAGTGCGACGACAGCCCCTTGAACGTGCCCTCGCGGTTCAGCGCCGCGTGCAGCCTCGTCTCCATGCCGGGCATGGTGTAGATCATGCCGGCCATCGCGGGGATGTAGAAGGCGTTCATCACCGAGGTGCCGGTCAGGCGGAACTCAACCGGACGGTCGACCGGCAGCGCCAGTTCGTTGACCGTGGCGATGCCCTGTTCGGGCAGGATGAACAGCCATTTCCAGTCGAGCGCGACTACCTGCACCTGCAGCGGCTTGACGCTCGCCGCCACCGGCTGGCCGGGGGCGGTCCGCTCGATCGGGCGATAGGGGTCGAGCAGATGGGTGCTCGTCCAGGTCACCGCACCCAGACAGATGATGATCAGCAGCGGCGCCGACCAGATGACCAGCTCCAGCATGGTGGAGTGGTCGAACTCCGGATCATATTCGGCGTCCGTATTGCTCTTGCGATAGCGCCACGCGAACAGCACCGTCAGCGCCATCACCGGAATGATGATGAGCAGCATCAGGGCCGTCGCGATCAGCACCAGATCGCGTTGCTGCACGGCGACGTCACCGGCAGGGTTGAGCACGACCGCGTCGCATCCCCCCAGCATGGCCAGGAGGGGCAAGGCGGCCCAGCGAAGAGGGCGCAGGCGCGCAAGGCTCGACGAATGAGACATATGGCATGGGCCGCTACGCCTTTGCTGCACCTGCGCACATTGGACAGTTTGTCCAATCCCCGCCGGCCGGGGAATGGCGCATAGGCGCAGCACAATGGCGGTTCTGCGCGGTCATTTTGCGCCGCAACCGAACCGCTGACAGGAACATGCAAGAAGTCAGGACTGGCAGCCGATGAGCGCAGAGTTAACCGCATCGACCTCGACGCCCCTTGAGCGGGACGCGCGGCTGGTCAATGCCCGCGATCCGCACCATGTCGCGCCGGGCGATATCGCCATCGGCGTCATCATCGGGCGTACCTCGGAATTTTTCGACTTCTTCGTGTACGCCATCGCCTCGGTGCTGGTGTTCCCGTCGCTGATCTTCCCCTATGTCGATGCGCTGACCGGCACGATCTATTCGTTCGCGCTGTTCTCGCTGGCGTTCATCGCGCGGCCGATCGGCACCTTTATCTTCATGGCGGTCGACCGCAATCTGGGCCGCGGGGTCAAGCTGACCATCGCATTGTTCCTGCTCGGCGGTTCGACCATGGCGATCGCCTTCCTGCCCGGTTATGCACAGATCGGCACGTCGGCGGCGGTGCTGCTGGGCATTTTCCGCATCATGCAGGGCCTGGCGCTGGGCGGCGCCTGGGACGGCCTGCCCTCGCTGCTGTCGCTGAACGCGCCGGAGCGTCGTCGCGGCTGGTATGCGATGATCCCGCAGCTGGGCGCACCGCTCGGCCTGCTGGTCGCCAACGGCCTGTTCGCCTTCTTCCTGACGACGCTCAGCACCGCCGATTTCCTCGACTGGGGCTGGCGCTATCCGTTCTTCGTGGCGTTCGCGATCAATGTCGTGGCGCTCTTCGCCCGGCTTCGCATCGTCGCGACCCCGGAATTCCAGCGCATGTTCGAGAGCCGCGAGCTTCAACCCGCGCCGGTCGGCGAGACACTGCGCACCGAAGGTCGCACCGTCATCCTCGGCGCCTTCGCGCCGCTCGCCAGCTTCGCGATGTTCCACATCGTGACCGTGTTCCCGCTGTCCTGGGTCGTCCTGTTCAACAAGGAACAGCCGCAGGACTTCATGATGATCGAGATCATCGGCAGCATCGTCGGCGTTCTCGCCATCCTGGCGTCGGGCAAGATCGCCGACCGCGTCGGCCGCCGCACGCTGCTGGGCTTCTCCGCCGCCGCGATCGCGGCTTATGCGGGCTTCGCGCCGCAGCTGCTCGACAATGGTGGCACCGGTGAGACGATCTACATCGTGCTGGGCTTCCTGCTACTCGGCCTGGGCTTCGGCCAGTCGTCGGGCGTTATCAACTCGGGCTTCTCGCCGCTGCGTCGCTATACGGGTGCGGCGATCACGTCCGACCTCGCCTGGCTGATCGGTGCGGGCTTCGCGCCGCTGGCCGCGCTGCTGCTGTCGAGCAATTTCGGCCTGTTGTCGGTCGGCGCCTATCTGCTGTCGGGTGCGGTCTGCACGCTGGCAGCGCTGGGCATCAACAAGGAGCTGGCGAAGCGCTCGGCCTGAGCGGACGCCCGCTATCGCGAACGAAGCGGCCGGCGGGGCGACTCGCCGGCCGTTTTGTTTCTGTTCACCGCCATTCCTACATGGGCGATGCAAAGCCCTGTGTCGGGCAGCGGTAACGGGAGACGAGATGATGAACGCAAAGCCATGGATGGCCAGGGCCGTGATCGGCGCGATGGCCCTGGGGGCGGCAGGCACCGCCGATGCGCGGGTGCCGGCGGGCGTTTGGGCCAATCCCTCCAACAGCGTCCAGGTACGTTTCGCTCCGTGCGGACGCGGTCAGGATGCCCAGCTAATGTGCGGCACGGTCATCTGGGCCAATGAACAGGCCAAGGCCGATGCGGCGCGCGGCGGATCGGATCGCTTGGTCGGCACGCGGCTGTTCACCGATTTCGAGGAGGAAGAGCCCGGGCGCTGGGCCGGAACCGTCTTCATCCCCGACATCGGCCGCGAGGTCGAAGGCACCATCACCCAGGTCGATGCGAAGACGCTGGTCGGCGAAGGCTGTCTGTTCGGCGGGCTGGGCTGTCGCCAGCAGCGCTGGCGGCGGGTCAAATAAGCGACGGACGCGGGAACCCTGGGCGGCTTTCCGCGTCCCCGATGTCGCAATCGCATGAGAAAGGACGATCATGGCGGACGACGCGTTGACGGTGGTGAAGGGTACGCTGGAGGATAATGTCGCCGACAAGCAGGTCGAGTTCGTCGGCGAGATCGAAGGCGAGGAATATCAGTTCGCCGTCCAGTATGACGTCCTCGAAGCGCTGAGCGGCGACGTGCCCGACGACGACGCCCTGGAGCTGTTCGAACGCTATTCGGACGACATCCTAGAGGCGGCGCTGACCGCGCTCGGCCGCGATATGGAGCAGTCGCTGGTCGTCGTCAGCGAGAATGATCTCGACTGATCAGCCGCCGAACAGGCGATCGATCTGCTGCGCAAGCTCGGCGAGGGTATAGGGCTTGCGCAGCAGGGCGAAGCCATGGCTGCCCTCGTCGGCGATCACCTGGCTATAGCCGCTGGTCAGCAGGATCCGCAGGTCCGGATATGTCCGGGCGATGTCGTGGGCGAAGTCGATGCCGGACTGGCCGGGCATCATGACATCCGAGAAGACGAGGTCGAAGCGGGCGGCATCAGCCTTCAGCTCCTCCATCGCCATCGCGGCGTTGGTGGCGATCACCGTGCGACAGCCCAGCGTCCGTAGCGCCTCCACGGCGAATTGACCCACCTCGATATTGTCCTCGACGATCAGGACGCAGAGGTCCGATCGCTTGGCCATGTCGATCGCGCGCAGCCCGTTGTCGACGCTGGGCTGGCCATGGCTTTGCGGCAGGATCAGCGTGAAGGTCGCGCCCTGTCCCGGCTGGCTGACGACCCGGACGTCGCCGCCGGATTGGCGCGCGAAGCCGAACACCTGGCTCAGCCCCAGCCCGGTGCCCGCACCCAGTTGCTTGGTGGTGAAGAAGGGCTCGAAAATCTGTTCGAGCCGGTCGGCCGGGATGCCCTCTCCGGTATCCGTGATGGCGATGTGCACCTGATCCGTCCCGTACGGACCGATGGCGGGTGCGATGCGGATGGTCAGCGTCCCCTGCCCCGCCATCGCGTCCCGCGCGTTGACCGCCATGTTGACGATGGCGGTGTCGAGCTGGCTGCGATCGACATGGGCGAAGCACGGTATTTCGGGCTGTTCGATGACGAGCCTGATGCCCGGGCCCGACAGGGTATGAATCATGTCGGTCAGGGTCAGGATGCTGGCGCCGACATCGATGATCTCGGGCGTCAGCGGTTGCCGCCGCGCGAACGCCAGCAGCTGCGCGGTCAATTTGGCGGCGCGGTCGGCGGCATCGGCGATGGCATTGATCTGACGCTGGCGGCGTTCGGCCGAGAAATCGTCGCGGCGGAGCAGATCGATCGAGCCGCGAATGACGGTGAGCAGATTGTTGAAGTCATGCGCGACCCCACCGGTCAACTGGCCGATCGCTTCCAGCTTTTGCGCCTGACGCAATTGCTCTTCGGTCTGGCGCAGCGCGTCCTCGGCCGCCTTTTGCTGGGTGATGTGGCGACCGACCGCGAACACCTCGCAACCATGGGCGGCGCCGACCCAGGAGATCCATTCGTGATGGCCGTCGGCATGACGCATCCGCACTTCGTTGCGCGCCACGCGGCCCTCCAGCGACCGCGACAGCGCCCGCTGCGCGACGGGCAGGTCGTCGTCATGGATGAAATCCATGATCGAAACACCGAGCAGCGCCTCGGCACCATAGCCCAACAGATCACGCCATGCGGGATTGGCCCGGTGGATGCGCCCATCCTGATCGACCACGGTCAGAAGGTCGGGGGAGACATCCCACATCCGGTCGCGCTCGGCGGTCCGCTCGACGACACGCTGTTCGAGGGTGACGTTGAGCGCGCGCAACTCCTCCAGCGCGTCGGACAATTGCGCCTGGCTGTCGTGCAGCGCCGCATCGGCCACCACACGCGCCGTCGTCTCGTTGGTGAAGATGAACAGGCCGGCCACCCCACCCATCGCATCGAGGACGCGCGAATAGGAAAAGGTCCAATAGGTCAGCGCTTCGCCCCGGTCGGTGCCGAGCTTCCAGGGCAGGTCGACGAAACGCTGCGTCCGCCCGGCCAGCGCATCGTCGATGATCGGCCGCGCCTGATCCAGCGCCTCGGCCCAGACCTCGTCGAACCTTGCGCCCATCGCCCAGGACAGGCGGGGGCCGAGCAGCGGGAAATAGGTCTCATTGAAGAAGAAATGCAGGTCCGGCCCCCAGGCCAGGATCATCGACTCCGGCGAGTTCAGAACCAGGCTCAGCGCGATGCGAAAGGCGTCGGGCCATGTTTCAGGCGGACCGAAGGGGTGATCGGTCCAGTCCCGATCGAGGATCAGTTGCGTGGCCGCGCCGCCCCCTTCGAGGAATGCCAATTGCGGGGGGAGCTTTTCGGCCGTCATCGGCCGGCTGTTAGCAATGTGCGGAACGCTCCGCCACCGATGGCGTCACAATTCCTCCCCGCACAGCGTCACAGCGGCCTGGATGACCGCCAGATGGGTCAGGCCTTGCGGCATGTTGCCCAGATAATGCCCGGTTTCCGGATCGATCATCTCGGCATAGAGCCCGGCGCCCCGGCTATCGAGGGCCTCGGTCGCGGCATCGAACGCCGCCTGCGCGGCCTCCTGCTGCCCCAGCAGCGCGCGTGCCTCGATCATCCAGAAGGTGCAGGCGAGGAAGCAGGCCTCCTCCTTGTCGACGCCCGAATAGCGATAATGGAACGCCCCCTTGCCCAGTTCGCGGTCGATCGCATCCAGCGTCCGCGCGAGACGGTCCTGCCCGTCGAACCGAAAGCGGACCGCCAGCGCGAGACTGGCGTCGAGCGCGTCGCTGTCCGGATGCATCAGATAGGCGCCGCGTTCCTCCGACCAGCAATGTTCGCCGATCCATGCCTCCACCCGGTCGCGCTCGCGCGCCCAGCGGTCGCGGCAGGTCGTCGGGATCTGCCCCTGATCCGCCAGCTCGACCGCGCGCGCCAGCGCCTGCCAGCAGCTGATCTTCGACATGGTATAGTGGCGTTCCTCGGGCAGTTCCCAGATGCCGGCATCGGGCTGTCGCCAGCGGTCGGCGCAGGCATCCGCCAGATGCGACAGTGTCTCGGCGCTGGCACCATCGAGGAAATTGCCGCAGGCGACGAACCGGCTCGCCGTCTCGAAAATGTCGCCGTAAATGCCGTGCTGGTGCTGTCCGCCGGCCAGATTGCCGACCCTGACGGGGCGCGACTGGCGATAGCCGCTGACCGCGATCTCCTTTTCGGGCGGCACCGGTTCGCCGTTCAACGTGTAACAGACCTGCGGCTCCGCCTCCCCCAGCCGCTTGAGCAGCCAGGTAAAGGCCGCCTTGGCCTCGGCATGAGCGGCGATGCGCAGGAACGCCTTGATCGTATAGCCGGCATCGCGGACCCAGGCATAACGATAGTCGTAATTCTTGGACCCGCCGATCCCTTCCGGAAGCGAGGTCGTCGCCGCCGCCGTGATCGCGCCGGTCGGCGAGTAGAGCAGCAGCTTCAATGCCAGTGCGTTGCGCAGCACCCGGTCGCGCTGCGCGTCGGGGACCTTCAGCCGTTCGGCCCATTGCCGCCATTCGGCATCCGACAGGTCGATCCGCTCGTCGATCTGCTCGATGTCCTGACAGACCAGCGGTTCGTCCTCTCCAGCGATGATCGCGATCCGCGCCCGGTCGCCGGGGCCGACATTGGCATGGGCGGTGACCAGCCCGTCCTCGACGCTATCGATCGTCACATGCCCACAGTGGCGGAACACGCCCAGCACCCGGTCGACATGGAAGACATTGTGCCCGCCGGCCGGCGCGAAATAGGGGCTGACCGTATCCGCCCGCCGACTGAAACGCAGCGTGATGGCGAAGCGGACGAAGCCGTCCAGCCCCTCCACCCGCCGCGCCAGCTCCGCCCAGGGCAGCCGCCCGGCGGTGCCGCTGTTCAGCGACTCGACCAGCTTGGCGCGGCCCGAGGCAGTGGTGAACACCGTTTCCAGCACATTGCTGCTTGGTCGATAGCGGCGCTCGACGGTGAACGGCTCGACCGGCGTGATCGAAAAGCTCCCCCCACGCTCGCCGTCCAGCAACCGGTCGAACAGGGGCGGCGAGTCCATATTGGGAACACACCACCAGTCGATCGCGCCGTCCGCGCCGCTGAGCGCGACGCTGCGCCCGTCGCCCAGCGCCGCGTAATTTTCCAGGTCGAGAAAGCCGTCGGCGTCGGGGAGCGGATCGGGATGCTGGTCGGGCAATGTCACGAGGGCGCGCGCTCCGCTTTAGGGATCGTGATCCAGGTTATCGTCCTGAAACTTGCGCAGACAACTCATCAAAAGGTCGAAGTCTCCGTGGGACCTTCCTGAGTTTTGCGCGTTGCAGCAGCCGTTAAGAAGACATCGGAGCAATAGGATGAGCCTGGCATCGGCACTTGGATTCGGCACGAAGAAGGTCCGCTATGCGGTCGTGGGTGCCGGCGATATCACCCAGTCGGCGATGCTTCCGGGCATCAAGCATACCGGCAATTCCGAACTGACCGCCATCGTCACGGGCGACGCAGAGAAGGGCAGCGCGCTGGCCGCGAAATACGGTGTCGAGCATGTCTATTCCTATAACGAGTTCGACAAGCTGCTGACCGCCGGCGTCTGCGATGCGATCTATCTGGCGACGCCCAACTGGCGTCACGCCGAATTCGCCATCCCCGCGCTGGAGGCCGGCATCCATGTGCTGTGCGAAAAGCCGCTGGAGATTTCGGTCGAGAAATCGCGTGCGATCCAGGATGCCGAGAAGCGGTCCAGCGCCAAGCTGATGACTGCCTATCGCCTGCATTTCGAACCGGGCACGCTCGCCGCGATCGAGAAGATCCGCAACGGCGAACTGGGCGAACTGGTCGCGTTCACCTCCTGCTTCGGCCAAAAGCTCGATCCCGACAATCACCGCGCCAAGCACGGGCTGGAGGCCGGGCCGCTGTTCGACATGGCACCCTATCCGATCAACGCCATCCGCTATCTCTTCGGGGCCGAGCCCGTCGCGGTCGAAAGCGCGGTCGCGACGCGCCAGCCCAGCGCAGGTCTCGGCGATCTGGACGATACCTTCGCGGTGGTGCTGCGCATGCCGGGCGACCGGCTGGCGAGCTTCACCGTCAGCTATGCGATGAACAATGTCGACAGCCTGATCATCGCGGGCATGAAGGGGTCGATCCATATGAGCCCGGCCTATGGCTTCCAGTCGGGAATCGAGCACAATCTGACCATCGGTGACAAGCAGACCCACGAGACGTTCAAGCACACCGACCAGTTCGGCGGCGAGATGCGTTATTTCTCGGACTGCATCCTGAACGACCGCGATCCGGAGCCCGATGCCGAGGAAGGCCTGTCCGACCTCCGCGTGATCGAAGGCATCATGAAGGCGATGGAGACCAAGAGCCGGGTCGAGCTGCCCCCCTTCACCCGCACCCGCCGGATCGACACCGAAAGCCAGCGCCAGACCCTGTCGGCCGTCAGCGCCCCCGAGCCGGTCAAGGCCAAGTCGCCCACCGGTTCGTGATTGATGCCGATCAGGCGATTTTTACGGGAGCGGAACGACCCCATCAATCGTTAGGCTGGCGATGACATACATCATGTCACGACAGGGAGAAGACGGTGGATCAACGGGAAGAGCAGCTTCGCCAACGTGCCTATGACATCTGGCAGGCCGAGGGCGAACCACATGGCCGCGATCGCGACCATTGGGAACTGGCTGAACGGCAGTTGCGCGAAACAGGCGAGGCGGAGGAGCCGACGACGGCGGACGCCGAGGTCAAACCGGCTCCCGCCCGCCGCAAGGCCGCTCCCGCGACGATCCAGGATGATGGGGTCACCGTGAAACCAAAGACCAGAAAGCCGCGCGCCAGCAAGGCCTGACCCATCGCCCGGATGGCGACCTCCCACCAGCCATCCGGGCGATTACCGCACATTTCGAACTTCAACCACGCATGGTCTTCCACCGACTTTTGCCGGAGATGTCACTTGACCGCATTGCCCGATCGGATTCTTGCCGGCTCGCCCCATCCGCTGGGGGCGACGTTCGATGGCGAAGGGGTGAATTTCGCCGTCTTTTCGGCCAATGCCGACCGGATCGAACTATGCCTGTTCGACGCCAACGGGAAGCGCGAGCTGAAGCGCTTCACGCTGCCCGAATGCACCGACGAGGTGTGGCACGGCTATCTGCCCGATGTCGGCCCCGGGCTCCTCTATGGCTACCGCGCGCATGGTCCCTATGAGCCGGAGGCGGGGCACCGCTTCAATCCGAACAAGCTGCTGCTAGACCCCTATGCGCGCAAGCTGTTCGGCGAGATCAAGTGGACCGATGCGCTGCACGGCTATCAGATCCGGTCCAAGAAGGAGGATCTGAGCTTCGACAAGCGCGACAGCGCCGCCGCCATGCCCAAGGCGGTGGTCGTCGACGACCATTTCGACTGGTCGCGCGACGTGAAGCCCAACACGCCCTGGTCCGAAACCGTCATCTATGAAGCGCACGTCAAGGGGCTGACCAAGCTGATGGAACTGGTGCCGCCGCGCGAACGGGGCACCTATGCCGGGCTCGGCCATCCGGCGGTCATCAAGCATCTGAAGCGCATCGGCGTTACAGCGATCGAACTGCTGCCGATCCACAGCTTCACCCAGGACCGTTTCCTGCAGGAAAAGGGCCTGCGCAATTACTGGGGCTATAACACGCTCGGCTTCTTCGCCCCCGAACAGGCCTATTTCGCGACCGACACCCAGGACGAACTGCGCCGCGCGGTGCACCGCCTGCACAAGGCGGGGATCGAGGTGATACTCGACGTCGTCTACAACCATACCTGCGAAGGGTCGGAGAAAGGCCCGACGCTGTCCTGGCGCGGGTTGGACAATGCCAGCTATTACCGGCTGGTCCAGGATCAGCCGCGCTATACGATCAACGACACCGGCACCGGCAACACGCTGAACCTGTCCAAGGCGCGCGTGATCCAGATGGTGGCGGACTCGCTGCGTTACTGGGCGACCAGCTTCGGCATCGACGGCTTCCGTTTCGACCTGGGGCTGACGCTGGGTCGCGAAGCAGATGGCTTCGATCCCGGCGCGGCCTTTTTCGACGTGCTGCGTCAGGACCCCGTGCTCGGCCGGTTGAAGCTGCTGACCGAGCCATGGGATGTCGGCCCCGGCGGTTATGAGCTGGGCAATTTCCCGCCCGGCTTTTCGGAATGGAACGACAAGTATCGCGACACAGTGCGCAAATACTGGCGCGGCGATCCCGGCCAGCGGGGCGATCTCGCCGCGCGCCTGTCGGGGTCCGGCGACCTGTTCGACCGGCGCGCCCGGCGTCCCTGGGCCAGTCTCAACATGCTCGCCGCGCATGACGGCTACACGCTGGCCGATACGGTCATGTACGAACAGCGCCACAACGAGGCGAACAAGGAAGACAATCGCGACGGCCATTCCGAGAACTACTCGCGCAACTGGGGCGCGGAGGGGCCGACCGACGACGAGAATATCAAGGCGGCACGCGGCCGCGTGATGCGGTCGATGATGACGACGCTGATGGCCTCGCTCGGTACGCCGATGATCGTCGCCGGCGACGAGTTCGGCCGGACCCAGCATGGCAACAACAACGCCTATTGCCAGGATAACGAGATCAGCTGGCTCGACTGGAACGCCGCCGCGTCCGAGGACGGCGAGGCGATGATCGCCTTCACCGCGCGGCTCGCCGAACTGCGCCGCCGCTATCAGGTATTGCGCGCACCGCACTTCCTTTACGGCCAGGACACGCCGGGCCAGGGCGTCAATGACATCGAATGGTGGGACGAGCGGGGCAATCAGCTCAGCGCGGATGACTGGAACAACCCTGAAGGTCGCGCCCTGATGATGCGCCGCGCGAGCAAGACCGAGGACGACCGGATCGAGGCGGTGTCGCTGTTGCTCAACGCCTCGGCCGATCCGATCACCTTCACCCTGCCCCCGCCCCATAACGACCGCACCGTCCTGATCGACAGCGCCAAGCCGGAACAGGGCGAGATCGCGATCGGCGATACCTATGAGGTCGGCCCGCAAAGCGCCGTCCTGATCACCTGGCATGATGCGATCGCGTCATGACGCACTGGGGACCCGAACTGAGGGATGACGGCACGACGCGGTTCCGGCTCTGGGCGCCGGACCGCGATGCCGTCACCCTCGAAATCGACGGCGGTGTGTCCGTGCCGATGTCGCGCAGCGAGGATGGCTGGTTCGTCGTCGACGCCGCTGCGGGTGCTGGCACCCGCTACCGGTTCCGCTTGGACGCGGACCTGGCGGTGCCCGATCCGGCGTCGCGGTTGCAATCGGGCGGCGTCCATGGCTGGAGCGTCGTGCTCGACCACGCCTTTGCCTGGAGCGCGACCGAATGGCGCGGGCGGCCGTGGGAAGAGACGGTACTGCTGGAGGTCCATGCGGGAACGCTGGGCGGTTTTGCCGGTATTCGCGACCGGCTGGCGGGCATGGCGGCAGCTGGGATCACTGCGATCGAGCTGATGCCGGTCAACGCCTTCGGCGGGACCCGCAACTGGGGCTATGACGGCGTGCTGCCCTATGCCGTCGCCGAAAGCTATGGCTCGCCGGCGGAATTGAAGACGCTGGTCGATACCGCGCACATGCTCGGCATCTCGGTCTTCCTCGATGTGGTCTATAATCATTTCGGACCGGACGGGAATTATCTGAACGCCTATGCCGGCGCCTTCTTCCACAAGGATGTCCATACCCCCTGGGGCGGCGCAGTCGCGGTCGATGCCGATCCGGTGCACCGCTTCTTCGTCGACAACGCGCTGATGTGGCTGCGCGATTATCGCATCGACGGGCTGCGCTTCGACGCCGTCCATGCGATCGCCAAAGACGGCTTTCTCGACCGGATGGCGCACGAAATTCGCCAGGCGCTGCCCGAACGGCATGTGCATCTGGTCTTGGAAAACGAAAAGAACGACGCTGAACGGTTGACGCCCGAACGCTATGACGCGCAGTGGAATGACGACTTCCACAATGTTTTGCACGTCCTGCTGACCGGTGAGACGAGCGCCTATTATGGCGACTTCGCCGATCGTCCGGCCGAGCGGCTGGCCCGGTGTCTGAAGGAAGGCTTCATCTATCAGGGTGAAGGCTCGGCCAACCACGACGGGGCGACGCGAGGCAAACCGTCGGGCCATCTGCCCAGCACCGCCTTCGTCGCCTTTCTCCAGAACCATGACCAGGTCGGCAACCGGGCGATGGGCGAGCGGCTGATCCGGCTGACCGATCGCGAGCGGCTGCGGGCGGCGACCGCCCTGTTGCTGCTGGGGCCGCAAATCCCGTTGTTGTTCATGGGTGAGGACGAAGGCAGCGACAGCCCCTTCCTGTTCTTCACCGACTTTCACGACGACCTCGCCGACGCCGTCCGAGAGGGCCGGCGCAAGGAATTCGCGAAGTTCGAGGCCTTTGCCGACGAAGCGGCGCGCGAACGCATACCCGATCCCAACGCCAAGGCGACCTTCGATGCCTCGATCCCCCAGCCCGGCCCCGAGGCGGGCGAATGGCGCGCGCTGTACCGCGAATTGCTGATGCTGCGGCAGGTGCATATCGTGCCCCGTCTGAAGGGCGCCATCGGCATCGCGGCGGAGGCGACCGGCGCGGCGGCGGTCAAGGCGCGCTGGCGGATGGCCGATGGCGCGACGCTCACCATCCATATCGATCTGGGCGACACCCCCGCCCCGCGCGGCGCCGAGGAGGGCACGTTGATCCACCGCGAAGGCGATCGCTTCGCCGCCTGGATCGCGCCATGAGCGATCTGCACGATCGCGCCGAGGCGGCCGGGCTGATCCGCCAGTGGCAGGATGCCAAGGGCGAGGACCAAATCGTCTCCGACGAAGCGCTGGAAGCCATTCTCGCCTGCCTCGACGACGATGCCATAGAGGAGCGCTTCGTGTCGGCCGATATGGGCGGCATCGTTGTGCTGCCGTCAGGTTGGCGGACCGGGCCGGCCGAATTGCGGCTCGAAAGCGGAGACATTCGTCCGGTCACCCTTTCTGAGGATGACGATCGCGTCTGCCTGACCGGCATAGCCATGCCCGGCTACCACCACCTTCGGCAGGACGATCGTGAACTGACGGTCGCCATCGCTCCGTTGCGCTGTCCTTCCCCACCGGCGGGGCGGCATTGGGGAAGTGCCGTCCAGATTCCGTCATTGCGAGAGGGCCACGGCGCCTATGGCGATTTCGCCAGCCTCGCCCAAGCGGCCGCGACGCTGGGCCGCGCCGGTGCCGCAGCCGTCGCGATCAGCCCGGTCCATGCGCTGTTCCCGGCCGACGCCAGCCGGTTCAGCCCCTATGCGCCGTCCAGCCGGCTGTTCCGCAACGCATGGCTGGCGCCCGCCGATGAGCCGGTGACCGAAGCCGAGGAACTGATCGACTGGAGCACCGCCGCACCCGATCGGATGCGCGACCTGCGCATCGTCTATGACCGGCTGTCCGATGCCGACCGCGCGACTTTTGCCGAATGGCGCGAAGCGCAAGGCGAACGGCTGCAGGCGCAGGCGGTCTTCGATGCGTTGCACAGCTATTTCCTGGCTCGGAACGGCGCGAGCGGGTGGCGGCAATGGCCCGACGAATTTCATGATCCGACGGGCGAGGCCGTGCGCGAGTTCGTTGCGGATCATGCGGATGCGGTCGCCTTCCATGCCTTTGCCCAGTGGCACGCCGATAGGGGATTGGCGCGGGCGGCGGATGCCGCACGAGACGCGAGCATGGCGATCGGCCTGATCGCCGACCTCGCCATCGGCGTGGCCGGTGACGGCGCCGACAGCTGGAGCAGGCCGCAGGACGTGCTGACCGGCCTGTCGATCGGCGCGCCGCCTGATCCGCTCGGTCCCGATGGTCAGAATTGGGGTATCACCGCGCTGTCGCCCTTCGCGCTGCGTCGGCAGGGTTTCGCGTCCTTCATCGGCACGCTGCGCGCAATCCTGGCGCATGCGGGCGGGGTACGGATCGACCATGCGCTGGGCCTGGGGCGGCTATGGGTCATTCCCGAAGGGCGGACGGCGGATCAGGGCGCGTATCTGACCATGCCATTCGATCACATGCTGCGCATCCTGAAGATCGAAGCGCACCGCGCCAATGACGGGCGCGGCGCGATCGTGATCGGTGAGGATCTGGGCACCGTCCCGCCCGGCTTTCGCGACGTGATGGCCGATGCCGGGATGCTGGGCATGCGGGTCCTACCCTTCGAACGCGATGCGGAGGGCGACTTCGTTCCGTCCCAAGACTGGTCCGCCGACGCCATCGCGATGACCGCCACGCATGACATCGCCACGGTCGCCGGTTGGTGGCAGGGCCGCGATCTGGAATGGCGCGCGAAGATCGCCGGCAAGTCCGTCTCCTCCGATCAGCAGGATGAACGGGCCGACGAGCGGTCGCGGCTGTGGGACAAGATCGGCGATGGTCCGATGCCACAAGAGGCCGCCCCCGTCGTCGACGCGGCCATCGCGGCGGTCGCATCCTCCCCCTGCCCGCTCGCGATCATCCCCGCCGAGGACCTTCTCGGCCTGGTCGAGCAGCCCAATCTGCCCGGCACCATCAACGAGCATCCCAACTGGCGCCGCCGCCTGCCCGACACGCTGGACGCAGCGTTCGCCGACCCGGTGGTCGCCACCCGCATCGCCACGCTCAACGCCCGCTGACCCTTTATCGAAGGACGCCGTCCATGACGCCGCGCGCCACCTATCGCTTTCAGTTTCACAAGGACTTTCCCTTCGCCCAGGCCGAGGCGTTGCTGCCCTATCTCGATCGGCTCGGGATCAGTCACGTCTATGCCTCGCCGATCACCACGGCGGCGGCGGGTTCGACGCACGGTTATGACGTGATCGACCCCACCCGGATCAATCCCGAGCTGGGTGGCGAGGCGGCGTTCCGTTCGCTTGCCGAAGCGGCGCGGGCGCGCGGCATGGGTGTCATCATCGACATCGTACCCAATCACATGGGCGTCGCCGGCGGGGGCAATCGCTGGTGGAACGACGTGCTGACCCATGGGCCGGACAGCGCCTATGCCAAGTTCTTCGACATCGACTGGTCGCGAAAGCTCGTCCTGCCGATCCTGGGAGCACCACTGTCTGAAACGCTCGCCGATGGACAGATCGCGGTCGAACGTCAGAACGACCGCGCCGAGATCGTCGCTTATGGCGAGCATCGCCTGCCGATCCGCGACGAGGATCAGGCGGACGCGGAGACCACACCAATCGCAGCATTACTGGAGCGACAGCATTACCGCTTGGCCTCGTGGCGCGTGTCCAATGACGAACTCAACTGGCGGCGTTTCTTCACGATCAACGAGCTGGCCGGCCTGCGGGTCGAGGACGACGCGGTGTTCGAGGAAACCCACGCGCTCTATTTCCGCCTCTATGCCGAGGGCCTGATCGACGGTGTGCGGATCGATCATGTCGACGGGCTGACCGACCCGGTCGGCTATTGCCGCAAGCTGCGCGCCCGGTTCGACGCCATCCCGCGCGAGGACGGCAACCGAGCCTATATCGTTATCGAGAAAATCCTCGCCGCCGACGAGCCGATGGGCACCGATTGGGGTATCGACGGCACCAGCGGCTACGACTTCATGGAGGAGGTATCCGCCCTGCTCCACGCCCCCGAGGGCACGCGGCCACTTGCCGACCTGTGGGCGCAGATCAGCGGTCGGTCCGCCGATTTCGCGCCGGAGGAGTTGCAGGCACGGCAGGACCTGCTCGCCTGGCAGTTCGCGGGCCAGTTAGAGGGATGCGTCGCGTCGTTCGCGGCCCTGACGGCATCCGCGCCCGACCTCGACGGCGCGATCACGACGCCGATGCTTCGTCGGGCGATCGAGCGCCTGCTCTGGGTATTTCCGGTGTACCGCACCTACGGTCCCGACGCGCCGGAGTCCGATGGGGCGATCCGTCAGCAGGCGCGCGACCGGGTCGAGCGGTTCATTCCGCCGGGTGAGGCCTTTGTCGTCGATCAGGTGCTGACCTGGTTGTCGGGCGACGGCCCCGGCGACACGGCGCTGCGCGCGGAGGCGGTGCGCCGCTTCCAGCAATTGTCGGCACCGATCGCGGCCAAGGCGGTGGAGGACACCGCCTTCTACCGGCACGGCGTCCTGCTCTCGCGCAACGATGTCGGCTTCGACGCCGGCCGCATGAGCCTGCCCATCGCGGAGTTTCATGACCGGATGATCGGCCGCGCCGAACGCTTCCCGCGTGCGATGCTGACCACCGCGACCCATGATCACAAACGCGGCGAGGATGTCCGCGCCCGGCTCGCGGTGCTGAGCGCCATGCCCGACGAATGGCGCGCGATAGTGGAACGCTGGCGGACCGAGACGTTGGGACTGTCCGAGGGCGTCGATCCGGCCGACTGGTACATGCTGATCCAGACGCTGGTCGGGGCGTGGCCGGGATCGGACGCGGCCGAGGACTTTGTCGAGCGGGTCGCCGCCTGGCAGGAAAAGGCGTTGCGCGAAGGCAAGCTGCGGTCGTCCTGGGAGCAGCCGGACACCGACTATGAAGAGCGCTGCAACGCACTGGCCAAGACGCTGATCATCGGCAGCGAAGGCCGTGCCTTTCGCGAAGGTCTGTCCTCATTGTTGAAGGCCATTGCACCCGCTGCGACCGCGAACACGCTGGCACAACTGGGTTTGCGCTACACCGTGCCAGGTGTCCCCGACTGCTATCAGGGAACGGAATTGGCCGATCTGAGCCTGGTCGATCCGGATAATCGCCGGCCGGTCGACTATCCCGCGCGGGAAGCCGCGCTTGCGGGTGGCCGCGACGCCAAGATGGCGTTGCTCGCCGGGCTGCTGGCCGCGCGGCGCGAGCACCCGGCGCTGTTCGAAGAAGGCGATTACCAACCCCTCGCCGTCACGGGCCATGGCAAGGACCGCGTCCTCGCCTTTCGCCGGACGCACGAAGGCGCGGTGTTGACCGTCGTCGTCGGGTTGCGGCTGTGGCCGTTACTCACCGAGGGCAACCGGATCGATTGGCGCGATACGCGGGTCATGATCGATGACGAGCCACACCCCGTCGCCGAAATGCTGGCTGATGGCAGTTTCTGGCATCGGATCGACCTCACCTCGTGAGGGCATTGCCGCCCGACTTCTACACGCAGGATGTGGATCAGGTCGCGCGCGGTCTGATCGGTGCGACCTTGCGGTGCGAGGGCGTCGGCGGCGTGATCGTCGAGACCGAGGCCTATGACGCCGCCGACCCGGCATCGCATAGTTTTGCGGGCAGGACCGCGCGCAATGCGGCGATGTTCGGCCCCGTCGGGCATGCCTATGTCTATCGAATCTACGGGCTGCATCATTGCCTCAACATCGTGTGCGGCGTGCCGGGAAGCGCCGTGCTGATCCGCGCGATCGAACCGCGTCATGGCATCGAGCGGATGCGTGAGCGGCGGGGCATGGCGATGCGCGAGCGGGACCTGTGCGCCGGGCCGGGGCGTTTGTGCCAAGCGCTGGGCATCGATCTTGCCTGTGACGGTGCCACCCTCACCCAGCCCCCGTTCGAATTGGAACGACCGGTCGTCATGCCGCCCATCGTCATCGGGCCGCGTATCGGCATCACCCGCGCCGCCGATCGCCCGCGCCGCTTCGGATGGGCCGGCTCGCCCTGGCTCAGCAAAGCGTTTTCGACTAATTCTTCCGCGTCGCAGCAAGAATAATCGATCATCGCGCCGCGTTGCAGCACCTAATTTTCTTGAACTGCGATGAAATTCTCGCGAGCCTCGTCTTCACAATAAAAAGGGGACGAGTCGATGGAGTGGATCAAGGTCCTGGCGATCATCGCCATGGTCTACGGCGTTTGGGCGGCCTATCGCTCGCTGGGCGCGCCTGTTCAATATGAAGGCAATCGCTATTTCCGTCAGCCCGATGGAAGTTTTCGGCGCTGGTATGGCGGCCGCAAATTCTCCGCCGCGGAATTGGGACGGACCGAGCAGGCCTGATCCCCCTGGTCAGCATGGGTAAATATTGCCGGCGGTAAAGCTCTGGCCTGCCATCCGTTTTCCGGGTGGCGCGAGAGGATGACGCTTTCCATGTCCGCCGTGTCCGGCATTCCCACGCCCCTGCTGATTCTTGTGGCGGCGATCATCGTCGCCGGCATCGTCGCGCGGCGCGTACCCGTCTTGCGGGTGGCGATCAGCATCGTGACCTGGGTCGTGCTGGGCGGACTCGTCCTGAGCCTCGTCCATCAGCGCGAACAGTTCGATCCCTATATCCAGCGCGCGATGCAGGTCCTGAATTTGCAGGATCAGAATGTCGTCGGCGACACGGTGCGCATCCGCATGTCGCCCGACGGCCATTTCTGGGCGCGCGTGTCGGTCGACGGCGTCACCCGCCGGATGCTGGTCGATAGCGGCGCGACGCTGACCGCGCTGTCCGTCGGCAGCGCGCAGGCGGCGGGCCTCGATCCGCGCACGCCGGTCATGCCGGTCGTCCTCAACACCGCCAACGGCATGGTCCGGGCACAGACCGCCAGGGTCGAGACGCTCAAGCTGGGTACCATCCGCGCGTACGATCTGCCCGTCGTCGTCTCACCCGCATTCGGTGAGACTGACATATTAGGCATGAACTTCCTCTCCCGCCTCAAAAGCTGGCGAGTCGAGGGGCGGACGCTGATCCTGGAGCCGCATCACCCCAAGGCGGAGAATGCGCAGAGCTGAAGAAGTTGTGGAAACCCGGCGCAATTCGAGACGTATCAATGAATGAGCAATTGACTTGATGGTATAGCTTACCCATGCGTCAACCCATGAGCACTCCCCTGTCGCGAATGCTGTCGCTTCCCGCGCAGCTCGACCGATATGTCGCCCAGGCCCTCGAAGATGGCCGCTATCCCGATGAGCAGGCGATGGTCGTCGCCGCGCTGGAACGGCTGCGCGACGAGGGTGCCGCGCTGACCGCCGAGCATTGGCTGGTCGGCGGCGGCGAATGCGGCCATCGCGTGCGGGATTTCGACTGGTCCCGGACCTCGCTCGGCCCGACCGACGGCTGGTGCTCGCCGCTGCGCACCACCGTCGCCAACATCGTCCATTCGCCGATCGCCAAGGTCCTGATGTGGGGACCGGATCATGTGATGATCTACAACGACGCCTACCGCGCCATCGCCGGTGAGCGTCATCCGGCCGCCTTTGGCGGTCTGGTGCCCCAGGTGTGGCCCGAAATCTGGGACTGGAACCGCAGCATCCTGGAGCGAGGTTTCGCCGGTGAGGACATCGCCTATCGCGATCAGCCCCTGCTCGTCACGCGTGCGGGCCAGCAGCAGGAGGTCGTGTTCGACCTCTACTACACCCCCATCTACCTCGATCGCGGCGGCGTTGGCGGCGTGATGTGCACCGTCGTCGAGAATACCGGCCGGGTCGCGGCCGAGCGGCGGCTGGCCAAGAGCGAGGCCGAGCTGCGGGTGATCACCGACTCGCTGCCCGTGCTGGTGGCGTTCGTCGATCGCGAGGAGCGATACCGGTTCGCCAACGACTATTATCGCGAATTCCTGGGCATCGACCCGCAGTCGATCCTGGGCTGCCGGATCAGCGACGTCCTAACCGAGTCCGACTACGCTGAGCGCAGGCCGCTGATCGACCGCGCGCTGGCCGGTGAAACCGTGGTGGCCGACGTCAGCCTGCAGCATCGCGACGGCACCAGCCGCCGGGCCGAAACACGCTATATCCCGCGCCAGGATGAAAGCGGTGAGATCATCGGCTTCCACATCCTGGTCTTCGATGTCGATGACCGGATGCGCCATGCCGAGGAGGTCGAGCGCAGCAACCGTCGCTTCCGTACCGCCATGGACGCGGTGCACGGCGTGTTGTGGACCAACAGCGCCGATGGCCGCATGGTCGGGGAACAACCCGGCTGGGCCGCCATCACCGGCCAGAGCTACGATGAGTATCAGGGTTTCGGCTGGTCGAACGCGGTCCATCCCGACGACACCGAAGCCTCGGTCGTGGCCTGGAACGCGGCGGTCGCGGCCAAGTCGATGTTCATCCACGAGCATCGCGTCCGCCGCCATGATGGCGAGTGGCGCACCTTCGCCATTCGAGGGCTGCCGATCCTCGGGCAGGACGGCGAGCTGATCGAATGGGTCGGCGTCCATACCGACATCACCGAACAGCGTGCCGCCGAACAGGCGCTGCGCGACCAGGCCGACGTTCTGGCCCGCCAGGTCCGCCACCGCGAGCGGGCCGAGGCCCAGCTCCGCCAGCTGAACGAGACGCTGGAAAACCGCGTCATCGAGGAGATCAACGAACGCCGTCAGGCCGAGCGCGCCTTGGCGCAGGCGCAGAAGATGGAGACGATCGGCAAGCTGACCGGCGGCGTCGCGCATGATTTCAACAATCTGCTGCAGGTCGTGTCGGGCAATCTCCAGCTGCTGGGCAAGGACGTGGCGGGCAATCAGCGCGCGGAGCAGCGCGTCGCCAATGCCATGGCGGGCGTGTCGCGCGGGTCGAAGCTGGCCGCCCAGCTGCTCGCCTTCGGTCGGCGTCAGGCGCTGGAGCCCAAGGTCGTCAACGTCACCCGCTTCGTCCAGGGCATGGACGATATGCTGCGCCGCGCAATCGGCGAGGGCGTCGAGATCGAGACGATCGTCGGCGGTGGCCTGTGGAACACCTTCATCGATCCCGCGCAGATCGAGAATGCGCTGCTGAACCTGGCCATCAACGCGCGCGACGCGATGAACGGTCAGGGCAAGCTGACCATCGAGCTGGGCAACGCGCATCTCGACGACGAATATGCGCGCACCCATGAAGAGGTGGCGGCGGGCCAATATGTCATGCTGGCCGTGTCCGACACGGGTTCGGGCATGAGTCCCGAGATCATCGAAAAGGTCTTCGAGCCCTTCTTCTCGACCAAGAGCGAGGGCAAGGGATCGGGTCTTGGCCTGTCGATGGTCTATGGTTTCGTCAAACAGTCGGGCGGCCATGTGAAGATCTATTCCGAGGTCGATCACGGCACGACGATCAAGCTGTACCTGCCCCGCGCGCTGGAAGCCGAGGATGTCGAGGTCGCGGTCGATACCGGCCCGATTTCCGGCGGCACCGAAACCGTGTTGGTGGTCGAGGACGATGCCGAGGTTCGCGCAACCGTGGTCGAGCTGCTGTCCGATCTGGGCTACCGCGTGTTGAAGGCGGTTGACGCGCAAAGTGCGCTCAACGTCATTGAAAGCGGTATCCCGATCGACATGCTGTTCACCGATGTCGTTATGCCCGGCACGCTGAAGAGCCCGGAGCTGGCGCGCAAGGCGCGGGAGCGACTGCCCGACATCGCGGTGCTGTTCACCTCGGGCTATACCGAGAACTCGATCGTCCATGGCGGCCGGCTCGACAAGGGTGTCGAGCTGTTGTCCAAGCCCTATACACGCGAGGCGCTGGCACGGAAATTCCGTCATGTGCTGGCCAATCAGCGGCAACGGCGGATGTCGACCGAGAATATCGCCTCGACATCGCGCCCTTTGCCGTCCGAGCCGACCCAGCCGGTGACGGTCGCGCAACCTTTGCATGATGGCCGGACGATCCTGCTGGTCGAGGACGACGATCTGATCCGCGCCAACACGGCGGAGACGTTGCAGGATGCCGGCTTCGTCGTGGTCCATGCGGTGACCGCCGAAGAGGCGATGACCGCGCTTCAGACCGCGCAGATCGACGTGCTGGTGACCGATATCAATCTGCCGGGCGAGTCGGGTGTCGAACTCGCCGGACGGGCGCGACAGCTGCGGCCGGGGCTCTCGATCGTGTTCGCGACGGGGGATGGCGGCATGGCGGCCGATGCGGCGGATATGGATGCCGCGCTGCTGACCAAGCCCTATTCGGCGGCGCAGCTGGTCAATGCGGTGCAGGGACGTCTGCAGGTATCGGAACAGGCGATCCAGCCATAAGGCCGGACCGCCTGCTCCTTTCGAACGGGACCATGCCGGAGGGGTTCGGCAGCGGGTCCCGGAACGAAAGCGGTTAGCGGGCCTTCCAGCCCTCGATGGCGGCGAAGGTGATGATCACCGCCAGGACCAGCAAGGCACCCTGCAATTCCAGAGCGGACAAATCGAACTCCATCGTCATCGGTCTATCTCCCGAATGGGGTCGGCCGGGCGACGACGTCCGGCCGATCGGCATTGAAGATGGGGCGGTAGGGCGTTTCCCGGTGGCACTCGTTCAGAGGGCCGTGGGAGAAACCTTTCCCGTCTCAACCAACGATATAGATGACGATCTTTGCTGCCGTGCAGCGACTGCGTGACAAATCATGTCCGACAGTTGGGAAGGGTGATTTCGGCGCACAGCCCCCCTTCCGGCCGGTTGGACAGCTTCAACTGCCCTCCCTCGGCCGCGACCACGCGCGACACGATCGACAGCCCCAGACCAAAGCCCACCGTATCCCGGCTTCGCGCCGCATCCAGCCGGACGAAGGGTTCGAGCACCAGTTCGAGCGAATCCTCGGGGATGCCGGGGCCGTCATCCTCGACGCGGATGTGAACCCCGTCCGCGCCATCAGCCGCCAGGGTGATGACGGCCCGCTCGCCATAATGAAGCGCATTCTCGACCAGATTGGTCAGCGCCCGCTTCATCCCGAACCGACGCAGGCGGCAGTCGAAATGATCCGGCCCGATATAGCGGACATCGCGACCATGATCGGTCGCATCGTCCGCCAGATTGGCGCACAGGATGGCGAGATCGGTCAGCTCGGGCTGTTCGACATCCCCCTCCCCGCCCAGAAAAGCGAGCAGCGAGGCGACCATCGCCTCCATTTCCTCGATGTCGTTGCCGATCGCCTCGCGCACATCCTCCTGCGCGATCGCATCGGCGCGCAGGCGCAGGCGGGCGAGCGGCGTGCGCAGGTCATGGCCCACCGCCGCCAGCGCCCGGGTCTGTTCGTCGATCAGCCGGCCGATCCGTGCCTGCATCCGGTTGAACGCGCGCGTCACATGGCGAACCTCGCCCGGCCCGCGTTCGGGCACGATCAGCGCCCCCTGCCCGCCCTGCCCGCGCCCCAGCTTGTCGGCGGCCCGCGCCAGCATCCGCAGCGGATGGAGGATACGGCCGATGAGCGCGCCGCTGAGCAGCATCAGCGCGATCGCCGGGATCAGCGCGAGCAGCACCCGGCCCAGCGCCAGATCGAGCGTACGCACCCCTTCGCGCATCCGGAAGATGAGGATCGACCCATCCTCCAGCCGCAGGTCGCCGGTCACGACGGAGGTCCGCCCGGGCGACGTCAGCCGCAGATGGATGTCGTTTCGGGCGAGAGTCGGTTCCCAATCGATGATCTGCCGGCGCATGCCGGCCATTGCCGGTGCGATCGGAGGCAGCGGCGGCGTCTCGGCCGACCAGCTGACGATATAGCGATCGGTGGTCAGTTCCTCCGCGACTTCGACCCGCTCGGACGGCGGACGCTCGCTGAGCACCCTCCGTGCGACGATCAGATGCTCGGCCAGCCGCCGCGCCTCGTCGTCGCGGACCGAGACATGGCTGGCGCGCTCGTAGAGATAGGTGGAGACGGCGAATTCGATCGTGACCGCCAGCAACAGGATCGCGACGATCCGGCCCAGCAGACCGACCGAGGGACGGATCACCGGCGCTCGACCGGCACGTTCAGCATATAGCCGACGCCGCGTACCGTCACGATCGGCGCGGCGCCACCCGCCCCCGACAGTTTGCGGCGCAGGCGGCTAACCAGCACGTCGATGCTGCGGTCCGAACTGTCGCCGATCCGGGCGCGCGACAGCTCGATCAGCCGCTCGCGCGCCACCACGCGCTGGGCGTTATCGAGAAAGGCGACGAGCAGGTCGAACTCGGCACCGGTCAGCTCGACCTGCGCACCCGACGGCGACATCAGTTCGCGACGCGGCAGGTTGGCGGTCCAGCCGTCAAAGCCGAGGATACCCGCTTCGCGCTCGCCCGGTGAATTCTCCAGCCCGCCCCGCCGCAGGACGGCACGGATGCGCGCCACCAGTTCGCGCGTGCTGAAGGGCTTGGGCAGATAATCGTCGGCGCCCAGTTCCAGCCCGACGACCCGGTCGACCTCGCTGCCCTTGGCGCTGATGAAGATGATCGGAACCGCGCTTTTCTGCCGCACCTGCCGGCACAGGTCGATGCCGCTAGTGCCCGGCAGCATGATGTCGAGCAGGATCAGGTCGATCTGCCCGACCTCCAGCGCCTGCCACATTTCGGGGGCGGCATTGGCGAGCTTGACCGCGAACCCGTTCTCTTGGAGCGCGCGGGCGGTCAGGGTCCGAAGGGCGGGATCGTCCTCGACGATCAGGATGGTTGGCGGCGTCACCCCCTCTGGCTAGGCAGGTGCGCGTCCGGCGTCAACGGCCGTTCCGGACCGATCCTCGTCCAGTCGCCGCAGCGTGGCGGCATAGCGACCGGCGCGTTCGGTATAGCCCAGCGCCGATCCGCGGAGGCGTTCGCGGTCTTCGGGACCGAGTGTACGGATCGCCTTTGCCGGCGCGCCGACGATCAGGCTGCCCGGGGGGAAGCGCTTGCCCTCGGTCACCAGCGCGCCCGCGCCGACCAGCGATCCCGCCCCGATCACCGCATCGTTCAGGATGGTCGCGCCCATACCGATCAGGCACCCCTCCTCGATCGTGCAGCCATGCAGAACCGCGCGGTGTCCCACGGTGCAGTCCGCGCCGATGGTCAACGGACTGCCCGGATCGGAATGCAGCACCGCTCCGTCCTGAATATTGCTCCGCGTGCCGATATGGATCGGCGTATTGTCCGCCCGCACGACCGCACCGAACCACAGGCTGACCTGCTCGTCGAGGATCGCCTCGCCGACGACATCGGCCGATGGGGCGATCCAGGCGCTGGGGTGTATCTGCGGTCGGCGGTCGTCCAGGGCGTAGAGTGGCATCAGGCGGCATCCCTTCGGTCGGTCTTGCCCGACAGACGATAGCGATGGAGCAGCGGTTCGGTATAGCCATTGGGCTGCACCGCCCCCTCGAAGATCAGCGCGCGCGCCGCCTGGAAGGCCAGCCCGTCTCTGCCCGAACCGCTCATCGGTCGGTAGAGCGGGTCGTCGCCATTTTGCGCATCGACCTTCGCGGCCATGCGGGTCAGTGCCGCATCGATCTCCTCCGCCGTCACGACGCCGTGGAGCAGCCAATTGGCCATATGCTGCGCCGAGATGCGCAGCGTCGCGCGGTCCTCCATCAGGCCGACATCATGGATGTCGGGCACCTTCGAACAGCCGATACCCTGATCGATCCAGCGGACGACATAGCCGAGCAGCCCTTGGGCATTGTTATCAAGTTCGACCCTGATCTCCGCCTCGCTCCAATCGCGCGAGGCCGCGACCGGCGGTGTCAGCAGGCGTTCGAGCGGCGCCACGGCTTCGCTGGCCCGCGCCCGCTGGCGTGCGGCGACATCGATGCGGTGGTAATGGGTCGCATGCAGCGTGGCAGCGGTGGGCGACGGCACCCAGGCGGTCGACGCGCCGGCCATGGGATGCGCGCCCTTTTGCGCCAGCATGTCCGCCATCCGGTCGGGCGCCGCCCACATGCCCTTGCCGATCTGCGCCCGGCCGGCAAAGCCGCATGCCAGCCCGATCTGGACATTGCGGTCCTCATAGGCGGCGATCCAGTCGCTGGCCTTCATATCGGCCTTGCGCACCATCGGGCCGGCGTGCATCGCGGTGTGGATCTCATCACCGGTGCGGTCGAGGAAGCCGGTGTTGATGAACACGATCCGGTCCTTCACCGCATGAATGCACGCCGCCAGATTGGCCGAGGTCCGGCGCTCCTCGTCCATGACGCCGATCTTGATCCGGTGCCGGGTCAGGCCCAGCATATCCTCGACCGCGTCGAACAGGCGATTGGCGAAATCGGCTTCCTCCGGCCCATGCATCTTGGGCTTGACGATATAGATCGACCCGGTGCGGCCGTTGCGCATCGGTTCGCGGTCGCGTCCGTCGCGCTGGGCGATCAGGCTGGTGACGATGGCGTCGACGATCCCCTCGGGCGCCTCGCGGCCATCCGGCATGCGGATGGCCGGGGTCGTCATCAGATGGCCGACATTGCGGACGAACAACAGGCTGCGACCGGGCAAGGTGAAGGCCGTACCATCCGGTGCGGTATAGTGGCGATCCTCCGCCAACGTGCGGGTCTGTGTCCGGCCGCCCTTGTCGAAGCTGGCGGACAAGGTGCCGTCGATCAGGCCCAGCCAATTGGCATAGCCCGCGATCTTGTCCTCCGCATCCACCGCCGCGACCGAGTCCTCCAGGTCGCAGATGGTGGTCAAGGCGGACTCGAGCGATATGTCGGCGATGCCCGCCCGATCGGTCCGACCGATGGGATGGCTGCGGTCGACGACAATCTCGATATGCAGCCCATGGTGACGAAACAACAGGCCGGTCTCGCTGCGCCCCAGGAATGCGTCGGGGTCGCGCAGGGTCGCGACCGCCGCCTCGACATCGGTCACGTCATGCCAGCTGCCGGCAATGGGCAGCGTATCGTCGAGGAAATCGCGCGCCCAGCGGATGACGGCCTCGCCGCGCTCCATGTCATAGCCGCGCGTATCGCCGGGCGGCAGGATCGCGTCGGTGCCGTAGAGCGCATCGTACAGACTGCCCCAGCGCGCATTGGCGGCGTTCAGCAGGAAACGGGCGTTGAGCATGGGCACGACGAGCTGCGGCCCGGCCAGCCGCGCGACTTCGTCATCGACCGATCCGGGCGCGATGGTGAAGGGTTCCGGCTCGGGCGTCAGATAGCCGATCTCGGTCAGGAACGCCCGCTGCGCCGCGCCGTCCTGCGCGCCGCCTGCGCGATACCAGTCGTCGATCCGCGCCTGCAGCGCATCGCGCCGGGCGAGCAGCGCCGCGTTTTCAGCAGCGAAACGCGCCAAGACATCGGCCATGCCCGCCCAGAAGCGATTAATGTCCACGCCGCTGCCCGGCAGGGCACGCTCCTCCAGGAAACGGACCAGCGCAGGCGCAACGGACAGGCCGTGACGGTCGATCATATCCACTCTCCCATTCTCCTCACGACGGGATAGGGCATCGCCAGTCGCATCGGTAGATGGCATAATCGCACACCTGTCGATCGCTGGAGGAACGAATGGACCCCGATCTCGCGCTGTTCGTCGATGTGGTGCAGGCCGGCAGTCTGGCCGGCGGGGCCAGGCTCTGGCGGCTGTCGCCCGCCATGGTGTCGAAGCGGATGGCGCGGCTCGAGGCGCGGCTGGGGGTCCGGCTGCTTCACCGCACTACCAGACGGCTGACCATGACCGAGGCGGGGGCGGCCTTCCACGCCGAGGTCGCGCCGCTGATCGCCGGTCTTCGGGCGGCGGAGGCGCGGGTGTCGCCGATCGCCGCCGGGCCAACGGGTCCGTTTCGCGTGACCGTGCCGACGTCATTCGGACGGATGTGGGTCGCGCCCCATCTTCCCGGCTTTCTGGAACGCTATCCGGCCGTTCGCCTGTCGCTGGACCTGACCGACGACTTCGTCGACGTCATGGGCGAACGGGTCGACCTGGCCATCCGGATCACCGCCGCGCCGCCAGGCGGCTTGGCGGCGCACCGGTTCGCGGACAATCGCCGCGTGTTGTGCGCCAGTCCGGCCTATCTCGCCAAGGCCGGTACGCCGGACAGCATCGCGGCACTCGCGGATCACCGGCTGCTCGCGGCGAAGGGCCAGTTGCCGTGGCGGTTGACCGGCGCGACGGTAACCGGGGAAAGTCTGGTCGAGACCAATTCCAGCGAGGTGGTGCGGGAGATGGCGCTGGCCGGCGCCGGCATCGCGCTGCGGTCGCTGTGGGACGTGGCCGATGCGCTGGCGGATGGCCGGCTGGTGCGGGTGCTACCGCGCTATGAGGGGTCCGTGGCGGTCGGCATCATCGGGCTTCACGCCCCCGCCCGCGCGCCGGCCGCCGTCCCCGCCCTGATAGCCCATCTGGCCGAGGCATGGAGGGATGCGGCCTGGATGACATGACGGGTCCGTCATTTTTCCGTGCATCCATGGGCGACAGCTTCTAGGCAGGGCGGAGTTCAACAGAAATAGCAGGGCATTCGAATGGCAGGGGGTTTGGTTGCGTTGCTGGACGATGTGGCGGCGATCGCCAAGCTGGCGGCGGCGTCGCTCGACGATGTCGCGGGGGCCTCGGCCCGGGCCGGTGCGAAGGCGGCGGGCGTCGTCATCGACGATACGGCCGTCACGCCGCGCTATGTCGTCGGCCTCGCGCCGCAACGCGAACTGCCGATCATCGGCAAGATCGCGCTGGGGTCGCTCCGCAACAAGCTGCTGTTCCTGCTGCCCGCCGCGCTGCTGCTCAGCGCCTTCGCGCCCTGGGCGATCACGCCGATCCTGATGCTGGGCGGCGCCTTTCTGTGCTATGAGGCGAGCGAGAAGATCGTCGAGACGCTCATGGGCGGGCATGGTGCGGAAGAGGAAACCGCCGTTACCGATCCCAAGACGCTGGAGGATCGGCAGGTGTCGGGCGCGATCCGGACCGACCTGATCCTGTCGGCCGAGATCATGGCGATCGCGCTGTCCGAGCTGCCCGATATGTCGATCTGGACCCAGGCGATCGCGCTGGCGCTGGTCGGCATCGCGATCACGGTGGGTGTCTATGGACTGGTTGCCGCGATCGTGAAGATGGACGATATCGGCCTGCATCTCGCGCAGCGCGGCAACAGCGTCGCCCAGGCGGCCGGGCGCGGGCTGGTCAAGGCGATGCCGGTTCTGCTGCGCGTCCTAGCGGTCGTCGGCACGGCCGCGATGGTCTGGGTCGGCGGCGGCATCATCGTGCACGGGATGGAGGAGTTCGGGCTGACCACCCTGCCCCATCTGATCCACGACACCGCGCATCACGCGGCCGAGGCGCTGCCCTTCGCCGCCGGTGCCGTGAACTGGATCGTCGGCGCGATCGGCGCGGCGATCGTCGGACTGATCATCGGGGCAGTGATCGTCGGTGTCCTCCATGTCCTGCCGGGGCGCAAGGCGGCGCACTGAGCCGCGGTCAAACGCCCCGCACGCCATCGGCTTCGAACAGATCGGGCGCGATCATGCGCCCGGTCACCGCAACGGATTTGCCGACATGATCGACGGGCACGCGCGGCAATCGCAATTCGACCGTTCCGCCCTCATCCCGCTGTAGGATGAAGGCACCGTCACGGCGGATCAGCCGCCCCGTAAAGGTCAAGGGCGTCATCGGCTCGGGCGGACAGTCGGTCATGCCGAGGCAACGGCACGCATCGCACCGGGGTTCCACCGCTCAATCACCATGAGCCGGCTCCACCTGGTTCCGGCCGTTGCGCTTCGCCCGGTACAACGCCTCGTCCGCGCGCCGGATCATCCGCGCGATCTCTTCATCCGATCGCCAGGCCGCGACGCCCGCGCTTAGCGTCACCGCGATCGACTGGCCGTCCGCCATGATCGGGGACGATGCGATCATCTGACGAACGCGCTCGACGATCCCCAGTGCCTCGCCCTTCGTCGTGCGGGGAAACAGGATCGCGATCTCCTCGCCGCCATAGCGGGCCACGACATCCTGCAACCGGACCCCGCCGCGAATGGCGGCGGCGATCGCGACCAGCACCGCGTCGCCGGCACCATGACCATAATCGTCGTTGACCCGCTTGAAATGATCGACGTCGAGCAGCGCGAAGACGAACGCCTCGCCCCTATCCCGCGCCCGCATGACGGCCGCGTCGATCGTCGCCATCAAGGTCCGGCGGTTGTCGAGGCTGGTCAGCGGATCGGTGCTGGCCAGCCGATCGAGCTGCGCATTGGCGTCGCGCAACTCGCTGGTCCGCCGCTCGACCATCGCCTCCAGCACGCGCGCACGCCGCCGGACGACGGCGGTGACCAGCCAGAAGGCACCGCCCAGCGCCAGCGCCGCCAGCAACGCCCCCAGGATTCGCGCCGGCCACGTCTCGTACCATTGGGGTGCCACCATGATGCGCACCCGGTGGGTCACCGTCTGCGCCGCAAGGCCCGGCACCTGCGCGCGCAGCCGCAGCCAATATTCGCCCGCCGGCAAATTCGTATAGGTCGCGCTGGCCGGGGTCCCCGCCGGCACGATCATCCACCCCCGGTCGAACCCTTCCAGCCAATGGCTGTACCGGATTTCCTCGGGCGCGTCATAATCGGTCAGCGAGAAACCAAGCCGCAGGGTGCGCCCTTCGCGCTCCAGGTCGAGCACCGGCTGCCGCGCGGCCGAGTCGATCGGCATGGCCTGCCCGTCGATCTCGGCTTCGCTGACGATCAACCGCCCGGCTTCCGCGTCATGACGCCGTGCGAGCAAGGCATTCGGGTTCAGGATGATCAGCCCGTCGGGCGACCCGAAGAGCAGCGAACCATCGGCGGTGCGCGCCGCCGCACGCTGGTTGAAGGCGTTGATGGTCAGCCCGTCGCGCCGGCTCATGACGTGGATCGAGCGCTGACGCGGATCGATGACCGAGATGCCCCCGGCCCCGGCGGCCCATAGCCGCCTGCGATCGTCGAGCGCCAGCGACGCGACATTGTCCCCGGCCAGGCCTTGCGTCTCCGCCAGCGCCCGGAAGTACCAGCCCGTTCCATGGGACCGGCCGAAGGCCACGCCGCCATAGGTCGCGGCCCAGATGTTCCGGCCGTCCGGAATGATCGAACCGACATAGTTTTGCGGCAGGCTGAAGGGGTCGCGAACATTGTTCGCATAGGTCACCACCCGTCCCGTTCGCAGGTCCAGCCGGGCCATACCCGCCGGGGTTGCCAGCAGCACATCGTCGTCCGACAGGGGGACGATGTTGATGATCTCGTTATTGGGCAGGCTATCGGGGTTCGCCGCCTCATGCTGGAGCTGTCGGACCGCGCCCGTGGCCCGATTGCGGAGGAACAGCCCCTTATAGGTGCCGATCAGCAGATCGGTGGCCGTCTCGCCCAGCGAAATGACCGGCAGATCCTCGATCAGCGCGGTGGGAACGTCGCGCTGCGCCAGCGTTTGCGGATCGATGGCGATGACGCCGCGCGCGCCGATCAGGATCGTGCCGTCACGCGCGTCGAGCAACGCCTTGATGTCCTGCCCGGCATGATGCCCGTGCAGCTTGATGTGACGAACCCGCTCCCCCTGCCGGTCGAGCTGGTCGACCGAACCATCGCTCAGGCCCAGCCAGAGCCGGTCCCGGCGGTCGACCAGGATGCTGCGGACATTGTCGTCGGCCAGCGCCATCTCGGGTCGGGGCATGGCCGATCCGATCCGCAGGATATTGTCGTTCGGCCCCCTTGTCCGCGAGGCACCCAGTTCGGTCGCCGCCCAGATGCCGCCATTGCCGTCGAGCGCCAGCGCGCGCACCGTATCGCCCGCCAAGGATGTGGGATTGGCCGCCACCCGGCGAAGCGCGCTGGCGAAGAAGTTGCGCGCCGGATCGACCAGCACGATCCCCGCGCCATCGGTTCCGATCCAGATACGCCCATGATCGTCCTCCATCAGCGCGCGAATGGTGCGATGCGCGATCAGCGGCGCGGACTCCGCCAGCGACGCAAGCTGGACGAATTGTGGGCGCGGCCCCCGCGTGGTCGACACATAGACGCCCTTCGAGCCGGTGCCGACCCACAGCCGTCCCTTGCGGTCGCGCAGGATCGACCAGACGTCGCCCACCGAATGCGTCGCGTTGACGAACATCCGCTCGAACCGCCGCGTCCCCGGCCGCATGGCCCAAAGCCCCTGCTCGCAGCCCGCCCACAAGGTGCCGTCCGGATCGCGATGCACGGCGAACGCGCCCTGCCGGCGACTGCTCCCCTCCAGTGGGATCACACTGGCGGTCATGGGGTCGATCATGTCTTTCGACCGCACATAATGATGAACGCCCTCATCCGATGCGATGAAGGCACCCCCCGCTCCGTCGGGCGCGAGGCTGGAGATGCGGCCACCGATATGCCCGGACGACGGGCTCAACCGGACGAAACGCCCCGTGGCGGGATCGAATCGCGCGACGCCACCGACATTCGTACCGATCAGAATACCGCCATCGTCGAGCGCCAGCAGTGCCCGGACATAATTGTCGGGCAGGCTCCGGCGGTCGGTCGCGACCTGTTTGAAGGTACGGACACGCTGCCCGTCATAGCGGGTCAGGCCGCCACGCGTGCCGATCCACATCGTCCCATCCTTGGCGCGGACGATCGCGGTCGTGGTGACATGCGGCAAGCCCATGGCATCGCCAAGATTGGTAAAGGAGGCCGAACGCCACGCCGCCCATGGGTCGGCGGCCCCGGCGCTCGCCCAAGGCATCGTCGCCATGATCAGAAGCAGGGCGGCCGCGCCCACGGATCTCAATAACGTCATGCCGTCATCCCGAGACACGTCGTAGCAGCATGATGCATAAAAGTGGGTTAATGCCTGAGACCGGTAACATCGACGCGCGTTTTTCTTTTGTTCCGGTTTTGGGTGGCCCTTGCTTTCGGTGCAGGCTATCATACCGCAACCTAACGACGTTTTTCCTCTGACGCGGCGGAAGAGCGAAACAGCGCGGCCCCCTTTGAGCGACGAACACGATACGCCTTCGACCACCCGCAAGATCATCCATGTCGACATGGACGCCTTCTATGCGTCGGTCGAGCAACGGGATGATCCGGCGCTGCGCGGTCGTCCGGTCGCCGTCGGCGGGTCGCGGGCGCGAGGGGTGGTCGCGGCGGCAAGCTATGAGGCGCGCGGCTTTGGCGTGCGGTCGGCGATGCCGTCCGTCACCGCGCTGCGGCGATGCCCCGATCTGGTCTTCGTACCGCCGCGCTTCGACGTCTATCGCGCCATATCCCAGCAGATCCGGGCGATCTTCGCCTGCCACACCGATCTGATCGAACCGCTATCGCTCGACGAGGCCTATCTTGACGTGACCGAGGATCGCAACAGGCTGGGGTCGGCCACCGCGATCGCCGAGGCGATCCGGGCGGCGATCCTGACCGAAACCGGGCTGACGGCGTCCGCCGGGGTCAGCTACAACAAGTTCATCGCCAAGCTGGCGTCGGATCAGAACAAGCCAAACGGCATCTGCGTCATCCCGCCGCACCACGGCGCCGCTTTCGTCGCCGCCCTGCCGGTCAAGCGCTTCCACGGCGTCGGCCCCGTCACCGCACGCAAGATGGAGGCGCTGGGCATCCTGACCGGGGCCGACTTGCGCGACCAGTCGCTCACCTTCCTGCAACGCCATTTCGGCAGCTATGCCGATTATCTCTACGGCGCGGCGCGCGGTATCGATCATCGCCCTGTTCGCGCGCATCGCATTGCCAAGTCGGTCGGCGCGGAGCGTACTTTCGAAACCGACCTGTCGGCGCGTGAGGCCCTTCACGCCGCGCTGGAAAGGGTCGTGGAGGCGGCCTGGACCCGTATCGAGCGCAGCGGCGCGACCGGGCGGACGGTGACCCTGAAACTACGCTATAGCGACTTTCGGACGATCACCCGCGCGCGGTCCTCGACGCAAGGCATCACCGATCGCGCGGAGTTCCTGGCGATGGGCATGGCGCTGCTTGACCAGCAACTGCCGATCGATGGCGGCGTCCGCTTGCTGGGCCTGACGCTGTCGGGTCTCAGCATGTCCCAAGCCGAAGACGGGGACACCGTCTGCATTCCGGTCCAGCCCGAATTGCCGTTGTGACGGACGGACCGCGCGTCAGGCGAGAACGCTGACGGCCACCGCCTCGTCCGATGGCACGGGCATCATCGGCAAGGCGCGCCGCGCGGCGAGCTTGCGGGCTTCGCAGGGCGCGACGGGGCGCGAGAACAGGAACCCCTGCAAGTGGCTGGCACCCGCGACCCGCAACGCCTGGGCCTGCGCCTCGGTCTCGACGCCCTCCGCCACAACTCCCAGGCCCAGCGCGCGGCCGAGGTGGATGATCGAATGGACGATGGCCGCCGACTCGCGCTCACGTCCCATGCCGTCGATGAAGCTACGATCGATCTTCAGGCAATCGAGCGCGAATTTGCGGATATTGTAGAGGCTGGAATAGCCCGTCCCGAAGTCATCGAGCGCGATGCGGAAGCCCAGCTTGCGCAATTCGCACAGGGTCTGCGCGGCGCGTTCGGCGTCGTCGAAGATCGCGGTTTCCGTGATCTCGATCTGGACCCGGGCGGGGTCGACGCCGGCGCGGCGGACGCTGTCGAGGATATGGCCGACAAAGTGCGACCGGCGAAACTGCACCGGGCTGAAATTGACCGAGACATATTGATCCGGCCAATGCCGCACCTGCGCCAGCGCTTCGTCGAGCACCCAGTCGCCCAGTTGGTGGATCAGGTTGCTCTCCTCGGCGATCGGGATGAAGATCGCGGGACTGACCGCGCCATGTTCCGGACTGTGCCAGCGGACCAGCGCCTCGAACCCCGCGATACTCAGGTCGCCGCGCCCGACGATCGGCTGAAAGACCAGGGTCAGTTCGTCGCGCGCGATGGCCTGGGTCAGGCCGGCCTCCACCAGACGACGAACGCGAATACCCTCGTCCATCTGTTCGTCGAACAGCCGGACGATACCCCGTCCGGAGCGCTTGGCATCATTGAGCGCCATGTCCGCGCGACGCACGAGGTCGGTCGGATCACGCTCGCCCGCCTCGTCGCTCATCACCAGTCCGCAGGACGCGCCACAGCGTACGGAGTGGCCCAGGATGCTGAAGGTCTTGGCGCAGGCGGTGACGATGCGTTCGCAGGCGGCGATCGCGACGCTCTCGTCGGCCATATCGAAAATGATCCCGAACTCGTCGCCGCCGAGCCGCGCCACCAGCGCGCCTTCCGGGGCGGCGTGCTGAAGGGTCGCGCAGACCTCCCGGATCAGCTCGTCACCCGCCAGATGACCAAGCGTATCGTTGACCAGCTTGAACCGATCGAGATCGAGCATCGCGGTGACGAAGCGGCCGGGCATGCGCCCGCGCTCGGCGAGACCGCGCAGAAAGGCCGAGCGGTTGGGGGCGTCGGTCAGCGCGTCATGCATCGCGATGTGCATCGCGCGGCTCTCATTGGCGCGAAGCTCGGCCGATTTCTCCTCCAGCGCGACGACCTGCGCGGCCAATTGCGCGCGCGCCTCGGCCAGTTCGCGGTCATTCTGCCAGCGTCGGCACAGCGCGATCGCGGTCTGCGACACCTCGGCAGGCGCGAAGGGCTTGGCGATGTAGAAAATCTTGTCGGCCGGGCCGGCGACCTGGCTGATCTCGGCGGGGGTGAAGTCAGTGTATCCGGTGACGATCACCAGATGAATGTCGGGATCGAGCTGGCGGATACGACGCGCCGTCTCGCGGCCGTCGATCCCCGGGGGCATGCGAATGTCGATGAAGGCGACCGCGAAGGGCCGATCCGTCGCCAGCGCGCGGGCGACCTCGGCCACCGCCTCCTCGCCTTGGAAGCAGTGATGGATGTCCTCGATCGTATCGGCTTCGGCCGCGCGCTGCCCTGTGTCGGCGGGCTGCGGAACAGGCGAGAAGCAACGGTCATAGCTGGCATGAACGGCCGCTTCGTCGTCGACGATCAGAATACGCATCCGGTTACCATCACTCTCACGCTACTTTACGAAAGCGATGGTAACCATAGACGTTTAATCTGACGTAAATGGACAGTTATTCGACGGTTACACTCTTTGCCAGGTTGCGCGGTTGATCGACGTCGGTGCCCTTGGCCACCGCGACATGATAGGCGAGCAGCTGGACCGGGACCGCATAGACGATCGGCGCGATCAGCGGATGGACCTTGGGCATGGTGATCGTGGCGATGCAGCCCTCGCCTGCCGCCTCGATCCCGTCATAGTCGGAGATCAGCACGACCTTGCCGCCGCGCGCCTGCACCTCCTGCATGTTCGACACGGTCTTTTCGAACAAGGGCCCCGACGGCGCGATGACGATGACCGGCACCGATTCGTCGATCAGCGCGATGGGGCCGTGCTTCATCTCGCCGGCGGCATAGCCCTCGGCATGGATGTAACTGATCTCCTTCAGCTTCAGTGCGCCCTCGAGCGCCAGCGGATAGTCGGTGCCGCGACCGAGATACAGGACGTCGCGCGCACCCGCGATGGCACCCGCCATGCCCTCGATCGCTTCGTCATAGGCCAGCGCGCCGTTGATCGCGGCGGGGGCTTCGGCGAGGTGGCGGACGATCTGCTTTTCCTCGTCGACGCTCAGCCGCCCCTTGGCCTTGGCCAGGTTGGCGGCCAGTGCGGCGAGCACGCTGAGCTGGCAGGTGAACGCCTTGGTCGAGGCGACGCCGATCTCCGGCCCGGCATGGGTGGGGAGCAGCAGGTCGGCCTCGCGCGCCATCGAACTGGTGGGCACGTTGACCACCGCCGCGATCGTCTGCCCCTCGCTCTTGGCGTGGCGCAGCGCGGCGAGCGTATCGGCGGTCTCGCCCGACTGGCTGATGACGATCATCAGGCCGCCTGGCTCCATCACCGGGGTGCGGTAGCGGAACTCGGAGGCGACATCGATGTCGACCGGCACGCGCGCGAACTGTTCGAACCAATATTTGGCGACCATGCCCGCATAGAAGCTGGTGCCGCAGGCGACGATGGTGACGCGCTTGATCCCCGACAGGTCGAAGTCGGGGATGGGCAGCGCGATCTGCCCCTCCAGCCGCTGGAGATACGAGCGCAGCGTCTGAGCGACGACGATCGGCTGCTCGTAGATTTCCTTCTGCATGAAGTGGCGGTGATTGCCCTTGTCGATCAGCGCGCCGGTGACGCCCGAGATCGTGACCGGACGGTCGACCGGGTTGTTGTCACGGTCATAGACCTGCGCGCCTTCGCGGGTGCAGACGACCCAGTCGCCCTCGTCGAGATAGGCGATACGCTGCGTCAGCGGCGCGAGCGCCAGCGCGTCCGAGCCGAGATAGGTCTCGTCATCGCCGTATCCGACGACCAGGGGCGAGCCGAGCCGTGCGCCGATCAGCAGATCGGGCTGGTCGCGGAACAGGATGGCGAGTGCGAAGGCGCCGTGCAGGCGGGGCAGGATCTCGCGGACGGCAGCGACGGCGTCCAGCCCCTGCTCGACCTTCTCGCTGACGAGATGCGCGACGACTTCGGTATCGGTCTCGCTGGTGAAGACGCGGCCGCGCGCCGTCAATTCTTCGCGCAGCGCCTTGAAATTCTCGATGATGCCGTTGTGCACGACCGCGACATGATCGGTGGCATGGGGGTGGGCGTTGTTGGTGGTCGGCCCGCCATGCGTCGCCCAGCGGGTGTGCGCAATGCCGATCGTGCCGGGCAGCGGATGTTCGGCCAGCTCGCGCGCCAGGTTGACCAGCTTGCCCGAGGCGCGCCGCCGCTCGATCGAACCATCGTCGATCGTCGCGATGCCGGCGGAGTCATATCCGCGATACTCCAGACGGCGCAGGCCATCGAGCAGACGCTCGGCGACATCCTCGCCGCCCAGGATTCCCACGATACCGCACATAAGTCTTACTCCCCAGCCTTCTTCGCGGCCTTCTTGGCCGTCATCATATCCCGAAAACGCTTGGCCCAACCGGCCTTGGTCTGACGCTCGGCGCGAACCAGCGCGAGCGCATCGGCCTCGACATCGCTCGTCACCACCGCGCCCGCGCCGACAATGGCACCGGCCCCGATCGTCACCGGCGCGACCAGCGCCGAATTGGAGCCGATGAACGCCCCCTCGCCGATCACGGTGCGATATTTGAGGAAGCCGTCATAATTGCAGGTGATCGTGCCCGCACCGATATTGGCCCCCGCCCCGACCTCGGCATCACCGAGATAGGTCAGGTGATTGGCCTTGGCGCCGGGACCGAGAACGGCCTTCTTCATCTCCACGAAATTGCCGACCCGTGCGCCCTCTCGGACGTCGGCGCCAGGGCGAAGCCGCGCATAGGGACCGATGTCCGCACCGGTCGCGACCTTGGCGCCCTCCAGATGGCTGAAGGCGTGGATGGTGACGCCATCGGCGACCGTCACACCGGGGCCGAAGACGACATGCGGCTCGATCACCACGTCCCGCCCGATCAGGGTGTCGTGCGAGAACCACACGGTATCGGGCGCGATCAGCGTCGCGCCTTCGGTCATGGCACGCATGCGCCGGCGCTGCTGCCAGTCGCCCTCGACCACCGCCAGTTCGCCGCGACTGTTGACGCCCGCGACCTCGCCCGCCCCGGTTTCGATCACCGCCGAGTGCCGGCCATCGCCCGCTGCCAGCATGACGATGTCGGGCAGATAATATTCGCCAGCCGCATTATCGTTGCCGACCCGGTCGAGCAGGCCGAACAGATCCTCGGAGCGAACCGCCATCAGTCCGGAATTGCAAAGCGTTACGGCACGCTCTTCGGTGCTGGCATCCTTGAACTCGACCATGCGGTCGATCCGGCCATCGGCGTCGGCGATGACCCGGCCGTAAGCCGCAGGATCGCTCGGGCGGAAGCCGAGAACGACGGCGGCGGGTCGGTCGGCTTCGCTCAACCGGTCGATCATCCGCTTCATCGTCGCGGTCTCGACCAGCGGCACATCGCCGTAAAGGATCAGCACATCGCCATCGAAGCCCGCCAGCGCATCCCGCGCCTGCGCCACCGCATGGCCGGTGCCGAGCTGCTCCGCCTGAAGCGCGGTGCCGACGCCCAGCGGCGCGACCGCCGCCTCGACCTGTTCGCGGCCCGCACCCGTGACGACGACGACACGTTCGGGCGACAATCGCCCGACGCTGTCGATCAGGTGGAGCAGCATCGACCGCCCGGCAATGGGGTGCAGGACCTTGTGCAGGTCCGACTTCATGCGGGTGCCCTTGCCCGCGGCGAGGATGATGGCGGCGACTGGTCTCGTCATGGCGGTTGCGCCTGCCATGGATTTCCGGCCAAAGCCAGCCCGCAGACTGCACCGGGACCCGATTATGGACAGCTATTCACGTCACCGTTTCCCCTTCGCCATCGTCGGGTTCGATCTGGACGGAACCCTGCTCGACACGAGCGGCGATCTGGCCGCCGCCGTCAACCACGCGCTGGGCTCGATCGGGCGCCCGCCGCTAAGCGTTGACGCGGTCAAGCCAATGATCGGCGGCGGTGCGCGCGCGATGTTGCGGCACGGGCTGGATGCGACCGGCGGCCATGACGACGCGACGCTGGATGTGCTGCATCGCCGGCTGCTCGACCATTATGAAGCGAATCTGGCGGTGCACACCGCGCCCTTCCCCGGCGCGCTCGACGCGCTCGACGAACTGGCCGTGCGCGGCGTGACCATGGGGATCATGACCAACAAGCTCGAACGCTTCGCGCGCGCGATCCTGGGGGGGCTGGGTCTTGCCGACCGGTTCGCCGCGATCATCGGCGGCGATACGCTGGGGGTCGCCAAGCCTTCACCGATTCCCATCCAGGCGCTGGTCAACCAGTGTGGCGGCGGCAGGGCGGCCTTTATCGGCGACTCGATCTTCGACGTTCAGGCCGCGCGCGCCGCCGGCCTGCCGATCGTCGCCTGCCGCTTCGGCTTTCTCAGTCAGCCGGTCGAGGAGCTGGGCGCCGACGCGATCATCGACGACTATGCCGGGCTTATCCCGACGCTGGAGCGGCTCTCCCCTTCCGCCACTTGATCCACAGGTGGCGGAGCAGAAGCGGAAGCGGCATCCGGATCAGATGCGACCGGACGTAGAAGGCCAGTCGCGTAAGAGGATGGCGCCCCCGCCCCCAGCCATCGCGTGCCAGCATCCGTCGCCGAAAAATCCGGTCCGGGATCGTCAGCCGCTGCCAGCGTGGCGCGACAGGCGTGGCGTAGAGCGCATGGCTCAGCCGCATGGCCCGGTCGACGGCAAAGCCCAGCCCATGCTGCGCCGCACGTTGGGCCAGACCATCCGCTCCGCCCTCGACGACCAGCGCATGAATGTCCCACAGATTGCGCAGCCCCCCCGACAGGTCGCCATCGGCGAAGAGATGCGCGGCCGCGTGAATCAGCATGTCATTGTGCGACAATATGGCGAGCCCCCCGCCCAGGGGGACGGCATCGGCGATCAACGCCGTCGCATCGGGTGTCGGCCGCGCGGTCGGGGGAAGGATGGTGTGGTGCACATCCAGCATCCGGTCGCGATCGCGGTGGATCAGCGGCGGCAGCTCGTGCATCCAGCGGCGATAATAGAGATCGTCATAGGCGTCGGGCTTCACCCATTCCCAGCCCGCCTCGGCCAAGGCAGCCTCGGCGGCCGGTAAGACCGCCTTGGGCAGCAGGATGTCGCAGTCGCCGATCGATCGTCCCTGTCCGGCGGCCAGCCCCGCCGCCACGAACGCCGTCCCCTTCAGCAGGATCACCGGAACGCCCAATCCCGCCAAAGCGTGCGCGACCCGATTGGCTTCCCATAGCGCGGTACGGCGCACCTCCGATGCCTCGGCGCGGGCATCGTCCAGGACCGCCCGGACCTCCGCCGTTACGGCCAGACCGTCAAGGCGATGGGCGAGCGTCCCCAGCAGCAGTTCGGCGCGTGCGACTGTCACGACATCCATCCACTCGGAAAGGCCGAGTGCATGCGCATTGCCGGGATCGCGCAGCATGGCGACGAGGCGCGCGGATGCCGTCACAGCGCGGCCCATAACGCCTCGACCGCCGCAACACCGGACGGCCCGTCGGGATAGTCGAACGCGATCGCCGGCACCGTCGAACGCAGCCGGACCATCGCGCGGAAACCGGCTTCCCCCAGAGCGACATAGTTGGTCGAGGCTTGGGTCAGCCGCACGAAGCTTTCGGCCGGTGGCAAGACGCGGGTAGCGGCGGGAAAGCCGAACCGAGGAAAGAGGATGAGAACGGGCTTGGCCGGCCGATCCATGGCGGCGAGCGCTTCCACGCTGGGCGCGACATGGCGAATATCGCCCTTCGGCGTACCCGCCAGAAGCGGCCCCACCCGGCTGCCCGCCGGAATGACCGACAGGCTTTCGTTCTTCAGGCTGACCGGACGTGGGAAGGGCACGACCAGCCCCGTGTCCGGCTCGATCAGCGCGAACTCGTCGCTCAGGAAGCGCCAGCCCTGTTGGGCCAGCAACAGCGCGAGCGTCGATTTGCCCGCCCCGGATATGCCGCTCATGATGACCGCCCGCCCGTCGCGCTCGACGACGGCGGCGTGCAGCAGCAGATGGCGACGATGCCCCAATGCCATCTGCAAATTCATGCCCAGTTCGGCCGCCAGCAGGCCCTGCCCCAGCGGCAGCGGCGCGGCCTCGGGCAGGCGGTAATCGCCGCCGATCCGCACCGATGGACGTATCCAGCGCCGCCAGACATGCTCCGCCTCGAGCCGCACCGTATAGTCGGCGAAATCGGGCTTGGGATAATCCCGGTACAGGGCCTCAATGGCGGCGATCGGCGCGCGCCAGTCCGAACCCAGACGATAGCCGACCGGGCCGACCCGCAAGATCGTCGCGTGCCTCATAGACGGTCGACCAGCCCCACGGCTTCCAGCTCGTCCAGCCGCGCCTGCAAGGTCGTGGCGGCGTCGGCGGCGTCCAGATCGAAACGCTGCGTCAGGAACTGGACCAGTGCGGCCAGCGTCAGCGGTGCCGGCACCAGCGCCTCCATGATCTGCGGCGCCGGCTCGCTCAACAAATGGGTGATGCCGGAGGGCCGGTGGAAGACCGCCGTGAAGATGTCCAGCGGCTCGACCAGGATCAGATCCGCCGCCACCGTGCGATAGCGCGGCTCCGCCATGGATCAGCCACCCGGCATCTGAAGCGAGGCGTAGCAGGTGAAACCACCCTGCCCGCGCTGCAACCGCCGGATATAGTTCAGATAGGCCTGGTTGCTGAAGTAATTGGTGTTGGGCAGCATGCCGCCCTGCAACGCGCGCTTCACCTCCTCGCCGGTATAGGGGCGGCTGGGCGGCGCGAAGGCGAACAGGGTGCGCGCGGGCACCGTCGAACCATCGAGCGCGATATAGCTGCCCGCCCGCGCCTGATCCGGGATCGGGATTTCGCAGGTCAGCACCGATCCCGTCGTCTGCGCCAGCGCGGGGCGGATCGCGACCACCGTACTCGCCCCCAGTGCCCCCAGCATCAGCGCGCGCCGGCTGGTCGCGCCGCCGGCCGGCGCCTCGGTCGCGGGCGGCAGTTCGCCATGTTCAGAGGGTGTTGGCGGCATCTCTTCCATATCGCGGGTGATGTCCCACATTCGCCGCGGCGGAACAAGCACCTGGCGCTGCCCATATGCCCCAAGCTGGGAGGAAGACAGGCCGCCCCGCGCCCGCTACATCGATGCGCCATGGGATTCGGCATTCGCACCTTGTGGGCCATCATCGTGGCGGTCGTCGCGGCCGTCGTCGTGTTCCTGTCGGGGGGACCGGGCCCTGCCATCATCACGCTGGTCGGCGGGATCGCCGCCGCGCTGGTCGCCAGCGAAGGCGTGAAGACGGACGAGGACGACGAGGACGCGGGCGAGGAGGACGGCGCGCCGCTGTCCCCGCTGCTCACCGAAGCGCTGGACGCGATCGTCGAGCCGGTCCTGCTGATCGACGAGGGTCGGGTCATCCTGGCCAACCGCGCCGCCCGCACCCTGCTGGGTGCGCATATCGTCGGCGAGGACGCCCGGATCGCCATCCGCCACCCCGCCGCCGCCGAGCGCCTGCTGGCGGCCGGACCGGTCGAGCCCGAACAGCCGATCTCACTGGTCGGACTGGGGTCGCTCGACCATCGTTGGGACATGCGGGTCGCCGATGTCACCAATGGCCAGCGCGTCGTCCATCTGATCGACCAGACCGCGCATGACGCCGCCGAGCGGATGCGCGTCGATTTCGTCGCCAATGCCAGCCATGAGCTTCGTACTCCCCTCGCCTCGATCCTCGGCTTCATCGAGACGCTGGGCGACGAGGCCGGTGACGATCCCGAAATCCGCGCCCGTTTCCTGAAGGTCATGTTCGACGAGGCGCGTCGGATGCAGCGGCTGGTCGAGGACCTGATCTCACTGAGCCGGATCGAGGCCGACAAATATCGCCAGCCCGCCCAGCCGACCGATCTGGCTGAGCTGGTCGAGGATGTCTGGGAGGAGTTTCTCGACTCCGGCGCGCCGCGCGCCAAGGACATTGCCTGCGACCTGGGCGAGGACCTGGCACCCGTCGCCGGCGACCGGGCGCAGCTGTCGCAGATGCTGCACAATCTGATCGGCAATGCGATGAAATATGGTCGGGCCGACACACCGATCCGCGTCACGCTGGGGCGCGACGGCGACATGCTGCGTCTGAGCGTCGCCGACCGGGGCGAAGGGATCGCCGCCGGCCATATCCCCCGGCTGACCGAACGTTTCTATCGCGTCGATTCGGGGCGCAGCCGCAGCATCGGCGGCACCGGCCTTGGCCTCGCCATCGTCAAGCATATCGTCGAGCGGCATCGCGGGCGGCTGGACATCGCGAGCGAAGTGGGTGTCGGCACGACGGTGACGGTGCGCCTGCCGCCGCTAAAGACCAGCACAAAAAGCCTTTCCGAGGCGGGTGTCACAAAAGAGCAATAGAAATGTCACACGGGGGTATGGTGAGCGTGGCAGCGCCAGCCCACACCCGTTCCGGTGGCTCAAGGAAATGAATGCGCCTGCCCTGCCTATTCGCCGCGATGTTCGCGCTGGCGGCCTGTCACGATCAGGCCAATGGTGGCGGTGCGGGCGTGCGCGACCAGATCACGGCGGTGGGGTCCTCGACGGTCTATCCCTTCACCACGATCATCGCCGAGCGCTTCGTCGCCGCTGATCCGGACGCCAAGGCACCGGTGATCGAGTCGACGGGCACGGGCGCTGGCATGAAGCTGTTCTGCGCCGGGATCGGTGCGGGCCATCCCGACATCGAAAACGCCTCGCGCCGCATGAAGGCGAGCGAATATCGCGAATGCGCCGCGCACGGCGCGAAGGCGCTGCTTGAAGTCCAGATCGGTATCGACGGCATCGCCTTTGCCGAATCCAAGCGCGGTCCACGCATGGCGCTGACCACCGCCGACATCTACCGCGCGCTCGCTGCCCGGCCCGGCGGGCGGGTAAACGGTGCGCGCACCTGGCGCGACGTGAACCCCGCACTGCCGGCCATTCCCATCCAGGTCTATGGCCCGCCCGCGACCAGCGGCACGCGCGACGCGCTCGCCGAGCTGATCATGACCCGTGGTTGTGACGCGGTGGAACCCGGCGCAACCGCGCTGGCCCGGCGGGATGCCGAGGCGCATCACCGGACCTGCACCCGCATCCGCGAGGACGGCGCCTATATCGACGCCGGCGAGAACGACAATCTGATTGTTCAAAAGCTGCAATCCAATCCCAACGCGATCGGCATCTTCGGCTATTCCTATCTCGAGGAAAACCGCCACATCGTCGACGGTGTCGCGATCAATGGCGTCATGCCCAGCTATCAGGCGATCGCCGAGGATCGCTATCCTGGATCGCGGCCGCTCTATGTCTATGTGAAGAAGGCGCATCTCGACGCGATCCCCGGTCTTCGCCAGTTCCTGATCCTCTATGCCGACAATTGGGGGCAGAACGGCCCGCTGGTGCGGCGTGGCCTGATCGCATCACCGGCCCCCATCCAAGCGCGGGCACGGGCCATCATCACGCGCGAGACGGTGCTCGATCCGGCGACCCTGCCATCATGAACGGTATCGTCCTCCTGATCCTGATCGTCGGCCTCGGCCTGATCGCCTGGGCCGTTTCGCGGATGCGCGCGCTGGGTTTCCGGCGGCGGCTGGGCACGCGGATCAGTTCGCTGCCGCATCATCATGGCTGGTATGTCGCGCTATGGACCGCCGCGCCGCCTTTGCTGTTCCTCGCCATCTGGGCGGCGACGTCGCCAGCACTGGTTACCGACATGGTGCTCGGTACGCCCGCCGCCGCGCAACTGCCGCCTCCGGGGTTCGAGCGCGCCGCGATCCTGTCCGAGGCGCGGGCGCTGGCCGCCGGGCGCGCGCATGGGGCCTTCCATACGCTGTCCCGTACCCTGGCACCCGCCTATGACGCGGCGCAGGCGCGGGTCGACTGGATCGCGACGGCGGTCGTGCTGATGCTGGCGCTGGCCGGCGGAACCTATGCCTATCTGCGGGTCCGCCCGGACTTTTCCGCGCGGACCCGGATCGAGCGGGTCATCCTCGGGCTGTTGCTCGGCGCGTCGCTGATCGCGATCCTGACCACCGCCGGGATTGTCGCATCGCTCCTTTATGAGGCGGGGCGCTTCTTTTCGGTCGTGCCGATCACCGATTTTCTGTTCGGCACGCATTGGAGTCCGCAGGTCATCGACCCGCGCGATCCCGGCGCGTCGCTGGGCGCGGTGCCGCTATTCTGGGGCACCTTTTTCATCGGCGCGGTGATCGCGATGGCGGTCGCCATCCCCTTCGGCCTGTTGAGCGCCATCTACCTGACCCAGTATGCCGCGCCGCGCGCCCGCCGCATCATGAAGCCGGTGCTGGAGGTGCTCGCGGGCATCCCGACCGTCGTCTACGGCTATTTCGCGGCGCTGACCGTCGCGCCGGCGGTGCGGCAATTCGCCGTATCGATCGGCATCGACTGGGCCTCGTCGGAAAGCGCGCTCGCCGCCGGGCTGGTCATGGGGGTGATGATCATCCCCTTTGTCTCGTCCATGGCCGATGACAGCCTGGCCGCCGTGCCCAATGCGATGCGCGACGGCAGCCTGGCCATGGGGGCGACCCCGTCGGAGACGATCACCCGCGTCATGCTGCCCGCCGCTCTTCCGGGTGTCGTCGGCGGCGTCCTGCTGGCCGTCAGCCGAGCGATCGGCGAGACGATGATCGTCGTCATGGCCGCCAGCGGCGTGGCGACGCTGACCGCCAACCCCTTCGCCAGCACGACGACCGTCACCCGCCAGATCGTCGACCTGCTGACCGGCGAGGCCGAATTCGACAGCCCCAAGACGCTGGCCGCCTTCGCGCTGGGCCTGACATTGTTCGTCATCACGCTGCTCCTCAACATCATCGCGCTGACGGTCGTGAAGCGTTACCGGGAAAGCTATGAGTAAGCGGCCGTCCCTGCCCGTGGCCGATGCGCCGGTCCGCCCGACGGTGTGGGACAGCCCCGCCATGGCGCGACGTCTGCGCCGACGTTATGCCGCAGAGCGGCGCTTCCGCCTGCTGGGGCTCGCCGCCGTCGCCTTGTCCGCTGCCTTTCTGGCGTTCCTGCTGGTGACGATGGTCGCGCAAGGGATTCGCGGTTTTACCGAAACAACCATCACGCTGCCGATCGACCTCGCCGCCGCCGACCTGCCGATCGAGCCGGCGCGCGTGAAGGGCCGCAGCGCCGATCTGGCGCTGGCCGGCGCCGGGCTGGAAGACGCGGTCGATACCGCCGCCACGATGCGGTTTGGACGGGACGGGGCCGACCTGCTGTCGCCGGGCGCATGGCTGGCGGTGCGTGATGCGATCAAGGCCGACCCGGCGATCCTGCGTCGCACAGTCACCTTCACCCTCCCGGTCGCCAGCCCCTTTGACGTCGCCGCCAAGGGCGAAGGGACGCCCGATGCCGAACAGGTGGTCGCCCGGCTGAAGGCGCAGGGCGTGCTGTCGACCGGCTGGAACTGGAATTTCCTGACTGATGCGGATGCGACCGACCCGACGCGGGTCGGCATCTGGGGAGCGGCCAAGGGATCGCTGCTGACCATGCTGGTCACGCTCGCGCTCGCCTTCCCGATCGGGGTGCTGGCCGCGCTTTACCTTGAGGAATATGCGCCCAAGAACCGCTGGACCGATCTGATCGAGGTGTCGATCAACAATCTGGCGGCGGTGCCCTCGATCATCTTCGGCCTGCTCGGACTCGCGGTGTTCCTCAACACCTTCGGGCTGCCGCGCTCGGCGCCGCTCGTCGGCGGGTTGACGCTGGCGCTGATGACCATGCCGGTCATCGTCATCGCCGGGCGCAACGCGATCAAGGCGGTGCCGCCGTCGATCCGCGACGCCGCACTGGCGGTGGGCGCGTCGCGGGTGCAGGTGATCTTCCATCATGTCCTGCCGCTCGCCCTGCCCGGCATCCTGACCGGCACGATCATCGGCATGGCCCGCGCGCTGGGCGAGACCGCGCCGCTCCTGATGATCGGCATGCGCGCCTTCATCGCAGCGCCGCCGCGCGGGCTGACCGATCCGTCGACGGTGCTGCCGGTCCAGATCTTCCTGTGGTCCGATCAGGTCGACCGGGGCTTCATCGAAAAGACCTCGGCCGCGATCATCGTCCTTCTGGTCTTCCTGCTCGCGATGAACGGGCTGGCCATCTACCTCCGCAATCGCTTCGAGACACGCTGGTGAGCATCCCCAAGATAACCGCGCGCAACGTCAGCGTGTCTTACGGCGCCAAGCAGGCGATCGACGACATCTCGATCGATGTCGACATGGACCATGTCATCGCGTTCATCGGCCCCTCGGGCTGCGGCAAGTCGACCTTCCTGCGCACGCTCAACCGGATGAACGACACCATCCCCTCGGCACGGGTGTCGGGTGACGTACGGCTGGACGGACAGGACATCTATGCGCCCGAAATGGACGTGGTGCAGCTGCGCGCTCGGGTCGGCATGGTGTTCCAGAAGCCCAACCCCTTCCCCAAGTCGATCTATGAAAATGTCGCCTATGGCCCGCGCATCCATGGGCTGGCCAACTCGCGGGCCGAGCTGGACGTCATCGTCGAGCGGTCGCTGACGCGGGCCGGCCTGTGGAACGAGGTGAAGGATCGCCTCTCCGAAAGCGGCACCGCGCTGTCGGGCGGTCAGCAGCAGCGGCTGTGTATCGCGCGCGCCATCGCGGTCGACCCCGAGGTTATCCTGATGGACGAACCGTGCAGCGCGCTCGACCCGATCGCGACGGCGCGAATCGAGGAGCTGATCCACGACCTGCGCGGCCGCTACGCCATCGCGATCGTCACCCACAATATGCAGCAGGCGGCCCGCGTGTCGCAGCGCACCGCCTTTTTCCATCTCGGCACGCTCGTCGAGTATGGACGCACGTCCGACATCTTCACGAACCCGAAGGAAGAGCGGACGAAGGACTATATTACCGGCCGATACGGCTGAGGACGAGGATCATGGACCACACCGTTAAAGCCTTCGACAACGACATCGGCCGCCTGCGCGGGCTGATCGGCCAGATGGGCGGATTGGCCGAAGAGGCGATCGCCAATGCCATCAAGGCGTTGCAACGCTCCGACCTGGAACTGGCGCGCAAGGTTCGCGAGGACGACAAGGCGATCGACGTGATCGAGGCCGAGGTCGAGCGGCTGGCCGTCCGCACCATCGCGCTGCGCGCGCCGATGGCCAACGACCTGCGCGAAGTCGTCGCGGCGCTGAAGATCGCCAGCGTCGTCGAGCGGATCGGCGACTATGCCAAGAACATCGCCAAGCGCGTGCCGATGATCGAGAGTGAGGATCGGATCGAGCCCGTCTCGATCCTGCCCGCCATGGCCAAGATTGCCTCGGCGATGGTGCATGACGTGCTGGACGCCTTTGCCGCGCGCGATGCCGAGGCGGCGATCCGGGTCCGCGACAGCGACAACGCGCTCGACGATTTCTACGATTCCATCTTCCGCACGCTCGTCACCCATATGGTCGAGAATCCCAAGACGATCGGACAGGTCGCGCACCTGCTGTTCATCGCCAAGAATCTCGAACGCATCGGCGACCATGCGACCAATGTCGCGGAGATGGTCTATTTCGCCGCCACCGGCACGCAAATGGGCGAGCGTGACCGCAGCGGCTCCTTGCCTTCTTGAGGGAACAGGCACCATGGCACGGGTAAAGATGTTGCTGGTCGAAGACGACGCCGCGCTGGCGGAACTGCTCGTCTTCCATTTCAAGCGCGAGGATTTCGAGGTCGTTCACACGCCCGATGGCGAGGAGGCGCTGTTGCTGGCGCGTGAGAACACGCCCGACATCGTCCTGCTCGACTGGATGGTCGAGGGGATTTCGGGGATCGAGGTGTGCCGCCGCCTGCGCCGCTCGCCCGAAACCGCCAATGTGCCGATCATCATGCTGACCGCGCGCGGCGAGGAAGAGGACCGGGTACGCGGGCTCGAGACGGGGGCGGATGATTACGTGACCAAGCCCTTCTCGCCCCGCGAACTGGTCGCGCGCGTCGGCGCGGTGCTGCGCCGGGTACGCCCGGCTCTTGCGGGCGAGGCGCTGGTCTATGCCGACATCGAGATGGACACGGTGGGTCACAAGGTCCGCCGCGCGGGCGAGGTCGTGTCGCTCGGGCCGACCGAGTTCCGCCTGCTCAAGCATTTCCTGGAGCATCCGGGCTGGGTCTTCTCGCGCGAGCGGCTGCTCGATGCGGTATGGGGGCACGACTCGGACATCGAGAGCCGGACGGTCGACGTGCATATCCGGCGGCTGCGCAAGGCGATCAATATCGGCGACCGGCCCGACATCATCCGCACCGTCCGCTCGGCCGGCTATTCGCTCGACGCCGGAGTCTGATCTCCTGCGCTTTCGGTCCGAAAACGGATGAAAAATGCGTTCGGAATCGGGCCGGAAGCGAAACGAGGGAGCCAAGGGCGGCGTGGGGCGTTCCCCTGACCGCGCTAACGCACTTGCGCTTCTGAACAGGAGATTCGCATGAAGTTCGTTTTTCTGGCGGCCACGGCCCTGATCGCCGCCCCCGTCTTTGCCCAGGACACGACCCAGGCCGATGCGGCCGCCCAGACCCAGATGCAGGGTCAGGCCAGCACCAGCACGACCGACGGCACCATGTCGGCGCAGGCGGGCGTCAACGCCTCGGCGGGTGCTCAGGTCGGCGGCTATCAGCCCGCACAGCCGGCGCTTGCCGGTACGCCGCAGCCCAGCGCGCCGGTCGTCTTCAAGCAGGCACCGACTCCGGCCCAGGCCTTCCCCGCCCCGGCACCGCTGGAAAGCTATCCGATCTGCAAGAAGGGTCAGTTCGACCAGTGCCGTCAGCGCGGCGGCAAGTGATCGCCCTGTAAAGTAACGACATGCGCCGGCTCTCGTTAGAGGGCCGGCGTTTTTCATGGCAAACGGGATTTATTCGTCGACCAGCTTCATCAGCCGGCGTTCGACGGGGGCGAGCACCGGCCCCAGTTCATGCCCCCGCTTCAGCACCATGCCGCCCTCGCCGATCAGCGCCCACATGCCCTGACGGTTGCGCAGCGCGGGCCGCTTCTCGATCCGATATTCGGGGCGTTCGGCCGCGCGCCGAAAGGCGGAGAACACCGCCGCATCCCGCCCCATGTCCATCGCATAATCGCGCCAATGTCCGGCGGCGACCATCCGGCCGTAAAGGTCGAGAATGCGAGTCAGCTCGACCCGCTCGAACCCCACCTGCCCGGGGGCCTTGGGAAAGGGTACGATCCCCATCAGGCGCGGTCGCGCTTCTCTTCCTGCTCGGCGAGCAGCATGTCGAGCTGTCGACGCAGCGTATCGAGTTCGCAGCGCAGCTTCTCGACCTTCTGGGTCTGCGGATCGAACAGTTCCGAACAGGGCGTGCCATACGGGACGAAGCGCTTCTCGGGCGCGGCGCCGCCCTCGACGATCGTGGGCCGGGCGGGAATACCGACCATGACCGCGCCTTCGGGCACGTCGCGCGTCACCACCGCGTTGGCGCCAACCCGCGCACGCGGGCCGATGATGATCGGCCCCAGCACCTGCGCGCCCGATCCGACGATCGCGCCGTCCATCAGCGTCGGGTGCCGCTTGCCCGCCACGCCATTGTCGGGACTGGTCCCGCCCAGCGTCACGCATTGATAGATGGTCACGTCGTCGCCGATCTCGGCGGTCTCGCCGATCACGACGAAGCCATGATCGATGAAGAAGTTGCGACCGATCTTCGCCCCGGGATGAATGTCGATCGCGGTCAGGAAACGGGTGAAATGGTTGACCAGCCGCGCGAGGAAGAAGGCACGCGACCGATACAGCCGATGCGCGACCTTGTGCCCCGCCAGCGCCCAGACGCCCGGATAGAGCAGGATTTCGGCGCGCGAATGCGGCGCGGGGTCACGCGCCCGGATCGAATCGAGATAAGCGGCCAATCGGCTCGGCATGAGCATGTCCCCATATGCGATAGGAGCATTTAGGCACGGGCTTCGACAAATTCCAGCGGAACGCGGGAACCGGTCTATGCCCCTAAAGTCTATCTTTGTTGCAGGATATAGCGTCAAACGGCATGGCCAAGCATCACCGCCCTTCCGGGCAAGGGGCAAGGAGATACAATGGACCTGAGCAGCTTCGACCTGATCCATATCCTGCCGTTCATCGGCGTCGGCTTTGCCGCGCAGGTGGTCGATGGCGCTCTGGGCATGGCGTTCGGCGTGATTTCCAACACGCTGCTGATGAGCCTGGGCGTCCCGCCCGCCGCCGCATCCGCCGGCGTGCATAGCGTCGAGACCTTCACCACCGCGGTTTCGGGGATCAGCCACGCGGTCCATCGCAATGTCGACTGGAAGCTTTTCCTGCGTCTGATGATCCCCGGCGTCATCGGTGGTGCGCTGGGCGCCTATGTCCTGTCGAACATCGATGCGGCGGTCGTGAAGCCGTTCATCCTGGTCTATCTGACCGGCATCGGCATCTACCTCCTGCTGCGGGCGCTGCGGCATCGGCCCAATGTCCGCGAGCCCAAGATCGTCGAGCCGCTGGGCCTGATCGGCGGCTTCCTCGACGCCGCCGGCGGCGGTGGCTGGGGGCCGGTCGTCACGTCCAACCTGCTGGCGCAGGGTGCCACGCCGCGCCTGACGATCGGTACGGTCAATACCGCCGAATTCTTCCTGACCGCCACCATCTCGGCGACGTTCATCACCCAGCTCGGCTGGGGCGCCTTTACGATGGCGACGCTCGGCCTGCTGATCGGTGGCGTGCTTGCGGCCCCGTTCGGCGCGATGCTCGCCAAGCGGATACCGCCGCAGCGGCTGCTGCTGATGGTCGGGATCATCGTGACCCTGACCAGCCTGTGGGGCCTTTACAACGCGTTCAAGTAGGACCTTGCCCGGTCGCCCCGCCGCCATGGCGGGGCGACCGGCGCAGGATCAGGCGACCGCCGAGTGGGTGGTGGCGACCGCCTGCATCACCGCCGCGATGCGGACTGCGGTCTGGATGACTTCGGCCGAGACGCCCGACTTCTTCAGCACCGCCTCATGCGCGTCGATGCACATGCCGCAGCCGTTCATCGCCGACACCGCCAGGCTGAACAGCTCGAAGTCGATCTTGTCGATGCCCGGCGCGCCGATCACGTTCATGCGCAGCTTGGCGGGCATGTTGCGATATTCCTGGTTCCCGGCCAGGTGGGTGAAGCGATAATAAACATTGTTCATCGCCATCACCGCCGCCGCCGCGCGCGCGGCGGTCGCCGCCTCGGGCGACAGCTTGGGCGTGCACTCGGCCTCAGCCGCCTCGACCAGCGGCTTGTAGCCCGAGCCGTGCGCGCAGGTGAGCAGCAGACCGTACTTGCGCTGATCGTTCAGCAGCGCCTCGTTCAGCAGCGAACCGACGTTCAGCCGGATGTCCTTGGCGAAATCGGGCAGCTGCCCGGCAAATTCCTTGAGCGACATGTTCATGCTCCAGATACGCGACGCCCCAGTCCGGGCCGCCGGTCGTGTCGACCGACAACCCTCGCCGGGGCATCGAAAAGATGGGCCGGGGGACGGGATCGCCCCCCGACGCGAGGATTACTCGGCCGCGAGCTGGAGGACGTCGTCGCCCTTGTTCCAGTTGCAGGGGCAGAGCTCATCGGTCTGCAGCGCATCGAGCACGCGCAGGGTTTCCTGCGGGTTGCGACCGACGTTCAGACCGTTGATCGTGACGTGCTGGATGACATTGTCGGGATCGATGATGAAGGTCGCGCGGTAGGCGACATGCTCATTCTTGTCGACGATGCCCAGCGCGTCGGCCAGGACGCGGCCATTGTCTGCGATCCAGGGGAAATCGGCGGCGGCCAGATCCGGGTCCGACTTGCGCCACGCCAGGTGGACGTGGGCGGTGTCGGTCGATGCGCCGATCAGCACGGCGTCACGATCCTCGAAATCGCCCTTCAACTCGGAATAGCCGACGATCTCGGTCGGGCAGACGAAGGTGAAGTCCTTCGGCCAGTAGAACAGGACCTTCCACTTGCCCTCATAGGAGGTGTCGCTGATCGTCTCGCCGGCGGGCAGCGCGTTGGTGCCCTGCTGGACGGGAACGGTGAATGCGGGGAGCTTGTCTCCAACGGTCAACATGGCAATAGCCTCCATTTCTTCCCAAAATTCGGCTTCAGCCATCCTCTGTGCACGCGCCGGCGGTGGACCGCCTGTATTCGTCGCGCTGACGGATATGGGGACTGGCGCCTTTGATCCAACAAGCTATTTGTCACATCGCAATCGACTGAGACGATCAATGGCCGCCACCTACCTACCGACACTGAAACAGCTTCAATATCTCGTGGCCTTGCAGGAGCATGGCCATTTCGGGCGTGCGGCCGATGCCTGCTTCGTCACCCAGTCGACCCTGTCGGCGGGCCTGCGCGAGCTGGAAACGCTGATCGGCGTGACCCTGGTCGAGCGGACGCGGCGGGTGGTGCGCTTCACGCCGCTGGGCGAGCGGATCGCCGACAAGGCGCGGCGGGTGCTGCGCGAGGCGGACGAACTGGGCGACATGGCGCGGGCTGCCGGCCGGCCGCTGTCGGGCGAGATGCGCATGTCGGTCATCCCGACCATCGCGCCCTTCATGCTGCCGCGCATCCTGCCGCGCCTGCGCCGCGACTATCCCGACCTCAAGCTGTTCCTGCGCGAGGAGCCGAGCGCGCCGGCCTGCGAGCGACTGCACAATGGGCGCACCGACTGCGTGCTGCTCGCGCTGCCCTTCGCGTGCGGCGAAGTGACGGCCGAGCCGCTGTTCGACGACCGGTTGTTCGTCGCCTTCCCGACCGACGAGGATCACACCCCGCCCCCCGCCTTCCCGGCCGCGGACATCGACGAGAACCGATTGCTGCTGCTGGAAGACGGGCATTGCCTGAAGGACCATGCGCTGGCGGCCTGCAACCGCCCCGAATTGCGCGCCGAGGCGACGATGCTGGGCACCTCGCTGCACACGATCGTGCAGATGGTCGACAATGGCCTGGGCATGACCATGTTGCCCGAAATGGCGCTGCGCTCGGGCATCCTGGACAATACCCATATCACCGCGCGTCCGCTGGATGCCGAGAACGCCATCCGCAAGATCGCGCTGGTCTGGCGCCGCGCCAGCCCCCGCGAAAAGGACTTCCGCCTGCTGGCACAGGTGCTGGCGGAGGCCGCCTGACACGCAACCGCCGGGGCATTGCGGCGTCTTTGCACCCGATATCGTCATTCATCTTCGAAGGAGACTGGCCCATGACCCGGAACATTCGGCCGCTGATGACCCTGTTGCCGCTCACCGCGCTGGTGATGCTCGGCGCCTGCGGACGCGGGCGCGACGCGCGGGAGGTGCCCGCCACGCCGTCGTCCACCGCCGCCCCGGCGGCAACCAATGAGGGTGTGACGGCGGACCAGCCGATGGCGCCGACGCGTACGATCCTGGATAACGCGGCCGCCACACCGTCCCTGTCGTCGCTGGTCGCCGCGATCCGTGCCGCCTCGCTCGCCACTACCCTGGCGGGGCCCGGGCCCTACACGCTGTTCGCGCCGTCGAACGCCGCCTTTTCGCGGCTTGCGCCCGGCGTGCAGGAGCAGCTGCTCCAGCCCGCCAATCATGGCTCGCTCGTCCGGTTGCTGCGCTTCCACATGCTGCCCGGCGTCGTCACCGTCTCCGACCTGCAACAGCGGATCGCGGCGGGCGGCGGCACTGCGACGATCATGACCGTACAGGGCGAGCCGCTGACGCTCAGCATGACGCAATCGGTCATCACCCTGACCGATGCGAGCGGCAACAAAAGCTATATCGAGGCGGGCGATCTGCGCCAGGCGAACGGCATGATCCACATTGTGAACGGCGTGTTGGTGCCAAAACTGGATTAAGAACGTTACTCCCCACGGAATGCTCGTTTCGCACCCGGATCGGGCATTCGTCTCTTCATGCGTGGTGTGCAGCGTTCGCGCTCCACCGCCAATCGTGGGAGTAAGCTTTTATGATCAAGACTGTCGCCATTCTCGCCTCGGCCACGATGCTGGCCGGCGTCGCTCAGGCCCAGACGGCCCCCGCCCCCGGCGCGGCCCCGGCGCAGACCATGCCCGCCCCGGCCACCGCTGCACCGGCGCAGGCCGCCCCGGTCGCCACGGGTACGATCGTCCAGGTGCTGGCCGCGACGCCCGACCGTAGCACGCTCGCCAAGCTGGTCACCACCGCCGGCCTGACGGCGGACCTGTCCGGCCCGGGTCCGTTCACCGTCTTCGCCCCCAGCGACGAGGCGTTCAGCCGCATGCCGGCCGGCGCGCTCGACAATCTGAGCAAGCCGGAGAACAAGGCCGCGCTGGCGACCATCCTGAAGTACCATGTCGTGTCGGGCAAGGTGACCGCCGACCAGCTGAAGCAGCAGATCACCGCCGGTAACGGCACCGCCACGCTGACGACGCTGGCCGGCCAGCCGCTGACGGCGCAGCTCGGCCCGAACGGCAATGTCATGCTGACCGACGTGAACGGTCAGAAGGCCTATGTCGACAAGGCCGATGTGCCCGCGACCAACGGCGTGATCCACCTGACCAACGGCATCAGCGTGCCGAAGATCGGCTGATCACGGTCCGTCGTCAGATCGGGGAGGCGGGGTTTCGGCCCCGCCTTTTTTCATGCCTGCCAGCGCTCGGCGGCGGCCGCATCGCTCTCACGCGCTTCGACCCAGCTTGCCTGTCCGTCCCGCGTTTCACGCTTCCAGAACGGGGCATCGGTCTTCAGCCGATCGATCAGATAAGCGCACGCATCCAGCGCATCGCGACGATGCGGCGCGGCGGCCGCGACGAAGACGATCCGCTCGCCGGGGCGCATAGGGCCGACCCGGTGGACGATCGTCGCCGCCTGCAGCGACCAGCGGGCCAGGGCGTGGTCAGCGATCCGCTCCAGCGCGGCCTCGGTCGCGCCGGGATAATGTTCGAGTTCGAGGCAGTCGACACCATCGTCCGCGCGGACCAGCCCGCAAAAACTGGCGACCGCGCCGGCCTTTGGCCGCTCGGCCAGCGTCATCTCGGTCGCGATGTCAATCGGATCGGGTGAGACGTGAACGCGGATCATCCGCCCGTCACCGGCGGAAATATCGCCACTTCGCGCGCACCGGCCAGCGACGCGTCGAGGCCGACGAAGTTCTGGTCGATCGCGGCGCGCAACCGTTCGGGCGCGGCCATCGCCTCGGCATAGCCGCCGCCGCGCGCCGCCAGCCAGCCGACCAGATCGGCGACCGTCGCCACCTCGGCGGGCACGGTGACGACCTCCTCGGCCTGCCCGATCCGCTCTCGGACCCAGGCGAAATACAGGACGGTCAGACGCATTCAGCTATCCATATGCTTGAGGCCGACGCGCAGATAATCCCAGCCCGTCACCAGCGTCAGCACCGCCGCCGCCCACAGCGCAGCGAGCGCCGCCGTCTGCACCCAGGGCCAACCAGGCAGCGCCCCGCCCAGGATCAGTCCGCCCAGCGCCACCAGCTGTAGCGTCGTCTTCCACTTCGCCAACCGCGAGACGGGGACCGACACCTGCAACTGCGCCAGAAACTCGCGAAGGCCCGATACCGCGATCTCCCGCAGCAGGATGATCAGGCCGGCGATCACGCTCGCGCCGCTGATCACCTGCACGGCGACCAGCACCAGGATGACGGCGGCCACCATAATCTTGTCGGCGATGGGATCGAGAAAAATGCCCAGCTTCGACACCGCGCCATTGGCGCGCGCCAGATAGCCGTCGAAATAATCGGTGATGCCCATCAGGCAGTAGAGGACGAAAGCGATGCCATAGCCGAGCGCCCATTCGGGCCGCCATAACAGCCCCGCCAGAAGCGGCACGGCCAGGATACGCGAGAGCGTCAACAGATTGGGCAGCGTCAGCATAACGCCTTCTAACGACAAGGCCGGCCATGACAAACCGCTTTAAGCGGTTGGCGATGCGGCATCGCATGGTTATGTTGTCGCCATCCTGTTGCCACGATCGGGCCATTTTTCGTTATGCTCAATGCCCTCGGGCTTCTCAAGCGGCGCCGGTTCCTGCCGCTGTTCACCACCCAGTTCCTCGGCGCTTTCAACGACAATCTGTTCAAGACGTCGATGGTGCTGTTCGCCACCTACACGATCTTCACCGATCCGGTCTCCGAGTCCTATTTCAACGCCGCCGCGACCGGCGCGGCCATCCTGCCCTTCGTCTTCCTTTCGGCGCTGTCGGGTCAGCTGGCGGACAGCCATGACAAGGCGCGCATCATTCGCATCGTCAAGACGGTCGAGATCGCGATCATGCTGGTCGGCGCGTTCGGGCTGATGATCGCCAAGGCAGGCTATACCACCGCCGGCTTGGCGCTGATGCTGGGTACGGTGCTGGCGCTGGGTGTCCATTCGACCTTTTTCGGCCCGATCAAATACGCCATCCTGCCCCAGCATCTGGAGCCCGGCGACGTGCTGGGCGGCACCGGGCTGGTCGAGGCGGGGACCTATCTGGCGATCCTGCTCGGCACGGTCGCGGCGGGATGGATTCCGGTCGAGGCGGCGGCGATCGGCGTGCTCGTCGTGGCAGGGCTGGGATGGTTCACCGGCCGCATGGTGCCCCCCGCCCCGCGCGAAGGCCCGCCGCTCAAGCTGAACTACAATCCTTTCACCGCCTCGTGGCGGCTGATCGCGGCGACGCTCCATATCCGTCGCCTGTTCCTGGCGATCATCGCGATCAGCTTCTTCTGGACGATCGGCTCGGTGCTGATCATCGTCTTCCCGCCATTGGTGAAGAACGTGCTGACCGCCGACAAAGAGGTCGCGAGCCTGGCCATCGCCATCTTCTCGGTCGGGGTCGCGATCGGATCGGTGGTGATCAACACGATGCTGAAGGGCGAGATTTCGGCGCGCTACTCGCCCGTCTCGGTCATCGCGATGGGCGCGTTCGTGGTGCTGTTCTCGTTCCTCTGTCGGAACTGGACGCCCGCGCCGGCCGGCACGCTGTATAGCTGGCAGAGCTTCCTTGCCGAGCCGCGCGCCATCGGCATCCTGGTGACCTTGCTGGCCATCGCGACGACGGGGGGCATGTTCGTCGTGCCGCTCTATGCGTTCCTGACGACGACCGTGGAAAAGGACCAGACCGCGCGGACCGTGGCGGCGAACAACATCGTCAACTGCTTCGCGATGACGATCGGATCGGTTTGTGTCTTCGGGATCAGCGCGATGGGCGTGACGCCGCAGGACATGCTGTTCCTGGTGGCGGGCATGTGCCTCGTCTCCGCCTGGCTGGCGCTGCGGCTGCACCGCGCCTGCGACGATGGCTGCCCCAACGCCGCCTGATCCGGGACCTGGCCCGGATCAGAGCAGGAAAGTGTAGATACTGATGAAGAAGGCGGTGAAGCTCAGGACGAACAGGCGCAGGTCCTGATCGTCGTCGCGCCGGCTGCGGGCGAGCTGGGGCGGCGGCAGGCTCCGTCGAAAGGGATGACGGGCGGCTTCGTTGGTCAGGACAAGTCGGCGTCTCATGGCGAATTTCTTAACGCGCCGTTAACTTTTTCGTCTCCCCGGCTCTTGTCGGCCCGTGTCCCTCCTGCCCCGATAAGGGACAGCCCCCTTTGCAAGGCCGTCGGCGCGCGCCGGGATCAGCTTCTATTGGGCCGATAGGCGTTCAGATCGATGCCATGCCGGGCGACCTTGTCGTAAAAGGTCTTGCGCGGGATGGCGAGGATGGCCAGCGCCGCGCGGACGTCCCCCGCCACCTCCTCCAGCACCGCGCGGATCGTCGCCCCCTCGAACCGTTCGACCCGTTCGGGCAGCGACAGCGAATTGCCATCCTCCTGCCCCTCGCTCACGGTGCCCCCCGCCAGCCCCAGCGCGACGCGATTGGCATAGTTGCGCACTTCGCGGACATTGCCCGGCCAGTCGTGCGACAACAATCGCGCCTGCACCTGGCCGTCGATCATCGGCACTGGTCGCCCGAACCGCTCGGCCGCCTCACGCAGGAAGTGTGCGAAGAGCAATGGCACATCGGCCCGCCGTTCGCGCAGCGGCGGCACGCGCAGGCGTACGGCGTCCAGGCGATAGAGCAGGTCGGCACGAAACCGTCCATCCTCGACCGCGCGGACCAGATCGGACTTGGCCGCCGCCACGATCCGCAGGTCGAGCAGCTGCGGGTCCTCCGACCCGATCGCGCGCACCTCGCGCTCCTCGACCACACGCAGCATCCGGCCCTGCAGGGCGGGCGCCATGCTGTCGACCTCGTCGAGGAACAGCGTGCCCCGGTTGGCGGCGGCGATCCGGCCCGTCGTGCGGCCATGGGCATGGCCGAACAGCTCGTCCTCGGCGATCGCCTCGGGCAGGGCGGCGCAGTCGACCGCGACGAACGGCCGTGTCCGCCGCGCGCTCCAGCGGTGGAGCAGCAGCGCGACCAGTTCCTTGCCGGTCCCCGTCTCCCCCTCGACCAGCACGTCGACATCCGCCTGCGCCACCTGCCGCACCGTCTCGCGCAGCCGCATCATCACCGGGGTCTCGCCGATCAGCGGATAGGCCCCTTGCGCTTCCTCCGCCGCGTGGCGCAGCCGGCGATTGTCGAGGACCAGCCGCCGCATCTCCAGCGCGCGGCCAGCACTGGCGATCAGATGATCGGCGGCGAAGGGCTTGGCGACGAAATCGAACACGCCCTGTTTCAGCGCCGCGACCGCCATCGGCACATCGCCATGCCCGGTCATCAGGATGACCGGAATTTCGCTATCGATCGCCGCTACCCGACGGGCGAGTTCGATCCCGTCGATGCCGGGCATGCGAATGTCCGACACCACCATGCCCGGAAAATCGGGCGTGATCGCGTTCAGCGCGGTCAGCGGGTCGCCATGTGCCTCGACATCGATGCCGGCCAGCTCGAAGGACTGGGCCAGCGCCTGACGCAGCACCGTGTCGTCGTCGACCAGCAATACGCGCAGGTCGTTGGGTGCCTCGCTCTGGCTCATGCCCGGCGCAACCGGATGATGAAGCCCGCCCCGCCCAGCGAGGAGGGAATGGTGTCCAACATACCGCCAAACTCCCGCATGATGTCCCTCGCGATGCCCAACCCCAGCCCCAGCCCGTCGGGCTTGCCGGTGACGAAGGGCGTAAAAATCTCCGGCGCGATGTCCGGGTCGAGGCCCGGTCCGTTATCCTCGACGGTCAGTTCGATGCTATCCCCTTCCTCGCGAACGCACATCCGAACGCGCGGGCTGGGCCGATCGGCAACGGCGTCCAGCGCGTTCTGGAGAAGGTTGACCAGCACCTGCTCCAGCCGGACGCGCCCCGCGACCACGACGGGCAGCGAACCGCCCGTCGGCCGTTCGAGGACGACGCCCGCGCTACGAAACCGGTCACCGATCAGCAACATGGTGCCGTCGAGCACCGCGTCCAACGCCACCGGCCCCATGCCATGCGTACCCCGCCGGACGAAGCGGCGCATTTCCTGGACGATCGAGCTGATCCGTTCGGTCAGCTCGACGATCGTCGACAAATTACTCGCCGCCTTGTCGGGCGCGGCGCGGGTCAGGAAGGTGCGGGCATTTTCCGCCAGCGTGCGGATCGCCGCCACCGGCTGGTTGATCTCATGCGCGACGCCGGCGGTGATCGAGCCCAGCGATCCCAGCCGATTGGCCTGCGCCAGCTCCTCGCGCGCGGCACGGAAACGCTGATCGGCACGAACGCGCTCGGCGATCTCGATGGTCAGCCGATCGTTGGTCGCGCGCAGCTCCGCCGTCCGTCGTGCGACCTCCGCCTCCAGCGCCTCGCGCGCCTGCACCACCCGCTCCGCCCGGGTGCGCCGCCAGATCGCGAGCAGCGCCAGCGCGAGCAGGCCGACGCCGATCAGCGCGGTGGCCGAGCGGACCCAACTGTCGGCCGCGCGAAAGGCCGGACGCGACGGCAGCAGGTGAATCAGCCGCCATCCGGGCAACGGCACCGCCACCCGCGCCACGACATGGCGATTACCCTCGTCATCCGTCGCCCAGCCGCCCGGCTCCAATCGATAGGGGGCCGGGCGCAGGCGGACCCCGCCGAACTGCTGCGCCTGTTCGATTTCGCCGCGTGCGCGGGGTGTCAGCGCCTGCATGGTGGTGAACAGCGCGCGCGGGTCTGAGGTGACGACGACCACGCCATGATTGTCGGTCAGCAATGTCTGCCCCGGATCGCTGGCCCAGGCCTGAGCGATCCGGCGGAACTCCACCTTGACCACCACGACCCCGTCGGGCGCGTTCGCTGGACCGATCCGGCGCGCCAGGAACAGGCCGGCGCGGTGGCTGGTATTGCCCAGCGCGAAATATTCCGACGTCCCCTGGGTCAGCGCCTGCCGGAAATAGGGGCGGAAGGCATAATTGCGCCCGACGAAGCTGTCCGGCTGCCCGGCATTGGAGGCCGAGACGGTGCGCCCCTGCCGATCGATCGCGTAGATGACCGGCGCGCCCGTCCGCTCGGCTAGGCCGCGCAGCTTCTCGTTCAAGCGGTCGGCCGCCTGTCGCGAGCCATTGCGCAGCGCGTCGCCCAAATCGGGATATTCGACCAGCACGATGGGCAGCAGGCGAAAACGCTGCAACTCGCTGTTGAGCAGCCGTTCCTGCTGGCGCGCGATCCGGGTGGCATCCGCGCGCAGTCCCGCGACCGCCTGCCGATGCGCATAGATGTGCAGCATGACGGCCGCGGCCAAGGTGAGCAGCAGAACGCCGATCAGCGGGATCGCATGACGCCGATAGGGGCGAAGCGGGGCGAGAAGGCGGCGCATATGTGCGGAATATCGCAAGCCGGGCCGTCGCACCATGCGGAATTTCGCCCGGTCGCAATGACTTTCGGCGATATTATCATCATTTTACAGATACTTACATCGTTTATCTCGTGATTTTGAATCCTGTTTGCGATCCCGCACACTGTGGGCAACCCGGAACGCGGCCTACCGCGTCCGACTCTTTTGTAGAGGATGATGAAAGCCGTGATTGCCCAAGATTACGCTGTCGCCGAAGCGCCCAAGCGCGCTCGGGTCTGGTCCCATCTTTATGTTCAGGTTCTGGTCGCGATCGCGCTCGGCGCGATCATCGGCCATGTCTGGCCGAGCTTCGGCGAATCGCTGAAGCCGATCGGCGATGCCTTTATCAAGCTCGTGAAGATGATCATCGCACCGGTCATCTTCCTGACCGTCGTCACCGGCATCGCCGGCATGCGCGAACTCGGCTCGGTGGGCCGGGTCGCGGGCAAGGCGTTCTTCTATTTCATCACCGTATCGACCTTCGCGCTGGTCGTCGGTCTGGTCGTCGCCAATGTCGTCCAGCCGGGCGCGGGCATGAATATCGATCCGTCGACGCTGAAGGTCGGGTCGATCGCCGAATATACCGCCAAGGCGCATGATACCACGGTCACCGGCTTCCTGCTCGGCATCATCCCCGACACACTGATCAGCGCGTTCACGCAGGGCAACATCCTGCAGGTGCTGATGGTCGCCATCCTGTTCGGCATCTCGATGGCACTGGTCGGCGAGCCCGCCCGCCCACTGCTGATCTTCCTGGAGCGGATCAGCGTCGTCGTCTTCCGCATGGTCGGCATCCTGATGCGGGCCGCGCCGATCGGTGCCTTCGGCGCGATCGCCTTCACCATCGGCAAGTATGGCGTCGGCAGCCTCGTCAACCTGGGCGCGCTGGTTGCGACCTTCTATCTCACCTCGATCCTGTTCGTCGTCGTCGTGCTGGGCACCATCGCCCGCGCCAACGGCTTCTCGGTCCTGAAGCTGATCCGCTACCTGAAGGCGGAACTGCTGCTCGTACTCGGCACTTCCTCGTCGGAGGCCGCGCTGCCCAACCTTCTCGTGAAGATGGAAAAGGCCGGTTGCGAGAAGTCGGTCGTCGGTCTGGTCGTGCCCACCGGCTATTCGTTCAACCTGGACGGCACCAACATCTACATGACGCTGGCCGCGCTGTTCATCGCCCAGGCCTGCGGCGTCGACCTGTCGCTGGGTCAGCAGCTGGCGCTGCTCCTCGTCGCGATGCTTAGCTCCAAGGGTGCGGCGGGCGTCACCGGTGCGGGCTTCATCACCCTGGCCGCAACCCTGTCGATCGTGCCCGACGTGCCGGTCGCCGGCATGGCGCTGATCCTCGGTGTCGACCGCTTCATGTCGGAATGCCGCAGCCTGACCAACTTCATCGGCAACGCCGTCGCCACGGTCGTCGTCGCCCGCTGGGAAGGTGCACTGGACAAGTATGCGCTGGATGCGGCGCTCAACAGCAAGCCGGCCCTGCCGGCCGCGCAGCCCGCCATCGCCTGATCCAAGCGAAAGATCCGGCCAGTCCCACTGGCCGGTTTTTTCTTTAACCTTGCCGCGTTAGTGAAGCCGGCGTCACGACAGACCGGTACGATTGAGGGGACTATCATCATGAAATTCGTTTGGCTCGCCGGCTCGGCCGCCCTGGTGGTGGCTGGGTTGGCCCCAAGCATGGCCGGCGCGCAGAGCGTGACGCCCAAGGCCGCGGCCGAACCGGCCAGCCCCGCCAGCACCGCCTATCCGACATCGGCGGCCGGCGACGGCAACACGGTGGGCGGCTATAACCAGTCGCGCTGGGCCGAGGATTGGCGCAAGCTGTGCGACCCCGCCAAGCGCGACGATCCGATCGACGCGCTGAAGTGCGTGAAGCTGACCGAGGACGGCAAGTCCTACGTCACCTTCTCGGGCGAGTTGCGCACGCGCATGAACCTGACCACCAACCCCAATCTGCGCGAAGTCCAGCAGCAGCGTCAGGACATCGCCCGCATCGTCGGCGGCGCCGACGTCCATCTGGGCGATCATTTCCGCGTCTTCGGCGAACTGGGCCGCGCGGAGTTGCAGGGCATCAACCTGGGTACGCCCAACGCCAATCTGCGCAACAAGCTGGCGGTGCAGCAGCTGTTCGCCGAGGTGAAGGGCAAGGCGCTGGGCCTCGACGTCGGCGTGCGCGCCGGTCGTCAGGAGTTCTTTGACGGGCCGCAGCTGCTGACTGTCGGTCGCGACAACAACACGCTGTACTTCGTCCTCGACGGCGTCCGGGCCTATGCACGCGGGACCAACGCCCGGGTCGACGTGTTCGACCTGAACTATGTCAATTACGGCTATGAGGGCATCAGCGACGACAAGACCAATCCCGACGTCCGCTTCTCGGGCGCGACCTTCGGTTTCCGTCTGTCGCCCAAGCTGTTCGGCGGCTCGAAGCTGTATCTCGATCCATTCATCTGGCGGCTGCGCAACCGCCGCGCCGTCTGGGGTCCGACGACCGGGCTGGAAGAACGCTATTTCCTGGGTCTGCACGCTTATGGTGACGCGGGCCCGGTCAATATCGACTGGACGGTCAACAACCAGCGCGGGACCTTCGTCAACCGTCCGATCTCGGCATGGCAGGCCTTCATCGCGCAGACCTATCGCCTGGGCAAGAAGCCGGATTCGCCGCGCGTCGGCATCCACTTCGACTATGGCTCGGGTGGTGGCGCTTATGACCGCGCCGGCCCGCTGAACACCACCAACGGTCTGTTCGGGAACAACATCTATTACAGCTATGGCCTGTTCCTGACGCCGACCAACCTGCTCTACACCGCCCCGAACTTCACCTTCACGCCGATCAAGGGCGTGCGCGTGGCGGCGGAATATGGTTTCGCCTGGCGGCCCGACGAGTTCGACGCGGTCTACCGTGCCAGCGGTGTTGCCTGGGCGGGCACGCAGAATGTCCGGGGCAAGAAGGTGGCCGAGGTCGCGCGCCTCCAGGCGGTCTAGACCATCACGCCGCGCCTGTCCTTCACCGGCCGCTACGAGCATTTCCAGGCCGATACCGTGCTGAAGCGGGCCAATCTGAAAAGCTCGGATTTCTGGGCCGGATGGCTTAGCTTCCGCTTCTAACAGAAACGACCAAGGGGAGTAGATATGTCCGATGCCATCGCCGATCCGGCACGCCACCGCCTGAAATCCATCATCGGCGGATCGACCGGCAACCTCGTCGAATGGTTCGATTGGTATGTCTACTCCGCCTTCACCCTCTATTTCGCACCGCATTTCTTCCCGTCGGAGAACCGCACCGCCCAGTTGCTGAGCGCGGCGGCGGTCTTCGCGGTCGGATTCATCATGCGGCCGATCGGTGCGTGGATCATGGGCATCTATGCCGATCGCAAGGGGCGCAAGGCGGGCCTGACGCTGTCGGTGACGCTGATGTGCGCCGGCTCGCTGATCATCGCGATCACGCCGGGCTATGCGACGATCGGGCTGGCCGCCCCCGCCCTGCTGGTCATCGCCCGCCTGATGCAGGGTCTGTCGGTCGGCGGCGAATACGGCGCCAGCGCGACCTATCTGTCCGAGATGGCGGGCAAGGACCGGCGCGGATTCTTTTCGTCCTTCCAATATGTCACGCTGATCTCGGGCCAGCTGCTCGCCATCTGCGTGTTGCTGATCCTGCAGACGACCATGAGCGAAGCGGCGCTCGACGAATGGGGCTGGCGCATCCCGTTCGCGCTGGGTGCGGTGCTGGCGGTCGTCGTCTTCTATATCCGGCGCGGTCTGGCCGAGACCAAGAGCTTCGAGAACACCAAGAAGGACGGCGCGCCGCGATCAGGGCTGATCCAGTTGTTCACCAAGCATCCGCGCGAGACGATGACGGTCATGCTGCTGACCGCCGGCGGCACGCTCGCCTTCTACGCCTATTCGATCTACATGCAGAAGTTCCTGGTCAACACGAGCGGCTTCAGCCGCGAGGTCGCCAGCCAGATCAACGCCGTCACCCTGTTCGTCTTCATGCTGCTGCAACCGGTAGCGGGCGGGCTGTCCGACCGGATCGGGCGCAAGCCGTTGATGGTGGCGTTCGGCATCGCCGGCGTGCTGTTCACCTATCCGATCTTCTCAACGCTGGAGACGACGCGCGATCCGATGGTGGCGGGGGCGCTGGTCATGGCCGCGCTGATCATCGTGACCGGCTACACCTCGATCAACGCGGTCGTGAAGGCCGAGCTGTTCCCCGCGCATATCCGCGCGCTGGGCGTCGCCCTGCCCTATGCGCTGGCCAACACCATCTTCGGCGGCACGGCGGAGTCGGTCGCGCTGCTGTTCAAGCGCGCCGGGTTCGAGCAGGGCTTTTATTGGTATGTCACCGCGATGATCGGCATCTCGCTGATCGTGTATCTGCGCATGCGCGACACCGCCAAGAACAGCCAGATCGTCGAGGACTGACCTTTAGAAACCCCGCGCGCCCAGCACGCGCGACACGATCGGGCCGAGGCTTTCCGCCTTGGCCCGATCCACATGGGCGATATGGGTGATCAACGCCTGATCGAGAACCGTGTCGATCGGTGAGGCGGTCCGCTCCGCCGGCAGCAAGGCCGCCAACTGGTTCACCAGCCCGCGTGCGGTCGCTGCATTGCTCGCCAGTTGCGCCAGCACGGCATCGACCTCGACATGCGCCTCGTCCTCGCGCCAGCAGTCGTAATCGGTGACCATGCCGATCAGCGCATAGGGAAGCTCCGCCTCCCGCGCGAGCTTGGCCTCGGGCATCGCGGTCATGCCGATCACGTCCGCGCCCCATTGACGATAGAGGTGGCTCTCCGCACGGGTCGAGAATTGCGGCCCCTCCATCGCCAGATAGGTGCCACCTCGAGCGACCGAGGCCCCCGCCCGCTCCGCCGCCTCGGCCGCGAACACCGACAGGCGCGGGCAGACCGGATCGGCCATGGAGACATGCGCGACCAGGCCACCCCCGAAAAAGCTGGTGTCGCGGTGCACCGTCCGGTCGATGAACTGGTCGACCGCGACGAAATGGCCCGGCGGCAGCTCCTCGCGCAACGACCCGATCGCCGAGATGGCGAGCACATCGGTGCAGCCTGCCAGCTTCAACGCATGGATGTTGGCGCGCGCATTGACCTCGGTCGGCGACAGGCGATGCCCACGACCATGACGCGGCAGGAACACGAAGCGCACCCCGCCGATGCGCCCCCGCACCAGCGTATCGGAGGGCGCCCCCCAGGGCGTGTCGAGCACCAGTGTCTCGACGTCGTGGAGCGCGTCTATCGCATACAGGCCCGAGCCACCGATGATCCCGATCGTCCAGCCCGTCATTGCGCCCTCCTGTTCCATCCGATGTCGGTTAGGCGCTACGCCCGACAAAGCAAAGGGGCGCACGGGGGGAGAACCCATGCGCCCCTCGCTCGACCGCGGCGACCGGGCTTGGGGGATTAGCCGCTCGCGGGAACCGTCGACGCCGCTCCGGTCTCGCGCAGGCCACCGCCCAGCGCGACATAGAGGGTGACGTCATTCTGAAGCGCCGAGCTGCGCAGGGTCAGCAACTGCTGCTCGGCGGAAAACAGGTTCCGCTCGGCATCGAGCACTTCGAGATAGATGGCGATGCCGTTATTATAGCGGAGTCGCGCGGTACGGGCGAGCCGGCGCTGCGCATCGACCGCGCGGGTCTGCGCCTCGATCTGCTCGGCGAAGCGACGGCGGGCGACGAGCGCATCGGCCACTTCGCGGAAGGCACCTTGCACCGTTCGCTGATAGGCGGCGGTCAGTTCGTCGGCCTGCGCGCGGCTGAGGTTCAGCTGCGCCTTGCGACGCCCCCAGTCGAAGATCGGCAGAAGTGCCGCCCCCTGCACCTGATATTGCCGCGAATTGTCGTCGATCAGGCTGCTCAGCGCGGGCGAGACGAAGCCCGCCAGACCCGTCAGCGAGATGCTGGGCAGGAAGGCCGCGCGCGCCGCGACGATATTGGCGTTGGCCGCCAGCAATTGCTGCTCGGCCTGCAGCACGTCCGGCCGGTTGACCAAAAGCGCGGAGGGCAGTCCGGGCTCAATGGCGGCGAACTGGTTCTGGTCGCCAAGCCGACGCCCGGCCGGAAGCGGCCCCGTGATCGGCCCGCCGACCAGCACGGTCAGCAAATTCTGCGACTGCGCCACCGTGCGGCGCAGCTCGGCCAGCTGCGTCTCCGCCTGGGTCAGCAGCGCCACCGCCTGATCGTAATCGACGCTGGAGGTGACGCCCGCATCCATCCGCCGCTTGGCGATGCCCAGCCCCTCGCGGCGGCTGGTGACGGTGCGCTCGGCCAGCGCAATTTGTTCCTCGGCGGCGCGAATCTGAAGGTAGGTCGCCGCGACCTGCCCGACCAGCGACAGGCGGAAGGCGCGCTCGGCCTCCACGGTCGCCAGATATTGCCGTCGCTGCGCCTCGGCAAGATTGCGCACCCGGCCCCAGAAATCGAGCTCGAACGCCGACACCCGCGCGCCCAGCGCGAACTGGTTATAGGTGATCGAGGTCGGGTTCTGCGCGTCTCCGCCACCCGGCAACGCATCGCCAAAGCCCAGCGAATTGAGCGGAATCCGCGTCCGAGCGGCGCTGGCCGACAGGTCGAGCGGCGGCAGCCGCTGCGCATCCTGGATGCGATACTGCGCCCGCGCCTGCGCGACGCGCGCCACCGCCTGGGCCAGATCGCGGTTATTGGCCAGTGCCGCCGCGATATAGGCCTTGAGCTGTTCGTCGGCGAAGAACTCCCGCCATCCGATCTCCGCCGCCGTCCGCGTGCCAGCCCCTGCGTCAGGATAGGTGGCGGAGACGGGGGCGATCGGCTGGCGATATTGCGGCGCCAGATTGCAGGCGGTCAGCGCGCTGGTCAGCGCCAGCATGGCAGCGGCACGGGAGAAGGCTTTACGCATGGGCCGGGCCCTCCGCATCGTCGGTTCGGTGATGGGCATCGCCCGCCTCACGTTCACGCGCTTCCTCCTCGGCATCCTCGGCCGCATGATTGTTCTCGCGCGCCAGCCACTTCTTGGCGGCGATATAGAAGACCGGGGTGAAGAAGATGCCGAACGCAGTGGCGGCGATCATGCCGCCCATCACGCCCGTACCCACCGCACGACGGCTCGCCGCGCCCGCACCGCTGGCGATGAACAGCGGCACCATGCCCAGGATGAAGGCTAGGCTGGTCATCAGGATCGGGCGCAGACGCTGCCGTGCCGCCTCGACCGTCGCCTCGAACGGCGTGCGGCCGGCCTGCTGGTCCTCGATCGCGAACTCGACGATCAGGATCGCGTTCTTCGCCGCCAGACCGATGATGGTGATCAATCCGACGTTGAAATACACGTCCTGCGAGAAGCCGCGCAGGATGGTCAGCAACACCGCGCCGAGCACGCCGAACGGCACCACCAGCAACACCGCCAGCGGGATCGCCCAGCTTTCGTAGAGCGCGGCCAGCAACAGGAAGACGACGATCAGCGACAGGCCAAGCAAAAGCCCGATCTGGCCACCCGCCTGCTTCTCCTCGAACGCGGTGCCGGTCCATTCGAAGCTCATGCCCGCCGGCATCACCTCACGGGCGATCTTCTCCATCTCGATCAGCGCGGTGCCGGTCGACTGGCCGGGCGCGGCCATGCCCGAGACGGTCAGCGACGGATAGCCGTTATAGCGCTCCAGCTGCTGCGGCCCGTTCTGCCAGCGCACCTTCGTGAAGGCCGAGAAGGGCACCATATTGCCCTGCTGGTTGCGCACGCGCAGCCCCAGCACGTCCTCGGGCGACATGCGCTGCGGCGCATCGGCCTGAAGATAGACGCGCAACACATTGCCTTCGCGGACGAAGTCGTTGGCATAAGCCGAGCCGAAGGCGATCGACAGCGTCTGGTTCACATCGGCGATCTGGAGGCCCAGCGCCCGCGCCTGGATGCGGTCGATATCGACATAGAGCTGCGGCGCCGGTCCCAGACCTTCGGGGCGAACGCCCATCAGTGCCTTGTTCTGCGAGGCCTTGGCCAGGATCGCACCCTGCGCCTGTTGCAGCGCGGCGGCACCCAGCCCTGAGCGATCCTCGATCTTCATCGAGAAGCCGGTCGCGTTGCCCAGCGCCTGGATCGGCGGCGGGTCGAGCGCGAAGATGGTCGCCTCCGGGATCGACTGGACGAAGCCCATCGTCTTGCCGACCAGCGTGGTCGAATTGTTCTCGACGCCCTTGCGCTCCTCCCACGGCTTCAGGTTGACGAACGAGATACCCGCCGCCTGACCCTGGCCGAAGAAGTTGAAGCCCGCGACCGACACGATGTCGGACACCTGCGGCTGGGCGTGGAGGAACTTTTCGACCTTGGTGATCGCCTCGCCCGTCCGCTCCAGCGTCGCGCCGGGGGCGGCGTCGTAGGACACGAAGATATAGCCCTGGTCCTCGGTCGGCAGGAAGCCGCCGGGCACGCGGGTGAACAGCAACCCGGTGATGACGACGACGACGGCGAACACCGCCAGCCAGCGTACCGGCCGCGACATCATCCGCTTCACGCCGCCAGTATATTTCTCCGTCCCCCGGCCGAACTTGTCGTTGAACCAGTTGAAGAAACGCTGCGGCAGGCCGCGCACGCCGGGCTTCGGCTCGGGCCGGTCCTCCAGATGCGCGTCCTCCTGCTTCAACAGCGTGGCGCACAGCGCCGGCGTCAGCGTCAGGGCGAGCAGCGCCGAGAAGAAGATCGACACGGCCAGCGTCACCGAGAACTGGCGATAGATGCCCCCCGTGGAGCCGGGGAAGAAGGCCATCGGGATGAACACCGCGACCAGCACCAGCGTGATGCCGATGATCGCGCCGGTGATCTGCCCCATCGCCTTCACGGTCGCGCGGCGGGGGCTGAGCCCCTCCTCCGACATGATGCGCTCGACATTCTCGACGACGACGATCGCGTCGTCGACCAGGATGCCGATCGCCACCACCATGCCGAACAGCGACAGCGTGTTGATCGAGAAGCCGAAGGCCAGCAGGCCGATACAAGCGCCCCCCAAGGCGATCGGCACGACGATCGCGGGGATCAGCGTGGCGCGCCAGTTCTGGAGGAACAGGAACATCACCAGGAAGACCAGGATCATCGCCTCGACCAGCGTGTGGATCACGCTGTCGACCGAGGCGGTGATAAACGGCGTCGTGGTGAACGGCACGCTCCAGGTCACATCGGCCGGGAAGCTCGACTCCAGCGCCTTCATCCGTGCCGACACGGCGTCCGCCGTCGCCAGCGCGTTCGCGCCGCTCGCCAGCTGAACGGCCAGACCCACGGTCTCCTTGCCGTTCAGGGTCAGGCGGAAGCCGTAATTGTCCTTGCCCAGCTCGACCCGCGCGACATCGCCCAGTCGGATCGCCGAGCCGTCGGGATTGGCGCGGATGATGATCTGGCGGAACTGTTCGGGCGTGGCGAAGCGGTTCTGGGTGATGATCTGCGCGGTGAACTCGGCGGTGCGGGTCAACGGCTGTGCGCCGATTGAGCCACCGGCCACCTGGCTGTTCTGCTCCTGCACGGCGGCGAGCGCTTCCGAGGCGGACAGGCTGTACCCCGCCAGCTTCTGCGGATCGAGCCAGATGCGCATGGCATAGGGCGAGCCGAACAGCTGCACGTCGCCGACGCCATCGATACGGCGCAGTTCGTTGCGGATGTTGTTCTCGGCGAAGTTGCCCATCTCGACCGGACTGGTCTTGCCGGTCTTCGAGCTGAGCGTGATGACTTCGAGGAAGCCCGCCGAGCCTTCGGTCACCTGGATGCCGAGCGCGCGGACCTCCTGCGGCAGGCGCGGTTCGGCGCGGCTGAGGCGATCCTGGATCTGGGTACGCGCGACATCCAGATCGGTGCCGGGCTTGAAGGTGACGGTGATCTGCGCGGTGCCGTTCGAGCGGCTGGTCGACGCCATGTAGAGGAAATTGTCGACGCCGTTCAGTTCCTTCTCGATGACCGCGGTCACCGAACGGTCCATCACCTCGGCATCGGCGCCATTATAGCTGATCGCGAGGTTCAGCGAGGGCGGCGCGACCGAGGGATAGCTCTCGATCGGCAGCAGGCGGAGCGCGATCACGCCGAACAGGGCGATGAAGAGCGCGATCACCCAGGCGAAGACCGGGTGATAGACGAAGAAGCGGTTCATGTGATGCGTTCCCCGGCGATCAGCGACCAGCGGCGGGCTGTCCGCCCGGCTGGCCCTGCGCCTGTTGCCCATTGGCGGGTGCGCCGCCCTGGTTCGGCGCCTGCACGCGGACCTTTTGGCCCGGCTGCACCTTCTGCCAACCCTCGGTCACGACCTTCTCGCCGGGCTTCAGCCCCGACAGGACGACCCAGTTGCTGCCAACCTGTCCGCCCAGCGTGATCGGCCGCGCCTGGACCGTGCCCGATCCATCGACGACCATCACCGAGGCGGCCTGATTGCTCAGCTGGACCGCGCGCTGCGGCACCGAGATGCCGTTGCGGATGGTGCCCGCCGTCACATGCGCGCGGACGAACTGGCCCGGCAACAGCGCGCGATTGGCGTTCGGGAAGCGCGCGCGAAGCTGCTGGCTGCCCGTCGTCGGATCGACCGTCTGGCCGGCGAAATCGATCTGCCCGGTCGGCCCATATTCGGTCCCGTCTTCCAGCGTCAGCCGCACGGTGATCTGCGACAGGTTGGGCAGCGCCAGACCGCCCGAGCGCGCCTGGTTGATCAGTTCGCTGAGCGCCGCATTGGACTGGGTGAAGACGGCGTAGATGGGCGACATCTGGTCGACCTGGGTCAGCGGCGTCGCCTGAGTCGCGCTGACCAGCGCGCCCTCGGTCACCTGCGCGCGGCCGACACGGCCGGCGATCGGCGCGCGGACGATGGTATAGCTCAGCTGCAACTGCGCCCGCGACAGCGCGGCGCGCGCGTCGGCCACGCTCGCATCCGCCTGGCGCAGCGTCGCCTGGGCCGCGTCGAACTCCTGCGCGCTGACCGCGCGTTCGGACACCAGCGGCTGGTAACGGCGCACGATCGAGGCCGCATTCACCCGTGCCGCCTGGGCCCGGGCCAGCGCGGCCTGGGCCTGCTGGACCTGCGCGCGATAGTCGCGCTGGTCGATGCGGAACAGCGGCTGCCCCTCGGCGACGTCGGTGCCTTCGCGGTACAGGCGCGCCTCGACGATGCCGTCGGTCCGGGCGCGCACCTCGGCGGTGCGGATCGCCTCGATCCGGCCGGGCAACTCGATGATGTTGGGCACCGCGGCACCCTGCACCGTGATGGCCGTCACCACGGGCGGCGGCGGGGCGGCCTGTTGCTGCTGCTCATTGCCCTGTCCGCACGCCGCCAGTGCGAGCGCCATCGCGAGCGACGACCCAGGAACGAAAAATTTGGCCACGCCGAGAAACTCCCTGAACCACATGACGTTTGAGTCATTGAGTTTCCCCTCTACCTCGCACCCGCAGAAAAGCAACGCGCTGGTGCAATTAAATTTGACCTCCTGCCTTACAGGCCGCAAAGGGGACGCATGGCGACCATCAAGAGAAGCGCAGGGCGTCCCACGCGGGAGCAGGCGCAACATATTGACGACATCATTCTATCGGGTGCGCGCGAAGCCTTTTGCCGGCGCGGCATCGAGGGCACCTCGATGGAGGAATTGGCGCTATCTGTAGGGGTTAGCAAGCATACCATCTATCGCCGCTACACCGGCAAGATGGCCCTGCTGGACGCGGTCGTCACCCGCGACCTCGATCGCCTGCGCCAGGCGATGGATGAGGACGGCACGGGGCACAGCCCGTTGGAAAGACTCCGTTTTGCCGCCCGCCGCTTTTTCCTGTTCTGCGTCGAGCCCGATTCGGTCCGATTCATGGCGTTCATGACATCCGAGTCCGTTTTCTCCGAAGAACTCCGCCAGCGATTCGCGACGTGGGACCGGGTATTGTGCGATCCGATCGTCGCCTGCGTCCGCGCGGCGCAGAATGCGGGCGAGCTGCGCGGCGACGAACCGGCGCAGAGCCTGTTCAATCTCCTCGCCGACATGCTCGATGGTCCCAGCCGCCGGTTGCAGTTCGATCTGCCCGACCCCTTTGGCGGATTAGACGCCGACAGTTTCTTCGAGCATCGCTGGTCCGTCTTCCTGAAGGTCGCCACCGCACGGTGAGGCGGAACGGGACGGGAGAGCAGACGTTGGCGTGGCGATGTCCGATGACCAGCTGATCTTCCGCCCCGACGATGTCGATCTCACCCGATCGCCGCTGCGCCGGGGTATCGCCGAACCCACATTCGTCCTCGGCGCCTTCAATCCCGGCATGACCCGACTGCCCAGCGGCAATCTGTTGCTGATGGTCCGCGTCGCCGAAGCGCTGTCGCAGCCCATCGATGGGGATCATGTCCGCGCGATCCGGTGGGAGGACGGGACCTATGTCCTCGACCGCTATCCGGTCGATCAGGTCGACATGACCGATCCTCGCCAGTTCGCCATTCGGGGCGCGGCGCATCGTATCCTCGCCCTCACCTCGCTGTCCTGGCTTTTGCCGGTCGAACTCTCCCCCGATGGCGCAAAGATCGTCGCGGTGTATTACGACAAGGCGATCGAGCCGGCGGCCAGCTGGCAGGATTACGGTGTCGAGGACGCACGGATCAGCCGGATCGGCGACCGCTGGTACATGACGACCTGTTCCGTATCGGCCGAGCGGCACTCCACCACGCTGCACATCTCGGACAATGGCCTCGACTATCGGCTCGCCGGGATCATCCTCGACCATCAGAACAAGGACATGCTGTTCTTCGAGGGGCTGGTCGACGGGCGCTTCATGGCGCTGACCCGGCCCTTGGGCGAGGTCTATTTCGCCTATCCGTCCAATAGCCCCTTTGTCGGCGGCCCCTCGATCAATTTCGCGACCTCGCCCGATAGCCTGCACTGGAAACCGTTGGAAGCGCCCGGCATCCGCGCGCGCAAAGCATCGACCTCGGCGATGAAGGTCGGGGGCGGCACGCCGCCGATCCTGACGGACCAAGGCTGGCTGACCCTCTATCACGGGGTCGAACGGCGCGACGCCGTGGGCATCTATCGCAGTTTCTGGGCGCTGTTCGATGCGAAGGACCCGACCAAGATCCTTCGCATTGAGGACGACGCCGCGATATTGGAGGCCGATCCGTCGCTTACTGCACCGATCGCGCATCAAATGTATCTGCCGACCCCCGTGGTCTTCTCGACCGGCATCGTCGATCAGGGTGACCATTATCTGGTCGCCAGCGGCGAGGCCGATCTGGCCTGTCGCATGACCCGCATCGCCAAGGAGCGCTTTCGGTGAGCGTCAGGCCCTGGTGGCAATCGGCCGTCCTCTATCATATCTATCCGTGGTCGTTTCAGGATAGCGATGGCGACGGCATAGGCGATCTGCGCGGGATCGAGGCACGTCTCGACTATCTCGTCGATCTGGGCATCGATGCCATCTGGTTATCGCCCATTTTTCCTTCACCTATGGCCGATTTTGGTTATGATGTGGCGGATTATTGCGGCATCGATCCTCGGTTCGGAACGCTGGCCGATTTCGACTCCCTCCTCGCGTCGGCGCATGCGCGCGGGTTGAAGCTGCTCCTCGACTTCGTGCCCAATCACAGCTCGGACCAGCATCCCTGGTTTGTCGAAAGCCGGTCGTCGCGCGACAATCCGAAGCGCGACTGGTATATCTGGCGCGACCCCGCGGCGGATGGCGGACCGCCCAACAACTGGATCAGCGACTTTGGCGGGCTGGCCTGGACCTATGACGCGGCAAGCGGCCAATATTATTCCCATGCCTTCCTGAAGGAGCAGCCCGATCTCAACTGGCGCAATCCGGAGGTGCGGGCGGCGATGCTCGACGTCCTGCGCTTCTGGCTCGCGCGCGGAGTCGATGGGTTTCGGATCGATGTGTTGTGGCACATCGTCAAGCACGCCGATTTCCCCGACAATCCGCTGAACCCCGATTGGGACCCCGCCACCGGCGAGATGCACCGGGTCTTCCAGCTCCATTCGACCGACCAGCCCGAGGTGCATGACATTGCGGCCGACATGCGGGCCATTGCCGATGCCTTTGGCCGAGAGGGTGACCAGCGCGTTCTGATCGGAGAGATTTACCTGCCGGTCGAGCGTCTTATGCGCTATTATGGCCTGGCGGGCGAAGGTGTGCACCTGCCCTTCAATTTCCAGCTAATCGACGCCCCCTGGCATGCGCGCGAGCTGGCACGGATGATCACGGACTATGAGGCGGCCTTGCCCGAAGGCGGCTGGCCGAATTGGGTGCTGGGCAATCACGATCGTCCGCGCAGCGCGACCAAGCGCGGAGCGGCACAGGCGCGTGTCGCGGCCATGCTGCTCCTCACGCTACGCGGGACGCCGACGCTGTATTATGGTGACGAGCTGGGGATGGAGAACGGCGTCATCCCCCCGGACCGCGTTCGCGATCCCCGCGAATTGCGCGAGCCGGGTCTCGGGCTCGGCCGGGACCCCGTGCGCACCCCCATGCCATGGGATGACAGTGCGCAAGCGGGCTTCACGCAAGGCGAGCCTTGGTTGCCGCTTGGTGACGGTTGGCAAACGCGCAACGTCGCCGCCGAGCGCGATGACCCCCATTCGATGCTGACGCTGCACCGGACACTCCTGAACCTGCGGCGCTCGACGCCGGCGCTGGCGACCGGCAAGATCCGGTTGATCGAGGCCGAGGGTGACGTCCTGGCCTATGAGCGGGAACAGGACGGAGATCGCATCATCGTTGCACTCAACCTGGGGGCCCGCCCCGCCCCGGTCGATCTGCCGATGGCGCGTCCCATCCTTTCCACGCTGCCAGGCCCGCTGATCGAGACCGCGCCCTCCATTCTGCGCCCCGATGAGGGGCTGATCCTGAAAGTCGACGCCAAGCCATGAAAATCGCGATGATCGCCCCGATCGCATGGCGCACGCCGCCGCGTGCCTATGGCCCCTGGGAACTGGTCACCAGTCTGTTGACCGAGGCGCTGGTCGCGCGTGGCGTCGACGTCACGCTGTTCGCCACGCAGGACAGCATCACGCAAGCCACACTCGCCGGTCCGGTGCCTGCCGCCTATTCGGAAGACCCGTCGGTCGATGCCAAGGTCTGGGAGATGCGTCACCTCGCCACGGTGTTCGACCGGGCGGCGGAGTTCGACCTGATCCACAATCAGGCGGACTTCCCGGCGCATGCCTTTTCCCGGCTGGTCGATACGCCGATGGTGACGACGATCCACGGCTTTTCCTCCAAGCGTATCATGCCGATGTACGAGCCCTATCAGGACCGCGTGCATTATGTCGCAATCTCCGACGCGGATCGTCACCCCCGCCTCCGCTATGCCGCGACCGTCCATCACGGCATCCCGATCGATGATTTTCCTTTCGATCCCGTGGGTCACGACGATCTTCTGTTCTTCGGTCGCATCCATCCCGACAAGGGTGCCGCCGAAGCGATCGCGGCGGCGAAGGCCAGCGGCCGTCGCCTGGTCATGGCCGGCATCGTCCAGGATCAGGGCTATTGGGAGCGGGAGGTCCGCCCGCATGTCGATGACGACCGCATCGTCTATCGCGGCCCCGTCGGCGGTGCCGCGCGGACCGCAACGCTGGGTCAGGCCCGCGCGCTGCTCCACCTCATCAACTTCGACGAGCCGTTCGGACTGTCGGTCGTCGAGGCCATGGCGTGCGGAACGCCGGTCATCGCCATTCGACGCGGGTCGATGCCCGAACTGATCGAGGATGGTGTGACCGGCTTTCTGGTCGACAATGTCGATGAGGCCATCGCCGCGATTGACCGGATCGACGAGATCGATCGCGCCGCCTGCCGTCGGGCCGCCGCGACCCGTTTCTCGGTCGATCGGATGGCGGACGAGTATCTGGCGCTCTACCGCTCGATCCTGGGCTGATCGCGCAGCGACAGCGCGACGCTGTCGATCCGGCGCAGCATCGCGACGAAGACTTCCAGTTCCTCGGGGCGGAAGCCTTCGAACAATTGCCCCTCCAATTCCAAGGCCTTGGGCGAGACATCCGCGTAGAGTTCTCGCCCGGCATCGGTCAGCACCAGCAGATGTGAGCGCCGGTCGCCCTCATGCGCGGTGCGTGCCATCAAGCCGCGTCCGACCATCGCGATCGCCGCGCGCGATACCGTGACCTTGTCCATGCGGCTGCGCTCGCACACCGCCGACTGGGCGACCGCACCCTCCTCCGCGACGATCGCGATCAGCCGCCACTCCGGGATCGTGAGGCCGAACAGCTGCTGATAGGCACTGGCGATATGGTCGCTGACCAGGTTGGACGTGATCGACAGACGGTAAGGAAGAAAGGCATCAAGCCGCAATTCGCGAGATCGTAACATTTGACACCAATTCTCCAGTCTGCGATTTGGTTACCAACGTTACTGGATCAGGAGTTGGACGTCATGGCAACCACCCCGAACAATCCGCTGGGCCTCGACGGCTTCGCCTTTTGCGAGTTCACCACCCCCGAGCCCGAGACGCTGGCGCGCCAGTTCGACATGATGGGCTTCGTCCCCACCCATCGCCATCCCGAAAAGGCGATCACCCGCTACAAGCAGGGCCGCATCACCCTGCTGCTGAACGCCGAGGATGAGGGCCAGGCCGCCGACTTCCGGGCCGAGCATGGCCCCTCGGCCAGCGGCATGGGCTTCTATGTCGCCGATCCGGCGGAGGCGTTCGATCACGCGATTCAGGGCGGCGCCACCCCGGTCGATGCGACGCGCGGTTGCCTGACGCCCGACGCCAAGGCGATCGAAGGGATCGGCGGTAGCTATCTCTACCTCGTCAAGGCGGGCAGCAACCTGTTCGCCGGCTGGAACGAGATCGAAGGCTGGCAACAGGCGGAGGCGGAGAACAATGTCGGCCTCGACCTGCTCGACCACCTGACCCACAATGTGCGGCGCGGCGAAATGCGCACTTGGTCGGGCTTCTACTCCAAGCTGTTCGGCTTCGAGGAGCAGAAGTATTTCGACATCAAGGGCAAGGCGACCGGTCTGTTCAGCCAAGCGATGATCGCCCCCGACAAGGCGATCCGCATCCCGCTGAACGAAAGTCAGGACGAGAAGAGCCAGATCGAGGAGTTCATCCGCGAATATAATGGCGAAGGCATCCAGCACCTCGCGCTGACCACCGACAATATCTACGAGACGGTGGAAAAGCTGCGCGAGCGTGGCGTGCGGCTGCAGGACACGATCGAGACCTATTACGAGCTGGTCGACAAGCGCGTGCCGAACCATGGCGAGGACCTCGACCGGCTGAAGCGCAACCGCATCCTGATCGACGGCAATGTCGGCGAAGAGGGCATCCTGCTGCAAATCTTCACCGAGAATATGGTCGGCCCGATCTTCTTCGAGATCATCCAGCGCAAGGGCAATGAAGGCTTCGGCAACGGCAATTTCCAGGCGTTATTCGAAAGCATTGAACTCGACCAGATTCGACGCGGCGTGATCACCGTAGACGCCTGAGGGCGCCGAACATCTTCCTCGCCTGCAAGGGGAGGGGGACCATGCGGAGCATGGTGGAGGGGTGTCACCCTATCGAGAGCGGGACACCCCTCCGTCAGGCCTTCGGCCTGCCACCCCCCTTACAGGGGAGGAAAATGGCGGCGAGAAGAGGAGAGGAAATGCGATGACGACATCCTACATCCCCGGCTTCGGCAACCATATCGCCACCGAAGCGGTGCCGGGCGCCCTCCCCATCGGCCGCAACTCGCCGCAGCGGCCGGCTTACGGTCTTTATGCCGAGCAGCTCTCGGGCACCGCTTTCACCGCGCCGCGCCATGAAAACCGGCGCTCCTGGCTCTACCGCCTGCGCCCGACGGCCGAGCATCCGCCCTATGAGCCGTACGAAGCGGCAGTCCGCTTCGCAGCCGGCTCCCATGACGCCCCCCTGCCCCCCAATCGCCTGCGCTGGGACCCCGCGCCAATGACGCCGCCGGGCACCGACTGGATCGACGGCATGACGACGATGCTCGTCAACCGCGACCCGGCCGATCTGGAGGGCGTCGCGGTCAATGTCTATGCCTGCAATCGCAACATGGAGCGGGTGTTCGTCGATGCGGACGGCGAACTGGTGTTCCTGCCGCAGTCGGGTCGCCTGACCATCCTGACCGAACTCGGCCGGATCGACATCGCGCCGGGCCAGATCGCACTGGTCCCGCGCGGCGTGCGCTTCCGCGTCGAACTGCCCGACGGCGAAGCGGCGGGCTATGTCGCGGAGAACCATGGCAGCCTGTTCCGCCTGCCGGACCTCGGACCGATCGGCGCCAATGGCTTAGGGAATCCCCGCGATTTCGAGACGCCCGTCGCCTGGTTCGAGGATCGCGACGAGCCGACCCAGGTCGTCCAGAAATTCCTCGGCTCGCTCTGGACGATGACGCTGGATCACAGCCCGCTCGACGTGGTGGCATGGCACGGCAACCTCGCCCCATGGCGCTACGACCTGTCGCGCTTCAACACGATCAACACGGTCAGCTTCGACCATCCCGATCCGTCGATCTTCACCCTGCTCACCTCCCCCAGCGACGTGCCCGGTCGCGCCAACGCCGATCTGGTCCTGTTCCCGCCACGCTGGATGGTGGCGGAGGACACGTTCCGCCCGCCCTGGTTCCACCGCAACGTGATGTCGGAGGCGATGGGGCTGATCACCGGCGCCTATGACGCCAAGGCGGAGGGCTTCCGCCCCGGCGGGCTGTCGCTCCACAATCTGATGGCGGGCCACGGCCCCGATCTCGCCAGCTGGCAGGGCGCGAGCCATGCCGCGCTCAATCCCCACCGGATCGAGGGCACGATGGCCTTCATGGTCGAAAGCTGTTGGCCCTATCGCCCGACCGCTCACGCGCTGGCGCATGCCCAGCTCGATTATGATGCGGTGTGGAAGGACTTTCCCAAGGCCAAGCTGCCGTGACGCTGACGCTCCACGGCTATTGGCGGTCGAGCGCCGCCTATCGCGTGCGGCTGGCGCTGGATTTGAAGGGGCTGGCCTATGACAGCATCACCCACGACCTGCGGACGGGGGCGCAGCGGGACGAGGGCTATCGACGTCTTCAACCGCAAGGCCTGGTGCCGGTCTTGGAGACGGAAGACGGTCCGCTGATCCAAAGCCCGGCCATCCTCGAATGGCTGGAGGAACGCTATCCCGATCCGCCGCTGCTGCCCCGTGACACCCATGGCCGCGCCGTGGTGCGTGCCATGGCGGCGATCGTCGCCTGCGACATCCATCCGATCAACAATCTGCGCGTCCTGACCAGGCTCCGGCACGACATGGAGGCGGACGAAGAGGCGGTGCGCGGCTGGATCGGCCAATGGGTCGCCGAAGGGTTCGGAGCGCTCGAAACCCTGATCGCGCGGTACGGTGGCGACTATGCCTATGGCGACACACCGACGCTGGCCGACTGCCATATCCTGCCGCAGGTCTATAATGCCGAGCGGTTCGCGGTCGATCTGGCCCCCTACCCCCTGCTGACGGCCAGCGCCGCCCGGCTGCGCGCGCGCGTGCCGCAAGCCGCACCCGAAGCCCAAGGCGATGCCGGATGAGCGAGGAACGCCTGACCAGCACGCCGGCGGGGATCGGGCTAGGCCCGCTCGAGACGATCGCGGACGGCGCCGCGCGGAACTTCGTCATCCAGATGCGCGCGGGCCGTTTCCATGGCTTCATCGTGCGGCGGGGTGAGCAGGTTCATGGCTATGTCGATCGCTGCCCGCATATGGGCCTGCCGTTGGCGCAGCAGCTCGACGCCTATCTGACGCCGCAGGGCGACCGTATCGCCTGTTCCTGGCATGGCGCGATCTTCGCTATCGAAGACGGGCAATGCCTGGGCGGTCCCTGTGCGGGTCAGCCGCTGACCGCGTGGCCCGTCACCGTGCGCGACGGCGCGATCGTTACGGCCTGAGGTTCGTCAACTCCGCCTGGGCGATCGCCTGGAGCCGCCCGACCGTCCGCGGCTCCAGCCCCAGATCGCGGCCGGCGCGCTCATTCTCGCCAAGCCGGCGGACGTCGAACCCCGTCACCTTGCCGAACACCACCAGCGCCTCGAGATAATAGCCCGCCGCGCTGGCGTGATACTGGTCCCAGGTCCACAAATCGATCTGGCCGAACGCGATGCCGTCATACGGATTGGGATCGGCGACCCGGTCACGCCAGGCCCGGTTCCATGCCTGCCCCACCGGAATCGCCCCTGCCAGCTCCGGCCGGCGACGCAGCGTATAGGCGTTCACCGCCGCCAGATCGTCGGCCATCGCCGTGATCGGTTTGCCATGCCACGGACTGGGGGTGCGATAGGTCAGGTCCGCGCGGCTCCAGGTCGTGACCAGCTCGATCCGGACACGCGGATTGGCACGCCGCAACAGGTCGGAGATCAGCCCCACCCCCTCCAGATGCCGCACCGGATCGCCGGGCTTCTGCGCATCGAGCGTGCTGTAATTCTGAAGGATCACGACGTCCCAGCGGCGGTCGATCTCGCTGCGCTTCTGCTCGTAATGATAGATCAGGTCCTTGCCCGGCGATGTCTCCAGGCTGACGGTCCAATCCAGCCGGGCCTGTTCGGCAAAGGTCTTGAACAGCGCGGGCACGCCGCCAATCCCCTCCTTGTTCAGGTCGCGCACCGCATCGGGGCGATAGCGCATGACCGGCGAATTCGCGCCGAAGGTGAAGCTGTTGCCGACGAACAGGATCGATTCGGCCGACACCGGCACGGCACCGCATGTCGCCACCAGGGCCATCGCCCATCGCCGCCACATCCGCATGATCGCACTCCCGTTTATCCGTCCGTGATCGGGGCTTTGGCGGAGTGATCCGGCACGGGCAAGCCGGCGATTGATCCATCAGCCAATATACCCTATACCCCTATCCATTATGGCCCATGTGACGACCAGCAAGGAAAAGATCATCGCGCGGGTCCGCCGCATCGCGGGCCAGGTCGCCGCGATCGAACGCTCGGTGACCGCCGATGCCGACTGCGCCGAGACGCTGCACCTCGTCGCGGCGGTGCGAGGCGCGGTGGCGGGGTTGATGGACGAGCTGGTCGAGGATCATCTCCACGCGCATGTCGCGGCCGCCGGCCTGTCGGATGCCGAGCGCACCGCCGCCGCAGCCGAGGTCGCCAAGCTGCTCCGCCGCCATTTCCGTTGATTTCGCAAAGCCAGAGGACGACGTCGTGATCACGCACAGCCACGATTATCTGGGCCACGCCCATGACGACAATGCCCGGCGGACCAAGGCCGTGGCGTGGCTGTCGGCGGTGATGATGGTGGGTGAGATCGTCGCCGGCTATTGGACCGGATCGATGGCGCTGCTGGCGGACGGCTTCCACATGGCGACGCATGTCGGCGCGCTGGGCATCGCGGCGGTCGCCTATTCCTATGCCAAGCGCCATGTCGCCAATCCGCGCTACAGCTGGGGCACCGGCAAGGTCGGCGAACTGGCCGGGTTCGGATCGGCGGTGGTGCTGGGCATCGTGTCGCTGTTCATCGCCTATGAATCGATCACCCGGCTGGCCGATCCGCATCCGGTGATCTTCGGCGATGCGATCATGGTCGCGGTGCTGGGGCTGGCGATCAACCTGATCAGCGCCTTCATGCTGTCCGGCGGACATCACGGGCATCACCACCATCATCATGGCCACTCGCATGGGCATGGCCATCATCACGATCATGATCACGCGCATCACCAGCATGGCGGCGACACGAACATGCGCGCGGCCTATGTCCATGTGCTGGCCGATGCGCTGACCTCGGTCATGGCGATCCTGGCCCTGGTGGCGGGGCGCTATCTGGGCTGGGTCTGGCTCGACCCGGCGGTGGGCCTGCTGGGGGCGATCGTGATCGCCAACTGGTCGGTCGGACTGATGCGCCAGGCCTCGTCGGTGCTGCTCGATGCCGCCGACCCCAAGCTGGCGGACGAAGTCCGCGCCCGTGTCGAAGCCCCGGGGGACACGCGCATCCACGACTTCCATATCTGGCGGATCGGCCCCACGGCGCACGCCGTCGTGCTGGCGGTCGAAGGCGTCCAAGCGCCGCTCAGCAGTGTCGTGATCCATGACCGCCTTTCCGACATGGCGGCGCTGGGCCATGTCACGGTCGAAATCCGCTAACGCTTCGTTCAGCGGCAGCCGCTAAAGCCCCAAGCCATGCGAGCGTTGCAAATCCTGGCCGGTGCGATCCTGCTGACGGCGATCGGCGGTGGCGCGATGCTCATCCGCCGCGCCGATCCCCCGGCAACCCCCGCAAGCGCACCGCTGCCACAAGCCCTGACCGCGAAGCCTTCGCCGCTGCCGGCCCCGACGCCGACGGCCCCCCCCTCGCCGGCGCCCTTCGTCGTGCGCCACATCCTCGACCTCAAAAAGCCGCTGCGGCACGGTGATTTCGTCTGGGACGAAAGCGAGGCGCCGCAAGGCCCGGTGGTCATCACCGTCGATCTGGCCGCGCAGGTCGTGTCGATCTTCCGCGACGGCTATGAAATCGGGACCGCCGCGATCATCTATGGCGCGGACAACATGCCGACCCCGCTGGGCGTCTTTCCGATCCTGCAGAAGGACGCCGACCACGTCTCCAACCTCTATGACGCGCCGATGCCCTATATGCTGCGGCTGACCAATGACGGCGTCGCAATCCACGCCAGCGACGTGCGATATGGCAACGCCACGCATGGCTGCATCGGCGTTCCCACGGGCTTCGCCCGCAAGCTGTTCGCCGCGACCCGCCTGGGCGACCGCGTGATCGTGACCAACGGCAAGACGATGACGCTGGGCCAGTCGATCATCGGGTGACGGTGTGGGAGGCAACGCGCGTCAGCTAGGACCAAACACGCCGGCACTTGGCTCCTTGCTCTGAGGGACGGCTTGCGGGGTTGCCAGGGCACAATAGTAATTTTCAGCCGCCTCGTTGATGCCATTTAAGACCGCCCGTCATATGTGCCAGTGGGCTTCGTAGCTGAGCGCATCGATCTCGAATCGCTTGCCGAATGGTGCTCATTCTAGCTGGCAGATGCGCGAAGCATAGGATCTTCACAGTTGCGCCCTTCGTCGTGGAAGGCCTGCACGAAATAGGTGACAGTAGACGCGCCCTGTCACACAGATTGCGCCGTCTTCGATCCGCGAAGAACCGCAAGCACCTGCTTCGTCGATGCACATACCCGCACGAACGTTGCATACCCAGCGCCGCCGACATTGACGCTTGTGTGACACCTTTGAGTCTCAACTCTGTAAAGGCGGAGCGCTATGATCGGCCTATGGACACGCCTACCTTCAGCGTCGAACGCATCGCCCCCAACGTGGCCAAGCAAATGCTTGAACGTGTGTTCAGCAGTGCCAAAGTGGATACGTCGTCGCGTGAGTCATTTACACGAGACATGGCGGCGGGAGGATGGGTGTTGAACGGCGCGCCCATCGTGTTCGGGACCGATGGCTCACTCCTTGATGGCCGAGCGCGGCTTCATGCCTGCATCGATAGCGGAGCGACATTCGAAACGCTGGTGATCCGCGGGATTGCCAACGACACGTTCGAATCGATCGATGCCATACGGAAACGGACGCTCGCCGACATCCTGTCCATCCGCCAGGAACAACATGGGCGGCCACTTGGGGCAGCCTTACGGATATTGTGGTCCTATGGCTTGGGGAATGGCTCCGGCGGCAAATCGCCCAGCCCCACTGCGCTCTTGGCTTTACTCGAGCAGAAGCCACAAATTCGCGATAGCGTCATGCCGGCACTTCGTGCTGTACCATTGCTGCCCCACGGATGCGCAATTGCACTGCACCATCTTGCCAGCGCCATAAACCCGGTAAAAGCAACGCTCTTTCTCACTCAGTTGCAAGAGCCGACCATTGAGGCGCCCAACCACCCTGTCGTCCAGCTACGGCAGGTCCTGCTGCAAATGCGCAGCCAAGGTGGTACTCGCAAACAGGCCTATATGCTCGCGATCGCCGTAAAGGCATGGAATGCCTTTGAGGCAGGAAAGCCCATCAAGGCTTTGCGGTTCGGGGCTGGAGAGAAATTCCCGCGAGTACAATCCCTCGACTGGGGTCCACTAAGCCAAGTGGAGAAAAACCTGCCGGCGAATGCTCCGGCGGCAACCATAACGACAAAGCTAAACGTTAGGCTGGTGACGATTACGCCGGACATTGCCGAGAAGATGCTGGATGGCCGTGCGCCAAATCGCTCCGTTTCTTCTGCCGTACTGAACAAATATGCCCGCGACATGGCTGTGGATCGGCGTGGAAAAGGGACCCCGGTAGCGGGGTGATCGGCGTGGAAAAGGGACCCCTCATCCCGTTGGTCTAGGCTGTTCGCTTGGCGGTGTGTCAGGCGGCGAGATCGGGATGCTGGTATTGGAGACGGTGTTGAGGATCCGGCGCGAGCACGCGTCGGGGAAGGCCATCAAGGCGATAGCGCGGGACCTGCACCTGTCGCGCAAGGTGGTGCGCAAGGCGATCCGGGCGCCGGAAGCGGACATGGGGTATCGGCGGGAGGTACAGCCGCTTCCGAAGCTGGGGCCATTTCAGGCGCGACTGGATGCGTTGCTGGAGGAAGATGAGGCACGGCCGCGGCGCGAGAAGCTGCGCCTCACGCGCATCCACGACCTGCTGCTGCGCGAGGGGTTCGACGGCTCGTACGACGCGGTGCGGCGTTATGCGGCCCGCTGGCGCCGGGCGCGACGTCGCGATGTGATGAATGCGCCGGCGTTCATCCCGCTGCTGTTCCGGCCGGGCGAGGCTTACCAGTTTGACTGGAGCCACGAGGACGTGGAGATTTCGGGCAAGCCAATGCGGGTGAAGGTCGCGCATGTCCGGCTATGCGCGTCGCGGGCAATGTATGTGCGAGCCTATCCCCGCGAGACACAGGAGATGCTGTTCGACGCGCATGCGCGGGCGTTTGCCTTCTTTGGAGGTGTGCCGACGCGCGGCATCTATGACAACATGAAGACGGCGGTCACGAGCGTGTTCACGGGCAAGGAGCGTGTCTTCAACCGGCGCTTCCTGGTCATGGCCAACCATTACATGGTCGA